>NZ_JAIPUP010000010.1:0-44009 GCF_030418485.1 Gordonibacter sp. RACS_AR68
GCTCGGCGCGCACCTCGCCCACCTGAGCCGCCGCCTGCGCGCGCTCGGCCTCGGCCGCGGCGCGGCGCGCCTTGCCCGCCTCCAGCGCCACGCGCAGCTCGGCCTCGCGGGCCTGCGCAGCGCGGCGCTTCTCATGCAACAGCAGCGTGGCGCCGTCGAAGCGCTCCACGGCCGACGACGCACGGCGATGGGTCTTGGCCAGCTCGCCCGCGTCGGCGCTCTCGCGGCGTATCCGCTCCTGCAGCTCTTCGGCGCGCGCCTCGGCCTCGGCGATGGCGGCCTTCTTCTGCGCCAGCTCCTCGTCCAAGGCCCGCTCGCGCTCCACAGCCTCGTCCCAGGCGCGCTGCAGCACGCGCAGGTCGTCCACGGCCAGCGCCAGCGTGAGCTCGGAGAGCTCGGCGGACAGCCCCTGGTAGGCCCGCGCGCGCTTCGCCTTGCGCTCGAGCGGCCCCAGCTGGCGCTCCACCTCGGCCGCCACGTCCTTCACGCGCGCGAGGTGCTGGTCCATGTGCTCCAGCTTCCGCTCGCTCTTGGCCTTGCGCTGCTTGTGCTTGAGCACGCCCGCGGCCTCCTCGATGAGCGCGCGGCGGTCCTCCGGCTTGGACTGCAGGATGGAGTCGAGCGAGCCCTGGCTGATGATGGAGTGCGTGCCCGTGCCGAGCCCCGTGTCGTGCAAGATGTCCAGCACGTCCATGCGGCGCGCCACCACCCCGTTTATCAGGTACTCGCTCTCGCCGGAGCGGTACATGCGGCGCGTGATGGCCACCTCGGCGAAATCCACGGGAAGCGTGCCGTCCGAGTTGTCCAGCACGAGGTCCACCTCGGCCAGCCCCGTGGCCTTGCGCGCCGACGAGCCCGCGAAGATGACGTCCTCCATGGCCTGGCCGCGCAGGTTCTTCGCATTGCGCTCGCCCAGCACCCACAGCACCGCGTCCGAGATGTTCGACTTGCCCGAGCCGTTCGGGCCCACCACGGCCGTGATACCCGGCTCGAGCGCGAGCGCGCTGCGGTCGGCGAACGACTTGAAACCCTTGAGGACGAGCGACTTCAGGTACACGGCCTACCCCTGCTTGCGCTGCTTGGCCTGGGCGCGCTCGCTCTTCTTGCGCGCCTTCTCCTCGGCGCGCGCCGCCGCCTTCTCGGCCTTGGCCAGCTTCGCGGCCTCGGCCTTCTCGGCACGCGTCTCCTCGTCCACGCCCAGCCCGAAGAACTCGCCGAGGCGCGCGAGCGTGCTCTTGGCAGCCTGGCTCTCGGCCTCCTTCTTCGTGCGGCCGGTGCCGCGGGCCAGGCCCTGCGTGCCGGCGAACACCTGCGCCACGAACGTGCGGTCGTGCGGCGGCCCCTGCGTCTCCACGAGCTTGTACGTGGGCGTTATGCCGTCCTCCTGCAGCTTCTCCTGCAGGGCGCTCTTGGGGTTCTCCGGCTCGCGCGCCATGTCCAGCGACATGCGCGGGATGAGCGTGCGCTCCACGAACTCCTGCGCGGCGCCGATGCCGCCGTCCAGGTAGAGCGCCGCCACCACGGCCTCGTACACGTTCTCCAGCGCGGAGTGCAGGCCGCGCTTGCCGGTGCCCGTCTCCGACGAGCCGAACACGATGACGTCCGCGAAGCCCAGGCGGTCGGCCACGTCCGACAGGCTCGCGCCCGACACGAGCGCCACCTTGATGCGCGTGAGCCCGCCCTCGTCCAGGTCGTGGAAGCGGTGAAACGCTATGGCCGCAACGATGGCGCCCAGGATGCTGTCGCCCAGGAACTCCAGGCGCTCGTAGGAGTACTTGACGGACTTGCCCTCGGTTGCCGAGGGGTGGGTGATGGCAGAGAGCAGGAGGTGCTCGCTATCGAAGCGGTAGTCGAGTATCTCTTGCGCTCTGGCGAGCTTCTGTTCTTGCTCTTCGGTCAATATCATGAAGGTTCGGCCCTCTGCTGGTCGCTTCTCTCGTGTGTTCCGGTCCGTCGGCGCCGCCCCGCGCCCCCGGCAGGACGGGGGGCCGGGCGCAAGGAAGGCCCCGGACGCGGACGCGCCGGGGCCACCTTGCCGTTCGGTTCATTGTAGCCGACTACGCGCCCTTCGCCACGGTCTGCGCGATTATTTCAGAAACCCCCGCGCGCACCACGCCGGCCGTGGTGAGCACGCCGTTCTTCACGGCGAAGGCATTCGACGAGCCGTGGCCCACCAGCAGCGCCCCCTTCACGCCCAGGAGCGGCGCACCGCCGTACGTGTCCGGGCTCACCTGCGCCATGAGCTCCTTCAGGCCGCCCTTGATGGCAAGAGCCCCCAGCTTCGTGACGGGGGTTTTCATCATAACGCCCTTGAGCGTCTTGAACAGCGTCTTGGACGTGCCCTCGATGGTCTTGAGGCACACGTTGCCCGTGAAGCCGTCCGTCACGATGACGTCGAACTTCGCGGGGAGGATGTCGCCGCCCTCGGCGTTGCCGGCGAAGTTCGGCAGCTGCTCCTTCAGCAGCGCGTAGGCCTCCTGGGCGAACTGGGAGCCCTTCGCCTCCTCCTCGCCGATGTTCAGCAGCGCCGCGCGCGGGTTCTCTATCCCCACGATACGCTCGGCGTAGATGGTGGCCATCTGGGCGAACTGCACGAGGTAGGCGGGCTTGCAGTCGGCGTTCGCGCCGATGTCGCACATGACCACCGGGCGCACGGGCGACGGGATGACCGTGGCCAGCGCCGGCCGCGACACGCCCTTGATGCGGCCCATGACGAGCGTCCCCGCCGCCAGGCAGGCGCCTGTGGAGCCGGCGGAGAAGAAGCCCTGCGCGGCGCCCTCCTTCACCAGGCGGCAGCCCACCACGACAGACGAGTCCTTCTTCTTGCGCACGGCCTCGGCCGGGTGCTCGCCCATGCCGACGACCTCGGTCGTCGCGCGCGCCTCGCAGCGCTCGTGCGCCGCCGCGAACGGCTCTACCACCTCGGCCGGGCCGCACAGCACCACGTGCAGGGCCCCGTCGGCCTCGAGCGCCTGCGCCACGCCGTCGAGCACGACGCCCGGGGCATCGTCGCCCCCCATGGCATCGACCGCTATCGTGACTTCCTCGGACATTGATTGCCTCCTCCTGCCGACGGCCTCCCGCGAGGCCGGCCTCCTGCGCGAACCGCGGCCCTGCCGGGCCCCGACCGCACGCGTCTTGCTCAACCAACCTGAAAAAGCCTCCCCATGCATCAGCGAGCGCTGACGTGCGGGGAGGCTTTTCAACGCGGCCGAAGAGCGCGCGCCAAAGCGCGGATGCGCTATTCCGTCTCGATAACCTCGCGGTTCTTGTAGAAGCCGCAGTTCGGGCACACGCGGTGCGGAAGCTTCACTTCGCCGCACTGCGGGCACACGGAACGGGCGGGCGCACCGATCTTATCGTTGCTGCTGCGACGGTTATGGGTGCGGATACGGCCCATCTTGCGCTTAGGTACTGCCATGATCTATGCTCCTTCTGTAAGCCGGGCGAACCCGTGCCGCCCGTCCTCGCTTAGTAAACATGCGAAACGGTATAGTACCAAAGGTTCATGCGCCGCGCAAGGCCCCATCTGCGCTTTTCTTCGACATGCCACACGTGCTCCACACGGCGGGGCCCCGAGGGCGCGAAGGGCCGCTCAGAGCCCTTCCGACGGGCGACCGAACTGCATCTCGTAATAGCGCGCGTACGTGCCGCCCAGCTCCAGCAGCTCGTCGTGGGTGCCCTGCTCCACCACGCGGCCGTCCTCAACCACCGCGATGAGGTCGGCGCCGCGTATGGTGGACAGCCGGTGCGCGATGACGAGCGTGGTGCGGCCCTCGGACAGCTCCTCGAGCGACGCCTGGATGGCCCGCTCGCTCTCGTTGTCGAGCGCGCTCGTGGCCTCGTCCAGGATGAGGATGCGCGGGTTGCGCAAGAACACGCGCGCGATGGCGATCCGCTGCTTCTGCCCGCCCGACAGCCGCGCCCCGCGCTCGCCCACGAACGTGTCGTAGCCCTCCGGCAGGCCCATGACGAACTCGTGGATGTTCGCGCGCCGCGCCGCCTCCACGATCTGGTCGTCCGAGGCATCGGGGCGCCCGTAGGCGATGTTCTCGCGCACGGTGCCGCCGAACAGGTACACGTCCTGCTGCACGATGCCGATGGCCTCGCGCAGCGTCTCCACCGTCACGTCGCGCACGTCGATGCCGTCGATCTCCACCGAGCCCGCGCCCGGGTCGTAGAACCGGGGCAGAAGCGAGCACGTGGTGGTCTTGCCGCCGCCCGACGGCCCCACGAGCGCCACGGTCGTACCGGCCGGTATGGCCAGGTCCAGACCGCGCAGCACCTCGTGCTCGCCGTCGTAGCCGAACCGCACGCCACGGTAGCGCACTTCTCCGGCCACGAACCCGTCCGCCCGCCCGCGCTCCACCTCGGCGGCCGCAAGCGGCAGGGCGCCGGGCCGGTTGCGCACGTCGGGCCTCACGGCCAGCACCTCCATGAAGCGTCGGAAGCCCGCGTAGCCCTTCTGGAACTGCTCGGTGAAGTTGATGAGCTGCTCGATAGGCGACAGGAAGATGCCGATGTACAGGGCGTAGATGGCGAGCTCGGCGGGCGCCAGGCCCCCCGTGGCCACGAAGTAGCCGCCGCCCACGATGGTCACGGTGTACAGAACGCCGGTGAACACCGAGTTCACCGCATGGAACGCGCCCATGAACCTATACGAGCTCTCCTTCGTGTCCACGAAGCGCTTGTTCGTGCCGCTGAACTTGCCGATCTCCACGCCCTCGTTGCCGAACGACTTCACCACGCGGATGCCGCCGAGCGAGTCCTGCAGCCGCGCGTTGATGTCGGCCATCTTCCTGCGGTTCTCCGTGAAGATGACGCGCTTCTTGTAGTTGCGCCAGAACGCGTAGGCCGCCATGACCGCCGTGGCCGCCAGCATGATGGCCGTGAGCGGCACGTTTATCATGAACAGCAGCACGAACGAGCCTGCGATCTTCAGAATGCAGATGAACAGGTTCTCCGGCCCGTGGTGCGCCAGCTCCGATATGTCGAACAGGTCGGTGAGCAGCTTGCTCATCATCTCGCCGGTGTTGTTGCGGTCGTAGTAGCTGAACGACAGGCGCTGGTACTGCCTGAACAGGTCCATGCGCATGTCGGCCTCCATGCGCGCGCCCATGATGTGGCCCCACGCCGTGATGAAGTACTGGCAGGCCGTGCGCAGGGCGTACAGCGCGGCGAACCCGAGCGCTATCCACCCGAGCGTGGAGAGGATGACCTCGGGCGGCTCCAGGAAGAACTGCCTCGTGAAGAAGTTCAGGAACTGCGGGAAGGCCAGATCGACCGCCGCGAGCACCGAGGCGCACACGAGGTCGAAGAAGAACAGGAACTTGTAGGGCTTGTAATAGGCGACGAAGCGCGCGAGCACCTGGCGCGCGAAAACGCGCGGCTCGTCGGCGCCCGAAGGGGCCGCGGGATCGACCGCGGGGGCTGGGGGATTCTTCTTGGTGTCCATGGCTGCCATTGTAGCGCTTACCGTCCTCTCCCGCGTCGTCGATCCTCTCGTTGCCCGCGGGCAGCGCGCGAGCGCGTCCGCCACGCCGTGATCCCGCGGCCGAACATGCCCACGTCCACGCTGCCCAGATAAGCGGGCAGCACGGCGAGCGCGGCCCACGGCGCGGCGGCCCACCCGAACGCCTCGCCGGCCAGGAGCACCGCGGCGAGCGGGCAGCGTGCGGCGGCCGCGAGGAAGGCCGCGGCCCCCATGGCCGCTGCGAACGGCGGCGCGGCGCCGATGAGCCCCGCGCACGAGGCCCCCAAAAGCGCGCCCACGGAAAGCGCGGGCATCACCTCGCCGCCCTTGAAGCCGAAGCCGAGCGTGACCACGGTGAGCAGCGCCTTCGCGGCGAAGTCGAAGGGGCCGGCGTCCCCGGCGAAGGCGTCGGCGAGAAGCGCGAGGCCCGACCCCTCGAAGCGCTGCCAGCCGAAGGCGAGCACGAGCGCGCAGATGAGCGCGCCTCCCGCAGCCGCCACGAGGGCCGGATGGGCGCGGGCCCGGCCGAAGGCCCGCCTGAGCGCGCGCAGCGACCAGCCGAACACGGTGCCGGCCGCAGCGCTCGCGAGGCCCACCAGCAAGCAGAGCGCGCCCGCGCGCCACGACGCGTCCGGGGGAGCCGCCGCAGGGAGCGCGTAACCGCCGGCGAGCGGCAGCGAAACGATCCAAGCGGCGAGGGAGGCCGTGAGCACGGCGGGCAGATGGCGCGCGACGGCGCCGTCGAACCGGACGAGCTCGAGCGCGAACGCGGCGCCCGCAAGCGGCGCGCCGAACAGGGCCGAGAACGCCGCCGCCATCCCGCAGGCCGCCGTCCAGCCGCGGCGGGGCGCCCGCGCGCCGGGCGCCGCCAGGGGCTCGACCCGCGCGAGCCTGCCGAGCGCCGACGCCGCCGAGGACGACATGGCGAGCGAGGTTGCCGTCGCTCCCGCCGACCCCCCGCCCGCCACCGTGAAGAGCGTGCCGGCGAGCGCCGCGGGCGCCAGGGCGAGCGGCACGCGGCCATCGTCGCGCACGTCCTCCACCACCGATCCGGGCTGCGCGCCGAGCGGCAGGCCGAGCAGCTTGAAGAGCCCGATGGAGGCCGCCCCTAGAAGCGGCAGCGCGAACAGCAGCCAGGGGAAGCGCGCGGGGAGCGCCGAGGCCGCGTCGAGCGCGAGGGTGGCGAGCGACGCGGCGAGCGCCCCGGCCGTTCCGGCCGCGAGCGCGAACGCGGCGTGGCGAGCCAGCTGGCCGGGAAGGCGGCCCGTCGCGCGCCCCATGCCTCAGCGCCCTTCCCGGCGCCGCGCGAGATCGCGGGCCCGTGCGCGCAGGCGCGCGAGCTCGCTCGCCGTGCCGTGCCCGAACACGCCCACGTCGCGGCTGCCCGCGTAGGCCACCGCCACCGCAAGCGCCACGTACGGCGCGGCGGCCAGGCCGAATATCTCCGCGCCCATGAGGAGTGCCGCCAAGGGGCAGCGGCTCGCGGCCCCGAAGAACGCCGCAAGCCCGAGCGCGGCCGAGAACGGCGCCGCCGCCCCCGTGAGGCCGCCGAGCGCGCAGCCCAAAAGCGCGCCCACCGTGAACATGGGCATGATCTCGCCGCCCTTGAGCCCGAAGCCGAGCGCGAGCACCGTGAGGCCCGCCTTGACGGCGAAATCGGCGCCGCCCGCATGCCCCGCGAGCGCGCCGCGCAGAAGCGGCATGCCCGTGCCCTCGAAGCCCTGCCACCCGAACGCGAGCACGATGCCCGCGAACAGGAGGCCGCCCGCGACGGCGGCCACCAGCGGCCGGCCCACCCGCCGGCGCACGACGCGGCGCGCGAGGCGCAGCCCCGTGCCGAACACGGTGCCCGCCGCCCCGCACGCCAGGCCCACGAGCACGCACTGCGCGACGAGCGGCCACGAGAAGGCGGGCACGGCGACGCGCGGGATCACGTCGCCGATGCCTGTCATGCGCGCGATTCCGAACGCCGCGAACGACGCGAGCAGCAGCGTGGGCACGTGGCGCGCGACCGCCCGGTCGAAGCGGGCGAGCTCGAGCACGAACATCGTCGAGCCGAGCGGCGCGAAGAAGAGCGCCCCGAAGCACGCCGCCATGCCGGTGGCCGCCGCGTAGCCCTGGGGGATGGCCGGCGCGCCCCGGCGCACGGGGGCCAGCTTGAAGGGGCGGCCGACGAGCGCGCCGAGCGACGCCCCCATCTGCAGCGCCGCGGCCTCCTTGCCCACCGACCCGCCGCCGAGCACGGTGAGGAACGTGCCCGCGAGGATGCCCGGCGCGAGGGCGGGCGGCACGCGGTCGTTGCGGCGCAGGCGGTCCACCAGCGTGTCGGTGGCCAGGTGCGCGGGCAGCTTCAGCACGCGATAGAGCAGGACCGACGCCGCGCCGAGCGCCGGCAGCGCGAGGAGCAGCCACGGGAAGCGCCCGGAGAGCCGCGCCGCGAGGTCGACGGCGAGCGAGAGCGCGATGGAGGCCGCCGCGCCGGCCCCGCCGGCCGCGAGCGCGAACAGGAAGTGGCGCACGACCTGGGAGGGATCCACGCCGCCGCCCTCCGCTTCGCGCTTCGCCATGTCCGCCTCCCCGCCTCGTCGCCTTGCCTATCCCGCATATGGTAGGCGACGATGGGCGCGGGGCGCGGCGCGGGGCGACGGCGTCAGCAACCCGCCACCCCCCGTGCACCGCCCGGTTGCCGGCAACGGGGGCGAAGGCCGTCAGCGTGCGCCGGAGGGGAAGGCCCCTCTGGCGCAACGCCTCACGCTCAGCGCACCTCGATGCGGCGGACGGCCGCCCAGGCGACGAGGACGCCAAGGGCCGCGACGGCGGCGAACGTGATGAACGGGTTCGCCGGGCTCGCCCCTTCGCCGAAGCCGAACAGCCACGACATGGTCCCGGCAAACGCCCAGGCCGCGCCTTCGACGTTGGTCAGAATCGTGAGCCCCGCCAAGACCGCCGCAGCACACGCCAGCACGACGCGCCGCGTGCCGAAGCGCATCTGCAGCGCGGCGAACGCGAGCCCCGCGCCCGAGGCCGCGGCGCACCCCAGGAACATGAACAGGAAGTCGAGCGCGGGGCCGTTGCCGAGCCCGTACGACATCAAGTACAGCGACTGCATCTGCGGCCAGAACGACACGAGGATCGCGCACGCAGCTTCGACGAGGGCGAGGAACAGGCAGGCCGCCCCCAGAGACGCCGCCGTGCTCGCGATGACCTGGGGACGCGTGAGCCCCATCTGCATGAGAAACCGAACATCGCCCTGAAACGTGGAGAGGGCGAGCAGGGGCATGAGGAAGTAGGGCAGGAAACCCAGGTTCGGCATCGACAGATAAGCGCCCTTCATGAGGCCGAACAGGGCCACGGCGGCGATGATAGCGCCGATGATCAGGCAGAACGCCGCCGCGCTCTGGACGAGCTCGACAGCTTGGTAGCGGGTGGCCGCCTTGAGCTTCATGAGGTCACTCCCCCTTCTCGGTCAGTTTCACGAACAGCTTCTGCAGGTTCACCGGCGCCGCGTCCAGACGGTCGGTCAGCCGCGCGGCGTCCGGCGCGCCCAGCAGGTACGCCACCGCCACGCCGCCGATCTCGTCGATCCCCAGCACCTCGAGGCCCTCGCAGTACGCCCGCACGTCCGCCGCGCGGCCCGACACGCTGTAGCCGCTCGCGCGCAGCTCGTCGGCCGAGGCCTGCATCAGCACACGGCCCTCGTCGATGATGGTCACCCGCTCCACGAAGGTCGCCACCTCCTCGATGAGGTGCGTGGCGATGACCACCGTGCGCTGCCGCTCCAGGTAGTCCTCCATCAGCAGCCGGTAGAACAGATCACGGTGCGCGGCGTCCAGGCCCAGCACCGGCTCGTCGAGCAGCAGGTAGTCCACGTCAAGCGAGAGCGCCATGACCAGCTGAGAGATGGAACGGTAGCCGGTGGAGAGCTTGCCCACCTTCGCCTTCACGTCCAAATCGAACGCCTTCGCAAGCCGGACAGCGCGCTTCGCGTCGAATCCCGCATGGAAGCGGCCCATCTGCGCGACGAGGTCGTCCACGTACATGGCCTCGGGGATCATCCGCACATCGCCCGTGCAGAACACCTTCGAGAGCGCGCGGGAATTGTCTGTGACCGGTTCACCATCCACCAGGATGTGGCCGGCCGTGGGCACGAGGCGGTTGGACGCGATGCCCAGAAGCGTCGTCTTGCCCGCGCCGTTGCGGCCCAGAAGCGCGTGGATCTTGCCGTAATCCAAGGACAGCGACACGTCGTCGAGCGCCGTCGTCTTGCCGAACCGCTTCGTCAGATGCTCGGCTCGCAGCTCACGCATGGTCGTATCCTTTCTCGATGAGGTCGATGACCTGCTGCTTCGTAAGGCCCAGCTTCTTCGCCTCGGCCACGAGCGCAGCCACGAAGCGCTCGTCGAAGGCGCCTTGTCGCTTGGCGCGCACCTTCTCGGCCGCCCCGTCCTGCACGTACATGCCCATTCCCCTCCTCTTGTAGATGATGCCGTCGTCCACGAGGATGTTCATGCCCTTGAGGACGGTGTGCGGGTTGATGCCGAGCAGCGCCGAGAGCTCGTTGGTCGAGGGTACGCGGTCGCCCTCGGCGTAGGCGCCCGTGAAGACGTCGTCCTCTATCTGCTCGGCGACCTGGATGAACAAGGGCACGTCGCGCCCCGGATCGATGATCACGATGCCTCCCGCCTCCTTCAGTCGCCTTGCTTGTCGATTAGTTACTTAAGTAACTAACTAGCAGTCTAAGGCCGCGGCATGCGTATGTCAAGATGAAAAAACGCGCCGGGTCCTTGACCCGGCGCGCCGCAAATTGAAGCGAACGGATGTTTCATGTGAAACATCCGGGGGCCGCCGCGGGGCGACCTGTCAGAGCGCCCCTTGGAACACCGTGCCGGTGTCGCGGCAGAGGTGCTGGACGGCGGTGCGGGCGGTGTCGACCGCGGTGGGCAGGCCGCCGGGGGCGACGAGGCGCTGGCCGGCGAAGTACACGTCCGCGATGCCCTCGGGCTTCGCCGGGTAGCTCCGCGCCTTCTCGCCGGGGAGCATGTTCGACATCCACGAGCCCTTGTACGAGCGCAGGTAGCGCTCGTAGGTCAGCGGCGTGGCCACGTCCCATACCTCCACCTTGCCCTCCACCTGCGGGCACTTCTTCGACACCGCGGCGATCACTGCCTCGGCGAGCTTGCGCTTCTCCTGCGCGTAGGTGCCGTCGGCCTTGCGCGCGGCCCACCAGTCGTACGTGTCGCCGTTCATGAACAGCGTCATGGCCGTGCAGCCCTCGGGCGCGTAGCCCTCGTAGGCGGCGTAGTTGTTGAAGGAAAGCGCGTCGTGTCGCTGCCCTCCGCAGAAAACGGGCTCGTCGAGGGGGAACCCGACGCATTCCGGCACGTCCGAGAGGTCGCTTCGGATGCCGAGGCTGACGAACGTGTCGAGGATCGGATGCACGTGCTCCCGCAAATGCTCCGCCCAAGGCTCGACGATCGGCGGGTCGAAGAGCTCGTCGACGGCCATGCGCAGATCCTGCGTCACGATGACGGCATCGAACGCCCGCTCTTCGCCGTCCACGACCACGCCCACCGCTCGCCCGTCCCGCACGGCAACCTGCTCGACGAGGCTCCGGTACTCGATCCGACCTCCCAGCCGCTCCAACGTCTCAGCGACGCGCCGGGCCATGGCGAGCGAGCCGCCGAGCGGGTACCCGCCGTCGCCCGCAGCGAGCGTCGCGAGCGTGAACGCGAGTCCCATCGCGCTCATGTCCTCGCCGACCATGCTCGCGAACAGGGTGCGCAGCAGCGGGTTGGAGAAGCGATCCGCGAACGCACGGGCGGTCTGGTTCGCGTAGGCGGGCATGCGCGTCATCGCCGGCAGCATGGCAAGCATCTCCCCCATGCCCGCCTTGCGCGGCACGGCCGCCTTCACGCCCTTGAGGTCGAAGACGGGCATGCTCACCTTCATGAACGCGCGCACGTCCTTGACGAGGCGCCGTATCTGGCGCGCGTCTTCGGGCGCGACGTCGAGCAGGTGCTCCTCGAGGCGGTCGACGTCGCGGTACAGGTAGACGGTCCTCCCCTCGAACTCGTAGGCGAGGAAGGGGTCGCGCACGTATATCGGCACGTCCGCATCGAGCGCGCCGATCTCGTTCCACACCGCGTTGAGCGCCGTCTTCGGCGACGATCCCGTGAGCCAATGCATGCCGCCCTCGAACAGGTACCCCTTGCGGCTCCAACTGGTCGATGCGCCGCCGGGGATGGCGTGCGACTCGAAGACGGTGACGTCGAAGCCGCTTTGGCGCGCGTACACCCCGGCCGCGAGCCCTGCGATGCCGGCGCCCACGACGGCGACGCGCTTCGACGAAGCTCCCGCCCCCGCCGCGCCCGTCGCGCGCGACGATCGCTCCTCCGATGTTTCACGTGAAACATCCGTTCTCTTGGCCGTGCCCCCGCCTGCGTGCTCGCTCTTCAGCTGATCCATTCCCCTACCTCTTCCTCACGATGTCGACGATCCATTCCGGTTCCGGGCACGGCATATCGGGATACACGGCCAGCTCCTCGGCGATGCCCTGGATGGCCGCCCAGAACGCGATGGAGAGCGCCGTCGGGTCGCCCGCGCGGACGGTGCCCTCGCGCTGGCCGCGACGCACCATCTCGGCCGTGGGCGTGTTCATGTCGAAGCCCGCGAGCAGCTCCTTCGCGCGCTCGGGGATGGCGTCGTCCATAAGCGCGTTGCCCATGAGCACGAACATGTCGGCCATGAAGGGGTCTTCGCGCAAAAAGGCCAGGATGCTCGCGGCGGCCCCTTCGAAGAACGCGATCGCGTCGCCCCCGGCACCGCCGTCCATCATCGCCATCGGCCCGCCCACGCCCAAGCCTATCAGCTCCTCGTAGAGCGCCTCCTTCGACTCGAAGTAGTGGAACATGAGCCCCGTGCTCATGCCCACCGCCTCGGCGATGTCGCCCACCTTCGTGCCCGCGTAGCCCTTGCGCACGAACAGGCGCAGCGCCGCCCGGAGTATCTCCTCGCGCCGCCGTTCCCGCTGCTCCTGCCTCGACACCATTTGTTGAACTTCCTTTCATTGAATTAGAATTCAATATTAGCACATGGAGAGCGAGCTCGAGGCGTGGGAACGCAAAATCGCTTCAGCCTCTTTCACATAGGATGTTCATGCGGTTTCCCAGAATGCCCGCAACACGCCCTCGCAGGCAGGGACCGCCCCACGACCGTGCCGCTCGATTCCCTTGCCTGCATCGTCATGGACGAATAGGGAACCTGCGGGAGCATAAGTTCCACAGGGGAAGCGTCCGCAACGCACGAGCCGGCGATATGCGGAACGTTTTGCTGCGCGAACGACTTCGGGCACCGCTCCCGTTGCCAGGGCCTTCGTTCTCGTCCGCGAATCTCGGACGGCCCTCGCGCCTCGCGTCGCGCCCTCGTCGCTGCCCCAGGACGGCGGACGCCCCTACTCCGCCAGGAACCTGCTCGGCCTTCCCCGGTGCAGGACGGTCAGCCGATGAAGGGCACGCGTGACCGCGACGTAGAGGAGGGAGCGTCCGAGCTCGCCGGAGAAGAAGCGCTCGTCGGCGTCGAGCACGACCACCTCGTCGAACTCGAGGCCCTTCGCCATCTTGACGGACGCCACCGACACGCCTTCCTCGAAGGTCTCCGTGCGCTCGGTCAGCAGGTGGACGTCCACGTCGCGGGAGAGCAGCTCGGCGTAGCGCGCGGCCAGCTCGTCGGAAGCGTGCAGGATCCCGAGCGTCTTGCGCCCGCTCGCGCGGAAGGCTTGGGCGGCCTCGAGCGTCCGCGCGAGCACCTCGGCCGTGTCCGCGCAGTCGATGATACGCGGCACGTCGCCATGCCGCTCCACCGCCTCGAGGCCGGCGGCGGGCTTCACGCGGTTCGCGAGCGCCACGATCTCGCTCGTGGAACGGTAGCTGCGCGTGAGCCGCACGACGCGCGCGGCGCCATAGGCCCGGGCAACGTCCTCGAGCGCGGCAGAGCCGCACTCGTCCACCACCTGGCAGCAGTCGCCCAGCACGGTCTTGCCGCAACGGAACAGCCGCGCCACGAGCGCATGCTGCACCGGCGTCAGGTCCTGCATCTCGTCCACCACGAGGTGCTTGACGCCGTCGTAGGCCTCGAAGCCCGAGAACGTGCCCTTGAAGAGCGCGAGCGGCGCGGCGTCCTCCCACTCCACCGTGCGCTTCGGCCCGATCTTGAGCGCACCCTCCCAGCCCTGGTCGGCGAGGAACAGGCGGTAGAGCGAAAGCGCGTCCTTAGCGCGCAGCATGCCGGCCAGGCGCCGACGCGCTTCCCGCTTCGTCGGCACGGCGTGGCGGTCGCGCCCGACGCTCGTGGACTCCAGCTCGTAGACCACGCTCGCGGCCACGAGGTCGAGCCGCTCCTCCAAGGCGAGGCCCCCGTGCGCGCGGAACCGCGCATCGATCCACGCGGCTTCGACGACGCGTCGGCCGAACGTCAGGTCCTCGGCCGCGAACGCCGCCTCGGGAACCCGTTCGAGGAACGCGAGCACCGCGTCGGCGAACGCGGCCGTCCCCTTCAAGCGGGCGCGCTCGCGCCATGCCTCGTCCGCCGCGTCCACGCTCGAGCGCGCGGGCGCGACGCGCACGGAGCCGTTGAGCGCCCGCTCCACGACGCCGCGCAGGTCGAATGCCTCGATGGGCTCCTCGCCGAGCTCTGGCAGCACGCCGGCGATGTAGTCGGCGAACACGCGGTTCGGCGAGAGGAGGGCCACCTGGCGCGACGAAAGCTCGCCACGGCGCCGGTACAGCAGGTACGCCACGCGGTGCAGCGCGATGGAGGTCTTGCCCGAGCCTGCCGCGCCCTGGATGACCAGCGTGCCCGGCTCCTCGTCGCGTATGATGCGGTTCTGCTCGGCTTGGATGGACGCCACGATGGCGCGCATCTTCCGGTCGGAGGCGCGCCCCAGCTCGCGCGCCAGCACCTCGTCGCGCACGCTCGAGGCGCTGTCCGCCGCGTACACGAGCTCGCCCCGCTCCACCCCCAGCTGGCGCTTGAGCGAAAGCAGGCCTTCCACGCGGCCCGAGGGCGCGTCGTAGGCCGCCGGGCCCGTCTCGTCGTGCTCGTAGAACAGGCCCGCCACCGGCGAGCGCCAGTCGGACACCACGGTGCGGCCTTCCGCTGCGAACGAGAAACGCCCTAGGTAGAACGTCTCCGGCCCCCCTTCCCCGCCGGCCGCGAAATCCACGCGCGCGAAGTACGGCGCATCGAGCATCTTGCGCAGCTGCGCGGCCGCCTCGTGCGAGCGTGCGGCACGCCGGTCGACCTCGGCCAGCGCCAGCTCGTTCTGGAAGGCCTCCGCAGGGTCGATCTCTCCGCGGTACGCCACCTGGTAGCGCTTGGCCTCGCGGTAGCCGTCCTCTATCCGCCCATGCAGGGCCTCGGCCTCACCGAGGGCTGCACGCACGAGACCGAGCGTCTCGGCAAGCCGCGCCTCCTCCTCCGCCCTGACGGCGTCGCGCCCTTCGCTCATAGGATATTCCTCCTCCCGTTCCCGCCTTCATCCTGCGGCTCCGCACGCAGCAGGAACCATTGCACGGGATAGCCGAGCTCGGTGCCCAGCTCCGCCTCCTCGAACCCGAGAGCCGCGAGGTCGCGCCGGTACCCCGTGTCGGCGCGGTCGCCCGCGCGGTACGTGGCGATGGCCAGGTCGCGCCCCGGCACCGCGGCCTGCACGGCCGCGACGAGCACGCGGGCCGGGCCTCCGCTCCGCCGCTGCCGCGGATGCACCGCCAGCACGTCGATGCGGGCCCGCCCGGGGTCGAAGGCCGCCGCGCCCGCGAGGGCCGCCGGTCCCGCGCCGCGGGCGACGAGCGCCTGCCCACGGGCCACGGCCTCGCGCAGCCAGGCCTCGTGCCGGCGCTCGTCAAGGCAGGGGAAGCCGTCCACGGCGAGCCGCATGAGATCCATCCAGGCCGGCACGTCGGCGGGCGTCGCGGCCCTGGCCTCCCAGGGGCCGGCCCCGTCGGCCCAGCCGCCCGCCTCGCCTGCCCGACCATCAGCCGCACCTGCCGCCGGGCCGCTCAGCCCGTCGGCAAGTGCGTCCAGCTTCAGCGGCAGCTGCAGGGGGTAGAACGCACCGCACGCCCTGAAGCGCGCAGGCGGCGACTTGTACAGCGCGGCGAACGCCGCCGAGAACGTCTGCTGACTGTCGTAGCCGGCGTCGCGGGCGATGTCGGCTACGGGCCGCTCCGTCTCCACGAGCGCGCGGGCGGCCTCGGTGAGCCGTCGGCGCGATGCGTACGCATGCACGGTCATGCCCGTCGCCTCGCCGAACAGGCGATGCAGATGGAACTTCGAGTAGCCGGCAGCGCGCGCAATGGCGTCCAGGTCGAGCCGCCCGCCCCGGTGCGCCTCGATACACGCCACCGCCCGCTCCACCGCGCGCAGGTGCTCCGGCTCCATGCCAGCCTCCCTTCCTCCCTTTCGGCCCGGATGCTCCATTGAACCAGAACGACGAGGCGCACGTCTCTACTTTTCTTGCTCTGTCGGGAAAAGGAAACGCCCGCCGGGGGCGGGCGTTTCAAAATGGCGCGGGCAGGTTCATCGAAAATAGCAGGGACAGACCTTCCACGATGGCGGAAAGGAGGTCAGTTCTGCTCGAACGGGAAGTCCTTCAGCACGGCGAACGGGTTGGGCGGCACGTCGTCGCCCCCGTCGCCCTCGGCGGGCGCGCAGCCGCACGGCCCCTCGTTGAGGTTCGCGCCGCACGTGGGGCACAGGCCCTTGCATTCGTCGTCGCACAGCGGCACGAGCGGGAACTCCAGCAGCAGCGCGGCGTTCAGCAGCGGCTCCAGGTCGATGACGTTGTCCTCGGGCAGCACGTCGAACTCGTCGTCGTCCATGTCCTCGGGCGCCTCCTTGTCGGCGCCGAGCAGGAAGTAGCCCTCCACCTCGCCCGTCACGGGGAACGAGAAGTCGTCGACGCAGCGCGCGCACGACGTCCTCGCCTCTCCCTCCACGGTGCCGGTGACGAGCAGCGCGTCGCCCGTGTTCGTCACGTCCACCTGCCAGGACAGCGGCTCGGCGAAATCGTACAGGTCGGGCCCCGCCTTCACGACGGGCACCGTGTACGATCCCTCAAAATGCGAGCTCTCCGCAGGTGCGAAGAGCTCCGAGGGTATGGGGATGCGCGTCGTTTCCATCAGCGGCCCGCGGCGAGCGAGTTGGCGTTGAGGCGGTCGCGGCAGCGGCGCACGTTGTTCAGCAGCGTGTCGAGGCTCTGCTCCACGTGCCCGAACACCTCGTCGGCGTAATCCTCGGCGCCGGCGCGCGTCTGGCGCTCCAGCTCGCGGGCGTCCGCGAGGATCTGGTCGGCCTGCTGCTGGGAGATGCGCACGATCTCCTGCTCGCTGGCGATGGTCATGGCCTGGCTGCGCGCGTCCTCGATCATGCGGTTGGCCTCGGCCTCGGCGTCGTCGAGCAGGCTCTGGCGCTCGCGAACGATCTGGCGCGCCTGCGCGAACTCGCTCGGGAACGTGTCGCGGATCTCGTCCATGATCTCGAACGCCGCGGCTATGTCGACTTGGCGCAAGTTGCTTTTGCCGAAGACCGGCTTCGAGTCCTCGAGAAGAATCGAGAGCTCCTCGAGCAGCCCCAAGACTCCTGTTTCGTCCATGATTGTCCTTCCACCCAAGCGTGCTGCGTTTCAAGTGCGTCGGCGCACGGGGTTTGAGTCTTCCTGCGCGCATGCGTCAAAGTATTCTAGCAGGTTTGAACCCATAACCCAACGTCACTGCACAAACCGTGCACATTTTACCCGGTCGGAAGGCCCCTGTCGTATTCTCGTTGCCATACCGGAACCCGCGCGGCCCTCCTTGGGCCTACTCCGCGAACTTGGCCTCGAGGGCGCCCTTCACGCACGGGGGCACGAAGCCGTTCACGTCGCCGTGCAGGCTGGCAATCTCGCGCACGATGGACGAAGACAGGTACATGTACTGCGGGGGCGACATGATGAACAGCGTCTCCAGCTCCTGGTTCAACTGGTAGTTGAGCGCCGTCATCTGGAACTCGTACTCGAAGTCCGTGATGGCGCGCAGGCCCTTCACCACCACGGTGGCCTCCATGCGGGCAGCGAAGTCCACGAGCAGCTCGTCGAAGGGCTCCACGCGCACGTTGGGCAGGTGGCTCGTGGCCTGGCGCACGAGCTCGGCGCGCTCCTCGAGCGAGAACAGCGGGTTCTTCTTAGGGGAGGCGGCTACGGCCACCACCACCTCGTCCACCAGCTGTGCCGCGCGCGTGATGACGTCGAGGTGCCCGCTGGTGATGGGGTCGAACGTTCCGGGCGTGAGTGCTCGTCTCATAACAGGTCAAAGCTCCTTCGGTCTGAACAGGTCCACGACAGTATCGCCGTACTTCTTGCGCGATGCAAGGGCGAGCCCGCAGGCGGCGGCGGCCGCGTCGGCCTCGCCGCAGGTGCCCGCCCCGTGCTCGTACGCCACGAGCGCGTCCGGCGCGAGGGCGCCGTCGGCCGCGAGGGTTGCCGCCAGGCCGAGCGCACCCTGCGCGGCGAGCGCGTAGGGCGGGTCCAGGAACACGAGGCTGAACGGGGGGCGCGCATGGGCGGGCGGGTCCCTCAGCACGTCGCCGCGGTGGATGCGCGCGCGGCGCGCCTCCAACCCGAGCGCGCGCACGTTGCCGCACAGCACGCGCTGCGCCGCGCCGTCGCGCTCGAAGAAGTGCGCGCAGGCGGCGCCGCGCGAGAGCGCCTCCAACCCGAGCGCACCCGACCCGGCGAACGCGTCCAGCACCGTCGCGCCCTCGAAGCCGCCGCAGGCGCTGTTCACGGCGCTCATGAGCGACTCGCGCACGCGGTCGGTCGTGGGGCGCGTGCCGTCCCCCTTCGGCGCCTTGATCGTACGCCCTTTGAACTCTCCTGCAATGATGCGCATGTCAGCCCCCCTGAACCTCTCCGGCGCGCTTGAACGCGAGCCGCGCCTCGCGCCCGAGCGCGCGGTGCGCGGGCGCCTCGAGCCGCGGATCCTCTTCCAGCAGGGCGCGCGCGTCGGCGTGCGCCGCCTCGATCACCTTGCCGTCCCGCACCACGTTCACCAGCTTGAGCGCGGAGGCGCCGTGCTGGCGGTTGCCCAGGATATCGCCCTCGCGGCGCAGCGACAGGTCGTAGGCCGCCAGCTCGTAGCCGTCGTCGGTGGTCTCCATGGCCGCCAGACGGCGCAGCGCCGCATCCGTGCGCGACGCGCTCACCAGGTACACCTCTCCGGGCTTCTCCCCGCGCCCCACGCGGCCGCGCAGCTGGTGGAGCTGCGACAGGCCGAAGCGGTCGGCGTCCTCCACGATCATGACCGTGGCGTTCGGGACGTCCACGCCCACCTCGATGACGGTCGTGGCCACCAGCACCTGCGTCTCGCCTGCCCGGAAGCGGGCCATGACGTCCTGCTTCTCCGCAGCGGGCAGCCGCCCGTGCAGAAGCTCCACCTTCCAGTCCACGAACGTCTTCTGCTGCAGGAAGGCGGCCTCGCGCTCGGCGGCCGCCACGTTGCCGCCGTCCAGGTCGGCGTCGTCCTCGATGCTGATGGCGGCGTAGGCGTACTCGTCCTCGTCGCCCTCGCGCCCCGCGCGCTTGCCGGCCTTCGCGTCGCGCTCCTCGGCGCTCGCCCCCACGAGCGGGCACACCACGTACACCTGCTCCCCGCGCGCGAGCGCGGCGAGCGCGGCGTCGTAGGCGCGCCCGCGCTCCTGCTTCGCCACAACCTTCGTCGTGCGCGCCGACGTGTCGTGCGGGCGGTGCCTGATGTAGGAGAGCGTGAGGTTGCCGAAGAGCGCCAGCGCCAGCGAGCGCGGGATGGGCGTGGCCGTGAGGTAGAGCGCGTCGGGCGCCTCGCCCTTCGCCAGCAGCTTCGCCCGCTGGTCCACGCCGAAGCGCTGCTGCTCGTCGATGACCGCGAGCGTGCACCGCCTCGGGCGCACGTCGTCCTCCAAGAGGGCGTGCGTGCCCACGAGCACGTCCACCTCTCCCGCCGCCACGCGCGCGAGCACCGCCTCGCGCTCGGCGGGGGGCGTGGATCCGGTGAGCACCCCCCATGAGATGCCCGCCTGGTCGAACAGCGGCCCCAGGCTCTTGCCATGCTGGCGGGCCAGCACCTCGGTGGGGGCCATGAGCAGCGCTTGGCCGCCCGTGTCGGCCGCGGCGGCCAGCGCATGCGCGGCCACGACGGTCTTGCCCGTTCCCACGTCGCCCAGAAGCAGGTGGTTCGCCGTGGCGGGCGCCGCGAGCGCGGCCAGGATGTCGTCGCGCGCGGCCTTCTGCTCGTCGGTGAGCTCCCAGGGCAGCGCTGCGGCGAGCGCCGTCAGGCGCGGGCCGTCCGTCACGTGGCGCACGGGCTCGCACCCCTCGGCGCGCTCCCGGCCCTCCTCCATGAGCATGAGCTCCAGGAACAGCAGCTCCTCGTACACGAGGCGCCGCCGCGCCTCGGAAGCCTCGTCCATGCTGCGGGGGAAGTGGATGGCCGCGAGCGCCGCGCCGCGGCTCATGAGGCGGTACTTCGCGCGCAGCTCCAGCGGCAGCGGGTCGTACAGCCCCGCCACTTGCGTAAGCGCGTTGCCCACGAGCCGGCGCACCCAGGCGGCCGACAGCTTCTCGGTGGCGGGGTGCACGGGTATGACCATGCCGGCAGCCGCGCCCTCGGCGCCTTCCAGCGCCTCGAGGTAGGGGTTCGTCATGCGCTTGAAGCCGTAGTTGAACTCCAGCTTTCCCGCCACGGCGATGCGCATGCCGGCACGCACCTGGTCCATGAGCCACGGCTGGCGAAACGCCGTCACCATGAGCGTGCCCGTGCCGTCCACGAGCGTTATCTCCACAAGCGGCAGCTTCGGCTTGGGGCGCTTCAGCTTTATCTCGTGCACCGTGCCCTCCACCGTGCACTGCTCCCCGATGGCGGCCGAGGCCACCGTCTCGCGCCGCGAGAGGTCGATGTAGCGCCGGGGGAAGTGCGTCACCAAGTCGCGCACCGTGCGCACGCCCAGCGCCTCGAGCGCACGGGCGCGCGCCGGGCTCACCAAACGGACGCGCCCGACGGATTCGTCGAGCGCGAGGGTGGCTGCCAAGCGGTCAGGTGCGTCCATGTGCGTCTCCAGGTCGTTCGAAAGTCAGCGAGGGGCGTCCTCGTGCCGGAGATCGGCCCGCCGCACTGCCAAGCGTACTTCGGTACGCGCCGCGCGGTGCACAAGGGCCGAGATCCGGCACAAGGACGCCCCGCAGCGTCGGCCCGTTCCGCCGTTCGGCAGAACGGCGGAACTCCTTACTCAACCGACATGACCACCGGGTACAGCGGCTGCTCGCCACGGTGCGCGTCGATCTCCAACTCGTCGTACGCCTCCTCGATGCGCGCCACGAGGGCGCCCAAGGCCGCGTCGTCCAAGTCCTCGCCGGCCAGGAGCGTGAGCGTGTCGGCCTCGTCGGCGTCCATGCGGGCCAGAAGGTCCATGACCACGTCCTCCACGGCCGAGCCCACGGCCTCGATGGAGCCGTCGGCGATGCCGATGACGTCCCCTTCGCGGATGGGGTTGTCGTGAGCATCCTTGGCGTCCTTGATGGCGCGCGTCACCTCGCCGGTGCGCACGTCGGCGTACGCCTCCGTCATGGCCTCCACGTTCTCCTCGAGGCTCGCGTCCTCGTCCAGGCCGAACAGCGCGGAGAACGCCTGCGGCACGCTCGTGGTGGGCACGACGGCGCACGGTTTGTCGGACAGGCCGCACGCGCTCTGCGCGGCCATGATGATGTTCTTGTTGTTCGGGAGGATGATCACGGCGTCCGCATTCACCTCGTTGGCGGCATCCAGCAGATCCTTCGTCGAGGGGTTCATGGTCTGGCCGCCCGAGACGACCACGTCCACGCCCAGGCTCTTGAGGATCTTCGCGTTGCCCTCGCCCGCGGCCACGGCCACGAAGCCGATCGGCTTGCGCGCGGCCTCCCCCTCGGCCGCCAGCGCGTCGGTGCGAGCGGCGCTCTGCAGCTGCATGTTGTGGATGTGCACCTCGGCGATCTGGCCGCGCTCCAGCATGTAGGCGAGCACCTTGTCGGGCGTGTTCGTGTGCACGTGCACCTTGAAGTTGGGGTTCTGGCCCACCAGCAGCTCGCAGTCGCCCATGGTGCCCAGGAAATCCAGGCCCTCCTCCGCGTCCAGCGTGTCGGAGTTCACCAGGAACTCGGTGCAGTAGCGGTAAGCCGAGCCCTCCCAGTCGTTGATCTGCTCGATCTCCACCTTCGGGGCCGTACCCCGCGCGAAGGCCAGCTCGTCGCCCAGCGGGCCCTCCTTGCCGGTGAGAGCCGCGGCGAACGCGTCGAAGAAGATGGCCAGGCCGTAGCCGCCCGCGTCGACCACGCCGTTGTCCTTGAGAACGGGCAGCAGGTCGGGCGTGCGCTGCACCGACGCGTAGGCCTCGGCCACCACGGCCTCCAGCGCCTCGTCGGTGGAGAGCTTCTTCTTGCGGGCGCGCTTGGCGGCCGCCGCGCTGTCGCGCAGCACGGTGAGGATGGTGCCCTCCACCGGCTTGCGCACGGCCTGGAACGCCACGTCGACGGCATGGGAGAACGCGGAGTCGATGCTCTCGGCGTTCACGGCCTCGTGCCCGACGCTGCCCTCGCACAGGCCGCGCAGGATCTGCGACGTGATGACGCCGGAGTTGCCGCGCGCGCCCATGAGGGCGCCCGTGGTGATGGCCTTGCGGATCTCGGTGCCGCCAGCGCCGATGGGCAGGTTCGCCAGGTTCTCGACGACGGTTTCCAGCGTCAGCGACATGTTCGTGCCCGTGTCGCCGTCGGGCACGGGGAACACGTTCAGGCGGTTGATCTCGTCCTTGCGCTCGCTCAGCGTCTTGCTCGCGGCAGCTATGGCGTTGAGCAGGTCGTTCGCGGTATAGGATTCTGGCATGGTAGGTCTGTCTCTCTCTCGGCGGTAAACCCCGCGCCCCCTCGGCCGCCTCGGGGCGGGCCGCCCGCAGGCGCGGGGCTCGTCTCTATACGCTTCTCTTCGCGCGGCTACTTGCGCACCTTGACGCCCTGGACGTGCACCTCGACGCCGTCGATGGGCACGCGGGCGTACTCTTTCAGGGCGAACGTCACCTGGTCCACGAGGTTCTGCGACACGGTGTTGATGTTCGTGCCGTACTCTATGACCACGTAGAGCTCCACGTGGACGCCGGCATCGGTCGTGGTGACCACAACCCCGCGGCGCAGGCGGGACGTGGGCAGGATCTTCGCGATGCCGTCGGCCGCGGACGGGGCGGCCATGCCGACGACGCCGTAGCATTCGAGCGCAGCGTTGCCGACCATGTCGGCCAAGACGTCGTTGGCAACGTGCAGGTTGCCGGGTATCACAGTGCTCATGGCTCTTCCTTTCGAAGCGCGGGCGCGAATCCGCGCGGACGTACGCAGGCTATGGACGAAGTATACCGCATGGGCGAAACGCTGTGCGTCGGGCCTGTTCTGGGCGCCGTCCATACTACACGAAAAATTCTTGTAAGGCATTCGTTTTATGTGCTATAGTATGAAGGCTTTTTTGTCATCAACGGTATTTTAGCCGTGCGGAAACAAGACGAACCTGGAGTGATAACGATGTCTAAAGTTTGCGAAGTTTGCGGTAAGCATCCGGTTGCGGGACGCAACGTCAGCCACTCGCACCGCGTGACGAACCGCGTGTTCCGTCCGAACATTCAGAAGATCACCATCAAGGACAAGGAAGGCCGCGTCCGCAAGGCCAACGTGTGCACGAGCTGCATGAAGGCCGGCAAGGTCGAGCGCGCCTAACCGGTTCGTCTCCCGCCCTGCAAGCGAAAGCCCGCAACCGCGGGCTTTTTTGCGTTGGACGCCTTTTCTCGCCTTCAGCCGCCCCCTCCCGGGGGGCGGCTGAAGAGGGGCCCATCCTACGGCCGGTAGACCACCTTCGCTGCCGGGCTCTCCCAGACGGCCACTTCCACAAGCGAGATATGCGCGGGAAACGTCTTCTCCAGCTCGTAGAACACCACACGGGCCAGGTGCTCGGCCGTGGGGTTGATCTCGTCGAAGGGCGGCACGTCGTTCAGGCAGCGGTGGTCGAAGTTCTCCAGCACGCCATGCAGGTCGCGCTTGACGTCCTTGAAGTCGTAGAGCATGCCCACCTCGTCGAGATGCTGCCCCTCGATGGTCGCCTCCACCTCCCAGGTATGTCCATGGAGATACTGGCAGGGGCCATCGTAGCCCGGCAGCGCATGGGCCGCGTCGAAATGGTCCTTCACCGTGAGCTCGTAGTGGCCCCCGCCCACGTGCAGGTGCATGCTGCCCGAAAGCTTGCCAGGGCCGTCGTAGGGGGCATTTCTCTGCACGGCGCAGGTTTCCTGCGCCGTATCCCGGTCGGGCTCCATGGCTCCGCCTTCCACCGTCGGCCCCTCCATCACATGACCACCAGCAGGCGCTTGCAGTGCGGGCACGTGCCGAGCGGCGCCTCCGCCTTCAGGTCGATGAGGCGGCCGCCGTCGATGACGGTGCGGCACACGCCGCAGCGCCCCTCGGTCAGAAGGCCCACGGCCACGCCGCCCGTGCGGGAAGCCGTGCGGTTGTAGGTATCGCGCAGCTCGGGGGACAGCTCGGCGGACATGCCCTCGCGATCGGCGCTCATGCGCGCGATCTCGGCCTGCAGCGCGCCGCCCTCCCGCTGGAACGACACGATGGCGGCGGCCTCCTGCTTATCGACCTCGGCGAGCGCTTGGGACACCTGGCTCTGCACGCCCTCGATCTTCGCCAGCTCCTCGCCCAGGCGCGTGAGCTCCACCTCCAGCGCGTTGCGGCGCTTCGCGAAGCCGTTGAGCTCCTTGGTGTGCGCCTCCACGTTGCGGTAGTTGCCGAGCGATCCGTCGATGGCCTCCTGCACCCGGCGCTGCTTCTCGGCCAGCTCGGCATCTTCGGCCGCGAGCTTCGCGGCCATGCCCTCGGCCCTGGCGCGCATCTCGGCCACCTGCTCGCGCTTCTGCTCGATGGTGCGCTTCTTCTGGCGCGCCGCGAGGATGGTCGCGCGCTGGGGCAGCTCCTCGAGCTTCTTCTTCGCCTTCATCAGGTCGAGGTCGATCTGCTGCATCCGCAGCAAGTTGGTCAGGTCGTCGGTCGTTGCTTGCATGTGCTTCCTTCTCTTCGTTCGGCGCTCGCGCGCCTAATCCCCCGACGCGCCTAGACGCGCGTCGTCTCCGGATACGACCAGTTGTCTCCCTGGTCGATGATGGTGATGAGCTCGCCGGGCACCCCCGCGCCCTCCACGGCCGCGGCCAGCACGGCCGCCAGCGGCAGCTCGCTCGTATCGTGCCCCAGCTCCACGATGGTCAGCCCCGCCTGGGAGAGCGCCAGGGCCTCATGGTACTTTATCTCGCCGCACACCAGGCAGTCCACCTGGTCGCGCAGCGCCGTGGCCGCCACGTCGCCCGCCGAGCCCGTCGTGGTCACCACGCGCTCCAGCTCGCGGGAGAAGTCGCCCCACACGCGCGGCTGGCGCGCGAACACCGAGGTGCAGCGTGCGGCCAGCTGCCCGAGCGTGAGCGGCCCGTCGCCCGCCTTCACGGTGCAGCGCTGGCCGTAGCCCTTGCGCTTCGAGGAGGCCAGCGGCACCTCCACGCTGCGGAACTGCAGGTTCAGCATGCCGGGCAGCACGCGCTGGGCCTGCGCGCTCACGTCGAGCGCCGTGTGGTACGACAGCAGCGCCACGCCGCGCGCCACGGCGGCCCATACGAGCGCCCCGGGGTTCGCCGCCACCGAGGAGGCCGGCGAGAACGAGTCGGGCGGCTGCAAAAAGGCGGGATGGTGCGTCACGAGCACGTTCGCCCCCATCGAAGCGGCCTCCTCCACGGCGTCCACCGTGGGGTCGAGCGCCACGGCCACGCCCTCCACGAGGCGCGCCGGGTCGCCCACCGTCATGCCGGTGCGGTCCCACGCCTCGGCGTCGGCCGCCGGGAACTCCTTGAGCAGCGCGCGCTCCAGCGCGCCCACGGTCATGGTGGGCAGCTGCTTCGAGAGCGGCCCCGAAGCCCGCTGGGCGAGGCCCTTCTGCACCTTGTCCTTCTTCGATCCAGCCATGTCGATCATCTTCCTTCCCGCACGTCGCTCACCATTTGCTTCACAGTATGAGGTCGATCTCGCGCCGGTCGCCCGTGGCGGTGGGAACCGTTACCGTTCGATAACCGCATTCGTACATCAGGCGGTAGGCCGCCTCCACGTCGCGCGCCACATGGTCGGGACGGTGCGCGTCGGTGCCCACGGTGCACGGCACGCCCGCACGGCAGAACTGGCGCAGGAGCGCCGGCGCGGGGAACATCTCCTCGCAGGCGTAATACGACCCCGACGTGTTCACCTCCACCATGCGCCCCGCGGCCGCGCACGCCTCGGCGGCCTGCTCGTAGAGCGGCGCCACGTCGAAGGTCGGGTAGTAGGCGAACTTCTTGGCCAGGTCGGGATGCGACATCACGTGGAACGGCACGTCCGAGGACACGGCGTCGCACCACAGCTCGAAGTAGCGGCGCCAGATGGCGTCGGGCGCGCCCGGCTCGTCCCAGCGGCCGCGCTGCGAGGGGTCGTCGAAGGGCCAGGCGTCCACGAAATGCACCGAGCCCAGCACGAGCTGGAACGGGGCCAGGTCGTCGGCCGCGATGGTGCGGTCGTCGTCGGCTCCGAGCCAGTCCAGCTCGCAGCCCGCGATGATCTCGAGGTCCGGGTGCCGCTCGCGCGCCTCGCTGATCGCCGCCAGGTACTCCCCCATGCGCGCGGCCGGCATGGACAGGTAGTCCCGCGGGTCGAACGCCTTGGAGAGCGGGTAGTGCTCCGTCACGGCGAGGGTCGTGACGCCGGCCGCCTCGGCCGCGGTTGCGAGCTCCTCCACCGTGCCCTCGCCGTGCCCGCAGAACGAGGTGTGCGTGTGCGTGGTCACCAGCTCCATGTTCCCTAGCTCCAATCCAGCACGCCAGCGACGGCTCCGAGGAAGGCGTCGACGTCGCGCTCTGTCGTGTAGCGTCCCATCGAGATGCGCAGCGCCCCGTGCGCGCGGTCGTCGTCGATGCCGAGCGCATGCAGCACGTGGCTGGGCGCGAGCGAATGCGACGAGCAGGCCGATCCGCCCGACACGCCGAACCCGCGCAGGTCGAAGCGCAGGATGAGCGTCTCGCTCTCCAGCCCGCGCACGAGCACGTGCACGATGTTCGGCAGGAATTCCACGCTGCCCGGAGCCACGTCCACCGTGGCCTCCACGGCGTCGTGGGCAGCCAATCCCGCATAGAGCCGGTCGCGCAGCGCGCTCAGGCGCGCCGCCTCACGCTCCTGCAGGCCGCACGCCGCGTGGACCGCAGCGGCGAAGCCCGCGGCGCCGGCCACGTTCTGCGTGCCGCTGCGGCGCCCCGACTCCTGGCCGCCGCCGATCGCCTGCGGCTCGAAGGGGGTGCGCGCCCTCAGGTACAGCGCGCCCACGCCCTTGGGGCCGCCCACCTTGTGGGCCGAGAACGACGCGGCGTCCACGCCCCATGCCCCCACGTCCACGGGCGCCTTCCCGAGCGCCTGCACGGCATCGGTGTGGAAGAGCGCGCCCGCCCCGTGCGCGGCGCGGGCCAGCGCCGCGATGGGCTGGATGCTTCCCACCTCGCTGTTCGCGGCCTGCACGCTCACCAGCACGGCGTCCTCGTCCAGCACGGCCTCGAGCGCGGCCGGCTCCACGAAGCCCTGGCGGTTCGGCGCCAGGCGCGTCACGCGGAAGCCCTCGGCCTCGAGGCGCCTGGCGGGGGCGAGCACGGCGTCGTGCTCCACGGCCGTGGTCACGACATGCGGCACGAAGTCGCCGCCGCCGCGGCGGCGGCGCTCGGCGGCGGCCGCGCGGGCAATGCCGAGCAGCGCCGCATCGTCGGCCTCGGTGGCACCCGACATGAGCACGATCTCGTCGGGCCGCGAGGCGCCCAGGTCGCGGGCGAGCGAGCGGCGCGCGTCCTCGAGGGCGGAGAATGCGGCGCGGCCGGGGGCGTGCAGCGAGTTCGCGTTGCCCCCCACGGCCAGGTTGGCGCGGCCCGGCACCTGGTAGGGCGCCATGGCCAGGGCGGCCTCCTCGCACAGCGGCGCCGTGGCGGCCCAGTCCAGGTAGACGTAGTCGTTCGCGTCGAAGGAAGGCATGCCGCCTACGCCTCCTTCCGTGCCGCGAGCGCGGCCAGGCGCGCTTCCTCGGCCGCCGCGGCGACTTCGGCGAGGGCGCGTGCGGGATCCTCGGCGGCGAACACGGCGTTGCCGCACACGAGCACGTCGGCCCCGGCCCCGGCCACGAGCGGCGCCGTGGCCTCGCCGATGCCGCCGTCCACCTGGATGAGCGGCGAGGCGCCCACGGAGCGTGCGAGCGCGGCCACGCGGGCCACCTTGTCCTCGCTTCCCTCGATGTAACTCTGCCCGGAGAAACCAGGCTCCACGCTCATGACCAGCACCATGTCCACATCGGAGACGACGGGCGCCAGCACGCCGGGCGCCGTGCGCGGCTTGAGGCTGACGGCCGCCTTGGCCCCGGCCGCATGGATGGAGGCCACGGCACGGGCGAGCCCGTCGGCGTCCAGGACCTCGGCATGCACGGTGACGAGGTCGGCGCCCGCATCGAGGAACCATGGCAGCTGCTCCAACGGGTTGTCTATCATAAGATGCACGTCGAGCAGCAGCGACGTGGCCTTCTTCAACTGCTTCACTATCGGCACGCCCATGGTGAGGTTCGGCACGAAGTGCCCGTCCATGACGTCGACGTGCACGTATCCCGCGCCCGCCTCCTCGATGAGGGCGATGTCGCGCCCGAGGTTCATGAAGTCGGCCGACAGGATGGACGGTGCGATCTTCACCGGTTCGAACATGAGGGACTCCTTATCCGGGCGTTGCAGGCTCTTTGACCGTCCCCATTCTAGCGCAACGCCCCGCGCCACCGCATGCCCGGCAGGGGGTACGCGAAGAAAACCACACGTGGGCGGCACGGCTAACACCTGGAAGGACCGAACGCACCGGCATTGCCTCCTGCAAGGAATCGGCGATTGCGTGTCTCCCTGGTCGCCCGCCGCCGACGGGCAGTGCCGGCGGCGCGACGCAAGGCTATGGCAGAAGCAAGAGGCAGAAACCGGCTCCCATGCCGGCGGACACGAGGTTCAAGGCACCTTCGGGCACCTGCCGTAGAAAAGCGGCAAGCTTCGGGTGGACGACCCAGGTCATGAGCGTGGCTGCCGCACCGAACGCGAGGGCGTTCTGCAGGCACACCTGGCCCATGAAGTTGCAGAACATGTCGCTGTAGTCCCACAGCGGCAGCACGCCGTCGGGACCGGGCCGGTTCAGCACGAGGCCCATGGCCAGCTCGATGAGCGTGCACGCGAGCGTGTTCGCGGCGAAGCTCGCGAGCAGCGGCGCGACACGGCCCCCGAAATGCCGCTCAAGGCGGTTCTTGACGGGGAACAGCACGAGCACGCAGGCAACAGCGCCGAAGCCGTACACGCAGAACGGGTAGAGCCAATCCGACCATATCTGGGAGCCCGGGTCATAGGTGCCGGGGACGAGCCCGAAGCGGATGAGCGTGCAATAGCCGATCTCCATCCAATGCCCCGCCACGCTGAACACGCAGAAGTAGATGGCAAGGTCCCGCCAGAACGCCCAAGGCCCTCTCCGGCCGCAGCCGCACCGTCCCGGAGAACCGAGAATCCCCAAGACCGCCCGCTTGCGCCGGGACAGCCTCGCCCGCGCTCCCGCCTCGACCGGCTGTCCGGGGGGAGACACGAGAGCCTCACTCCCCCGCCGCCAGCACGGCTGCAGGCGCTCGGCCGAGAGCAGCGCACGTAGGTACGAGGGTCGCTGCCAAGACGAGGGCGAATCCTGCGAGCGAGACGACGAGCCCCTCGCCGAACGCGAGGTTCGCGAACAGGGGCAGTCCCACCGCGTAGGCGACAACGGCGTTGGACGCGACCACGACCGCAGCCCCCACGAGCGTGGCGGTGACGGCGTGGATGAGCGCCTCGCACACGGCGGCCCCCAGCAGCGTTCCCGGCCGTGCGCCGCTCGCGACGAGCAGGGCCACGTCGCGAGTGCGCGTCTTCGACGACATGACCACGCTCACTGCCGCGCCCACGGCGCACAGGAGGATGGGGCCGCCGAGCAGCAGGATGGCCGAGGTGAAGTCGAGCGAAGCGTTGAAGGTCGAGCCCTGCTGCCGTATGACGGCCGTCAATGAGCTGCTAAGCGAAAAAATCCCGGCCACCAGCCCGAACCCCACCATTATGGGCGTCTCCACCGACGTGCTGGCCAAAAGGCCGAAGCGCGCGGTGTGCCGCGCCAGGCACCAGGCGCACGAGCGACCCTGCGGAACGAGCGAGGTCCAAACCCCCAGCAGGGAGGAGAAGACCACGGGAGCCACCGGAACGAGCGTGGCCGCCATGAAAAGCGGAAGGAACAGCGAATTGCCCAAAGCGTCCAGGTCTTTCCCGAGCAGGGAGGCGGCAAGCTGCCCTGTGCCGAAAGCCAACCCCGCGAACAGCAGGACGCGCAGCCACGTCATGCCCTTCCGCGCCGGCTCCGGTTCGCGCAGCGCGTCGAGAGGCGGCGTCCTCCCCGCGCTGCGGGCCCCCTTCGAACCCCCGACGAGGAACACGCACGCCACCACAAGCCACACCGCGGGCATGAACGGCAGCCCTGCGTCGGGAACCACGTGGTCGATAGGCTGGTACTGGGGCGAGCTGAACACGAGCGGAAACAATGGGGCGAACGAGACGGCCTCGATGAGCGTGCCGGCCACCGCGCCCAGCATCGCCACCACGGCCAGCTGCGCTAGCACCACCGCGGTCACCCGGCGCGGACCCACGTTCGCCAACTGCCAGAGCGCGTAGCTTCGACGCTGCGCCGCGACCGTCAGGCCCGCCGCCGACACGAGCACCGCCACCGCCGCGACCGAGGAGAACACGAGCACCGACGCCGCGAGCGGTTCCGTGTTCGGGTACGTTCTCGCCGTGGCCATCAGCGACGCCGCGAAGCCGCCGATGAAGCCGCAGGCCACGGCCACCAGAAACGCGCCCGTCCACGTGGCGGCATGGTCGCGCAGGTCGCAGAGCACAAGCCGGATCATCGTGCCGCCTCCAGCGCCTCGAGGATCTCCGCCGGGGCGGAGCGTCCCAGCTCGCGCAGTACCTGGCCGTCCTTCAGCACGAGAACGCGGTCGGCCAGCGAAGCAGCCTCCAGGTCGTGGGTCACCATCACCACCGAGCGCTGCGGGTCGTCGGCGATGCCGCGCAGCATGCCCAGAACCTCGCGGCCGTTGCGCGAGTCCAGCGCGCCGGTGGGCTCGTCGGCGAAGATCACGTCGGCCCCGCCCGCGAGCGCGCGGGCGATGGCCACGCGCTGCTGCTCGCCGCCCGACATATCCGCGGGCCGGCTCTTCGCGCGTCCTTCCAGCCCCACGCTCGCGAGCACGGCGGCCGTCTGCTCCGTCGTGAGCGGACGGCCCGCAAGGCGCGCGGGCAGCGACACGTTCTCCCCCGCGCTCAGCGAGGGCACGAGGTTGTACGACTGGAAGATGAAGCCCACGTGGTCGCGGCGCGTCTTGAACAGCGCGGTGCGGCTTGCGCGCACGACCTGCCGGCCCATCACCTCTATGGAGCCGGCGTCGGCCGATTCCAGCCCCGACAGGCAGTACAGCAGCGTCGACTTCCCCGAGCCGCTGGGCCCCACGATGCCGACCATCTCGCCGGGCTCGACGCGCAGGCTGACGCCGCGCAGCACGTCGACGACCCGCCGCCTGCTCCCCCTCCCCGCGCTGAACGATTTCCTGACCTCGCGTGCTACTACGGTGGCACGCGTGCGCTCTCCTACAGCATTCATGCGTTCTCCTTTGGATTTTGGCATCATCGACCAGGGCGAAGTAGCCTTCGCCCTGGGTTGAACCATATGAACGAGCGGTTTGGAATGGCGTGCGAGACGCCTTAGCGGCTGCTCCGCGAGGAACGAAACGCCTTGATCGCGGCGCACACGATGCCGCCGACGGGCCATGCCAGCAGGAAGAGAGGTGCCGCAGGCGTGAACGCCAGCACGAGGCCGACCGCCGTTGCCGCGCACATGACGGCAGCGTAGGTGCCGCTCTCGCGCTTCGCACGGCGGGCGCGCTCGGCAAGACCATCGTCACACATGGCCTCGATCTGCTCTTCGCTCATACCTCCGAGCGATCTGCGGTTGTAGCGCGTGAGGTTGCAGCGCGAGCCCAGCAGGCAGCTGCGCACGATGACGAACACGCCGACCGCAGCGCACAGGAAGAACACCGCGCTTGCAAGCCACACGTCCGCCTGCAGCACGATGGTCGCAGCCATCCCCGCCAAGATGAGGGCGATGCCCGCCACGAGGCCCGTCGAAAGGGTCGCTCGGGCTTGTGTTTTCTGGTCGGCCGTGTAGAAGTCTCCGACGAAGGGGTGCGCCTTGCGGAACGCGCTGCGCTCGAACGACGCGGGAAGGATGAGCGCGAGCCCGGCGGCCGCGCCGACGAACACGAGCACGGTTGCGAAGTTCCGCACCTCAAGCGACGGCATGAGCGCAGGATCGGACAGCAGCAACGCCAGCGCGGCGCCCAGGATGACAACGGCGATGCCGAGCGGGAGCTTCCACGCGAACGTGCGCATAGCCTGGTCGTAGCCGGTCACGTCCTGGGGCTTCCCCGCCGGCACGCTGGAGGCCTCGGCGGCCGCCCGCCCGGTCAGGTCGCCGCACACCAGCTCGTCGAGCGTGCATTCGAACAGGGCGCACATGCGCAGCAGCTTGTCCATCTCCGGGCACGCGCGCTCGGCCTCCCATTTCGACACCGATTGGCGGCTGACGCCCAGCAGCATGGCAAGCTGCTCCTGCGTCATGTTGCGCGTGGCGCGCAGGTGCTGCATGTTTTCGCGAAAGCTCATAGACCCGTCCTTCGTTCGCGCGATCGATGAACCTATCATGCAGGCGCCCCGGTGCCCGCTCAACCAACTTGCGGCTTCTTTTTTGCGGCGCTCCTGACAACTTCCGGTATCGAAACGCAGGTCAAGGCCAAGTATACCGCAGCTACGGAAATTTCCCGCCGTGCGGACGCGGGAGGGAGCGCATCCTGTTGCCGCACGCCCCCCGAAGGTGACGCCTTGATGCAGAAGGGACCACCGGCGCGCCGCGAGGACCGCGTGCGCATTATAATGGAGACCGTCCACGACCGAGAGAAGGTGCGCCATGACCGGCCCCGCCCCCACCTACTTCGCCTACCGCACGCCGCTCGGGCACGTGACCATCGCCTCGGACGGGCGGGCGCTCACGGCCCTCGCATTCGGCGAGCGAGAGCTGGAGGGCCGCAAGCTCGCCACCGAGCTCACGAACCGCGCCGCCAACCAGTTGCAGGAATACCTCGCCGGCAAGCGCCGCGCGTTCGACCTGCCGCTCGCCCCCGCCGGCACGGAGTTCCAGCGGCGCGTGTGGGAGGCCCTGCGCGAGGTGCCCTACGGCGAGGCGCGCTCCTACAGCGACCTAGCGGCAGCCATCGGCAGCCCTCGCTCGTGCCGGGCCGTGGGCAGCGCCTGCAACAAGAACCCGCTGCCCGTCATCGTGCCCAGCCACCGCGTGATCGGCGCAAACGGGGCCCCCTCGGGGCACGGCGACGACGCGAAGGCCAAGGCGTACCTGCTGGACCTGGAACGACGCACCCTACGGGCCGAGGCGCAGGCGAAGGAGCCGACGGCGCGCGCCTAAGGGGGAGGGCGCGGGGCCCGACGCCCGCTCCCAGGCGGAGGACCGTTCAGAACCGCATGAGCCGGACCGCGGTGCAGAGAAGCCGCGCAACCGAAGCGTCGAGGCGATGACGCGGGAGCCGGCTCGCGCGCCATCGCCTATAATCGTCACGTGCGCCGTGCGGACACACCCTGCGCACGGCCCCTGCGCACCCGACTCCCAAGGAGAGCCTGTTCCATGAGCGTCTACACCGGCAACATCGTGTTCGGCCTTGTGACCTTCCCGCTGATCGCCTTCGCCATCACGCTGCCCTACATGGTCTACCAGTACCGCAAGTTCGGCTCCATCCCCTGGCTGCGCACGCTCGTCGTGTACTCGTTCGTGTTCTATATGCTCGTGGCCTATTACATGGTCATCCTGCCGCTGCCGGAGAACCGCTCGGCCGTGGTGCCCTATGCGGCGCACCCGCAGCTCGTGCCGTTCCACTTCGTCCAGCTCATCGCGGACAGCTCCACGGCCTCGCTCGCGGACCCCTCCACCTGGCCGGGCCTGCTGCGCAACCCCAACGTCTACGAGGCCCTCTTCAACGTGCTGCTACTGGTGCCCCTGGGCATGTACCTGCGCTACTACTTCAGGCGCACGTGGTGGCAGACGCTGCTCATCGGGTTCGCCACCACGCTGTTCTACGAGATGTCGCAGATCACGGGCTTGTGGGGCCTTTACGTGCACCCGTACCGCCTGTTCGACGTGGACGACCTCATGCTGAACACGCTCGGCGCCATGGTGGGCTTCTGGGCGGTGGGGCCCGCGATGCGCGTGCTGCCCGACATGCGGCTCGTGAACATGGAGGCGCGCGAGGCTGGCGTACGCGCGAGCGTCACGAAGCGTGCGCTGTCGTTCGGCATCGACTTCGCGATCGCCTGCGCCGCTACGGTGGTCACCGGCGCCGTTCGGCTGATGGTCGTCACGCAGGCGCCCCTTCCCGCCGGAGGCTGGTTCGGCCCCGGCTGGGTGGCGTGGCTGTCGTTCGCGGCGGTGTTCATGCTGATCCCCGTGCTCCTGCACGGCCAGACGCTCGGCCAGAAGCTGCTGAAGCTGCGCATCGTGCGCTCCGATGCTTCGCCGGCGCGCTGGTACCAGATCGTCGCCCGCTACGGGCTGCTCTTCCTGTTCGCCACTATGCCTTTCAAGCTCCTGGTCGGCACGATGGGCCTCGACGCGTCGCAAGCGGGCGCGACGAACGCAGTGCTGGCGTTCGTCGCGCAGAACCGGGCAGCCCTCATCTGGATCTGGCTCGCGTTCATGGCCGCCTGGGCCGCGTCGCTCGGCGTGCGCGCCGTGCGCGCGGCGGCGCTGAAGCGTCCGTTCGTCATGCTCAACGGCGTGCTGTCGAACACGCGGGTCATGACCGTGGCCGGCGTCGAGGTCGCACGGGAGCGCCGGGCCGTGATGGACGTGGCCGAGGTGGCCGCTCTCGAGCGCCGCATCGCCGAGGACGGCACGCCGCTCGCCACGCTCATGGAGCGCGCGGGAGCCGCCGTGGCCGACGAGGTGCGCGCCTGGGTGCCCGACCCCTCCCCCGTCGTGGTGCTCGCCGGTTCGGGAAACAACGGCGGCGACGGCTGGGTGTGCGCCCGCTCGCTGGCCGAGGCGGGTTACCCCGTGACCCTCGTGGCGCCCGATTTGGCCGAGCGCCTGCATGCCGAGCCGGCGCGCACGACGGCGCTCGCGGCGTTCTCCGACGCGGCGGCGCGCGACCTGCCGCTCTCGGTGCTCATCGCACCCGACGCCGACGTGCTGGCAGATGCCGTCGACCGGGCCGAGGCCGTGGTGGACGCGCTCTTGGGCACCGGCTTCAGCGGCGACGAGGTGCGCGAGCCGTATGCAAGCTGGATACGCGCCGCCAACCGCCGTCGCTTCGAGGGCACGCGCGGCAAGGGACGCGGCCGCCACCGCAAGCGCACGCACGAGCGCGGGGAGCACGAACGGCCCCGGCGCTCGCTGCCCGCGAAGGCGAAGGGGGCGCCCTTCGCCGTGGCCGTGGACGTGCCGAGCGGCCTTGCGGCCCAAACCGGCACCGCGGCCCGGCCGACGTTCGCCGCCGACCTGACCGTGACCATGCTCGCGTTCAAACCCGGCTTGGTAGAGCCTGTCGCCGCGCCCTGGACCGGCGCCGTGAAGCTGGCGAAGCTCGGCACGGACGTACCCGCCCTGCGGGACGAGCTGCGCCGCAGCGCGGCCGGCGACGGGGCGGGAGCCGATGCGGAGGCCTAGCCCTCCACCTTGTACACGTAGAGCCCAGCCAGGGAGCCATCTTCGTAGAAGCTCACATTGAACTGGGCTTTCTGGTTCTCGTAATCGGCACGCTGGACGACGGTGGCGGCCGACCGGCCGCCTGGCTCGCTCTGGCCGTACCTCACGTCTGCGAAGCCCTCGAACGAGCCGAACTGGTCGAGGGCGCCGCCCAGGCCTTGCTCCAGCTTCTCGGCGGTCGCGTTCCCGTCGTCCCAACGGGCAGCCACCTCGTCGAAATCGCGCGCATTCACCAGCTCGATGACCTCGCGCGCCTGCTCGGTGACGGCAGCCTCGTCCGCCCACGCCGGCAGCCCCTCCCGGTAGTTCTCGTCCGAGGCGCTCGACCCGCAGCCCGCCAAGCACAGCACGGCCAGCGCAGCCATGAGCGCCGCCGCTGCCAGCATCCTCTTCTTCATAAAGTCGCTCCTTCCACGACAAGGCACCTAGCTGAGGCGGAATCCGACGAGCCTGCCGTCCTCGGCGATGCCGACGGAGTAGACCAGGTCGTCGTTCTCGCAATGCGCCTGCTGGACCACGATGGCCGCCATGCCGTCCGCACCTCCGTCGTAGTGCGCGAAGGACACGTCGCCGTACGATTCGAAGCCGCCGACGTCCTCGGCCGCCCGGGCAGCCTTCTCGAAATCCGAGGCAGCCGGCGCAGGATCGCCGAACAGCAACGCCAAGCCCTCGTAGTCACCTGCAACGAACAGGTCTATCGCGTCGCGCGCCTGCGCGGTGACGGCGGCCTCGTCCGCCCACGCCGGCAGCCCCTCGACATCCTGCTGGGCCTCCCGGCCCTCCGTATCCCCCGAGCCGCAGCCCGCCAGGCCGAGCATCAGCGTCACGGCTGCCAGCAAGGCGACAATCAGAAGCCTTTTCCTCATGGAGCATCCCTCTCCCTCCGAGCCCAGCCGGAAACCCCGGCCATTCCCGCCATCCACGTTATCCGCCCGATCTTACCCAAAGGATATCAGAAACGCATCCCGTCTGCGCAAAAAGACCCTCCTCTGGATGGGGGGTCCGGAGGAGGGCCATGCAGTACGCACTGAGGAGAAGGGGAAGGTGCGCATGCTTCACGTGCCCGTCGAAGGTTTGAGAGAGAGGGGGGGGGTTCACACGAGAGACGAGACGACGGGTCACTCGAATAGGTTGTCTTCTACTTGCTGTTCCTGCCCGACTCCAGCTCCTCTTGGGTACCGGTGTCGTTGCGTATGGACGATCCCATGAGATCGTCGGCCACGCTTTTGTCGATGCCCAGCTCGGCCATCATGCCCTCAACTTCGCCCACGCCTTCCGCCAGGTGCCCGGCCTCGGCCGGGTCGAGGTACTGGAGCAGTGCGAGCAGCTCGCCCATGTGCTCCTTCTCCTCGTCGGCGATGTCCAGGAACACCTTGCGCGCCACCTCGTCATCGGTGGCCGCCGCATGCGCCTCGTAGAGCATCTGGGCCTCCAGCTCGCCGGTCAGCTCCACGCGCACAGCCTGCACGAGCTCCTGCTTCGTCATCGTGCGCGGAACGTTCGCGACGAACGGGTTTGCTAGCTCGGGCATGGCGTGCTCCTTCTCGATGCGGTCCGCTGCCGTTTCCGGAGCGGAGGGGGTCGTCGTTTCGGACAAGAGGTACCTTAAGCCACCACGGCACGTCCCGCAACGCGATTCCCCCGACGGTAAGCCCCCGGTCATCGCGTTGTCACCGCCCCGTTAGATAAAGCGCACCCTCGCGCTCATAGAAAAGGCGGAGCAGGGGCGGGGATCCCGCATGCCCTGCCCGGGCAGGACGGCGTGCAACGCAGGGCGCGCCCTTTCCGCAAGGTGAGAGGCACGCTCGAGGGCAGGCGGCGCACGCCGCGCCGCCTCGAAAAGGAAGCGACATGCAACCGGCTGGCGAACCTCGCGCCCACCGCGAGCCCCGCGCCCAGGAGAATGCCCCCAGCTGCACGAGGCAAGGAAACCGCCCCGCCTGCGCTATACTTGACGGCAATGCAACCGAATCGAGAGGGCGGGACGAACATGGAATGGGATGCGGAACTCTACGACGGGCAGCACGGCTACGTGGGGGCGTACGGCGCGGCGCTCGTGCAGCTCGTGCGCGACGAGGCCGCCCGGCGCGGCGAGGGTGCGGAGCGCCTGCGCATCCTCGACGTGGGCTGCGGCACGGGGGCGCACCTGGACGCGCTCGCCGAGATCGGCCCCGTCACCGGCGTCGACTCCTCGCCCGAGATGCTGGAGAAGGCGCGCGGCGGCCATCCCGACGTCACCCTCGTCGAGGCCGATGCCTGCGCCTTGCCGTTCGAGGGCGCATTCGACGTGGCGTTCTCCAACGCCGTGTTCCACTGGGTGCCCGACCAGGTGGCGCTCCTCAAGAGCGTGGCGGGCGTGCTCGACGACGGCGGCCTGCTCGTGGCCGAGATGGGCGCCCACGGCAACATCGCGCGCATCGAGGAGGGCTACACCCAAGCCCTGCGCAAGCACAGCGGCGATTACTCGGGACGGTTCTGCTTCCCAAGGGAGGGGGCATACCGCCGCCTGCTGGGCATCGCCGGCTTCGAGGTCGAGCTGATGGAGGCGTTCGACCGCCCCACCCCGCTCCCCGGCGGGAGGGAGGGCCTGCGGCGGTTCGCCGAGCAATTCTTCGCGAAGAGCCTGAACCTGTACCGCGAGGACGAGCGCGCCGCCATCCTCGACGATCTGGAGCAGGCCTGCGAGGACGACCTCTGGGATGATGGGGCCGGCTGCTGGGTCGCCGACTACCGCCTGCTGCGCTTCACCGCCCGCAAGGTCCGCTCCGTCCGCGGCGCCGGCGGCATGGCCCAGTTGAGCGTTCTTGGCTCGTAAAGACCCGACGACTCTCGAACTCCCTGGTTGGCGTAGCAAGTCAGCGAGGCCGGCCGTGGGGCCCGAGATCGCGGCGATGGCTGCGTTCCGTCGGCCGGCAGGCCGACGGAACCCTAAAGCCCGTAGAACTCGGTGGTGAGGGGCCGGCTCGTGAGCGTCTTGGCCACGTCGCGAGGATCGGCACCCTCCCACACCACGCTGCGCACGACATCGGTGATGGGCAGCTCCACACAGGTTGCGTCGGCCAGGGTCTTGAGCGTCCGGCAGGCCAGCGCGCCCTCCACCACCATGTGCGTGCGCCCCGTGAACCCCTCGAGCGTGTCGCCCTCGGCCAAAAGCCTGCCGAAGCGGCGGTTGCGCGAGTGCTCGGAGGTGCAGGTGGCCACGAGGTCGCCCGTGCCCGCCAGCCCCATGCAGGTGAGCGCCTGGCCGCCGCAGCGCACAACGAGGCGGCTCATCTCGGCGATCCCGCGTGTCATGAGCATGGCGGCCGTGTTGTCGCCGAACCCTATTCCGTAGGACACGCCCACCGCGATGGCGATGACGTTCTTGAAGGCGGCGCACAGCTCCACGCCTACCACGTCGTCGCTCGCGTACGTGCGGAAGGTCTCGGAGGCGAACAGCTCCTGGAAGAATGCCGCCGTCCCCGCGTCGGGGCTGGCTACCACGGTGCCCGACGGGATGCCGCGTATCACCTCGGCTGCGAAGTTAGGACCGGAGAGAACGGCCAGGCGAGCCGCGTTGCCCATCTCCGCCTCGAACACCTCAACCGGCAGAAGGCCGCTGCCCTCCTCGACGCCCTTCGAGCAGACTATCACCGGAAAGTCTTCGCCCGCGAGGCCGGCCAGCCGGTCCGCCACGTCGCGCATGATGCTCGAAGGCGTGACGATCACGGCGGCGCTTGCGCCCTCCAGCACGTCCTCATACGCGGAAGCGGCCGCGATGCGCCCGGACAGCGTGACATCGCCCAGGTAGCGCGGGTTGCGGTGGTCGGCGTTGATCGCCGATGCCACTTCGGGCTTGCGCGCCCACAGTCCCACGTCGTGCCCGTTGCCGGCCAGCACCTGCGCCAGCGCCGTTCCCCATGACCCCGCCCCGATAACCGCGATCTTCATCCTGCGCCTACGCTTTCTTCTTGTCGCCTATCCTGCTCTCGGTGCCGTCGCGCAATCGCTTGATGTTCCCACGGTGCGCCCACACCACCGTCAGCCCCGCCAGCGTGCACAGGGCGACGGCGATCCAGTCGCCCCAGAAGTAGTACAGCGAGAAGAATGGGCAGGACAGCGCCGCAGCTATCGAGCCGATGGACACGCGCTTCGTGGCCACCACCAGCACGATGAATATGAGCAGTTCCAGGCAGGCGCCCACCCAGCCGAACGTGACGAACAGGCAGCCCACGGCCACCGCGATGCCCTTGCCGCCCTTGAAGCCCAGCCAGGGACTGAAGATATGCCCCCACACGCAGCCGAGGAACGCGACAGCCAGCATGGTGTCGTAGCTGACGAGCGCGCCGGGCACCAGCCCCCCGCCCGGCAGGAACTGCCAGCTGAACCACCAGGCCAGCACGCCCGAGAGCAGGCCCTTGCCGAAGTCGAGCACGAACACGGCGTAGCCGCCCACCTTGCCCATCGTGCGGATGGCGTTCGTGGTGCCGATGTTGCCCGAGCCATGCTCGCGCAAATCGGTATGGTAGAACACCTTCGAGATGATGAGGCCCCACGGGACGGAGCCCAGGAGGAATGCCGCGACGAACAGCGCGGCCGCAACTAGCAGATCCTGCATCGTACCCCTTAGTCCTTCTTCTTGAACTTCAGCTTCACCGGCGTGCCCACGAGGTCGAACCCCTCGCGCAGGCGATTCTCCAAAAAGCGCTCGTAGTTGTCCGTGACCAGGTCGGGCCGGTTCACGAAGAACGTGAAGTACGGCGGGCACGTGCCCGTCTGCGTCACGTACTTCATGCGCAGCACGGCCTTGCCGTTGCTTACCGTGTGCCCCGTCTCGCGGATGCCCGAGAGCCACGTGTTCAGCTTGTTCGTGGGGATGGTCTGGCTGAAGTTCTCGTACGCCTTGTCGATGGCCTCCCAGATGCGGTCGACTTTCTTGCCCGTGAGCGCCGAGATGGCCACCACCGGCGCATAGCCCACGAACGTCATGCGATCGGCAATGCGCTCGCGGATGTCGGCCTTGGCCTCTGGGCCCTCCACCAGGTCCCACTTGTTCAGCACGATGACCATGGCGCAGCCGCGCTCGGCCGCATAGCCCGCCACGCGCTGGTCCTGGTCGGTCAGGCCGAGCGTGGAGTCTATGACGAGCAGCGCCACGTCGGCACGGTCGATGGCGCGCATGGCGCGCACGAAGCCGTAGTACTCAACGTCCTGGTCGATCTGGCTCTTGCGGCGCAGGCCCGCCGTGTCCACGATGGTGTAGAGGGTGCCGTCGTGCTCGACGGCCGTGTCGATGGCGTCGCGCGTGGTGCCCGCCACGTCGGACACGATGGAGCGGTCGCCCTTCGTCATCTTGTTCGTGAGCGATGACTTGCCGGCGTTCGGGCGACCGATGATGGCCACGTTGATGGAGGGTTCCTCCTCCTCGTCGGCAGGCACCTCCGCGCGGCGCAGCTCATCCACCACGGCATCGAGCAGGTCTCCCGTGCCGTGGCCGTGCGTGGAGGACACCGGCCAGGGATCGCCCACCCCCAGCTGGTAGAACTCCCACAGCTCGTCGGTGCGGTTCGGGGTGTCCATCTTGTTCACCACCAGGAACACCGGCTTGCCCGCCTTGCGGAGGATGCGCGCGACGGCCTCGTCGTCGGCGTTGATCCCCGTCTTGCCGTCCACGATGAATATGACGACGTCGGCCTCGTTCGCGCCGGCGATGGCCTGCGCGCGGATGGAGCCTTGGAAGGCGTCGTCGTCGCCCATCTCGATACCGCCGGTGTCGACGAGCTTGAACTCGACGCCGTTCCAGTCGGCCTCATGGTACGAGCGGTCGCGCGTGACGCCGCGCATCTCGTGGACGATGGCCTCGTCGGCCTGGGCTATGCGGTTCACGAAGGTGGACTTGCCGACGTTCGGCCGTCCGACCACCGCGACGAGTGGCAGGGGCATGATGGCACCTCACAGGTTGGTTCGGTCAGGGGCCGGGCTCTCGCGCCCGGCCAAGTCGACGATCTCCCGCAGGAAATCGGACGCGTTACAGGATACCACGGCAAGGGGAGCGCCCGCGTCCTTTTCCATATCCTCCAAACTCATGTCATCGAGCGTCACCGAATCGTCGTTGAATATGACGCTCGGCAGGAGGAACAGGGTGCGCGTTTCGTCGTCCTGGCGCGCGGCCCCGCGCACGGCCGCCGCTATGTCGCAGCCGCAGAGGAGCCCCGTCACGTCGACGTTGCCGCCGAAGAACTCGTTTTTCACGTAGAGGGGTCCGAGCACGCCGGCGAGGGGGCTCGCCGCCACGAGCGGCCCCAGGAAGTGCCGCGTGGCGCAGCCGACCACATAGCGCGCCCGTATCCCGGCCGCACGCAGCGCGTCCGCAGCGCGCGCGGGCAGGCCCGCGGCTGCGGCCTGCCCCCAGTCGTCCACGAACGAGCGGATGATGCCCACGCCGTCCTCGAACATGCCGAAGTCGCCGTAGTGCTCTGCCGGTGGCAGGTTCTCCAGCAGCGCAGGGCCGTAGGCATTGTGGTAGAACTCGTCGGCCGCGAAGGCCCACATCGTGCCGCGCTCGGCGAGCGCGCGCTCTTGGAAGGGCACGATGCGCTCCATCGCCGCGCGGGCGGCGGCCGGGTCGTTGAAGCTGCGGCTGAAGCGGGTCTGGTGCTTCGTGAACCCAAGCGGCACGATGCACACGTCCAGAACGCCCGGCCGCGCGTAGGCCCACTCGAGCGTCTCGGCCAGCACGTCGCCGTCGTTCTCGTCGGGCATGAGCACGATCTGCGCGTGGAACTCGATGCCCGCGGCCAGCAGCCGGTCGAGCGCGTCCAGCCCGTGGGCCGCGTGGCGGCCGATGATGCGGCTGCGCACCTCGGGGTTCGAGGCGTGCAGCGACACGCGCAAAGGCGAGATGCGCTGCTCGAGGATGCGCGCCTCGTCGGCGGCCGAGAGGTTCGTGAACGTGACGAACGTGCCCGAGAGGAAGCTCAGGCGGAAGTCGTCGTCGCGCAGCGTGAGCGAGGGCCGCACGTCGCCCGGCAGCTGGCGCATGAAGCAGAACGTGCAGGCGTTGCGGCATTGTCTGACACCGTCGAACACGACGCCCTCGAACTCGAGGCCCCAGTCCTCGCCGGGCTCGCGCTCGAGCTCCACGACGCCCGCCTCGCCATCGAGGTCGATGTAGCCAAGCTCGATCACATCGTCCGACGCGAGCCACCGCCAGTCGATGAGGTCGCGCACGGGACGGCCGTCCACGCTGGTCACGGAGCAGCCCGGCTCGAACCCCGCATCGTCGGCGGGGCTTAGGGGCGCAACCGCGCGCACGAGCGCCCGCGGTGGTACGTCCTCACCGGCCGCCGTGCATGCTGCGCGTTCAATGTCCTTGGAGGGATAGGTGCTCATGAAAGGGCCTTCGCTCTATCGAGGAGATTCTCCGCATTATGCCTCATTGAAACTCAATCCAAACCCGACGCCGTGCAAAAATGCAGCCATGTCTTTCGTCAATACAATCAAAAGTCGACCATCTCGTATCCGAGGTGCGAGAGCAACTCGCGCGGCGTGAACTTGGGCGCGCAGGCGTCTTTGAACGCCGTCTCGTCGCGCGAGACGATGACTTCCACCTGCTCAGCCCGAGCGCACGCGGAGATGATCCCTTCCTCGTAATCGGGGCGTTCGAGCGAAACCGCGTTCTTGCACACCGGACCGTCGACAACTGCCACGTCGGCTATATCGAACAGCATGCTCAGGGCTCGATAGCCCGCCTCGGCACCGGCCGACCTCTCAGCCCAATAGAACACGTCTTTCACCGACGTGCCCACGACGAATATCTGCGCACCCTCCTCGACGCACGCCATAACGGAGCCGAGGGAGTCCTCGAAGAAGTCCGGCCGCTTGAGCGCGATATCCACCCACACGTTCGTATCCACGAGCACGCTATTCATATCGGCTCCTATACATCGCGCGCATCTCCGCGTCTGTCATGTTCGAGCACGCTCCCTCCGCGATGCCCGCAAACGCCTTGAGGGAGGCTTTCTTTCGATCGCGTCCATCCTGGCGATCGAGTTCAGCGCGAAGAAAATCAGGGAGCTCCCTTGTGCTCGCCATATGCGCCCACAAGGATCGCACTGCCGTCGAGGTGCTCACTCCGTTGTCGCGCAGCACACGGTCGCCGCGCTCCTTGAGCGTCGCATCGATACGTATGTTGAGCGTCGCCTGCATGCTCCTCCTTCGCCGTCCCAGGCATCTTAGCATATGCATTACCGTAATGCAACAACCGAAGCAACAGGTTGCCAAGCACCGGGCATCCCCCGAGAGCCCCCAACACGCAGCAGGCCCCCGGACCAGCGACTGGTCCGGGGGCCTGCAGAAAGAAAGCATCCTCCGCGAGCGCGACGCCCTATCCTCCCACGGACTGACTCCGCAGTACTTTCGGCGATGGCGGGCTTAACTTCCGAGTTCGGAATGGGATCGGGTGATCCCCGCCTCCATGGTCGCGCTCGCGGGGGATGCTCCCGCGGGCATTATAGCCCCGCCCGG
>NZ_JAIPUP010000011.1:0-30696 GCF_030418485.1 Gordonibacter sp. RACS_AR68
CTTCATGGTCAGGTGTCCGCCTTGTTTCTTGGGCATGCTGGAGCACCTCCTTCCGGCGCCCAAGGAGGAATGCCAGCATAGCAAGCGGAAACATGGCATGGCTAGTCAGTTTTGACAGACTCAAGTTAGACAAATATACGTTCGAAATGTCAATCTGGTAATCGTTTCTTGGATTTTTAGCGCGAAAAAACCTGGAATAAGGGCTGTCATTTTAAGAAAACGACTAGAAAATCAAGGCAATTAGTTAGAAATAAGCCGTCTGAACTGGTATTTTGCTATAATGAAGGCATATGACTAGCAAAGGAAGTGCGCATGGTTTGAACGATTTTGAGAAAGCATTCAACGAAGAGGTGCGTGACAAAAAACGCACGGCAAACGGGGTTCATGGCAGAACCGGGAAAAGAGGATACGTTGGCGCCGTGAAGACTCCAGCGGATTTGTTGAAAGGTAAAGAGCGTCGGCAATACGAAGGAACATCCCCCGTCACCGTCTCCAGCATTTATGACCACATCATTCCTCATGATGAATTCAAATCCCTAAGCCGCAAGAAGAAGATGATCTTGCTTTATGAATACAAAAAGCGATTCACCGCAAAGGAAATCGCCGAGAAATGGGACATCAGCGATAAAACGATCTATTACTACTACCGGGCTTACGGTGTGACGAGTGGCGACAATCCTGCCCCTGATGCAGAGGAACAACAATCAAGTCAAGCCAAAGAAGCTGCGGATACTTCCCCAAGCGAGAACATCCCCCCTGCTCTTCCGGCCATCGAGTGCAGCTTCGTGATGACGGGCAAATATGACGGACAGTCCCTTGGCAAAAAGCTCGGAGGACTTTCCTACATGATGGGCGACCATTTGAAATACCAGGTGGAAATCCGGATTAAGGAACTTTCTTAACTACAGGATATCGTATCAATTCCCCATTGTCAGCAGGAATTATGCATCCTGGGACCGCTATTATTTACCAGTGTTTTCAGACATGTTCAAGGATTATAATAAGAGTGTATTTCACCATCAATTCGCAGAAATCTAAATCTTTTTTGGCAGTTTTAAAGACATTTGGGTACGAGGAAAGCGCTGATTCACTGTTCTAAACGAGTGGGTTGGCGTTTTTTTCATATATAGTCCTATCAAGCTATGTCAGAACTCGCTCTTGGGTGGTTGGCTTCTAAAATGCGTAGATAAGAGCCCATAATCTTCTTTCAGTTGCTCTAACTTTTTTGGTAAGTGCGGAGTTTTTGAATATCCCCCCTACATGAGTGACGGATTAAGCATCGCATAACTATTACACAATCCTTTCCTTCGATTGACGTGCTTCTTGCACATTTCTTACTTCGCTCTTCTACGATGAAGCACGCCCCGTACCGTCTTATCAGCAATCGAAAGGACACCATGGATTCTCAACAGCTTTTATCAGCCTATGACGGTGGAAAGTTCGGCGTGTCGCGCCGCACCTTCCTTAAGTTGGCAGCCGTTGCCGGAGTGACGGCTGCCGGAGGTATGCTCGTCTTCCCCGAGCAGCAGGCCGAAGCCGCGTTCACGCAGCCCGAGAGCCCGCATTGGCCAACCCTCTCTGGCAACAAGATCCGCTTCACCGTTCACAGCGACACCCACGTCGGCGCAAGCCAGAACAATAACTATCGTGACAAGATACCCGCCGCGTTCTCGGCCATCTATGCCATGGCGCCCGACGTCAATGCGCATTTCTTCGTGGGCGACTCGGCTGACGCCGGCCGTCCTGACCAGTACGTCGAGCTCGCACAGATTTTGAACGCGAACGCGAGCAAGCCCGTGGGCATCGTCATGGGCAATCATGAATATTACAACTGGGGTGGTAACAAACAGAAAGCCCAGGACGCTTTTAAGACGTTCCTCGCCTCGGAGCTGAAAGTGGCAGGATCGTTCCAGATCCCAGGCGGGCCGAACGAGGGCCAGGTGGATGCTGACTTCAATGTAAGCGGATATCATGTGTTGGTGGTTGCACCTGAGCCGGGCGGATACGACAACAGTTGGTACGGGGCGAAGCGCGACTGGATCCTCGAGCACTGCGCGTCCGCGGCTAAGGAGGATCCCACCAAACCTATCTTCCTCTTCACGCACCATCCGTTCCCGAACACCGTGTGGTATTCGGGCTCGAACAGCTGGAACGGCCAGTTCGACGAGAACGCCAACAGAGAGCAGTCGGGAGAGTTCTACCGCTCCCTGTGCCAGCAGTATCCTCAACTCATCCATTTCTCGGGCCATACGCACATCCCTATGGCTGACCCACGTTCCATCTACCAAGATGACGGTTTCACCCTCATTCAAACCGCCACGTTCGCAAACAACTTCTGGATGGAGAACGATGGGTACGACGAGACGGGCAGCGCAGGCGGCCACCCGTCCGCCGGATGGGACGCGAATCAGTGCGAACTCGTAGAAATTGACCCGGCAACGCACGCCGTATCAGTGTACCGCCTGGATTTCCGCAGCGGATGTGCCCTCGGCGAGCCTTGGATCATCGAGCCGTCGAAGGGCGCGACCGGCTTCCGCTATACACACTCCAGCATGGCCGAGCGCAGCAAGCCGCCGCTCGTGCAGGACGGCGCCGAAGTGACGGTACCCGAGGAGTCCATCACGGCGACCGGCGCGTCGTTCAGCGTTACGGCCAATTTGGTGACACCTGACACTTCGGGCCTAGAGGACGATGTCGTCATCGCATATCGCGTTGAGATAAGCAATAAGGCGATGCCCGAAACGTCAATTTATGACGCGCGTTTCATGTCTGACTACTACAAAGCCGAGGTTAACCGTGCCGAGGTGTTCGAGCGCCCGCTGTTCGGTGTATCTCTCGTCGAGGACACCGCGTATGTGCTGCGCGTATTCGCAGCGAATTCGTTTGGGAAGGAAACACTTGTCGGAGAGACGGAGTTCCGCACGGCGGTCCGAATCACGCCGGCCCTGGGCGAACCATTGCTGTTCGTGGACTTTTCTACGGAAAGCCATGAGGATGCCTCGCCAACGCCGCACAACGCCGTGCCCACCGGCGCGCTGACCTACGAGAGCGACACGTTCGGCGTGCCCGTGGCCGTGTTCGATGGGGCTTCAGCTGTGGGCTACGACTTCACTAATGAAGACTACGCGGCCGTCGCGCAGGCTGAGACGATTGAAGCGCTGTTCCAGTTCACGGCAGCTCCGCCGAACGAGTACTATGACCTGTTCTCCAGCGCACAGGGCGTTGGACAGGATCTCAGCTACTATGCGCCTAAGCTGCAGCACTACGTTAATACCGGGTCTGGCTATCTTTTCACCGAAGCCACCATACCGTTGAATGCCTGGACGCACATCATGGTCACCTACGACGGCGCTACCATGAATTACTATCTGAACGGCAAACTTGTATCGACGACAGGGAACACGGGGTCGATCCCTGCGCCCAGCGCAGCCTTCACTCGCTGGTTCGTAGGTGCTGATGTCCAAGAGGACGGCGAGATGGAGCATCCCATGATAGGCAAGGTGGCATTCGCCAAGCTGACGCCCGGCGTGGCGACAGCCGCGCAGGCCGCCGATCTGTATGCGGCGGCAGCGCCGGTCGCAGCCACGGTCGCACCCCCGAGTCCCGACGCCATCGGGACGGCCACTGCAGGCGAGGCCTACGTCATTCCCCCGCTGCTGTTCGCCGACGCGAACGGGCGGGAGCTGCAGGGCATCCCGTCCGTCGTCGGTCCCGACGGGACGGCGGTAGACGTCGTCAAGACCGAGGCCGAAGGGATCATTTCCTATCGTTTCACGCCTGCCGTCGAGGGCACTCATACGGTGACATACGCCGCCGGCTATGCGCAGAACCCCGCATTCGAACTCGCCGTGGCCGCAGCCGCCGTGGATCCCGGCACCGACCCGGAGGAGAAGCCCGGCACCGACCCGGAGGAGAAGCCCGGCACCGACCCGGAGGAGAAGCCCGGCACCGACCCGGAGGAGAAGCCCGGCGCTGATTCTGATGACTTTGCCAAGGAAGTCGTCCCGTTCACCCCAACGCAGCAACCAACGCAGCAGACGAAGAAGCTGGCGCAGACGGGAGATCCTGTAACCATCGGTGGCATCGTCGCCGGCGTCGCCGCTACCGCCGGAGCTGCCATCTGCGTAGCCCGCAGCTTCATCAAAGGTGAATTCAGCGAAGATGAGGAAGAGTAGTATAGAGTAGCGCCACACCCTCATGACGCGACAGGAGAAATGCGAACCCCGTACGCCTCCTGTCGCGTCTAAAAAGGGCCTAAAAAATAAAAATATAAGTGATAGGAGTCGACCATGATTGAGAAAGACTAGAAGAATCGGCCAAGCCGGAGAAGACAAGATAGCTGAGATTCTTAGCACCATTCCTGCCAGCCGCTTGATGCGTAATCAATACATTCCTTACGGCCATGGCCATCAAGATCGTTGGCAGCTACCGCCTCAACGAATGGATCGTCCATTTGAAAGGCAAGCAAGGCAGAAAGCCTGCCCGTTATAAAATTTATAACCCCATTAAGCAGAACACTCGCCATGTGGAAGCAGTGGCCAGATACCTTCACGTTCCCGCTTCGTCTTGCACGAACCTCATCGTTTTCACCTCACGTGCTAAATTGAAAAAAGTTCCGCTAAACACGAAAGACTTCACCATTACACAAGAGAACATGCTCCGGAGTGCTCTGAAGCTTCGTCTGCATAGGCTTGGCGAGCATTTCACGAACGCCGAGCTCAAGTCAATAATAAAAGCACTGGAGAAACGTGAAAGTCGGCGAAAACCGTGCCCTAAACGACGAACCCCTTTGAATCGCTGAAACTGCAATTTACAAACCATACCAATTTTCTTTGACTACTCCCTATTCAGTAGGGTATATTAGTATTAAGGAGTGGGGAAATTGGAGCGGGAATTCATTATGATGCCGGAGTTTGACCGGCAATGGAAGGCCATGGGGCTGACCGACGATGATTTAAAAGAACTGCAGTTCGAACTCCTGCTTGACCCAGCAAAGGCACCCGTGATTAAGGGCACTGGCGGACTCAGGAAGGTCCGTGTCTCTCTTCCTGGCAGGGGAAAGAGCGGAAGTGCCCGCGTGGCATACGTGGATTTCGCTTTATTTGAAACTATTTATCTGATTACTGCATATCCTAAAAGTAAGAAGGAAACCCTATCTGATAGGGAGTGCAAGGTAATCAAGATGATGATCGAGCGGTTGGAGGAATCATTGCGGTTAAGGAGGGAACAAGAATGAGCAGTATGTTTGAAAGCATTGCAAAGGGATTGACGGAAGCCATAGAGTTTGAACAGGGCGCAAGAACCGCCCGACGAAACACCGTTAAAGTCACTCCCCCATCTGAATTTAGTGCGGCTGAGATTAAGCAAATCCGTCGCAAGGCTGGTTTGACGCAACTGGCATTTGCTAATGTCCTAGGAGTTTCAACCAAAACCGTGGAAGCTTGGGAATGCGGCCGTAACCGTCCGGATGGACCGGCACGACGAATGATGGGACTCCTTCGTGAAGACTCTCATTTTGCAGAAAAACATGGCTTCGTCGTGATGGAGAACTAGTTTCAAGCATCGAGACCAATTGAAAGAACCCCACCCGTATATGGATGGGGTTCTTTTTTTGTTGCGATTGTCGGATGAGGATGATTAAATCTCCGCCTTTACCGTTTCGGCCATGATGTAACCATAGTTCATTGCGGCATCGAAGCCCATCGCGTAGACACGACCGTCCTTCTCCTCGATCGATCCGCAGACGTCGCCAGCTGCGTAAAGGCCAGGAATGGTGGAGCCGTCCTCTTTCTGCACATGGCAGCTCGTGTCAATTGCCAGGCCACCGGTGGTGAGATAGAGAGTCGGCTCGCAGGTAACCACCCAGATGCCATTGTAGGTATCAAGGTAGGGAAGGTTCTTGCGGCCAAACTCATCAGGTTCGCCGGCAAGTGCATGCTGGTTGTGTGCATCGATCGTCGCTTTGAGTTCAGGCAAGTCGAGCGCTTCAGCAGCCGCTTCAACCGAATCATAGTGCACCATGTCACCACGGTCGACGAGGCATTTGTAGATGTCCATTGCATACGCTTCGTTCTTCATCGTGGTAATGTAGCCCGATTCGTCGGTGATATGGAAGAAGCGTCCGCCGTTTTCGGGGTTGCGGAGTGCCCTGCTCATGACGCCATGGTTGTCCGACATGATGTTGCCGAACTGCTTACCGCTTCCGTTGACCATGATGCCGGGTGTGGTCTGATAAAGGAAGGCAATCTCGAAACGGGAACCCGCTTGCGGGGTCGTGGAGAGGTAGGCGCCGAGCTCGCGGCCCATGCACTCAACAGCGGCACCCGCCGCGATGCCGAGTTTGATTCCATCACCGGTGGAACCCGGAGCGCAGTTGAATTTGTACTCCTCGTAACCAGGATAGTATTCGGCAATCATCTCGTTGTTCGCCGCGAAGCCACCCGAGGTGAGGCAGACAGCCTTAGCCGAGACCTCCCAAGTGCTGCCGTCTTTTCCTTCGGCCTTCACGCCCGTTATGCGACCTTCTCCGTTCTTCACAAGCTCGGTCACCGACGTAGCATACACAATCTGACCGCCAAGCGCCCCAACACGATCGACGAGGTACTGCATCGCATATCCGCACCCGCCCATATAGCAACCCGGCGCCAGATACGGCGTGATACCGTAAGCCTTGTTCACGCCGAGGCTGTAGAAGCCCACGCCGATTTTGTGCATCCAGTCGACGAGTTTGCCAGAATTGTCGTACATGGCCGTCTGGTAGGGCATCGCGCCATTGAAGCGGTCATTCTCGGGAATGATGTACTTCTTCATGACAGCGAGCATGGCGTCTTTGTTGAACATCGGGTTGTCGTCGAAGCGGCCGAGACCATAGTTGGTCTGAAGCTCGGATCCTGCCGCAGCAACACCCGAATAGGTCATGGACATCGAACCGCCGGGGATATCCTGCTTCTCGAACAAGATGACTTTCTTGCCCTCTTCGAGCAGACGGCACGCGCTGACGAGTCCGGCGGTGCCGGCGCCCATGAACACGACATCTACATCGGCCGTCTGCGCGGTGCCACCGGTGCGCTCAACGGGACCCTTGCTGAAGTCGGAGGCCGATCCACCTGCATTTTCGATGGCGTTCCTGACCGCCATCGTGATAGCCATCGACGTGGTGGTTGCGCCTGAGACGGCATCGACGTCGAGGTTCTTGGTCTCGAGCAGCTTTTCAGCCATCATTGGAGCGGCTACGGTTCCGACGCCAATGGTGTCATCGCAACGCAGCACTTTGATATTGGCGATATCGCCGCCGGAAACGGTAACTTCGGTAATCACCTCGTTATCGTGGCCCATGGCCTTGCCGATCCATTTGCCATCGGTAAACTCTTCGGGAACTTTCTTCTCGGCAGTCTCTGCGGTCTCGTCCTTAGCGTCGGGCTCCTTTGGTGCGCATCCGGCCAATCCGCCGAGCGCGGCAAGTGAGCCAACTGCAATCGACCCCTTGATAAAATTCCTGCGATCGAGTTCCATAATGCTCTCCCTCCTTAAGACATTTGTTTGGAGACATTCGCCCTCTTCCAATCGCTCGGTAAGCGTTTGGGCGGGCGGTTTGTCGGGGGCTAATTTTGGCCCTCCGTGCAGGCTACGCCTTTTGTAAGGGATGCAACATCACCGAATCTTGGTGCATTTGGAGGATAGGAGAAAATCATTGATTTTAGGTTAATTCTCTCGCTTTCCTGCAGGTCAGCGTGAACATGGGAACATGGAAAAAGGTCAGGATTCCTTCTCTTTCCGCCTGTTTAAAAGACTTTTTCGAACACGGTATGCCAAGGCAGCATTACAATATTGTACGGAGGTGGCTAATGAGCATCGCAAAGGGTGAACCGGTTCTGTTCTCCGTTGGATTCGGTTTGACCAAGACGGCAACATCGCTTGCCTATATGACAGCGATGGGATCAGTCACATCAAGCATCGGGTTTGTATCTGAACTTGATTTCATGCTTGCCATGAATCTCGCCGCATGCGTGACGGGTTTTGGAATCGTATGGCTTGTTCGTACAGGAAAGCTCATTGCGGGACGCCTTCCCCAAACACCCGCCCTCGTTGCATTTGTCGGGGGGTTCTTATTGAATGCCCTTCATCTCCTAGCCGGACTGCCTCCTGCGTTCTCGGCGAAACTGCTCGGTGCGTTATGTGGCTTCTCCACAACTATCATCTGCGCATGCTGGCTTGAGGTATTTGCAGCCCAGAGCAAAGCACAAAGCGCTGTCTACCAAATCGTAGGTGCCCTGTTGATTCAAGGCGTTCTCGTTTCGCTCCTCCCCTTGGTATCTGGCGCCGTCGTGACTATCGCATCGATTTTATTGTTCCTTGTATCGGGCGCCATGCTCAAAACAGCCCGGCGAACGATTCCGATATATGAATCCCCAGTATCTCTCGAGCACCCCCCCACTTCGAAATTCCGTCTGTTTCAATCTTACATATGTTTGTTTGTACTTGTTGGGGTTGTGGGCATCTTACATACCTCTGTTCTAGGTTCTTCTTCGGAGCACATCGTTGGAGATGTGAACATGTGGATCCCGCTTGTAGTTGCAACAGCGATTACGGTGATTCTTGCTTCCGTAACTGTCCGACGGCCAGATCCAACGACCGTGTATAAAGTTTGTTTTCCATGCATGCTTGTCATCTTGTCATTGCTGCCGTTCGTGGGAGAGCTGCTCGGATCCTTTACCGGGCTTGTGATGATCACCTGTTATGACGTCTGCGGCATGATGTTCCTCGTCTTTATTGTTGAACGGTCGCGTACCTTATCACATTCCATCTACACGCTTTCAGGACTGTATCTCGGCGGGTCAAGCCTGTTTTTGTTCGTTGGCCTTTCGATCGGCCTTTTGTTAGGAAGCTTGAGCGCCGATTTCGGGTTATCGCTCCTTACCCTTCTTGCATTCGCAGCGATTTACCCACTCGTGATTGCGCTCATGATCGTGGTTCGGAAGGGCCGGGAATCTAGCGTAAAGAACCAAAATGCCAGCATCGAGAATACACCGGAAATGAATGAAAATACGACAGAACCGATGCCGGTCCTGCCTGAGACGAGCTCAAGTACAATTTCGCCGGAAACTGTGGACGATTCGTATGAGCAGAGAATAGCCGATATTGCCGATGAGGCCGAGTTGACGAAGCGGGAACGCGAAGTTATGGAATTTTTGGCCCGAGGCCGGTCAGCGAAGTATATCGCTGATGCGCTTGTCATCTCGCAGAATACCGTGTGGTCCCATGTTAAACGTGTATATGCGAAGACTGGAGTTAGCAGTAAGCAGGAACTCATCGACCTCGTCGAAGCCCCCGAAGTGATGATCCATCGGGACTAAGGCTGCAACTGCTCCATTCGGTTCAGGGACGGAGGGTGCCCCTGTTGTCAATCAAACTGAAATTGCCGGTGTCGTTACTGTCTACCCCAGTGATGGTATGACCGTTCAGGTCGAGCTTCATGGAGACCCCGGCAGGAACCGTGATTGTCTTGTCGACCTCGAAGTCTCCGCCTAGCTCAACCTCACCACTGGTGGCGAATGCGTTCTCTAGCTCCTCTCCATTCATTACCGTGGTTGCACCCCACGCCTGCCCTGGCAAGGCCGCGCATAGCGCGAAGGCGCATGCTGCGAGAAGCATAGAAGCTAGGGTTTAAGTGCCAATCCTGCCTCCCTCCCCACTTCTTTATACATGTTTTTCTCCATCCTTTCCTTAACCACAAACTACACTTAGCAACATAGCAAACGTAGCTTCTTCCCCGATATTCAACTATTTAGACTTTTTTGTGGAGAATAGAAACTTGATCTGGTGATTATTCAAATTAAACAGCCTTCATTCTGAAAGCAGCTCCCAATCCCCAGTTAGAGATGTTATTGGTGGTAGCCCGTCATGGGCCCTAAGTTTATTTTGTTTAATAATCTATACATAAATGTTCAAATAGTTTAAATTAAGCATATTAAGATGGCGTATATGAGTTGTACTGCGGTTTTTATCGTGCTGGCATTTGTTATTTGGGACAGCGAAGAAGCGGAACTATCTGTTCAAAAAACCTGACTTTCGAATACTACTGAAAATCGAATGCTGGATGGTTTCTTACGTTCTCTACATAGGTGGAAAGCGGCAAGGTCAAGTGAAAGGATAAGGTTCATGGGATTCTGTGTAAGGGACACACGAGGTAGTCTCCGAGCCATGACGATCGCAGCAGTGGCAATCCTCATGGCGATGTTCGCATTGATAATAGCGCCCCCCCCCCAGCGCGTTGGCGAGTACCGGTGACAAGACGCTGACGGTTGATGCAGCGGCTATCGGGGAAGATGAATCGGTCTACACGACCATCCAGGATGCTATCAACTTCATTGACACGCAGAACGACAAAGAGAATTGGACCATCACGGTCAAAGAGGGTAATTACAGTCGCTTTACGATATTGAATGGACTGAACGGTCTGACAGTACAGGCGGCCAATGGCGCGAATGTCATTGTGAGCACAGTGAACAGTTCTGATGCTCCTGTTGCAACCAGCGGTGGGTTCCTTGACACGGGCGGTGTGTCTATCAGGGAGGCAAACGATGTGACGCTCGAGGGTCTCACCTTTACAGTGGAAACACAGACGAACCCCTGGTATGTCGCTGCGGTTTCGAACTACACCGAATCTGGCGTGAGGGGCAACAACCTCTCGGTCATCGGATGCACGTTCGCCGGCTCGGGTAGCGCCAGCGGCGTGTTCATCAACACAGGGACCACGCAGTTCTCTGTACAGAATTGCTCCTTCAGCAATCTGAAGGAAGCCGTATCGATGTACGGCGACGGCACTCTGATGAGCGGAGCAAGCGTGACGAGTAACACGTTTGAAGGCTGCTCGTTCGCCCTGCACGGCTATTACGGCGGTACGGGTGATGCCGGCGTTCTGACTTTTGCGAACAATACGGTGATCGGTAGCGATGCTTTGCGCTGCAAGATCGTCCTCCAGGACCAGACGAACACGGGCGCGCTGAAAGCCGACGTGCGCGGCAATCAGCTAACGAACGCTGTAGTTGGGTTGGTCAACTTGCGTGAAGCGGGTGAAACGGTTTCCGACGTGATGAATTACAACACGTTCGGGATGGGAAGCTTTTTCGTGGAAGCCGTAGAACCTGGCACGATTGACTTCTATACCGCCTACCAGGTGCCCCAGGGCTCCCAGGGAGGCTGGGCCTTGACGGGAGTGGACGATTTCGACGTCGATTGGGGCACGAATCCCGATGGCAGTACGGCCTACATCGGGGAATTGGTGGCCAATGCCAATGCGGCAAGTTCCAACACCCTCAACATCACGGGCATCAGCCCCGACAACTTGATTAAGACATTCACCTGGTTCAAGGATGGCCTGTATTGGGTTAGCTACCCGCAAGCGGGTGATTTAACTGTTTCGAAGACCGTCGATGGTGAAAGCGTCAATCCTAATCAGGAATTCGAGTTCACTGTTAAGCTGAGCAATACTAATGTAAATGGTGTGTTTGGGGGCATGACGTTCGTGGATGGTGTGGCAACAGTCACGTTGCGCGATGGAGAGAGCGCCACAGCGACGGGTCTTCCGGCTAGCATGTTGGTAAACAGCGCAATGAGCACGGAGCTCGCGCCTGTTGCTTATACCGTAACCGAGACTAAAACCGAAGGCTACGAGGTGATGATTCCTGAAGCGGCACAGGGTATCCTGACAGAAGACGGGTCCGTACAGGTTGATTTCGTCAACACGGCGCTGACAGTTCCTGTAGACCCCACGCCTGCACCCGCAGATCCTGAGGGTCCGTCTGTCATCGAGAAGGTAGATATGCAAGATCCTGCATCCCAACCTGGCGCGACAAAGATAATACCCGCGACGGGTGACAGCTCTATAGCGTTCCTTGTTGGCTGCCTATCGATTGTTGCTGGCATAGTTGTTCTGATGGCGCGCCGCACTTCGTTCCGGCGTTAATCTCGAAACACTCTTCATGGTAACTAACGGGGCTATTAACCGGTTTGGATAGTTAGCCGTTGAGTTATGAGATGGGGGTAGCAATCGCTGCCTCCATCTTCAGATTCACTTCAGAGCTGTCCGTTCTTCAATTATTCCGGATTTTTTCTTCTTTGAGCCACCTATTAAGGGTTTTTGGCGATATACTCAAAAGCTTTGATGCTTCATTTTTTGAAAGAAATCCCGATATGCACTTTTCATATATATCCGGCCAGTTTTTAGGTTTCACCTTCCTCGGGCGCCCCATTTCATTGCCTTTCATATCTTCGGCCAACAACCTGGCGTTATCGAATATAGAGCAAGTTAATCCCCTTATATTCCCCGATGATAGAAATGAAATTAACTTCATTGCGCTGGTCTTACCTGAACCGTTTAGACCATAAAGAAGAACGAGTTGGCTTCTGAAGGAGATCGACAAATTGATATATCCATTTAGTCCTTCAACGTCGAAGTGAACGAGAGATTTCATTCAAATACTCCTGAGGTTCGTACTTGTCATTAGCTAGACCATAACCAAGCTAACTGCATTATAGCTCAATGGTTTAACAGAGTTTTTCTTTATCGATTTAGGCAGAAGCTTAAGGAGAACATGGCTCCCTTCACCATATTATGGGCCCATCGCCGCATCTCTAACAGATGCCACGATTCGGGCATTCGGCTGATTGCAAGCGTCTAAACGCACAGAAAATGCAAGTCAGATTGCAATTATCCCCTTTCGTCATCATTCTTTCACGATAATTCACTGCCGGTATGTTTTCCAGCCCAAAACGATAAGTGGCCGCGAACGCAACAAGGCGAACGCAGCCACTTACATATTGCAGACTAACCGTCTGCCAGGGGTGAGCTGACAACTATTTCGGGGCCTTAGGTACCGCCGGCGCGGAAGGGGCCATAGGGGCACCGGGAGCCTTGGGGACAACAGGAGCCTTAGGGGCAGATGGAGCTTTAGGCACAGAAGGAGCATCCGGCAGCTCCGCTCCACAGTTCTCACAGACCTTGGCGTCAGATGCATTCTGGGTACCGCAATCGGGACACTTGATGGACCCACTTGTGCTGGGTGGTCTAAAACACATGTAAATCTCCTTTAGTGGTCTTACTCAATCGGACTGATATCATCCTGAACTGCCTCGATGCGCTCGTTGCCGGGACCCCTGAAGAACATGATCTTCAGGTTTGCTCCGCCGTTCCCGTAAACCTGGAACACGTCGTCGTCTTCTTGGCCCAAAGGACGATCGAACGGGCACAGAGCGTCGAACGGACCTGCCTCGATATCGACACCGTTCTCGTTAAGGAGAGCCACGAATTCGTCCATGTTCTCTACGCGCACAGCGAGGTGGTTGAGAGCGGCGGCGTTCGCTTCCACGCACGACTTGTCAGCTGTCTCGAGAAGCTCGATTATGATGCCGCCGTCGTTTTTGATCCAAGCCATCTTCAGAGGCTTATCGCCTTCCATGGTCTCGGTGGAGAATAGATGACGGAAGCCAAAGATCTTGCAGTACCAATCAATGGACTCGTTGATATCCTTGCAGTAAATGCCTTGATGATGGGTCTCTATTGCCTTCACGCACAACTCCTTTCGATGCCAGGATGCGGGGAGGGCGAACCCTCCCCGATTCTCGTTTGCTGGAACTAGGCTTCGTACAGGGCGATGGTTCCAACGTTGAGGTCTTTTTCAACCGTGGAGACGAAGTCCTTGACTTCGCGGGTTCTATAGCCCTCGGCCTCAACGGTGATGGCATACTCAGCAGCGGGAATCTGCTTGAACCAGAAGTCACCAAACCAGTCGGTAGTGGTTTCCATGCTCTCGCCGGTTTCCAAGTTGGTCAGCGTAACCTTCGCGCCGATGATGACCTCTTCCTTCTCGAGATCGGCAACTTCGCCGCCGATGAAGCGCTTGGGAAGGTTGAGATAGATGACGCTGGGCTGGGTGTTGAGTTCGGGCTTGAGCAACTCGCCGGCCGCCAGTTCCTCGGCGAAGTCCTCTTCGTCACCAAAGCGGAGAGCGTCGTGAGCGCAAGCGTCGACGCAGCGTGGGACGGTCCATCCATCGTCCAGCAGGTGAGCGCAACCGGTGCACTTCTGGGCAACGTCGAGCTCTTCGTTCCAGAACATTGCGCCATAAGGACAAGCCTCGACGATTTCCTTTTGGCCCTTGGCCTTGACGGGATCGACGATCACGAGGCCGTCTTCGCGACGATACACAGCGCCGTCCTTCGCGACTGCCATGCAGGGGGCGTTCTTGCAATGCTGGCACATAATGGGAGTGTAGGCAACGGTAACCTTCGGAACCTGGCCGCGCTCCTTCTCCTTGACGGTCATCCAGTGCTGGCCGGTGTCAGGCTGGGGTAGGGCTATGGGGCTCCAGTCGTTGTCAACATGCTCGTCCTTGCAGACGATTTCGCAGGAGCGGCAGCCCACGCACTTCGCTACGTCGATAACAAACATTTTCATGATTATGCCTCCTCATCAATGATGACGGTTTCGGCGATTTGGCCAGTAGCCTTGTCGTAAACCTTGCTGAATGCCTCGGGATACTGCTTGGCAAGCTCGAACACGTCGACCTTGTCGATGTTGACCAGGAAGCTGTTGGTAACCTCGCCAGGTGCGTTCTTGGAAGTGGTGTTGGAGGGGCAGATCAGGTTATTCGCACCTGCGCGGTCGAACTCTCCCACGACGATGCTGTCAACACGCGCGCCGTGATCCTGGTAAATGGCACCGGGGATCACGCGCTCGCTGAGGCGTATGCCGCCCAAGACGGCGCCGCGCTCGTTGTACATTTTGACGATATCGCCGTTCTTGACGTTGACCTTGACCGCGTCGACGGGGTTGATCCAGATGGGCTCGTAAGCGTAGCCGTCAGGACCAACGACCTTGCAGGTCTCGAACTCGCGCATCCAGGTGTTATCGTCGTTGTTCGCGTGAACGCGCCAACGAGGATGGTTGGTGATGAGCAGGTACGGATATTCCTTAGCGCGCGGGTGCAGCAGGGATTCCTGATGAGACTCGCCGTAGGGAATGAAGTGAGGTACGGGCGGACGCTCTTCGTCGTCCGGATAATGCTTTGCAAGGCCGGTGGAGTAGAACTCGACCTTGCCGGTGGGAGTGTTGAACTTCTCGGCATCGGCATCTTTCCACCACTCGCGCAGGTGCATACGGTCATTCTCCCAGTTCTCGGCGGTAGGAACGACGTAGTAGCCCTTCTCCATCCACTCCTCGTAGGAAATCATATCTTGCACGCCGGAGTTGTCGAAGCCCTTCTTGATGAGTTCTTCCTCGGTGCCTTCGACGTACTCGTCGCGCAGACCGAGCTTCTCGGCGATGGCGATAACGCACTCCCAGTCGGAGAGGGAGTCGCCAACGTGAGGAATCGCCTGCTCCTCGTGGATCAGCATGTTGTAGTTCAAGCCATAGAGGTCTGCGGAGATGTCATGAACCTCGAGCTTGGTGGTGGTAGGCAGAACGATGTCGGCAAACAGGCAGTCATTCTCCATCCAGGGATGCTGGGCCATAATGAACTCCAGGTTGGGATGGCGCAGAGCACGCTGCATCTCGTTGCCGCCGTTCCAGCAGGTCTGCCAGCAGGGGCTGTCAGTCCAGATCATGTGGATGCCAGGGCAGCCGGGCTGCGGGAAGTCCCACTCGATGAACTGGTCCTCAGCGGGGAGACCGGCAATGACGTGACCGCCGGACCAATGAACGGGCGGATTCATGATGGCTTGGGGAATCAGGGTCTTGGGAATGAAGTTGGTCGGGGTGGTGAGCATTGCCCAGCCGTGATAAACGGAGTTCAGATCGGGCTGACACTCGGAGCGGGGCATCGGGTAGATGTCGTCGATGCCGAACAGACCCACATCCATGAAGTTCATCTGGCCTGCCCCCGGCTTGCCCAGCTGCTGCATGGTAAGCAAGCACACCTCGAGGCGAGCAGGCTCGGAGGAGTAGGCTGCGCGAATCATGCCACCGCCGGCGCAGTGGCCGATGGACACCGCATGATCAGCCCAATAACGCGCCAGGGCCTTGATCTGACGTGCAGGGATGCCGCAAATCGGAGCAGCCCAAGCGGGGGTCTTCGGAACGCCGTCCTCGTTACCCATGATGTAGTGCTCGAACCAGTCGAAGCCCACGGAGTGCGACTCAACCCACTCGCGATCGAACAGGCCTTCCTTGATCCAGGTGTAAGCGATAGCGCACTGAAGAGCGGCGTCGGTGTTGGGCAGAATCGGAATCCACTTGTCGGCATGAGCCGCAGCGGCATAGTTCAGGTCGGGGGTAATGAAGATCTGGAAGATACCGGCCTCGGTAAGGAAGCTCTCCAGAACACCCGGCATCATGCCGCCCCAACCCCAGGGAGTCGTCTCGGGGTCGCCGGACCACATAATCAGGCAATCACCGTTCTGAACGATATCCATGAAGAGGTTCTCCACATGGCCCTGCTTGCCAACGGGCTCCATGCCCCACGCGTGCTTGGCGCCCCAGGTCCAGCCTTCCCAGGAGTCAGGCTGACGGGCCTGCAGCGTGTATCCGCCCATAAGGTCGAGAAGCTTCTGCTCGCAGCCATGAGCAGCATGGAGAATTTTGGACTCGCCGTGGCCGTCGCACTGCAGCAGCAAAGCTTCCATGCCGTACGTCTCTTTGATGCGCTTAATCTCGTTTGCGCAGATGGTGGTTGCCTCATCCCAGGAGATGCGAACGTACTTGGATTTGCCGCGTGTCTCGGGGTGACGATCTCCATCGGGATCCCAGTCAACGCGCTTCAGAGGGAAGGGAATGCGATTCTTGGAGTACACGCGCTTTTTGTATCCATACTGAAGAGGGCTGGGGCACGTCTTCGTCTTGGGCTCCAGAACGGCGCCGTTGCGAGCAACGATCTTCCAAGGACGCATATCCTCGATGTTGTACTTCTCGCCATAGTGCATAGGACGAATACGGACGATTTTTCCGTCCTTCACGTCAACTGCGGCGGAGTTCGAACCAAGGCCAAAACCGCATAGACCGAGAGACTTGTAGACAGTCTTTGTCTTGTCTGACATAGTTCCGTTCCTCTCTTCTTTCTCTTTCTTCACCAATACTACCGCAAGTGGCACCATGGCTTTTTTGCCCTCGCCTACGTGGCGCCGTCGTTATGACGGCGATTCTCCCCCGCCTTTCGCCTTTAGCTAGAATGCGGGCCTTTGCCAAGCCGTCATTGAACGAGACTGTATGCCAATCTGGATGCTGTGGACAATCGGATGATGGGATTGAAATGACCGCAAACTCTCATACTGGGCAAACGACCGCTCTAGTACTCAAAGCCATAGCACGAAGCCAAGCCATCCCTCAAGCTTGGCTATTGACTGCTCGGCGCAGCAATGGTTTCCTTGGGTTTAGAATTCTTTTGACGTTGCAGGGAGACGAAGATGCCTTTTTTGAAGAAAGCGTCTTGGTTAAGGAATGGCGAAACGAGCTATTCCGACGACCAATTGAATACCTCAAGCGTTGAAGAGAGCCTCGATGACGAACCTCCGGATTTTGGGCCGAAGGTCCCCCAGTCCGTTCCTTTGCGAATGCTTGGTTTCGGCATCCTCATGGGTTGGCATTTTCTCATCCTATACTTCCCCGAATTATCTCTGGAAGCTTCGCCCGACCTATCGGAACGCTTTATCGGCCAGTTTGTTTTGAACGGATCGGTATGCCTTTCGTTTCTGTTCTTCGGATGGCTTATCGGCCGACATGAGGAGCGGATGTCTTCCCTCATGAACAAGATGTGCTTTGCGAGCACTGCCGTGACGGTTGTCGCCGTCCTCGTGTTCGGCTTCGTGAAGCCGAACACGCTGCCTGTTCTGTACCATGGCTCCATAGGTGTGATGGGATTCTGCGAAGGCCTGTTCATGCTGCTCTGGTTTCGCTTCTATGCGGAGAGCAGTACGAACTACACCGTCAGCTACTTGGCGGCTTCAGCCATCGTTGGAGCCTTGATCTGCTATTTCGCTCGGAATCTTACCGGCTACTTGCCATTGGTCGTATTTATTGCGCTGCCCATATTCTCCATGATCCTGTTCCTGTCCGCCGTAAGGAACACCACGCACCGTGAGGCCAGCCTTCACGGAAAGGGCAGGAACAATTGGTCGGGTGCATCGGGCTTTTTCTACAAGACCACGGCTCAGCTGGTGGCGTTTTCCTTCTGCTTCGGATTGCTGCAGGGCATTGCCACGCTAGGGGATTCGATTCCCTTCCGCGTTGACAATTCGCTTTCCACCCTAGGATTTGGGGTTGCGGGCGGAATACTTTACATAGTGTACCTTAGGTCTCCGGAGCATCAGGACCTTATGCCCGCACATCTTATTTCGGTGGTTCTGTTTTTACTGGGCATATCCTTCGTTCCTTTCGTCGAAGGGTGGCCTTCGGTTGCCATGTCCGCCCTCGCCATGACGGGCTTCACCCTGTTCGACATGGCTACGCTTTCCTTTTTAATTAACCTAACCCGTTCCTTCGATCTTAATGCCGAGTCTACCTTGGGTTACAATCGAGCTGCGGAATACGGGGCCTTCACCCTGGGAATTGCGTTGAGCTTTCTCGTCGTTCAGCTGTTCGGCGACTACCCGCTGCTCGCTAACCTGGTAACCACCGCTTCCGCCTTTGTTTGCGCTGTTACGGTTTTGCTGTTGTTTTTGGATACGGATAACATTTGGACTAGTGAAAACGCTCAAAATATCGGGGGTTTCGGAGCCGAGGACGATGCAATCACCGAAATGAAGGGTCGCTGGAAAACCGCCTGTGAGCAGATTTGCGACGAATACCAGCTCTCCCCTCGCGAAAAGGATGTGTTCGCACTCATTGCGAAGGGCCGAAACGCCGAGTACGTGCAGAACGCGCTGTACATCTCCGGCCACACCGCAAAGACCCATATCTCTAATATCTACAAGAAACTTGAGATACATTCGGTGCAGGAACTGCTCGATATGGTCGAAGAGCGAAAGGGATCACTGAATTAGTCCGCTCGATACGACCAATTATTTGAAATTATGGCTATAGGGGTGATGCGCAATCGGGCCTTCGCCCCTATTCTTTGCTACGCCAAGTGCGAACCAACTCTCGCCGCAAGGGGTTGATTCGCTCGATTCTCCTTATTTCACAATATGAAGAACGCTGCACTGCCAACCGAAAGCGCAACCTACCGACCGAAAACGCGGTGGGACCCAACGGGGGGCAGGGCTTGGCGAATCTTCGAAGTCCAAGGAGGGTAGTTTATGAACAAAGCCTCTGAGATCACAATGGGCCGACGCTGGCTTATGTTCGCTTCGATTTTTCTAGTGGGTGTTCTCGCGGCTTTCTGCCAGTTTAAGGCTCCCGTTTTGTTCGCCACCGAGTTCACCAGCGAACTCGGCTTCACCGATGCCAGTATCGGATGGGTTATGTCGATCTTCTCGCTTATCGGCGTTGTTCTAGCGTTTCCCGCTGGCGGCGTTCTTGCAAAGCTGGGAGCGAAGAAGAGCCTGATCATCACCGCAGCCGCCCTGGCCATTGGCGCAGGGGCGGGCGCACTCGCCCAGAGTGCGACCATGATGCTGGCCACTCGCTTCATCGAGGGCATTGGCATGGGTCTCATTTCCGTTGTGGGTCCTGCCGCTGTCGCCGAGGTCATTCCCCAGAACAAGCAGGGTCTTGCGATGGGTATTTGGAGCGTATGGTTCCCAGCTGGCGTCGTTGTGGCCTTCAACGTTGTTCCGTTCATCTACGCCGCTGCCGGGACTTGGCGTGCCGCATGGTGGTTCGCCTGCATCGTTGCAGTCATCGCAATCGTTTTTGTAGTTTTGGTTTACATCGAAGCCAAGAAGGAGCCTGCCGAGCAGCAGGAGGCCCAGGCTACTTCCATCAAGCTCAAGCCTGATATGGTCAGCGTGATCCTGATCGCCGTACTCTTCTGCGCTTGGAATATTTTCAACGCTGGAGCAATCGGAGGCTTCTATCCGAGCTACCTGACCGACGTATACCAGATGGATACTCAGCAGGCTGGTTCCGTGTCCAGCATCACCAACATCCTCGTTCTGGCGCTTGGCCCGATCTCCGGTTTCGTCGCTGACAAGTTCAACCTGCATAAGAGCCTTATGGTCTTCGCTATGGTTGGCGCAGTGGTTATGCTCACCTTCGCGTTTGGCGACAACCTGACGCTCACCTACGTGTTCGTTGTCGGGTTCAGCGTGTTCTCCGCTTGCTGCGCAACGGGCGTGTTCTCCAGCGTTCCACTGTACGCCCGCGACCCAGCCAAGATTGGCTTCTGCATGGCTATCGTCGCCTTCCTGCAGAACATGGGTGGCGTTATCGGCTCCGCCGCGTTCGGTCCTCTGGCCGCCTCTGTTGGTTGGAACTCCGCTAGCTTGATGCTCCTCGTGCCGGTTGCCGTTGTCGGCTTGGCATGCGGTATCTTCATCAAGAAGCTGAAGTAGCACCAAGATAAAGCCAATTGATAAGAAACCCCTGCGGTCACCTGTCGCAGGGGTTTCTTATTTATATAAAGGAAACTCGGTGTAACATAAAAATTTGACTAGATTTATCTTAGTTTTAATCTAGCTTTTAACTATGCCGGCAAATAGACGCGAACCAATGGAAGAAGAGCCTTCGTTTTCATGTCGGTTGATTCATAATTTTCGATAAGCAAACGAACAAACTGGTCGAGATCCAGCAAGCACACTGGCACGGTTGCACGCTCCGCTTCATAGCGAGCTTCTTTAGAAAATCCGCCGGTGCTTACATACAGACCACTATCGTTTGGACGCAAACTTCCTATAAAGGAACGAACCTGTGGTGCCCCCATTTGTCCTTTACGATGTTTGACCTCAGCGAAGATGCGAGGAGATTCCAAACCTAAACCATCATGCGATGCGATGATGTCACGACCTCGATCATTCCCCTTGCTCGTCATAGTTGTCTTATAGCCTATTGCTCGAAAAAATCCAGCAACAAGCAACTCTGCATCATCCCATGAAAGTGTTAGGATTTTATCTTTAATCCGCTCAATTCCATCCTCGATGGTTGCGTAACGGATTTCTGACGCATCCTGTTCTTCCATCGCATTACTTAAAAAATAGGCTCCGGGTTGTTTAACAGCCTGGTATAAATCACCCATAACTTCTTCTGATATAGCGAAGCAGGAACGAACGATATCGCCGACGTTTAACACTGAAGCAAAGGCCACGATTGCCGATGCGACATTCACGGGAGCGAACGGCACTTACGAGATCAAGAGCAACCTGATTCTCACCGTGGACCAGGCGAACAGCGATCACGAGGCAGAGCTCGTTTTTAGCTCAAGCGATGGCAATGCTGTTTATCTGACGGTTACGTTTACCCCCGCCGCCAACGCATCAACAGACATCAAGGAGAATGGCGTCGAATCCGAGCTCTATTTCAACACGACCACGTCGATGCAGTACAATGGGAAGGACATCTTCTCCTTCAAAAACCCCGGCGACGACGTGCTCAATAACATCTTCCCTTGGACCAAAGGAGAAGGCGGCGTCTTCACCTATACCCTCGATGAGAATGATTTGAAAGAGCAGATAAAGCTCAATGGTACGTTTGTCCTGGACACCGGACGGCGTTGGCCGGCAACGTTATTATTGCAAGGGTCACTGACGGTACGGTTAACTAGTCCGTAAACGGCGAGCGCCGACGCGTAGGTGCGGCCGGCGCTCGCTTTGTTTGAGGGATTTGGTATGGAAATGACGCCGTATGAAATATACGTCTTCTTTTTGTGTCTGGTAGTGTTCGTTCTACTAGTGGGATTTTCTTCTATCTGCATCTCTACTATCTACCGGCTATGCGTTCGCCTGATTCGAAGCGGGCACGAAGATGAAAGGCTTATAACGGAGGATGAAAAAGCGAGGCGGAAGAAAGACGGCAAGTTCGTCAAGATATTGTATTCTTCCGCATCCTGCCTTCTGCTCGCTTTTCTTGCCGTTGTGTTCTTCTCTTCTATGTACGTCAATTGCACACAAAGCACCTATTTTGAGAACATTCCGACCTACCGTGTGGTCAACACTGGCTCTATGGCGAAGGTGCATGCGAACAACTCTTACCTGGATGACCTCGGCATCGATGACAGGATCCAAACCTTCGACCTCATCACCACGTACAAGATTCCCAAGGAAGAGGACCTGGAGCTGTACGATATTGTCGTGTACGAGGTGGACGAGACGCTGATCGTGCATCGAATTGTCGGGATCGAGTCGCCGAATGAGCAGCACCCAAACGAGTATCATTACCTTTTGCAAGGCGACGCGGTCGACCGCCCCGATCGATATCCCGTTCTCTACTCGCAGATGAAAGGCATCTACTATGGTGAGCGCATCCCCTTCATCGGTAGCTTCGTGCTTTTCATGCAGTCGCCTGCAGGCTGGCTTTGCATGCTGTTTGCATTGGGGACGACAATCGTTTCGCCCATTATGGAGAAAAAGCTTTACAACGAGAAGCAGAAGCGCTTGCGCCTGATACGCGGTGAAGTGAAATGATGATCAGGGCAACGTTGGTTTTCGTTTTGGCAATCGCCATGACCGTTTCCGGGGCCTTCGCCAAATGGCAGTACACCCTTGACTACACGCAAGAAGAGTCCTTCGACATCGAGCTCTCGCTATCGGTGTTCGACTATCCCCCTGAGGAGGTACTGCCTGACGACGAGGAGTCGAGCCAAATGGGAGAGAATCACCTCGCTTTAATTGAAAAATCCTCAACGAAGCGAGCTATGGGCTTAACGCCACAGAAAACCCATAATACATAGGCTTTTGAATCAGGCGGGAGACGTTGTATATTGCGAGCAGAACGTGCAGGGCGGAAACCTCAAGCATCTGATAATCGACGGCACTGCGGCGTACAACCTGCTCTTTCAAATCGAGTATGTAAGCGATACGGAATACATTACGTACACTTTCCTTGCCGCCGACGCGAGCACCTACCCTGTTGGAGGCGAAATCGAGGTCTACAAAACAATTATGGCGCAAGGAGAAGACGGTGTTTGGGTAGCGCCCACCAGTTACAAAGGCGTAGCGAGTGTAAAGCCGTCGAACAATTCCGTTCGAGCCATAGACTCTTCTACATGGAGAGCGACTTAGAAGTCTCGCGCCTTGGCGAGCTCCTCCCGTTGCGCTCGGTATGAATACAGTTATTTTTTTTAATTGTGGAAATGGTTGCCTGGACACCTTTTCACCTGATTTATTGGCCATACTCGCTGTCATTAATGGTCTAGTGAACTTGAATGTCTTCAACCAGCTCGAGAAGTTCCTGTTTCTTGTGGATGCCCAATTTTGCGTATATATGCTTGCTATGGGTTTTAACGGTGTGTTCGGAGATAAAGAGCTTAGTAGCAATGGCTGGCACCGTGTTTCCGCGAACAAGTAGCTCTGCTATTTCCAGCTCTCGAATGGAAAGTCCGTAGCGCGCTTTGAGAATGTGGCACTGCTTCGAAATCATGTCCCTCATCACATCGGTATCATCTGAAGGCGAAACCTTTTTGTGGCGAATTTGACAAGGTTTGTTTGACTGTTCTGCAGATGCTGTGGGGAGCTTTGGTTTCGTTCGCTCGGCAAGCTTCACTGCTGACTGAGTTTTGTCCTCAATGGCCTTCAAGAGAAAAGAGTTGTTCGTAAAGTGGAACAGCTCTATTGAGTCGAGCGAGATCGAATTCCTTGAAAGCAAATCTGTGAATGAAGACCCTATGGCAATAAAAAGCGACATGCTGAGAATGAATGTCGAAATCTGAGATATTCCGAAAAGTGACAAGGCGGGTTGATCTGGCAGAAGGGTCCCGTACCATCCCACAATGAACCCGATCGATTGCATTATGTAAGCAATGCCCGCGAAAAGACCAAAGATGAAAACAGGGTGGATACCGCGGTTGCGCGATATTTGCGCCACCTGCATCATCATGAGCATCTGGATAAGTGAAAAGGCGAAGTAGGTCAGCGTGACGAAGGCCGTGAGGTATTGGGCTCCCAGGAATGGCACAAGAAGAAATCCGACAATCAACGCCGGATATACAATGCGAAATATGTCGGTCAAATCAATCTTCAACCACCTGAGACAACACGCTATGAGCAAAATTACGGCCGAAATCAGCATGCCTACGAGAGAGGCCTCATTGACAAGAAAGATAATATCATCGTTCAGAACAGCTATACCACGAACGATGCCACTAACAAACCCAAGGGCACCAAGGCACAAGGCGCTACGCCAATGGTCTTTCACTGCCCTATGGTATACAGCGGAGTGCTCGGTGGGCTTGTCTTCAAACATAGGCTGGTTGAAATCGACTTCATGCGTGGCGATTGTGAGGCAGGTACCGCACAAAGGCGCAAGAAACATGGGAACGAGGAACGCTGCAATTGCCTCTGGAGCCAGATTAACCACCGAATAGACGAAGGGCGCCGCCATGGCTCCAAGGATAAGGGTGAGATTGCTTCGCTCGGTGGACATCGCGGCAAAAATGCTTTGCCACAACGTAAAAAGTCCCGCGCAGCCACCACCGAGAAAAAACCCTCCAGCTATTATGAGGGCAAGCGTGTAGTCTTCGAAGTACATGGAAAGGATGATGAAAACCGAACCAAGGAATATGATGGCAGGGTATAATCCGGGTTTCGTGCGCTGCAGAAGTTTGGGAACGCGGAAAGCCAGGGAAGCGCTCAGCAGGATGACACAGCCGAATGAAAGTGCTTGAGATACGAAAAACGCAATGAGGACTTCCGTCGTCTGAACTTCAAGAGGCAGCAAGGGAAAGAAGCCTCCCCAAATGGAGATGGCATTAATAGATAAGTAAAGCGCAAAGCCAATGGTCGAGCTCAGTATATGCTTTGTACAGTTCAAAACAGCCCCTTTGCACATCCGATATAAGCGATGTTGGCCCCTTTAATCATACAACACTTGCAAGGACCAACCATTCCAAAGATCAAGGGCTTGTAAGCGTCTGACATGGACTTTTCCGTAAATACCACCAATCGTGGGATGTGATAGCCTATGTGCGAGCGTATCTTAGAGACGTGGTTTTACTTAAATCAAACAAGCAAAAAAGGAGGGAATTGTGGAAAAGGACGCAGCAACTCTGTCGAGGCGAACTTTCCTCAAAGGATCACTCGCGGGCCTTGCAGTTGCAGGCGTTGCGAGTTCAGGTTCGCTTTACGGTTGTAGCCCCAAGCAGGAGACGGCCTCCGAGGAGGTTGTTGAGGATCTAATCGTTTGGGGTCAATGCCATGTGAACTGCGGCGGCAGGTGCATATTCCAGTACCATGTGAAGGACGGCAAAATCGTCTATGTCGAGAGCGACAACAAGGGAGACGCGGAGGGCATCCAGGCCAGGGCTTGTCTGCGCGGCCGCTCTATTAGAAGGTGGATCAACCATCCCGATCGTCTCCAGTATCCCATGAAGCGCGTTGGCAAGCGCGGCGAGGCGAAGTTCGAGCGCATCAGCTGGGATGAGGCCATTGACACCATTGTCGAGAAGCTGAAGCACACCATTGATACCTACGGCAACGAGGCTGTCGCTATCAAGCACGACAACGGAAACTTCTCCATTACTTCGGGTACTATGGCCCGCCTTATGAACAGCTGCGGTGGCTTCCTCGATTTCTACAACAACTACTCGACCGCCAATATGGTCGAGGGCATTCGCTACACTTTTGGTCCTGACGCGGGTCCGGGCAACCCGGTGTACGCTTCCTCTTTGAGCGAGGCTCTCAATTCCGACCTTTTGGTCATGTTCGGCAACAACCCGGCCGAGACCCGTATGGGTGGTGCGAACTCCACACGTTGGCTTTCCCAAATCAGGCAGAAGGGTGTTGAAATCCTGCACATTGACCCCCGCATGAGCGAGTCCGTTTCAGGTCACCCAGACGAGTGGCAGCCTATCCGTACCGGCACCGACGCTGCCCTCGTTGCCGCACTTGTGCACGAAATCATCGTTGACGGCAAGGCCGACATGGACTTCCTGAACACCTACTGCGTAGGCTTCAATGAGGACACCATGCCTGAGTCCGCCAAGGGCAAGAACAAGTCCTACTATGACTACATCATGGGTACCGGCTACGACATGGTTGAGAAGACCCCTGAATGGGCCGAGCCTATCACCTGCATTCCGGCTGCTCGCATTCGCGAGATTGCCAAGAAGCTCGAGAACGCGCAAGCTCCCTACATCGCCCAGGGTTGGAGTAGCCAGCGCCACTCTAATGGCGAAATGACCACGCGCGCCATCTGCATGCTGCCGATGGTTCTCGGTAAAGTCGGCAAGCCGGGCACGAACACGGGTCTGCGTGAGGCTAACCCCATCGCCCCGGTCTCCTTCGTCCCCAGCCTCGAGAACCCAGTGAAGACTTCCATCTCCTGCTACGAGTGGGTCAACGCCATCGATCACGGACCTGAGATGACCACCCTGCACGACGGTGTTCGCGGCGCCGACAAGTTGTCCACCGGCATCAAGTTCCTGTGGGTGTTCGCCAACAACTGCCTGACCAACCAGCATGGCGACATCAACGGCACCCATGACGTTCTCGTCGACGACACCAAGTGCGAGTTCATCGTCGTCATCGACACGGTGCTGACCGACTCCGCAAAGTATGCCGACATCCTCCTGCCTGACGCCATGCGGGCTGAGCACGAGAACCTCGACACCAACGGCTATGCGGAATGGTACACGGGCGTCAACTACGGCATGCCCGCACAGTCTCCGGCTTTCGAGGCTAAGTTCAACTATGACATCAACGCCGCCATAGCCGAGAAGATGGGCGTGGGCGAGGTCTTCACCGAGGGCCGCACCAATGAGCAATGGATCGAGCACATGTACGGCAAGGCCTTGGAGGCCGACTCCGAACTACCCGACCTTGAGACGTTGAAGGCTGAAGGTTTCTACAAGCGCGAGATGGCTCCGGTTGTGGGTCTTGAGGAGTTCATCAAGGATCCTGCTGCGAATCCGCTCTCCACGCCGTCCGGCAAGATCGAGGTTTACTCCGAGTCCCTCCAGGAGATTGCTGACACTTGGGATCTTGAAGAGCGCGATGTTATCCTGCCCATCCCTGCTTTCGATCCCGGCCGCGAGGGCTATACCGATCTCAACGAGGAATACCCGCTGCTGTGCTCCGGCTATCACTTCAAGGGGCGGACGCACTCTTCCTTCGGATTCATGGAGATTATCAAGCAGTGCAACACCCAGCAGGTGTGGATCAACCCGATTGACGCTGAGGCAAGGGGTATCGAGCACGGCGAGATTGTCGCCGTACGCAGCCCTCACGGCGAGGTTCGCATTGAGGCTCGCGTGACGCCGCGCGTCATCCCCGGTGTGGTTTGCATCCCCGAGGGTGCTTGGCATGACGCGGACATGGATGGCGACCGCATCGACCATGGTGGATGCGTGAACACGCTCCTTATGCCTAACCCGACTCCGTTGGCGAAGGCGAATCCCTCGCACTCCATTATCGTTCAGGTGTCGAAGGCGTAAGGTGGTACTATCATGACTCAGTACGGTTTTTATTTTGACAGCACTCGTTGCACGGGCTGCAAGACCTGCATGCTGGCTTGCAAGGACAAAAAGGACCTATCTACCGAAATAGCGTTTCGCAAGGTATACGACTATGAAGGCGGCAATTGGACGAAGGGCGAGAACAACACCTACCAGACCACTGCTTTCATGTACCACGTTTCCCTGGCCTGCAACCACTGCGAGAACCCGGCTTGCTTTGGGAAGTGCCCGACCGGCTCTATCACAAAGGATGAGGCCACTGGTGCGGTTATCTCCGGTAACGAAGAGACCTGCATTGGCTGCGGCACCTGCGTTGAGGTTTGTCCTTATGGCGCTCCTACCATCAACGAAGAAACCAAGAAGAGCGTGAAGTGCGACATGTGTATCGACCTTGTCACTGCGGGCAAACAGCCCATCTGTGTAGAGTCCTGCCCCCTCCGTGCGCTGGAGTTTGGCCCCATCGACGAGCTGCGTGCGGCTCATCCCGACGCGGTTGACGGAATTGCCCCGATGCCGGCGGGCGATCTGACGAATCCCTCCATCGCCATCGAGCTTTGCCCTAGCGCGAAGATGCCGGGCGACACCGAGGGCTTCGTGGCGAACGAATGGGAAATTGCGACGAAGTAGTTCTCATCTGCTAATCTATGTCGAACCCCGGAAAGTGGCTTTTCGGGGTTCGACTGTTTATCGCGGACGATTTTGTTGAGCAAAGTGGTATTTTCATGGGAAAGGCATTCTACTTTGATAGCACTGCCTGCACAGGTTGCAAGACCTGCGAGTTGGCATGCAAGGATTACCACGATTTAGGTCCTGGTATCACGTATCGCAGAGTAATCGATATCGAAGGCGGTGCTTGGCAATGGTCCAGTAGCGTTCCCGTACAAAAGGGTGTTTATGTATACCACGTTTCGTTAGCATGCGCCCACTGTGATAACGGCATATGTCTTTCTGTCTGCCCAACAGGAGCCATGCATAGAGACAAGCTAGGCTTCGTCTGGCCCGATCACAAAAAATGTGTCGGCTGCGGATACTGTGCCATGGCTTGTCCCTATGGAGCACCTTCTCTCGATTATCAAGCCAAGAAGAGCTCAAAGTGCGATGGGTGCACCGATCGAGTTGGTGCAGGAAAACTTCCCGTTTGCGTGGAAGCATGTCCGCTTCGGGCACTTTGGTACGGCAGCGAGTCTGAATTGGTTGCCGCGCACCTGGAAGCAGTCCGATACGTCCCTCCTTTACCTGACCCCTCCGTTACGAGTCCGAACTACTATGTAAAGCCATGTCCTGCATCATTGCTGGCCGATGAAGAAGGCGGTTGGATTGCAAACGAGGGGGAGCTTTAGATTGCTTTATGAAATGGATAGCTTGTCTCTTGCGATTTACACCACGCTTTCCCCTGCTGGAATGATGGCTTTTGTCTTTATGACCATAATGAGCCTGGCTGACGCAGCTTCCGAAAAGCGGACAATACATGACTATTTGTTTGCGATACCTTTCTTTCTCGTGTTAAGCGGCTTCATTACTTCAACGGCGCATCTAGGCACGCCAGCTAACGCGCTTTATGTAGTAACAGGTACCGGTCGTTCTCCCTTGTCGAACGAAGTCATTGCTGTTCTGGTGTTTTTGTTCCTGGCGGGATCATATTGGATGATTTCCGTAAGCAGGCCGCTTTCTCCGCGAGTTACTAAGCTGTGGCTGAGTGCTGCGTCTTTAGCAGCCGTGGTGGCCCTAGGATTCACCGCGATTGCCTATTCGATTAGGACCATACCGACGTGGGATACCTGCTACACTCCGTTGGCTCTCATTGTCGGAGCGGTTGGCCTGGGTGCTTTGCTGGCAGGCGGAACGTACCATCTTGCCGGCTCCCACTCAAAAGATTGGGGCATTGCGCTTTTTACACTTTACGCTTTGTCCTGCCTGGGTGTTTTGGGGTTAATGGCTCTCTTGCGAGAAGAAATGGCAAGCATCTCTTCTTTTACGATGCAAGCTATCAACCTTGCCCCCAATTACGTTGAAACCCTAGGCTTTTACGCAATAGCCTGCATTGCGTCTGTGTGGCTTGCCTTTGCTGTGTTGCTTCGCGAAGGCCTTATGAAGAGGTTTCGTTTTACGCTTGTTATCACCTCAATCGTTATCGCTCTATTAGGAGCGTTTCTTGTAAGGGTTTTGTTTTATCAGATTTACATGACCATCGGGTTGTAGTGTGTTCTGTGAACTAAAGCAATATTGCTAGTCTTTGGCTGCAAGGCAGCAGTGATTCGAGATTCTTGAATGGAAATTGAAGGAGAAACGGAAAATGACAGATCCATTAAGTGAAGAGGTTTTGACAGGTCTGGAATTTGTAGGTGTTACGCTTGCTCCGTTTTTCATGGAAGACCCGAAATTAGGGAATGCTTCGGCAATGTTTGAAGCTATTTCTGTCATCGACCCGGAAGTGGCTGCCCAAGATTGGCCCTTTGTGGTGGATTTCGACACTGCTTTTGATTGTTTGACCTCCATGAAACGTGGTGCCAGCGAATACGATAAGGAAGATTTTATATGGGAGTATCGACGTCTGTTCGTTGGCCCCGCCGCACGACCAGTTCCTCCGTGGGGATCGGTATACATGGATCGCGACTGCGTCGTGTTTGGCATTACTGAAATAGAATTAGAACGATGGTTGCGGAAGAACGACATCAAAAGGCAAACGAACGATAAGGTTCCAGAGGATCATATCGGTCTCATGTTTGCCCAAATGGCCTATATAGCACGTTATCGTCCTGAGCTTCTTCGTGAGTACCTGGAGCAGCATCTTCTTACGTGGTCTCACCATTTCTTCAATCAACTTCAGCGGGCAACAGACCATCCTTTTTACCAGAAGCTTGCCGTACTTGCAGACGCTTCACTCGAGGGGTTCAAAGAGCAAACTGGGCTAAGCATTGAGTATCCTCGCTACTACAGGTAGTTATTGTGACGTTCAAAGGCTAGGAAGAATATGCAGTAGAACCAACAAGAAGATCCATGCAAAAAAGAGGCCCCTTCCGAAGAAGGAGCCAAAAAAATCTTACAGGTGCCAGGCACCGCCGATACGAGGAGCGGGTCCTATAACGCAACCTATAACAATATTCTACTAGGTAGTTTCACTTATAATCCTCTTGCGGAAGCTATGCATGGCTTCCGCAGCTGGTCGTCGCTGGAACCGGACACCGGCGCAGTGCTAATGCTACCTATAGCTCCCAGTATC
>NZ_JAIPUP010000012.1:0-5174 GCF_030418485.1 Gordonibacter sp. RACS_AR68
CTTGACAGGATGGCAACGGGAAGGTAAAGTATCTCCTTGCGCCGCTCGCCCGGAAGGGAGGCGGCGAGGCCCCCCGGAAGGGGAGGCGGGAACCTTGAAAACCGGATATTGCGAGATGAATCGAATCGAGAGATGCCCGCCAGGCGAGCCCAGCCCACCGAAGGGCCGGGGGAGCCGGCGAAAACCAAGATCGAACAGATGCGGCAGCGATGCCGCTCTCTTCAAACGGAGAGTTTGATCCTGGCTCAGGATGAACGCTGGCGGCGTGCCTAACACATGCAAGTCGAACGATTAAGGCGCCTTCGGGCGTGTATAGAGTGGCGAACGGGTGAGTAACACGTGACCAACCTGCCCCCCTCCCCGGGATAACGCGAGGAAACCCGCGCTAATACCGGATACTCCGCCCCTCCCGCATGGGAGGGGCGGGAAAGCCCCGACGGAGGGGGATGGGGTCGCGGCCCATTAGGTAGACGGCGGGGCAACGGCCCACCGTGCCTGCGATGGGTAGCCGGGTTGAGAGACCGACCGGCCACATTGGGACTGAGATACGGCCCAGACTCCTACGGGAGGCAGCAGTGGGGAATTTTGCGCAATGGGGGGAACCCTGACGCAGCAACGCCGCGTGCGGGACGAAGGCCTTCGGGTTGTAAACCGCTTTCAGCAGGGAAGAAGTTGACGGTACCTGCAGAAGAAGCCCCGGCTAACTACGTGCCAGCAGCCGCGGTAATACGTAGGGGGCGAGCGTTATCCGGATTCATTGGGCGTAAAGCGCGCGTAGGCGGCCCGTCAAGCGGAACCTCTAACCCGAGGGCTCAACCCCCGGTCGGGTTCCGAACTGGCAGGCTCGAGTTTGGTAGAGGAAGATGGAATTCCCGGTGTAGCGGTGGAATGCGCAGATATCGGGAAGAACACCGATGGCGAAGGCAGTCTTCTGGGCCATCAACTGACGCTGAGGCGCGAAAGCTGGGGGAGCGAACAGGATTAGATACCCTGGTAGTCCCAGCCGTAAACGATGGGCGCTAGGTGTGGGGGGATCATCCCTCCGTGCCGCAGCCAACGCATTAAGCGCCCCGCCTGGGGAGTACGGCCGCAAGGCTAAAACTCAAAGGAATTGACGGGGGCCCGCACAAGCAGCGGAGCATGTGGCTTAATTCGAAGCAACGCGAAGAACCTTACCAGGGCTTGACATGCTGGTGAAGCCGGGGAAACCCGGTGGCCGAGAGGAGCCAGCGCAGGTGGTGCATGGCTGTCGTCAGCTCGTGTCGTGAGATGTTGGGTTAAGTCCCGCAACGAGCGCAACCCCTGCCATATGTTGCCAGCATTCAGTTGGGGACTCATATGGGACTGCCGGCGTCAAGCCGGAGGAAGGTGGGGACGACGTCAAGTCATCATGCCCTTTATGCCCTGGGCTGCACACGTGCTACAATGGCCGGTACAACGGGCCGCGACCTGGCGACAGGAAGCGAATCCCTCAAAGCCGGCCCCAGTTCGGATCGGAGGCTGCAACCCGCCTCCGTGAAGTCGGAGTTGCTAGTAATCGCGGATCAGCATGCCGCGGTGAATACGTTCCCGGGCCTTGTACACACCGCCCGTCACACCACCCGAGTCGTCTGCACCCGAAGCCGCCGGCCGAACCCGCAAGGGGCGGAGGCGTCGAAGGTGTGGAGGGTAAGGGGGGTGAAGTCGTAACAAGGTAGCCGTACCGGAAGGTGCGGCTGGATCACCTCCTTTCTAGGGAGACACGCAAGTGTCCGGACATGGTCGAGCTTCAGCTCCCATGGCCTGGAAGAAGATTTTAAAACCTATTGATTCAAGGGCCCTTTCGGTCGTCGCTCGCAATACCCGGTTTCGAGGGCTCCCGCCCTCGAGGCGCCCGAGGGCGCCCGCGCACCTTGACAGTTGCATAGCGAAAGCATCGATATAAATGAGAATCAATGATTAGCGATAGTCATATGATTCGCATCTGAACGATCGCGAACAAGAACGATATGGATACCTGAATTTACCTTGTAAGAAGAAGATGTCAAGGGCGCACGGCGGATGCCTTGGCACAGGAAGCCGATGAAGGACGCGGCAAGCCGCGATAGTCTGCGGGGAGGGGCAAACACCCTTCGATCCGCAGGTTTCCGAATGGGGGAACCCAGCAGGGGTCATGCCCTGCTACCCCGAGCTGAATCAAATAGGCTCGGAGGAGGCAACCCGGGGAACTGAAACATCTAAGTACCCGGAGGAACAGAAATCAACCGAGATTGCGCGAGTAGCGGCGAGCGAAAGCGCACCAGCCCAAACCCATGCACGTGCAAGCTTGAGGGCGTTGCTGCATGCGGTGTTGTGGGACCTTCCCCTCCCAGGGCCTCAGACCTGGGACGGAGTTACAAAGCGTCGCGGTAGCGGAACGGCATGGAAAGGCCGGCCGCAGCGGGTAAGAGCCCCGTACGCGAAACCCCGACGCCTCCGAGGAAGGCACCCGAGTAGTGCCGGGCACGTGAAACCCGGTGCGAATCCGGGGGGACCACCCTCCAAGGCTGAATACTCTCCTGTGACCGATAGCGAACCAGTACCGTGAGGGAAAGGTGAAAAGCACCCCGAGAGGGGAGTGAAACAGTACCTGAAACCGTGCGCCTACAAGCAGTCGGAGCACTCCTGCAGTGTGACGGCGTGCCTTTTGTAGAATGAGCCAGCGAGTTGCGGTAAGCGGCGAGGTTAAGGTTGGAACCGAGCCGCAGTGAAAGCGAGCCTTTAAGATGGCGACAGAGTCGCTTGCCGCAGACGCGAAGCCGGGTGAGCTATCCATGGGCAGGCTGAAGCGGGGGTAAGACCCCGTGGAGGGCCGAACCCACTTCGGTTGAAAACGGAGGGGATGACCCGTGGATAGGGGTGAAAGGCCAATCAAACCCGGAGATATCTCGTTCTCCCCGAAATAGCTTTAGGGCTAGCCTCGGTCGTTCAGTCGCGGAGGTAGAGCACTGGATCTTCTAGGGGGCTTCACCGCCTACCGAAAAGAACCAAACTCCGAATACCGCGACTTAAGAGACCGGGAGTCAGAGCATGTGGGCTAAGCTGTGTGCTCGAGAGGGAAACAGCCCAGACCGCCCGCTAAGGTCCCCAAGTTCATGCTGAGTGGCAAAGGATGTGCGTTTGCCTAGACAACCAGGATGTTGGCTTAGAAGCAGCCATGCATTTAAAGAGTGCGTAACAGCTCACTGGTCAAGTGGACATGCGCCGACAATTCACGGGGCTAAGCATGACACCGAAGCGGCGGACTGATCTATCAGTGGTAGGGGAGCTTCCCATGGGGGGCGAAGCCGAGGGGCGACCCTCGGTGGACCGCATGGGAGTGAGAATGCTGGCATGAGTAACGAGAGAGGGGCGAGAAACCCCTCCGCCGTAAGCCTAAGGGTTCCTGGGCAAGGCTAATCCTCCCAGGGTCAGTCGGGAGCTAAGGCGAGGCCGGAAGGCGTAGCCGATGCACAACGGGTCGACATTCCCGTACCGCTGACGAGCGTTTGACCGACGGGGTGACGGAGAAGGGTAGCCGGGCGGGGTTCTGGACGTCCCCGTGAAAGCGCGTAGGGAGCTGTGCATGGAAATCAGCGCAGCATGTATCCCGAGACGCGAGACGAAGCCATCAGGCGAAGTCGGCGAGCCCATGCTTCCGAGAAAAACCTCTAGGGAGCTTTGTCGGCGCCCGTACCAAAACCGACACAGGTAGGCGGGTAGAACATACCGAGGCGATCGGGAGAACCATGGTTAAGGAACTCGGCATACTGGCTCCGTAACTTCGGGAGAAGGAGCGCCCTTCCCGGTGAAGGCCCTCGCGGCCGGAGCGGGGAGGGGCCGCAGCGAAACGGCCCAAGCGACTGTTTATCAAAAACACAGGACTCTGCCAAGCCGCAAGGCGACGTATAGGGTCTGACGCCTGCCCGGTGCCGGAAGGTTACGCGGATGGGTTAGCCTTGAAGGCGAAGCTCTGAAGCCAAGCCCCGGTAAACGGCGGCCGTAACTATAACGGTCCTAAGGTAGCGAAATTCCTTGTCGGGTAAGTTCCGACCTGCACGAATGGCGTAACGATTTGGGCGCTGTCTCAACCATGGACCCGGTGAAATTGTATTATTCGTGAAGATGCGAATTACCTGCGGAAGGACGGAAAGACCCCGTGAACCTTTACTGCAGCTTGACATTGGTCGTTGGCTCGGCGCGTAGAGGATAGGCAGGAGGCTTCGAAGCGGGGACGCCAGTTCCCGTGGAGCCGGCCTTGGAATACTGCCCTCGTCGTGTCGGCGACCTAACCCGTGGCCGTGATCCGGCACGGGGACCGTGTCAGGCGGGTAGTTTGACTGGGGCGGTCGCCTCCCAAAATGTAACGGAGGCGCGCAAAGGTCCGCTCAGGACGGTCGGCAACCGTCCCGAGAGCGCAAGAGTGCAAGCGGGCTTGACTGCGAGGCCAACAAGCCGAGCAGGTGCGAAAGCAGGTTCTAGTGATCCGGCGGCCCAGAGTGGAATGGCCGTCGCTCAACGGATAAAAGGTACTCCGGGGATAACAGGCTGATCTTGCCCAAGAGTCCACATCGACGGCAAGGTTTGGCACCTCGATGTCGGCTCATCGCATCCTGGGGCTGAAGTCGGTCCCAAGGGTACGGCTGTTCGCCGTTTAAAGCGGTACGCGAGCTGGGTTCAGAACGTCGTGAGACAGTTCGGTCCCTATCCTCCGCAGGCGCAAGAAGATTGAGGAGATCTGCCCCTAGTACGAGAGGACCGGGGTGGACGGACCTCTGGTGGAGCGGTTGTCGACCAACGGCACCGCCGCCTAGCTACGTCCGGCACGGATAACCGCTGAAAGCATCTAAGTGGGAAGCCGCCTCCAAGATGAGTCTTCTCTTCGGTAAGGGCCCAGGTAGACCACCTGGTCGATAGGGCGCAGGTGCAAGCACGGCAACGTGCTCAGCCGAGCGCTACTAATAGCCCGAGCTCTTCTTCACAACAGGCAGGAACATCCGCGTTCCGCGATCGCTTCGATGCTGCGCTATGCGACCGCCAGGGTGGCGCGGAGCCGCCGGGCGGGGCTATAATGCCCGCGGGAGCATCCCCCGCGAGCGCGACCATGGAGGCGGGGATCACCCGATCCCATTCCGAACTCGGAAGTTAAGCCCGCCATCGCCGAAAGTACTGCGGAG
>NZ_JAIPUP010000001.1:0-1083967 GCF_030418485.1 Gordonibacter sp. RACS_AR68
CTGCGGGCGCGCCTCCTCGCGTCGAGGTGCGCCTCCCTCGGGTCGTAGGCCCCCTCGGCGCACCGGGCGAGCTCGCGGGCCACGGTGGTCCTGTGCACGCCCACCTTGAGGGCGATCTCGGCGGGGCCGCATCCCTGGGAGCTCATGGCCGCGATGTAGGCGCGGTCCTCGAAGGAGAGCCTCTGCCCGGCGCTGCGCCCCGCCGGAGCCGGGCCCTCCGGGTCGACCTCGTAGCCCATCGGCGCCACCATCCAATCCGGAGGCTCGCCCATATGGCTCCAGCGGAGCACCGCGCCGCGGTTCACCCCGCACGCCTCGGCGGCCCCGCGCACGGTGTCGCCGAGGCGAAGCCTCTCCCTGACGGCGTTCCAGTCATCGAGCGTGTACCTCGTCTTCGCCATTGCACCACATCCTAAGGTCGTGTGCAATGATCGGTTGAAACCGCCCCGTCCCCCTGTCACGCCCCGCGGAGCCCGGCTACCGTGCGCGGTAGTATGCGATGGCCAGCTGGGTGCGGTTCTTCAGCTGGAGCTTCTGCAGGATGGCGCTGATGTGATTGCGCACGGTGCCCTCGCTGATGTAGAGGGCGGCGGCTATCTCCTTGTTGTCCAGGCCCTCGGCCACCTGCTCCACGATGGCGTGCTCGCGCTCGGACAAAAGCTCGAGCGCGGCGGCGGCATGCGCCTGCTCGGCGCTCTGCGCCGGCGGCACCGCGGCAACGCCAGCAGGTGCCAGCCGTGCCGTGCCGGACGGCCCCCTGCCCTGCACGAGGGCTTCCACGCGGCCGAGCACCTCCCCGCCCAGCACGCTCTGGCCGGACGTCACCGTGCGCAGCGCCGGGGCGATGGTGGCCACCTCCTGCTTGATGAGGTAGCCCTTCGCGCCCAGGCGCAGCGCCCGCACGATATACTCGTCGTCTGAGAACGTGGTCAGGAACACGATGCGCGCCTCCGGGTGCGCGGCCAGGATGCGCTCGGCCGCCGCAAGGCCGTCCGTACCCGGCATCTGGATGTCCATGAGCAGCACGTCGGGCCGCTCGCGCTCGAACAGCGCCACGGCTGCCTCGCCGTCGCAGCCCTCGCCCGCAACGGCCACGTCGGGCTCGGCGGCCAGGATGGTGGCGAGCGACGTGGTGACGAACGGGTCGTCGTCCACGATGCACACGCGGATGCGCCCCTCCTGCGCCGCGGACGGGCCCGCGGCCTTCTCCTCGCTCATGGGATATCCTCCTTCGGTACGGTGACGAACACCTTGAAGCCCTGGTCGTAGTCGACGCGCAGCATGCCGCCCAGCGCGCGGGCGCGGTCGGACATGGTGGCCAGCCCGATGCCGCGAGCGGCCCCGGAGGCGGGCGCCGAGTCGGCCCCCTGCCGGTCGAGCACGGACGCGGGCGGCAGCACGGAGCCGTTGTCGTGCACGGCCAGCCGGTAGAACGCCGGGTAGGCGGCCACCGACACGGACACGCGGCTGGCGTCGGAGTGCTTGGAGGCGTTCGAAAGCGCCTCGCGGACAATGGCTATGAAGCCGTAGCCCACGTCGGACGGCACGTCGGACGCGCGGTAGTCGATGTCCACGGCGAGCGTCGTGAAGGCCTCGGCCGCCTCCCTCAGCTGGGTCTCCAGGTCGAACGCGTCGTCGTGCAGGTCGTGCACGCTGGCGCGGACCGTGCTCATGGCCTCGTGCAGCGTGGCCCCTACCTGCGCCAGCTCCGAGCGCACCCGCTCGTCGTCGCGGTGCACCACCTGCAGCGCCTCCACCTGCATGATGGAGCGCGTGAGCAGATGCCCCACGTTGTCGTGGATCTCGCGTGCGATGCGGCCGCGCTCGGCCAGCGTGGCCAACCTCACCTCGAGATCCTGCTTGTCGCGCAGCCCGCGGTTCTTCTCCTCCAGCGCAAGGGAGGTTTCCTGCACGTCATCGCGCAGGCGGCGGTACGCGGCAAGCTCGGTTTGGAAGCGGCGCGTGCGGTACGAGAGCAGAAGGGCCATGGCGCAGGCCAGCGCCATGAGGAGTGCGAGCACGGCTTCGAGGCGCACGAACGCCGAGAGCGCGGGGAGCAGCCAGCACCAGCGGATTGCCAGATGGTCATCGCGCGCGAGATCGTACACCGCGAGCGCCAGAAACGCGGCGAACGACGGCCACGCGAATGCTGCGAGCGCGTAGACAAGCGCCGGGACGAAGGCGAACCGCTCCGGCAGCGCCTCGCCGAGCGCAGAGGCGGCCACGGCCGCGAGCAGCGCGAGCAGCAGCGCGACCTCCCACGGCAGCACCGCGAAGCACGCGAGGCAGCACACGAGCACGATGGCCTTGTCGACGATTCTCTCCATGGGGGCCATGGTAGCAGGTCGCATGCGGCCGCACACGCCGCATGCGCGCATGCGCCGAGAATCCGTGACATTTGTCATGGGGCGGTCGGCGCGATCGATGACGGCACTCACTGGCGCGGCGGGCGCGATGAGGCCATCATGGAACCATCATCGAGGAGAAGGCAGGGAGATTCCCATGGAAGACATCATCGCGGTCGACAACCTGGTAAAGCGCTACGGCGACGTGGTGGCGCTCGACCACTTCGGCCTGCACATCGCGCCGGGCGAGGTGTTCGGCCTGTTGGGCCCAAACGGCTCGGGCAAGACCACCGCCATCAACTGCATGCTGCAGCTGCTCACCTACGACAAGGGCGCCATCCGCCTGTTCGGCGAGGACATGAAGCCGTCGCGCTACGACTTGAAGCGCCGCATCGGCGTGGTGCCGCAGAACGTGGCGGTGTTCGAGGAGCTCACCGTGCGCGGCAACATCGACTACTTCTGCGCGCTCTACGTCGACGACAAGCGCCGCCGCCGGGAGCTCGTGGAGGAGGCCATCGCGTTCGTGGGGCTGGAGGACTTCACGAAGTTCCGGCCGCGCAAGCTCTCGGGCGGCCTGCTGCGCCGACTGAACATCGCGTGCGGCATCGCGCACAAGCCCGAGCTCATCTTCTTCGACGAGCCCACCGTGGCCGTGGACCCGCAGAGCCGAAACGCCATCCTCGAGGGCATCCTGCGCCTGAACGCCCAGGGCTCCACCATCGTGTACACGAGCCATTACATGGAGGAGGTGGAGGACATCTGCACGCGCATCATGATCATGGATGCGGGGCGGGCGCTGGCCACCGGCACGAACGACGAGCTGAAGGCCATGATCGGCACGGGCGAGCGCATCCGCGTGGAGGTGGACGCGTGCGACGATGCCGTGCTGGCGGCCGTGCGCGCGCTGCCGTGCGTGCTGGGGGCATCCTTCGACGGGACCATGCTGGAGGCCGACTGCGGCAACGGCGCGCACAACGTGGCCGACGTGCTGGGAGCGCTCGCCGCACGCGGCGTGGCCACGGGGCGCATCTACGCCGAGCCGCCCACGTTGAACGACGTGTTCCTCGAGATCACCGGCAAAGCGCTCAGGGACTAGGGGGCCGACCATGTGGAACGCATTCAGAGGGGCGCTGGCGGTGCTCACGCGGAAGACGGAGCTCGCGGTGTGGGCGCTCGCCTTCCCCATCATCCTGTGCACCCTGTTCATGTTCATGTTCGCGAACCTCGACAGCTCGATGTCGTTCGAGGCCGTGCCCACGGCGGTGGTGGCCGACGATGCCTACCGCGCCGACGAGGAATTCTCCGCCCTGGTGGACGAGCTGTCCCAGCCCGGCGAAGACCAGCTGCTCGACGTGCGCGAGTTCGCCACCGCCGAGGAGGCGCGAGGATCGCTGGAGGCGGGCGACGTGATGGGCGTGCTGTCCGTGGATGGCGAGGGCGCGCCGCATCTGGCGGTGTCTCCCGTCTCCGACGGCGTGGGCACGAAGCAGATCGGCCGCACCATCCTGAACACGGTGGCCGACACCTACGTGCGCAACGCCGACCTGCTCAAGGGCATCGCGCATGACAACCCGATGGCGCTGGCCGACCCCGACCTGGTGGAGCGCGCGCTCTCGCAGGGCGACGCCACCGTGCAGGTGTCGCTCACGCGCAGCGAGCCCACGCAATCGGTGCGGTTCTACTACGCGCTTCTGGGCATGGCCTGCCTGTTCTGCGCGCAGATAGGGATGGTGGCCGTGTGCGAGGCGCAGCCGAACCTCTCGCCTTTGGGCGCGCGGCGGGCCGTGGGCGCCGTGAGCCGCGGGAAGACGCTCGCGGCCGCGCTGGCGGCCAGCTGGGTGCTGGCGACAGCGTGCCTTCTGGCGGCGCTGGCCTACATGCGCTTCACGGCGGGCATCGACTTCGCGGGCCGGGAGGTTGCCTGCATCGGGGCCATCGCGGTGTGCGCGCTGTTCTCCACCGCGTTCGGCACGCTTTTGGGGTCGCTTCCCAAGGTGGGGTTTGGCGTGAAGACGGGCCTGCTCACCGGCACGACCTGCCTGCTGTCGCTGTTCGCGGGGCTCTACGGCGAGCCGGTGATGAACATGGCCGACCAGCTGGCGCGCGACTATCCGCTGCTCGCCTCGCTCAACCCCGCCAAGGTGGTCACCGACACATTCTACAGCCTGTACTACTACGACTCGCTCGTGCCCTTCGCCGAGAAAGTCGGCCTGTTGCTTGCGATGACCGCCGTCGTGTTCGCCGTGTCCGCCCTGTTCGTGAGGAGGCAGCGCTATGCAAGTCTTTAAAACCGCCCTGCGCGTGGTGCTGACGCACCCGGTGTACGTGGTCGTGTACGTGGGTTTCTTGAGCCTTCTCGGCCTGTTCGTGGCCATGGGCGTCGCCCCCGACACGGAAGAAGGAAGCTATGAGGCGGCGAGGGAGCCGTTCGCCGTGGTGGATCGGGACGGCAGCGCGCTTTCCGAGCACCTGGCCGCGTTTCTGGGCGAGCACGGCGAGCGGATCGAAGTCGCCGATGACGCGTTCGCGATGCAGGACGCCGTGGCCAAGGGGCAGGCGAAGTGCGTGCTCGTGGTGCCCGAGGGGTACGAGCGCGCGTTCTTGGAGGCGGCGCGCTCGGGCGAGGACGTGCCCGCCGTCGAGGTGGCGTACAGCTACGGGACGATGGCCGGCACGCTGCTCGACCAGCAGGCGAACCAGTATTTGGGGCTCGTGCGGGCCGAGGCCGCGCTCGAGCCGGACGCAGCCGCGGCCGACGTGCTGGCGCGCGCCGACGGGGCCGCCGCCCAGACGGCGGACGTCGAGACGGTGCGGACGCAGGGCGGAGCCATACCGGCCGACCGCTTCGCCTTCTACCTCATGTGGTGCTCCTATACGCTCATGGCCGCCATCATCGTGTGCGTGAGCCTGCTCATGGGCGCGTTCAACCGCACCGACGTGCTGCGGCGCACGCAGGTGGGGCCTGTGGGCAGCGTGCGGCTGGGCCTGTGGAAGGCGGCCGCCAGCCTGCTGGTGACCATGGCGGTGTGCGCGGTGACCTGCGGCATCGGGCTTGCGGCGTTCGGGTACACGCTGGAGGGCGTGCCCGCAGGGGCCGTTGCGCTCATGCTGGCGGCGGCGTTCGCGCTGGCGCTCGTGCCGCTGGCGGTGGGCTTTCTTCTGGGGCAGCTGGGCGTGGGCGAGGCCACCACGAACGCGGTGGGCAACATCGGCGGCATGGTGATGGCGTTCATGGGCGGGGCGTGGATCAGCCTTGACCTGCTGGGCGCCGAGATTCAGACGGCGGCGAAGTTCTTCCCCACGTACTGGTACACCCAGGCCGTCACCGAGAGCGCGCACCTCGCCGAGGTCACCTGGGAGTCCGCCGCGCCGATTTTGGGCAACCTCGGCATCATCGTGCTGTTCGCGGCCGCCGTCTTCGCCGTGGCGCTTGCCGCAGGACGCGTGCGCATGCGCTCGGCGGAGGCTGGCGGCAACGCGGCCGCCAGCTTGACGGGGGCGTAGGGGGCACGGCGGCCGGAGCCTTGCCGCAGTCAGGCGCTCACGCGATGCACGCCGACGACCGGCCGCTACACCGCCTCCGTCTCCTTCGCAGGGGCGGAGGCGGCCTTCTTCCTGGGGCGGCCCGGCTTCGGGGGGTTAGCCTGGCGCTCGCGGATGCTCCACAGGTAGACGTAGTTGTCGCGGCCGATCTTCTTGGAGGCAAGCTGGCCCGAGCACACCATCTGCCGCACGCGCGCATCGCTCACGCCGAGCAGGCCCGCCGCCATCTTCGTGGTGAGTAGGCCGCGCTCGGTGTCCACATCCACCGAGATGGCCACGAGCAGGCCCTCGTGCTCCTCGGGGTACGTCGGCTTGGGAAGCGGCTTGTCCAGCTGGAGGTAGTCGTCAATCATGAGCCAAAGGGCGTCGGCGCCCATCTCGATAGCGTCTTGAACATCGTCGCCTTGCGTGACGATGTCGAAATCATTCAGGTAGGCGCAATAGCCAACCCATTCGTCCTTGACAATAAGAGCGGGGTACGTGTATCTCATGCCCTCTCCTTCCGCGAGGCTTACCGCCATCCGGCCCTTTTCCTGACATCCTCCCACATCCCCTTAGCCATCTCCCCGCGATGCATGGGCAGGATGATCCTCGTGCCGTCCTTTGATAGCTTCCGATGGGACCCTTTGCAGCCGTCGTCATGCCAGCCTTCGCGCAAGAGCCGACGGTATATCTCGAACGGTTTCGGCGGCATTTTTCACTCCCTTCACTATAACGCACGAGTAAGTATTACTCAAGAGCAAGGTTTATATCACGAGAGCGCGATGCCGTCGTAGGCGGGGGTGCGCCACAGGAGGTAGGCCGTGGTGTTGCAGGTGAGGCGGGCGCTGCGGAGCGGGAGGTCGGCCGCATCGGGGGCGGCGTAGGCGCCCAGGGCACACGATGCCTCGCGGACACGGCCCATGTCCTCGTACCAGGCGCTCGCCCCGCGGGCGAAGGACACGCGGTCGCCGTAGTGAAGAGATGCCGGGGACGGTAGCAAGGCCGACGGGTCGGGCAGCGGATGCTCGCATGCCTCGTCGAGAAAGTACGCGCGTGGCGAGGCCAGCAGGCAGGAGCGGTCGGCCTGGGCGTACGTCAGCTCCACGCGATTGCGCGCGAACAGGTCGAGGTCGCCTTCGACCAGACCGCCATCAACGAAGGCCTCGGTGCAGGACGCATCGCGGTACCAGCCGTCCACGCCGGCGCAACCGGGTTTCTCGGCAGCTTGCCAGGCGGCCTGCGGGGGCACGTAGGCGCTCCCGCGGTCGGGCTCTTCCACGAAGCACGGTTCCGGGTCGCCGTCCGCGAAGAAGCGCACGCGCACGCGGCGGGAGCGGACGTGCACCGACGCAGTTTCGACCTCGCCCCGATACGGCACGTTACCGTAGCGCGCGTACGCCCTCACCACGCAGGTGAGGTACGCACCTTCGTCGCCCTCCGCCACTTCGTACGCCGGCTCCTGGCTCGGCTCCCTCACGGTCTCCGCACGCTCCCCCGGCGACGCGCCGCGGTACCAGGCGTAGCGGTAGAACATGCCCGCTGTTCCCGGGTAGTTGCGCGGCAGGCACGCGCGATCAGGATCGGAAGGTGCGAGCACCGCACCTGGCTCGGCCTCGCAGGCCTTGCGCGCCTCGCCAGCATCGTCGGTCTCGCTTGCGCCCTCGACCTTGCCGGTCTCGCCAGAACCCTCGTCCTCGCCGGAGCTATCGATGCTGGAAAGCACCAGCGCACCCGGATCCCGCTCGCGGAACAGCGGCTCTTCCAGAGCCCAGTGCTGGTTGGGGTTGCTCCAATCGCCGTAGCAGTTCCATTGGGCGACGTTAGTGCCGTTGCCCTGCCCGCCACCCGCCAGGTCAAGGGCGCAGCCGGAGCATTCGGGCACGATCATATGGTAGCCCGTGCCCAGGTCGTGCAGCCAAAACGACTGGTTCCATCCTCCCGTGCCGCTCCAGAGGTGCACGTTGTCGCCGTCGTTCCAGTCGTTGCTGGACACATCGGCAAAAAGCGGCGCCTCGCCCGTGTGCACGGGCACGAGACATGTGCGGCCCTGGGCGCTCGTGAGCACGAGCCAGTGCTGGTTCGTGTAGTCCGACGCACTCCATGCCAGCATGTTGGTACCGTTGACAGCGCCGCCGCCGCTGGCATCGAGACGCAGGTGGGGAGCGGCTTCGGGACGCAAGGTGACGATTTTGCCCTGCCACGAACGATCGTCGACAAGCGGATGGTGCGGGATCAGCTGCGATGCCTCGGCCGTGGTGTTTATGCCGTTGGCGCTGTCGGGGGAGTCGCACCAGGCGTGCACCCCGGCCCACGACCACCAGTCCCAGACCTCCCGCCTTACGCGCAGGCGGTGCGTGGCATAGGGGCCTTGGAACCACGCGCTATCGTAGGTGGTATCGTAGAAGCCGCTCGTGGAGGACAGCCAGACCCCCGCCTCGTTGCGCACGAACGAGTCGACGTGAGTGTCGGGGTAGTCGGTAAACCACGTGGGCGACCAAGCGCCGCCGTTGGCGTAGTAGGATGTCACCGCTATCTCCACGAACAGCTCGGTCATGCGCCCGATGGTGGCATTGCTGCTCACCGCGAGCCACACCTTGCCGTTGCTGGAGTAGCCCCAGCCCCCGTCGTAGCCGAAGTGCGACCCGGGGTACGCCGTGCCGCCGGCATTCCCCCAGCTGCCGCCGCCCACGCCACCCCAGGCCAGGCGCGGCGCCAGCAGCAGCGTCAACGCCGCAGTGCCGCCCAGCCCCAAAAACGCGCGCCGCGAGATGCCGCGCCTCTGCGGCCTCCCACCCGGCGCCCCGCCGGGATGCACGGCGCCGGCGCCCGACGGTGCGGCACCAGCGTCGGCATCCGGACGCGCGGTGCCCGTTGCTGCGTCCCGCGGCCCGCCACCGCCAAAAGCCGCGCCGCTTCCCCGTTGCTCACCCATGGCAATCACCCTTCTCATTGCAGCGTATCGTTCAGGAACTTCAGCAGGTCGACCACCGTCGGCACGACGACGAGCGCGATGGTTGGCGGTAGGAAGCAGAACGACAGCACCACGTCCAGCTTCGTCGGCATCTTGCGGATGCGCTCGAGAGCCGCCGCCTGCGCCGTCTCGCGAGCAAGGGCCGCCTGCGACGACAGCCCCTCGGCAATGGACGAGCCCTGGCTCACCGCCTGGGCGAGCTGCGCGACGAACGCCGAGACGTCCCTGCTCGCGCACCGCGCGGCAAGATGGTCGAGCGCCTGCTCGCGGGAGTGCCCCAGCAGGTTCACCTCGCGGTCGACGGCCTCGAACTCGCCCGAAAGCGGAGGCCGGAGGTTCTGCGCCACCTCGCGGAAGCTCTGCTCGACCGGCGAGCCGGCCGCTATCGCGATGCCCAGCAGCTCCATGGCGTCGGGAAGCTGCGCCTCGATCGCCTGGCGCCGGCGGGCGGCTGCCTGCGCGATAGCAAGGCGCGGTGCCGTCCATCCGGCAACGGCGGCGGTGCCCACGACGGCGAGCGCCGCGATCGGAACCGCGCCTGCGGCCACCGCCCCGACGCCCGCCAACGCGCCGCATCCTGTCGCGGCCACGATGCGCAGCACGCGCCACGTCTCGGGCTCTATGCTCCACCCAGCCCGGGCTATCTCGGCACGGTACGCGTCGCCGTCGGCACGCGTCATGGGCAGCAAGCGCTCGACGCGCTTCGTGGCCGCCCCGAGGAAACGCCCCCGGGCGCCGCACGCGGCTGCGAGCGCGCGCCATGCGCCAGCGAGCCCATGGATGCGGACGCCCGAAAGCGAGCGCGATGCCTCCGCTTGCCGCCGTGCCGAACCTGACCTCGCAGCCGCCCGCCGTTGCGCCGTGCCCGACCGCTCGTCCGCCCTTAGGCGTGCGTTCCCCGTCCCCTCCCGTGCGCCCGGGTCTCCACACGCCGTTCGAGGCCGGTCGCCCACCGGTACCTCGCCCATCTTCACGCGCCCGGTGCGCTGCGGGGCAAACCTCCTTACCAGCACCTCGTAGACAGCGCATGCGGCACCGCCTCCCAGAACCAGCAGCACGATAGCCGCGATCCACGATCCTTCCATTGCCCCGCCCCTCTTTCCATCTGCCGTGCAGGCCGTTTACCTTCGATCGAGCGACGTGACGGCATGCGCCAGCGCCAGGCCGACCGCTTCCATAACCGACGCCGCGCCGAGCACGGCCCAGCCGAGCGGCTCGGTCGTGTAGAAACGCGCGAAATCGGCGTTCATCGCGTACATGATGAGGAAGATGGCGGGCATGGCTCCGGCGACGAACCACTTCGCCAGGCGCGTCCCCGCCACCTCCACCTTGAGCTCGCGCGCCGCTTTCAGACGGGCGTTCACGCGCGACGAGACCAGGGCGAGGGCGGCAGCGACGCTGCCGCCGCTGCCCTGGCGCATCCGCGCCGCCGAGGCGAGGGTCCTCACGTCCTCGCTCTGAGTGCGGTGCGCCATGCCTTCGAGCGCCTCGTGCAGGGGCATGCCGTAGGTTGCATCGGCCAGCACGCGCGCGATCTCGCCATGAAGGGGATCGTCCATATGCACGAGGGCGACGCGCAGCGCACGCTCCAGCGTGAGCGAGCTGCGCAGGCTGGCCGCTATCTGCGGAAGCGCATGGGCAAGCTGGACGTCCAGCAGCTCGCTGCGCTTGCGACAACGCTGGCGCAAGCGCAGGTAGGCCAGCGCAGGCACGGCACCTGCCACCACCGCCCCGAATGCGACGACCCCGCTCGCCGCACCCGCGCACGCGCCCACCAGCACAGCCGTTCCAGCCGTAGCGGCAACCCCCTGCCGCGCTGTCAGCCCGATGCCTGCGGCGCAGAGCAACCTGCCAAGCGGCGTGTCGCGCTCCGGGCCGGAAGGCGCGCGCCGGATCGGAAGCTCGACTTGCGCCGAACGGCCGGGCAGTCCGCCCGAAGCCGCCGAGGCGGCCCAAGCCCGCTGCGCAAGCCGCTCCTCCCTCACGCAGCCGAGCGTTCTCGCCGCCAGCACGGCGCATAGCGCCATGATGGCGGTCGATGCAACTAAGTAGACCATCGCCTTCCTCCTCTTTCGACCTTGGGCGCAACCGCCCCGGCACCAACTGCTCTCAGCGACCGGGCAGGTCGGCGCCTTCGCCTGGACCACCCGCGGGCCTTCAGCAAGCAGAAGCCCCCCTATTCCGCGAAAAACCACGCAGGGTCGAACCAGACGCCCGCCGCCCTCATCCGCTCCTTGATGTGCTGGGGCTGGATGCCGCATGCCCGCCAGGCGCCCACCACCCAGCCATCGTCATCCACTCCGGCCACGTCGTAGGCGAACAGCTCGGCGCGCGGGATGACCGCGCCGCCCTCGGGCAGCGGATCGACTGCCACGATGCTCGTGATCCGGCGGTTCCCGTCCTGCAGCCGCTCGACGTGCACGATGAGCCCGCCCGAGAGCGACTCGGCTATCTGCTGCATGATCACCTCGCGGTTCAGGTCGCCGTCGGCGTAACCCACCATGGTGCGCAGGCGGCTGATGGCGTTGCCGGGGTCGTTCGCATGCACCGTGGTCATGGAGCCGGGGTGGTCGGTCTGCATGGCCTGCAGCATGTCGTAGGCCTCTGCGCCCCGGCACTCGCCCACGATGATGCGGTCGGGGCGGCGCCTGAGCGCGATGCCCACCAGCTCGCGCATGCTCACCGCGCCCTCGCCTTCCACGTTCGCCTCGCGCGTCTGCATTCGCTCCGTGTGAGGCGTACGCAGGCGCAGCTCGGGTGTGTCCTCCAACGTGATGACGCGCTCGCCTACGGGAATGAACTCCGATAGCGCATTCAGGAGCGTGGTCTTGCCCGAGCCGGTGCCTCCCGAGACAACGATGGGGCAGCGTGCCGCCACGGCCGAGCGGAGGAAGTCGGACATGGCGGGCGTGAGCGCGCCGGCACGCTCAAGGTCACCCATGCCCATCAGGTCCTCCTTGAACATGCGCAGGTTGAGCGCCGGTCCGTCAGGGGCGAGCGGCGGCACGACGAACGTGGCGCGCGCCCGGCCGCCGGGCAGCATGGCGCATCCCATGGCGTGCGCCTCGTCGCAGCGGACGCCGGCCTGCTCGGCTATCTTGTCGATGATCCTCCGCACATGCCCGGCATCGTCGAAGGCGATGTCCGGCCGATACTCCAACAGACCTGCCCGCTCCACGTACACGATGGGAGGCAGGAACGGCAGCGATGGATCTGACAGGTCCACGCCGCCCCCGTTCACCATTACCTCCGTGATGGACCCGTCGTCGAGCAGCGGTTGGAGCGGTCCGTAGTACAGGAAGTCATCGACGAGCGCCTGGGCGAGCGCCTGCGCCTCGCCAGGTTCCAGCTGCGCACCGTAGTCGAGCCTCAACTCGCCAACCGCCTCGACCACCAGCTGCTCCACCTGGGACGGGCTCGCGGTCAGGCCGCCGAGCCTTGCCGCCACCTCGTCGCGCACGGAGGCCTTGAGCGCGCGCTCGAGCGCCTTATCCATCGACGGCCTCCTCCGCTGCATGAGCCGTTCCCGCCTCCGGCGCTTCGCCGCCCCCCACCCCGAAACCACCTGCAGGCCCGTCCCCCGTCTCGCCGGCCGCCGTAGGCTCCACGAGCGCCGGCATGAGCACGAGGCTCACCTTTCCCGCCCATTGCGCAGCGCGCACGGCATCTGCCTGCTCGGGCGTCACCTCCAGCGTTACGGACGCGTAGGCGCCGTCCCCGCCCACGCGGTCGCCGTCGAGCGAGACGATGCGCACGTCGTCGCAGATGGTAGACAGGAAGGCCTCCCCCGAAGCCGCGCCTTCCAGGGCGACCACCCTCACGCGGTCCGACGGACGCAGCTGGCCCGCCAGGCCCGACTCGGCATCTACCGCCACCGTCACGGCTTGCCGACCTGCGGCGAGCGCCGCCGACAGGCGAGCGCCGTCCGCACGTCCGGACACCGCCGCCGGCGTGACCTGGGTGCCAGCGGGCAGGTCGGCCAGCGCGCGCTGGCCGACGGGCGAAGCGGAGCCCTCGAGGACGTCGGCACCGAGCGCGGTCTGCACGCGCAGGCTGCGCGGCACCGAGCGCACCTCGAGCGACGAGGCCGCGAGCACGTCCCCCGCCCGTATGTCGGCGGCGGCCACCAGCGTGGGCTGCGCGTCCGCGCTCGCAGCCTCCACCATCGCTTGCGCGGACAGCGCCGCCCACGTGCCGTAAGCCGCCGCAACCAGCGCGACCGCCACCGAGGCTGCCGCTACGGCGGCCAAGCTCTTGACCCGCCGGGGATCCTGTGGACTGTGCGGCGCCTGCGGCCGCTCGGGCCGAGTACGCGATCCGCCGACCGAGGCCGGCTGCCCTTCTGGCACCGCGGAGGCACCCGCACGGCTGGCATAGCCTGACGGTGCCCCCGCCTGCTCCCTTGCCCGTTGCACGATCATGGCTCCTTCCTCTCTGCAAGCCCGCCCGCCGCCGCAACGGCAGCACGAACTTCGCGATCTAATTCAGCGGGTCCGTCATCCAACCGGTCGAAGCGCCCCCGCAACAGCGCCGTCGAGTCGGCGCCGGTGGCCAGTTCGAACACCTCGCCTCCCGACCCGTCGGGTCTCCAAACCACCGATCCGGCGAACGGCTCGGCCACCACCACCCGTTTCGACGCCACGGGCAGCGACTCGATGCCGAACCCGCGCGCGAACACCGTGGGCACCTGCTCCTGCAGCTGCACCGCCATGCCCCATACGCGGCGCGAGTCCGGCAGCTCCTCCTTCGGCACCTCGAAGAACCACACGGTGACCGCCCCGAAGAACCCATCCGCACGCAACGTTTCCGCAACCCGATGCGCAACCGCGAGCCCCGGGTCGTCGGCATTCTTCGCCATCAGCGCGAACGAGGCGTCGAAGCAGGCATCGCGCGCTGCGTCGACCGCGTTTTCCTGGCGAACCTTCGCCGCGCACGCGATGCCCTGGTCGACCGAGAACGCGAGCACGGCGAACAGGAGCAGCACCGCCGTCACCGCCAACGGCGCAATGGTGCCGCGCTCGTCCGGCATGCGGTGCAGGTGAAGGGCGTTGCGCGTCGGTCGGACGCGCAACGCCCTCTTGGCGACAGCACGGCTCATGCCCCTACCTCCACTTCCACGATCCTTCCCGCCATCAGCTCGCACACGACGTGCCGCGCGATCGCGCAGTGGGCCAACCCCGGGATCGCCGCCAGGGAAGGCAGCTCGTAGCGCACGTCGAACGACACGCTCACGGCGTCCGTGCGCTGCACCACTCCCGCGTCCGACCTTGCGCCCTCCTCGCCAGCTCCGCCGCTTGGCGCCCCTGCAACAAGGCGCGCGCCCTGCGTCGTGGCAAGCTCCTCGGCCCGCACGTTCGAAACCGTCAGAAGATCGGGTCTTAGCTGCGTCGCCGCGCCCAGCACCTCGTCTGCCACGAACCGCTCGCGATCGGCGGCCAGGACGAGCCCGGCCGTGTCCATCTGTCGGCAGGCGCGCGTGAGATCGGCCGTCAAGCGGTTGACGGAGAGCATCATGGCGCCCGCCTGCACCGCCGCGAACACCACGAGCAGCACAAGCGACACGGCAACCACGGATTGCACGATCTCGCTCCCCCGCTCGGGTGCACCCCGCACCCGCAAGCCGCCTCTTGCCGGAGCGCCAGATCCCGCCCGCGCACCGCATCCCAGCCACCTGCCTTTCCCCGTCCTCATGCCGCCTCCCCCCGAGCCGTCTCGTCGACCGACCCGCACGCCCTGGCCGTGCACGAGAACACCGGACCGGACTCCTCCTGCGAGAGCAGGGAGCCGATTGGCGTCAGGTAGCGTGCTCGCACCGAGAGCTCGACCGCCACCGGGCACGTACGCGTACAAACGCTGCGGACGGCGAACGAGCCGTCCTCGTCGTCGTGCAGCCGGTAGGCGATCTCCCGCTCCACGGCGCCGCCCACCTCCGCAGCCACGGACAGCTCCAGCTCCGCGGCGCCCAGCGACGGCGCCGCCTCGAGAGCGGCCACCCGCAACCGGTCCGGAAAGGCCGTCGCCGAAGGGGTCGTCTCCACGAAACGACATACGGCGTGGGCGGCCGTGCTCGCCTCGGCACCCAGGAACGCGACGCGCCCCAGGTCGATGGCCGCGAACAGGAACGTGAGCAACAGCGGCATGGCCGCCACGGCGACCACGACGCTGCCGCCCCGCTCGGATCGGAAGGAGCGCCTACTTGGCCGCACCGTTCGTCACCTTCGAGAACAGGTCGGTGATGTTCGTGCCTGCCGTGGTAATGGCCGTTTGGATGTTGCCCTGCAGCAGCATGAGCGCCGCCCCCAGGCCGACGGCGAAACCGAGCACGATCACCGTCTGCACGATCTCGGACCCGCCTCCCTCCTCTCCGCGCACGACGAGCGCCTTAAGCTTGCTGTGCTGGTAGGACCGATTCTTCTCCTGCTTCATGATGGAACTTCCCTTCTCTCACGTTTTCAAAGGTCCTTTCGGATCCCGTCTTCCCTTATCGCGCTCATGCCAACGTCACGCCGACCGCCGCGCCGCAAGCAAGCCAGGCCGAGAGAAACGGCGCCATGGGCATGCCGTCGCCCAGCTTGAGCCTGCCTGCCGCGCATCCGGCCAGGGCCGCGAGGCCCGCGAGCACATAGCAGGCCGCGAACCCGCACAGGGCGCCGGCGCCCGTTGCCAAGGACAGCGCCCCCATGCAACGAACGTCGCCCCTGCCCACCGCCCCGCCAGGACAGCGTGCGCCCAACAGGCGGTTCGCGAGCGCCGAGCCCGCCGCCACGACAAGCGCAACCGCGAAGCCCGTTGCCGCACCCTCGGGACCGCAGGCGAGCAGCTGGAACGCCGTGCCCGCCACCGCCATCAACCCGCATGCCTCGAGCGGGATGGCCCGCGATCGCAGGTCGCAGACTACGGCCGTGGCCATGGCTGCCGCGCAGATGCCCAGCATCGCGGCAGCGGGCGCGCTCGGGGCGATGGCCGCCGCGACGGCGAACGCTGCCCCAAGGGCCGCCGCGCAGAGCATGCGGGACCGGGGGCGGGGCTCGAACGAGTAGCGCCGGCCACGCTCGTCGGCGGTCCCCGCTGCTTCCAGGCCCCCGACCTTGAACCCGACCCCGGCGAGCGCCTTCAAGCGCTCCTCGGTGAGCGAGCCCGCCAAGCCAGCGGCAAACGCCTCGTCGCGCCATATGCCAACCGCCCCCTCGGCCCCCGGCGCCGCGCTGGACGGCTCGCTCCCGGGATGAGCGCGCTTGAACGCGCGGTAAGCTTCCAGCGACTCGTCCCACCAAGCGTCCGCCCGCTCGCGCACCCGGTGCAGCAGCACGTCGCTCGCCCAAGGGACGAGAAGCCAGCCGAACGCGCAGCCGAGCACGGACGCCGCGATGACGTACGGTGCGCTCATGGCCTTGCCCTTTCGCCAGTTGCCGGCACCGGAAGGCCGGCATGCCTTCCCCGCCTGGCGGCGAGGGCAGTGGGCGCAGGATCGTCTACCGGCACGTCCCCGCCGGGCAGGCGGCCACCCGCCTTCGGCGCATCACGCGGAACCGGCGCACGGGCGGCGTCCCCTTCCCCTTCGCGCAGAGGGCAGATGCTGACCACCAACGACAGGGGGCCGGTTCCCGCCTCCCCGCCTGGCGGGAGAGTTCCGTACGCCTCCGCCGGCCGGGCGCCTCCGCCCGTTGCGCCGGATGCGCGCTCAACGCCGCCCGGCAGCTCGAAGCGCACGATCCAGCCGGCATGGTCGAACGGCGTCGCGGAAAGACCTATGGCGGGCCTCGCGTGGAGCGCCGCGCCTTCGGGACGCTCCACATCACCCGCGGTAAAAGGACCGCCGGCTCTACAGGCGGCTCCCTCCGCATCCGACCGCGATGCCGGCGATAAGCCGGCAGGCGGCTCGCCCGCAATGCAAGCGCCGCCTCCCGCGGAGGGAACGCCGCCTGCAGCGGAGGGATCTCCCGTGGCGGAAGCATCGTCCGACGGCATCGGGGGCTGCGTCCGGGGACCTGCCGGCTCGTGGGGTTGCGTCCGCGCTCTTGCCTGCACCTGGGAGCGCATCTGCGTATTCGCCTGCAACCGGTGCTGCGTCTGCGCGCTCGGGGGCACCGACGCGGCGCGCTGCGCGACGTCGGCGGGCTCCCAGGCCGCATCCTCAGGCGCAGCCGCAACCCGACCGCCACCCTCGAACCGGTGCAGGCAGCCGTAGCAAACCTCGGCGTCTTCGAAGGTGCGCGCCCGACACACAGGACACGTCTTCATCTGGAAACCTCCCTTCCACCGGATATCACTACCTGGTCTCCTTTCGCGAACCACGGCGAATCGCACGAGGCGAAGCGCTCCACGACGGCCACGGCCTTGGCATTGCGCAGCCGGCGCAGCGGGCCGACCGAGCGATGGGCCTCCACGACCCTCCCCAGGCGATCCACGAACGCCACGTCGATGGCATCGCGCATGCCCACCGTGTGCACGTCGTTGCACGACACCAGCAGCAGCGCCTTGTCGCTCGGACCGCTGAGCAGCAGGCCCGCTGCCTTGCTCCGCGTGCGCGTAGCCAGCATGAGCGCCGTGCGCGCCTCGTTCCGATCCCCCTCGCCAGCATTCGGCGATACCGTTATACGGGCACGTCCGCGCGGGCCCTGCTCCGGCTGCGGCACATCGCCCGCGGTGGCCCTTCCTCCCGGCACGCGGTGCCGCGCCCCGATTTTCGCTTCCTCAACCATGTCTATCCCTTCTCGTCGGCCGTCGCGCACTGCACGACGACGCTCGTCGTATCCCCTGCCCTCACGCACGAGACGTAAGCCCACCGGAACCGACCCGTCTCCTTCACGAACGACCCGCCCGCGCGGTCGCCGGAGGGCACTGCCTTCCACCCGCGTTCGTCCAGCAAGCTCCTCACCTCGTCGAACGCTCGCGCCGGATCCTTTTCCACCTCGTACCCAACCACCGATCCGCCAGCCCCTACCCGCAGGCCGGCGAAGCCTTCCGCAGGCACCACCTCTTGCGAGAAGCCCTCGGGGAGCCGAGGGGGCTCCCGCGATGCGGCCGCACCGTCCACCGCCAAGACGGCCGCCTCGCGCAGCACGCCCGGACGCACCGCCCTCCCCACAGCGTCCACGGCCAATACCGCGACCAGCAGCAGGGCAAGGGCCGCCACCGCCCGACGCCTGCGGCGTGCAGGCGCGCTCACAGCAGCATCCCCGGCTTGTACGGGTCCACCGTCAGGGACACCGCATGCTCCAGGCGAGGCAAGGCCACCCCGAACACCGACGACTTCAGACCCAGGCCGAACAGCGTCGGCGAGAACTCGATCGTCGCGGTGAAGCGAGCATGGCCGTCGGCCGTGCCCTCCACCGCCACCCGGGTGCCCAGATAGGGGCGGTCGAACGCCTGCTCCACCGTCTGCGCAACCTGCGCGCAGCTCTGCTCGAGACCCTGTCCGTATGCCGGCGACGCCGCATGCACGCGTACCGCCTCGCGAGCCACCCGGTCGAACGCCGCGCACTCCGAGAAGAAAAGAAGCGCGTTCACCGCTATCACCGCCACTGCCAAGAGCGCCGGGAACACCACGGCCAACTCCACCGTCATTTGCCCGCGCTCGCGGGCATCCGCCTGGGCTACTCCCATGTCTTCACCCCTGTAACCTGCGCGTACACCGAGCGCAGGGCGCTGGCCGCGCTGCTCGCGAACCCCGCTGCGGCGTCCTTCGCCGCCTGCGGCAGCGCGATGGTCACCGGGATGGCCGGACCTTCGTCGCCGAACAGCCTCACCGAGGCGATCTCGATGGTGCCGTCGAGTCCCGCGATCGCCTCCACGGCAGCCGCCTCCGCCGCCGTGATGACCGACGAGAACAAATCGGTCGACGCCAGAGGATGCGCCACGGCCCGAGCCTTTACGGCAAGGAACCGTGCCGAGAACGACGAGCCGTCCGCCCCTGCCACATGAGACGAGCTCACGAGCACCGGCTTGAGCGCCTCGAGCTCCGCCGGCTCGAGGCCCAACGCCTCCGCAGCCGCCTTGAAGGCGCCTGCCGCCCACGTTCCCAACCCGCTCGCACTGGCGAACGGTAGCGCGCCCACAGCGTTCCCAACGGCCTCCTCCACGGCCTCCTGCCCTTCCAGGTAGGCCCCCAGCAGCCCCGACCAGCAATCGAGCACCACGCCGAGCGCGCCCACCGCCGCACCGCCCTCCTCCCGCAGGCCGTCGAGCAGCGACGAGACCACGCTGCGACCCTCGTCCGACGGCTCGGCGAGGAGCGTTGCGGCCGACACGGCGGCCCGCACGCCCAACGAGCCGGCTTCGTGCACATAGCCGCTCGCGAACCCGGTGGAGGCGGCGGCCGCAGCCGTGTTCGCCACGAAGGCCACCACGCCGAACCGACCGGGAGGGGCGGCGTCGATGCGCATCCCGCCCGCACGCTGAAGCACGTCCCGACAGCGTTCGAGCAGTCCGCCGGCCTTGCCTTTCACCTCGGCCGCGAGCGGATCCAGCTTCGCGCGCGCCTCCTGGTACTCGTCGGCAGCCTGGGCCACGGCCTCGTAGTGGTACTCGAAGCCGTTCTGGATGGACGTGGAGGCGGCGGCCACCTTCCCCATGCTCGCGGCGGTGAACCCGCAGGCTGGGCAGGGGACGCTCCCGCCCGCCTCCATCTCGGCGATGGAGGCCGCACCCGCCGCGCCTCCCGCCTCGGGGCACCCGTGCCAGGCATGCACGACCAGGCTCCCGGACCCGTCGACCGTTGTCGGGTAGACCGCCTCCGTATACAGCGCCGTCCCGCGCATCTCGTCCGTGTTCTTCGGCAGGTGCGGGAAGCGCGCGTCGAACGAGTCAACGCTCTCGTGCACGTAGCCGCGCCCCACCTCGTCGGCCGCATAGGCGTAGAAGCGCTGGCGCAGGGCCGACCGAGCCCGCTCCTCCGTCGACGATCCCTCGGGGGCCTCCACGGCCAGGCGGCGCGCATAGTAGGCGCGGGCCCGGTCGAGGGCCACCGAGAACGACCAGGCATCGACGCTCGCATAGCGCGGGTTGTCCGCCCCGGCCATACCGGCCAGCGTGCGGGCGCGCTCGCTCATGCAGTACGAAGGATCGTCGCCGCAATCGCGCAGGAATGCACGCTCTTTCCAGGCATTCGCCTCCCGGGCCGCCTCCTCGGCGTCCGCGGCAGCCTGGCGGATACCATCCGCCTCGCGCTCGGCATCGTCCACCAAGTCCCCCGCGCCCTCCGCAGCACCCACGCCCAGCTCCTCACCGTCGGCCGGCACCAGCACGGCGAGCGCCACGTACGAGGCGCCCATCGGGCCTCCGTCATTCGCCGAGGCGGTCGAGGCAGCGTTGGCTGCCGCCAGGAAGGGCAGCGCCTTCTGCAGGCGGTTCAGCCCCGCAGACGCCTTCTCGGCGAACTCGTCGCGCGCCTCCACCACCTTGCGTGCGGCCTTGAGCAGCACCTCGGACGCGCCCGCCGTCGCAGGCGTGCACAGCGCGGCCACGCCCAGGCCGGCCGTCGCCGCCCCCGTGAGCGAGAGCGAGAGCACCACGGCGTCGCACACCCGCACGGCGATCATGAACTCGGCCACCTCGTTCTCGGCGGCGAGCGCCGCCGCATCCGCCACATTCTGCACATCGGCGGAGGCCGAGCTCACGCGGTACACCTGCGCCGACGTGAACACCAGCGCCAACGTGACGAGCAGCGCGCATGCAACCCCCGCCGTGGTGAACCCGGCCTCGTCGCGGAACAGGGCGAACGGCTCGCGTGCCCGCACGGCACGTCTTCGCAAGACAGCGCGCAACCAGCCCGGCACCGTGCCCCGGCGCCCCGGCAGGCATCCGTCCGCATCCTTCGCAAACAGCTTCCCGCTCATCGCAGCCACGCCCCGATCCATGCCGCAGGATTGCGCCCTGCCTCGGCCCCATCGACCCACGTAGGCTGCACGGGCAATGAAACCGTCGTCTCCAGATGCAGGTTGCCCGCTGCGTCGGTCATGCCGAGCAGCGTCGCGCCCACATCCAGCAGCGGCAGCGGGCGCACGTCGGTGCCCACGGACACGCTTACCATCTGAGACCCCTCGTCACCCGTCATCACGATGTCCCAACTGCAGCCCCCATGGTGCACGTGGAAGCAGTCATGAGGAGGCACTGCGCCCAAGCGATGGCGCACGAACGCCTCGCAGCTGCCGTCCATATCGCCCAAAGCGGCGGTCTTGGTGGCGAGCAGCCGGCAGCCCTCCGCCGCCGCGCCCTGCATGACCATGCGGTCGTACAGCAGGATGCCCGGCTGCAACAGCAGAAGCAACGCCGTGAACAGCACCGGGATAAGCACCGCTGCCTCCACGGTAGCCTGCCCCCGCTCGCGGGCCGCGAAACCAGATGGCACGCTCCGTAGCCGTCGCACGCCCAGCGCCCCACAACCGAACCAGCGTCCTTGACCCGCCACGACCGCCTCCTTCCCTTTCCCCTCTTGATCAATCGCCTAGTACAGGAACACGTCCGCCACCGCTCCCGGGGCGGCGCCCTGCACGTGATGCGACGCCGCTATGAGCGCGTGCTCCACGAACAGCCCTCCCTCGAAGGAGCGCCAGAGCGCTCCGCATGCCACGATAACCGCGAGCAGCCCGGCTGTGACCAGCGCGAACTCCACCGTTCCCTGCCCTTGCTCATCGTCGGGCCCCATCCGGTGCCAAGCGCGATCGCCGCTCACAGCCCGTTGATGCCGCTGGCTATGGCATCCCACAGCTCCTGCAGCTTCGGGCGGAACACCGTGATAGCCAGGATGGCTATCACCACCAGCACGCCCACCAAGATGGCGTATTCGGTGGTACCCTGCCCTTTCGCCTGCACGAGTCTTGCCCGGCAGGCGGCCGCCCAGCGCAGGAGATCCACCCGAAACCGCTCGCTCCAGCGCTCCCACGCTACCCGTCCCGCTGCCATCCGCTTCTTCATCGAACGCTCCTCTCGTCTCACCAAGTCCATCCCCCAGTCGGCCTCCACAGCCGCCCCGCCGCTGCCGCGCTGCCATCAAACCCCATTCGCCAGCTCCAGCAGCACCGGGCCCAGCACCAGCAGCAGCATGGCCGGGAGGATGAGGGCGCCCGTGGGCATCATCATCTTCACCGGGGCCTTCGCCACCCGCTCCTCCAGGCGCGCGCGATGCTCGGCGCGTGCCTCCGCTGCAGCCGCCTCCAGGCTCCCGGCCAGCGAGGAGCCGAACCTAAGAGATCGCACCATGCTCTCCACCACGCGCGCGAGCTGCTCCGAGTCATACGTCGCGGCCAGATCGCGCAGCGCCTCATCGCGCGTCGTGAGCCCCAGCGACCAGCGGCGCCGGGCCGACGCGCAGGCCTTCGCAAACTGCGTGTCGAAGTGCGCGCCGTACAGCTCGAAGCTGCGGTCGAACGACAGCCCGCTGCGCAGACCCAGGGCCGTCACCTCCAACATCTCCGAAAGGTGGCGCTCCACCTCCTGCGCACGCCGCCGCTCGGTATCGCGCACGGCCCAGCGTGGAGCCAGCGCACCCGACGCAAGCCCCACCGCGCCGAGAAGTGCCATGAGCTCGTTCGACAGCGCCGCCCCCGCCAGGCCACCGACGGCGGCGAGCCCCAGAGCCAGGCGCACACGACACTCGCGAAATCCTTCGGGGCTCACCCCGTCGGCAAGGCCCGCCTTGCGAGCATGCGCCGCGAACCAACCGGCGCCGCACGCGTCCGCCGGCGTCCCCGCACCGCCTGCCGCAGGTACCGCCGAGCCCGCAGCCTGCCGGCCGCTCCCACCCGGCTGTACCGGCAAGGCGAGCGGCCGCACCGCGCCAAACGCGAGCCGGCGGCTCAGATCCGCCGCATAGCGCACAACCGCCCCGGCGCACCCGCCTGACACCGCGCCGCCTGCTGCTTCGGCGTCCGCCTTGCCGAGCGCCGCCCGCCGCCGATCGGCCGCACGTCGGCGCCGCAGCGCCCCCTGCACCAGGCATGCGCCGGATACGCCGGCGAACGCGCAGGCGAGGGCCGCCAAACCCTCCGCCCCGCTCACGACGCCGCCCCGGCCGCCAGCACGCGCCGCACCATGCCCACGCCCGCCGCCTGCATGCCCAGTGCCAGGCCCAAGAGCGCCCAACCGGCCGGGCTGGCAAAGAACGGGGACAGGAAGTCCTCGCTCACCAGCGAGAACACAGCCACCAACGCGAACGGCATCACGCTCACCACCTGGGCCGACAACTTCGCCTGCGCCGTCTGGACCTTGAGCGAGCGCCGCAACGCCAGCTCGCCCTCCACGGAGTCGCGCGCCGCATCGAGCACCTGCCTCATGCTGCCGCCCGTCTGGTGCTGCACGTCCAGAGCCACCGCGACGAACGCAAGCTCCGAGGCGCCGGAGCCTTGCCGCAGTCCCCCGAGCGCCTCCGTCGCGCTCCCGCCCGTGTCCAGCACATGGGCCCCGTGCGCGAACAGGCTGCGCAGGGGCCCGTCCGCCTCGCGAGCTACCTGGGCCAGCGTCTGCTGCAGCGAGAGACCGGCATCGAAGCACGTTCCCATCGACCGCAGCACATCAGGCACGGCGTCCCGCACGGAGTCGCCGCGCCGGTCGGCCGCCGCGCGCGCGAGCCCGGCCGCCCCCGCCAACGCGCAGGCCACGATGGCAACCGCGCCCACCGCGCTCCCCGTAGCCGCGAAGGCCACGGCGCCCAGTACCACGCACGCTGCAACCATGCAGGAGAGCAGCGCCCGCTCGGTGGTGACGTAGCGGCGCTCGGCCAGTAGCTGCACGGCCCCGCACGCGAACCGCCGCACGCGGGCACTCGCCAACAGCCGCTCCGCAATCGGGCTCGCCACCGCGAAGCCGTTGCGGAGCCGCCACGCCAGCCTTCCGGCACGCGGCGCGTCGGCTCCGCATGCCATATCCGCCGCATCGCGGCGTCGCGGCACGGCCGAACGCACGCCCGAGGCCAGCAGCGCCGCCGACGCGAACGCCAGCCCCACGCTCAGGCCGCCAAGCAGCACGCGCGCATCCATGCGTCCACCTCCGCCCGCCCGGCGCATCCCCGCGACGGCAGGTCGGCTATCCATGCCGGCACGGCCGCCCACGTTCCGCGCGCCTCCGCTTCCCTGCGCTTGAACAGGGGGTCAACCACGCAGCGCCGCCGCTCGCGGTCGTAGGACAGCGTTACCACCTCGGCAATGCGACGTGAGCCGTCCAACGCTCGCGCCGTTTGCACCACCAGGTCGATGGCGCTTGCGATGTTCGCCTCGATCACGTCCACGGGCAGGTCGGCCCCGTAGCGCACCATGGTGGTGAGGCGCGCCACCGACTCCCCCGGCGAGTTCGCGTGCAACGTGGTAAGAGAGCCGTCGTGCCCCGTGTTCATGGCCTGCAGCATGTCGAGAGCCTCGGCACCCCGGCACTCGCCCACCACGATGCGGTCGGGCCGCATACGCAGCGCATTCGTCACCAGGTCGCGGATCGTCACCTCGCCGCGCCCCTCCGCGTTGCGCGGACGCGCCTCCAGCCGCACCACGTGCGGGTGCTCCAGGAACCGCAGCTCGGCCGAGTCCTCTATCGTGATGATGCGCTCCTCGTGCGGGATGGCGCACGACAGCGCGTTAAGCAGCGTGGTCTTGCCCGACCCCGTGCCGCCCGACACCGCCACGCTCTTGCGGGCCCGCACCGCCCACGTCAAGAACGTGCGCATGGCCCCGTCGAACGACCCGAGCGCCTCCATGTCCGCAAGCGTCATCACGCGTCGTGCGAACTTCCTGATGGTGAGCACGGGGCCGTCCAGCGCAAGCGGCGGGATGACCGCATGCACCCGGTGGCCCTGCGGCAGGCGCGCGTTCACCATGGGCGACGACTCGTCTATCCGGCGGCCCAGCGGTCCCAGCACGCGGTCCACGAGCGCCCGCAGCTGATCTTCGTCGGCGAAGCGCTGCTCGCTGCGGTACAGCCGCCCGTCGCGCTCGAAGTACACGCTTCGCGGACCGTTCACCATGATCTCGGTGACGGTGTCGTCTGCGAGCAGCCCTTCCAGCGGGCCGAAGCCGAACACGGTGTCCAAGAGCTCGCCCTCCAGTCGCGCGCGTTGCGCGGCTGGCACATCAGCCCAGGCCAGGCTCTCGAACACGCGCCGGCAGGCGCTGCGCACCTCGCTGCGCGCACAGCCGGGATTCTCTGCCTGCAGAGCCACCACTTCGTCGGCGGACACGATCATCTGAACCTGCTCCTTAAGCGCGTCGAGGCCCAAAGCCCCCTCCGCCCCCTCGCGAGGGCACGCACCGTTACCCGCACGCTCCACCCTTTCTAGCAGGGACATGGGGCACCCCTCCTTCCACTGCGGCGCCGGCTGCGGCCGAACCGGCGCTCCCGACGTCCGCCGCTCGGCTCGGCCAGGGAGAGCGTGCGTCCCTCGCAGCCGGGCAGGATATCCACCAACACGTGCTCCAAGCTCGTGCACAGGTCGTTCTTCACCGCGATGAGGTCGAGCGGCTGACCGGCTCCCATAAGCTCCTCCACCTCGCTCCCGCCGTCGCGCAGCTCCACCGCCGGAACGCCGCGCAGCGCGCACGACACATCGATCGACGTGAGCGGCGCGCCCTTGGCGCAGCGGTTCGCCGCGAACAGGAACGGCCCCGTGGCAATGCCGCAGCGGGAGCACAGCTCCAGCGCATGCCGGCAGGCGCGCAGCGACGAGGGCCGCTGGTCCACCAGGAACAGCGCCTTGGAGCAGCGCTCGAGCAGCAGCGCGTGCTCTTCCGCCCACGATGCGCCCGTGTTCGCCACCACCACGTCGAAGCGGCCCTGCAGCTCGTCCAGCAAACGCGGCGCCTCGCGCACCACCACCTCGGCATCCTCCAACCGCTTCGGCGCGGCGATCACCGCAGGCACCAGCCCATCGGGCGCAAGCCCCTCCAGCCGCGCGGGCACCGACAGCGCCTCGTCCACGGCAAGCGCGTCGCGCACGCCCACCAGCTCGTGCGCATCGCCGAAGCGCAGGTCGAAATCCAGCAGCAGCGTGCGGTATCCCAAGCCTTGGGCGAACAGCGCCGACAGCGCGGCCACCGTGCTCTTGCCCGCACCGCCGGAGCCGCTCACCACCGGCAGCACGAACGCCGGGCGCCCCGAAACCGCCGGCCGGGAAGCTGTCGCCGGGACCGGAGCGAACCGCACGGCCGAGCGCGGAGCACCGGAGTCCCGGCCTTCCGCAACCGGATCTTGGCCGAAGACACCTCCCGAGGCGACTGCTCCGCCAAACGCGGGCGTGCCGCTTCCCTGGCCGTGCTCGCGCATCGCCCGCGCCGCATCGTCGCCCACCATACGGGCCTTGCCCGATGCTAGGCCGGGCTCCCTCGCGACTCCCGCAAGCGCATGCCGGCGCTTCGCCGCGGTATAGCGCTCGACGAACGCCTGGCGCGTGAGCGACGCGTCGATTCCGGCGGCCGTCGCCCGGCTCATGAGCGAGCCGGTTCCCTGGAAAGCCAGCAGGCACACGCGCAGGTCCGCCCGATCGCGTTTGAGCGCAGCCGCCAGGTTGATGGGCTCCACGTCGTCGCAGCCCGCAACCCACGCCTCGGCCACGCTGCGGTCCGTGCACAGGAACCGCCGCGCCTCCTCGCCCGACGAGAACAGCCGCAGCCATTCCTGTCGCGCCAGGCTCTCGCCTGCCAGCCCGATAAGGTCGGGCCTTCTTATGCTCTCGGCATCCGCGCACAGCGCCACTGTCGGCATCATCGCGACCCCTCCCTCGAAGCATCCGAACCGACCGTCGAGCCAAGGGCCAGCCCGACAGCCCCTCCGCCCCCCACGGCGTCACCCGACGCCGGCAGCGCGAAGTACAGCTCCGCCTTCCGCGAAGCCGCGATGACCTCTTGCACCGATTCCGGCTCCACGGCCACCGTCACCCAGGTCACGTCGGCCGTCACCGCACCGTCGGCCCCGCCCGCACTCGTGGCCAGCACCAGCACGTCGCGCGCCACGGCCGTCGTCGACGTGTCGCCCGACGCGTACAGGTCGGCCCGCGACCCCGGCGCCAGCGCGCCGCCCACAGCCTGCACCGTCTTCGCCGGCACGCTCAGCGCGGCGAAACCCGCTGGGACGTCGATCGAGGTCGACACCTCGCCGAACCGCTTGAGCGACAGCACCTCGCCCGCCAGGATGGACGACGTTGCCATGCGCCCCACCACATCGCCCGCGGCGCGAACGGCATCGGCGGGCAGCAGGTCGGCCACCCACAGCTTCGTCTCCACCGCCGATGCGTCGAGCTTCTCGCCCGCGGCTACGTCGCGCCGCGCCACGCATACCTCCACCTGCTCGCCCCCGTACCGGGCAAGCGCTTCCGCACGGGCTGCATCTGCCTCGCCGCGCACGCTGGTCAGATAGGCGAGCACGCACGCCGCGCACAGCACGCCGCAGGCAATGCCCGCCACCGTCGTCTTCCTTCGTCTCATCGTCGCCTCCGCATCCGGGATTCCGTGCTCCCAGTATGCATCCGCAACCTTGCCCGGGAACCGTCAGGGCACTCCACGCGGAACCGCCCCGACCTTGCACGTTTCCAGCATCCCGACCGTCGGAACCATGCACGGATCCAACGTGGATCCAGCATGGGTCAAGCGGAAATCCAAAACCCCCGATGCCGAGGCGGGCGTACCGGGGACCGCGCGCGGAACACGGACGGTGGAAAACCTCCCCGCCAGCGCGATGCGCCCAAGGCGCCTGGCGCACCAACAGCCGTCACGTATCGCAACAGCGCCTGTCGAATGGAAAATGAAAGAATGCTGCGCCGGCCCGCTGCATTGCGCGAACCAGCATTCTGTGGGAGAATGAATGACCCGCCGTCATCCGACGCGTTGCGGGACAAGGGCGATTGGCGCAGCGGGAGCGCAGGTGCTTTACACGCACAAGGTCAGCGGTTCGAATCCGTTATCGCCCACCAAAAGCAAAAGGGTCGCAAGCCAAAGCCTGCGACCCTTTCTCGTCATCCCCCTGCGGGGAGACCCCTTCTATCTTCAACCGCGCGCCCCGTCCGCTTGCCGGAAGGGCGCGCCTGCGCGCTACGCGTTCGCGAGCGGCGTGGGCGCCGTATACGCTCGTGCCGCGTATTCCCGGTCCAGGTCGTAGAGCGCCTTGGCATCGGTGCCGAACAGCTTCATCTTCGTGATCATGTCCTCGGCGTTCGCCTCCTCCTCCAGCTGCTCCTCGATGAACCAGTCCAGGAACTTCATGGTACGGTAGTCCTTCACGTCGTGGGCCGCACCGTAAATGTCGTTGATCAGGCTCGTCACGTACTTCTCGTGCTCGAGCGCGGCCTCCAGCGGGCCGAGGTACGACGAGAACGCCTTGTCGGGCTGGTCGATGCTCTTCAACTGCACGGACTTGCCGTTGTCCAGCAGGTACTTGCGGAAGATCAGGGCATGGTCGCGCTCCTCGGCCGCCTGGATCATGTACCAGTTGGCGAAACCGGACAGCCCCTCGTCCTCGTAGTAGTCGGCAAACGACATATAAAGGTAGGCGGAATACAGTTCCTTGTTGATCTGGTCGTTCAGCAGCTCGTACACTCGCTCGTCCATGATTCCTCCTCGGAGTCACGCTGCGCGCCAGCCGGCACCGCAGCTACCATCATTGTCGGAATCAATGATACTCCCACTCCGCAAGAAGGGGGAAACCGCCGAGGAAGGACTCCCAGAATCAGCACAGGACCGCCCAGAGCCGGGCCATCGTGCTGCACGGCAGGAGCCTTCGGCGCCCCGTTGTCGCGCAGCTGCCGTCAGTCACCGCCCTCCAGGACATCGACCGCCTCGCATTCGCAGGCGGATTCGCCGCCCGAGGAGCCCGGCGCTGCCGCATGCGCACGCATCGCAGTACGCCAAACCTCGCCCAGCAGCACGGCCCCCAGATAGGCCACGAGCAGCACCAGCGCAAACCAGCGCGAAGCCTCCGGCCCCAAGAGCTGGAATACAAGCATGCCCAGCGCCAAGCTGGCAGCACAGCTGGCGCAGAACGCTGCGAACATCTTCGAGAACCCCACCTCGGAGCTTTTCGCAGACCAGAAAAGCACCACGAGCCCCAGTACGTTGATCGTCGCAACGCCCAAGTACGAAAGAATCGAGAGCACCATCCCGTCCACGCCGGGGAACACCCCCGACAGCAAGGGGCTGGCCAGCATCAAAGTCGCCGCCACGGGGAGCGCCACCCGGTAGAACGCCTCCAGCATGCCGCCCTGGGGCTCGCGCACGCGCGCGGCAACCCGCCATACCACCGCAACCACCAGCACGTACGCCAAGGGCTTCGGCACAATGCCGGAGCCCAGGCCGGCGGCAAGCGGCCAGAACGTCAGCCCGATAACGAAGAAGTTGAACATGAGGCCCACCACGGCCGCCCATCCCTGGCGCATGACCTGCCAGATGGACACATGCGGCACCCACCGCTCCTCGCGGTCGCGCAGCCCTGCCCTGACCTCGTCCGCTCGCACGATATCGCTGGCCAGAAGCGGAAGGCCGCCGCTCAGCACCAGCACGATGAGCCCCAGGCAGAACAGGAAGGGCGAGCCGGCGTGCACCATGGCGAACCACCACAGCGATGCCAGCAGGAACGACAGCCCCGTATTGAGCAGCGCGCCTTGGAACGTGAACGATCGGTAGAAGCGCCCCCATTGCCGCAGCAGGCACGTCAGGCCGAAGCCCAGCAGCCCGCCCGAGCACACGGACACCATCGGTGCCGGCAGCACGTCCAGCAGCAGCGCGAAGGCGATGCCCGCCCCGGCGCTCGCCAACCCCACGCCGATAGACCACCGTCGCTGCTCGTCGTCGTGCGCCGACACGGCCACAGCCAGGCAGAGCGCCGCCGCCCCGCCGAGGAACGCGCAGACGAACAATTCGGCAGCGCCGGCCTTCTCAAGCGCGTACAGCAGAATGTTGTCGGCATGCAGGCACAGGGCGATGCTCGCGAGGACGCAAGACAGCGCAAGGCTCACCGGTGACCATGCGCGCGCGAGTGCCTTCATCGTGACGTTTTCCTTCCTTCATTCGAACCACACATTATAAGGCAAAGCGGCAACGCGCCCGAGGGCATTCCGAAATAGGCCCTCCAGAAACCGCGCGTCAAAGGTAACCGTTCGGTAAACTCGGTGAAGATTGGGGATTCTCAGCACGGGCAAGCGGGAGAATCGAGCATGATTGACGGACTATCAACCATTGCGTTACACCTGCGCTTCCTCCGCGAAGCGCGCCCCGAAAGGCACCTCATGCTGCAACTGCTCAACATATGCAAGTCCTACACCACGGCGGACTTCACGCAAACCGCGCTCGACAACGTGTCGGTGTCGTTCCGCGACAACGAGTTCGTGGCGATACTCGGCCCCTCCGGTTCGGGCAAGACCACGCTGCTCAACATCGTGGGCGGCCTCGACCACTACGACTCGGGCAACCTCGTCATCGACGGCATCTCCACCGAACAATATAAAGATAAGGATTGGGACGCCTACCGCAACAACCGCATCGGCTTCGTGTTCCAAAGCTACAACCTCATCCCCCACCAGACGGTGCTCTCCAACGTGGAGCTGGCGCTCACGCTGTCGGGCGTGTCGCGCGCCGAGCGGCACGACCGCGCCGTGGCCGCACTCGAGCAAGTGGGCCTGGGCGACCATGTGAACAAGAAGCCGAGCCAGCTCTCCGGCGGCCAGATGCAGCGCGTGGCCATCGCGCGCGCCCTCATCAACGACCCCGAGATCCTGCTGGCCGACGAGCCCACCGGCGCCCTCGACTCCAAGACGAGCGTCCAGATCATGGACCTGCTCACCGAGATCGCGAACGACCGCCTGGTCATCATGGTCACGCACAACCCGGAGCTCGCCGAGCAGTACGCAACCCGCATCGTGAACCTCTCCGACGGCGTCATCCGCAGCGACACCGACCCGTTCGTCCCCACCGCCGAGGACCTGCGCGTAAGCGAGAAGCCCGTGCGCCGCACGAAGATGTCGTTCCTCACGGCGCTCGCGCTGTCGTTCAAGAACCTCATGACGAAGAAGGGCCGCACGCTCATGACGGCGTTCGCGGGCTCCATCGGCATCATCGGCATCGCAGCCATCTTGGCTCTCGCCAACGGCGTGAACAACTACATCAAATCGGTCGAGGAGGAGACGCTCTCCGAGTACCCCCTGCAAATCCAGAGCACCGGCTTCGACATGACGTCCATGATGTTCGGCGCGGCGGGCGAGGGCGCGGAAGCCTCGGGCGCCGCCGAGGACAAGGGCGAGGACTCCGTCCACGTGGTGGAGATGGTGTCGAACATGGTGTCGAGCATCGGGTCGAACGACCTGGCCTCGCTCAAGAAGTACCTCGATTCCGGCGAGAGCGACATCGACCAGTACACGAACGCCATCGAGTACACCTACAACGTGGCGCCGCAGATATACAGCTCGAACACCGAGAAGCTGCGCCAGGTGAACCCCGACAAGTCGTTCTCCGCGCTGGGGCTGGGCTCCTCCACCAGCTCGAACAGCCTCATGTCCATGTCCATGAGCACCGACACGTTCTACGAGATGCCGAGCGACCCGGGCCTCTACCAGAACCAGTACGACGTGAAGGCCGGGCGCTGGCCCGAGAGCCCCACCGAGGTGGTGCTCGTGCTCACCGGCAACGGCGGCATGAGCGACCTCATGCTGTACACGCTGGGCCTGCGCGACCCCGCCGAGCTCGACGACATGGTGAAGAAGTTCGCGGCCGAAGAGGAGATCGAAGCCCCCGCCGACATAGAGGACCCCTCCTACGAGGATGTTCTCGGCGTCACGTTCAAGCTGGTGAACGCCGCCGACTACTACCAGCGCGACGACGAGTTCAACGTGTGGAAAGACAAGACCGACGACACCGACTACATGCGCGACTTGGTGGAGAACGGCGAGGACGTGCACGTGGTGGGCGTGGTGCAGCCGCGCGACGACGCCACCGCCACCATGCTGAGCTCGGGGCTGAACTACCCCGCCTCGCTGACCTCCTACGTGATCGACCAGGCCGCCGACAGCGCCATCGTGAAGGACCAGATCGCGCATCCCGACACGAACGTGTTCACCGGCAAGTCCTTCGACGACGAGGAGGCCGACGAGAACGGCTTCAACATGGAGTCGCTGTTCACCATCGACGGCGACGCCATCCAGGCCGCGTTCACCATCGACCAGAGCAAGCTGTCCGTGGACATGTCCAACGCCTTGAACCTGCAGGGCAGCCTGCAGAACATGCCCGCCGCCCCCGAGCCGAATATGGACGAGATCGCCGGATCGCTCGATATCGATTTACCGGTCGACCAGGTCAGCACCCTCATGTCCACTTTGATGGAGGGGTACGCGGGCTATCTCCAACAGCATCTCGCCGAGAATCCACCGAAGATTCCCGAACTTGATGCTAACGGCAAGCCCACCGGCAATATGGTAGACAACCCTAACTACACAAAGCCCCTTTCTGCCCAGGAATGGATGAACCAGCCAGAAATCCAAGCCCAGATCATGGCCGGCGTGCAGGGCATGGTCGACCAAGACGCCCTCAAAGCCCAGCTGGCCTCCGCCCTCCAAGGTTACGTCCAAACCACTATGACCACGTACATGGGGGCCATGGCGAACGAACTACAATCGCAGGTGACCACCGCGCTCCAGCAATCGATGAACCAGATGGCGAACAACATGGCCTCGGCCATGTCCATCGACCCCGACAAGTTCAAAGACGCCTTCCAGATGAACATGAGCGAGGAGGACCTCGGCGAGCTGATGATGTCGCTCATGAGCACCGAGGAGGCCACCTACGACAACAACCTGAAGAAGCTGGGCTACGCCGACCCGGCCAAGCCGGGCGGCATCGACATCTACCCCATCGACTTCGAGAGCAAGGAAAAGGTCATCGAGATCCTCGACGGCTACAACGACCGCATGACGGCCGACGGCCAGGAAGACAAGGTCATCACCTACACCGACTTCGTGGGCACGCTCATGTCCTCGGTCACCGACATCGTGAACATGATCAGCTACGTGCTGGTGGCGTTCGTGGCCATCTCGCTCGTGGTATCGTCCATCATGATCGGCGTCATCACCTACATCAGCGTGCTCGAGCGCAAGAAGGAGATCGGCATCCTGCGCTCCATCGGCGCCAGCAAGGGCGACATCAGCCGCGTGTTCAACGCCGAGACCATCATCGTGGGCTTCACGGCCGGCGTCATCGGCATCGGCCTGACCGCGCTGGCCTGCATACCCGCCAACGCCATCGTGTACTCGCTGTTCGACGTGGCGGACGTGGCCTCGCTGCCGTGGCAGGCGGCTATCGTGCTCGTGGGCATCAGCGTGTTCCTCACGTTCCTGGCCGGCCTCATCCCCTCGAGCGCCGCCAGCCGCAAAGACCCCGTGGAGGCGCTGCGAAGCGAGTAGGCACCTCGACCCCCTCCCCGAACTCCGGAAACGCGCGGCAAGCATCGGCCGCGCGTTTCTTTTTGCCGCAGCAACCCCAACTCATACGCCGCGCTGCCGCGCACGCCCCCGCTTCCCGTTTCACGCGCGGAGGAAAGTATCGGCTGAAACCTCATCCCGGATGATAGTTCTGCATTTTCGGGACTCGTATACTGGCGCTGGCGGCATAGGCACCGCGTGGCCGCTTCGGCTCCCATCTCGACAAAAGGGGTTGTTATGTCTCGCATCCAGAAGATCTCGCGCAGCGCCGCGGCTTTCGGAGCACTGGTGCTCGCGCTTGCGCTTGCGCTGTCGTTCTCGCTCAGCGCCAACGGAAACGCCCACGCCGACGCGAAACCAACAGGCGAGATCAAGGGCATCTCCCAAATCCAGAACCCCACGTACAATGGCGCGCCGCAGCAAGGCTACGGAGGAACCCCGTACTGCACGTACCGGGACGGCGCCGGAACCGATCAAACGTACACCGGGCCGTTCATCGCCACCTACACGGGCACCGTCTACCCGAACACGGCCTACGAGCATTCCTACGGCCCCACCACCGAGGCGCCTGCGCAAACCGGCAGCTACCAGGTAGAGCTCTCGCTGCCCGACAGCGCGCCCTGCACGGCAGCCCCGTCCGGAAAGAGCTTCACCATCGACCGGGCCCCGCTCTCCGCCACCGTTTCCCCCAGCGACGAAAACGCCACGAGGCCCTACGACTACTCGGAAACGCCGACGTTCACGGACGTCAAGCTGACAGCATTCACGGGCCTGGTGCCCGCCGACGAGGGCAAGGTGGACATAAGCGCAACCGGCGACGCGCTGAAGCAGGGCGGCACGGGCGCGCCGGTTTTCGATGGCAACGTCGCAACCGATAACGGCAAGCCGACAGGGAACCCGACGGGGAAGCCGTTCAAGGCCACAAGCGTGTCCTACAACAACCCGACCAGCTACAACTACGATCTGCAGACCTCTCCCGGCACGTACAACGTATCAGGTGAGGTCATGATAGTCAAAATGCCGATGCCGGATATCAACGAAGCGACCAAGCACGAGGTATGGAACGAGTACGGCGCCTCCTATAGCATGCCCGTGTATTCCATACCGAAGGGCAGCACGTCCGCCACGTACACGATCATCACGGACATGACGGAAACCAAGGGTCTATATAAAGCCGAGATCGTGTACCTAAACGGCGTGGCCTATCTCAAGGTCTACGCCAACGGCAAGGGCGACGACGCCTACGACGCCGTGACGGTTCGGATGAGCGCGCTCGAAAACCATGAGGACTTCAACGTCACCTTGCACGTGCAGTACTTTAGGGAGACAGTGAAGGCTATCGAAGGTGTGACCGCGCTGCCCTCGCCCGTCGAATACGACGGCCAACCCCATGCGGGCTTCGAGGGAACCCCGACAGCCTACTACCTCTACAATGGCAACCGCGTGGACTACGGCACTTTGCCGGGCGAAACGTTCGCCATCTCCTACACCGGCACGGCCGCCGACGGCACGCGCTACGATTCCACCACGCCGCCCACGAACGCCGGCACCTACCAGGTGACGATAGCGATCTCGCCGGGCCACGTATGCAAGGGCTCGACCGCGTTCGACTTCACCATCGACAAGGCCCCCGCATTCGCCACGATACATGCCGACGCACAGCTGCAACCCAGCGGCGTGGCTACCATCGACCTCGCAAGCGTGCCGGGGCTGCCGGGCGATTTGGGCTCCGGACCCGCCTACGCCGTGAAGTCGTTCACGTCGGAAGGCCTCGCCGACGCTTCGGTGGACGCATCGGGCACGCTCGTGCTCACGGCCAAAGCCGACGCCTTGGACAGCGCGACCGACACCGTGACCGTGGGGCTTTCCGCCATTGGCAACTACGAGAACAGCACGGTCGAGGTGACCGTGCGCTATGCACGCGCCGACGGCGTTGTCACGGGACCCACAGCCGCCACGGGCCTCGTCTACAACGGCGCTCCGCAGGCGGGCTACAAGGGAGTGCCGGCAGCCGTCTACACGCCTGCCGGCACGACGGACCCCCTCTCCTACAACGGACCGTTCGATATCTCCTACACCGGCACGGCCGCCGATGGCACGGCCTACGGCCCCACTTCCGCGCTGCCCACTGCGGCCGGCATCTACCGGGCGACGTTCGCGCTGCCCCAGAACGCGCCCTGCACGGGCGAGCCGCTCGTGCTCGATTTCGCCATCGACAAGGCGTCGCTCGTGTTCCGCGCGCTCGACGCCTCCATGACGGCGGGCGATTCTCTGCCGTCGCTCGGCTACGCCGCCGAAGGGCTGGCGGGCTCCGACCGCGTCGTCCAGGAACCCCGCCTGTCGGTTGCGGGCGACACGACGGCGGCCGGCTCCCTCGTCATCGCCATCGACGGCGGCATCGTGGACAACCAGGCCAACTACTACGTGTCCTATGCGGGCGGCACGCTCACCGTCAACTCCGCCCCGAAGCCCGACCCCAAGCCCCTTCCCAAGCCCGCGGCGAAGCCCGAGGCCAAGACCGCCCTCGCCGCAACCGGCGACAGCGCCCTGCCCGAGCTGCTCGTCTGCGTGGCGGGAGCCGCCGCGCTCGCCATCGGCATCGCCGCCGGAAGGCGCCGCCGCGCCAAGCGGGACTGACGGCGATCCCTACAGCAGCCCCAGCTCGCGGGCTTTGAGGACGGCGTCCATAACGTTGTGGACGCCGAGCTTCTGGTAGGCCGCGGCCGTGTGGCTCTTCACGGTGGGGACGGTCAGGCCCGTTTGCTCGGCTATCTCGGGGGTGCGCAGGCCGCGCGCCAGCAGGGACAGCACGCGCGCCTGCTGGCGGGACAGCTTCACCGGCTTGCCGGCGCGCGGCGCGGCAAGGTTCGCGCACACACCGCGGAACCGGCGGCCGCGCTCGTGCGCGGCCAGCAGCGCCTCCTGCACGAAACCGCGCTCGAGCGGGCCGTCGTAGCCGGGGCGCGCAATGCGCGCGGCCAAGCTCTTCAGCACCGGCTCCACCGAAGCGCCCTCGTCGGCCACCACGCGGAAGAACCCGTAGGGCGCGAGCGTCTCCAGGGCCTCCGCCAGCGCGTCCACCGCCTCGTCCTTGCGGCCGCGCGCCCACAGCAGCGCCGCCGAAAGCGCGCCCGCCTCGCCCACGTCGAGCGGCCGGTTGAAGCCGCGCCCGAACTCGGCCAAGTCGCGGAGCAGCGCCTCGGCCTCCTCCGCGCGTCCGAGCGCGATGTACGCCCGCGCCGTCGTGAAGTGCTGGAACACCCGCACGAGGCCGATGCGCTCGGCCTCAACGACGAAGTACTCGTCGAGCCATGAGCGCGCCGCGCGGGCATCGGCGTCGAACAGCGCGAGCTTCGCCTGGTAGGCGCGCAGGTTATGCAAGAATTGCGACGCTTCCTGCGCAACGTAGGCCTCCAGCTGGGCCAGCGCGCGGGCGGCGTCGTCCGCGCGCCCCATCTGCCACAGCACCGCATGCTCCATGATGCCGATGCACACGCGGCCGTCCTCCTTGTTCTCGGGCACGAGCGCGCGCCGCGCCTCGTCGATGCCCGCAAGCGCCGCATCCAGGCAGTTGCGCTCGTACTCGAAGCAGGCGGGGATGAGCGGGCGCACGTAGCACCACTCGGTGCCCAGCAGCGGCGCGAACGTCTTGCCCAAAAGTTCCATCCCGTCCTCTTCGAGCGCGATGGCCGAGTAGTCCACGTTGCTGCGGTGGGGGTACGGCAGGTTCTGTGTGAACGACGTGAGCGTGGTGGCCAGGCCCTTCGGCGTGAAGCGCTTGATGAGGCACCCGAATTTCGAGAACCTCCGCGCCTTGTCGATAATGGTGGTGCGGTGGTCGATGCTATGCGAGAGCGTGGCGGACTCGATGAACCGCGGGTCGAATGCCGCGATGCGCGGCAGCGCGCGGTACAGCTCGTCCAGATGGTGCTCGAACCGCTCGCGCTGGCCGGTGAGGTAGTCGTACCACAGCGCCAGGATGTGCAGCGGCGGGCAGTCGCGGTACGCGCGGTCCGGCAGGTCGTCCAGCCGCAGCGTGCCCATGAAGTCGGCGCTGTCGGCCACCGAGCCGCTGCTGCTTTCGTACAGGTACAGCAAGAGGTACGTGTCCATGCCCTTGAAATCGGCGCTCTCCAGCCAGAACCGCAGCGCCTGCGTGTAGTCGCCTCGCGCGCGGAAGAACTCGGCGGCCCGCTTGCAAAGCTTGGCGCGGTCGACGCCCTCTTCGGCGGCTTTCTCGCGCAGGAAGTCGCGAAACAGGTGGTGGTAGCGGTACAGGTTGTCCGAGAGCCGCATGAGGAACGTGTTGGTGCGCGCAAGCTCCTCCATGACGGCGACCGCGTCGGCGCGCTCCGAAAGCAGCTCGGCAAGCGCCGGGTCGAACTGCTCCGCCACGCTGGTGGCCACGCAGAAGGCGCGCAGGCTTTCGTCCCACGTGTTCCACACCTGCTCCTCGAAGAAGCTCGCGAACAGCGTGCTGCTGCCGCCCCTCGTCGCGCGGTCGGACTTCGCGAGCGCCGCCACGCCGATGGGCCACCCCTCGGTGGCTTCGAACAGGGCGCCCGCCTCGTCGGGCGCGAGGTCGCGGCCGAGCGCCTGGAAGTAGCCGCGTATCTCGTCGGCCGTGAAGCGCAGGTCGGCCGCGTCCAGCAGGGCCGGGCCGCCGTCGGCACCGAGCGCGGCCCACTCCGCGGGCAGCACGCCGCGCGACAGCAGCAGCACGCTGAACGCCCGCGGCAGGCGCTTGAGCACGGCGGGCAGCGACTTGCGGATCTCCCGGTTCTCTACGAGGTGCACGTCGTCCAGCACCAGGACGTAGCGGCGCTCGAGCGGCGTCATCTCGGCCAGCAACCGAACCAGGTGCTCCACCGGCGAAAGCGAGAATCCGGGCTCCTCGATCACGGCGCGCAGGCCGTCGTTGCCCGGCTGCACCGAGTACAGGCCCAGGGCCAGCTGCTTGTAGAACACCGAGGGAACATCGTCGTAGCGGTCGAGGCCGATCCACACGCAGGGGCGCTTCGCCTGCTTCAGCCACAGCAGCGCCGACACCGTCTTGCCGCTGCCCGCCGGCGCGCCCAGGTACACGAAGCGCCGCGTGCGCACGGCGCGCTCGATGGCGTCCACCACCCGCAGGCGCGGCGCGCACACGTCCGGCAGCGCCGCCGGAGCGAACTTGTCGCTGAGGATGAGATCGTCTGCCACCGCCGCCCCCTTCCGCCGTCGCAACCCGGCTTTTTATCGAGAGTATACCCCAAAACCTCATACTGTATGATGGTGCCGCCCCGCCTCCGAGCGTATATTCGAAGCGAAACACGATTGCATCGTTAGAGTTTCAACCCCGTACGCAAGGAGCAGGCATGTCCGAGAAACACGGCAGCAGCATAACGTTGACAAGGCGCTCGTTCGTGGCAGGAGCAGGCGTGGTGGCGATCTCATGCTCGCTCGGCTCCGTCGGGCCGCTCATCCCCCGCGCGCACGCGGACGAAGCGGCGCTCGACGCTGCGGCGCCCGCATCGGCCGACACCGCAGCCGCCACGTCGCAGGCGAACGCGCAGAACTATTTCCCCGACGCCTCGTCGTACCGCGCCTTCAACCTGGACACCTCCGTCGCGCCGGCCGACTTCAACGACGACACGTCGAACGATCCCCTCGCGGGCTTCACGACGCTCGATCCGCAGAACCTCTACGTGGGCTACGTGAACCGAACCGACTACGACAAGGGGAGCGCCTACGTCGCCGACAGCCTCGAGGCGCTCACCGCATCCTCGATGAAGCTCGACAGCATGGCTCGCAAAACCCTGGGGTCGACCACCCTCGACACCAACTGGAAGGAATACCAGTACCACGCGAACAACGCGTGCACGCTCGAACATAGCGGAGAGCAGCTCATCGTCTCGAACACCATCTACACGGGCACCTATCAGTCGGGTCACGGCAACAATCGCGAAAGCGGACAGGATATCCAATTGCAGCGCTTCGCGAACGGGCAGGTTCAAACGCTGGCCAGAACCCGCCACGGCCTGACCGCGAAAAACGACCCGCTCATCATGGAGCACATTCAGCAGGAGGGCTCGCTCGGGCTCTTGGCCATGGTCGGCGGCGATTTCGACGGCGACGGTAACCAGGAGCTCGCCGTCTACAACCCCTACCCCGCAGGTCCCCACATCGTCATCTACCGCTTCGATTCCTCGAAGAACGCGTTCGTCAACGAGCAGGTTATCTACCTCGGCGACATCCATTCCAGCTTCGGCGGCGAATTCAGCGACTGGTTCATGCCCATCATCCACCTGGCCACGTTCTCGCACGGCAGCTACGACGACCTCGTCGTCACCATGAGCCTGCCGCTCACCTACCATAACAGCCTCGGGTTCCGCAGCACGCCTTCATACATGGCCATCTACTCGAGAAAGACCGGGGGATCGTGGTCCCAGCTCGAGCAGGTTTACAAGTACATCCCCGACTTCGGGGACTACCGCATGCGGTTCGTCTCGACGCTGCAGACCGACCTCAACGGCAACGGCGAACCCGAGCTTATCCTCGCCGGCCACTACAACTCCTACAACAGCGGTGACAGAGTGGGCTGGATGGAGTCGGATAAGAACCTCGTGCAGATGTTCACGTTCGACACGACGGAGCACCAGTACCAGTTCGTCTGGGATACCCCGCAGGTCGTATCTGCGCTCAGCGATATCTTCGTGCAGTACGAGATGTGCGCGCCCGCCGCGCTCGCCACGGGCAAGTTCCTGCGCTCCGAGGCCAACGATCTGCTCTTCTTGGAGGGGTACGTGTTCTCGCTCTCGTCCACCAACAAGAAGGGCGATTCGGAGGCGGCGCACTTCAGGGACGGCAGCTTCACCTCGCTGTACCATATGAACCTGACGGGCAACCGCAACCACTTCATCACCAAAGCGGTATCCGGCAACTTCGCCAAAACGAACATCGGCACCGAGCAGCTCATCGTGCAGAGCGGGGCGGTGGAATCGAGCAACTACAAGGTCACCTTCGACGTGCGCTGGGTGTTGGAGCGCAGCGGCAAGCTCGCGACCGAGGACACCGATCCCAGCTTCATCCACAACGCGAGCACCGACGACAACGGCACGTTCTTGACCATCGCCGCCTGCGATATCAACAAGAACAACGCGTTCAAGTTCGCGCTGAAGTCCAAATCGTTCGGCTGGAGCGCGCCGCAACCCCTCGCCATCCTGGCCAGCGTGCCCTACTGGAGCGAGCTCTCCGACGAGCGGCTCGGCGAGGAGAAAACGGACATCGGCACCACGACCTTCGGCATCTCATCGTCCGAATCGGCGGGCACCGAGGGCAGGTGGGGCCTGGGCGGCGGCTTCAACATGTCCGCCGAGCTGCTCCTGGGCGCCGGGATCCTCGGAAACAGCGCCATGCTGGGCGGCGGCTTCGATTTCGAGGCGATGCTCAACTACGTGGGCAGCTACTATCATGAGCGCAACGTCGAACGCGCGCTCGCCTACCAGGAGTACGCGGGCAGGACCATGGTCGTGACGTCGGCGGTGCCGGTGGTCGTCTACGAGTACGACGTGTACGTGCCCGAGTTCACGGTCACGCAGGACTATCTCGACGAATACAACAAGCACGCCGCGCCCGGCAAGCAGTGGGGGCCGGAAAAGGTGGGCACCAAAGCGGGAAACGTCCACGTGGCCTACAAGGTGGACAACACCTACGATGCCACCCTCGGGCTCATGACACTCGAGGATTACAACAATGCGGCGGCGAACGTGGGATCCAAGGACGTGCCGCCCATCGACATGGCCGCCGTGTTCCCGCACACGCAGGGCGACCCCACCACCTATCCCACTCAAACGAGCCAGATCGCGAACGTGCACAACAACGGCAGCGCCCTGCTCGCGGGCCCCAACGTGCAGGTTGCCGCCGACAAGGGCTCGACGGCTTCGGCAGAGATCACGGTAACCGACACGTCCCAGTTCACCAACGGGTTCGACATAACCGTGGGCGGAGGCATGTCCTTGGCCGTGCAAGCCCAGGAGACGATCGGCATCGCCCTGTCCGTGAGCGGCCACGCGGGATGGAAGGCCGAAGCGACGGGCGGCGCCAGCTGGGTGTCCTCGCAGACGAAGGGCGCGCAGTTCTCCACGTCGCTGCCCTCGCTGCACCCCCTTTCCTACCTGACGCACGGTGGGAACGAATACTCCTACGCCACGCGCCTGGCCGTGTGGCAGACCGATGCCGTGGCGAAGAACCCGCTCGTCATCGGCTACGTGGTGGAGGGAACCGGGTCGGGCGCCGCGCCGAAGAGCCTTCCGCTCTACCCCATGGCCTACAGCGCGAACGAGCACAGCATCATCTGGGCCTGGAGCAACAACACCACCCGCCCCGCAGGAGCCTACGGCGTGGCACTGCCCACGAGCACCAACGAGTGGACGGTGCCCGCCGGCAACGTGATGGGCGTCGACACGGGCAGGTTCTGGATCGAAGACGGCCTCGCCGCGGGCGACACCCGGCAGGTGCGGTTCCAGTCCTACGATGACCCGGGCCAGAGCAACCCGAGCGCCTACAGCCCGGCAATCGTCGGCACCACGATAGGCGGCGACGTCCCCGCCATCGACGAGCAGCCGAAAAGCGTGACCGTGTTCGGAGGAACCCCCGCTACGTTCTCCGTGCAGGCGCACTCCCAACGCGGCGAGGCCCTGAGCTATCAGTGATTCTACCTCGACACAAGCAACAATGCCTATGCGGAATGGAAGCCCGTCGTGGGGGAAACAGGGCCCGACTACGCCATCGATGCGGCCGACACCCTGTGGAACGGAACGCTCTTCTGCGTGGACGTGATGGACCGGACGGTCAACGCAAGCGGCGTGGTGCCGACGGTGCGCTCGCAACCGGCGCGGCTGGGCGTCGAGCAAACGAGCGCAATCGCCGACCCCGACGCAGCTGCGGCGACGCTCAGGATGGTGCCGACCGTCACGCTCGAACTGGCGCCCACCGACGGCAACACCATCGTCCAGCACCGCGACGAGTTCTTCGTTCCCTATGGATGCGAATTCGATATGACCTTCACCGTGAAGGACGCTGAGGGCAACCCGTGCCTCGGCAAAATCACCCTCTCCAGGTACACCTACGAGAACGGCAGCCGCAATGTCGGAACGAGCAAGGACCTCGCCCTCATAGACGGACTGCATACGCTTCAAGGCGACTATCCCGCCTCCGATCCAAGCTCAAGCTACTGGCCCCTTACTCCTTCGGGAGGCGACGGCACGCGGGTGTTCGAAGTCGAGGCTCGCCTTTCGCTGGACAGCCCCACGGTGACCAAGGTGCTGCCCATCAACGAGTACTTCATCATCAACTACGGCGTGGTCCTGCCAGAGCGCGCCGCCCACCTGCTCACTTGCGACACCAAGGGCCTTCTGCCCGGCGGACCGACGTACGCCCTCACGAAGCACATGCCCCTGCCTAGCATCGCCCCCGCAATGGTGGGCGCCCAGTTCGATGGCTGGTTCACCGATGCCGACCTGGCAAGCCCGTTCGAGCCCCCGTTCGCGTCCGGCCCCGGCCAGACGACGGTGTACAGCGCCTGGTCGCAGAACGAGTACGCCATCTCATACGAGCTGGACGGCGGCACGAACAGCGCCGACAACCCCGCTACGCTCATGAACGACAGCACGACCGTCACCCTGCGCGACCCCTCGAAGGAGGGCTACGCGTTCGAGGGATGGTTCGCCAACAGCTTGTTCTCGCAGCCCGTCACGGCCATCCCCCGCGGCGCGACGGGCGACATCAGCCTGTACGCGAAGTGGAGGCTCATCGAGTATCCCCTGTTCTATTTCGCGGGCATCGGCAAGAACCCCGCAGGAAACCCGACCTCCCACACGGTGCTCGACGGCGAGCTGCCCATCGCGCCGCCCACGTTCGAGAGCGCCAAAGCGGGCACGAACGCCTGGTACGCGGACTCGCTGTTCACGCAAAAGGCGCCGGGCTCCATACCGGCAGGCAGCATCGGCGACGAAGCGTTCTACGGCTACGCGGACTTCGCCCAGCCGGAACCCGAGCCCGAACCGGGCCCCGCGCCCACGCCGGAGCCCACGCCCGGCTCGACGGACCCCGCGCAACCTAAGCCCCTCGTCAGGACCGGCGACCGTCAGGGCCCGCTGCACCTCATCGCCGTGGCCGTCGTGACGGCCGGCGCCGCCCTGGCCGCATCGCTCGGCTTCCGCGGAAAGGAGGACGATCGGTAAAGAGCCACCTCCCCCTACAGTAGCCCCAGCTCTCGCGCGCGCAGAACGGCGTCGGGCGCGGCGTGGACGTCCAGCTTGCGGTAGGTCGCCTGCACGTGGCTTTTCACCGTGGGCAGCGACAAGCCGGTCTCGGCGGCGATCTCGGAATTGCGCAGGCCGCGCGCGAGCAGTTCGAGCACGCGCTTCTGCTGCGGCGACAGCTTCACCGGCTTGGTGCGCACGCCGAGGTTGGCGCATACGCCGCGGAAGCGCCGCGCGCGATCGTGCGCGGCCAGGTAGGCCTCCTGCACGAACGCGCGCTCGAGCGGCCCGTCGTAGCCCGAGCGCGCCAGACGCTCGACCAGGCTCTTCAGCACCGGCTCCACCGCCGCGCCCTCGTCGGCCACCACGCGGAAGAACCCGTAAGGCGCGAGCGCTTCCATCCCCTCGATCAGCACGTCCACAGCCTCGGCCCGACGACGCGCGGCCCACAACAGCGCCGCCAGGAGCGCGCACGCCTCGCCCACGTCGAGCGGGCGGTTGAACGACCGCCCGAACGCGCGCAAGCGTTCCAGCAGGCGTTCGGCCTCGTCCGCCTCCCCGAGCACGATGAGCGCTCGCGCGGTGGTGAAGTGCTGGAACGAGCGCACGAACACGATGCGCTCGACGTCGGTGACGAAGTACTCGTCCAGCCACGCACGCGCTGCGCGCTTGTCCGCATCGAACAGCGCGAGCTTCGCTCGGTACGCTTTCAGGTTGGGTAGGAAATGCGGCGCTTCCGCCTCCGTGAGCGCCACGAGGTCATCGAGCGCGGCCGCAGCCTCCGATTCGCGCTCCATCTGCCATAACGTCGCGTGCTTCATCACCATGATGCACGCGCGCCCGTCCTCGCGGTTCTCCGGCACGAGCGCCTTCTCGGTTTCGCGCAGCCCGGCGAGCGCCTTGTCCAGCCGATTGCGCTCGTAGGCGAAGCACGCGGGCAGCAGCGGACGCACGTAACCCCATTCCGCCCCCAGCAGCGGCGCGAACGTGCGGCCGATCAGCTCCATGCCGCCGTCCTCCAGCACGATGGCCGAGTAATCCACGTTGCTGCGATGCGGATAGGGCAGGTTGTGCGTGAACGACGCGATCTCGGTGGCCAGCCCCGCCGGGGTGAAGCGCTTCACGAACCGGCCGAACAGCGAGAATTTCCGCGCCTTCTCGATGATGGTGGTGCGGTGGTCCACGCTGTAGGCCAGAAGCGCGAACTCCATGAACCGCGAATCCGACGCCGCGATGTGCGGCAGGGCTCGGTACAGCTCGTCCAGGTGGTGCTCGAACGCCGTGCGCTGGCTGGTGAGATAGAAGTACCACGCGGCCAGCACGCGCAAAGGCGGGCACACGCGGTACGCGTCGGCGGGAAGCGACTCGATATCGAGCGTGCGCAGGAAGTCCGCGTAGTCGGCAACCGAGCCGCGCGCGTTCTCGAACAGGAACAGCAGCAGGTAGGTGTCCATGCCGGAGAAATCGCCGCTCTCGAACCAGAACCGCAAGGCGCGCGTGTAGTCGTGCCGGTCGCGGAAGTGCTCGGCCGCGCGCTTGCAGAGCACCACGCGGTCCACGCCCGCCTCCGCGGCCTTCTCGCGCAGAAAATCGCGGAACAGGTGATGGTAACGGTACGTGTCGCCGTGCAACCGCGAGAGGAAGGTGTTCGTGCGGGCGAGGCGCTCCATGACCTCCCGGGCGTCGTCGCGCCCGGACAGCAGTGCCGCCAACGTCGGGTCGTACTCCTCTGCCACGCTGGTGGCCAGGCAGAACGAGCGCAGCTGGTCGTCCCAAGCACCCCACACCTGCTCTTCGAAATAGCTCGCGAACAGGTAGTGGCCGTTGCGTCCGTCCGTGCGATCCGACTTCGCGAGCGCCGCCACGCCGATGGCCCACCCCTCGGTGGCCGCGTGCACGAGACGCGTCTCGTCGGGCGTGGGAAAGCGGCCGAGCGCGTTGAAGTAGCCGCGTATCTCGTCGGGCGCGAATCGCAGATCGTCCGCTCCGAGCACCGCCGGGCCCTCCGCGCCGCCGAGCGTGCGCCATTCCTCGGGCAGCTCGGCGCGCGACAGCAGCAGCACGGCGAACGCGCCGGGCAGGCGGCGGAGCACGGCAGGCAGCGATTTGACGATCTCGCGGTTGCGAATGAGGTGCAGGTCGTCGACGATCAGCGCGTAGCGGCGCTCGAGCGGGCGCATCTCCATCACCAGCTGCACCGTGTGCTCCACGGGCGACGCGGAGAACGTCGGGCTTTCAAGCACGGCGCGCATGCCCGCGTTATCCGGCTGGATGGAGTAGAGCCCCGTCGCCAGCTGCTTGTAGAACACCGAGGGCACGTCGTCGTAGCGGTCGAGGCCGATCCACACGCACGCGCGCTTCGCCTTCTTCAGCCACAGCAGCGCCGACACCGTCTTGCCGCTGCCCGCCGGCGCGCCCAAGTACACGAAGCGCCGCGTGCGCACGGCGCGCTCGATAGTATCCACCACCCGCAGCCGCGGCGCGCACACGTCGGGAAGGTCCGCCGGTGCGAACTTCTCGCTGAGAATCAGCTCTGCGTCGTCACGCTCCACACATCCTCCTTGTTCGCGTCAAGCTGAAAGTATAGCGCTCAACCGAGAACTATATGCCCAACGTATCGATAGGAGCAACCTGGACGCCGTCTTCCCTCATATGCGCGACGCCTCCACTGCCAACGACGACGACCAGGGCCTTCGGCGGACGCTCCCCCTTGGTGACCAGCTTTTTCCTCGCGGCGATTAGGCTCTTAGCAGCCACATCGACCTGGTCCATCCCCAGCTTCACCTCCATGGCCACCCAATCTCCGTCAGGTTTGGTTACAACGAGATCGACTTCAAGGCCGGTTTCGTCCCGGTAATGCCGCACCGAGGCACCAACGGCTTCCGCATAGACCAACACGTCATGAGTTACGAGAGATTCAAAAAGGAAGCCGAGGGTTTTCGGATCGTACATGAGGGCTTCCGGCGATGCGCCCAGCGCCGCGGCGGCGAGGGAAGGGTCGGCCAGGTGGTGCTTCGCCGCCGCTCTAATCCTCGCAGGTGACCGCAAGGCCGGATCCCAAGGAAGGATGTCGTCAACGAAGAACATTCGCCGCAAGGCATCAAGGTACTCCTTCAGCGTGGGATACGTTATGCTTTCGTCCTGTTCGGCCATATCCTTCATGATCGTCTTCGAGGTGGCCAGCGTTGCCTCGTTTCGTGCGAGCGACGACACGAGCTTGCGAACCTTATCCCTGTCGCGCTCGACGCCATCTACCTCGTGGATATCCTCTTCGATAACCGCGTCGAGATACTCTCTTGATATAAGGGCCGCGTCTTTGGTCTCCATGCCTATCGCAGCAGGCCAGCCGCCACGCACCACGAGCTCTGCAACCGAACGAAGATCGAGGTGGGATACGGCAGAATAACCCTTTCCCTCGAACAGGCCGGCAAGTGACACCTTCCCGGACGAAAGCCCCTGCTCGGATAACGTCATAGTGCCCATCCTTATACGGGCAATCCGTCCGGCGCCACTGTGCTTCGGCTGCTTTTGCGAGCCGCCTTCGCCAGCGCGCTTCTTGGGCGTCGATGAGCCGGTGAGGAGGTAGAGGCCTTTCGAGGCGGTTCTGTCGCATTCGTATCGGACGGCGTCCCACAGTTTCGGAACATCCTGCCATTCATCGATGAGCCTCGGCCTCTCGCCGCTGATGGCAAGCGAAGGCTCCAACTCCGCGATGGTTCTCTCGCGAAAATCCCCTTCGGGGTTCGCCATACTCGTCTCGGATACGACATGGTTCTTTGCTGTGGAAGTCTTCCCACACCACTTTGGACCCTCGATGACCACAGCGCCGAAAACTCCGAGATAGCGGTCGACCATGGTATCGACAATCCGAGGGAGGTATCCGTCAATGGTCAGGGTGTTCATAAGCACCTCTCTACTGGTTTCAAAAATACTCTATTCTCATTTTTATTTTTTTGTTAATTTAATTTTAAAAAATTCTTTTAACGCATTTTAACTTTCCCACCTCGCCTGTCAACCTGCGCAACAACCGTCTTGTCCAAACGGTTGATCCGGTTGGGAACATCGCTCCAATCGCTGGCAAATATGCAAAACCCTCATCCCGGATGATGGCTTTCTCCGGCGGCTGCCGATATCGTACAAGGGGGAAACAAGGTCTCGCACCCTTCGCCAAGCAGACGACAGGAGGCACCCATGAACCGATCGAACGATGCGTTCGACTTCGCCATCCGCGTGGCCGAGCTCGTGCGGTACTTGCGAGAGAAGCCCGAGCGCTTTCCCCTTGCCGCCGAGATGCTGGCCGCCGGCGTGCGCGCGGGCATGGCGGCGCGCGATCTGGAAGATCTGGCCGGCGCCGCCCAGGCGTCCCGCGCCCGCGAGGCCGCAGCCGCCATCGAAGAGGTGAGCTACTACCTGGAGATGGCCGTGCGCTCCGGCTACCTGACCGAGCTCGAAGCTGCTCGCGTCCGCCAGATGGGAACTGGCCTGCAGGAAGCGCTGGCAGGAGAGCCCCCGCCCCCTCCTGCCGACCAGCCCTCCCCCGACCGCCCAGACCAAGGAGCCTCCTCATGAGCATCACCGCCCGCAAGCGAACGTCCCAGTCCCTGCGCTCGGCGCTCTGCCTCCTGCTTGCGTTGAGCTTGATCGGCTTCATGGCTCCGATTTCCAGAACGGGCAGCGTAACCGCCTTCGCCATGCAAGGAGAGGGAGGCGCGCCCGAGTCGCAGGACGCGCCCGCGCCGGACGGCCCGAGCGACGATCCGGCAGCCGGCCCTGCGGCCAAGCCGGCGGACAATCCCGCCGACGAGCCTGCGACGGATCCCTCCGGCAATCCCGCAACCGATGCCGCCGACAAGCCGGAAGGCGACGCCAACGAGAACGCCCCCGCCATCGCCCCGGCCAGCAGTGACGACCCCGAGGTGCGCGGCCCCGGGGACTGGGTGCTCGACAAGGTGTACGGCGTCGTTTTCGGCCTGGCGGAAACGGTCGCCTTCAAGGCGCTGAACGAAGCGGTCGACCCGCAGGACGCCGAGCAGCTGAACAAAGTGCTCGACTTCGTGGACGGGTTGCTGGGAGGCAGCTCCGGCATCGAGCACGAATGCGATCAGATCCTGCAAGCCGTGCAAGACCTGAGCCAACAGCTTGGCGACCTCGAGAACAGCATCGACGCGCAGTTCAACGCACTCGAGCAGACCGTGACGCTCAATCAGATAGAAAACCAGCGGGCACAGATCATCAAGATGAGCGACTCGGTGTACGCGCCCGCGCTCACCGCCTACCGCGAGTTCATCGATGCCTCGAAGGCGTACGCGGAAGCATGGGGAACCGCCAACGAAAGCGCACGGCGCGAAGCGGCCGAAACCAAGGAGCGCGCGCTGGTGGCAGCGTTCGACAAGCTCGACTACGAGGCCGACCTGACCACCATCGAAACCTACGGCATATTCATGGGCAGCTACACCAACCATCGCTACCTGCACAACCTCGACCAATACGCCGACGAAGCGCTCGCCTTCGACCACCAGCGCTACGCGCTGCTCACCGCCGGCATCAACGACGTGGTGATGAACCTGAACATAGTCGCCTACGTGCAGCGCCTCGAATACGATTACTGGAAGGCGAAGGCCGACAACGCCCCCGCCGACGCCGACCTGCGCACAAAGGCGGCCGACCTCGAAAACAATCTGGTCACGAACCTCAACCGCATCGTGAGGGACATCAACTTCACCGCATCCGAATTCGCGAACAAAGACGGCGACGCCTCGTGGCCGCGCACCGACCTCCTCACCCTCATGCGCCCCTACGACTTCCAAACCGAGTACGACTTCGACTACGCGAGCTCGGCCAGCAGATCGTTCAAGTACCGGCTGCCCGACCCCAACGGCAAGGCGACCACCACGGCGTTCTACACGTCGCAGGCGGTGAGAACCGCCCCTACGATGCCGGTGTATCGCGCCGCCGTGAAAGGCGCGCCGTTCTTGGTCGTCGATGGCAGCCGGAACCTCTCGTACGGAGAGAAGCATGGCGACCTCATTCACGGTCTGCGCTATTGGGAGAAGATACCCTTCGGCGGCATGCTGTTCACCTCCGAGTACTACGGCTTCCCCGACCAGGATTTCTTCAATGTGCAGTCCACGAAAGACGGCGTGTACGCGCCTCCCGCAGATTTCGGCCCGCTCGCGCCCCTGGTCAGCCAACCCAGCTATGCGGGCTCACGCGGCTCTCTCGTCGAGCACCTTCGAAGAAACGGCATGACGTCGATCGGGCAGGCGCCTTACGTGCTCATGAACAGCTACGTCTCTCCGGCGCCTCACACGGGCGCCCTGTCTCAAAACCATTACTCGCTGTTCAATCTGTACCGAACCGCCATCCCGACCAACGGCGACTACAACTCGGCCAAGGTCAAGCTCACCATGGAGGATTCTGCGGGAGACCCCGCCATGCTCGTCGTGCTGGCGCGCAACCCCGACAAGCGGGAAACGAGCCGCCTGCACGTCGCGAACGCAGACGGGCTCGCGATAGAGACGACCGACCTGGCCGGGAACCAGCTGCCAGCCGACGTTCCCGCCGGAACCTGCGTCAAGGTGGCCGTCACTGCCTCCGATCCCGTCGCCCTCGATTCGCTTGTGCTCAAAAACGCAAACGGCGACGAGCTGGAAACCATCGCGAGCTCCGAGGCCGCCTTGCTTGCCGAGGGGTCGGGAACCACGATGACCTTCGCGTTCTGCATGCCGTACCAGGATGCCTACCTGATAGCCACGCCGGGCGAGGCCATGCCCAACCCGTTGCACTTCGCCACCGACTCTGAGGGAACGTACCTGATCAGCACGCTCGACGATCTGGTCAACGTGTCCGCCGCCTACGAGCAGCATCCCGCAATGTACGAGCATGCCACGTTCCGCCTGACGGGCAACATCGAGAACACGCGCCGCCCCGCCCCCGCTTGGACTGCCCCCATCGGCAGCGAGGAGCATCCGTTCACCGGCACCTTCGACGGGGCCGGATTCGGCATCGGCGGCTTTTCCATGAGCATGGACGTCTCGGACAGCCCCCTTAAAAACATAACCTTCGGGGGCTTGTTCGGCGTCATCGGAGACGGCGGCACCGTGCGCAACCTGGCCGTGTACGGGACGGACTTTTTCGGATTCACCACGAACCACGTTATCGGGGTGCTGGCCGGAGCGAACCACGGGCGGATAGAGAACTGCTCCACGGGCACGGCGCAAACGTGGTATCACGCACCCAGCTCGGGAACCATCACCCCTGAAGAGCTCCGCCTGCTGAACGCCACCGTTCGCAGCACGCTCGCGGGCGGACTGGTGGGTGAAAACCACGGCGACGTGGTGAACTGCTGGTCGGGAGCCGACGTGATCGCTTCGACAGCGGGCGGTTTGGTGGGTCGCGCCGCGGACGGATCCTCGGTGTGGAACAGCTACGCCCTTGGCTGGACGACGGACCCGCAGGTACTTTTCGGCGGGCTCGTCGGCGAGAACCGTGGCGAGGTGGTGAACTCGTATTCGGGGGCTATCGGCGTTTTGCGTCCCAAACCCTCCACCGTGGCGGGCACGTTCATCGGATCGAACCACCATGACGTGTTCTTCGGCTATACGTTCGCGCAGTTCGATCAGAGCCCGATAGGGGAAGGATCGGTAGGCGACGCCGAGGACGCGAGCCTGGCCGAGCTGCCCACCGCGACCATGATGTCGCAGGAGTTCGCTGACATGCTGAACGAGCAGGTTTCCGGCGACATGCGCTACTGGGCGTACAGTGCCGACACGAACGCAGGCTTCCCCTACCTGGTGAGCGATCCCCTGATCGAGCGCACTCTGACCGACGGCGCCACCGGCATCACGCTGCAGGGCACCATCCATGCCGGGGCCGTGCTGTCCCTAGAGGCGCTTGACGAAGGAAGCGCCAGCCACGACGCGCTCGTGCGGCACGCGAAAGAGGCCGACCTGCTGGGAGAGCTGGCAGCGGCCTATCGGGCCCTGCTGCCCGTGAACGGGAGGAAGTCGGGCCAGACGGCGCTCGGCGGGCCTGTCACGCTGCGGATTCCCGTGCCTGCGGCTTTTGCGGGAAGCAAGGTCACGGTGCTCCAAGAGCATCCCGACGGCATGGTGGCGCTCGCTGCCCACGTCGCCAACGGTATGGCGACGGTGCAGGTGAGCGCAGTGTCGCCCTTCGCCGTGATCGTGGATGGCGCAGAGGTCCCGCCGGTCGCGAAACCGGATGCGGCGGGCGGCGGCACGAAGCTCGCGCCCACCGCCGATTCTGCGGCTGGTTTGATGGCAGCCCTCGGAGCCCTTCTGGCTTTGGCAGGCGGGGCGGCAATACTATCTCGCCGACGGCTCCGCAGCGATTCCAAGCGAAAGTGAGACCCCTATGACCAGCAACCATCGCATCGATCGACGCACGTTCGTCGCCGGAACGTTCGCAACCGGGGCGCTCGTGGCCGCCGGGGCCGCTGTGTGCGGCTGCTCGGCCGACGGCGCAAGCGGCGGGGACGGATCCTCCGCCGCCGCAGGCTCCGCGCCCGGCAACCTCACGGCCGATCCCAAGCCGGCCACCGAGACCACGCGCGGCGCCAACGACGCCGTGTACGCGCTGCTCGACTTCTCCGACGAACAGGAGCGCGAATTCGCCAGCCGGGGGCTCATCGCCGCGCCGGACGCGCTCGAGATCGCGGACAATGCCGGCAAGGTGGTATGGAGCCAGAAAGCCTACGCGTTCTTGGACGGGGCCGACGGCCAGCCGGCCGACGCGCCCGACACCGCCAACCCCAGCCTCTGGCGCAACGCGCAGCTCAACCACCTGTTCGGCCTGTTCGAAGTCGCCGACGGCATCTACCAGGTGCGCGGCTACGACATGACCAACATCACGTTCGTGCGCGGCGAGACGGGCTGGATCGTGTTCGACCCGCTCATGAGCTGCGAATGCTCGCGCGCAGCCTTCGCCTTGGTCGCCGAGCACCTAGGCGAGCGCCCCGTCGCCGGCATCGTGATGAGCCATCCGCACGTCGACCACTACGGCGGCATCAAGGGCATCGTCAGCGAGGAGGACGTGGCCGCGCGCGGCATCCCCATCATCGTCCCCAGCGGCTTCGCGGAGCACGCCGTGGCCGAGAACGTGTACGCCGGCAACGCGATGGGCCGCCGCGCGGGGTATCAGTACGGCACGTTCTTGGAGCCGGGGCCGCAGGGGAAGCTCTCCATCGGCATCGGCATGGGGCAGTCCACCGGCACCGTGTCCTATATAGCGCCGAACGACCTGATCACGGCCACGGGCGAGACGCGCGAGGTGGATGGCGTGCTCATGGAGTTCCAGATGACGCCCGGAACCGAGGCGCCAGCCGAAATGAACACGTGGTTTCCCCAGTTCAAGGCCCTGTGGGTGGCCGAGAACTGCACGGCCACGCTGCACAACCTGTACACGCTGCGCGGCGCCGAGGTGCGCGACGGCAACGCATGGGCGAACTACCTCATGGAAACGCTCGCCCGCTACGGCGACCAGGCCGAGGTGACGTTCCAGGCGCACAACTGGCCGCACTGGGGTGCCGAGTTCATCCGCGAGTACCTGGTGAACACCGCCGCGATGTACAAGTTCATCGCCGACCAGACGCTCATGCACCTGAACCAGGGGCTCACGTCCAACGAGATCGCGCACCTGATCCAGCTACCGCCCGCGCTCGAGCGAAGCTGGTACACGCGCCAGTACTACGGCACCGTCGCGCACAACGCGAAGGCGGTGTACCAAAAGTACATGGGCTGGTACGACGCGAACCCCGTGCACCTGAACGCGCTGCCGCCGGAGGAATCGGCGCGCAAGTTCGTCGAATACCTGGGCGACGCAAACGCCGTGCTGGCGAAAGCAAGCGCCGACTTCGAGGCCGGCCAATACCAGTGGGTGGCCGAAGTGACGAACCTGCTCGTGTTCGCCGACCCGTCCAACCAGCCCGCCCGCCTGCTGTGCGCCGACGCGCTCGAGCAGCTGGGCTACGCCGCCGAGTCCGGCCCGTGGCGCAACGCCTACCTCACCGGCGCGAAGGAGCTGCGCGGCGGCGTGGACGCCGACCCGAAGTTCCGCGCCAGCGGAAGCGCCGACATCCTACGCGCCATGACGCCCGACATGATGCTGGATTACCTGGGCATCCTGCTCGACGCGAACGCGGCCGCCGACCTCGACCTCGTGGTGAACCTCGCGTTCACCGACGACGACCCCTACGCGCTCACCGTGCGCGCGGGCGTCGTGCTCTACGAGCGCGGCGTGCAGTATGCGGATGCCGACGCCACGCTCACCCTGCCGCGCCTGGGCATGTTCGCCATCCTGAAGAACGACACGGCCGCGCAGGCGAAGAACATCCAGGTAGAAGGCGACCCCGACGTGCTGAAGAAGCTCACCGAGCACCTGGTCGACTTCGACTTCTTCTTCCCCATCGTCGAACCGTAAGCCAAAATGTCCCAAATGGGGACTGTCCCCATTTGGGACATTTATTCGGATTTCCGGTAGTCAATAATTCGGATTTTCTCCGTTTCAACATTCGGATTTTCTCTAATCACTCCTTCGGATTTCCGCATTCCTGCTATACTCTACGTGAGAAAACAGCTTGCGAATGGAGGCAACATGGCCGACGACATCAAACCGGCGGGATACCGGCCGCGAATCGTCGATACGGAGATACGCCGGTTTCTTGAAGTTTTCGGCGCCGTGGAAGTCGCGGGCACGAAATGGTGCGGCAAAACGTGGACGTCGCGCGCACATGCCGCCAGCATCAGTTACGTCGACCGTGGAAACAACCTGGCGCTTGCTAAAGCCGATCCTTCCCTCATGCTCATCGGCGACGCGCCGCATGTTATAGACGAATGGCAGCGCGTGCCGGCTCTTTGGGATGTCGTCAGGCACGCTGTCGACGACGCCGCTGGCAAGAAGGGCTTGTGGATTCTCACTGGCTCATCCACCCCGCGGAAGAAAGAGGAGAGGCCCGCCCACAGCGGAGCCGGCCGTATAGGACGTATCCGCATGCTGCCGATGAGCCTTTCCGAATCAGGCGAGTCGAACGCGGCCGTCTCCCTCGCAGGGCTGTTCAGAGGTGAGTTCTCCCGGCAAAAAGTGGAAGCCGACACGCGTGAGCTTCTTGATGTCGCCTGCCGTGGCGGTTGGCCCGAAGCGATCAACGCGCCTACCGCAAGGGCGCAGACTATGGCGCGCGAATACTTGCGCGCGATCTTGGATGAGAGCATTCCCGCCCTCGGAAAGAGCAGCGATATGGCCGAAAGGCTAATCGCGTCGCTTGCAAGGAACCTCTGCCAAGCCGCCACGTATCAGACCCTGCGACTTGATATGTACGGCGGTGAGGAAGATCCTGAAGGCCTGGCTAACGATAAGACCATCGCTGATTATCTCGAAACCCTTCGATCGCTTTACTTTATTGAGGGTGTGAAAGGATGGGTTCCTCCTGCACGCTCACCGAAGCGTGTGCAGTTGAAGGAGAAGCGCTATTTCGCCGATCCGTCGCTCGCCGTCGCAGCGCTTGGCATGACGCCCGAATCGCTCTTGGAAGATTGGCAGACATTCGGTCTCATCTTCGAGAACCTTTGCATGCGCGACGTGCTCGTGTATGCGCGTGCGCTTCCGAATGTGGGAATGACCCCCGTGCGCTACTATCGCGACGACTCGGGACTTGAAGCCGACGCGATCATTGAACTGGCCGACGGCCGCTGGGCGGCACTCGAATTCAAAGTGAGCGAGGACAAGGTTCCCGATGGCATAGAAAACCTCGAACGACTGCGAGCGAAGCTGCTCAAAAATCCGCACGCACGGACGCGCGAACCAGAGTTCCTCGCCGTGATAGTGGGGCTGGGCGAATATGCCCGCAAGTCAAAAGAGGGCGTGTACGTCATTCCTCTGAGAACGCTAGGGGCCTAGGGTCGCTTTTTCGGAAAATCACGGTTGGGAAGTTCGGATTTTCGGTAGTCGAGAGTTCGGATTTTCGCCGATTTGTGAAATCCCAAATGGGGACTGTCCCCATTTGGGACACTCAGTTCTCGACGTCGATCTTCTGTCGCTTGATGCTGCCCCAGCGGCCGCGGTTGCGGCGATAGCCCAGCAGCGCGAACATGCGGGTGGTGGCCAGGACGAAGCGGAGCACCGTCACCTCGAAGAGCGACAGCAGCAGCGCCTTCGCCACGTCGCGCGGGGAGAGCTTGAGGTCGCGGGTCTGCACGCGCGAGAAGAACGCCGTGAGCGACATCACGGCCCCGAACACGGCGTAGATGCCGAAGAACATGATCATGAACGGGATGTTGATGAAGTTGAACGCCACAGCCACCGCCACCGTGGCCAGGCCGAACAGCTCGATGGCGGGAGAGAGCAGCTCGTAGATCAAAAAGTACGTGTACGAGAAGAAGCTCACCAGACCGAACCGCAGGTTGGCGAACATGCGCCAGTGCTTCGTCATGGTCTCGAACAGGCCGGTGTGCCAGCGACGCCTCTGCTTCACCAGGTCGCGCAGGGTCTCGGGCGCCTGACTCCAGCAGATGGCGTCGGGCGCGTACTTTATCAGGTAGTCCCTGCCGTTGGTGCGGCAGAACACGTGCAGCTTCGTGACCAGCTCCATATCCTCGCCCACCGTGTCCAGGTCGTAGCCGCCGCACGCGATGGCCAGGTCCTTGCGGAACAGCCCGAACGCTCCCGAGATGATCAGGTTGCCGTTGAACTGGTCGAACAGGATGCGCGCCGACAGGAAGGAACGATCGTACTCCAGCACCTGCATGGCGGGGATGATCTTCTTCGGCAGCGAGTAGTTGGTCAGGCGGCCATCCTTGATGCTGATGCCGTTGGAGATGCGCACGAGCCCGCCCACGGCCACCACGTTCTCGTGCTCCACGAGCGGCGCGGCTATCTCGCGCAACGAGTCGTACTGCAGCACGGAGTCGGCGTCGATGCAGATGAAGTAGGGGTACTGCGAGGCATTGATGCCCATGTTGAGCGCATCGGACTTGCCGCCGTTCTCCTTGGAGATGAGCGTGACCGGAATGCGCCCCACGCGCCCGTACCACACGCCGCGCTCGGGCGCGCAGGGCACCTGCCGGCGGACGGGCCGGTCGATGGGGTGCAGGTCGAACGCGTCGATGACCGTCTGCGCGGTATCGTCGGTGGAGCCGTCGTCCACGACGATCACCTCGTAGAGCGTGTAGTCCAGGTTGAGCAGCGAGCGCAGGGAGCTTTCCACCGTCACGCTCTCGTTGTAGGCGGGCACGACGATGGTGATGGGCACGTAGCAGTCCACCTCGAGCGTGCTCTTGTAGTGGGCCTCGCGCTTGCGCCGGTACAGGATGGACGAGCCCACCGTCACCGACAGGAACAGAAACGTCGAGTACCCGATGAGGTACAGCACGAAGAACGCGCCGACGAAGTACAGGAAGCCCTGCACGATCGCCGCGGCTGTCACGGTGGTGGCGATCATACCGGAAGCGCCTCCTTCCGCTTGCGCTCCTCTTCCTCCACGCGCTTGAGCTCCCAGTGGTAGGCGAGCATGTCGCGCGCGTAGGCGTCGGGGCCGTTCATGACGTCGGCGAGGTCGTCGAGCGCGAGGCCGTAGTCGTACAGGGTCTTCGCCGCGTTGTTGCGCACGAACCACGAGGGGCTCGAGAGGCACCCCTTCAGCGCCTCGACGGCCTCCATGCCGGGATAATTCGACAACGCCGTGGCCGCGATGGCCCGGTACTCCCAGCGCGCCGGATCGTTGTCGGAGGCGAGTTTGAGCAGGTCGGCCTCGGCGGCCGGCCAGTGCCGGCGCATGAAGTAGCGGATGCACGCGAGGCGCACTTCGAGGTCCTCCCGCTCGTCGCGCATGAGGGCGAGGATGACGTCGGGATCGCCCAGACCCGCCATGCGCAGGTAGTTGACGAGGGCCGCGACGGTGTGGGGGCTGAAGCGCCCGACGCGCTCCTTGAGCTCGGCCTCCAGCTCCGTCGCCTCGCCCGCGAACGCGAGCGCGGCCTCCGTGATGAGCTTGGGGCTGTGGAACTCCCCGTCGCGCTCGAGCGTGGCGATAGCCTCGGCCAGCGCGCGGGCGCTTCCCACCTGCGAAAGCGCTTCGAGCGCGTTCTGCCGAGCGTAGAACGAGCCCTCGCGCACGTAGCGCAGGAGCGCCTGCTCAACGGTGTTGCCGGCCGGCCGTTCGCGGTACCAGCGCTTCACGATGTAGGCGAAGTAGGCGCGGTGCAGGTCGTCCTTCTTCGCGAAGTGGTAGGTGAGGTGGTCGAACACCGTGGCGATGCCGTGCAGGTAGCGCTCGCTCTTGGCGGGGTTCTGCTCCAGCAGATGGCCCATGGTCAGGTCGAACGACTCCATGCCGGCCATCCGGCGCATCGCGCGCTCGAGCGTGCGCTTGTGCTCCTCGGTGGGAAACGCGGCGTTGCGCTCGATCTCGTCGCCCAGCAGTTCCGCGAGCCGCTTCGTCCGCGCGTCGAAGCGCTTCGCGTGCAGCTTCTCGTAGGCCAGGTACCCGAAGTTGAACGCGATCATCATCACGCTGATGAACAGGTAGAACGCTATGAGCCACTCGATCTTCACGAGGTGCCGCCCGCTACGACGGCATCCGTCGTCTCACCACCCGTTGCCGCGTCCTCGCGCCACAGCTCCTCGGCCGGGACGCCTTCCGCCCACATCCGCTGCACGATGTAGTAGCTCTCCTTCAGGCGCTCGTGGTACGTCACCTTCGTGCCCCAGCCCTTGAGCGGCTTCTCGAACAGCGGGATGGCCTGCCCGTCCGCGCCGTCACCCACTCCCACGTACATGCGGTCGATCTTCATGTTCTCCACGCCGTAGTGCTCGTAATAGTCGTCGTGGATCTGCATCTCGGAGGGATTCGAGAAGTTCAACAGCTGCCACGGCAGCTTGATCTCCACGAACCCGTCGCCATAGCAGAAGTCGGCCATCGAGTCGAAGTTTTCGTGCGCGGGGTTCGCGTCCCCGTAGACGAGTTTGCCGGTCTCGTAGGACTCGAAGTAGAAATTGTCCGCGATGGCGTTCTTCTGGTTGGCGACCGCATCTGCAATGGCCTGGGTTTCCGTTATGGTCTGCAGCACCAGGTCGATGTGCTTGAACCGGGTCGTGTCCTTCGCAGGGATGTTCTCATAAGGATCCTCGCCGGTCGTGGTGCGCAACGCCATGGCGCGCATGACCTCGTAGCGTTCCTGCACCAGCACGCGGCTCTCGTCCTCGCCGTCGAGCACGATGAGGAAGTCGGCCGCACGCTCGAACGACACGACCGGGTCGGCGCTGGCCGTTGCGCCCGTCTTCTGCGTCGTGTCCACTGGCAGGTACAGCGGCGTGCCCGGTCCGACGTCGCTTCCGCGCACCATGAGGTACACAAACTTCTCGTCGTACTTCATCGACAGCGTGCGACCGTCGGCCTCGCCGATCACGTCTGCGTCCGTCCACTCCTCGTCGTCGCCGTCCGCATAGCTCACGCTGCGCTCCGTGCCAGGGTCGAACGACAAAAGCCCGAAATACTGCTCGTTGGTCTGGTAGTCGCTCCAGTAGGGCGTCTTCAGCAGATCCACGTTGGCCATGGTGTTCCACGTGCGTTTGAACCATTCATCTTGCCAGGTGAAGATCACCGACCCCGCGCATCCCGAAGCCATGATATCGACATAGGAGCGAACGATGGCCCTCCCTTGGTCGTCCTCGCTCATGCCGCCCTGGTTGCGACCGGTGTTCGCGTCCACCTGGGCGCGCCCGCGCGAGCTGGGCACGCCGAACTCCGATATGACAACCGGCACGCTGTGGTGCGCAACGAGCGTCTCCAGATACGCGCGGTAGGTGTTCACCTGGCCCGTATCGTCCACAGCGTTGGCGTATTCGGGCAGGTACTGCAGGTAGTCGGGATAGTAGGGGTACACGTGGTAAGAGGCGAACATGCCCGACACCACGGTCTCCTCGGCCACGATGTTCTCCACATCCACCTGGCTGTACTTCTCGAAGAACAGCTGCAGCGGCAGCGGATAGCTCATCGGGTCGGTGGTGGGCCAATTGCTGAAAGCAAGCAGCCGCTGCTGCTTGTAGCGCTTGGACTCGTAGCCCATCAGGTCATCGCCCACCTGGGCGAGCATGATCTCGAACGCGCTCGCCTCCGACGTGCTGCTCACGTAGGAGCCATGGTAGGTGCCCATGCCCTCGTGCGTGCGATCGGTGTAGATGACGGTAGGCGCCTCCCATTCGACGCCCAGGATGTAGCCGAGCACCCATGGCGAGATGTCCTTCGTGTACATGCCCGTTCCGGACAGCCGGCCAAGCTCGATCCAACGTTGGCCGTGTATCACGTCCACCACCGCGCGCGCATCCTCTTTGAACCGCCCGAGATAGGCGGGGTCGTATGCGTCCATATGGGAGTTCTGCGCGTAGTCATCGATCCACACGCCGTGGATGAGGTAGAGCGGATCGGGATTATCCTTGTTGAACTCGTAGAAGGCCTCGTAGAAGTCGGTGCCCAGCAGGATGTAGACGCGGATGGTGTTCGCACCCATATCCTTGACCTGCTGAAACCATCGCAGGTACGTCTCCTTGTCGATGGCGTAGTCGGTGGCGAAATGCCCGGGGATGCCCGCGCCCATGTCCACGCCGCGTATCTCGAAATCCTCCCAACCGTCGCCGCGATCGATCTGGATCGCACGTCCCTCTTGGCGCACCCAGGCGGTCACGGGCTTTGAGGGGTCGAGATCGATGCTCACGCTCGTGCCGAACACGGTGAACGCCGCACAAGCCGCCAGCGCGAACAGGCACGCGGCAGCGATGATGAACTTCTTCACGGACCCCCCCCTTCCCTAATGGTTGAACTTCTTGACGGCCGACTCATGAGAGTATTGGCGCAGATGCTCGATGGAACCGTCGAGCCACGCACCGCGCTCCGTCACGAACGACTTCAACTGATCGATGGCCTCGTCGAACGAGCGCGGGTTCCGCTCGTCAGGCTCAACCTTCTGCGCATGGGAAACATTTTCAGCGTCGAGCAGATAGCCCCACACCTTGAAGTTGCGCTCCACGACCGGGCCCAGGTACTCCGTCGTCTCGTCGATGTAGGCGTTGAGGTGCTCCTCGCTCAACGCGCCCGCCCGAAGCTCCCTATAGCGGCTGATCACGCGCTCGGTGAACGCCTCGTCTTTGAATAGCATGAAGTACCACGCACGATCGACCAGGTAGAACTTGTCAGTAGGCGTGGCCAGTCGATAATTGTCGAACACGTTGTTGAAGTCCCAAGGAGGCCCCAGCGTGAGCTTGCCCCGAACGTCCTTGTACAGATACGTCGAGTAAGCGGCGAAATCGTCGTTGATGACGAACTCGTTCCACACGAAAGAATCAACGAAGCTGTCGACGTCGATGTAGTTGGCGTATCCGTAGTCGCGGGTGTCGTAGTCGTACGAGAACAAAGCCTTCTCGAACGAGCTCACATCCTGCTCGATCCACGCCTTCTGCTCATCGGTGAGCGTGGTCGCGTTCGGATACTCGATGTTCATGTACTTGCTCAGGCGCAGCGTGTAGCGGAGGAAATCCGAGATGGTCAGCGGACCGGAGCCCGTCAGATCTATGCCGAGCACGTAGCTGGTCGTGGGGCTTTTCGGATCGGCGGGGTTGAGGTCGAGCCGGCCGTCCTCCACCTTCACCGTCTCGGTTGCCAGATAGAGTCCCTGGTACTCGCCGTCGATGAACAGCTCGCAATAGCGCACGTCGGGCACGTAGTCGTTCATGAACTCGCCAGCGATGCCGTACGCCAGGTAGTTTCGCATGAGGGTCTTGTCGAGCGAGGGACCGTGCAGCGTCCACGTCTCGCTCTTCGCCATGCCCAAGAACTCTTGGTCGTTGTCGGTTCCGTCGCTTTTCACGAACGTGATCTGGTAGTTCTTCTTGTCGAAAGCGCGCGATGAGTTGCCGCGGATGCGCAGCAGGCACGAGCTTTCAATCTCAGGCTCGTCGGAGAGCCGGTTCGCGCGCACCGCGTCCTGGCTCTCGGCGTCGAAGGCGACCAGGCTGGCGGTGATGGACGGCTCGCCGGAAGGCGCAGCAGTGACGACGGCCCGGCCGTCTTCGCCTTCGATGGTCTTGCCGTTCTCGTCGCGGACGAGCTCGCCCGGTATCTCCTGCCCGCCGGTGTCGATGCTCACGACCGGCAGGTGCGAGGCGAAGGTGGCCGCATCGGTGTTGGTGCCGGACGCCGCCGCGCGGTCGGCCTCTGGCAGGTCGGCCAGCTGCTGGGCTTTTTCATGCTGATGGTACCGCTCCGGCAGCAGCTTGTTCGCGTCCGCCAGCGTGCCCACGACGCCCGCAGCCACGACGGCCGCGATGGCCGCCACGGCTATGAGCTGGTATTTCCTGCCTCGCAATGCCTCCATGGCCAACGCGCTAGCTGCCTATCTCGTCGTTTTGCGCCACGATGTTCACGTAATCGATGCCACCGAGGGCGTACAGCTCGTCGGTGATAGGGCGCTCGGCCTTCTTCTGCGCGCGGTCGAGCATGCCGCGGGACAGCTCGAACATGAACTCGACGTCGGTTTCCGTGGTGTTCTTCACGCGCTGCACGGCGCGGCCGCCGAAGTACTCGTACACCTTGCCCTCGATGGGCAGCTCCTGCGTGCGCGCGGCGCGCACCACCAGAAGGGTCCGCACGTCGTTGCGCACGCGGCCCAGGATGAGCAGCACGACGAACACGGCCACGCTGCCGATGGCCGCCGCCAGGAACATGCCCACGCCGCAGCAGATGCCGCAGATGATGGCCCAGAAGATGTAGGTGGTGTCGCGCGGGTCCTTGATGGCCGTGCGGAAGCGCACGATGGACAGCGCACCCACCATGCCGAGCGACAGCGCGATGTTGTTGCCGATGACCGTCATCACCGTGGCCGTGAGGATGGTGAGCGTGATGAGGTTGATGTTGAACTTCTGCGAGTAGATGGTGCCCGCATGCGAGATCCAGTACGACACGAAGATGGCCAGGCCGATGACCACCGACACGCCCACGCGCAGCAGGAGGTCCTCCACCGTGGGCGCGCCCGTGGTGCCCTGGAACAGCTGGTACAGTTGCTCTTTCACGCTCTCTCCTCTTTAGAACTGGTACGCCATGCGCGCGCCGCGCGCCAGGCAGTACTTGCTCACCGACAGCTCGCTCTTGTCCGCCATGTTCAGCACCGACCGGACGTAGCTGAGCAAAAAGCCGTCGAACTTCACTTCCAGCACCACGTTGAACGGGTCGAACACCGGATACAGGGGCAGCTTCGGGTCGAACAGGTCGCAGTTCAGCTCGGTCGCGCGGATCGACCGGTCGAACGTCACGCGCGTCTTGTTCTCCTTCGCGATGAAGGCCGTGCGGTCGTACTCGACGACGGCCTTCGGCCGATAGCCGTTGATGCTCATGAGCGCGTGCATTTCCGCGGCGAAGGGCTCCTCGCGATCGAGCAGCACGTCGAAATCGCCGTCGATGAGGCGGCGCGCCTCGGCCTGCGTCAAGGGCAGCGAGCGCTTCCGCTGGTTCTCTCCCTGCTTCTGCTTGAGCTCCAGCAGCGCGAAGTCCGCCGCTGGGTCGTACACGCGCAGCCGCACCTTGCGGCGCGGATCGGTGCCGAACGTCTTCTCGGCGAAGTCGCGGTCGTGCAGCGTGTCGAAGTAGAGCGACCTCACCGGATAGCCGCGTGAGCCATTGTGCGGATCGCCGGGCATCACTTGCGAGAGCAGCCCTTCGAGCTTCTTCGCACTCGTCAGGTCGACGAGGAATTTCTTCTCTTTTCGGCTAATGTTTCTCATGCGTGACTCAGGCTTCTCTTTATTAGAAAGCTGATTTTACCGTTCCCCGAAGGCCCGTGCAAAATTTACGGTTCCGCAACACTTCAACTCAATCAACGGTTGAGTCAACCTACACACCGTCCCTTTCATGCAAAAAAACGCCGCCCCTCGGAAGGGGCGGCGCGTGGCAGATGCACTACTTGTTCGGTCGAAGCTACAGCATGGGCACCGTGATCGTTACCGGCAGGGCCGCCATGACCACCAGGAAGCGCAGCAGGAAGCCGCCTACCAGCACGCCGGCATCGGAGCCGAAGCTGATCCAGTGGGCCTTGCGGCTCTCCTCGAACTCCTTCGGGCTGAAGAACAAAAGCCATGTCTCCAGTGCCGTGGGCAGCACGAGGCCGATAAGCACCAGGCCGATCCAGAACAGCGGCGCGTACTGGCCCACCAGCAAGCTCATGACCGAGTTCCAACCCGCAACGGAGTTGAAGCTGGTAATGAACATGAGCGAGGCCACCAGCACCAGCTCGATGATGGGCAGGCAGAAGTGGAACTTCTTCAGCACGCCCACGCGGTTGAACTCGTCCGCATGGCGGATAACGGCCACCAGCAGCACGCTGGCAGCACCGGCCGAGACGGCCGACACCAAAAACAGGATGGGCAGCAGCGCGTTGTTCCACAGCGGGAACGTCTTGCACACGCCCAAGAGCGCGCCGGTGTACACGGCCACGCACACCGCGAACACCACGCCCACGATGTCCAGCCACACCGGCACCGACTTCTTAAGGAAGTCCAGCACCACCACGACCAGGGCCACCACGGTGAAGCCGCCCAGGAACACGACGCCCCACGTCATCACGGAGCCGAAGTTCGTCAGCAGCAGCGCGAAGCGCAGCGGGTTGTGCAGGCCTCCCTCGGCATCGAACATAAGTAGCACCAGGCCGATGATGACCGCGATGGGGGCGATGAGGTGCCCCACCTTGCGCATCGACACGGCCTCGGGATGGCGCCAACCCAGGAAGGCGGAGGTGATGAACGCGCCACCGCCCAGACCGGCGAGGAACAGGTACCATGCGATGATGGCGCCCCAGATAGGTTCAAAAGACATCGCTCATCACCTCACGTAGAATACTTTGGATTTGGTCAGGTCGCCCGCTATGGGCTGGGCGTTCGTCGCGGCGATCTCCTTCGAGATATCGCTTTCGGGATCGTCCAGGTCGCCGAAGATGCGGGCGTTCGTCAGGCACGCCTCCACGCACGAGCACATCTTTGTGCCGCTCGTCTCGGCCGACACCGTGCAGAAGCGGCACTTGTCAACCGTGCCCGTCTTCTCGTTGTGCACGCGAACCTGGTAGGGGCAGGCGGCCATGCAGTACTTGCAGCCGATGCAGCGCCCCTCGTCCACTCCCACGATGCCATCGGCACCGATGAAGGCCGCGCCCGTGGGGCACACGGCCACGCAGGGGGCGTCCTCGCAGTGCATGCACTGCAGCGGCACCGTCTCGATGGCCACGTTGGGATACGTGCCCGTCTCGTGCTCCTCGTAGCGGATGAAGTCCTGCGTGGGCAGCAGGTCGTTCTGGCGCTGGCAGGCCACGCGGCACGCGTAGCAGCCGATGCATTTCTTGGTGTTGATGAGCATTCCGTAACGGGCCATTACGCACCTACCTTCTTAACGGTCACGACCGCCTCCTGCGTGCATGCGCCCCCGTAAGCCGGCTCCAAATGGAACGGCACGAAGTCCATCTGGCGCAGGCCCACCTCGTAGGCGGTGTGCTGGTCGGGCGACGAGCAGCCGTAGTGGCTGGGCATGTACAGCGCCGTGGGGTTCATGCGCTGCGTCACCTTCGCGCGGACGCGGCCCGTGTGCTGGGGGTTCGACACCTCCACCTCGTCGCCGTCCTCGATGCCCAGGCGCTTGGCCACGTCGGCGTTTATCCAGACGCGGGTCAGGTCGTAATCCTTCGTGATCTGCATGAGGTCTTCGATGTTCGCGGTCTGCGTGTGGCTGTGGATGGCCTGCTTGCCGCCGATGAGGCGCAGCTCGTCGCCCATGGGCATGACGGCCGGCTCCACCCACACGGGTGCGGCCGACAACCCCGCCTTCTCGCACGCTTCGCTTGTGAACTGCACCTTCTCGGTAGGCGTCTTGAACTTCGGCGCCGTGCCGTAGGCGAATTCCTTCTCGGGGAAGTGCGCCGTGCCCGTCTGCTTGAGCGCATCGAGCGAAAGGCCCACCGTCTGCAGCTGCGCGTCGGCCAGCTCGTCCACGCCGAAGCGGAAGTACTCGCCCACGCCGCACGCCTCGGCCAGCTCGGAGAATATCCGGTCGACCGGCTTCGTGTTCGGGTGCACCACGTCGATCACCTGGTCGCGCAGCGCCACGGCCGGCACCTTGCCGCCGATGAACTCGGGCAGCTCCAGGCGCTCCAGGTAGCTCGTGTCGGGCAGCACGTAGTCGGCGAGCATCGCCGTCTCGGACATCTGCACGTCCACGACCACCATGAGGTCCAGCTTGCCCAAGAGCTCGGCGAGCTTCGCCGTGTTCGAGTAGCCGGCGGCCATGTTCGAGTTGTAGAAGAACATGCCCTTCACGGTACCGTCCTCGGCGGCCTGGGCGGCGGCGAGGTTCGTGCCCATGCTCGACAGCGCGAGCGGGTACTCGGCCGCGCCCACCTGCTTGCCCTCGGGCTTCTTCGGGTCGGCGAAGCGCTCGTCGGCCAGCTTGCCGGCCGACACGCTGGGCGTGAACAGGGCGCCGCCCTTCTGGTTCCAGCAACCCAAGAGCGTGTTGAACAGGCAGATGGCGCGCGCCGTCTCGCCCGAGTTCTCGTACGAGCAGCCGAACGCACCGCGCCAGCTGGGCTCGATGGAGGCCGCGGGGGCCGCCTCGGCGAACTCCATGGCCAGGCGCGCGATGGTGTCGGCCGGGATGCCCGTGACGCCCTCGGCCCATTCGGGCGGGTACTCCGCGAGCTCCTTTGCCCACTCGTCGAAGCCGACGGTGTTCGCGGCCACGAACTCCTTGTCGTAGCGGCCGCGCGTCACCAGCACGTTGCTCATGGCCAGCACGAGCGCGAGGTCGGTGCCCGGGTTGATGGGCACCCATTCGTCGGCGAACACGCGGCTGTTGTTGCAGCGCGGGTCCACCAGCACTATGTGCGCGCCCTTCTCGTGCGCCTTCTGCAGCGCGACCACGGAGCTGGGGCGGATGGCGTCAGCGTAGCTGCGGCCGATGAACATGGTCATCTTGGAGTTCGCCACGTCGGACGAGTAGCTGCCCGTGCCGATGGCCTGAGTCATGCCGCTTTCCTTGGACAGGTTGCAGGCGGCGCCGTGCGTGTACACGTTCGCCGACCCCAGCGCGTTCATGAAGCGCTTCGTGTAGTACTTGCCGCTGGGGCGCGGGTCCTGCACCATGGCCAGTGCCTGCGGGCCGTCGGCGTCGATAATGGCGCGCACCTTCTCGGCAATCTCGCTGTACGCCTGGTCCCACGAGATGGCCTCGAACTTGCCCTGCTCGTTCTTCTTCAGCGGGTCGGTGAGGCGATCCTCCGAGTAGGCGATCTGCGAGTAGCCGTAGCCGCGGGCGCAGAGCTTGCCCTTGGAGTAGGGGTGGTCGGCATCGCCGATGAGCTTCGTCAAGCGGCCGTTGACCACGTAGGCCGTGTAGCCGCATTTGCTCGAGCAGGCGTTGCACAGCGTGTGGACGGTCTTGGTCTCGCCGCCTCCCGATGCGTCATCAGCATGCGCCTGCTCCCAAGCGTCGAAGCCCATATAGCCGGCTGCCGCCGTGAGCGCAACCGCCCCAGCGCTGCCAGCCAGGAAGCTTCGCCTGGTTATAGCGTTTTCTGACATAGCTGTTTCCTCTCTGTATGCATGCACGTGAGTTCTCTTATCGTCGGCGCTCATGCGACCACCGCATCGGCGGTCGTCTGCTGCGCGCGAATGGCCAGGATCACGTCGACGAGCCCGATGTAGAAGCGGGCCTCGTCCTCCAAGGTCAAGAGCCGCATGCGGTACGCGGTGAGCCAGGCGAAGCGCTCCGCGAGGAACTGCCGGGCCTCCTCCCGCATGCCGGACCGCAGCATCACGGCCACGAGATCGAGCTCGAGCGCCAGGTGGTCGGGGCACGCCGAGAACGCCGGCGGCACCTCCATGCCCAGCCGCTCGACCAGCTCGCGCAGGTAGTGCGCCGAATCTCCCAGGTACAGCCCCTGTTGCTGCGAGAACGGAGCGGGCGCGGCCCCTGCAGACCACGTGCGGTAGAGCGACTCCACCGGCACGGCGGACTCGGGGAGCCCTCCCGTGAAGTGGCGGGCGGCGAAGGCCTGCTTCTCGTCGTATGCCGGCGGCGCGAACAGCGCGTTCACCTCGCCCGACGACAGGAACTCCTGCAGCGGGCAGCGCTTGCGCGCCCGTGCGAGGGGGGCTGCCTGCACGCCCAGCTCGTCTGCCTGCATGACGCGGCGGGCACCGTCGAGGAAGTCCGACCACAGCGAGCTACCCACCAGCTGGCTCCAAGAGCCCTCGTCCACGGGGCCAAAGCACTGGGCAAGCACCGAGAACACGGCCTCGTCTTCCATCATCGCTCATCCTCCTTTCCGTTTTCGCTGCTTTCCGAGCCAATGGCACGGAAAGCGGGGGCTGCACCGGGCGTCATCACGCCTGCACGAGGGTCGTCGTCCTCACGACGCCCTGGTCGATGACCTTCTGCGCGATATCCTCCCAGTCGATGAACTTGATGGCGCCGTTCGGGCACTGCTCGGCGCAGCGGCCGCACGAGATGCACTTCGTGGACACGCCCGTCTCGGAATCCACTACCGGCATGTTCCACGGGCACGCCTGGCTGCACATGCCGCAGCCGATGCAGCGGTCGGCGTCCACCTTGCGCGCACCGGACTTCTCGTCGGCGTAAATGGCATGCACGGGGCAGTAGTTCATGCACGCGGGATCCTCGCACTGCTTGCAGTGCTCCACGGTGAACTCGCAGTTGCCGTAGGCACCGTCGGTGCTGCCCACGTTCGTGCCGAAGTTGTAGTTGGGCCACACGCGAACGCGCGCGATGTGCTGGCAGACGCGGCCGTCGTTCTTCAGCGTGCACGCCATCTCGCAGCGCTGGCAGCCCGAGCAGCGGGCGCGGTCGGTCACGATCATCTTCGTGGGCGTCGTGCGGATCTCGATGCGCCCGGAGGCGATGGACTTCGACGTCACGCCCCACGAGGCCAGCACGCCGCCGACCACGAGGCCGGCAACGCCGCAGCCCGCCATGGCCAGCACGCTGCGCCGCGTGAAGGTTTTGCTTTTACGATCCCCCTCGCCTGCCACGTTCTCGGGCGCGGGCGCGGTTCCGTTCGTCGCAGGCGCGCCGCTCGGGACGCCCTGGTCCTCGGAGGTGTTCTGGTGCAGATTGGAATCTGACATAGCCTGGTGCTCCCTCCCTCACTTAAGTTCCGTGAGTGTCGTTTCCGTATGCCTCCCCCGCCGGCGCGCTCGTGCTCGCTCGTCTCCCCGCCGTCGCCTTCGCGCGGCGGGCGTGCGCCCTCGGGGTGGCTGCGCTCGGCTCGCTTCCGATTCGCGGTACCACACAACACTTGGAAGTATGCCGTGCGCTGGATGGACGCCCTCCCCTCTTTGAGGGAATTCTGCTTCCTGAACGGCGATTTTGCGGAATTACCCCCAAAGAGGGTATACCCTGGGCGCGCGGGTCGGCATACTGGCGGCACGACGATTGTTGTCAGCGCTCGCATCGCGGCCGACGGTTCCCACACAACACGAACCTCAGTAGTCTATCCAAGATTTGGAGATGCAACATGGCTGACGAAACATCGTACGGATGGGCCGGTAAGATCCTCCGCGTCAATCTGAGCACCGGCTCGGTCACGACGCAACCGACCGACCCCTACAAAGAATATATCGGAGGCATGGGCCTGGCGAACAAGATCATGTTCGACGAGGTTCCCGCCGGCACCGATCCCTTCTCCCCCGAGAACAAGATCGTCTTTGCCGTAGGCCCCCTCACGGCCTCCGGCGTGCCCCTGGCCGGCCGCACCACCATCTGCTCGCTGTCCACGTTCTCGAAGGACCACCTCATCGTCGATGCCCACTGCGGCGGCATGCTGGGCGCGAAGATCAAGCTGGCCGGCTACGACGCCATCGTGGTGGAGGGCGCCTCCAGCAAGCCCGTGTACCTGAACATCAAGAACGACCAGGTGACCATCAAGGACGCCTCCGGCGTGTGGGGCCTGGGCACCCGCGCCGCCACCGAGGCGCTCTGCCGCAAGGAGAGCGTGCAGGCCTGCGTGGCCGCCATCGGCCCCTCGGGCGAGAACCTCACGCCGTACTCCTGCATCATCAACTCGCGCAACCACTCCGCCGGCGCCGGCACGGGCGCGGTCATGGGCTCGAAGATGCTCAAGGCCCTCGTCGTTGAAGGCGACGGCTCCGTGAACGTGAAGGACCCGCAGACGGTGGCCGACCTGTCCGACTACATGCTGCGCGAGATCATCGGCTCGAACAACAACCACGTGGTGCCTTCCACCCAGCAGGAGTGGGCCGAGTACTACGACAAGGGCTCCCGCTGGACGGCGCGCAAGGGCCTGTTCTGGGAGGCCGCCGAGGGCGAGCCCATCGAGACGGGCGAGCCGAAACCCGGCGAGATCAACACCGTGGGCTACCGCTGCATGAAGTCCACGAAGGACCTGGGCGAGGCCGCCTCGAAGTACACCATCAAGATGAACGGCTGCCACAGCTGCCCCATCCACTGCTACTCCGACCTGCGCGTGGAGGGCACGAAGGAGACCACGGGCTACGAGACCGCGGGCAACACCTGCGCGGCGAACTTCCCCGTGAGCGTGTACATGGAGCCCTTCCTGAAGATGGGCCTGAAGGACGACGGCGACCTTTCCATCCTGTGGGACACCACCACGTCCAACACGATGGACAACCTGGGCCTGTGGTGCAACTACGCCCAGCTCTACCGCGACATCGCCTACTGCCACGCCAACGGCGTGTTCAAGCGCGTGCTGCCGGCCGACGAGTACGCCTCCATCGACTGGGGCAAGTTCGACGCCGATCGCCGCGACCCCACGGTCATGATCGAGATCCTCACGAAGATCGCGCAGAACGACTCCGAGATCTCGTATCTGGCCCACGGCCCGTACGTGTGGTGCGAGCGTTGGAACGAGCAGGCGTGGTTCGACAACGCGAAGTCCACGCTCATCAACTACCGCGGCTGGCCCGTGCACCACGCCATCGAGTGCTTCGGCCAGGTGGGCGCCGTGTACAACATGATGTTCAACCGCGACGACATGATCCACTCCGCCGTGAACTTCCAGGGCTGCGGCCTGCCCTTCGAGCTGAAGCAGCAGATCGCCGAGGAGGTCTGGGGCGGCGCCGACGCCATCGACCAGGACAAGAACTACACGCCCATGAACGACCACAAGGCGAACTTCGCCTGGTGGAGCCTCGTGACCGACGTGCTGCACGACTCGCTCACGCTGTGCAACTGGGTGTGGCCCATGACCATGAGCCCCACGAAAGCTCGCAACTACCGCGGCGACCTCGACCTGGAGGCCAAGTTCTTCAAGGCTGTGACCGGCGAGGACCTGACCACCGACGACCTGTACCAGGCCGGCGCCAAGATCATGACGCTGCAGCGCGCGAACACGGTGCGCGGCATGACGAAGGCCGACGGCTCGCTCGGCAACAACGACTTGCGCGCCGACCACGACGTGATCACCGCCTGGGCCTTCGATAAGGACCCGGACAAGAAGCCGTTCACGGAAGGCACTGACAAGATGGACCGCGACGACTTCCAGACGGCACTCGGCATGGTGTACGGCAAGTTCGGCTGGGACGAGAAGCTGGGCTGCCCCACGGCCGCCTGCCTCGACGCGTACGGCATGGCCGACGTGAAGGAAGAGCTGCAGTCGCTCAACCTGCTGCCGTAAACTGACAACCCCGAGCAGGCGCCGGCCTCCCCCTCCTTCCCCTTTCCCGGCGCCCGCACCCTTATACATGCAGAAGGCCCCGACATCGTCGGGGCCTTCTGCATGGAGGCGCGGGAGCTGCATCAAAAGCCTCGCCTCGCCGTCTCTCCCGGGGCGAGCGTAGGGCAAGAGCAGAGCACCTGCCCTACGAGGCGGTCCCCTGTCGGGCTTGCGATCTGGGGTCTTTGATACAGCCCCCTGATTCCCGCTTGGCGCGAGCCACGCGCAACACGGCGTACGCGCCGAACACGACCGTGTAAGCCGCCACGCTCTGCACGGCTGCAGCGCCACCACCGAGAGCGCTCGGCAGGAGCATGGCCAGCACGTGCACGTACGTCAAGCCGAAGAACACGTAAGCCCACTTCTGCACCTTGACCCATATCTGCTTGCTCATACGCGCCTTCACGGAATTGAACGACGTGACGCCCAGCACGACTAGCAGCACGGTGATAGCCGCTGCCACCGCCAACCCGACGGCAACGAAGGGGTTAACGCCACCCGCCCCCATCATGCGCGGCACGTACGACAGGCAGTACGCGACGATATGCCCGCATACCAGGATGCATGCGATGACGGAAAGCTCGGCACGGATGGGCATGAGATGCTTGCGCGGCCCCGAATCGCGCGGGAGCGCGCCGATGAACATCACCACCGCGAACAGCGCAACCGCAAGGGTGCCCTTTTGCAGCAGCAGGAACAGCACGCTGCGAACCGGAGCCGGCAACGGCAGCCAGCCCTGCAGCCCCGCAACGTAGAGCACCATCAGGATGCCTGCCGACACGTACCACGCCACCGGCACCTTTTTGATGGCCGGTTTCAGCAGAAACGCCGCCGCTGCCGTACATGCGAACACGATCAGAAACGTCATGCGATCACCCCTTGCAGGACGCAAAGCTCACAATTCCAATATCGGCTCCCGTTTCGGTCGCCAGTTCACCCAAATAGCGCACACCCAAACGGGCAAATGCACGATATTCTCCCAAGCGGCTGAAGTCCGCCACTTCCTGCATGAAAGCAGGAAGCCACTTCAAAGCATGATCGCTGGCAAACGAGCACAGACGGTCGCGCCATTCCCTCTCGGCGTCACCGTCTCCAACTCGAAGCGCCTCGCCGATACAAGCGTGTAGATGCGCCAGAAACTCGAATTCGTGGAATACGCTGTCGACAGGTTCTCGGCACAGATCGACCGTGACCACGCCCGCTGCTGCCATGCAGCGCTCGACGTCCATCGAAATGCGAGTTCGGAACAGCGACGGAGCTCCTTCGGCGCCCACCATACGATGTAAAAAAGGACTCTCGTAGGGCCAAATCGGCACGTCGACACCAGGTGCCAGGAAAAGGCGGCTGTACTCGCGTCGCAACAGCCCTTCGTCGGTTTCAGCGAAAGCCACAGCACAGCGACTTGACAAGCGCGCATCGCCCGCCGATTCCCTGCCGCACGCATCGACGATGCTCGCACGCCAATCATCGAGAAATGCCCCGTCGGAAAGCGCTTGGGCGAGCTTACCGTCCGGAAAGGAGAAGCCAGTCGCCAGAAGTGATGCGAGGTCGGATAAACCTACAGCCCGATGAAGCTTCCATTCGATGCCTTCACCCATATGAACCACTCCACCTATTGGGGAGCCGTCGCGCACAGCAGGACGCGACGGCTCAAACGGCTACTTTGTGAGATAGAACACATTGGGGCTGGTTCCCGCCGATTCGCGCAACTTGTAGTAGCTGCGCCCTTCGATGGCTTTCGATACATCGGACTCCGGGTCGTCCAAATCGCCCCAGAACCGGGCGCGACCCATGCACAGTTGCATGCACGCCGGCACTTCGCCACGATCGACCAGGTTATGGCAGAACGTGCACTTTTCCACCGTGCCAGCCTCGTGCGTCGGTGCATCAGCTTCACCCACCACAACATCGAGATAATACTCGGGCGCACCTTCGTTCATCGACCGCACGTGATCGTACGGGCATGCCATCATGCACGCGCGGCAACCGATACACAGCGAGTTGTCGACATATACGATGCCGTCAGCACGTTTCTTCGTCGCACCTGTCGGGCATACGCTCAGGCACGGGGGATTGTCGCAGTGCTGGCATTGCACTGGCAGGAATTCCAGCATGCAGTTTGGAAACTCGCCGAATGCATTATCGTTGGCAGTAGCGCCATGCACGACTGCCGTGCCGAAATCGTCCGGGTTGGTGCTCGTCCTTGTATACACCGTGTTGTAGGTTATATCCTTGGGCAGATTGTTGGCGATCTTACATGCCGTGGCGCATGCTTGGCAGCCAACGCAGCGCTCAAGGTCGATTGCCATACCATATCGAGTCATAGTATCAGTCCTCCTACAGCTTCTCGACGGCAACGGCCTGGTCGAAGTAGCACTGATTGCGCGTCACCTGGTTGTAGTCGTTAAACGAGATGGTTGCGAAATCTCCATCGATGTGCTCGCGCGTAAGGAAACTACGCGGGCAGTTGATGGTCTTGGGCGCTTGGCCGGCGTTAATGGTGGCCAACAGCGTTACCGAGCCCCTATCATTGTAGAGGCGCACGGTATCGCCCTCGGCAATCCCCAGCTCCTTGGCGTCATGAGGGTTGAAGCGCGCAACTGGCTGCCTCTCGTATTCCTTCATATAGCCCACATCCCACCACTGCGTGTGGTTGCGCGTGCGCATATGCTCGCCAAGCACAGAGTACGGATACTTCTCGCGAATGGGCGCTTCCAGGTTTGCCTCACGCGCCGGCTCCCAGTACAGAAGCAGGTGCTCCTTGCTCTCGTCGACTTCTTGGCCCAGGTTATATTCGGGAACGACCTTTTCCGTCCAAAGCTTGGCTCGGCCGTTCTGGTAGAAGAATTTACCACCTAGAAGCGGATTGTCTTTAAGTTGGTGATTGCGGGCAATCTTCGTCTCGCGAAGCGATTCGTATGTGACACCCTCCTTCTTTGCCACAGGACTGTCGAGCCACAGAGAAATATAGTCTTTTTCGGTGAAGTCGAAGAAATCACCGAAGCCCATGGCAGTTCCGATCATCTTGTAAATGTCGAAGTCGGGCTTGCTTTCGTACAGGGGCTCAATCGCCTTGTCGTTGTACAAAAGGTACGGCATGTTGTACGAACGAACGCGCACATCTTCGCACTCGAACCAATGGCAAGCTGGCAGCAGGATATCGGCATACAGGGCCGTGTCGCTCATGGTCATTTCCTGGACAACCAAAAACTCTATCTCCTGCAGCGATTTGATGGTCTCGTTCTGCTCGGTCTGGTTCGACACGATGTTGGTGCACGAGCAGTACAGGCTCTTCAGTGGGAACGGTTTGCCCAGTAATTCCTGGTCGTGGACAATGCCGTACAGCGCAGTCCAGTTGATATTGCGACCGGGACCCGCAGGCTTTTCGCCTTTGGAGCTAGGCTGGTTTATGCAGCCCTTTGAGTTGCTGATGCCGAAGCTGCCACCGCCGGAAATGACGCCTGCAGAAGGCTTGCCTATGTTGCCCGTGATAAGCATAAGGGCAAAGATGGCATCATAAGTGTAGATGGCATTGAAGTAATGGTTCAAGCCCTGGTTCATGCCGGTGAGCACGGGGCCCTCCTGGCCATACATGCGCGCAAGGCGCTTGATGTCTTCAACGGGCACGCCACAGGTCTCAGAGGCGCGCTCGGGTGTCCAAGCGGAAATAGCTTCGAGAATCATGCTCCACACCGGACGGATTCTAAAACCTTCTACCTCTCCGGGGATACCCTCGAGCGCAGGCATTTCGGCTTCTGAATAGGGCTTGACGGACTGTGTCGCCTCGTCCCACACCACTTCAGGGTCAATGACGGTAGGTTTGCCCGTCATAGCGTTCACCGGGCCCTCCTTAGCCGGAACACCCAAATCGCTCATGCGCAAGAACGTGTTGTCTTCTTTCACCAGGAAAGGAGCCTCGGTATGGGCTCGCAAAAATTCGGAGTCCTGCCAGCCCTGGGCAATAACTTCGCTCAAGATGCCGAACACAAGCGCACCGTCGGTTGCAGGATGGACAGGGACGTACCAATCGGACTTCGCTACATTGGTGTTGTACTGAATATCGATGGTGGTAAGCTGCGCGCCCGCCTCCTTCGCATCAAGGTAGAGGTGCATCATGCGCTTGCAGGAAACGGCGGGGTTGCAGCCCCAGATGACGATATGATTGGCGCCACTCCATTCTTTGGGGGACACGAACGCACCGCCAGGACCGAACATCTTCGACATGGCCGACTGGAACGCGATGTCGCGATCGGGAAGCACGCTGCAAGCGCCCATGACGGTCTGCAGGTGCTGCATGACCGACCCGTCGGCTGTGCCGCCGCCCAGCACGGCCGTGTTGCCACTGCCCATGAAGAAGGCGATGGATTCCGGACCGAACTCCTCGCGATAACCCTTCCATTTGTCAGCGATCTCCCTGATGGCCTCATCCCAGGAAATGCGCTCGAATTCACCAGCACCACGCTCGCCCACACGGCGCATAGGGTATTGCAGGCGCCCGGCGCTGTAAACGCGAGCAGGGTGGCTTAAACCCTTCGGGCAGATATGTTCGTAGAACGGCTCTTCCTCGATGCGACCAGCCGTAGTGCGCACAATCTGACCGTCACGCACGTGCACGTTCAGATAACAGCCCTGAATGCACTGAGAGCGGCACGCACCTGAGAAGATCTCCTCAACGCCGGCTTTCGACGAGTCGGCCGCATGCGGGGCGAGTCCCTTGGCAGTAGCCGAGCAACCGGACAAAGCGCCGGCAGCAGTGAGGGCCGCGGCGCCCGCGATGAACGAGCGGCGGGTGAAGCCGCGGGATTTGCTGGAAGTAATGTCGGTCATTTTCTCCCCCTTACCTTACAGAGCGTATGCGGCGTAGAAGCCGTAACGGGCCAAGGCGACGCCGACGAAAGCGCAGGCGAACGCGGATAGCACGGCGGTCTTCGGCGACAACTTGCCCGACTTCGCCATGAACTGCAGCACGGCGGCTGCGGCCACGGCCACGGCGCCGATAACCAGCAGTACCATGTCCGCGCCGACACCCGCGAAATGCACGGCTTCCAACGCGATGGCGACGACGGCGAGCACGCCCAAGACGGCGGACGCCGTCAGGTACGTGCCGTCCTCGGCCAGCTTCGCCTCGAACAGCACCAGGAGCGCCGCGCCCATGGCCAGGTTGCCCAAAATGAACAGCGGGAACGTCTGCCACGATGCCCATGCCGGGATGCCGACCGACATGAAGTAGGCGTTGGCCATCACGAACGTGAGGCCGAGCGCCGCGACGGCGCCCACGATGCGCAGCGCACGCGGCGCAGAGCCCTTTACCTTGGAAACCACCAAATCTATGATCAGGATGACACCCAGGCCCATCGACCAGTATGCCTCCTGAGCAATCATGGCGCCGGGCTGCGTGAGCGCGATGAGCATGCGTTCGGGACGACCTAGATGCAGCGGCAGGCCCACCAAGCCAACGGCCAAAAGGATACCGCATACCAGCGGAAACAGCCACGCCTTCTTGGCATCCTTACCCACCGGGAGCACGGCGCTCACCGCATAGGCACCGGCGGCCAGGCCGGCCAAAGTCGTGAACAGGAACAATGGGAATTCAGAAATCATTGCAACACCTCGCTATCAGCTTCGGTGCCGAAGATGGGCAGGTGCTCGCGCGACGCGCCATCCTTCTTCGGACAGACCCCTAACAGGATGTGGGCGACCCACCCTTTGTTACGGTTCGCCCACTGAATGGAAACACGCCATCCCCTCCGCGGCCGACGGACGATGCCGTATTCATTCACTGGTGACATAGTATTGCGATTCACTGTTTCAGTCAATAAGTATTTCCCTAGAGAATCATTTCGTGGGATAATGCCGGAAGACTCGATCGGAATGAATGCGGGGTGCTTTGTACGGATCTTTGGTCATAGTGTATTTGTTCTTGGGCGGCGCAGCTGCAGGCGCGCTTTTCGTCATGTCTGCGTGGAGTTTCGCTTTTCGCCGCTCCGAGAACCCTGCCCGCCTGCTCACAGCATTCGAGTCGTTGCGCAGCCGAACATACACCGTGGGTTTTCTGTTGCTCGCTTTCGCTATGATTTGCCTGCTCGGAGACTTAGGGAACCCCGGGCGCGCTTTGATGGTGTTCTTTCTTCCCCATCCCACTGTCATCACCTTCGGTGCCTATACGCTCGCCATCGAAGCCCTTTTGGCGGCGCTTCTGCTGGCGGCATCGCTGCCGAACAGCCCCCTTACCCTTCGCGGGCGTTGGCTGGATATCGTCGAAGCCCTTTGCTGCATCGGGGCCCTGGCGACGATGGCCTATACGGGAATATTCCTTTTCCAGGGCAGCATCCCCTTTTGGAATCATTGGTCAATCATCGTCCTGTTTGTGTTTTCCTCTCTTTCATCGGGAGTATCCGTCGTGCTGTTAATCGACTGGTTCACGCAAGGTCAGTCCCTTTTGTTGCGCGCGACCAAGCCGCTCCAGATATGCCATGTGGCCTGCCTTGCTGCAGAGGTGGTATTCTTGACCTTATTCGTCAACGCGGCTTTTCGGAACCCCTTGGCAGACGCTTCCCTCAGCCTTTTGATGGAACCCGAGATGCTGGCCATTGCGGGCGTAGGCGTGATTGGCATGGGAATCGCGCTGCCCATTACGCTCGAAACCTACTCGATTACTCGAAAGGAATGCCGTGCCATACCTGTCTCGGACTTCATTTGCTTGCTTGGCGGATTATGCTTGCGTTATTGCCTCATTACATGCGGAGTCCATTGACTGAGGCCTGATACATGGACTCCACCTATTCTATCCAGCTCGATCTAAAAGGTGACAGATTGCAAAGTAACGACGACAACCCGTTGTTTCGCGTGGACGAGACATCCGACCTGCCCATCTGGGCTCAGTTGCGAAACCGCTTCGCCTATCTGATTCGCACGGGATTCTTCAAACCCGGCGAACAGCTCCCAAGCGTGCGCAGCATAGCCGCCGAAGCCAAGATCAACTACAACACCGTGACAAAAGCGTACCGCGATCTCGAGCTTTCAGGGCTGGCTGTATCCGCACGAGGACGCGGCATGTTCGTTCAAAGGAACATCTCGTCGGAAGAATCCGAAGAAGACGCCATCGACGCGCTGCTTGAAAACTGCATCAGGCAATACCGATCGAAAGGCATGACGTACCGCGAAGCACGCGAGCGCATGCTTTCGATTATCGACGAACTGGAACGCAAGGCCCGAAAAGCGGAAGAGGAGAAGAGCGAATATGGGATTGTTCAATAACAGAGCGAAAGCCGGCGCCTCGGGCAGCGCGAATGCTCGATCCGGCGAAATCGAATTTCTCAATTCACCGAGCACCAGGCACGTTGACGACAATGCCTCGAATGTTTTCTCGGCCTTCGTCTTTGTCGCCGTATTCGCGGTCGTCGCTTCTATCGGATATATGTCAACAGGGGAAATGAGCATCTGGGTGCTATGCTCGAGTCTCGTTTTTGCAACCATCGCCATCTTCACGGTACATATTGCCTCGCAGTGGGAACGCGACGTCATCCTGCGATTCGGCGCATACAACCGCATGGCAGGCCCCGGTCTATACCTCACCATCCCGTTCATCGAGCACGTTGCCCTGAAGGCAGACTTGCGCACCATGCTGACGGGCTTCAGTGCAGAAGAGATCCTGACCTCCGACCTCGTGCCTGTTAACGTAGATGCCGCCATATTCTGGATGATCTGGGATGCCGAAAAGGCATGCATGGAGGTGGAGAACTATTACGACGCCGTATCCATGGCGGCGCAAACCGCCCTGCGTGATGCAATCGGACGAAACAGCCTCTCCGACGTAACGGTTCATCGCGACAAACTGGACCAGGAATTGCGCGAAAAAATCGAAGAGAAGACAAACTCGTGGGGCGTATCCATCATGTCGGTGGAAATCCGCGACATCGTCATCCCCAAGGACCTCCAAGACACCATGGCCGCAGCAGCAAAAGCGGAGCGCGAGAAGGACGCGCGCATCGTGCTGGCGGAAGTAGAGAAAGACGTGGCCGCCATGCTGCACGATGCCACCGACATCTACAAGGAAGACGAGCTTGCTTTCAAGCTGCGCCAGATGCATCTCGTGAACCAAAGCCTGCGGGAATCGGGTGGCTCCCTCGTAGTGCCGAGCGCCTACGCCGAGGGCTTCGTTGAAAAGGCTCCCGGCAAAGCCGCTCCTGAGCACAAATAAACCGAATCTCGTGGCAGGGAGGCATGCGAGACATCGCCCCGCCTCTCTGCCACCCAACCCTTCTGCGCGAGACACAGGGACGGGGATGATGCCTCATCCCCGTCACCCTACAAATGCATCTTGCGCTCCACCGCGTCCCATTCGGCCAGCGAGGCGGCGTATGCCGGGCTCAGGTGCTCCGTCGAGAAGTAGTAGACGTCCCCGTTCGAGGCTGTCGTCTGCTGGATGTCGGGATAGGCGCCCGACTCGCGCACGATATCCCATGTCTGGGCGACCGCATCCTCTGCCAGGTTGAACGGCGGGTTGCCTAGGCTGGATGCGGCGAGCGGGCGCGGATATATGCGAGAGTCCTCGCGCACGCAGTCCACGAACGTCACCACGTTGTCGTCCTCAGCCGCCAGGAACGCCCAGTGCGCGTAGGCATCGGTCATGACGGTGCGGTCGTACAGGTAGTAGCTGTGCGCGCCCACCAACGCCACGATACCCGAGCAGTCGATGGCACGCTCCACGGGCTCGGCCTCCTCGTCAGGCACGAGCACGAATTCGCCCTCCATCTCCACCAAGCGGTAGCCAGGGGGAAGCTCCACGCCTGCAAAAGGGTCGCCGCCATCATCGCCCTCGGGCGGCGCCGTGGCCGGCGACGCCTTCACCGTCTCACGGGCAGCAGCCGTCTCCGAGGCCGACGGCGCGCCCTCTAAGGCTTCGCCCGAAGCATCGGCAGCTGCCGGATCGAACGACACCTCGTTGCAAGCCGTAGCCTCGGCATCTGCCACCCCAGCGCTTGCCTCCTCGGCATCCTCCGGCTCGGCATTCGCGAACACGCCGTCCGCCGCCGCCTCGGCAGGCGCAGAGCCCCCGAACGCCCGCGGCACGCCCACCGCCCGCGTGGCCGTGCGGTACACGGGCGCGGCATCCGCCTCGTCCTCGGCCTGGGCCGCGCGCTCGTCCTCCAGATACTCGTACACGAGCATCTCGAACTCCTCGGCATCCAGATGCTCGGGCACCAGGCCGATCTCCGGCCAGCGCGTGGGTTCCACCAGCGCGCTCTGCGCCGACTGCGCGCGCACGTCGTCGAACACGTCCGCCAGCGCGTTGTGCTCGGCCAGCTCACGCGCGGCGGCATCCTCGGACGCAGCCTCGCCGAAACCGTCCGCGCACGCCGGCCCCATCGCCTCTTCGCTCATGCGCGCACCTCTTCCGCCCCGTCGTCCTCGCCGCCGAACAGCAGCTCCACCCGCGCGTCGCGCAGCGAGCAGTGCTCGCACATGGCACAGGGGATGGACAGCTCGTCGCACGGCACCGCACGGTCCAACTCCTCGATGGACGCACCGCGACGGATGAGGAAGTCGCCCACGAGGGCGCGCACGCCTTCCGTGGCGAAGTACGTCGTGTGCAGCTTGTCCGACGGCACGCCGTCAAGGGCAGCCTTCACGTCTTCGGGCCTTATGGCCAGCGCTTCCGCGAACGTCTTGCCCTCTACCATCGAGCAGATCGTGCTCGCGCACGCCGTCATGGCCAGGCAGCCGCGCGACTTGAAGCCCATGCGCACGAACGTCTCCGCCTCCGGATCGATGACGGCGAACAGACGCAGGGCCACCTCGCCGCGCTTCGACTTGCCCACCATGCTCTGCGCGTTGAAGCCCTCGGGGGCGCCGCTGTTCTTGAAGTTCGCCACCACGGCCAAAAGCGTGTCCGAGTAGCCGCCCGTACCCGCCTCGACCTCCGTCTGGTACACGTCGGCCGTGCGGATGACGGCGCGCTCGTCTGGCTCGACGTACACGTTCCTCGACTCTCCCATCGCCTGCTCCTTCTCGTCGTCAGACCGTCCGCCGAACGACGAAGCGCGAGCGGACGGCAGCGGAAAGCTTCACCGAATGGTTCAATAATGCACGTTGCCCCCGCGCCGGCCTACCCTCTTTAGGGATAAAATTCGGTTTCGCGGCGGAAAGTCCTGCTATCCTGATTTCCACGCCGCGCGAGAACGAGAGCGCGGGAATAGTTGACCCAGTTTGTTTACAAAAAGCCGACGACGATTACGCACGGCGGCCGAAGCGTTACCATGTTGCCATTATACGAACGGGGAGGATCGGTTTTGGCATATCAAGCGCCCCATGAGGCAGCGGCCCGCACAGCCGAGCGGGCATCCGGCCGCCTGGAGCCGACCGCAGACGGTCATGCTGGCACCATCGCAAAGCAAACAGAAGACGAGCACAGCGCCCGGCAGACACCGGGCGACTTCTTGCGCACCTGCGCACAGCTCTGGCCGCTCGTGGTGGGCCTTGCGTTCGGACGGGCAGGGCTTATCGTTGCCAGCTATGGCAGCTACACCAGCACGGACGAGGGCATCTTCACCGACGGCGCCATGCTCGTGACCTTGAGCGTACTGGCCGTGTTCTTCGTCGTCATATCGGTTGGCAAGGTCTCCCTCGGCAAGCGCGTCACGAACGCCGCCATGCGCATCTGCATCGCGTTGGAGGCCTTCACGCTCGTGGCCTTGGCAACGCCCGAGCTGGCCGATATCAACAACCCAGCCGTAAGGTTCGCCTTGAGCGCACTCTGCACGCTCGTGTCGTCGGCCACCATCTACTACTGGCTGCGCCGAGCCCGCGGCACCGGCACCATCGTCGCGGCCCTGTTCGTGTTCTCGGCTCTCATCTTGAGCGAAGTCGAAATCTACCTGTGCACGCTGCTGCCCGTCGCCGTGGGGAACCTGGTTGCCACCGTGCTCGTGCTGGTGCAGTACCCGTGCATGCTTTGGGCCAGAAAACGCACGCAGCCGCACGACATCGCGGCAGGAGCATCGCAGTCCAACGACTATTTCGGCTTCACGAAGACCATGATCCAGAGCAAGCAGTTCCTCGCGGCCACGGCCATCGGCATAGGCGTCCTCTCTGTCGTGATCGGCTTGCTGCGCGGCTATCCCAGCGGCGAGGCCATCGCGTTCACACCGGTGACACGCGCAGCGTATGGCCTGCTCACCGTCGGTATTAGCGGTGCTATCATAGCGCTGGTCCTGCACGGCCGCCAGCGGGTGCTCACCGTGGGCATCTTCATCGTCATGGAGCTTCTGGCCTGCCTCGCGCTCGTTGCCTATGCCGCCTTCCCCGACATGTTGGACATAGGCGCCGTGTTCACCACCACGCTCAACGCGCTCATGGTGGCTTTCACCTGGTACGTCGTCATCGCGTTCATGAGCTACGGTTGGCGCGACCCGTACTACTACGCCATCGCCGGCTGGCTCGTGTGGCTGGGATGCCGCGCTATCGCGCGCGTGGCGCTGTTGGGGTCGTTCGACCTTGTGCCGAACGAGACGCTCATGAATGCGCTCATGGGATCATGCATCGTCGTATCGGCCCAGGTCATTTTCGTGCAGTTCCTGAACATCGCACGCCGCGACGTTCAGGAACAGGAGCAGCAGAACGCCCGGCAGGAGAGTGTCCTCGTGAAGATCATGGGACTGGACGAGCACGAGAGCCTGGCCGACGTGCGCCAGGCGTCCATGAAGCACAACGCCGAGGAGATGGGGCGGCAGTTCCTGCTGTCCGACCGCGAGATGGAGGTGCTCGCGCTCTACGCGCTCGGCTACACCCAGAAGCGCGTGGCCGAGGAGCTCTACATCACGCCGGGCACCGCCCATGCGCATATCAAGCGCATCTATGCGAAGACCGGCTTGCACTCGCGCCAGGAAATCCTAGACTATATGCAACAGTACACATCGTAGAACGGGGAGGGGCAACCGGTGCTTCATTTCGATTCGGACTATATGGAGGGTGCGCATCCGGCCATCATCGAGCGGCTGGCTGCAACAAACCTCGACCAGACGAGCGGCTACGGCACCGACGAGGTGTGCGAGCGCGCCCGCGGCCGCATCCGCGAGGCGTGCGCGTGCCCCGAGGCTGCCGTGTACTTCCTCGTGGGCGGCACGCAGGCGAACGCCGCGGTGGCCGACCAGATCCTGCGACCGTGGGAGGGCATCATCTCCGCCACAACCGGGCATATCACCGCCCATGAGGCGGGCGCGGTGGAGGCGTGTGGACGCAAGACGCTGCCGCTGCCGCAGCACGACGGGAAGCTGGACGCCGCCGAGGTGCGGGCGCTCTGCGAGGCGTACTGGGCCGACGAGAACCGCGAGCACATCGTGGCGCCCGGGGCCGTGTATATCTCGCATCCCACCGAGTACGGCACCGTCTACTCGCTGGCCGAGCTCGAGGCGCTTTCGCAGGTGTGCCGCGACTTCGGCATGCGGCTGTTCATGGACGGCGCGCGCCTGGGCTACGGCCTTGCCGCCGTGGGTGCCGACGTCACGCTGCCCGACATCGCGCGTTTGTGCGACGCGTTCTATATCGGCGGCACGAAGGTGGGCGCACTGTGCGGCGAGGCCGTGGTGTTCACCAAGCCGGAGCTCGACGACCACTTCTTCACGCTCATGAAGAAGCGCGGGGCGCTGCTGGCGAAGGGGCGTTTCCTGGGGCTGCAGTTCGACGTGCTGTTCGAGGAGGAGAACAGCGGGCTGCGCTACGTGAACGCCGGCCGCCACGCCGTGGCGCTCGCGCAGCGCCTGGCCGAGGGGTTCCGCGCGAAGGGCTACGACCTGCACCTCGACTCGCCCACCAACCAGCAGTTCGTCGCGCTGGACGACGCCTCCAAGGCGCGCCTGGCCGAGCACGCCTCGTTCGGCTTCTGGGAGCTCACGCCCGACGGCCGCACCGTCGTGCGCTTCGCGACCAGCTGGGCCACACGGCCCGAGGCCGTCGACGAGCTGCTGGCCCTGTTGTAAGGGAAGAAGGGGGCTGCCGTGCCCGATCTGATCGCCATAGCCGAGCGCCTGGCCGAGCGGCCGCCGATGGCAGCGCTCGACGGCGGGCGCTGCCTGCGCGTGCGCGACCGCGAGTCCTCGTGCGCCGCCTGCGCCGAGGCGTGCCCCGTCGGAGCCATCGTCGTGCGTGCGGCGGCCGTGGAGGGGGCCGCGTTCTACGGCTCGGTGGACGCGGTGAGGGACGCCGGCCCGCGCATCGACGACGAGGCATGCGTGCGCTGCGGCGCCTGCGTGGTCGCCTGCCCCACGAACGCGCTGCTAGCGCTGCCGCCGCTCGACGATGGAGGGCTGATCGCGCAGGTGGACGCCGCTGGCACTGCAGCGCGCGAGCGGGCGGCCGCGGAAACGGCGGCCGCGGGCGCATCGAACAGCGTCGGGGAAGAAGCCGCAACGCCCATCGAGCCGCCAACCGCCGGCTTCGCCTGCGAGCGGCTGGCGCAGGCCCTGCGCCTCGACGGCAGCCGCGTCGTCGTGCTGCCATGCCTCGCGTGGGTCGACGTGGCGCTGCTCGTCCACCTGGCCTGCAACGGCGCCGAGCGCATCGCCGTTCCGCTTGATGCCTGCCCGTCATGCGAACTGACCGATGCCGCGGAGCTCGTGCGCGCCGCCGTCGACGGCTCCCGACGCATCTGCGCCGTGGCGGGAATCGACGCCACCTTCGAGACGGCCGACGGCGCCAGCCTGCGCGACCTCGAAGCTGCGCCCGAGGCCGATGCCACCGGCGAGCTTTCCCGCCGCGGCCTGTTCGCCCAGGTAGGAGCCTCGCTGCTCGATACTGCGCGGGCAGAGACCGCCCGCCAGCTGCAATCGCTCGCGGACGCCCCTGTGGGCGACGATGCCCCGATCAAACCCGACACCCGCCGCTGGCAGCTGCTCGACGACCTGCACGCCGCAGGACTCGCTGGCGATGACGCGGTCGTCCCCCGCGTGCTCGCCCCGCGCATGAGCATCGACGTGGAGCGATGCTCGGGATGCGCCCAGTGCGCCCTGTTCTGCCCCACCGAGGCCCTGCGAAGAATCGGCCGGGCGCCCGGCGGCCGCACCCTGCTCGAATTCGACCCCGCCCGCTGCCGCGACTGCGGCGTCTGCGAGGCCACCTGCCGCTACGGCGCCCTCACCTGCGAGGAGACCCTCACCGCCGCCGAGCTCTTCGCCCTCGACCCCCAGGAGATCCTCATACCCAAACGCCGCGTCCTCCCCGAGCGCCAATCAAACGCCTGAGCTCCGCACGGCATGCCAGCAGGCAGTTTGCGAATACGAACGGAGGGGGACGCATGCCGAACCCCCTCCCCGTCAAATTTTATGTCCCTTTACTTCTCCCCCGTTTCAGCCGTCACGGCTATACGGTAGATGTTGCTGCTTCCGAACTCGCAGATATAGAGGTACCCGTCGTGAATGCAGAGGTTGTCGACGAAGATATCGGCGTCCTCCGGGGCGGGTATGCGCTCTATCTGGAAGCCGTCCTTGTCGAACACCAGCACTTCCTTCGCCTCGAGGTGGGCCACGTAGAGGTTGCCGTCAGCATCGACGGTGATGCCGTCGGGGCCATGGCCGCCGTCCATGCGTGCGAACACATAGGGCGTGGCACGGCCCAACGTGTACGCCGCCGACGGGATGCACACGAGCGAGTTCGTGTTGAACTCGGCAACGTAGATGAACTGCCCATCGGGCGAGAGCGTGATTCCGTTCGGGTAGGCAATGCCATCCTGGATGAGCTGCAGCGCAGGCTCGTCCTCGTCGTACTTCACGTAGTAGACGCAACCGATCCTCTTGAAATAGTCCGACTGCCCGGGGTCGGTGAAGTAGGCGCCGCCCTGGCCGTCGAGCACGAGGTCGTTCAAGCCGTTGAACGGAGTGCCGTTGAAGTTGGGAACCCAAACGGAATACTCTCCCGTCTCGGTGTCGTACCGGCAGAGCCCCTGGGAACGGTCGGTGATAAGCATGGTGGTGCCGTCGATGAACTTGGCACCGTTCGGCATCGATTTCCCCTCGTTGTCGTGAACGGTCACGGCCTCGCCGTCCACCACCTTGTGGATGCGGCCCTTGACCACGTCGATGAACCACAATGTCCCATCTTGTGAGAAGTTGAGGCCTTCGATCAGGCCGCCATCCTCCACATGCGCCACCAGCTCCCAGCTGGCACCCTCCGCCAAAACCGACGGCTGGGCCTCCGCTTGCGGCTGCTCCTTCGGGTCGGCATCGTTCGCCGTCGCCGGCTCCGACGAGCAACCGGCGATCATCCCCATGGCCGCCACGCCGCCCATCAGGCCGAGCCCCTTCACGAAGCTCCTCCGGTTTACCATTGTCTCGTCCATAGCTTCCTCCTCGTCTTTGTTTTCCCCTTGCACGCGCCAAGCTTTCCGTTATCCTTCTCGCCGCACCTCCCTCAATCGAACCTGCACGCGATGACCAGGGCAGCCCCCGCCAAACCCGCCGCACACAGCACCGCACCGCAGAGCGCCCACTGCGTCAGGTCGGGCCCAAGCAGAAGCGACGGAACGAACGACCCGAGGAACTGGCCAAGCGACTGCACGAGCAGCAGCACGCCCATCCCGACGCCAAGAAGCTCCGGCTTGCCGAGCATGCGCGGGTACGCGGCCACGACCACGGTCGGTGCGCCCATCGCGAACAATCCCATGGCCACGGCCGCCGCCCACATGACCGGACCCGTCGTCGTCAAGAGCAGCAACGCGCATGGCGCCATGGCGAGCATCCCCGTAAGGTAGAGCGGCTTGTTTCGCCCGAAACGATCGGAGAGCCGGCCGAACGCCAACGACGACACGATGGCCAGCAGCATGGGAAGCGTGCTGGCGAACCCCGATTCCACCGCCCCCGCGCCCCGCTGCTGCATCGCCGTCGGCGCGAACGACAGCACGCTCAGCAAAAGCATCTGGAACAGCGCAAACGGCACTAGGAAGCACCACGTGTCGCGCGCGAGGAACACACGCAGCCTCCCTTCGTCCAATACCAGTCTGCGCGGGGTCGTCCCTGAAGGAACGCGCTCGTCAACAAGATCGCCCGCCGCATCGTTTTGCGGCACCTTCACCGCCACCTGCAAAACCACCCCCGAGAGCGCCGCCAGGCCCGCATAGGCGAGGCAAAGCCCGCGAAAACCCACCGCCTCGTACAGCACGGGCGTCGAGATGCCCGCCAGCGTCGCCCCGAGCATGCCCCCGAGCATCCAGATGCCCGTGGCCGATCCGATGCAGCGAGGATCGACACAGCGCTGCATGACCAACGGCCCGCTCGCGACGATGGCGACCAAACCCAGGCCCTCGAGGGCCCGCAGGGCGAGCAGCATGGGCGCCGCGTTGGCGAACGCCGAGGCCAAGGCGGCAAGGCCGGCCAGGAACGCCGCGCCCACCATGAGCCTTTTCGCCCCGATCCGTCCGGCAAGGCCCCCGACAGGCAGGGCGGCGACAATCCCGACGAGCGTGAACACCGACATGAGCCACGAAGCGCTGCCGGCATCCATAGAGAACTCGTCCATGACGCGTTCCATGATGGTGGGTATCTGGTACTGGATAACCGTCACGGACAGCGCGACCAGCATGAGCGGCAACGCCACCCGCACATAGTGCCGGCGCGCACCGCCTTCGCGCCTCATGGACGCCCGCCTCGCGCTAGCTGGCCGAACCTGGAGGCTGCGGGGCCCCCGGCTTCGCGGGTGCCCCGGGCATTCCCGGCGCCGCCGGCGGCTTCGGCGCTCCCGGAGCACCGGGCGCGCCGGGAGCGCCCGGCATGGGGGGCATTGCGGCCTGGGGCAGGTCGGCGCCACACGCGGAACACGTCGTGGCGTCCCCGGCACAGGTTGCGCCGCACGCAGGGCAGGTCTTGTCGGGGGCGACCGTGGCTGGTCTGAAGCACATAGGATTCTCCTTGTCTGTCGAAACGTTTGCGTTGTCCTCGGCCGGCACCACGCATCGCCGGGTGCCGGCCGCCTCTATCCGGGAGCCTAGGAGAAGACCACGCACCGCGTCTTCTCGGCGGCCTTCGCCGCCAGCTCCTCGGCCGGCCCGAGCGCCATGCAGTGGGCCGGGCAGTGGTGGGCGCAGGCGGCGTCCTTGCCCTCGGCCAGGCGGGAGGCGCACAGGTCGCACAGCGAAGTGGGCATGGGCAGGAAGTTGTACTCCCACCTGCCGTTCTCCAGCTCGCGGGGGCCGTCCTGGAGCACGCGGATGCCGTGCTGGCCCGCGGGCAGGCCCAAATGCTTCTTGCAGGCCACCTCGCAGGCGTGGCAGCCCGTGCAGAACTCGTAGTCGATCATCAATGCGTTAGCGCTCATTTCGAGTACCCGTCCTTCCTCGTCACGCATGCCGTGGGCAGCTCGGCGCTGTTCTCCTCCGTGCAGGCGTACACACGGCAAAGCTGGTTCTTGTACGGGGCACCGTAACCGGTCGGCCCGTTCTCGCACTGCGGCAACAGGTTGTTGATGTTGGAGTCGAACACCCCGAACAGGACAGGTTCCGCGGCCTCCTGCTCCGGGAACCACCAGCCGTGCTCGGCGCGCACCACGCGGTCGTCGAGCGAGGGGTTCACGTGCAGCTTCTGGCGGCAGCGGCCGCGATGGTTCTCCAGCCAGCACCAATCCCCCTCGGACAGCCCTGCGGCCTCGGCAGCCTTCGGGCTCATCTCGAACAGCGGGTCGGGGTGGAACTCGCGGCTCGTCTCCAGCTGGCGATGCTCGGAATGGAAGAACTCCACCGAGCGCGCGCCCGTCGTCAGCACGAAGGGGTACTGCTCGTACAGCTCCGGCGAGGCGTACGGCGAGCAGGATGGCTCCTCCCACTGCGGCAGCGGGTCGTAGCCCCACAGCGCGAAGATGCTGTTGTAGAGCTCGACGCGGCCGGACGGCGTGTTGAAACCGGGCTGCCCGTCGGGGCGCAGCAGGCCCTTCTCGTGCTTGCGGTACTCGAACGCGGGATAGACGTACACGTCCTTGCACAGCTGGTCGAAGTCGCCGTCGTAACCTGGCGTGTCGTTGACGAGGATGTCGTTCGTCCAGCCGATGTCGTCGGTCCAGGGGAAGTTCTCGGGATGCAGGCGGCGTCCGAGATCCGTGACGATGGTGTCGTCGGAACGCACGTCGGCGAACTGCGTCACCTTCTTCATGCCGCGCAGCGGCACCCACCACACGCGCTGCGTGTTGCGCTCGCAGCTCATGGACGCCGGCAGGAACACGTCGGCAAACGCCACGGCCGTGGGGGTGAGGAACGGGTCGGACACCACGACGAAGTCGAGGGTGCGCACCGCCCGGTAGACGCGCGGCGCGTCGGACGCCATGTTGGCAATAGGGTTCGTGGAGGAAAGCCAGAGCATGCGGATGGGATACGGCTTGCCGGTCTCGACGGCCTGCAGGATGGAGTCCGAATGGGCCGTGGAGCTGAACCCGGCCTTGGACATGAGCGGGTACTCCGCGCCGATGCGCTTGGCCTGCACCTCGGCGGGAAGGGTCTGGTAGCCGTAGTTGTACGACACGTTCTGCTCGAACGCGTTGCGGATGATGATGTTACCGCCCGGCACGTCCGTGTTGCCAGTGACGGCCCACAGCGCGTTGATGGCCTGCGCCGTGGGGATACCGACAACCGCCTGGTCGATGGGCAGGCCCCAGTGGATGGTGGCGGGCTTGGCCTTCGCGTAGGCGCGCGCCGCCCCGATTATGGTGTCCTTCGGAACCCAGCACACCGCCTCTGCCCGCTCCGGCGTCCATTCCTTGACGCGCTCGGCAAGCTCGTCGAACCCGTAGCACCACTTCTCGACGAACTCGCGGTCGTAGAGGTCCTCGGAGATGATGACGTTGAGCATGGCCAGGGCGAGCGCGCCGTCGGTGCCGGGGCGCAGGCGCAGCCAGTAGTCGGAACGGGCCGCCAACCAAGTGAGCGACGGGTCGACGGTGATCAACCGGCTGCCGCGCTGCATGCAGTCGACGACCCAGCCGCCGTAGAAGTTGTCGGAGTTCGAGGCGATGGGGTTGCATCCCCAGACCACGATCATCTCGGGCGGAACCCACTCGGTGTTCTCGGTGTCGTAGCGGCTCTCGAACTGCTGCGACATGTCGGCGATGAGGAAGTCGCCGTTCATGGAGGCCATGGCCGCCGAGCGCGGCTGGAAGCACGACTCGCCCGAGAGGAATCCCAGGCAGAAGTTCGGCGAGCCGAACGCCGCATAGCACAGGTACGGGATCTGCCAGCAGTTGTTGCGGCCGGTGCCGATCATGCACGCGATGGACTCGGCGCCGTAGTCCTTCCAGATGGCGCGCACCTTCTCCTCGATGATGTCGTAGGCCTCGTCCCAGGTGACGGGCTCCCACTTGTTCTCGCCGCGCTCGCCCGCCCGCTTGAGCGGACCGGTCGGCCGGTCGGGATGGTTCACGGCTTCGGGCATCTCCAGGCAGCGCATGCACAGCGTGCCCTGGTTGAAGGGGCAGTCGGGATCGCCCTCCACCTTCTCCAGCTTGCCGTCCTTCGTGTAGTACAGCACGCCGCAGCCGTCATGGCAGCCGGGTCCCGACCACACCGTCGTGCGCGTCACCGTGTAGTCGCCGTCTCGCCACTCCACCTCGCCCTTATGGGCCTCGTAGTAGCTATTGGCCTGATCCATTGCTTCTCCTTCCATAACCGCGCCGGGCGGCAGGGCACCCGGCGCGAACCGTCGTTACTGAGCGGGAACGAACAGCGCGCGGTCGACCTTCCCGTCGAACCGTGCCGCCAGCTCCTCGGCCGGCCCGAGCGCCATGCAGTGGGCCGGGCAGTGGTGGGCGCAGGCGGCGTCCTTGCCCTCGGCCAGGCGGGAGGCGCACAGGTCGCACAGCGAAGTGGGCATGGGCAGGAAGTTGTACTCCCACCTGCCGTTCTCCAGCTCGCGGGGGCCGTCCTGGAGCACGCGGATGCCGTGCTGGCCCGCGGGCAGGCCCAAATGCTTCTTGCAGGCCACCTCGCAGGCGTGGCAGCCCGTGCAGAACTCGTAGTCGATCATCAATGCGTTAGCCATAGATAGCACCCACCTTCACGTCGCCGTTGGACTCGTCGATTACCTTGGAATAGCCCCCGCGCCTCGTGACCTGCTCGCCCGGCAGGACACGGCTGTTCTCCTCGGTGCACGGGTACACGCGGCACAGCTGGTTCGCGTACGGGGCGCCGAAGCCGGTGTCGCCGTTCTCGCACTGCGGGGTGAGGTTGTTGATGTTGGAATCGAACACGCCGTACAGGTTCGGCTCCGCCCCCTCGGTCTCGGGGAACCACCAGCCGTGCTCGGCGCGCACCACGCGGTCGTCGAGCGAGGGGTTCACGTGCAGCTTCTGGCGGCAGCGGCCGCGCTGGTTCTCGATCCAGGCCCAATCGCCCTCGGAGATGCCCGCGGCCTCGGCGGCGGCAGGGCTCATCTCGAACAGCGGGTCGGGATGCAGCTCGCGCGACGTCGTGCCCTCCTGGCGATGCTCGGAATGGAAGAACTCGAAGGACCGCGCGCCGGTGGTCAGGACGAGCGGGTACTTCTCGGCGAGCTCGGGGCTGCTCACCGGGGAGCAGCTGGGCTCCTTGAAGTCGGGCAGCGGGTCGTAGCCCCACAGCATGAGGTTCGTGTTGTACAGCTCGATGCGACCGGACGGCGTGTTGAACCCGGGCTGCCCGTCGGGGCGCAGCAGGCCCTTCTCGTGCTTGAGGTAGGTGAACGCCGGGTAGGACCACACGACCTTCTGCGCCTCCTCGAAGCTCTTGTAGGGCAGCTCGTCGTTCGTCTCGTGCTCGAAGATGTGGTTGATCCATCCCACGTTGTCGTCCCAGGGGAAGTTCTCGGGGTGCAGGCGCTTGCCCACCATGGTGACCAGGTCGTCGTCCGAGACGCACTCCTCGTACTGGGTGACCTTGGTGAGCGTGCGGTTCGGAACCCACCAGCAGCGCTGCGAGTTGCGTTCGGGAGACATGGCGGCCGGCAGCACCAGATCGGCGAAGGCGATGGCGGTTGGCGTCATGAACAGGTCGTTCACCACCACGAAATCGACGCTCTTCAAGGCGCGGAACAGGCGCGGCGCGTCGGCGCCCATGTTGGCGATGGGGTTCGTGGACGTCATCCACACCATGCGGATAGGATACGGCTCGCCAGTCTCGATGGCCTTCAGCACGGAGTCCGCATGGGCGGAGGAGCTGTAGCCCGCACGGCTCATCAGCGGGAACTCGGCCCCCAGGCGCTTCGCCTGCACCTCGGGCGGCAGCAGGTGGTACCCGTAGCCGTACGAGAGGTTCTGGTCGAAGGCGTTGCGGATGATGATGTTGCCGCCGGGATTGTCCACGTTGCCCGTGATGGCCCACAGCGAGTTGACGGCGCACGCGGTGGCGGTGGCGTTGGTGGTCTGGTCGAGCTTGAGCCCCCACTGGATGGCGGCGGGGTCGGCCTGGGCGTACAGGCGGGCGGCGCCCACGATGTCCTCGGCCTCGACCCAGCAAACCTCCGCAGCCCGCTCGGGCGTCCAGTCGCGCACGCGCTCGGCAAGCTCGTCGAAGCCGTAGCACCACTTGGCCACGAAATCGTGGTCGTAGAGGTCCTCGGAGATGATGACGTTGAGCATGGCCATGGCCAAAGCCGCGTCGGTGCCCGGGCGCACGCGCAGCCAGTACGCCGAGCGGGAGGCCAGCCAGGTGAGCGACGGGTCGATGGTGATCATCTTGGAGCCGCGCTGCATGCAGTCCACGATCCAGCCGCCGAAGAAGTTGTCGGAGTTCGAGACGACCGCGTTGCAGCCCCAGTTCACGATGACTTCGGGGCAGCGCCAGCCCGTGCTCTCGTCGTAGCGCTTCTCGAACTGCTGCGAGCAGTCGGCGATCATGAAGTCGCCGTTCTGCGACGCCATCGACGCGGAGCGCGGGCAGAAGCAGGAGTCGCCGGCCAGATAGCCCATGGAGAAGTTCGGCGATCCGAACGCCGCGTAGCACAGGTACGGTATCTGGTCGCAGTTGTTGCGCCCGGTGCCGATATGGCAGACGATGGACTCGGGGCCGTAGTCCTTCCAGATGGCGCGTACCTTTTCCTCGATGAGGTCGAGCGCCTCCTCCCAGGACACGCGCTCCCATCTGTTCTCGCCCCGCTCGCCGGCACGCTTCATGGGGTGGCCGAGGCGCGTGGGGTTGTTCACGAACTCGGGCATCTCCAGGCAGCGCATGCACAGCGCGCCCTGGTTGAACGGGTTATCGGGGTCGCCCTCCACCTTCTCCAGCTTGCCGTCCTTCGTGTAGTACAGCACGCCGCAGCCGTCGTGGCAACCGGGCCCCGACCAGGCGGTCGTGCGCGTGACGGTGTACTCGCCGTCCTGCCACTGCCATTCGCCTCGGTGGCTTTCGTAGTAATCGTTCGACATGGATGTCTCCTCTCTTTGTTGCTTCGATGTGCGAACCGAACAGGGGAAGCGGGCAATCCTCCTGGAATGCCGTGCGCTTGGCGCGCCGTCTCGCTTAGGCGTCGTGATGCAGCTCGACCTTGCCGTAGCCGTCATCGTATTCGGACATATCGGTGAAGCCCGCCAGCACGAACTGGAGCACGCCCAGCACCACGATGACGATGCTGCAGGGAAGCAGCAGGTCGGTGACCGCCTGCGCGCCCAGCAATCCCATGACCAGCGTTGCCACCGGGGTCGCAAGGAAGCAGCCGGCCTGATGGAACGCCGTGTTGAACCCCATGGCGCGCGTGGCTGCGCCAATGGGCACCAGGTTCGTGATCATGTTGCCCGTGGCGGGGATCACGATGGCGAAGCCCCAATGCCCCACGAGGAACGTCGCGATGTACACCACGAGGTTGAAGCTGCCCGGCTGCGCGTTGAGGGCGCAGACGACGTACAGCACGCCCAGGAACAGCCCCGCTACCGGCAGCGTCCACTTCTTGAGCTTCTTGTACACCGGCCCCAGCGTGAAGCCCGTGACGGCGCCCACAAGCGTCATGGCCGAGAGCACCCAACCGGAGATGGCCGAGTCGGGCAGCACGAACGAGCAGTACAGGATCGTGGGCATGGCGAACGCAACGATAAGCGTGAGCATGAGCATGTACAAAAAGGCGATGGGCGGTATCTTCGTCTTCACCTCGCCGCCCGTCTCGGCAGCGAGCTCGGCCGCCTGCTCGGAATCACGCTCGGGCTCTTTCAGCATGAAGATGACGATGACGAGCGGGATGATGCCGATCAGGTAGACCAGGAAGCACGCCTGCCAGCTCACAAGCGCAAGGTACCCGCCGGCAAGCTCCATGATCAGGCTGCCAAGATTGAAGAACGCCATGCCGGCGCCGAGGATGCTCGCGCGCTTGTTCTCGTTGTCGAACGTCTTGAACGTGAGCGCCTGGGCGAGCGGGTACGACCACCCTACCGCGAAGCCGAACACGAAGCGCGATGCCAGCAGCATGCCGAACGACTCGCCGCTCCCCATGAAGAACGGCCAGCATCCTGAAACGATGTACAGGACGATGGCGGCTATGATGGAGGTGCGGTACTTGATGAACAGGCCCGTGACCGCGCCCGAGATGATGCCCGACGGAATCATGCCGAGCGCCACCATGCTGATCACGTAGCCGATGTTCGGCCCCGCCTCCGGGAACGCCGCCCCCATGGTGGCCAGGCCAGCGTTGACGCCTCCTTGGGAGGCGCCGAGCGCGAAGATCGCCATGATGGGAATGATCGCCTTGTTGAACCCCTCTTTAACCTGTGCGGAACTCATAGAATTCCCCTTCCTCTCGGCTGTTCTGCCGAATTCGGCCCGCTTCCCCGTTCGGTCCGGCATCGGATGGGGCGCATTATAGGAAGGGCATGCCGCATGGAAATAATGATAAAAAGCTCCGCGATGGATTCTTTTTATGCCTGCCGCCCATGCCACCCGGGAATTCGAACCATGCCGGGCGAATGTGGTATGTTGGTTCGAGCGAGAGGTGGAAAAGGGAATCTCATAGATCGAAAAACACATCGTTGACCTCGGTGGTTATAACAGGGGGCGAGTCGGCTTTGGATATCAGCGCCTTCAACGAGTTCGTCGAGCTGGCCAAGAGGCTGAACATCACGGAAACAGCCCGCATGCTCAACATGTCCCAGCCAACGCTGAGCAAGCACATCATCTCGTTCGAGAAGGAACTGCGCTTGTCGCTGTTCGAGCGGACGGGATCTGCCATGCGCCTCACCGAGGCCGGCAATGCGCTGCTCCCCTTTGCATACAAGATCCTCGATGCGCAGAGCATGTTCTACGAGGAGGCACGCCGCATAAAGAGCGAGGCGCCGGCACGCCTTTCCGTGACGGGACTCACCGACGAGACGGTCGTGATGGCCCTGCTCGGACGCTTCATCACCTCTGCGGAAAGCGAGTACGGCACCGGCTTCATCCAGGTTCGAAGCTGCCACCATAAACGGCCCATCGACTTCGTCAAGGCCGGCTCCATCGACGTCGCCTTCGATTACTTCGAACCCAGCGAGCTCGATGACGACACCGTGGGGGCCGTGATCGTGGGCCGTTGCCCATGGGCCGCCATCGTCGACGCCGGCCACCCCTTCGCAAACCGCGCATCCATCGACATCGAGGATCTTCGCCACGAGACGCTGGTCAGGATAGAGGGCGCGCACGTCAGCGAGGCATGGCGGTTTATCGAGCGGGCCTGCCTGCTCAACGGGTTCGCACCGAAAACACGGCGAAGGTACTCCATGCGCCTGACCGATCTTCTCACGCTCTCGTCGACCATCGGCAACGACGTGCTCATCGCCGGGGTCAACTTCGTGAAGCGCATCGAAGCGGGGCTCCCCTCGTCATGCCGCGTGATCGAGCTCACCGGCGAGGCGACCTCGTTTCCCCTTTCGGCCCTGTACCACATAGGGAACCTCAACCCGGCGCTCGATCGCTTCATCGACTTCATGGAAGCCGACCTTGCCGAGCGCGAACACTGTTAGGAATTGCCATGCCCTGCTACCCGTGCAACCACTGCAACAAATGCGGGATATTCTCCCTCAAACTTGAGCTCACCTGCTCCTCATGCGGCGAACCCGTCAAGCCAGGCGCAGCCGCGTGCCCTTCGTGCCATGAACCCTATTTGCACAACATGAGGCGCGGGGCTATCGGCAAGCCACAGGGAGCATCCGACTATTACACGGCCCAGGAAGCGCTCCGCGCGAATGGCGAAAGCCGAGCACTATGACAAGGGGCGCGCCGTTGCGATAACGGCGCGCCCCTTGCTCTAAAGATCCAACAGCCAGATTCTCACATCCGGCGTTCGCGATAATCGGCAAGCGCCCGCTCGACAATCTCCTTGTTCATGCAAACCGTCCACGTGGGCTCCGAAACGCTTTGCTGGACGGCCATGCCCTCCACACCGAGGAGCACCTGGGGCTCGCCGTTCGTTTCAGTCACCTTTACCTGCGCCTTCATGGCCCCAGGCTCGAATACGTAGTGGTCGATGCCCGTCGCCTCGTCGTACACGTGCTCCGATACCGTCAGCATGTTCTCCTCCTGTCGATCGCCGCCTACTTGACGTTGCTCGCAGTGTAGGTTCTGACCAGCGCATAGGGGAAATGCGGTTTTGCCGAACGCTCTATGCCGTGGCGGCATACCCCGCAACGAAGCGACGGCGGCCCTCCGGCCGCCGTCGCTTCGTTGCGCGCGAAGTTGGGAGCCCCTACCCCCGGTACTCCTCCATGAGCGCCTTGAACGCGGGCATCGAGCGCTCGATGGTGGCGCGCGAAACGCAGTAGCTCACGCGCACCCAGCCGGGCACGCCGAAGCTGTCGGAGGGCACCAGCAGGAGCTCATGGGCCTTCGCGCGGTCGCTGAACGCCTGGGCGTCGTCCTCAAGCGCGCGCACCCACAGGTAGAACGCGCCGTCGGGCTCCACGAACTCGTAGCCCAGCGCGCCCAGGCCCTCGGTAAGCAGGCGGCGGTTCTCGGCGTAGGACGCCACGTCGCTCGGCTCGTCGATACAGGCGGCAATCACGCGCTGGAACAGCACCGGCGCGCATATGAACCCGAGCGCGCGTCCCGCGCCTGCCACGGCCGTGGACACCTCGGCCGCATCGTCCATGAGGTCGGACACGTAGATATAGCCGATACGCTCGCCCGGCAACGAGAACGACTTCGAGTACGAGTAGCATACGATGGTGCGCGGCCACACGCACGGCACGTAGGGAACCTCGGCGCCGTAGGTGATCTCGCGGTACGGCTCGTCGCTGATGACGTAGATCTTGCGTCCCAGCTCGGCCTCCTTGCGCGCCAGCAGCGCGGCGAGGGCCTCCAGGTTCTCGCGCGTGTACACGGCGCCCACCGGGTTGTTCGGCGAGTTGATGATGACGGCGGCCGTTGCGGGTCCGATGGCCGCGTCCAGCGCATCGATGTCAAGCTGGAAGTCGGGCACGTGCGCCGGCACCTCCACGCGCGTGCAGCCGGCGGTCTCTATCCACACCTGGTACTCGGGGAAGAACGGCGCGATGACGACCACCTCGTCGCCCGGCTCCGTGACGGCGCAGATGGAGATGGCCAGGCCCGCCGCGGCACCCGCCGTCAGGTACACCTGGTCGGGCGAGGCCGGCACGTCGAAGCGGCGGCGGATATGGTCGGCCACCGCGGCCCGCACGCGCGGGTCGCCAGCCGCCGGCGAGTAGCCGTGCAGCGCGCTCGGCTCCTCCTCCATGAGCTCGAGCACCGCCTGCTTCACGGCGTCGGGCGCGGGCACGCTAGGGTTCCCGATGCTGAAGTCGAACACGCTGTCGGCGCCGATCTCCGCCTTGCGCGCCATGCCGTACGCGAACAGCTCGCGAATCGCGCTCGGCTCCGCTCCCAGCCCGTACATTCTCTCGTTCACCATGTGCACCACGTCCTCGTCTTCCCGCCTGCTTTAGATGATGAACAGGGTAGCACAACGAACGGCGCGCAAGACCAGCGGCGCGTGTACCGCCCGGCCGGGGGCGTGCCTGCCCGGCCGGGCCCTCGCCCTGAATGCCCGGTCGTGCAATGCGCCCGGCGATTGGTCGCACTTTCACCTGATTGCACGGTCGCACGGTCGGCGGGCTACCCGGTTGCCGAATCGCAACTTCGGAACAGTTTGCCCGAAAGCCTTGCATCCCCCTGGACGAACTCTCATAATGAACAACGTTCATTTATTGCTATTTGAAAGGAATCATATGAAGCGCCTCATCAACACGGCCCTCGTCTACCTCATTGCCGGTGCGGCCGCCGGCGTGTTCTTCCGCGAGTTCACGAAGCTCTCCGGCTTCGCCGGGCAGACCGCGCTCGGGTTCATGCATCCGCACCTGCTGGCGCTCGGCTTCCTCGTGTTCCTTATCGCCACGCTGTTCGCCCTCGCCAGCGACTTCACCGGCGACCGGCTGTTCAAGCCGTTCTACCTCGTATACAACATCGGGCTGGTCATCACGGCTGGCATGATGCTCGTGCGCGGGGTGGCGCAGGTGACGGGCACGGTCCTGTCGCTGCCCGACGCGGCCCTGTCCGGGATTGCGGGCATCGGCCATATCATGGTGGGCGTGGGGCTGGTGCTGCTCGTGATCATGTTCAAGCGCGTCGTCAACCGCAAGGCGGCCGCCGCGCGCGCTTAGCACGCGTCCGCCTGCCGCGCACAGCGGGAATCCAGCGGCGGCTGCCCGACGAACAGCATGCCAGCGCGTCGGGCGCTGCACACCCGCTTACGCGCCGAACAGCATCTGCTCGAACTCGGCCACCGGTACGGGACGTGAGAACACGTAGCCCTGCAGCATGTCGCAGTTGATGGCGCGCAGGCGGGCCGCCTGGCCGGGCTCCTCGACGCCTTCGGCCACCGTGCCCAAATCCAGCTTCTTCGCCAGGTCCACCACGGACTCCACCACGTCCCATTCGCGCTGGCCAGCATCGTCGCCGGCCGAGAAGAACGCGCGGTCGAGCTTCATCGTGTCTATGTCCACGTCCTTCAGCACATTGAGCGACGAATACCCGCTGCCGAAGTCGTCGAGCGAGCAGCGGTAGCCGCGCGCGTGCAGCAGGTCGATCACGCCCATGAACGTCTCGGGATCGCCGAACACCAGCGTCTCGGTCAGTTCGAACTCGATGAGCGATGCCGGCACGCCGTAGCGTGCGCGGATCTGCTCGTAGGGGGTGAGAAAATCCTGCTCGCGCAGGTGCGCGCGCGACATGTTCACCGAGATGGGCACCGGCTGCCGCCCCTGCTCGATCCACGAGGCCAACAGGGCGCACACCTGCTCGAACACGCACAGGTCAACGTTGATGATAAAGCCGTTGCGCTCGAAGTACGGCACGAAGTCGTCGGGCGGCACGAGACCGCGCGCCGGGTCGATCCACCTCACGAGCGCCTCGGCACCCCCGATGGAGCCGTCGGCCAGGCGTTGCTTGGGCTGGAAGTATGCCACGAACTCGCCCCGCTCGAGCGCGCCGTGCATGCGGTTCTCCATGTCCTGCTCGGACAGCAAATTCTGGCGGTCGACATCGCTGTAGAACACGCAGGTGAAATGGCGCGCATTCGACGCTTCCTTGCTGGAGCCGCGCGCGACGTTCGCCCGGTCGCGCACAAGCGTCATGGGCAGGCTCGTGTCGTCGATGGGGTACACGCCCACCGTGAACGAGAGGAAGTACGGCCGCTCCGCATCCACGTTGAAGCGGTTGACGTCCTGGACCATGCCGTCGATGCGCTCGTACATGGCCTGCTGGTCCTCGTTGCGCATGAGCACGTTGAAGGCGTCGGCGTTGATGCGGCCCACACATTCGTCCCCGTCGAGATGCGCGCGCAGGCAATCGTACACATAGCGCAGCACCATGTCGCCGCTTTCCGTGCCCTGTATCTCGTTGAGCAGCTTGAACTTCTTCAGATCCAGCGCCACCAGGGCGTAGGCCCCCGGCTCGGCCCGGTCGATGGCATGGCGGGCGGTCAGGTCGAACCGCGTTTGGTTGAAGCCCTCCGTCACGGGGTCAACGAACGCGAGCCGTTCCAGCTCCTCGTTCGCTTCCTCCAGATGTTGCCGCGCCTCCACCAGGTCGGTCACGTCGGTCATGGTGGTGTAGGACAGCTGGTAGCCGTCCACGTACTCGTCGAGGAACGTCGAGGCGAATTTCACCCATTTATGGCCGCCCTTCACGTTCAGCCCGGCGATGCACTCGTATCCACCCGTGTTCTTCTCGAAAGCCTCCGTCACATGCTCGGCAATGACGGCAAAGTCCTCGGGATTGTCCGCGAAGTAGAGATCGGGCCGATTGTGGAACAGCGCCTCGTACTCGTCTTTGGGATAGCCGATGAAGTCGTAGTAGTAGCGGTTGGCCCACACGAGCGTGAAGTGCTCGTCAACCTTGTGCTTGCTCACGCTCAGGCGAAGCGTGTCCACAAGAACGCTGTCGCCCTCGCTCACGAGCGACGAAGGGGCCGGACGATCGGGAACGTGCGTCATCGCGAGCTTCTCTCTGCCTCCGCCCATCGAACGCTCCGACGCCACATCCGCGGGCACCGCTAAATCAACGTGCCATTTTACGCCTTTTCACCGAGCGAAACCAGCAAGTGCAACCATTAAAGCAAAGATGGAAAACAAGGTAGGGAGCCGGGGCCGATCCGCATCGGATAAGGCTCAGGCCTGCTTCACCACCAGCACGTCGCAGCGCAGGTTGCGGATGAGGTAGGTGGACACGCTGCCCACGAACACGTACTTGATGTTGGAGAGCCCGCGCTCGCCGCACACTACCAAATCGGGCGCGAAGGGCTCGATAAGCTGCTCGGCCAGCGTTTCGGCCACGCGCCCCGCGCGCACCTGCACGTCGACGGACGGGATGGCGGGGTTCTCGCGCACCGCGCGAAGCTCGTCGGCGAGCTCGTCCTCGATGCGCATGACGCCTTCCGCGCACAGGGCTTCATAGTCGGCCCCGTTCGCCTCGTTGGGAACCGAGTCTACCACGTGGCCGAACAGGAGCCGTGCCCCGTTGTCGGCCGCGAGCGCCACAGCCCGCTGGGCCACCGCCTTCTGCGTGGATGCGCCGTCGAGTGCTGCGAAGATGCGTTGGTACTGCGCCATGGATGCTCCTTGCCTCGCCTTGCCCCTATTGTACCGGTTCCGATCCCCGTCCGTGAACCCCCAGCGCACGCCGTTTCGGCAACGGAATCGATAAGCGCGCGGTTGCAGTCGCAGCAGCGGAATGCGAGCAGGAGGAGATGCCGAACCAACGCATCGGCCCTGCCCGGAAGCCCAGCTGCCGTCCGGATCCCGCGGCGCGTACTGCAAGTAGGGCGCCTGCGGCAGCAACAGACGATCGCGATGCACGGGACGGCATGCAGCGCAGGAAGGGCCCGATGCTCCACGCACCGGGCCCTTCCCTCGAGCGCTAGCAGCAGTGGCAGCTGTGGGCTTTGCGGCCCTTCTTCTTGCCGTTGATGCCCTTGTCCTTGCAAGACAGGATGAGCTTCTCGGTAAGGGCGTTCAGCTGGGCCACCTCGTCGGCGGACAGGCAGTCGAGGATATCCTCGGCCGTCTTGTCGTTGGCGGCCACGCGCTTCTCGGCCACCTTGCGGCCCTCGTCGGTCAGCTTCACGGCATAGGTGTGCTTCGCGTCGCAGTCCTCGATGGTCACGTAGCCGTTGCGCTCGGCCTTCTTCACGATGCCCTTGAGGTCGCCGCGGTCCATACCCATGGTCTTCACCAACTCGCGCTGCGTGGTGCCGTCGTCCGCCAGCAGGGCGTTCAGCAGGGCGCCCTGGCCGCGCTTGTAGCTTTTCGGGCCGTTCTTGTGGAACGCGAGGCGCGTGAGCTTGCTGGCCTTCTTCAGTTGCGCCAGGGTCTTGGTTGCTTCGGTCATGAGGGGTTCCTTCTTTCGGTTCATCGTCTCTCTCTGTAATTGACGTTGACACTATAGTCTTGTTCCCCTCATGCGATCTATTATTCATATAATGTTCAAAGAACAATAGTTATCCGAGATGAATACGCATAGCTATATTATTCATGAATAATATAGCGAAAGATGATTCATGCTCCAAGCAAAACGAAACCGAGCCCCCGTCCGCCCGAAAGGGCACCCGTCGGCCAGAACCGTGGCGGGCCTATGACGTCACCAGCAGCACCACGCCGATGAACAGCAGCAGCACGTACGTGAGCTTCAGGAACTTCTCGCGGCTGATCTTCTTCTGCAGCTTGTTGCCCAGCACGGTGGCCACGATGGCCAACGGGATGCACATGACGATGATCTGCACGACGTCGCCCGTGAAGTGCCCTTGCTGGAACGCGATGCACGCGTAGATGAAGTTCAGCACCGTCCAGATGAGAGAGAGCGTGATGCGGAACTCCTGCTGGTCGCGCAACTTCTGCACAGCGTAGATCACCAGCAGCGCGCCGCCCGACACGAACATGCCTTGGATGAGGCCCGCCAGCGCCAGGATGATCCACAGCGCCCACTCCGGCAGGAACTTCTGGCGGGTGAAGATGAGGTTCTTCGCGCCGATGAACACGATCACGGCGCCGTATATCTTAAGCAGCACATGCAGCGGCATGAGCGTATCCAGCCAGATGCCCACCACCATGAACACGATCATGACGGCGATGATCTTGCCGAACTCGCGCCAGTTCACGTGCTTGATGTTCAGCACGGCCAAGAGGCCGCATGCGAAGAAGCCCATCGCGTTCAAGATAGACACCGTGGGGCTCAACCCCAAGAGCGTGGTGCCCACGGGCATGGCGAATATGTTGCCGGCAAAACCCGTGACCGCCTGCACGGTGTAGGCAAAGAAGAACGCCGCAAGAAACAGTGCTTTTTCCATATATGCTACAATCCTATCGAGATAACCGATAGATAAGTGTAGCATTGATGGGCAGAGCCATCGATGCGTACCGGTGGGCGATGCCGGTACCGGGCCCCTGCGGTCGTGCGGCGATGCGGCCGAACCCCTGCAATCGCGCAGCAGCGGCCCAACGGACGAGAAACGGAACCACATGGCGGGATTCAGCATCACCATCGCCGGCGATTCGGCGCTCAACCTGGAGTTCGCACACGCGATCTCCCCGGAGACGAGCGCGATGATCCGCCTGGCCGCGGAGAACCTCACTGCCGACCCCATCGAGGGCATCACCGAGCTCGTGCCCACGTTCTGCTCGCTCATGGTGTACTACAACCCCCTGGTGGTCACGTTCGACGAGCTGTCCGCGCACCTGCGCGGGAAGCTGCGCGACGTGGGCGAGGCCGACCTCTCCGTGCGCAAGATCGTGCAGATACCCGTGTGCTACGGCGGCGAGTACGGTCCCGACCTGGCCAACGTGGCCGCGCATGCCGGGCTCACCCCGCAGGAGGTCGTGAACATCCACACCGCGCACGATTACCTCATAGACATGCTGGGATTCCTGCCCGGGTTCGCGTACCTGGGCGGCCTCGACGAGCGCCTGCACACGCCGCGCCTCGCCACGCCGCGCACGCGCATCGAGCCCGGCAGCGTGGGCATCGGGGGCGCGCAGACGGGCATCTACCCGCTGGCCTCGCCCGGCGGCTGGCAGATAATCGGCCGCACGCCGCTGCGCCCTTACGACCCGGACCGCACCGAGCCCATTCTGTACGCGGCCGGCGAGTACCTGCGTTTCGTGCCCATCACAGCCGACGAGTACGCCGCCATCGAACAGCAGCTCGCCGCCAACACCTACGAGTACCAGATCTTCGTGGAGGACGAATAGCATGGGCCTCGTCGTCAGAAAACCCGGCGTGTACACGTCGATCCAAGACAACGGCCGCTTCGGCTACCAGGGCAGCGGCTTCTCCACGAACGGCGTTATGGACCGCCGCGCCTACGTCATTGCCAACTTGCTGGTAGAGAACGACCCGAACACCCCCGTGCTGGAGTTCGCGCTGGCCGGCCCCCTTTTGCGCTTCACCACCAAGACGATCATCGCCATCACGGGCGCCGACTTCGGCGCCACCATCGACGGGGAGCCCGCCCCGCGCTACACGGCCCTCATGGTGAAGCGAGGCTCCATCCTGCGCTTCGGCGCCGCGAAGACGGGCTGCTACGGCTACCTGGCCATCGCGGGCGGCAGCGTGCGCATACCCGAGATCATGGGCAGCCGCTCCACGAACCTGAAGTGCGAGTTCGGCGGCTGGAAGGGGCGCACGCTCATGACGGGCGACTACCTCCCGTTCGTCACCAAGGGCGTGGACTTCCTGCCGAATTTAGGCTCGCACCGCCTCGATGCGGGCAACGATGACGCCTTCTACGGCTTCGCAAATGACGAGGTGCTCGTGCGCGTGGTGCCCGGGCCGCAGGAAGACCTGTTCACCGACCAGGGCATCGAGACCTTCTACGGCCAAACCTACACCACCACCGCGAAGTGCGACCGCATGGGATACCGCCTGGACGGCCCGGAGATCGAGACGAGGCACGGGTCGGACATCATATCGGACGGCATCGCGTTCGGCGCCGTGCAGGTGCCCTCGCACGGGCGGCCCATCATCATGCTGGCCGACCGCCAGACCACGGGCGGCTACGCGAAGATCGGCACCATCGCCACCGTGGACATCCCCAAGCTCGTGCAGCGCCCGCCGGGCAGCCGCGTGCGCTTCGAGCCCGTGACGGTCCAGCAGGCCCAGGAATTGCTGCGCGCCGAAGCGCGCCAGTTCGAGATGCTGGCGCTGAAAGTGCGCCGACCCAGCGCCGACGGCATCTCGCCCCGCCGCACGGCCCGCCGCCTCACGCCCATCTTGGAGCGCCAGGCGGCGAAGACGCAGGCCGACACGCTGTGGATCGACCGCGCGAACCGCGCCGAGCGGGTGGGGAGCCGCAACGCGCTGCAGTACGACGAAACCCCCGACGAGAAGGCGGGCGCCAACGACGCCCCGCAGAATGCGAGCCGCGGCAACGGCCGCACCGCCTAGAGAAGTGCAAGGAGAAGCGCCATGGACACGAAAGCCATCGAAGAACTCATCGCCATCATGGACAAGGCCGAGCTCACGGCCCTGCGCGTGGACGACGGCGAGACGAAGATCGAGCTGGAGCGCAGCCACGGACCGCTGCCGTCGTCGGCCCTGCCGCTCATGGCCGACCGCGTGAGCGCGCTTCTGGCCGGCAAGACCGAGAGCCACGAGGCCGCGGCGCTCGAGGACGTGGACAAGGACTCGCTGCTGGTGCGCAGTCCCATGGTGGGCATGTTCTACCTGTCGCCCAGCCCCGACGAGGACCCGTTCGTCAAGGTGGGCCAAGAGGTGCTCTCCGGCCAGACCATGGCCATTGTGGAGGCCATGAAGATGATGAACGAGATAACGGCGCCCGCCCCCGGCGTGGTGGTGGAAGTGCTGGCCGCCAACGGGACGCAGGTGGAGTACGACCAGCCGCTGTTCCGCATCGCCACCGCAGAAGCGCGCTAGGGCGCGAGGGCTGCCATGTTCGAGAAGATCCTCATAGCGAACCGCGGCGAGATAGCCGTGCGCATCATCCGCGCGTGCCGCGCCATGAACATCAAGACCGTGGCCGTGTACTCCACGGCCGACAAGCATGCGCTGCACGTGTACCTGGCCGACGAGAGCGTGTGCATCGGGCCGCCCGCGGCGCGCGACTCGTACCTGAACATCGCCGCCATCCTGTCCGCCGCGAAGGGCACCGGCGCGCAAGCCATCCATCCGGGCTACGGCTTCTTGTCCGAGAACTCCACGTTCGCGAAGCTGTGCCGCGAGAACGACATCGTGTTCATAGGCCCCGCGCCCGAGGTCATCGACCGCATGGGTAACAAGAGCCAGGCCCGCAAGACCATGATGGAGGCCGGCGTGCCCGTGGTGCCCGGCACGAAGGAGCCGGTGCATGCGCCAGAGGAGGCGCTTGCGAAGGCGCGTGCCGTGGGCTGGCCCATCATGATCAAGGCGTCGTCGGGCGGCGGCGGCAAGGGCATGCGCGTGAGCCTGTCCGAGGACGACTTCTGCGAGCAGTTCTCCATCGCGCAGCGCGAGAGCGTGGGCGCGTTCGGCGACAACACCATGTACCTGGAGCGCTGCGTGCTGAACCCGCGCCACGTGGAGGTGCAGGTCATCGCCGACACGTACGGCACCGTGGTGGCACTGGGCGAGCGCGACTGCTCCGTGCAGCGCAACCACCAGAAGATGATCGAGGAGAGCCCCTCCCCCGCGCTGTCCGCGGAGGTGCGCGCCGAGATGCTGGACGCTGCCGTGCGCGCGGCGCAGGCCGTGGGCTACACGTCGGCCGGCACGATAGAGTTCCTGCTGGACGACCAGATGAACTACTACTTCATGGAAATGAACACGCGCGTGCAGGTGGAGCATTCCGTGACCGAGATGGTCACGGGCACCGACATCGTGCAGGAGATGATCCGCGTGGCGGCGGGCGACCCGCTCACGTTCACGCAGGACGACATCACGTATCGCGGCCACGCCATCGAGTGCCGCGTGAACGCCGAGCAGCCCGAGCGCGGCTTCCTGCCGTCGCCCGGCACCATCTCCCAGATGCACCTGCCCGGCGGCAACGGCGTGCGCGTGGACACGGCTGCCTTCGACGGCTACGAGATCTCGCCCTACTACGATTCCATGATAGCCAAGATCATCGTGCACGGCCGCGACCGCACCGAGGCCATCGCCAAGATGCGCACCGCGCTGGAGGAGATGGTGGTGGTGGGCGTGAAGACGAACCTGGACTTCCAGTACGCCATCATGGAGAACGAGACGTTCGCCGCCGGCGCGGCGGACACCAGCTTCATCGACCGCTTCATGAAGGGCGAGGTGTAGGGTACGGGGCTGCCGGGGCCCGTGCGGCACCGGCTTTTATATATGACTTTCCATGTCATGGAAGAGATCTTGCGCTATGGCATGATGCGAAGGAGCGCAGCAGAGCGCGATCTGGGGTTATGATGTTCGGAGCGGTATTTTTGCTGCTTCAGATGCAGCAGATCTTGCCATAGCCTCCGATTTCGTCCAGCACTCCTCATCGCCTGCGCGGCGTGCGATAATGGGGGCAGTTATCGAGAAGGGAGTTCTGCCATGTTGAATGCTCCGGAACCTGCCAAGCCCGAGGGCGTTGCCGACGAGGTTTGGGCCCAGATGCTTGCCGCGTCGCCGGTGGAGGCGCGTCGGCTGATCCGCTCGGGCGCGTTCACGGCGCCGACGAGCGGCCTGTGCCCCGGCTATGCGCAGGCGAACCTCATCGTGCTGCCGCGCGAGCAGGCCTACGACTTCCTGCTGTTCGCGCAGCGCAACCCCAAGCCTTGCCCGCTGCTCGAGGTCACCGAGACGGGCGCGCGCGAGGCCACCATCTGCGCCACCGACTGTGACATCGCCACCGACTTCCCGCGCTATCGCATCTACGAGCACGGCCAGCTGACAGCCGAGGTGGAGAACGTCGAGGACTACTGGCGCGACGACCTGGTGTCGTTCGTCATCGGCTGCTCGTTCTCGTTCGAGAGCGAGCTCATCGAGGCCGGCATCGAGATCCGGCACAACACCATGGGCTGCAACGTGCCCATGTACCTCACCGGCGTGCCGTGCACGCCCGCCGGCAGCATGTCCGGCAACATGGTCATGTCGATGCGCCCCATCCCGTATAACCAGGTGGTGAAGGCGGTGCAGATCTCCGGCGCCATCCCCAAGGTGCATGGCGCGCCCATCCACATCGGCAACCCTGCGGCCATCGGCGTGCGCGACCTGGCCCACCCCGAGTTCGGCGACCCGGTGGAGATCCGCGACGGCGAGGTGCCCGTGTTCTGGGCGTGCGGCGTCACGCCCCAGTCCATCGTCATGAACAGCAAGCCACCGTTCGCCATCACCCACGCCCCGGGATGCATGCTCATCACCGACACGAAGAACATCGACCTGAAAGAATAGAACCCCGGAACAACTGCTCTGCGAGGGAAAATCGTCGGGGCTGTATCAGCCTCGACACCAAGCAGCAAAAATCCCCCGCCTTTCTTTTTGGAAGGCGGGGGATTTTTGCTCTTGCAATTAAACCTTCAGTGTATTAGATTATGCGCTACAAAGAACCAGTGCAGGCGCCGCTTCCGAACAGACGGCCCATAGATGGTAGCGCGTTCCCCCGTTGCCCGTACCACGCCTGCAAGATCCAGCAAGATCTTCTCATCCTTGGGAACCGAAGAGGAGGCTTGCCATGTCTTATGAAGAAATCGCATCCTACGAGTCCGTTTTCAACGACATCAAGCGCGTGTTGGAACAGGGGCGTCGGCGTGCTATTGCGCACGTGAACCATGAGATGCTGGTCACGTACTGGAATGTCGGCCGCATCATAGTGGAACACGAGCAGGAAAACCCCGATCGCGCGGAGTACGGCGCTGCAACGCTCAAGCGGTTGTCTCGAGAATTGACCGAGACATACGGCAAGGGGTTCTCGCGCTCGAATCTGCAGAACATGCGCCTACTCTATCTGGATTATCCAATTTGCCAGACACTGTCTGGCAAATTGAGTTGGTCGCATTATTGCGAGCTTTTGAGCATCTCGGATCCTGACAAGCGGCGTTTCTACGAGCGAGAATGCATCGAAGCCGGATGGTCGGTACGTGAGCTCAAGCGACAGATATCGACATCGCTGTACGAGCGGCTGATCCAATCGGGCAGCACTTGGAGCATGCAGCGCAGGCTCTCCCCCTCGAACGACGAAGCCCGCGTCGTGCAACCCGCCGATATCATCAAGGATCCATACGTCTTCGAATTCCTGGGAATTCCCGACGACGCACCCCTCCCGGAGAGCGAGCTTGAACGAGCACTCGTCACCCATATTGAAAAATTCCTCCTTGAACTGGGTCAGGGCTTTATGTTCGTGGGCACGCAGCAGCGGATCACGCTCAACAACACTCACTACCATGTCGACATGGTCTTCTACAACAAGCTGCTCCGAGCATACGTGCTCATCGAGTTGAAAACCTCCAAGCTGATGCCGGAAGCGGTCGGGCAAATCAACATGTACCTGAACTACTATGCTTGCGAAATTAACGACGAGTTCGATAATCCTCCCATCGGCATCATCTTATGCACGGACAAAGACGCCGTCACAGCCGAATACGCGCTCGGAGGATTGCAGAACACCGTTTTCGCCTCGCGATACGTATCTCACGTACCCGGTAAAAAGCAGCTGATACAGCAAGTGGAAAGCGTGCTGGTAGATTGGGGGCAATCCGAAGGCGCGTGAAGTATTCGCAGCGTGCCGACCCTTGCTCTACAATAGGAGCTAACACCGTGGGAAAGAAGGCAGCTTATGTACCGTATCGACCTCAACAGCGACCTGGGCGAGAGCTTCGGGCGCTATACGCTCGGGCTCGACGACCAGATCATCCCGCTCGTTTCCAGCGCGAACGTTGCGTGCGGGCAGCATGCGGGCGACCCGATGGTCATGCGCGACACCGTACGCATGGCAGCGGATGCCGGCATAGCCATCGGCGCGCATCCCGGCTACCCCGACCTGCAGGGCTTCGGCCGCCGCGACATGAACCTGTCGCCCGACGAGGCTTACTCGTACATGCTGTACCAGATAGGCGCGCTGCAAGCGTTCTGCGCCGCCGCCGGCGTCCCGCTTCGGCACGTGAAGCCGCACGGCCAGCTGTACAACCATGCCGCCGTGGACCCGGAGCTTGCCGCCGCGCTCGCCCAGGCGGTGCGCGACGTGGACGATCACCTGGTGCTGGTGGGCCTAGCGAACAGCGCGCTCGTGGACGAGGGGCGAAAGATCGGCCTGGTCACCGCCGAGGAGTTCTTCACCGACCGCAACTATACGGACGAGGGCAAGCTGGTGAGCCGCAACGACCCCGCCGCGCTCATCCGCAACGAGGAGGAAGCTATCGAGCGGGTGAAGAACGCCATCCGCGACGGCGCCATCCTCTCCGTGAACGGCAAGCTCATCGACCTGCATGCCGACACGATCTGCGTGCACGGCGACTCCCCTACCGCCCTCGCCTTCGTGCGCCGCATCCGCGAGGCGCTGGAGCAGGATAGCATCGCCATCAAGCCGGTGGGCGCACGCTAGGCCGAGGATAGGCGTCGCCTGCGCCTGGCGCATAAGCGCCCGCCACGACCCACCGTGAATCATAAACAGATGCGCCCGCCGAACGGCGGGCGCATCTGCGGTTGCGAAGGCCCTAGCCCTAGCCCCCGATGAGCGCCTGGAGCGAGGTGAGGAAGCTGGACATGTTGCGCCAGCACATGAACAGCGTGATGACGATGATCACCACGCCCGCGCAGTTCGCGAAGATGTGGTTGCGCCACTTGCCCAGGTCCTTGCCGTTCGCGCAGTAGATGACGAAGAACGCCATGATGGGCAGCAGGATGGCGTTGGCCGCCTGCGCCACCAGGATCAGCTCGGTGGGGCTCTTGCCCAGCACGACCGCCATGATGCAGCCGGCCAGGAGCACGATCATCCAGATCACTTTGAAGCGCAGGTCCTTCGTCGTCTTCTTCCAGCCCAGCACGCCGTTCACGGCATACGCGGCGGAGAACGAAGCCGTGATGGCGCTCGAGAAGCCGGCGCACAGAAGCCCCAGGCCGATCATCCACGTGGCCCACGAGCCCAGCAGCGGCTGCAGCGCCAACGCCATGTCCTTGCCGTTCGCCACCACGGCATCGGTGCCGTAGATGTTGGCGGCGGCGCAGATGAGGATGGCCATGGAGATGATGCCGCCCAGGCCGATGCTCAGGATGGTGTCAAAGCGGGCGTCGGAAACCTGCTCGGGGTCCTTGAAGCGCTCGGAGGCACCGGACGCATGCAGGAACAGGTTATACGGCACGATGGTGGTGCCGATGAGGCCCACGGCCGTGAGGATGCCCTTCGAGCCTTCTTCGGGCAACGTCGGCACGAAGAGGCCCGTGGCGATGGCGCCCCAGTCGGGCGACGACGCGATGGCCGTGACGAAGAACACCACGCCCATGAACACCACGATGGCCGTGAGGATGACCTCGACCACCTTGTACGAGCCGATCCACATGGCGATGAACGCCAGCACACCCAGCACGATGACGATGGGGATCATCGGCACGTCGGGCAGGACCGCCTGGATGCCCAGGATGCCGCCCGTGATGTTGCCCGTCTCGTATGCGATGTTGCCCACGAAGATGGCGATGATAACAATCACGATCGCAATCCACATCAGCGCCTTGTTGGGAATACGATCGCGGATGTTTTCACCCAGTCCCTTGCCCGAGACGATGCCCACGCGCGACGCCATCTCCTGGAAGATGATGGTGGCCACCGTGGCGAACAACAGTGCCCACAGCATGGTGTAGCCGTAGCTCGCACCCGAAACCGTACACGTGGTGACGGTGCCGGGCCCGATGAAGCCGGCCGCCACAAGCGCGCCGGGGCCCACGTTCTTGAACTTCTGTACCAATGTACTGCTCATACCCTCTCCTTTCCCTTCTCACGTTGGGGCCGACCTTCTTGCCTCCCCAATGATCCCCCTTGCATGTTTCGCCTCGGTTGCGCGAAACCTACGGCGCGGTGCGCCGCGCAGATTCGTCTACTTTAGCAGAACGGAGGACACGCGTATATGGAAGAACGGCGCGGCGTCGCCGGTTGGCAGCGACACCGCGCCGAACGCACGCCCGCATCGCCATCGCTATCGAATCCGGCGTCGAAGCGGGATCGGCCAAGGCCGCTCGCGCGCGGGCCCCGCCCTGGGCGAGGCGCTGTGCAACTACCAGTTCGACTTCCTGGTCAGCGACATCGTGAGCATGTTGAGAAGATGGCTGGCGGAGCAGTAGAGCGAGCGCGACAGGGGAGCGTGCCAAAAGCCCGGGGGCAATGGCACATTTTCCGATGTGCCATTGCCCCCGGGCTTTTGGCACGCTCTAGGCCGTTCTACGATGTCTTCCAGAAATCCTGGACGAGGGCCTGGCGGTTCGGCTGGCCCGTTTTCTGCAGGATGTTGTGCACGTGCACCTTCACGGTGCTCAAGGCCAGGTGCATGGCGGAGGCGATGTTCTGGTTGTCCTTGCCCACCAGCACGTAGCGCAGCACCTCGCACTCGCGCTCGGACAGGCGGTAGCGCTTGCCGTACAGGAGCAGGTTGTCGTCGATGAGCTCCTCCTGCCGGCCGCCCTCGTGCATGGGAGGCCGCTCGAAGCGCAGCGACAGCACGCGGAAGGCATCGCGGCAGGCGAAGAACGCGCAGCACAGCATAAGCACGTTCTCGGCGAAGTTGCGCTCGGGCGCATAGGCGCGCGGCCCGAGCAGGACGGGGTCGGGCAGCAGGAACACGCAGGCGTCCTCCGCAACGATCATCAGGCCCAACACCCACAACAGCACGTAGAGCAAGCGGTGGCGGCGCAAGCGGTTGCGCCCGGACTCGTCCTTCGTCACGAGGAAGCGGAACCCGGCGAACAGCAGCATCCAGAACAGGTACAGCTCGCGCGGGAAGTAGAACAGGAAGCTGCGCAAATCGCCCTTGGGCAGCAGCGCCAGCACGGCCACGCTCGCCGCCACGAACAGCACGGCCGGCGCCACCTTGAACACACGGCGCTCCTCGCCCAGGTAATCGCATACCAGAAGCCAGAACGACGTGAGGAACCCGCCGCCCGTCACCACGAGCACCAGCGACATGACCACCGCATACGCCGCGCCCAGCCCCGCGTCGGCGCCGGTGAAGAAGTCGTCTTGGAACACCCACGCCACGTCGAAGAAGTAGAACAGGAAGCCAGCGAAGGCGTACCGCATGGCGCGCTTGCGCGATACCAGGTAGGCGGAAAGGCATGCAGCCGATGCCATGATAGAACCCAACAGCACGAAGAGCGTGTAGTGGAAGAGCACGAATCCCACGAAGGAGCACCTCTTTCCTCGCTTGCGCACGGCCGTCTGCAACATGACCCATGATACACGAATCGGCATCGTTTCGGAAAAGGCTGCGGCATCCGAGCCGAACGCGCGCGGCCGCAGTGTATGGTTGCAGGATGCGCATTGCTCCCACCTGCGGTTTATTTGAGGTTTAGCGTCTTTCCCGGCCGGGTACACCCCGATCGATGCACCGGTAAACCCGCTTTACATCTTTCCTTCACGCAGCGGAGGGCGCATGGTGAGACCAACGCGTCACGGCATCGCGCCGCGGACGCACTTGGCGAAGAAAGGCCGGCGCGCTTAAAGGACGCGCGGGCCGACAAACCGAAGGAGGGTTGCACATGTCAGGAGTGAACGTCAAGAGCGAGATCAAGCCCTTGAAGAAAGTCCTGCTGCACCGCCCGGGCAAAGAGCTTCTGAACCTGACGCCGAACACGCTCGAAGAGCTGCTGTTCGACGACATCCCGTTCTTGAAGGTCGCCCAGGAGGAGCATGACGCGTTCGCGCAGGCTCTGCGCGACAACGGCGTCGAAGTGTTTTACCTGGAAGACCTCATGGCCGAGGTTCTCGAGGCCAACCCCGAGCTGCGCGAGCAGTTCCTCAAGCAGTGGATCGAAGAGGCCGGCATCCGCACGGATCGCTACCAGAAGATCATCTTCGACTACCTGCAGGAGAACTACCCCGACGCCAAGGACCTCGTGCTGAAGACGATGGAGGGCATCAACCTCACCGAGCTCCACACCGACAAGTCCAACTCGCTGGTGGACCTGGTGTCCGAGTCCTCCAAGATGGTCGTCAAGCCCATGCCGAACCTGTACTTCACCCGCGACCCGTTCGCGATGATCGGCAACGGCGTGTCCATCAACCGCATGTACTCCGAGACCCGCAACCGCGAGACCATCTACGGCGAGTACATCTTCAAGTACCATCCGATGCTCAAGGGCACGCCTGAGTACTACAGCCGCTACAACACGTTCCACATCGAGGGCGGCGACATCCTCAACATCAACGACAAGGTGCTGGCCATCGGCATTTCCCAGCGCACCGAGCCCGATGCCATCGACGCTATCGCGAAGAACATCTTCGGCGATCCGACGAGCCCCATCGAGACCATCCTGGCGTTCAACATCCCGAACTCCCGCGCCTTCATGCACCTCGACACCGTGTTCACGCAGATCGACACGGACAAGTTCACCATCCACCCCGGCATCATGGGCCCGCTGACGGTGTTCGAGATCACCGCCGAAGGCGACGGCATCAAGGTCAAGGAAGTGAACGGCACGCTGGAGAGCATCCTGGAGACCTACGTCGGCCATCCCGTGGAGCTCATCCCCTGCGGCGGCGGCGACCGCATCGCGGCCGAGCGCGAGCAGTGGAACGACGGCTCGAACACGCTGTGCATCGCCCCGGGCAAGATCGTGGTGTACGAGCGCAACGACGTCACGAACAAGGTGCTGCGCGACAAGGGCCTCGACCTCATCATCGTGCCCTCCGCCGAGCTGTCCCGCGGCCGTGGCGGCCCGCGCTGCATGAGCATGCCCATCGAGCGCGAGGACTAAGCTCTTCCGCTATCACCGGTGGTCGCGCGCGACGCGCTCCGCGTGGCCACCTCTTCCCCCTGCGCCCCCTGCGCTGAATCCGGTCCCAAATGGCGAACGAGAACCGGATTCAGCGCAGGGGGCGTTCTCTCTGTACAGCTGGAGGCGCCGCCCCGCATGCGCACTCCCGGCAACGTCCTGCGTCATTCTAAATAACACCTGTTCAAACGTATTGTAAAGCACTTTTGACACAGAAAAGGGTCGCGAAGCGAGACGTGTCAAAGCCCTTTGATGGTACACTTCCCTGCGTCATGGCAACCTTGGATCAACGAAGGGAAACGCATGGAGCTCGGCAGCCAGATCAAACGCCACCGAACGGAACGCGGACTCTCGCAAGACGACCTCGCCGCGAAGATCTACGTCTCGCGCCAGACCGTCTCAAGCTGGGAGAACGACAAGACCTACCCTGACGTGGAAAGCCTGCTGCTCCTTAGCGTCCTCTTCGACGTAACGGTCGACGAACTGATCAAAGGAGACGTGGAAGCCATGAAGGAAGCAATCGAGAAAGACTACCGGAAGATGATCTACCTGGCGTGGGGAGGGACCGCAGTCGTGGTCGTCGGATGTGCGCTCTTCATCGGAGGGTTCACCTTCTGGGATTGGGGGCTCGTGCCGTCCGCCATCATCGGGCTGCTGGTGTGGGGCATCGGCTTGGTCATGCTCACGGTGGTCGAGCACCTGAAGAAGCAGCACGACGTGGTGACGTATCGCGAGCTGGTGGCCTTCTCGAAAGGTGAGCCCATCGACCGCAACAACGCCAAAAGCCTGCGCGCACGGCGGCATCCCGTGCTCAGAGGCGTGCTCCTCACCCTCGCAGCCGCCGCGGTAGGCGCCGTTCTAGGCTACTTCGGCTACCAGCTCTTCGGGTAGAGTCGCAGCGAGCAAAACGCACGTCGTGTGTCGATCAGAAGCAAGTTGATCGCGTTCACGATATCGAATATTCGGCTACGGTAATGGATTTGGAATTTTTTATCGATATATTACCGAATCGCGGGAATTCTTGTCCGAAGCCCGCTTTTGGGCATCCAACGTGCGGCTCTTCCCGCTGTTTTGGGCGGTTTTCTCGCCTTCGGAGGGGATTTCGGGGGCCTGATTGCCCGTTACGGTAAAATATCAGAAATTCTTTTCAATTCTATTACCGTAATCTAAATAAGAGGCCCTTCTGCTTTCCTCCAGCACCGAAAAAGCGCCCCGACCGGGGAGGTCGGGGCGGGGTCGGCGCACTTACTTCTGCGTGGTCTTCGCCTTCGTCTGGACCTTCTCGACCTTGTCGACGGCAGAGCGGCCGCCGTGGTTGAAGCCGGTCTGGATGACGCCCTGGGTGTTGCCGGTGACGAACTTCGCCTTGTTCAGCGTGTCCATCTCCTTCTTCATATCCTCGACCAGCTTGATACACAGCTGCATCGAGAAGTCGGCGCGCGCCACGACGCGCTGGACGGTGGTGTCCTGCATATCGGCGGGCATCGGGTACGCGGGCACCAGCCAGCCGCTCATGCGCAGGCGGTCGGACAGGTCGTACAGCGACCACTCCACGTCGGCGTCGTCCTTCAGGCCCCAGCACACGATCGGAATGTGCGACGCATCCTCGTAGATCTCGAAGATGCCCATCTCCTTGAGCTCGGCGGCCAGGTAGCGCGCCACGTCGAGCGTGCGCTCCTGGATCTCCTTGAAGCCCTCGAAGCCGTTGCGCATGAGCACGTAGTACTGGCCCACGATCTGCGAGGCGCTGCGCGAGAAGTTGATGGCCATCGTGGCCTCCTCGCCGCCCAGGTAGCTCACCCAGAAGATCAGGTCCTCGGGCAGCGCTTCCTTGCTGCGCCACACCACCCAGCCGATGCCGGGGTACACGAGGCCGTACTTATGGCCGGAGCAGTTGATGGACCACACGTTCTTCAGCTGGAAGTCCCACACCAGGTCGGGCTCCACGAACGGGGCGAACATGCCGCCCGACGCGCCGTCGACGTGGATGCGGATCGGCAGCTTCGGATGCTCCTGGTTGTACGCTTCCACCAGCTCGTCGAGCTTCTGCACGTCGTCGAACTTGCCGGTGTAGGTGATGCCGAGGATGGCCGTAATGCCGATGGTGTGGTCGTCCACGTAGTCCATGACCGTGTCCATGTTCAGCGACAGATGGTCCTTCTCAAGCGGCACGAGGCGCATCTCGATGTCCCAATAGCGGCAGAACTTCTCCCAGCACACCTGGTAGCCTGCGGAGATCACCAGGTTCGGGCGCTGCTCGGTGTAGATGTCGATGCCGGCGTCCTTCGCGAGCTTCTTCCAGCGGAACAGCATGCCCAAGCCGCCCAGCATGCAGGCCTCGGACGAGCCCACCGTGGAGGTGCCCATGGGCTCCTCGTCGGGGTTCGCGTGCCACAGGTCGCCGATCATGGCGACGCAGCGGTTCTCGAGGTCGGCCGTCATGGGGTACTCGTCCTTGTCGATGGCGTTCTTCTCCATGGTCTCGGCCATGATCTTCGTGGCCATGGGCTCCATGTAGGTCTGGCAGAACGTGGTGAGGTTCTGCGTGGCGTTGCCCTCGATGGACAGGTACTCCTTGATCATCTCGTAGGCGATGCGCGGCTCGACCGGCTTGTCGTTCATCTGCGTGCGCGGCATGGCCACGTCGGACGCCTCGGAGCCGAAGATGGGCGTGGAGTACTTGGTGCCCTCGTCCATCGTGTCGAGGATCTTGCTGGTTGACGTTTGTTCCTTCATGAAAACCTCCTGGTAAGTAGGGTTGGAACCAGAATCAGAGGGCGAACGGGTGCCCCGCCTGCACCGCGCCCGGCGGCGCAGGCGGGGCGTGCCGGCGCGGATCGCCGCGCCGGCCGTCTACCCGTTGCCGAGAGGGGCCTAGCGCGACGCCGGGCCGTTCGAGTCGGGGCCGTTCGTGTCGATGCCGGTCTCTCGTCGCGGGTCGGGCGAGTCCGGATCGGCACGGGGGACACGCTCGCCCACCACGGCCTCGGTGACGCTCGCACGCAGCGACGGGTCGCCCTCGGCCTCGCGCTCCAGCAAGTCGTCGCGCACCTCGCCGGCATCCTTGACGTTGCTCTTGCGCGCATGCGCCGCCACCCCGCACGAGGGCGGCGCCTCATGGGCGCCGGCGCCCGTATCGAGGTCGATCTCGCGCACCGCCACCTCGTCGCGCATGACAGGCTGGGGCTCGGCCGGCACGTCGTCCGTGGTGACCGTGGGGCCGGAATCGACTGCCATGGGGCCGGAGGGACGACTGGTCACGCTGACCACCGCGGCGGAGATGCCGCGCGCGACCGTCGCGCCGAAATCGGAACCGGGCCCGCCGCCGGCCGACATGCCGGCCGCTCCCGCCCCGCTCGGCTTGCCGCCGCGCAGGTTCTCCGACGCCCGGGTGCGCTTGTTGATGGGCCCGCTGTCGCCGAGCGTGCTCGACTTCGTCGTCGGGGCCGCGCCCTTCTTAGGATCGGCCGCGGCCGGATCGGACGGATGCGCCGCCTTGCGGGCGTTCGGGCCCAGGGGCACCGCGCGCGCCGCCGTGCCCATCGGGGCGCCCTTGCCGACATGCGCGCCGGCAGCATGCGTCCCAGCTGCCGCACCAGCGCCCGCGCCGACAGCGGCACCGACCGCTGCACGGTCGGTCGGGCCCTGCGGCGCCCACCTATGCCGCAGCGCGTAGATGACGAACGGGATGGCCACCGATATCACGAACGCGATGCCGAGCGTGGCCTGGTACACCATGTTCGACTGAGCGTCGAGGTTCGACGACGGGAAGAACGAGATGATGAGCGTCGCCACGGTCATGAACAGGCCGGCGCCCGCCACAATGGCCTTGAACGGCGTGCCGCCCGGCAGCTGGAACGAACGCGGCAGGTCCTTCTTCTTGAAGATCAGATAGAAGTACCCGAGGAAGAACAGCACGTAGCCCACCAGGTAGATGACCACCGTCAGGCCGATGGCCGTAAGGTAGCCCACCGACGAGCTGGACCCGCCGGACAGCGCGATGGAGCCGCAGAGCACCGCATCCCACACCGTGACGATGCAGGCCTGGATGACCACGGTCTTCACCGACACGCCGTGCTTGTTGACCTTCTTGAAGGAGGGGGGCAGGATGCCGTCGTGCGCCGTGTCGAGCAGCGCGCGCGACGGGCCCACGATCCATGCCGAAATCTCGGCCAGCACGCCCAGCGCCAAAAGCAGCGCCACCGCGAACACGATCCAGCTGAGGCCGGGACCGATGTGCTGCACGAAGATGGCGCGGAACGCCTCGATCACGCCGAACGACAGGTTGCCGTCCAGCACCGACGCCGGCAGCGTCGTGGCCACGGCCAAGCCGCCCAGCGCATCGAGCGCGATGGTGAGCACCGCCAGGATGATCATGGCCAGGGGGTAGTTGCGGTTAGGGTTCTTCAGCTCGTTCACGTGCGAGGCGGACGCTTCCACACCCATGTAAGCCAGGATGAACGATGCGAAGATCACGAGCGTGTCCACCTTGCCGAAGTCGGGCACGAACGTGGCCGGCGTCATGTTGATCTGCGACACGCCGCCCGTGGCGAAGTAGTACAACAGGCCCACCAGAAGCACGATGACCGGCAGGATGATGCCGCCCACGAAGCCCACCTTCGAGATGCGCGCCGTGTACTTCGTGCCGCCCAGCTGCGTGAGCGTGAGGATCCACACGATGGCGGCCACGCCGAAGAACATGACCAGCGGGTTGTTGTAAAGCGCGTCCCATTTCACCACGTAGGCGAACGCCGCCAATATGAAGAACGCCATGGTCACGAAGCCCACGGTGATCTGGAACCACTGGAAGAACAGCGCGGCGAAACCCCAGCGCCTCCCCAGCGTGTTGCCAACCCACGAGAAGATGCCGCCGGACTCCCATCCCTTCACCGTGGCCATTTCCGCCGCGCACATGGCAACGGGCAAAAACCACAGGATGCCGCCGATGATCAAGAAGAACACCAGCTGGAACCCGGACGAGGCGAACGAAGGGTACTCGTACACCGTCATCACCATGGACGCGGTGATGGCGAAGAACCCGAAGAACGTCAAAGACCGCTTGAAAGACGGGCGGCTCACCTTGCCCACGGGACCGGGATCGGCCGAGGGCGCGACCGCCTGCTGACGGGTTTCGCTCATGCTCCAACTCCTTTCCTAGACGGGCGACGCCGCCATCCCAAAAGGCAGATGGATGCCGTCGCATTTGCTTGCGTCCGTCCGTTCTACCAGACGCAGGAAAGGGAGAGCGATGGAGGGAAGAAGGTTCACCCTCCCGTCGCTCAAGCGTGAGGTTCGGGATATGAAAGGAGGTGCAGGAGGCTCGGCTGCAGGCGCATGCAGGCGCGGTGCCGGGCAAGGGCGCAACGACGGCGCCGGGCGCAGGTGCGTATACAGCGGTGCCCCTGGATGCGGGATGCGCAAACGGACGACGGCGAAGCCGAGCTAGAGGCTTTCAGGGCCGGCGGGAAAGCCTCTAGCAGCCAGCGGCCTTCGTGTAGGCCTCGATAGCCTCGTCGAGCAGCTTGCCGGTGGTCTCGCGCACGTCCAGACCCTCGGAGATAGAGGCCACGGCGGCACCATCGACGATGGCCACCACGATGCGCGGCGTCATGGGAACGCCCGCCCGCTCGAGGATGCGCGCGATGGCGGCATCCAGCAGAACGCGGCCCTTGCGGTAGGCCTCCGTGACCACGCTCGAATCAGCCGCGCCGATGAGCTGCGCGTAGTGCGCCTTGGGCACGATGGAGTCGTCCGGCAGGCACGCGCGCGTCAGAAGCTCGGTAATGCGCGCGCGGCATTCCTCGGGCTCCAGCTTCTCGCACAAATCCGCCACCCGCTCGGCGCGCTGCGCCCACAGCTGGATGTTGTACATGCCCGCCTCGTGCAAGAGCTCGGTGACGGAGTCGAAGTAGTAGCCCACCGACGAGGACGCCGCCCCGGCCCACTTCGCCACCTTGCGGTACGTGACGGCCTTGGGACCCTCCTCGCGCAGGAGCGCGGCGGCGGCGAGCACGAGCGACGTGCGCGTGATCTGAGCCTTCAATGACTTCGGCGTTGACGATTCGCTCATAGAACCCTCCAACCTGCTCCCTGCCGCTGTTGCAACCGCCCCATTATACGATGAAATACGCGCCGGTGCCGAGACGGCCCGCCGCCGCGGCCCGGACGGCCGCCGAAAGAAGGAGCCGCCCCAACGGAGCGGCTCCCGGCAGGCCTCGCAGCGCGCGGCGCACGCACCCCGCCTACACCTCGGACAAGTCCTTGCCCGTGTGCTCGTGCGACAGGATCATGGCCACCAGCGCCAGCGCGGCGATGAACACCATGTAGAACCCGGGCGCGATGTCGTTGCCCGTCATATCGATCAACCAGAACGAGATGAACGACGCCGAGCCGCCGAAGATGGCATTGGCCAGGTTGAAGCTCAACGCGAACCCGGAGTAGCGCACGTCGGTGGGGAACGTCTCGGTCAGGTAGCTGGACAGCGTGCCGTCGTTGATGGTGAGTATGAGGCACATGACCAGCTCGACCAGCAGGATGATCCAGAAGTTCTTCGTACCCAGCAGCATGAACGCCGGGATGGTGAGCACGATGAACCCGACGCAGGCGATGATGAGCATCTTCTTGCGGCCGAAGCGGTCGGAGATGCGGCCGGACACGAAGATGAACCCGATGTAGGCCACCAGCACGATAGTGGTGATGATGGATGCCGCGCTCGGATCGTAGTTCAGCGTGGTCTCGAGGTAGTTCGGCAGGTAGGTGAGCACCGCATAGAAGCCCACGGCGTTCAGCACGCAGGCGCCGAACGAGATGATGAGCACGCGCAGGTGCTTCTTGAACAGCGTGCGGATAGGATGCTTCACGCTGGAACCCTGCTGCTTCAGATGCTCCTGCATCTCCTCGTACACCGGAGAATCCTCAAGATGCGTTCGGATATAGTGCGTGATGTAGCCCAGCGGCAGCGCAAGCAAGAACGGGATGCGCCAGCCCCAGTCCACGACGAAGTCCGACGTGGCGCCCCAGGTGTTGAACATGAACGTGGCGAACAGCGAGCCCACGAGCAGGCCCGTGGCCGTGGATGCCGGCACCATGGAGCAGTAGAAGCCGCGGTGGTTCTTCGGCGCGTACTCCGCGATGAACGTGGCCGCGCCCGCGTACTCGCCGGCGGCCGAGAAGCTCTGCACGATGCGCAGCAACAACAGCAGCAGCGGCGCACCCACGCCGAGGATGGCGTAGCCGGGCAGGCACCCGATGAGGAACGTCGCCCCGCTCATCATGAGGATGGAGATGGACAGGGCCCACTTGCGGCCCTTCTTGTCGCCCATGTTCCCCCAGAAGATAGCGCCGATGGGGCGCACGAGGAACGAGAGCGCGAACACGGCAAACGTGCTCATGACCGCCACGAAGCGGTCCTCGCCCGGGAAGAACACGAGCGCGATGACCGTGGCCAGATAAGAGTAACTCGCGTAATCGAACCATTCGATAAAGTTGCCGAGGAAGGACGAGAACGTGACCTTTTTCAGGGTTTTATGCTGCTCTTCTTCCGAGAACGACCGGGGAGGAACAGCGTTGGCAGTACCGCTTTCAACATTCATGATAGTCCCCTAAGAAATGCGCGGCTTTGTGGAGCCGGGGACAAAACCGCTTGGCAAGCCTTCGCTTCATGTGGAGCCCTCCTGACAAAAATGGGGAGATACGCTTCCAGCAACCGTTATGATAACGCCAAAACTCGGCCTACCACCAAGATGTAACGTTTACCCGGCAGGCAGCGCTCCGCGACCGGGGTCTGGGAGAAGGCGCGGAACGCGCGGAAACCAGCTGGAGCAAGCGGCGGCAAGGGAAGATCGCAGCGAGAACCCCGACGCTGCGATGCCCGAGGCGCGGCGGCCGGCAGAACCGAGCCGCCGCGTTTTCAGAACCCCTGTCGTGCCCAGTCGGCTATCAGTAATCTTCGAGCAGGTCGACCTGCGCCTTGCTCGCACGCATGATGAAGTTGTGCTTGGCCCGTTGACCGCCCTGGGCCAGCTTGCGCAGGATGACGCGCTTCAGGCGCGGGTACTCGTTCATGCCGTACCAGGCGAACGCCGTGCCGCCCACGTAGCATTCCACGATGCTGTGCACGGGGGCGTTGGCATCGCGCTTGGCGTCGAGCTCCAGGTACTCGCGGATCTCGTCGGCGCATACGTCGCGGATAACGTCGGCGCTGATCTCCAGCTCGCGTGCAAGCTGCTTGAGCTGGTAGGTCACCTCGGCGTCATCGGCATGCGGGAAATACGTCACATCGTAGGTGACGGCCGCCACGCCCGACGCCTGGGCGAACCCGAGGAACGAGTCCAGCGCCATCATCTGCACATGCTCTTCCGTGCGTTCTGCAATGTCCAGCTCGGCGGGGAAGCCCTTGAGGCCGACCGCCTCGAACGCCTCTTTGAGTTGCTCCTCCGTCAGGGCAGGCTCGAACTCGACCTCGGTGGCGATGTGGGTCAGATTGGTCGTGATCTTCATATTGACACACCGTTCCTTTCTTCGCTCGGCCTACTGCAGGTGCTCGTCTTCCTCGGCCTTTTCCAAGCGGGCAGCCAGGTTCTCGCTGATCTCCTCCTGCTGCTTCTGCTTGCGACCGACGATCATGCCCCGGATGGAAGGCACAGCGCCGCCGCCGATGATGAGCAGGCCACCGATGATGGTGTTGATGGTGAGCGCCTCGCCGAACACCACGAGGCCCACGAAGATGGCGACGGGCACCTCCCAGTACGCGATGGTGCCATAGTCCGCGGCAGGCAGGTTACGGCCGGCAACCAGCAGGAAGCCGAGCGCGATGGGACCGCAGATGATCCACAGGAGCACGGCGCCAATCCAGTTGAACGGCGTGAAGTGGATGTTGAGCGCCCAGTTGGCCATGCTCGGGTCGATGCTGCCCAGCGAGTTCAGCACGATGGTGATGGAGCCGGCGCCGATGACGGCGAAGATGAAGTTCCACACGCCGCGCGCCGTGGTGTCGGCGTCCTTGCGGTAGCCGTTGAAGAACATCGAGGCGCCATAGAAGAAGCCAGAGGCCAGGCCGAACGCGTCGCCGATGCCCTTCTGCGGGAACTCCGGCGTGGACGGCACGAGGTTGAAGTCCACGAAGAAGCCGTTGTCGCCGAAGCCCATAAGGTTGTTGCCGAACAGCATGCCGATGAACACCGCGCCCAGGCAAATCCACTGGAGCTTAGACATGGGCTCCTTGCGGAAGATACGCGCGAGCAATACGCACACGACGGGGCCTATGTAGATGAACAGAACCGCATTCGACACGGTGGTGAGCAGCGTGGACGTGACGTAGCACGCCAGCGACATGCCGATCATGAGGCCGCCGAGCGCGATAGCCGGCGTGAGCTTGAGCTTCTTGAACACATGCACCTTGTGCGTGGCAAGAAGCAGGACGACGAAGAAGAGGACGCCCATGCCCATGCGTCCCACGGCCATGAGGGCGCCGATGGAATCGCCGGCGTTCAGGCCCGCCGCCCCGTTGAACATGTCGGTGCGCGTGGCCCAGCGGCTGAACAGCGGCACGAGGCCCATGCCGGTCGCCGAGATGAGCATGGCGATGGTGCCGAAGCCCACCCTCATCTGGTAGCTGCCGGAGCCGTCCTTGCCGTTGCCGAGCTCGGGCTTGTCACCCAGATCCGGCGTGTTGGTGGTTTTGTTGGTATCTGCCATTGGTCCTCCTTAAAACCAGTAGCAAGAAAAAGGAAATCCCCTTTGCCAGCCGCAAATCGGGCCCTGTGAGGCCGAATGGGTATACGGGTACCTAGTCGGCCTCACAGGGCCGAATCGTGCATGCGGTGGTATAGGTTGAAGAGCAGGAAAGGGGATCTGGAGCGATAAACCCTGCCAGATCCCCTTTCTTCTGTTAATCGACGCTTGCTTTCAGCAAGTGGCTTGTTGTGCTAGGCGGCTAAGCGACTAGTCGTTCCACATCTCCGGGCGCACCAGGGTGGGATCCTTGACGCGGTTCGGGAAGTAGTCGAGGCAGTCGCCCTCGCGGTAGACGTCAGCCGTGGAGCAGTGCAGGCCGCCGCCGAACGGATAGGCGTCGCGCAGGTCGCAGGGGATGACGTTCATGCCGAGCTTGTCCATCTGCTCCTGCTGGTGAACCTCGGAAGCCTCCACGATGACCGTCTTCGGGTCGAGCACGAGGCAGTTCATGGACAGCCAGACGGAGCTGTAGCACAGCGCCGGCGGCTCGTCGTGGGCCGGCTGGGCGGCTTCGACGATCTGCCAATCGTTGGCCTCGAAGATGGCGCGCTGCTCTTCGGGGAGCTTGCGGTGCGGGTTGTTGATGATCAGGCCCGGACGCAGCGGCACGAAGGTGGCGTCGATGTGGATCGGGTACGGGTCGCCGGGGAAGTTCACGGCGTGCACGCGGTACTCGGGGTAGTAGCGCTGGAACCAGTCCATGGCCGTGCGGTTCGTGGTCAGGCCGTGCTGGATGAACAGGTCCTTGCCCATGCGCATCACGTCGGCGGCATCCCACATCGGCTCGACCTCGGTGGTCACGAAGTCCTTGTTGGCCGTGCGGACGAGGCGCTCTTCCAGCGTGATCTTCTCGTCGTAGTAGTTGTGCTTGTAGGAGGCGTCCGTCAGGCGGGGACGGGGAGCCTGGGTCCACAGGAAGTCGGGATCCTCGTCGAAGTACTGCTTCATGAGGGGCCAGTAGGCCAGGTACTCGAAGTAGCGGCAGCGGAAGGAGTTCGCGGAGGCCATGATCTCGTTGCCGACGGTGAGCAGGATGTCACGCGGAGGCATGCAGGTCATCATGGAGTCGTTGCGGAAGTCCGGCGTGCCGATGGCCTGGTTCCACTGCAGCGGGGTGGGACGGTCGACGACGACACCGCGGTCCTCGAGGATCTTCACGAGGTTCTCGAGGCACTCGTTGCCACGCTCGACGGTGGCGAGGGGACGCAGGCCCCACATGCCGCGCATCTCGGAGTCGACAGGCACCTTCTCGGAAGTCGCGGGCTCCTCGGGGGGGATCATCGAGTTGTCGCAACGACCGACGATAACGCGCTTCAGCGGATCCCAGTCGTTCCAAGAATTGACTATCTTCGCCATGACAGTCTCCTTTCTGTGGCAGCGCTCTTCGCTACCGTTGGGTGGCACACTACATACTACTGCAGCTTGCTGGTTTTTGCGCTGCAACTCAGAGTGCTGGGAGACTGGTGGTTCATGACGCTCCCGGTTTTCCTACCGTCGCATGCTTACCAGATTTGCCGTTGAGGAAGTTATACCATCTTTTTTGTTCACCTGCAACACAAATTTTCGAATGATTTTTAACAAAAAAACAATGATCTTGTTCATATGCACAAAAATATTACGGTTTGGTGAAGCTTTGCGCGAAACGAGATCATGACCATATTGGATATTCTTCTTCTTTGTTTCCATAGTTCTGCATAAAAAGGAATCAAATCGTAACCTCATGCAGGGGAGCTGCCCGCGGTTGCCGTAGGAAAAACGGCGGCGTTTTGCACAAAACGAGGGGATCCGAAGAATCGCCGGGATAGAGGGGGCGGGAAAAAACACATCTTGCCGCTCATCGGCCCACCTGCAAACGTCCACCGCCGCTTCCATTCAGTCGGCCGCGCTGCTCTTCCATTCAGCCGGCAGGGACCACGCGTGCAGGGGAGGCCGTCCGGCGCATGTGGTCAACCTCGGAGGTTTCTCCATGCGCCGGACGGCTCCCCCGATACGCATGCCCCCAGCCGGCTCTATGCGGGCGACACGCCTTCGGCCGGCTGATCCTACGAGATATGGCCCAGGAAGTCCTTCGTGCGGTCGGACGTCGGATGGTCGAACACCTCTTCGGGGGTGCCCTGCTCCACGATGTGGCCGCCGTCCATGAAGATGACGCGGTCGGCTACGTCGCGGGCGAAGCCCATCTCGTGCGTCACCACGATCATGGTCATGCCGCCGCGGGCGAGCTCCTTCATCACGCTCAGCACGTCGCGCACGAGCTCGGGGTCGAGCGCGCTCGTGGCCTCGTCGAACAGCATGACGTGCGGGTCCATGGCGAGCGCGCGGGCGATGGCCACGCGCTGCTGCTGGCCGCCGGAGAGCTCGGAGGGCCGGTAGTCTATACGCTCGCCCAGGCCCACCTTCTCCAGCTGCTCCTCGGCGATGCGCGCGGCCTCCTCCTTGTTGCGGTGCAGCACCTTCTGCTGCGCCAGCATAACGTTCTTCTTGGCCGTGAGGTGTGGGAACAGGTTGAAGTTCTGGAACACCATGCCCACCTTGGCACGCACCTTGTTGATGTCGGTCTTCTTCGCGGTGATCTCGGTGTCCTCGAAGAAGATGCGGCCGCCCGTGGGCTTCTCCAGCAGGTTCACGCAGCGCAGCAGCGTGGACTTGCCCGAGCCGGACGGGCCCAGGATCACCACTACCTCGCCGCGGCGCACGTCGAGGTCGATACCGCGCAGCACCTCGTTGTCGCCGAACGTCTTGCGCAGGTCCTCGATGCGGATGACCGTCTCGTCCGCAGCGTCCGCGCCGGCGATGTCTGCCGCCCCGATACCCGCCGCGCCGTTGTTCGCTTCGCTCATGATCCGCACCTCCTTAATGGCTGATATGGTTGCCGTTGCGCTTCGCATCCTCGTAGATGCGCGTTGCCGCGTCGGTCTGCGAGGCGGGCCCGGCGAACGTCTCGGACAGGCGGATGCTGCGCGCCACGCCGGCGTCGGAATCAGGCACCACCGAGGCGGCCGACGTGATGCTGCGGTCGGCGGGGCCCTTCTTATGCTTGCGGCGCCCGTTGGACATGCGCGCTTCCATGGTGTTGATGAGCTTCGTGAGCGGAATGGTGACGATGAGGTAGAACCCGGCGGCCACGATATAGGGCGTCACGTTGCCCGTGGCGGCCGTGATGGTCTTCGCGTACATCATGAGCTCGGTCACGCCCACGGCGGCCAGGAGCGAGGTGTCCTTGTACATGAGGATGAACTCGCTGGTCATAGTGGGAATCACACGCCGTACCGTCTGCGGGATGATAACGAAGAACATGGTCTGCGCACCGTTCATGCCCAGCGACCGCGCCGCCTCGAACTGCCCTTGGCTGATGGACTGGATGCCCGCGCGGAATATCTCGGCCAGGTACGCGCTGGAGTTCATGACCAGCACGATGGCGCCCATGGTGAAGTTGTCCATCTGCACGCCCATGAGCGGCAGGCCGAAGAACGCGATGTAGAGCTGCAGGAACAGCGGCGTTCCGCGCACGATGTTGATGTACGTGGCGCCGATGGCGCGCGGAAGGCGGTGCTTCGCCATGCGTAAAAACGACAGCAGAAGGCCCAGGGGGATGGCCAGCGGGAAGCTCACCACCACCACGCCGATCGACACGAGCCAGCCGGCGAACAGCGCCGGCACGGACGTGACGATGATGGCCGGGTCGAAGAACAGGTGCAGGAACTTGTTGGAGTTCCACGCCTTCACCCAGTCCTGCTGGTTGAGCCAGCTGGACAGCTGCTCGGCGGGCGAGGTGCCCGTCACGTTGATGACCTGGTCCGTGGCCGGCATGTCGTGGCGCTGCCCGTCGGCCGTGGTGTAACTGCCCGCCAGGCCGAACGACCCGCCGCCGCCCGGCAGGAGCGTGCGGTTGCACTCCACCATGACGAGCGCACCGGCCGGCGCAGGCTCGGCGAGCGTCACCGTGACGTCGTTGCCGTCCACGACGGCCTCGGACGCCGCATCCAGGCGATCGAGCCCCACGAGCACGGTGGTCTTCACGTTCTCGGCCCCGACGGTGGTGCCCTCGGGCATCTCGATGGTCACGGAGGCAAGGGACTCGTCCTCCGCCGTCTGGCCCTGCCACGTGACGCGCGTCGCCGTGGCTCCCAGAACCGTGGTGTTGTCGCCGTCCTTGTTCGGCTTGGCGGTCCAGCGCTCCACGTCGAGCGCGTGCGCTTGGACCGGCAAGACGAACGAGACCGCCAGCGCCGCGGCGAAGAGAACCGCCGCGGCGCCTGCGAGGTGTTTCCGCGCAAATGCGAATGCGATCTGCATGCTCACCCTATCTGTGCGTTACTGCAACCACTTGGCGGCAAGCTCGTCGTACTTCCCGTTCTCGCGCACGGCCTTGAGCGCCGTGTTGAGCGCCTTGGTCAGCTCGGGGCTGTCCTTGCTCACCGCGATGGCGTACTGCTCGCCCGTGGGGATCTCCTTGATGACCTGGCAGTCGGTGTAGGCCGTCTTCACGTAGTAGTTCGCCACCGGCAGGTCCACCGCAATGGCGTCGATCTGGCCGGACTGCAGCGCCAGGAACACGGCGGTCATCTCGTCGAAGCCCACCATCTCCACGTCCTTGATGTTCTCGGCAGCCCACTCGTAGCCCGTGGTGCCGGTCTGGGCGCCCACCTTCTTGCCCTCGAGCTGCGCCACGTCGGTGACGCCCGAATCCTTGAGCACGGTGATGCTCTGGTTCACGTCGCACACGGCGTCGGTGAAGTCGACCTGGTCCAGGCGCTCGTCGGTGATGGTGATGCCCGAAACACCCACATCGGCCTTGCCGCCGGTCTGGATGAGCGGAACGATGGTGTCGAACTTCGTGGACGGCAGGTAGTTGATCTCCAGGCCCATCTCCTCGGCCAGAAGGCCCATGAGCTCCACCTCGAAGCCCTCGGGCGTGTCGCCGTTCAGGTTCTCGAACGGCGGGAAGTCGAGCGAAGCCGCCACCGTCAGCTTGCCGTCGTTCACCAGCGTGTAGCCGGACTCGTTGCCGGCCGCCTTGTCGTCCTTCGCGCCGGAGTCCTGCCCGTCGCCCGACGAGCAGCCGAACAGCGCGAGCGACGCCGCGAGGGCGCCGGTTGCAACGAGCGCAACCATTTTCTTGATGTTCATTGGTCTCTCCCCTTTCCTCTGCATCTCGCTTTCACGTCATGAAGTATGATGCAGTCGCACTACTATAAAGCGCCAGCCCTCTCTTTTCAAACAGTTATCCGTCGCCGAACGACGTTTTCGATGAATGGGCCCCCGCGAACGGGGCGTTTTGGCATGTGTACGGTTTAGCACACTAAAGCGGTGGAGTGGAAACCCGTCCGGCACGCCCCTACACGAAGGGCGCGCACACGAACAGGAGCACGGCGAGAAAGGCCGCGTTGTACGCGGTGAAGCGGGCGAGGTAGGCACCGGGCGTGACGCGGGAGAGCGCAGGGCGGCCGGGGAAGCCGCGGCGGACGATGCGGTACTCGTTGAACGTGATGAGACTGGCAAGCGATGCCACGAGCGTGCCGGCGCCACCGATGTTCACGCCCACGAGCAGCGCCGCGTAGCCGTCGGCGAAGTGCGACAGCAGCACGGCGGCAGGAACGTTGCTGATCACCTGGCTGGCGCCTGCAGCCACGAGCAGCGCGTTCTCGTGCATCCAGAACGAGAAGAAGCCCTCCACGGCCGGGATGCGCGCCATGTTGCCGGCGAACACGAAGAAGCAGGCGAACGTGAGCAGCAGCCCCCAATCCACCGTCCTCAGCGCCCGCCGGTCGAGCGCGCCGAGCGCGACCACGACGGCGCCCACCGCAACCGGATAGGGCACGATCCGGAACACCGACGCGATGACCAGCGCCATCAGTGCCGCATAAGCGAGCGCTCGCGGCCGGCGCGCCGAGACGATGCGCGGGGCGGCGGTATCGGCATCTTTCCCCTGTTCGGAGGCGGATGTTTCACGTGAAACATCCGTTCGTTCGAGGGGCTCGCCAGATGCGGAGGATGCCGCCTGCTGCCGGCCCTCATCTGCAAGCGAGCTTTCCGTTGCTCGTTCCTCCGCTGACCGATTCTTCCCAACGCGCTTTTCTTCCGCTCGTTTTTTCGTCACGCCTTTTTCTGCTGCCTCTTTTTCCGATGCTCGTTTTTTCGTTGCTTTCGGGGGCTCTGGCTTGGCGAACAAGACGCAGCAGAGGGCGATGAGCACGACCGAGACCGCGAAGGGCAGCGCCATGCTGGAGAGGAAATCACCCAGCGGGATGGAGAAGCGCTCGTACAGGTAGAGGTTCTGCGGATTGCCGAACGGCAGGATCATGCCGCCGAGGTTCGCCGCCAGGTTCTGCATGATGAACGCGAAGGGCAGGGAGCGCTCCCATCCGGCTTTGAGCAGCGTGGCGGCCGAGAGGGGCAGCATCATGATGAGCGCCAGGTCGTTCGTGGCGAACATCGAAAGCACGAGCGTGGACCCCACGAGCGCTGCCACGGCCGACCGGCAGGTGAAGAAGCGCGCTACGATGAGGCGCGCCGCATGCTCGAACAGGCCGATGCCGCGCAGCGCACCCACGACGGCGAGGATCCCGAACAGGCAGGCGAGCGTCTTCACGTCGAAATAGCCGAGATACGCTTCGTCGGGCGGGACGAAGGCCACAGTTGCCAAGGCGGCTAAGGCCGACACGACAAGCACCGTGCGCTCGCGCGCGAACCGGGCGATCCGCGAGGTAAGCGGGCGCATGGAAGCGCTCCCGCATCGGGCATTCGTCATTTCAGGCGCTCCCCTGTGCCGAAGCCCTCGCCGTGCGCGAGTAGGTCGAGCGCGCGGGTGCCCAGCAACTCGCCGCCGAGGTCGAACGCCGCGACCTTCGTATGCGTGCCGCCCACGTCCACGCCGAGAACGACGGGATCATCGGGAAGGCAGCCGACAGGTCCGTCGATCCGGGTGCGCTGCGCGATATGCAAGGTCTGCTTTTCCATAGCTGGTAAGTGTAGCGCGAACAGCAGGCATGGGCCACGGACGGCGATTCAACTTCTCGCCGAAAGACAGCTTTCCGATAAGCCGGCTCCGGATGGCGACCCCGCTTCGTCGGCGTGTGCATCAAGCCATTCAGCCTGCTCCGCATCCGCGCCGCTAAGCACGCGTCATCGGCATGCCGGAACGGCAGAGGGAAGCGAGCTCACACCGGCAAAGCCCGACGGCGGCGGCCGCCAACATCGAGGCATTTTGACGGCAGGGGGATTCGCGGTCAGGCTTGGGGAATGCGGTAGCCCACGTGCGGGATGGAGCCGAAGCGGCCGTGGTAGTCGGAGCCGCCGGTGCAGGCGAGGGCGTAGCGTTCGGCCAGCTGGGCGCAGCGGTCGTGGTCGGCGGGCGTGTGGTCGGGGTGGTGCTGCTCGATGCCGGCGAGGCCGAGGGGGACGAGCTCGGGGACGAGGTCGTAGCTGTCCAGCTGGCCGGGATGCGCGAGCACGGGCAGGCCGCCGTCCTCCGCAATGGCACGCACGGCGTCGCGGACGTCCACGTAGGCGATGTCGCGGTCGCAGATGCCGCCGTCCTTGAACAGGCTGCGGTAGAGCGCGCGGTAGGCGGCGCTCGGGTGCGGCTCGCCGGTGAGCGCGGCCATGAGGTGCTGCTTGTACAGGCAGGTGGAGGCGCGGCCGAGGGCGAGGGCGCGCTCGACGTCGACGGGGAGGCCGGCTTCCACCATGCGGTCGAGCTGCCAGAGCGAGTTCTGGTTGCGGCGCTCGAGCAGCGGGCCGCAGAGGGCGGCGAGCGCGGGCGCGTCCTCGTACAGGCCGAGGCCCAGCACGTGCACCTTGCGGCCGCGCTGGAAGTCGTAGGCGCTCACCTCGATGCCGCCCGTGACCTGGACGCCGTAGCGCGCGCCGAGGGCCGCAGCCCCGTCCAGGCCGCACGTGGTGTCGTGGTTCGTGAACGCGATGCGCCCGATGCCGCGCTCGCGCGCCTGGGCGAGCACCTCCTCGAAGGTGTCCGAGCCGTCCGACATGGTGGTGTGCACGTGGAGGTCGGCTTTCATGCCGTCACCCCTTCCCTGCCGAGCCCGCGCGCACGAGAAACCTTCAGTCGTGGCAGAAAACGACGATAGTTGATCATCGCCTCGGAGTCGGCTCGTTCATAGCGATTCTCGCCACGCTTATGACCAGGTGAAATGCAGGGACGCGTATTCTCTGCCGACACCTTGGCCCGATTCGGCGCTTCCGAATGATCAACTACCGTCAAAAACTGCCACGTAACCGGAGTTCGCCTGCGCGCTGCGTGGAGAGCCGGGCCGTGCGCGGCCGCCGTCGCGATTCGTCCTTGCTCCCGCCCGTTCCTCACGCCATCATCCCTTCCTGCATGTTGAACTCATGATCGCACAAGCCGTCCATGAATTCGAGGTCGTGGAAGATGCCGAGCATGGTGGTGCCCTCGGCCTTGAGCTGCTCGATGAGGGTGCGCACCTTGAGCTTCGACGCGTTGTCGAGCGAGGCGGTGGGCTCGTCCAGGAGCAGCAGGCGCGGGCGCTTGATCATGGCGGCGGCGATGTTGAGGCGCAGCTTCTCGCCGCCGGAGAAGGTGCGCGGGTAGAGCTCCCACAGGCTCTCGTCCAGGTCGAAGTGGCGCAGCATGCGCTCGGTCTCCTGCTCGGCGCGGGCGCGCTCGTCGGCGCCGTAGGCTTCGAGCGCGCTCTTCAGCACGATGTCACGGGCCGTTTGGCGCGGCAGCGCGTTGAGGAACTGGGACACGTAGCCCAGCTCGAAGGCGCGCAGGTAGAGCATCTGGCGCTGCGTGGCCTGCGCGAGGTCGACGAGGCCGAAGCGGGCGGAATCGTACAGGATGCGCCCCTGCTCGGGCAGGTTCGTGCGCCAGATGCAGCGCAGGATGGTGGACTTGCCGCTGCCGCTGCGCCCGGTGATGCCCACGAACTGCCCCGGCTCAATGGCGAAGCTCACGTGCTGGCACCCTTGGATGCGCCGGTCCACGCGATGCAGCAGGAAGGACTTCGAGAGGTCATCGATTTCCAGGAGCGCCATGTCACACCGCCTCGGAGGCGAGGGCGCGCCCGACCTGCACGTGCTCGCCCAGGTCGCGGGCGTAGCCGAGAGGCTGGTCGGGGTAATGCGAGCGGAACACGGAGCGGCCTCCCACGAACGCGCGCGTGACCACGGGCATCGTGCGCGTGCCGGCCTCGCCGCAGGCGATCTCGCGCACGAGCAGCACGTCGGCGCGCTTGCCCACCGCGAGCGATCCCACCTCGTCGGCGATGCCGGCGGCCTTCGCCGGGTTCGCGGACACGAGCGCGAAGGCCCGCGCGATGTCGAGCCCGCACTCGTCGCGCAGCGCGAACACGGCGTCGAGCAGCGCCGCCGGGTAGTAGTCGCTGCACAGCACGTCGATGGCGCCGGCCGCAACAGCCTCGCGCGCGCTCAGGTTGCCGGAGTGGCTGTGGCCCAGCATCACGTTCGGCGCGCCGGCCACCGTGTGCAGGCCGCGGGCGCGCGCCTCGCGGGCCACGTCGAGCGAGATGGGGAACTCGGAGATGGAGGCCTCCAGGCCGTCCATGAACGCGAGCTTCTCCGCGCTGTCGTCGTCGTGCGACGCGATGGAGATGCCGCGCTCGCACGCGATGGACGCCAGGGCCGCGATCTGCGCGTACGTCATCTTGCTGCTCTCCTGCTGCTGGCGGATGATGTCGCGCACCTCGTCGTCGGTGACGTCGCGGTAGCCCTTGAGCGTGTCGCCGAACAGCAGGAGGTCGCGGTACTGGCCCTGGCCGGGCGTGTGGTCCATGAACGACACGAGGTCCACCTTGCCGGAGCGCAGGAACGCCTCGATGTCGTCGTAGAGGTCGACCGAGTCCAGCTCCACGCGCATGTGCAGGCGGTGGCGGATGAGGTGGTCGCGCTCCTCGCCCGCGCGCAGGCCGGCCACACGGTCGATGAGCGCGCTCACGTTGCCGAAGTCGCGGATGGGCTTGTGGTCGAAGATGTGCGCGCCGTACACCGACAGGGAGTGGAAGATGGTGGTGATGCCGTGCGACACGAGCTCGCGGTCGGCCTTGTACAGCGACGTGTTCAGGTCCATGACCACGCTCGGACGCGGCGAGGCGACGTTCTCCACGTAGTCCGAGTGGATGTCGATGAGGCCGGGCGCCACGAACGCGCCGCGCGCGTCCACGATGGGCAGCACGCCCACGGTGGCGTCGGGCTGCGCGTCGAAGTCGGACGCGCCGGCGGGCTCGATGGCCGCGATGCGCCCGTCGATGACCACGACGTCGTGGTCGGGAAGCACCCGGTCGGCGCACACCACCGTGCCGCCGCGGATGATGCAGGAGTTGTCGTTCATGGGATGAGTCCTTTCGGGACTACAGAAGCGAATAGACGAGCTGCTGGGTGTAGGCGTGCTGCGGGTCTTCCAATATCTGGTCGGTCAGGCCGCTTTCGATGACGCGGCCGTCCAGCATGACGAGCGTGCGGTCGGCCAGCATGCGGATGACGCCCAAATCGTGGCTGACCACGAGCATGCTGACGTTGAAGTCGCGACGGATCTGCTGGATGAGGTCGAGCACGGCGGCCTGCACGGACAGGTCGAGCCCCGTGGTCACCTCGTCGAGCAGGAGGATGGGCGGGTTGTTCGACAGCGCCTTGGCGATCTGCACGCGCTGCTGCATGCCGCCGGAGAAGTTGCGCGGCGGCTCGGCGGCGCGCGAGAGCGGGATGTTCACGCGCTCGAGCAGCTCCTTGCCGCGATCGCGCATGGCGCCCACGTGGCGGTTGCCGGCGGCGATCATCTGCTCCGCGATGTTCGACAGGCTGGAGAAATCCATGCGCAGCCCCAGGTAGGGGTTCTGGTACACCATGCCGAACACCGTGTTTCGGATGGCGCGCTGATGCTGGGACGACCGTTCCAGCAGGTTCGCCGCGCCGCCGTCGAACGGGCGGGCGCGCACGTCTCCTTCCGTGGCCTCCTCGTCGAAGAACAGGCACTTCATGAGCGACGACTTCCCGCTGCCCGACTCGCCGACGATGCCGACGATCTCGCCCGGGAACACGTCGAGGCTCACATCGCGCACGGCGTGCACCGTGCCGCACCGCGGGCACACGTTGCGCTCGAGCTGCGCGACCGCGCCGAGGCAGTGCGGGCATCCCACCCCGAAGCGCTTCGACAGGTGCCGCACCGACAGGCACGGCTCCTCGTCGACGCCGAATCGTTGCGCATCAAGCATGGGGAGCTCCTTCCTCGCGTCGCTGCGCGCGATGTCCCACATGGGGACTGTCCCCATTTGGGACACGCGCGCACCATGAGGTGTCGTTGCATTGGTAGTACGTTTCGCCGGTGGCTTCGTCGACGAGCTCGTCGAGGTAGACGCCCGTCGCGCCGCAACGGCGGCAGCGCTTCCCGTCGAAGCGCTCCACCGCGAAGGGGTAGTCCTCGAAGTCGAGGGGGACGACGTCGGTGAAGGGCGGCACGGCGTAGATCTTCTTCTCGCGGCCGGCTCCTAACAGCGTGAGGTGCCGCGCCTGGTTAAGCTTCAGGTTATCGAAGCGCGGGATGGGCGACGGGGCCATCACGTAGCGGCCGAACACCTGCACGGGATGGTCGGCGCCGGTCGTGGTAGCGTCGTACCGCACGATCTGGTCGAACAGCTCGAGCCATGCGCCGGTGTAGTCGGCTTCGGCATGGAGGCGCTTGGTGGCGGCCTCGCTGGGCTCGAAGCTGCGCAGCGGCTCGGGCGTGGGCACTTGCAGCACGAGGATCTGGCCCTCGTCGAGCGGATGCTCGGGAATACGGTGGCGCGACTGGATGAGCGTGGCCGATTCCGTGTCGTCAGTCACCTCCACGTCGGTGGTGTCAACGACGAGCTTCTTGATGTTAACGGCGTTCACGCTGTCGTCGGAGCCTTGGTCGATCACCTTGAGCGTGTCATCGGGACCGATGATGGCCAGCGTGATCTGCAGGCCGCCCGTGCCCCAGCCGCGGCCGATGGGCATCTCGCGCGAGGCGAAGGGCACCTGATAGCCGGGGATGGACACGCCCTTGATGAGAGCGCGGCGGATCTCGCGCTTCGACGCCTCGTCGAAGAACGCGTAGTTATAGCGCTGCTGCATCGGTCGCCTCCTTCGCTTCCAGTGCCGCGATGGCGGCCTGGTCGGCGGCTTGGTCGTCGTCGGGAGCCGCGTCGCCGCGCGTGCCGCGCACGCTGGACAGCTTCGACTGGAACGTCACGTAGTGCGGCAGCTTGAGGTGCGAGATGAAGCCCGTGGCCTCCACGCCGTCCACGTGGTAGAGCACGAACTCCTCGTCTTCCGTTGGGTAGCGCGCGTCGCCATGCTCGAGGCAGTGGTCGAGCACGCTCATGGCAATGGCCTTCGTCTCGGCGCGGCCGATCACGCACCCGTAGCCGATGTCGAGCGCGAGGCCGTCCTCGCCTTCGCCCTCGAACACGCTCTCCACCTCGGTCACGGGGAGCGAGCCCAGGTAGTAGGCGTCGTCCGGCCCGCCCGCCTCGAGCGGATCGTCCACGGCCACCGCCACGCGGCCCTGCCGCAGCTCGCCCACCGTGGGATGCGCCGGGCCGAACCCGCGAATGGCGGCATAGCCCAGCGCCTCCACCGCTTGCGTCATGCCGCGCGCGAGCGTCTGCAAGCGCACGGAGCGCGGCGCGGGAAAAGCGAGCGGCACCATGGTGGCATCCACGGGCGGGGCCTCGTCGGCAGGCACGCGCGCAACGAGCCCCTCGGTGCGCAGGTAGTCGAGCACGCGAGGAAGGGTTGCGGGGGACTCGGGGGCGTCGCCGACGGCTTCCTCGAAGTGGCGGGCCAGCGCGGCGCGCTTCCCGGCCAGCTCCTCGGCACCTTCCGTTTCCAGATCGAACGCGAGCAAACGGTGGCTGTAGTCGCGCGTGGCGCCGAGCACCTGGCCGCCGGGCACGTCCTTGAAGGCGGCCGACACGCGGCGAGCGACGCGCATGGCTCCGGTGTCCACCGGACGCGAGACATAGGGGCGCTCCAGCGTGGAGCGGAACGCGCGCAGCAGGAACACGGCCTCGTCGGGCGAGCCCTGCGCCTGCTTGAGCGCGAGCGCCGCCAGGCGCGGGGCGTACAGCGATGCCTCGCCCATCACCTGGTCCACCAGCTCGGGGAACGTGCCCTCGATCTCGTCGGTTCCCCAGGCGGACGACGCGCTCACGCGCTCGTACTCCAGCAGCTTGAGGCTCTCCTCGATGGCCTTCCCGCCACCGCGGACGGCTACGTAGCCCATCTAGCGCACCTCCTTCGCGGCGGACGCGCAGCCCACGGCAGACGCGGCGGATACGGAGAAAGCGCGGTCCTCGGCGGAAGCGGAGGACGCGCCGCCTGCGACCGAAGCGCCGGTCTCCACGGCCTCGCCGGGCGCAGCCTCGGAATGTTTCACGTGAAACATTTGTTCCCTTGTCGCACCACCTTGTGCCGATTGTTTCACGTCAAGCAACGTCGCGCGGGAGCTGCGCGGCACGGCAACCACGCGGCCGTCCGGATCCACCAGCACGATCTCGATGCCGCAGGGGAACTCGTCGCCCCGCGCGTCGCGGGCACGCAGCCAGTCGGCGCGGTCGACGGCGAAGCGGTTCTCGCGCTCCACGCCCGGGCCGCGCAGCGCCACCACATGGACGGCCGGCTCGGCCACCTGGCCGTCCTCGGGCACCTCGGCCAGACGGGCGCAGCCCATGAGCACGGTCGCGCCCTTCTCGGGCGAGGTCAGCGTGCCGCGGCACGCTTCGGCCACCGCCTCGCGTGCCGTCTGCGCGTCGGCACGGGCGGGAACCACCACGAAGTCGGCATCGCGCAGGGGCGCGCGGCGCGCATGCGTCTCGCTCGTCAGGTAGGCGGTCGTCGCGTCCGTCTCGGAATCGGCAACGCAGAACGTCACCGCCTGATCCACGAACAGCCGCGTGGCCGCCTCGAGCGCGGCGTCGAGCGCGGCCGGACGCGCCGGGTTGCCGGGCGCCAGCTCGATGCTCTGCACGGTGCCGGGCCGTGCGAACGCGTCGAGCACGCTTCGGAACGCCCGCTGCGCCCGGTGCAGCTCGGCATCTTCCCTTATCATCATGCTTCCACCTTCATAGTCGAAAAGTCCACCTTCGTCGTGGCGACGCGGCGCGCCTCGGCCGCCTCGCGGGCCTCGATGCGCGCGAGCTCCTGCCGCAGCCGCCCGTCCCAGCGCTCCGCGCGCGGCGCACCTGCCTCGCCCGCGAACGCCGCGTCCACCACGGCCAGCTCGTAGGCGCGGCAGCGATCGCTGCCCAGCACGAGCCCCAGTCCCACGGACGGGCCCACGCGCACCCGGCACGACGTCATGAGCGCCTCGCCCAGGTAGAACAGGCCGCCCTGCGCCGTCTCGCGCACCTGCACCATCACCAGCTCCTCGCGCGGCGCATCGAGCTCCTCGAGCGCCTCCGCGCCCAGCTCGCCTTCCACCTCCCGCACAATCTCCCGCGCCAGCGACGGATCCCCGTCCACCAACGCCCGCGTTCTCTCGTATCGCTTCAAACTCACAACAATCCTTTCCGTCCGTCTCAAAACCGACTTCTCTTTCCCCAACGACAAGAGAACCGTCCCCCTGTCACGGTCTCCCCCTGTCACGGTCTCCCCCTGTCACGTCCCCCTGTCATCCACAGTCCCCTCATAACGTGCAGCCGCTAATCTGCGGAAACGCCCGCGTGAGCAGTAGGCCATCGACTCGAAGGGCCTCGGGTAGCGCCCACCAAGCGAGTTCCGCACGAGCCGAAACGTCCAGTGGACGTTTCGTGCGAGCCAGGACTGCCGAGCGACTGGGCGCTGCCCGAGGCCCCGCCGCAGGTGGAACCTACCGCTGCACCAAGTACCGTTTCCGCAGCTTCGTCGCCGCCACTTCCAGCACCACGGCCACCGCAAGGCACAAGTACACGATCAGCCCCACCTCGTGGATGTTGTAGTAGAAGCTCCCCGCCAGGAACAGCTGGTAGCCGATGCCGCCCGCGCCCGCCACGGCGCCCACGGCCACGGCGTTCACGAAGTTGATCTCGAAGCGGATGAACGTCCACGACAGCATCTCGTTCACCTTCTCGGGCACCACGCCCTGGAACACCACCTGCCACCACGACGCGCCGCTGGCGCGCAGTGCCTCGATCACGCCGGCGTCGACTTCCTCGAAGCTCTCCGAGTACGCCTTCACCAGGTACGCCACGCTGTGGAACAGCAGGCCGATGACGGCCGCCTCCGGCCCCAGCCCGATGGCCACGCTGAACACGAGCACCCACAGGATGGTGGGCACGGCGCGCGCCACGCTCATGAGCACCTTGATGGCGTTGCTCGCGGCGCGGTTCGACAGGTTGGACGCGGCCAGAAGCCCCAGCACGAAGGCGATCGCCGCCCCGATGAACGTGGTGAGCAGCGCCAGCGCCAGCGAGACGAACAGGCCCTCCACCACGTCGGGCAGCGTGAAGTGCCCGCCGAGGCCCGGCTGCAGCATCATGGTGAGGAAATCGTCCACCGCGGCCGCCATCGCCGCGGGGAACGCCACCTTCCCGTAGTCCATCGTGGCCAGCGCGAACGCCGTCACCAGCGCCAAAGCGGCCAGCACGGCGAACAGCGCCACGTTCGACGGGTTGGGCACCCGCACCTTGATCTTGCCCGACCGGGTCAGACGCGCACCGTTCGCCCGCATCGGCGCGACACCCGCGCCAGCGCCGACGCCGCGCTCGTCGGCCGGCATACTGCGCGTCGCGCCCACCTCCTCCGCCAGGGAGGCCGCGGCGGCTTCGGCCGCGATCTTGTCTGCACAGCCCGTCACAGGATCTTCCTCCTCACGAAGTTCGAGGCGAGCTCGCACGCCACCACGGCCAGGATGATGACGAGTATCACCAAGCCGGCCACGTCGTGGCGGAAGCTCTTGTAGTACACGTCGAACACGAAACCGATACCCGTGCCGGTGAGCAGGCCGATGAGGGTGGCGTCGCGGATGTTCGTCTCAATCATGTAGAGCACCCAGCTGACCACCGACGTGATGCTCATCGGAATGACGGCCTGCACCACGATCTGGCCGTACGTGGCGCCCGCCGCCCGCAGCGCCTCCACCGGCCCGGAGCCCATCTCGTCGATGCTTTCCAGGAAGCAGCGCGTCAGGTAGCCGAAGCTGGTGAGGAACAGGGCGAAGAACCCGGTGAACTCGCTCTGCTTGAACGAGAACAGCAAAATGAAAGCCCAGGCCACCACCGGGATATTGCGGAAGAGCGACGCGATGCCGCGCACGATGAGGGGAACGGGTCCCCCCACCCCCACCGTACGCGAACCGAGCACTGCGACTATATAGGCCAACACCGCCGCCGTGCAGCTGGAAGCGATGGAGGCGAGGATCGTCGAACCCAAGGCGGGAAGGATGGTGCCCAATTTGCCAAGGGAAGGGAGGGAGGGGGCGAATTGGGCGGCCATCCACGCGAACCCGCCCGGGACGTCGAGGATTGCCTGCACGAAATCGAATCCGACGTACGTGCCCGACAGCGCGCCGAGCGCCACGAACACGAGCGCCGCAACTACGAGGGACGCGGTGCGGCGGACGAAGAAGGACGCGTCGTATTGGCCGCGCCGCTGGGCCTTTCCACCGCGCAAGCCAGCGATCAGGCCCGACGGCCGCAATGTGCGCTCCATCATGCGGCCTCTCCCGCCACGGGCGCGGCGCCAGTGATATCGCCGGGACCGCCCGATGCCGGTGCGCCCGCAGCCCCCGCACCACCTGCACCGCCCGCGTCGCCGCCAACCCCTTCGCCATCGCCCTCATCCGTCTCGTAGATAGCGGCGATGGCGGCCTCGTCGAGCTGGGACGGCGATCCGTCGAACACGAGCCGGCCCCTCTTGAGCGCCACGATGCGATCGGAGAACTCCAACGCGAAATCCACCTGGTGCAGGTTCACGAGGCACGCGATGCCCAGCTCGTCGGCCGCCCAGCGCAGGTGCTCCATGACCGTGCGCGACGACTTCGGGTCGAGGCTGGCGATGGGCTCGTCGGCCAGCATGAGCAACGGGTCCTGCACGAGCGCCCGGGCGATGCCCACGCGCTGCTTCTGCCCGCCGGACAGCTGGTCGGTGCGCGTGTAGGCGAAGTCGGCCAGGCCCACCTGGTCGAGCGCCTCGAACGCACGGCGCTTCTCGTCCTCCGAGAACAGCCCGAGCGCGCCGGCCGCCGTGGACTTGTAGCCCAGGCGGCCCTGCAGCACGTTCTCGATGGACGTGGCGCGGTACACCAGGTTGTAGTGCTGGAAGATCATGCTGATGCGGCGGCGCACCTGGCGCAGCTCGCGGCCCTTCACGCGCGTGACGTCGCAGCCGTCGAACGCCACCGTACCCTGGGTGGGATCGACGAGGCGGTTCGCACAGCGCAGCAGCGTGGACTTGCCCGCGCCCGACGAGCCGATGATGGACACGAACTCGCCGCGCGCCACCTCCATCGACACGCCGTCAAGCGCCTTCGACCAGCCGTCGTAGCTCTTCGTCAGGCCCCGCACCGCCAGCAGAGGCTCGGCCATCACGCGGCCCCGCCCAGCTTGCGGATGGGCTCGTACCACGCGTCGTCGGTCTTCACGAAGCACGTCTTGTCGGAATCCTTTTCGAACAGGCCCTTCGCGTTCTCATCCTCGGGATCGACGAAGATGGCCGGGTCGTTGGCCACCGCGTCCGAGCAGAAGTGGTCGACGATCTTCGTGCGGTCCTCCTCGGAAATGGCGTCCTCGTTGAAGCAGAAAGGCGAGTTCAGCACCGGCGTGACGGCGATGATGGTGAACTGCTTGCCGCGCACGGTGTCCATGGGCGCCTCGGCGTCGGCCTTGGCCTGGTACACCGCGCCCACGCTGTTGGGCTCGCCGGACACGAGGTCCAGGTACATGTCCACGTCGACGTCGTCGAACGCGGCAGCGTCGGCGTCGCCCGAGAGCAGGTTCACCACCGAGCCCACGTGCGAGTTGCCGAACAACACCTCGCTGAAGAAGCCGCCCGCCTCCAAGAGCACGTCGGAACTGTCCAGGTCGAACTCCTCCACGATGCCGCTCGAAGGCACCTTGAAACCCGACGTGGAGGTGGCGGACACGAACGAGAACGACCCGCCCTTGATGCCCTCGATGGAGTAGCCGCTGCCGCTCTTGTACGCGTCGGCGTCCTCGGTGCGCACGCAGATGCGGCTGTAGTAGCACGCCCCGTCCAGGCCGCCGTCCTCGTCGCTGTTCGTGAACGCCGCCTGCACGGCGGAGTTCTTCTTGTTGGCCTGCACGTAGCCCTCGGGGCCGAGGAGCGCCATCTGCGCCTTGCCCGAGGCGATGGCCTCGATGGCCACGTTGTAGTCGGTGGTGGTCAGAAGCTCGGCCTTGCGCCCGCAGGCCGCCAGGATGGCTGCGCCGATGGCCTCGCGCGACGACGTCATGTCCGACGAGGAGTTGTCCGGCAGCCACACGAACGTGATCGGCTCGGACGAGCCGTCGCCCGCGCCGCCGCCGTTGCCGGACTGCGGGTCGGCCGCGCCCGCCGCCGCGCCCGACCCCCCGGCCGTGCAGCCCGTCATCACGCCGAACATGCCCGCCAATGCCACAGCCGCTCCGCCGGCCACGAACTGCCGCCTGCTCAGGTACCCGTCTGCCATTCGACCCATCCTTTCGCATTCCCGGCCTTAGCGCCGGAGTGTTGTCTCGTTGCCGCGCCGCCGATTGCTCGGCGCGTTGCAGACCATGCTACGAAAGGCAGGTAAAAGCGGGTTCAGGCGCACGTAAAGATGCTCCCAAGATCAGGCAAAGACGGGATCAGGATGAGGAAAGGGCAGCGTAAAGAGCACCGATTCCGTGACAGAGGGGATTGCCGCTCATGAAACTTTTGAAGATGGAGCAAACTTGCACGGCGTTGCGCGTCCCGCCATGCGTGCTATAATGCAGGAGCACCGGCAAAGCCCGTTCCAACCTCGTTAGAGGTGTTGCTACACGGGCGGCGCGGGTTTACCCAGATCGGCGACTAGTTCCAGCTAGCGCCGATCTTTTTTGCGCTCGGGGTCTCCCCCTCCTCCCACGTCATCCCTCCGCTTATGTTCCCAGACAGCCAGAACGAACCCGGCTATCGTCGCCACCGCTGCGGCGGCGTACAGGATTTCAAGAGCGCATTCGATGCTCATAGGCGATCACCTCCCCTCTCTCGGGAAGCGCCGCCCGCTCGGGACTATGCCGGCACAAGTGGCATTCTAGCAAACATTCCCCGTGCTTTAATTGCTCGAAAAAGCTCTCAATAGATGAGAGCTTTTTCGCGTACGGTATTCGATTAGACGGACCGCCCTGTCCTACTCGAAGTGCTCGGCTGCCGTTTCCAGCTGACGGACGATGTCGATGCTCTGGGGGCACATGGCCTCGCACGCGCCGCAGGCGATGCACTCCGAGGCCGGCTTCACGGCCTGCCACGAGTAGAGGCCCTTCGCGAAGGCGCGGTTGCCGGTCATGAGCTCGAGGTTCAGCAGGCTCATGATCTCGGGGATGGCCACGCCCTGCGGGCAGTCCTTCACGCAGTAGCGGCAGTTCGTGCAGGGCACGGCGGCCAGCTTCTCAAGCATCTCGCGCGCTTCGGCCAGCGCGCGCTCCTCCTCGGGCGAGAACGGCGCGCTCGCCCGGAACTCGGCCACGTTCTGGCGCGTTTGCTCGATCGTGGACATGCCCGAGAGCACCGTGAGCACGTTCGGGAGGTTGTAGCAGAAGCGGTACGCCCATGAAGCCATGCTCAGGTCGGGGCGGCACGCCAAAAGCGGCGCGGCCACCTGCTCGGGCAACTCGGCCAGCCGCCCGCCGCGCGCGGGCTCCATGACCACCACGGGCACGCCGTGCTTGGCGGCCACTTCCATGCAGGCGCGCGACCGCGTGACCGGGTTCTCCCAATCCAGATAGTTCACCTGCAGCTGCACGAAGTCGGCGTCGGGGTGCGCCTCGAGCAGCGCGTCGAGCGCCTCGGGGCCGTCGTGCATGGAGAAGCCCCAGTTGCGAATGCGGCCGGCCGCCTTCTGCTCGCGCACGAAGTCCCACATGCCGTACTCGTCGAACTTGGCCGTGCGCGGGCCGCCCACGTTGTGCAGCAGGTAGAAGTCGATGTAGTCGGTGCCCAGGCGCTCAAGCGACGTGCCCAGGTTGGACTTCGCCTCCTCGGCGCTGCCGATGGCCCACGCCAGGCACTTCGTCGCGATGGTGAACGACTCGCGCGGATGCCGCGCCACGAGCGCCTGACCGAGCGCTTTCTCCGAAGCGCCCTCGTGGTAGACGAACGCCGTGTCGAAGTACGTGCCGCCGCCTTCCAGGAACGCGTCCACCATCTGCTCGAGCTGCGCAAGGTCGATGCTCTGCTGGTCGGCGGGGTCCAGCAGCGGCAAGCGCATGCAGCCGAAGCCGAGCTTCGGCGTGGATTCCAAATCGGGCCTCATGGGGGTCTCCTCTCGTCAGGATTGCCCAACCATCATAGAACTTGGAGCGCACTCGAAGTCAAGCGGAAATTTCGCGCAGGATGCTCGCGGCCTCACACCGAGCGCAGGTCGTCGAACAGGCGGGCGTACTCGTCTCCGAACACGCTGCCCTTGGGGCGGATGAACGTGATGTCGTGCTCGATGAGGTGGCCTGCCAACGGGATGCGCGCGAGCGTGCCGGCTTCGAGCTCGCAGACCACGGCGGCGCCGTAGAGGAAGGCGATGCCGTAGCCGCTGGCAGCGAACTGCTTTATGATGTTGACGCTCTCCACTTCCGTCGCCCGCGCGAAGCTGTCCACCGAAAGGTTCCGGGCGGCCAGGGCGTGCTCGAGCACGGCGCGCGTGCCGGAGCCGCGCTCCCGCACCAGGATATGCTGGTCGAGCAGGTCCTCGAAGTGCTGGGGCTCCTTCACGCCGGCAAGCGGCGCGTCGGGGGCGCAGACCGCCATGAGATGCTCGGTGGCGAACACGCGCCAGTCATAGGCGCTCTTGTCGAAAAACCCCTCCACGAGCGCGCAATCGATCTCGCCGGCATGCAGCTGCGCCAGCAAGCGCTCGGTGTCGGACGAGGCGATGCGCACCTGCACCTCGGGATGGCCCACCAGGTAGTGCGCCAGCGGCTCCGCCAGCACGTACTCGCCGGCGGTGAGCGTCATGCCCAGCCGCAGGCGGCGGCGCGGCCCAGCCAACGCGGCGATGGCGTCGCGCAGCGTGGCCTCGTCGTGCGCCATGGTAGCCGCGGCGTCGCGCAGCAGCTCGCCTGCCGGCGTGAGCGCGAGCTTCTTGCCGCGGTAGGAAAGCAGCTTTGCGCCGTACGCCTTCTCCAGATAAGCGATGTGCTGCGACACGACGGGTTGCGTGATATTGAGCTCCGCCGCCGACCGGGTATAGTTCAACGTTCGGCACACGCTCAAGAACGTGCTCATGCGGAAATCTTGCATGGTAATCCTTTCGTTGCTTGTGCTCGCATGACGGGCGCGGTATCGTCGGCATTACAACGGCGCACATCACCTGCCCTTTTACGGTGCAGAATCGCCGAGCGAACGACAATCTATTATATATAGTTATCAACGCATAACGATATATAATTTTTCTTTTTGATGGGAGCATGCCAGAATGCGTCTAAGCAAATCTAAGGACGGCATTGAAAGGCACGTGACCATGCGCGACATCATAGAGAAAGTACCCATTCCCACGGCGGGCGTCGCCCTTGCCCTCACGGCGCTGGGCAACCTGCTGCAGCCGGCCTACGAGGGCATCCATATCCTCTGCGGCGCCGTCGCGCTGTTCCTCATCGTGCTGCTGGCGGCGAAGGCGGTCATGTTTCCCCAGCTTATCCGCGACGACCTGCATAACTCCATCATGGCCAGCGTGAGCGGCACCGTGTTCATGACGCTCATGCAGTTCTCCAACTACCTGGCGCCGCTGGCCTTCGGCCCCGCGTTCGCGCTCTGGGTGGCGGCCACGATGGCGCACCTGGCGCTCATCGTGTGGTTCACGGTGCGCTTCTTCCGCCCGTTCAAGCTGCACGAGGTGTTCCCCACCTACTTCATCTGCTACGTGGGCATCGTGGTGGCCTCGGTCACGTCGCCCGCGTTCGGGATGCAGGCCCTGGGCCAGGTAATCTTCTGGTTCGGCTTCGCGTGCTACGCGGCGCTGCTGGTGCTGGTGACGTACCGCTACGCCAAGCACGAGGTGCCCGAGGGCGCGCGCCCGCTGTTCTGCATCTACACCGCCCCCATGAGCCTGTCCATCGTGGGCTACCTGGCCGTGACGGACGCGCCGAACGCCCTGTTCGTGGGCGTGATGATGGCGCTGGCCCAGGTGCTGTTCCTGGTGGTGCTCTCCCGCCTGCCGCGCCTGTTGCGCCTGAAGTTCTACCCCAGCTACGCGGCCATGACGTTCCCCTTCGTCATAACGGCCACGGCGCTCGGCCAGGGCACGGCGTTTTTCCGGGCGAACGGCGTGGCGCTTCCCTTCGCCTTCGACGTGGTGTTCTACGTGGAGGTTGCGCTGGCCACGATCATGGTGGCCTACGTGCTGGCGCACTACCTGCGCTTCTTCTTCCGCCGCATCGAGCAGCCGCAGAGCGTGGCCGTGCTCAAGGAGAACGCCCAGATCGCGCGCTTCTCGGAGAACTTCGACAACTAGCCTCCCCTTTTCTTTCGCGAACAGGCCCTGCGATGCGGGGTCTGTTCGCGTTATGGGGGGAGGCGCGCGAAAGCGTTCTGGGGGCAAGCGAGCGCGAACGTCGGGAGGGTGCGTTCGGGCGTGCGAGCGCGGGCGGCTGCGGCGCCTGCTAGTCGTCCACCTCGAGGGCGCCGGCGAGAATCTGCATGCGGGCCTCCACGTCCTCGATGATGCGGCTGCAGTCCTTCAGCTCGTCGTAGGAGTCGATGCCCTCCACCTCGCTCACGGCCTTGTACTTCAGGTCGTGCTCGAGGCTGGCCCAGAAGTCCATGGCAATGGTGCGCAGCTGCACCTCCACGGGGATGAGCTCCTTGTTGTCAAGGAAGTACACGGGGATGCGCACGATGACGTGCAGGCTGCGGTAGCCGTTGGGCTTGGGGTTGGCGATGTAGTCCTTCACCGTGACGATGGTGAGGTCGTCCTGCTTGCGCAAAAGCTCCAGCAGGTTGTACACGTCGTGGATGTACGAGCAGATCACGCGCACGCCCGCGATGTCCATGATGTAGCGCTCCATGTTCTCGAGCGTGGGCTCCTTACCGTAGCGGCCCAGCTTCTCGAAGATGCTCGCCGGCTTCTTGATGCGCGATTCCACGTGGTGGATGGGGTTGCGGTGCTTCTTGAGGTTGAGGTCCTGGTCGAGGATCTCGAAGCGCACCTCCATCTCGCGCATGGCGGCCTGGTACTTCTGGATGATCTCGCGCGTCTTCGCCTCCATGTCCTTGAGGCGGGTCAGCTCGTCGATGGGCTCGCGCAGGTCGTCGGTCACGCTGAACGGGGGGCGCTCCTGCGGCTGTTCCTTCTTCTCCCCCACGGCGAGCCGCTGGTCCGACCGCTGCTGCGATGCGTCTGGCATGTTGTTGCTCCTTGGCGAAAGGTTGCTCTCCTCGGCGCCCATGATAGCGCGAAGGGTTCGCGCGGCGGCGTTTGCGCGCGCAATCTCGCGCAAATCACCAGATGCCTGAAGGAGGGGCGGATGGTATGCTGCACGCAGAGAACGACCGCCGGCACGCTGGCGCGAGGAAGGGGTTCGCATGTACCGCATCAAGGAGTTTGCGGCAATGACGGGGCTGCCGCCGTCGAAGATCAGGTTTTACGAGAAGCACGGCCTGCTGGCCACGCGCCGCGAGGAGAACGGCTACCGGGTGTTCTCGCCCGAGGACGCCTTCCGCGCAAACGCGTTCCGCGTGCTGCTGCAGTACGGGTTCACCGTGGAGCAGGCCGTGGCCATGCTGGATGCCGAGCAGGGCACCGAGGAGTTCAAGCGCTCTCTGGAGGACCAGCAGGCGAAGCTGCGCCGCGAGGCCGACCTGCTGCGCTACCGGCTGGCGAAGATCGAAAGCGCGCTCGCGCTGGTCGACGGGGGCGGCCGGGCGGCCTTCACGCTCGTGGACGCGCCCGACCAGCTGTACGTGAGCGCGTCGGTGGGACGCGACTTCGGCGTTTCGGTTGAAAACGAGCGGGAGATCGCGCTGTTCTACAACCTGCTCAGCATCACCAGCTGCGCGCGCATCATCGCCAAGCGCGACTTCGACGCGCCGGGCGACACAGTGGACCCCAACTACGTCATCGCCATGCCCGAGAGCGAAGAGCACCGGCTGGAGGGGGTCGACCGCACGCACGTGAACCGCCTGTGCCTGGGGAAATGCGTGCGGTTCCGGCGCCGCATGACGCGGGCGGAGAGCGTGCGCAAGGAGACGTTCGAAGATCTGTTCGTCTACCTGGATGACCACGGCTACGAGCTGCGGGGAGACGTTATCCTGTTCCCGTCGTTTCTGAACCTTGACGGGAACGGCAGCGACATCGAGACCCTGTTCGCCCCGGTGAAATAAGATTGCCCCGCCGTTGGAGGGAGAGGAGGGCGGCGGGGCGGTCGGAGAGGGCCCGGGCGGCGCGGGGGGGGGTGCGCCGCCGGGGCCGTTCGGAGTTGGTAAAACCCTACGCCTTGAGCGCAGCCACGGCTTCCTCGGCGGCGATGTAGCCGGAGTCGATGCACAGGCCGTAGCAGTAGCCGGGGATGTCGTAGTAGGGCGAGTAGTATAGGCTGCCCGCGTCGGTACCCGCAGCGTAGAGGCCGGGGATGGGATCGTTCGTCTCGGCGGACAGCACGCGGCAGCAGTCGTCGATGCGCACGCCGCCGAACGTGCTCCAGGCGCTCGGCTCGTTCTCGGTCACGTAGAACGGCGGCGTGGCCACCTTCGAGAGGTACCACGGGTTCGCGCCGAACTCGGCATCGGCGCCGGCGTCGCAGAACTCGTTGTACCGCGCCACCGTCTGGGGCAGCTCGTCAAGCCCGAAGTGCTCGGCAAGCTCCTCCAGCGAGTCGGCCTTGAAGCACCAGCCTTCCTTGATGCCCTCCTCGATGTCGGCGGGCAGGTTCTCGAGGATGCGGTCCTTGAAGTAGTTGCCGATGAACCACGTGTCCTCGGTGGCGCCCTTCGCCGTGGTGTAGTTGTAGAGGCCCTGCGTGCTCATGGCGTCCACGTAGGCCTGGTCGACCACGGCGTACCACGGCGAGTTCTTGAGGATCTGCTCGGAACCGTAGCTCATGGGATAGTCGCACAGCAGGCCCTCGTTGATGAAGCGCTTGCCCTCGGCGTCCACCAAGAGGCAGCCGTACAGGCCGAACTTGAACGCGGTATTCTGGTCGAACTTGTCCTGCTTGGCCGGACGCGACGCGTCGGCGTGCGTGCCGCCGTACTCGCAGGGGCAGTAGCCGTACGTCTTCTCCAGCGCGGCGCCGGCCTTCTCGGCCGCGAGGATGGTGTCGCCCGTGCAGATGGAGTCGCCGCCACGCGCCACGTTGAGCTTGCGCGTGTGCAGGAAGCGCTCCTGCAAATCGCGGTTGCCCAGGTAGCCGCCCGCCGCCAAGATGGTCGCCCTGGCGTTGAACGTGATGTTCTTCTTGTCCTTCTCGACGGCGTTCACCCCGGTCACGGAGCCGTCGTCGGCGGTAGCCAGCGACACGAGGGCCGTGGAGAACCGCACGTCCACGTTGTGGTCGGCCAGCGCCTGCTCCCACAGCTTCGCGCGCTCGTCGGAGGCGTTCGTGATGGCGTGGAAGCCGCCCTTCTCACCCATGAACGGCGTCTCGAAGCGGAAGTTCTTCTCCTCGAACGTGTAGCCGATCTCCTCGAGCTGGGCCACGGCGCTGGCCGACGTCTCCAGGCAGCGGCGCATGAGCGCGGGGTTCGGCGTCCAGTGCGAGTACTCCATGACGTGGTAGAACGCGTCGTCCACGGTGAGCGTGGTGCCGCCGGGCTTGTTCTGCAGCACGTCGGTGCCCACGGCGAACGGGCCGGACACGTAGATGCCGTTCGGGGCCGCCATGCTGTCGCCCTTCTCCAGCACCACCACGTGCGCGCCGCCCTTCGACGCGCGCAGCGCCGCCATGAAGCCGGCCGCGCCGCAGCCGACCACCACCACGTCGGCATCCACCGTCTCCTCGGCCTTGAACGGCTCGTCCTCGCCGCCCTTCGCGCCGTCGGACGCGTCCGCCGCCTTGCCGCCGTTCTGCTGCGGCGCGCATGCCGCCAGCGCGCCCGCCGACGCCACGCCCAGCGCCGACAGCGCCGCGCCCTTCAGGAAGTTGCGGCGGTCCATGCCGCGCCTCGGCGTACCCTCGGCGCGCACGGCCTCGTGGGCTTCCCGCCCGGCCTCGTCCGCCCGGATCTCCCCGTTGTCCTGCTTCTCCATGATGAGTCTCCCTTTCCCCTTGCGGTTTGAAAAGCTGACCTCACCCTACGGCCTGAACCAAGTCGAAGGTCAAGGGGTTTCGGCGGAAAAACGAGCGGGAGCGGGGCTAAGGGTGCAGCCGCAGGAAGCGGGAGGCACGCTAGGAGCCGTAAACCTGGACCCGGTTCTTTCCGGCGCGCTTCGCCTGGTAGAGGGCCTCGTCGGCGCGGGTGAACACATCGCGGTACGTGCGGTCGTCGGAACAGGTGGCGTACACGCCCACGCTGAGGGTGGGAGCGTGGCCCAGCCCGGGCACCGTCGTGGCAGATATCTGGGCTCGCACCTGGTTCAACTTGCGCAGCACCACATCCATATCCACTTCTTTCAGCAGCAGCACGAACTCGTCGCCGCCTACGCGGCCGATGACGTCGCTCTCGCGGAAGCTCGAGCGCAGCACCGAGCCCACTTTGCGCAGCAGCGCATCGCCCTCCATGTGGCCGGAGTTGTCGTTTACCGCCTTGAAGTCATCGATGTCCAGCACCACGCACACGCTGTGCTCGCGAACGGCGGGCTTCGCAAGCGCCGCTGCCACCAGGTCTTGCGTGGTTGCATGGTTGCTCAGCCCCGTGGCGGCATCGTTCTCGGCACGGTAGCGCAGGTCGCGTTCGTCCTCGATGTTCTCGATGAGGCCCACGAGATGCCATGCGCCCGCATTGTCGTGCGCGACGAACAGGTTCGCGCGGTACCACGCGTAGCCGTGACCGTAGTAGTTCGCCCGATACTTCGCGCTCACCTCCGCAGCACCGGCCCGGGCGTCTTCGAACATCCTGCGCACGTCGTCCATATCGTCGGGATGCACCACGCCGCTGCGCGCGCTGGCAAGCTTTTCCAAGTAATGCGGTATGACCTGCGCTTCGACGCCGTCGCCCGTACGATCGATGTACAGCAGGACCGTGTCGGTGTCGGAATCGTAGTCGAAGCTCATCTTGTTCGTCATCTCGGTGAGCAGCCGGTAGCGCTCGTCCTGCCACGCCCGCCTGCGATCCTCGGTGGCCAGGCCCTCCGTGACATCCTTGTTGCAGCACAGCGTGCAGGTATCGGACACGCGGATGAACGTGCTCTGGCACCAGGTGGCGTTGCCGCCTTTCGACAGCTTGTACGTGCAGGAAGACGGCTTTCCGCTGACGTTCGCACGGCATTCGTCAAAGGTTTTGCGCAGGCCGGCGCGCTCCACGCCATCGGGAATGTGCGCCATCCACCGCCCGAGCGCCTCTTCTAGCGGAAGCGCGACGCCGATCGATTCGGGGTGCAGGGCGGAATACAGCACGTGGTACCGGTCGTCCATGCGGTCGAACTCGAATATCTCGTCGTATACCGAGCACAGCACCTCCGTGAAACGCTGCAGATCGAGCTCGTGGCTTTTCCGGCGCCGACCGGACACGTCGAGGAAGGCGCTCTGGATCATCGGTTCGCCCTCCGGGCCCAGCTCGTATGCCGACGTCCCCTCAAGCCAGCCAACGGTACCGTCGCTGCGATAGTAGCGGTACGCGAAGTCGAGGGGCTTCGAGCCGTTCCTCAAGCGCTCGATGCCCGCACGGTGGCGCGGCACGTCGTCCTCATGGATGGGCATGAGCGCGTTGTCGCCCGATGAGGCGATGAACTCCTCCCTGTCACGGTAGCCCAGCAGCTCGCAGCCCTTCTTGTTGATTGAGACGATATGCTGGCCGTCGCCCACGGTATAGCGCACGATTCCACACGGTATGGCGTCGTACAGCTGCTGCCGGGCTTCGTTCTGCCGGCGAAGTCGCTGCAGGCCGCCGGGAATGGAATCACGCGGGGCCGCCAGGCGGTCGCGCAGAACCTGCTCCTCGGTCGTCTCCTCCGCCAGCACGTACAGGCTGATCACGCTATCCGTGCGCGAGAGCGGGCGCAAATGCAGCCGGAGCCAGCGGCCCTTGCCGGCAGCGCTGCGGTAGCGCAGATCGCACGCCGCATCGCCTTCGCTCGCCGCCCGCAGCGCCTCCTCCAATGCGGCGCGGTCCTCCTCCTGCAGCACGCCCAAGAAGTTCTTGCGCACAAGCTCCGCCGACGCCGCTTCGTCGTCTAAATCGAGCAAGCGGGCAAACTCGCCGTTGACGCGGATGAGCTCGCACGTCTCCCCATCGTACTCGGCAATGGCCGCTGGCCCTGCATAGCTGTTGAAGATGAGGGAGAGCTGCGAGTCGACATCCCAAAACTCCGCGGCCCCGTCCTGCAGGCTTTCCGCAAACGGGTGCGCAAGGTCCTCGACAGCCGTGCCTTCGAGCAGCTTCTCGAACGTCTCCCGGTCGACCGGCTTCGAGAACAGGTAGCCCTGCATGTAGTCGCAGCCGACGCTGGCCAGGTAAGCGGCCTGCTGCTTCGTCTCCACGCCCTCGGCGATGAGGGGCAGGTCGAGCCAGCGCGCCATGCGCACGACCGACGCGAGGATGAGCCCGCCCCGCGAGCTGGCGCTCGCGCCGAGGAAGCCCATATCCAGCTTCAGCACGTCAACCGGTACGTCCTTCAACGTGTTGAGCGACGAGTACCCGCTGCCGAAGTCGTCCATCTCCACGACGAATCCGGCGGCGCGCAGCTTCGTGACGGCGCCGATAAGCTGCTCGGGCGCTTCCATGTACGCGCTTTCGGTGATCTCCAGGTGCAGCAGCTCCGCAGGAACGTCGTAACGTTCGATCAGGCCCTCCAAGTACGTGCAGAGGTCGGACCGGTAGATATCGGCACGCGACAGGTTCACGGACAGCCGGGGCGCGCCCTCGATACCCCGCCCGTCGATCCACATGCGCAGGCAGCGGCACGCCTGCTCCCACATATAGTAGTCGAACGTGGCAACGAGGCCGTTGCGCTCGAACACGGGGATGAACTCCGTCGGCCCCAGCAGCCCCTTGGCCGGATGGTTCCAGCGCGCCAGCACCTCGGCGCCTATCATGCGCCCCGTGGCGTAGCGGTACTGCGGCTGGAAGTACGGCACGAACTGGCCGCCTTCGAGTGCCGCGATCATCTCGCCGGCGAGCTCCTGCTCCTTGAGCACCGACGAGCGCAGCTTCTCGTCGTAGAACACGTACTTGCTTCCCACGTAGCCGCTCTTCGCGGAGCGCAGGGCCAGCAGCGCGCGGTCGCACATGAGGTTGACGTCGAGGGAGGGGTCGTCGATGGGGAAGATGCCCAGGCGCACGAAGAAGGTGAAGTCCTCGCGATAGGAGGCGAACCAGGCGTCGAGCGCGGCGAGCATGCGGTCGGGATCGAACGAGGAACGCGAGCAGCAGCAGACGAAGTGGTCGGCCCGCAGGCGCGCAGCCGCCGCCCCGGCGGGCATGAGGTCGCGGATCATGGCGCCGATGTCTGCGAGCAGGCGGTCGCCCGCCGGCGCGCCGAACAGGTCGTTGTAGACCTTGAAGCGGTCGATGTCGCCGTATACGAGCAGGTACGACTCGTTCGGGTGGCCGTCGATGATCATGCGCACCCGCTTGTCGAACCCGCTCCTGCTCAGCAGCCCGGAGAGCGTGTCGTGGTCAGAAACCGGAGATGAGCCCCCCCCCCCGCGTCTTCTTCTTGCACCGACGAGCCTTTTGCGATTCCAAGTTCCCATGCAGGTCGCATCGCCCTCCTCGCCTTCTCAAGCGAAATATGATGTCGGACGTATAGTTTAACGCTTGCGGGAGCCTGGCGCCATCGCACGGCCTGCAAAGATTCGTTTAGGCGGTCGGGTGGACGCGCAGGGCGGGCGCGAGGTGCAGCCGGGGTTCGCCGCAGCCACACCCCGCAAGGCTACGCGCGCTCGCGGTCCTTGGCCTGCTGCCACAGGGCCTCGCGCTCTTCGGGAGCGAGCGCTTCGACCGTCGTTCCCTGCGCCCAGGCCGCGCCCTCCATGAACGACCAGCGGCGGCGGAACTTGCCGCACGTGGCGCGCAGCGCGTTCTCTGCATCGATGCCCATGCGGCGACCCACGTTGACCAGCGAGAACAGCACGTCGCCGAACTCGTCCTCCACGCTGGCCGCCGCCTGCTCGGCCGCCGCGGAATCGCCTTCGGCCGCGCCGGCATCGACCTTGCCGTTCGCGGCCTTCGGTGCGGCGGCGTAGGCGGCGCGCAGCTCGTCGACCTCCTCGCGCACCTTCTCCCACACATCGTCGAGCGAATCCCACTCGAAGCCGGCGGACGCGGCCTTGCGCGACACCTTCTGCGCCTGCATGAGCGCGGGGAAGCTCGTGGGCACGCCGTCGAGCAAGCCCTCACTTTGTGCGACCTGGCCGGCTACGCCGGCGCCTGCCGCCGCATCGGAGCCCGAAGCCCCGGCGCTCGGCACGATGCCTGCCGCATTCTGGGAGGAGCGCTCGGCCAGCTTCACCTGGTCCCACAGGTCCAGCACCTCGGAGGCGTTGTCCGCGCGCGCCTCGCCGAACACGTGCGGATGGCGGCGGATCATCTTCGCGTTCACGTCAGCGCACACGTCGTCGATGTCGAACGCGCCCGCATCGGCTGCTATCTGGCTTTGCAGCACCACCTGCAGCAGCACGTCGCCCAACTCCTCGCGCAGGTGCGCCGTGTCGCCGGACTCGATGGCGTCCACCGCCTCGTAGGCCTCCTCGATCATGTTATGCGCGATGCTCCGATGCGTCTGCGCGCGGTCCCATGGGCACCCGTCCGGAGCGCGCAGTGCGGCGATGGTGGCCACGAAATCGTCAAAGCACGGGTGGTCGATGGGCGCGATAGGCGCGGGCGCAAGTTCGGGCTCGGTGGTCATGGACGCTTCCTTTCAGCCGATGGTCTGCAAGCAGTATACCCCTCGTCAACGCACGCGGCGTCGAATGCGCTACACTCCACGGTGCAGGCGCTTTGGCAGCCCGTGGCAGCGAGCCCGCGACGGGTGGAGCCTCGGCTGGCGGGTCGCTCGCAACATGCGCGGCCACCCATCCCTGAAGCGTAATCTGCGCGCAAGTGTCAAAAAACGGTCGCTCTGGCAAACGGAGACTGCGGTGATCGTCTCCATGGGAACACGTGACCTGCGGTTTCTGCAACGCTATGAGCGAAACACCGGTCGACAGGCGCCGCTTCGCTTGCCAAAGCGACCGTTTTTTGACACCTGAGGCGGATCGGCGCGACATTGACGCGCCGAACCTGCGGAAGCGGGAGCGAGCGACGCCGAACGGCAGGCAGCTTGCGGCTTGCGAGAGCCGACGGCCGGGCGGCGGGAGGCGCACGCAGATCGGCGAGCTGCGTGCGGCCTGCAGCTTCGACCTGCGGGAGGCGGCGGACAGCAGACAGCTCGGCAAGCTGCGGACACGGTGACGGAAGGATACACGACATGGGCAACCGACGCCTGGGCAGCCAGGAGACGGGCAACCGGAAGATGGGCGACCGTCGCATGACGCGCGGCCAGAGGGCAGCGGGCATTGCGGCGCGCGTGGCGGTAGCGCTCGTGTTCGCCGTGAACGTGCAGTGCGCCGCGTCGTTCGTGCTGTGGCCCGAGGCGTTCGCGGGCGGGTTCGAGCTGACGGGCGTTCCGGGCGCGGCCGCCGTGCGCGGGCTGGGCGTGGCCTTCCTCATGTGGAACGCCACTTATCCCCCCGTCATCGCGAACCCGCGCCGCTTCCGCGCGCTGTTCGCCGTCGTGCTCGTGCAGCAGGTCGTGGGCTTGGCAGGCGAGTCGTGGATCCTGCTGTCGCTCCCCGTCGGCCATGCGGCGCTCGCAGCCTCCATCATCCGGTTCATAGCCTTCGACGCCGCAGGCCTCGTGCTCATGGCCGCGGCGCTCGCCTGGCTGGTGCTGGCCGACCGGCGCGCGAGGCGAGCCGCGACGGGATCCGGGGCATAGCGCAGGCATCCCGCGGGGGAGAACGCCGGAGCTGCGGCGGTGGCAGAATCGGATATACTGTGCTGTTGATTCGACGTACCGGCAACGAGGGAGCACCATGACCAGCAACAACCAGCCCGATGCCGCGCGGCTCTCGCCCGCGGCCCTCGCGCAGATCCGCGCGTTCCAGCAGAACGAGGTGACGGAGGCCGAGGTGTACCGCCGCATCGCCCGGCGCACGAAGGACGCGGGCAACCGCGACACGCTTCTGCGCATCGCCGACGAGGAGGCCAAGCACGCCGCCATCTGGCAGCGCTACACCGGCGAGGAGATGCGCCCGCAGGCCGGCAAGGTGCGCCGCTACGCGCTGATCGCGCTCGTGTTCGGCTTCACGTTCGCCGTCAAGCTCATGGAGAAGGGCGAGGCCAAGGCGCAGATCTCCTACGAGGAGCTGGCGCGCGAGGCCCCCGAGGCGCTGGACATCCGCGCCGACGAGGAGGCGCACGAGCAGGCGCTCCTGGCGATGCTCGACGAGGAGCGCCTGTCGTACGTGGGCAGCATGGTGCTGGGCATGAACGACGCCATGGTGGAGATGACGGGCACGCTGGCGGGCCTCACGCTGGCCATGCAGAATACCCGTCTGATCGCGCTGTCAGGCCTGATCACCGGCATTGCGGCGACGCTTTCCATGGCGTCGAGCGAGTACCTGTCATCCAAGAGCGAGGGCCGCGAGGACGCCTTCAAGTCCGCCACGTACACCGGCATCGCCTACCTGGTGACGGTGGCGCTGCTCATCTTGCCGTACCTGTTGTTCGACGAGGCGCACTACCTGTGGGCCATGGCCACCATGATCGTCATCGTGCTGCTGATCCTGGTGGTGTTCAACTACTACATCTCCGTGGCGCAGGACCTGCCGTTCAAGAAGCGCTTCGGCCAGATGGCCGGCATCAGCCTGGGCGTGGCCGCGCTCTCGTTCGTCATCGGCATCTTGGTGAAGCAGTTCCTGGGCGTGGACATCTAGGAGGGAGGAGGGGGCAGGCGCAAGCGCCCGCCCCCAACCCCGCTACTCCCCCTTCGGCTCACGCCAAGATGACGGCGAGGTCTTCCTCGGGCGTGGAGATGGGGCGCACGTCGAACTCGCGGACAAGCACGTCCAGCACGCCGGGCGACACGAATGCGGGCAGCGTCGGACCCAGGTAGATGCCCTTGATGCCCAAGTTCAGCAGCGAGAGCAGGATGCTCACGGCTTTCTGCTCGTACCACGACAGCACGAGCGTGAGCGGCAGGTCGTTCACGCCGCACTTGAACGCGTCGGCCAGCGCGACGGCTACGCGGATGGCGCCGTACGCGTCGTTGCACTGCCCCATGTCCATGAGACGAGGCAGGCCGGCCACCGTGCCGAGGTCCAGGTCGTTGAAGCGGAACTTGCCGCAGGCCAGCGTGAGCACCACGCTGTCGGCGGGTGTCCGCCGCACGAAGTCGCGGAAGTAGCCACGGCCCGGCCGCGCGCCGTCACAGCCGCCCACCAGGAAGAAATGGCTGATCGCGCCCTGCTTCACGGCATCGACCACCGCGTCTGCCGAGCCGAGGATGGCGCCATACCCGAAACCCGTGGTGAGCCAAGCCCCCTCTTCCGCCGCGACGGCTCGCGGCTCGGCGAACCCTCCCAGCTCCAGCGCGCTCTCGATGACGGGGCCGAAGTCCTTGTTCGCGTCGATGCGCGCCATACCAGGGAACGCCACGGGACCAGTCGTGAACACGCGATCGGCGTAGGATGCAGCGGGCGGCATGAGGCAGTTCGTGGTAAACAGGATGGGCGCGGGCAGGTTCGCGAATTCCTCGCGCTGGTTCTGCCACGCGGTACCCAGGTTGCCTCTGAGGTGCGGATACTGCTTGAACAGCGGATAGGCGTGCGCGGGCAGCAGCTCGCCGTGCGTGTAGACGTTCACGCCGCGGCCCGCCGCCTGGTCGAGCACGAGCTTGAGATCCAGCAGGTCGTGCCCAGACACCACGATGAACGGCCCCGGCTCGATCGTGCGCGCCACCTGTGTGGGCTCGGGCGTGCCGAACGTCTCGGTGTTGGCCTGGTCGAGCATCTCCATGCAGCGCAGGTTCACCTCGCCCACGCGCAGCGCGAGCGGCAGCAGCTCGTCCGCGCCGGCCTCGTTGTCGGCGAGCGAAGCCAAACCCTGGTGAAGGAAGGCCGACACCGCCTCGTCGCGGTAGCCGAGCACGGCCGCGTGGTAGGCATAGGCGGCTACGCCGCGCAAGCCGAACAGCACGAGCGACTTAAGCGAGCGCACATCCTCCGGCGCGTTCCACAGGAGGGCCAGATCGTAGTCGGAAGCGGCCTCCACGCCGAGCGCGGCGGCGATGCGGTCGCGCTCGGCGTGCGCTCGAGCTGTGAGCGCACGCAGCGACGCATCATCGAAATCGACGTTGGTGAGCGTGGCGAACAGGCCTTCCATTGCCACGTTATCGGCCTCGTCGCACACCGCCGCCTTCACGCCTTCGACCGCTTTCGCCGCCTGCACCGTGAGTGCGAGACCTACAAGTGCGCCGGTCAACTCGTCTTGCACCTGCGCTGTGGCCGCCGTCTTGCCGCACACACCCGCCGCGCCCATGCACCCGGCGCATCCGGCAGTTTGCTCGCATTGGAAGCAGAACATCGTGGTGTCCATACCGTCGTCCTTCCCTTCGTCTCGCGCCACTCGCGGCCCCATGCCGGGCGATCGCGCGAATTCCTTCTTGCCTGACACGCCCCACCCTACGATACTGGCATAAGATGTTCCGTTGTAATTCCAACGAAGGAGATCGATGGACCGCCATCTTCCCGTCATCAGCCGCTCGTCGCTGTTCGACGACATCGACCACAACGACCTCGAGGCGCTGCTGCACTGCCTGGGCGCACGCGCGCGCCGCTACCCACGAGGGTCGGCCGTGCTGCGCGTGGGCGACGTGACCACGTGCATGGGGCTGGTGCTGGAGGGGGCGGTGCGGCTGGAGAAGGAGGACTACTGGGGCAACCGCACGATCCTGGCGTCGTTCGGCCCCGGCCAATCGTTCGCCGAGGTGTACGCCTGCGAGCCCGGCCTTCCCCTCGACCTCAACGTGGTGGCGGCCGAGGACGCGCTTGTCCTGCTCATGGACGTGCGGCGCGTCACCAGCCTGTGTTCTGCGTCGTGTGCGTTCCACGCGCGCCTCGTCCGCAACCTGCTGGGCATCGTGGCGCGCCGCGCGCACGCGCTCACGCGCAAGATAGAGCACACGTCGCAGCGCACGACGCGCGCCAAGCTGCTATCATACCTGTCCGACCAGGCCAAAGCTGCGGAAGCGAGCCGGTTCGCCATCCCGTTCGACCGCCAGGAGCTGGCCGATTACCTGTCCGTTGACCGCAGCGCCATGTGCGCCGAGCTGTCGCGGATGAGGAAAGAGGGTATCATAGACTTCCACAAGAACGTGTTCGAGCTCGGGGAAGGGAGCACGCTATGATCGATCCGCGCAAGGCGGCCCTCATCGTCATCGACATGCAAAACGGGTTCATCGACCCGGCATCGGCTCTGTGCGTGGAGGGGGCGGCGGCCACGGTGCCCGCGTGCTCGCGCGCGCTCGACCACGCGCGCGAGCTGGGCATGCCCGTGTTCCACGTCGTGCGCGAGTACGCCGAGGACGGCTCGGACGTAGAGGCGGTGCGCCACGCTGCCTGGGATGGCGGCGGCAAGCCCGTGTCGCGGGCGTGCGCGAATCCGCACTCGCTCGACGAGCCGGCGCCGCTCGCGCCGCAACCCGGCGACCGCGTGGTGGTGAAGCCGCGCTTCTCCGCGTTCTTCAACACGAATCTGGACAACGTGCTGCGTCGCCTGGGCGTGGGGACGGTGGTGCTCATCGGCACCACCACGCCGAACTGCATTCGCACCACCTGCTACGACGCGCTCTCGCTCGACTACAACGTGGCCGTCATCGAGGATTGCACCTCGTCGCGCACCCCGGCCGTGCAGGCGGCGAACATAGAGGACATGGCCCACATCGGCGCGCAGATGCTCACCTGCGACGAGTTCTGCACGCAAGGCCTGGCGAACGTGCGCGACGTGGCAGCCGAAGTCCGCGCTGCCTGCAACAGGCGCTGAGGGCCTTTTAGCACAGAAATCACCGAAAGTTGCACATATTTCCGCCTCCAAGGAGGCTCAACCTGCCGCCGCCAGGCGTACTGCGAGCATTTCCGCAGTTCACAGAAATCTGAGCAACAACTATTCGGCCGGCAAGCGCAACATTCGGTGATTTCTGTGCTAAAACCGGGCCGAGCGATTGCCGAAGGGGCGAGGCGTCCGAGCGTTCGGCATAGAGGCGCCGGCTTCTGGTATAGTCCTTGCGAACGATACGGAACGAGGAAGGTACCCGCCATGCCCCTAGTGGAGATCTCGACGCTCGACGACCCGCGGCTCGATGCGTATGCGCGGCTGACCGACGTGCAGCTGCGCAGCCGGCTGGAACCGGAGCGCGGGGTGTTCATCGCGGAGTCGGGCAACGTAATAGAGCGGGCGCTCGAGGCGGGAATGCAACCGTTGTCGCTGCTTATGGAGGCTAAGTGGCTCGACGCCCTGCAGCCCGTGATCGCACGCATCGAGGCCGAGCACCCCGAGGTGCCCGTATTCGTGGCGCCGCGCGAGGAGCTGGCAAGGCTCACGGGGTTCGAGCTGACGCGCGGTGCGCTTGCGGCATTCAAACGCCCCGCGCCGCCGAGCGTGGCCGACGTTGTGCGCGATGCGCGGCTCGTGGCCGTGCTGGAGAACATCACGAACCACACGAACGTGGGCGCCATCTTCCGTTCGGCCGCGGCGCTGGGCGTGGATGCCGTGCTCGTGACGCCCGAGTGCTACGACCCGTTGTACCGCCGCGCGGTTCGCGTGTCGATGGGAACCGTGTTCCAGGTGCCGTGGACGCGCATCGGCGAGGAGGCGGACCCGCGCGCGGGCAAGGGCGCCTGGGCGGAGGACGGCCTCCCGCTGCTGCGCGATCTGGGATTCGCCACGGCCGCGATGGCGTTGTCGGACGACTCGGTGCCGCTGGACGACGCCGACCTGGCCGCCGAGCCGAAGCTCGCGCTGGTGTTCGGCACCGAGGGCGACGGCCTGGCGTCCACCACCATCGCCGCCTGCGACTACACGGTGCGCATCCCGATGCAGCACGGAGTGGACTCCCTGAACGTGGCCGCCGCCAGCGCCGTGGCCTTCTGGGAGCTGCGCCGGTAGTGACGCCGTTTTTTCCCGCTTCTGCCAAAAACGAGCCGGTTTGGCAATCGCGACACGGCTTCGGGGGCTCCCGACGCTCATACAGCGAGCAACGAGGGCGTTTCACCAGGTGGCGTTCTTCGAACATATCCATAGTTACCTCATATGAATTGCCAAAACGGCTCGTTTTTGGCACGAGGGGCCCGATTCGGCGTCGTGAAGCCGGAAAAGCCCTCATGCCCCTACAGCGCGTCGTCCCCTGGGTGGCCGGTGTGGTTCACGCTCTTTGCCAGGGGATTCTCCTTGAGGGTGAGCATGAGGAGGAAGCCCACCACCAGCAGGGGCACCACGTACAGGAAGATGGGCACGAGCGCGTCGGAGTACGCGGTGGTTATGATGTCGCGCGCGGGACCGCCGAGGTGATCGATGAACTGGGGCGTGATGCGGTTCATGCTGATGTTGTCGGTCTTCGGCAGCTGCGCGGCCAGGTCGGCGGCGAGGCGCGACGTGAACAGCGCGCCCACGAGCGACGCCCCCAGCGTGGAGCCGATCTGCCGGAAGAAGTTGTTGGCCGCGGTGGCCGTGCCCACGATGGCGTGCGGGAACTCGTTCTGCACGATGAGCACGAGGATCTGCTGCCCCAGCCCTATGCCGAAGCCCAGGATGAACAGGAACACGCCCGTCATCAGCAGCGACGTATCCGGCGTCAGGCGCGACAGCAGCACGAAGCCCACCGCCGCCACGGCGCACGAGGCGATGGGCATCCACTTGTAGCGCCCGGTCTTCGTGGCCAAAAAGCCCGTGCCCACCGCCGTGAGCAGCACGCCCGCCATCATGGGGAACGTCATGAGCCCGGCCTGCTCGGGCGCGAGGCCGTCCACGATTTGGAAGTACGTGGGCAGGTACGACACCGTGCCCATCATGCCCAGCATGATGAACATGCCCGTGATGGTGCACACCACGAAGTTGCGGTTCTTGAACAGCAGCATCGGGATGATGGGTTCCTTCGCCCGCCGCTCCACCAGCACGAACGCCACGGCCGCAACCACGAACAGCGCGAACAAGCCGATGATCTGCCACGACAGCCACGGGTACAGCGTGCCGCCCCATGCGGTGGCCAGCACGAGCGACGACACGGAAACGGCCATGGCCATCATGCCGCCCACGTCCACCGGCGGGCGGTCGTCGCGGCGCTCGGGGTTCGTGAGGAAGAACGCCACGGCCGCGATGGCCAAGAGCGCCAGCGGGATGTTGAAAGCGAACAGCCAGCGCCAGCCCGTCACCTGCACGAACCAGCCGCCCAGAAGCGGCCCCACCACGGTGGACACGGCGAACACCGATCCCATGACGCCCATGTACTTGCCGCGCTGCCGGGGCGGGATGATGTCGGCGATGGTGGCCTGCGCCAAGATGATGAGGCCGCCGCCCCCGAGCCCTTCCACGGCGCGACCCGCGATGAGGCCGTCCATGCTGGGCGCGAGCCCGCAGGTGGCCGAGCCCACGATGAACACCGAAAGCGCCACGATGAACAGGTACTTGCGGCCGAACAGGTCGCCCAGCTTGCCGTAGATGGGCATCATGATGGTGGAGGCCAGGATGTAGGCCGTGGTCACCCACTGCATGTGGTCGACGCCGCCGAGGTCGCCCACGATGGTGGGCAGCGCCGTGGCCGTGACCGTCTCGGACAGCGTGGACACGAACATGGCCAAAAGCAGGCCCGCGAACACGGCCGCCACGCCGCGCTTGCGCTCGGGCTTGGGCTCGGCGGCGGGCACGTCGCCCTGCCTGGCGGAGGCGGCGGCCAGCTCGCGGGCGCGCTCGGCCGCGGCGGCTTCCTGCGCGTCGCGCACGGCGGCAGCAGGCACACCTTCGGTGGTGGGCGAAGCGGGCGGAGGGACCGTCGAAGGGCGCGCGGGGCCGCTCGCCTCCGCCGCCTTGGCCGTTCGCTGCGTCTCTGCCGCTTCGCGCACCCGCGCCTCATCGGCCGCCGTGCCGCCTGTTCGATCCACGCCTTCCATCGCCGCTCCTTCGCGTCTGCAGAATCTCGAACCTCAAGTATGCAGTCCCGTGCGGTCGCACGCCGACCTTCGCACACAGCGGACACCAACCCGTCAGCAATGCGCCACACGTCCGTTCGCGGAGGATCTGGCGCGGTCTAGCATGGGTTCTTCGCGATATCGACCCTCTCGAGTCACCGTTTTGACCGCGGTGAAGCTCATCGAGCTCGCACGAGAAGGATACGCGGTCGGCGAGCTGGGAAAACGCTCCCGTCTTCTCCGCCACGCCGCGCGAAGGGGCCTCCAAGCCTTGGAAATCGCTTCACAGCGGTCAAAACGGTGCGATTTCAAGCTCGAGAACGATAGGTGAGTGCCCCGCCAGGACATTTCGCGATCCTGACAGGACGAGGCCACTTGTCACACCGAACGCGGGGTTCGCAGGATGACGTAGGATCCGACGCAGGCAGGAGATGACGCAGTGCAAACGGCATCGGAAATCGCGCTGCCAGCGTTTCGAAGACAGGAGGACATGGCGGCGGGAGGAAAGGCGGGAAAGCATGCCAGGAGAACGTGCGCTGTGCGGAGGAGCATCGCGCGCTCCTCCGCACAGCATCGCCCTCGTGGCGGCTTCTCCTTAGTCGATCCCCTCGCGGGGGTCGTGCAGATCGTTCGGTGGTACGCGCACCTCGTCCCAGCCCATCTGCTTCAGGGCGTCGGCGGTGCGCCACGGCGGCGTGACGTCGTCGTACTTCGCGCAGTAGCACAGCGCCTCCACCACGGTGATGGCGTGCATGAGGTCGGCCATGGTGTCCACGTCGGGGATGGGCGGCAGGTACAGCGCCGGAAGCCCCTGCTTGCGCGCCTTCGCGATATAGGCGGGCAGCACGGTAAGGCCGTCGGGATTGTAGAACACGCCCGTGTGGTCGAAGTCCGTCTCGCGCGTCCATCCGATCACCGATACGCCCATCTCCTGGTCCGGCGCCAGCACGATGCCGCCGCCCTCCACGTCGTCCAAGCGGTGCAGCGCGTCGAATCCGGCCATGACGTCGGCTTTCGTGAGCGCCGGCATGTCGGCGCCCATGGACAGCACCGCGTCGGCACCGCGCTCGAACGCCTGCGCGAACGCATGGTTGTAGTGCTCGTCGAAGCTCGAGCCCTCGTCGGCGATGAACGCGAGCGGGCGCGGCCACGAGCCCGCCTTGTAGTACAGGTCGCGCATGACCCCGACGTTCGACGCCGGCGTCGTGGAAATGACCAGCTCGTACACGTCGCGCACGCCCTCGGCTTCGGCCCGCTCGGCCGAACGCGCCTCGAGGTCGGCGAGCGCCGCACAGCAGACCTCCGTCACATCGAACAGCATGCAGTGGTACAGGGCCGAGGCCACCTCGGGCGTGAACACGCCGTCCTTGAGCGTTGTCAGGCGAGTTTTCACCAATCCCGGCGCCGGCGGTTTGCTGAACAGGACCAACGAGTTCTTGCGTTCCCTCAAATTTCTCCTCCTTGCTCTTTGCGGCGGCCCCGCAGGGACGCGAGGCCGCCGCGCACCGCCCCCCAGCGGTGCGCTTGCGTGCAGCTGCTATCGGCGAAACGCTACCGGGCGATAAGCACCGGGAGGCTCGTGCCGTTCAGCACCTTGTGGCTCACGCTGCCCATGTACTCCTTGAGGCCGACGAGACCGCGGTTGCCGATGACCACCATATCGTAATCGCGCTGCTCGGTGAGCTTGATTATCTCCGTCGCAGGGTTCACGCCCGTCATGAGCAGGGTCTCGGTGCGCGCGGCCACGTCTTCGCCCAGGCTTTCCTCCATCTTGGCCAGCACGTCCTCGCCGTCGGATATCATCATGTCGAGGATATCCTTGAAGCTGGCCGTCTGCGATTCGTCAAGCAGCGGGATGGGAACCACGTACACCAGATCGAGGTGCATGTCGGGATCGGGCGCAGCCAGGGCCTCCGCCAGCTCGAGCGCGCGCCGGGCGCCCTCGGACTCGTCCACGGCCACCAATACCTTGTTGATCTTCATGTCGCGCTCCTTTCGCGCACGTCCGCTTCGAACGCGCTTGTCGCCGGCGAGCTTCCTTCACTGACAGTATAAAGGTTTTGGCAGGCTGCGTGCGTCGTTGTTCGGAGGCGGTTGCCTGGACGGCGCGCGGCGGGCTGCATCGCGGTTTGCCAACGGCTCGGTTATCGCACGGCGCAAGGAAGCCCGCGCGACAGGGTATGCGCGCGAGCAAGACGTACGATGGGCACAGCGCGCGCAAAGCGCGCACCCACCAGAATCAACCCGTTGCGCCGTAGGCGCGTGCACGCGGCACCCGGCCGCGCGGGCCCCGAGGAAAGGAAGAGCCATGGACCAGGTAGATGCGGCGATCATAGGATTCGGAGCAGCCAGCAAGCCCTTGGCGCTCGACTTGGCGAGCGCGGGCCTCACCGTCGCCGTGATCGAGCGCTCGAGCCGCATGTACGGCGGGGCCTGCGTCAACACCGCCTGCCTCCCCTCGAAGATGCTCGTGCATGCAGCGGCCGTGAGCGCGTTCGAAGGCGGCGAGTTCCCGGCGCGTGCCGAGCGCTACGAGGCCGTGATCGACGAGAAGAACGAGGCCACGGCCCGCCTTCGCGAGCGGAGCTACCGCACGCTCGCCGACAACCCGCGCATCGAGGTCATCGACGGCGAGGCAACGTTCGTCGATGCCACGCACCTGTCCGTGCGCACGGCCGACGGCGAGCGCCAGCTGGAGGCGGCGCGCACGTTCATCGACACCGGCTCCGTGCCCGCGCTGCCCGACATTCCCGGTGCGGACGGCAAGCGCGTGTACACGAGCGAGTCGCTGCTGGACGTGAAGATACTTCCCGAGCGCACGGTCATCGTGGGCGCCGGCTACGTGGGGCTGGAGTTTGCCTCGCTGTTCGCCGACTTCGGCGTTGACGTGACGGTGCTGCAGGGCGGGGAGGATTTCCTGCCGCGCGAGGACGTCGACGTGGCGCGCGCCGTGCGCGAGGACTTCGAGCAGCGGGGCATCAAGCTCATGCTGGGCGCGCAGGTGAAGAGCCTGGAAGACGATGTGGCGCAGGTGCTGGTCATAGCCGACGTGGACGGCAAGGAAATGCGCCTGCCCGGCGATTTCGCGCTCGTGGCCACGGGGCGCCGCCCCGCCACGGACGGCCTGAACCTCGAGGCCGCCGGCGTGCAGGTGGACGGGCGCGGCGCCATCGTCACCGACGAGCACCTGCGCACCTCCGTGCCGAACATCTGGGCCATGGGAGACGTGACCGAGCCGCAGCAGTTCACCTACGTGTCGTACGACGACTACCGCATCGTGGCCTCCGACGTGCTGGGCGACGGCACGAAGACGAAGGGCACCCGCGGCGCCGTGCCGTCCTGCATCTTCGCCGACCCGCCGCTCGCCCACGTCGGCCTGACCGAGCAGGAGGCGCGCGACCAGGGGTTCGACGTGGCCTGCGCCGTCATGACGGCCGACGACCTGCCGAAGGTGCCGCTCTTGGGCAAGGAGGCGCTGCTCATGAAGGGCATCGTGGACAACGCCACAGAGCGCGTGCTGGGCATCCACCTGTACTGCTCGGGCGCGCCCGAGATCGTGAACCTGGCGAAGCGCTTTCTGGACGACGGCTGCACCGCCGCCGACATCCGCGACGCCGTGTTCACCCACCCCACCGTCACGGAGGAGCTGAACAACCTGTTCGCGAAGGTGGCGGGGTAGGCGCAAGAGGCAAGCACGGGCGGCGGAGCTTGATGCAGGATGGCGCCGTTGCCGGCCATCGTGCAGACCGTCGGCGTTGCCGGCCAGCCACGCAGGCTGCGCCGCGGTCGGAAGAGGATTTTGCCGAAGCCCCTGCCGGTATAAGTGGCGGACGACGCGAGGCCGTGCTATAATGCAGGCGAGCCGCAGGGAGCTGCTAACTCCCCACGGCTCTCGAATCGCTTCGGCGGTTTGGTCTTACTTTGGGGGCTCCCCGTCCTTGCGGATTGGGAGCCGCTCCAGTATTACAGCCACTAACTGCACCGTACTGGCAGCCAGCTCGAGGATTGCCACCGCCATAAGCACCAAATCGGTCATGGTTTCCACCACCCTTCCGTTTCGCCCAACACGCGGGGATAGGAGTGGAAAGGGGTGTGGAACCGCGCCGCCTCCGCGCTTCGTGGCATGTATCCTACCGCCGCAACCTTGCACCGCGACCGTCAGTAAGGCCCGTGCAAAACCGCGAGAACCTTGCGCGGTTCCGACGCAGCATTCCGCCAGATCTTGCGGGGAGCTAACGAGAATCTAGCAGAATCCCCCTTTGTTTTCGCTTGCGTCGCTCGCGGGAGAAATCCTACTGACCGTGTTGACTTTTAGAACTGTATGCTTTATTGTTACAGTCAATAACTGTATCTGAAATGGATACAATAAATGGGAAGGCGTAGGAGGGAGCGGATATGAGAAAAAACAGGACCAGGGGCAGGTCGCTCATCATGGTCGCAGGAGCGCTCGCCTTGACGGCGACGCTCGCGTTGGCGGCCTGCAGCGCGCAGACCGGCGGCATGACGGGCAGCCCGGACACGGGCGAGGGTACCCGATCGGGCGCGGATGCCGGCAGGGGCGCAAGCGCCTACCATAAGATCACGGCGGAAGAGGCCAAGGCCCTCATCGACGAGGGAGGCGTTACCGTGGTTGACGTGCGCACGCCCAAGGAATACGCCGACGGGCACGTGCCCGGCGCCCTCAACATCCCGAACGAGGATATCGGGTCGACGCAGCCCTCGCAGCTGGGCAGCACCGACGACAAGCTCATCGTGTACTGCCGCACCGGCGTGCGCAGCAAGCAGGCCTCCGACAAGCTGGTTGCCCTGGGCTTCACCGAGGTAAACGACATGGGCGGTATCGTCGACTGGCCTTACGGCACCGTGGCCGGCTCCACGCCGGACGGCGCCTAGCCGCGGCGCAAGCACCGTCCTCCCGCATTCCAACCCCCTCCCGCTCTCCCGGCTTGCACGGCACGCCGATCGCAGAACCGGGGGCGTCGGGGAGCGTGCCGCCACGACCGAACTCGTAGTTGTGTGGGCAAACGCAACCTCGACGAGTCGCGCCACGCCGGCACGCTCCCCGACGCCCCCGGCCCTGCGAGCACCACGAGCACCACGAGCAGCGAACCATCCCCCTTTCCTGAAAGGAAACATCATGAGACAAGTCGACGCAGCCGTCATAGGATTCGGCAAGGGCGGCAAGACGCTGGCGGGCGCGTTCGCCGCAGCGGGCAAGACGGTGGCACTGGTTGAGAAGTCTCCGAAGATGTACGGCGGCACCTGCATCAACGTGGCCTGCATCCCCACGAAGTCGCTCGTGCATTCCGCCGCGCTGTCGGCAGCGCAAGGCGGCACGTTCAGCGAGCGTGCCGCGCGCTACGCGACCGCCGTCGACGAGAAGGATCGCGTGACCGGCCTGTTGCGCAGCAAGAACTACCGCAAGCTGGCCGACCTGCCAAACGTGGAGGTGGTGGACGGCACGGCCTCGTTCGCCGACGCGACGCACCTGACCGTGGCCAAGCCGGACGGCACCCGGGAAACCATCGAGGCCGCGCAGGCGTTCATCAACACGGGGGCCCGCCCGTTCGTGCCGCCCATCCCCGGCGTCGACGGACCGCGCGTGCACGTGAGCGAGACGCTGCTCGACGTGCGCACGCTGCCCGAGCGCCTGGTCATCATCGGCGGCGGCTACATCGGCATGGAGTTCGCCTCGATGTACGCCAACTTCGGCTCGCAGGTCACGGTCGTGCAGAACGAGGACGCGTTCCTGCCCCGCGAAGACGCCGAGATAGCCGCGGCCGTGCTGGACAGCGTGGAAGGGCGCGGTATCCGGGTGATCCGCGGAGCGGGCGTGCGGCGCATCGACGACGAAGCCGACCAGGCCGTCGTGACGGTGGAGATCTCCGGCGCCGAGGAACGCCTGCCCGCCGACGCCGTGCTCGTGGCCACCGGCCGCCGCCCCAACGTGGACGGCCTCAACCTCGAGGCGGCCGGCGTGGAGCTCACCGAACGCGGCGCCGTGCGCACCGACGAGCACCTGCGCACCACCGCGCCGAACATCTGGGCGCTGGGCGACGTGGCGGGCGGCTTGCAGTTCACCTACATCTCGCTCGACGACTCCCGCATCGTGAAGGCGGACGTGCTGGGCGACGGCGCGCGAACCACGGCGAACCGCGGCACCGTGCCTTACAGCGTGTTCCTGGACCCGCCGCTCTCGCGCGCGGGCATGACCGAGCAGGAGGCGCGTGCCGCCGGCTTCGACGTGAAGGTGGCGAAGCTGCCCGCCGCGGCCATCCCGAAGGCGCAGCTGCTGCAGAAGCCCACGGGGCTGTTGAAAGCCGTTGTCGATGCCGGCACCGGCCGCATCCTGGGCGCCCATCTGTTCTGCGAGGAGTCTTACGAGATGATAAACACAATAAAGCTGGCCATGGATGCCGGGCTTCCCTACCAGGTGCTGCGCGACGCCGTGTACACGCATCCCACCATGAGCGAGGCGTTCAACGACCTGTTCGCGCAAGTAGGGTAGCACGCGGCCCTGCGCCCGTGGCGGTGCGGGTGCAGATCCCGTGCGGCCCTGCACCCTCGCCGATGGCAGCCGCTTGCGCAGGGACGCGTGCGCCCCCGCGCAAGCGGCTGCCCGGTTTTTTCACCGCGTCGGGGAACTTCCGCTTGACAGGCCCCGCGAAGAGAATTACTGTTACCGTCATAAACTGTAATTATCTTAGATACATTTATGTCCTTCCCCCGCTCGCCGTGTCGGGAAGGGCAGGCGGGAGGACAGCATGGCAGACGGGGAAGGCTCGGTCAAAGTCATCATCACAGCCGAGGAGCAACGGGCGCTCGACTCGGGCGCCTACCACCTGATCTCAAGCGAGGCCGCCGAAGACCTGGTCGACCGGGGCGGCGTGACCATCTTGGACGTGCGCTCGCCGCAGGAGTACGGCGACGGGCACCTGCGCGATTCGCTGAACATGCGCTACGACAGCTTCGACCAGCTTCCTCCGGAGCTCGAAGGGCTCGACCGCGATGCCCCGGTGCTCGCCTACTGCCGCACCGGCAACCGCGCCCGGAAAACCTGCGCGCAGCTCATCAACAACGGCTTCACCAACGTGTACAACATGGACAAGGGCATCCTTGACTGGGCCGGCGTGACGGTAGCCTGGTAGACGGCTCCCGCGCCGCGGACTCGAGCGCGCGCAACCACCTGCGGCAACCCGCGCAGGCCGGTGAGCCCCGCCGTGAGAGAGCGCCAAGCCGCGCGCCGCAGGTGCGCAACCCGAGTCCGCGGCGCCGCCCGTCAGGCCGCAGCCGCGCCCTTCGCATCCTTGCCGTGACGCTTGCCATGCACGAACACGATGGTTCCCACGAGCGACACGCCCAGCAACGCTGCCTGCAGGCCGAACGACACGCTGAACCCGTGCATGCTCACACCCGCCCTGGCGACCACCGCCGCGCCCGCCGACGCGTGCGCCACCACGGCCACCATGACCGACGAGCCCAGGGACCCGCAGATCTGCCGCAGCGAGTTCACGATGGCCGTGCCTTGGGGAAGGTCGTCCCCGCCCAGGTCCGTCATGCAGTACGCCGTCATGGGCATGAGAATGAACGCCACGCCCACCATGCGCACCAGGTACAGGGCCGCCACCAGCACCACGGGCGTTGAATCCGAGAAGAACATGAACGAGGCCGTGCCCGCTATGAGAAGCGAGAAGCCCACGATGCCCACGAGCTTGCCGCCGAAGCGGTCGAACAGGCGCCCCGTCACCGGGTTCAGCAGCGGCATGCACAGCGCACCCGGCAGCAGCGTGAGCCCCGACTGCGTGGCCGAGAACCCGTGGATCTCCTGCAGGTAGAGCGGAACCTGCAATGCCGACGCCATCATGGCCATCTGAGCCACCACCAGCAGCAGCACCCCCGTGCGGAACACGCGGTTGCCGAACAGCCTAAGCTTCAAATACGGCTTGCGCAGGCGCATCTGCCGCGCGGCGAACACCGCCACCAGCGCCACGCCCGCAAGCGCGGGCCCGAAGGCGCGCGCATCGAGGAACCCGAACTGCTCGAGGCCCGTCACCCCCACCATGAACACGACCAACCCGAACGTGTACAGCAGCGCGGACGGCACGTCGAGCGCGATGCGCTCGTGCCTGCCCACGTCGCGCACCACAAGCGACGAGGCCAGAAGCGACGCCACGGCCACGAAACCCAGCAGCAGGAAGATGGTGCGCCATCCGAGCGCATCCGTGATGATGCCCGACAGCGTGGGACCCACGACCGGCGCGAACCCGAACACCAGCCCCACCAGGCCCAGGGCCTGGCCGTACTGGTCCTTCGGGTAGATCTCCAGCGCCACCACCTGGATGAGGGGCATGAGCACGCCCGTGCCGCACGCCTGCATGAGCCGTGCAGCCAGCAGCAGCGGGTAGGCCGTGGCGTTGTACGCGAGCGCGCAGCCAGCCGCGAAGAGGGCGAGCGCGCCCAGGAACAGCCAGCGCACGTTGCAGCGGGTGATGAGGAACGCCGAGAACGCGGCCACGATGCCCAACGTGTACATATACGACGTGGTAAGCAGCTGCCCCAGCGTGGCATCCACGCCGAACTCGCGCATAACAGCAGGAAGGGCGCTCGTGAGCATGCTCTGGCTGACTGAGGCCACGAAGGTGCCCACCAGCATGGCGACCAGCACCACCTTCGGGCTGAACTGTTTTTCGACGAACGGCATGCCTTGATCATACGCCCGCTGGCAACCGCGTGTCAAAGAACGGTCGGCCAACGTGCGCTGTCAACCCTTTCAACTACATTTTAACCGTATTGACATGGGGTTACGGTCAAACGACGATAACAGCGCCAACTATTTTCAAAGGAGAGGAGACCACCCATGGCGGTCGAGGCGTACTGCATGAAGTGCAAGGAGAAGAAGGTCATGGCTGACCCCGTGGCCAGTACCACGAAGAACGGCAAGCCCATCACGAAGGGCACGTGCCCCGTGTGCGGCAGCACGATCTGCCGCATCGGCAAAACCAAGTAACGGCCGGCAGAGGAATCGGCGCGCCCGCAAGCAACCGCGCATCGCGGGCGCGCACAGGCAAGAACGCATCGGGCCCGTGCAGCGCATGAGCCCGCGCAAGCATTCGCTTATCGAAAGCAAGGGGAGCCTCAATATGGAAGCATCATCGATGAAAAAGTACGCCGCAGAGGCGTTCGGCACGTTCGTGCTCACGCTGTTCGGCTGCGGCAGCGCCGCCGTGGCAGGCGCGACGCTAGGCACGCTCGGCATAGCCATGGCGTTCGGCCTTTCCATCGTGGCGATGGCGTTCGTCATCGGCAACGTGTCGGGGTGCCATATCAACCCGGCCGTATCGTTCGGCCTGTTCCTGGACAAGCGCCTGTCGGGCAAGGACCTCGTGGGCTACTGGGTCGCGCAGTTCGTCGGCGGCATCGTGGCCGCGGCCGTGCTCGCGCTCGTCATAAGCATGTGCGACCTGGGAGGCGTGGCTGCCACGGGCCTTGGCTGCGACGGCTACGGAGCCGCGTCCGCCGTGGGAATATCCCTGGTGGGAGCCCTTATCGTCGAGGTGATCCTCACCTGCATCTTCGTGCTCAGCGTGCTGGGCTCGACAGCCGACGAGCGCACGGCGCCCTACGCCGGCATCATCATCGGCCTCACGCTGGCGTTCGTGCACATCATGGGCATTCCGCTTACGGGCACGTCCGTGAACCCGGCACGCAGCTTCGGCCCGGCCCTTATGATGGCCGTCTCCGGCGATGCCGGCGCGCTTTCGCAGGTGTGGGTATTCATCGCGGCCCCGCTCGCAGGCGCCGCGCTGGCCGCGCTCATCTGGATGGGGCTTAAAAAGCGCAAGTAGCGAGAAGGTGCGGTATGAAAGTTTCGCCTCGTCGTCTGTCCCGGGTCGAGCGTAAGGCAAGGGCTCTGCCCTTGCCTTACGGCGAGACCGCCTCGTAGGGCAGAGCCCTTGTCCTGCGAGGCGGTCCCCAGGCCGGGCTTGCGTTCTGGGAGTTTAGATGCAGCCCGTCGTTAAAGGGAGCCTTCGGACGCGCTACTTCAGGAACGGAAGCCCGCCGTCGCCCAAGCGCAGCTTCTCCACCACGGATCGCATCATGGCACCGCGTCCCTTAAGGCAGACAAGGCAGATGGGCACGGGCACGGCGTCTTCCGGCGCCAGCACGCGCACCGTCAGGGAAGGGTCAACGCGGCCGAGCGCGGGAATGCCCGTCGTGAAGATGATGCCTCCCTCGCTAAGGAACCGCACGACATCCGCAAGCGCCAGCTCGACGAAATTCAAGTGCGCATCCTGTTCGCGGTAGTGCTCGACGATGGTGTCGTTCGCGTCGTCGAACCAGCTTGAAAGGCCCATGGGATACCGCGCGAGGTCTTCCAGGCTGACGACGTCCTTCTGGGCGAGCGGATGCCGCGAGCCCATCATGACGCCTGCCGGAACGGTGCCCACGGGGAAGCACTCCACATCGCCATGGCGGAACGCCCCTACGGTGACGATGGCATCGTACGTGCCGTCCGCAAGCCCTTCGAATCCTGCCTCTCCCGTGGCAAGCTCGTACGTCACCTCGATACCGAGACGTGCCCGCGTGAACGAGGCCGTGTTCTCGCGCACCATCTCGTTGCCGGGAAAGGCCGGCGTGTTCAGCGCAAGCCGAAGTCGATCGGGCAGGCCGCCGCGCTCGCCGTAAGACCGGGCGAACGCCTCCAAGCTGTCGAACCCGGCGATAACATCAAGCGCCTTCTTGCCGAACTCCTGGCAGAACGGCGTGGGACGCATGCCGCGGCTCTCGCGCACGAACAGGCGCTGGCCCAGCTCGCGCTCGAGGTCGGCGATGGCCTTCGACACCGCCTGCACGGTTACGTACAGGTCTTTCGCCGCCGCGGTCAGACTGCCGTGCTCGACGACCGCGGTCAAGTATGTGATTTGCTTTATGTTCAACGACGCACCCTATCGTACCGAGAACGAGCGTAACAGCGTGCCATTGTACCCGGCCCTCCCTGCCGCCCACCGATCAGAAAAACCCTTCAAATATTTTTTCAAGTCGCCCTACGATTTGCCATGGCAGAGATACGAACACCGTATCGCACGCTTCCTCATCGAGGGGACGAGGCGATCCCTCCCCCTCCGACCACGATCAGCTCGCTCGCAAGCCAACGCTCGAAGGCAAGGTAAGCCGGCGACTTGCGGTCTTTCATGCTTACCAGGCAGAGGGGAATGGCAACCGCGTCGCCGGAGGCCAGAGGCTTGATGACCGTACCAGGGTACATCTCGCCCAATGCCGGGATATGCACCATGAGGCACACGCCATGATGGACCTCGAGATGCTCGTCGAACTTCTCCGGTATGATCGGCACGAACATCGCGTCCACCTTGCGCCTGCGGTACACCGCGACGATGGACTCGTTGAAGCTGTCGAATTCCTGCGACACTGCAATGGGATAGTCCGAAAGATCGGCCAAGCTCACCTCGTCCTGACCGGCCAGGGGATGCGACTTGGACATAACCACCCCTGGTGCGACCGTCCCAACCGGCATGCAGTCGGTATCGGGAGTCGAAAGCGTGCCGATGGTGATGAGCGCATCATAGTCGCCTGCCCGCAACGAGAACAATCCTTGCGTGCCGGTCTCCAGCATCACGGTCGAATCGAGGCCGAGGCCCCGGTTCGCGAACAAGGCTATGCTCGCGCAAGCCTGCTCGTAACCGTAAAACGCCGGCGAGCACAGCGCGAGGCGAAGCGCATCGGGAAGGACGCTCTCGTGATAGAGCTTGGCGAAGGCCTCCAGCTCGCCGAAATCATCCAGAACCGGCAAGGCCTTTTGATAGAACGCCTTGCCGAACGGCGTGGGATGCACGCCGCGGCTCTCGCGCACGAACAGGCGCTGGCCCAGCTCGCGCTCGAGGTCGGCGATGGCCTTCGACACCGCCTGCACGGTTACGTACTGACCCTTTGCCGCCGCGGACAGACTGCCGTGCTCGACGACCGCGGCAAAGTAGCGGATCTGCTTGATATTCAACGACTTTGCCCCCAAACGCTCCTCGTTACCCTATCCCTTGAACTTTACAGCGACAAATGTCACCTTTTCATGCAGCCAAGCTCATTCAACTTCTTTTGAAACCTTACGGTTGCAGAGCTGTGGCGCGGGACAGCAGCCCGACTGCACCAGATAGCGGCCGCCAGCCCGAAGAGGGGCTGCATGCAGCCCCCTGCGCATTGCCCGGCCCGCGACGCATCCCGCTGCTTGGAAGGTTTGTGGCGAACGCCTGGGTCGGCGGACCCCCCTGGCTGCGAAGCGATACCATGGAGCCATCATCGGGGCGAGCGAAAGGGCCGCATGGGCATCCTCAAACAGGGCGACTGCGCCGACGTGCAGCGCGTGGGCGTCCCGCGGGCGCTGCTGTACTACCGCTACGGCACGCTGTGGGAGACGTTTTTCGGCGAGCTGGGGCGCGAGGTGGTGCTGAGCCGCCCGACGGACCGCGCGCTCATGGAGGCGGGCGAGGCATTGTCCGTGGACGAGTGCTGCCTGGCGTCGAAGGCCTACCTGGGACACGCCGAGAGCCTACTGGGCTCCTGCGACGCGCTCTTCGTGCCGAGCATGGGCAACCTGGGGCGGCGCCAAGGGTTCTGCACGAAGTTCCAGGCGCTGCCCGACCTGGTGGCGAACACCTTCCGCGACCGCGGCGTGCGCGTGGCTTCATGCCTGGCAGACGCAGTGGAGGGGCGCTCGTCGCTGCGCGACGCGTTCCTCGAGCTGGGCGGGCGCTTCGGCGCCAGCCCGCGCGAAGCGAAGCGGGCCTGGAGGGCGGCATCGCACGCCCAGGAGCGCGCCGATCGCACGGCGGCGGGCGCGCAGGAGCGGCTGCTGGCCTCGCTGGAGGCCACGCAGGGCGCGGGGCGGCCGTTGGCCATCCTGCTGGTGGCACACCCCTACCTGGCGCACGACCCCTACCTGGGCGGCAGCGTGACGGATGCGCTCGAACGCCTGGGCGCCACGGTGCTCTACGCCGACGAGGCCGACCACGGGCGCGCGCTCAAGGCCAGCTTCGACTTCTCGGACACCATGCCCTGGGTGGTGAACCGCGAGCTTGTCGGCGCTATCCTGCTGCTGCACGAGCGCATCGACGGCATCGTGCTGGTGAGCGCATTCCCCTGCGGGCCCGACTCCATGACCGACGACGCCATCATGCGCTGCATCCAGGGCAAGCCCATCCTGAATCTCACCATCGACGCTCAGAGCGGCACCGCCGGCCTCGAGACCCGCATCGAGAGCTTCATGGACATCCTGCGCTACCAGAAGAAGGGGGGCTACGTGCATGGCTAACCTCGAGGGAAGCGCCCGGGACCGCGGCAGGTCGAACAGCGGCACGACAGGGGCCGGGGAAATCGCAGGGACCGAGGACGACGCGAGGTTTCGCGACGGCACGGCAGGCATTGCGGGAATCCCGGATGCGGAGGCCGGAAGCGCCCTGGAGATCGGCCGGGCGGACGGCTCGGACGACACGCTGCGCGCCCGCACCGCCGTGTTCTTCGAGCGCAAGCGCCCGCCGCGACTTGTGCTGCCTCATCCGCGCCGCCGCCCGAAGCGCGACCGCCACGCCCGAACGCGCGTGGCCTTCCTACGCTACAGCTACTACGACATCGTGTTCAAGTTCTTCGTGGAGCACGTGCTTGACGCCGACTACCTGCCCCTGCCCGAGCCCACCAAGCGCACGGTGGAGCTGGGCAGCCGCAACTCCGGCGATTCGGTATGCGCCCCCTTCAAGCACATCCTGGGCGACTACATCGAGGCCTTGGAGCTGGGCGCGGACGTGCTCGTGCAGTTCGCCGGCCCCTGCCGGCTGGGCTACTACGGCGAGCTGCAGGAGTCCATCCTACGCGACATGGGCTACGAGTTCGAGATGCTGAACTTCGCCACCGTCACGGGCAAGCCGCTCACGGACTACATCGAAGCGTGCAAGAAGAAGGTGAACCCGAACCTGTCGGTGCCGCACGGCGTTCGCGGGATGCTGGCCGCGTTCAAGATGATCGAGTTCCTGGACGAGGCGCAGGACTTCTACCTGGCGCATGCCGGGTTCGAGGTCGAGCACGGGTCGTTCGACCGGGCGCTGGCCGCCTACCACGCCGAGATGCGCGCCGCGGCAAACGAGCGCGATATCGCCGAGGCGCAGCGCCGCGGGCTGGAGTCGCTGCGCGGGCTGCCGGTGCGCCGCCCGGCGCGCCCCGTGCGCGTGGGCGTGGTGGGCGAGTACTTCACCGCGGCCGACCCGCATTCCAACCTGGGGCTGGAGCGCAAGCTGCTCGACCTGGGCGTGGAGGTGCACCGACAGCTGAACATGACGAACCGCAACCTGCGCTACAACGAGAGGAACCTGCGCGCGGGCATTTCCGACTACGTGCGCTACGACATGGGACCCACGTCCAGCATGACCATCGCCGCCGCGCTGAGGTACGCGCAGGAGGGCTTCGACGGTGTGGTGCACTTGAAGTCGTCGGGGTGCACGCCGGAGGTGGACTGCATCCCCGTGCTGCAGCAGGTCAGCCGCGACACGGGCCTGCCCATCCTGTACCTGAGCTACGACTCGCAGACCAGCGACACCGGGCTGGACACCCGGCTCGAGGCGTTCTACGACATGCTGGCCATGAAGAAGGAGAAGACGATATGACGGAGCAGGAAGAAACTGGCCTGACCACCGACGTCGGCGAGGTGCCCTCCGGCGCCGAAGATTGCCGTGAAAGACAGGCGAAGCGTGCTTCTGCACGTGAGGAGGGCTTGGAGCGGCAAGGTTCGGCGCCGGAGGGCACCGCAGCGTCGGGCATTCCGCTCGTCCCGCCAGGGCGAGCGGAATGCTTCCTGGGAATAGACATAGGGTCCATCTCCACGAAGGGCGTCATCGTGGACGCCGACCGCGCCATCGTGGCGCGGTCGTACCTGTGGACGGAGGGCAACCCGACGGATGCGGCGCGGCGGGTGGTGGCCGACCTGGGCGCGCAGATCGACCATGCGACCATGCGCGTGCGCGCCGTGGGCACCACCGGAAGCGCACGGCGCCTCGTGGGGGCCATGCTGGGCGCGGCCGTGGTGAAGAACGAGATCACCGCGCACGCCGTGGGCACGACGTACCTGCATCCGGACGTGCGCACCATCCTGGAGATAGGCGGGCAGGACTCGAAGATCATCTGCGTGGAGAACGGCATAGCCGTGGACTACGCCATGAACACGCTGTGCGCGGCCGGCACGGGCGCGTTCCTGTCGAGCCAGGCGGCGCGGCTGGGCGTGGAGGTGGAGGAGTTCGGGGAGATCGCGCTGGCATCGAAGCGGCCGGCCAACATCGCGGCGCGCTGCACCGTGTTCGCCGAGAGCGACCTGGTGCACAAGATACAGGTGGGCTACGCGCGCGAGGACATTATCGCGGGGCTCTGCCGCGCGGTGGCGTCGAACTACCTGAACAACGTGGGCAAGGGCAAGAAGATCGTCGCGCCCGTGGTGTTCCAGGGCGGCGTGAGCAAGAACGTGGGCGTGGTGCGCGCGTTCGAGGATATGCTGGGGATGGACGTGCTCGTGGACCCCGACGGCCACCTGATGGGCGCGTTCGGCGTGGCACTGCTGGCCGCCGAGGCGAGTGCGGCGGAGGCCGGCGCGGGGTCGACGGGCGCGGGCGCATCCTCGCGCACCGCCGACTGCGAGGCGTTCGACTTCCAAGCCGTAGGAGACTTCGCGTTCAAGACGCGCGAGATCGAGTGCGCCAAGTGCGCGAACCACTGCGAGATCATCTGCGTCTACCGCGACGAGCAGCTCATCGACTCCTGGGGCAACCGCTGCGACCAAGGAGCCGTGCGGGCGGGATAGTGGATTTCGCAAATTCTGAAAGAAAATTTTCGAAATTTGCAAAGTTTCATCATCGATGCCGCCTCCGCAGGACATGGCATCCACGGCACGCACGGCACATGCCTTCGCCTGCCTACGCCGCCTCGTTTAGCTCAACCAGTGCACACGGTCCTCGGCATAGCGGTCCTTGCCCTTGGCGCGTGGCTCGGACTCCGGATAGCCCAACGCGATGACGGCAAACGGCTCCAGCCCCGCCGGCGCACCCACGATCTCGGACACGGCGGCCATGCGCTCCGGCTCAGGCGCGATGCCCATCCACACGGCGCCGAAGCCAAGGTCGACGGCCTCCAGCAGGATGTTCTCCACGCAGGCGCTCATGTCCTGCACGGCGATCTCGGGAAAGCGCAGGCCCTCCGTGCGCATGCACGGCACGATGGCGCAAGCAGCGCCGGCCGCCGGTTTCGCATAGGGGCTGGCCTCGGACAGCAGCTGCAACGTGGCCCGGTCGCGGGCCACATAGAACTCCCACGGCTGCTGGTTGCCACCCGAAGGTGCTGCCATGCCCGCGCGCAGCAGGGCGCGTACCTCGTCATCGGTCATCGGATCGTCCGTGAACCTTCGCACGCTCGCCCGTTTGAAAATCACATCTGCCATGGGTCCTCCTAGCGCTCGGCTTCGTCATGCGCCGATGATAGCGCTTTCCGCACAGTAGCGCGCGGCACGTGCGAGAACGGGAAACAAGTCGATAACAAAGGAGGGCGAGGCGCGCCTTCCCTCGGATGTTTCACGTGAAACATCCGTTCGCGCGGAGCGCGAATACGGGTGCGCTCCGCAGGAGCCGCGCCCCTCGCGCGCCAGCGCGAGAACAACCGTGCAGGTGGCATGGGCGGGAAGCGCAGCTGCCCGCCCATGCGCCCGGAGGGCGCATAACTGCCGCGCAGGTTGCCCGTGCGGGCGCGCAGCGGCCACACGCTCATGCGCCAGCGCGAGAAGGAGCTCGCAGGTAGGAGCCGGAGCGTCCGCAGCCGGGGCGCCCGCAGGGCGCCCCTTCGCGCCGGAGGCGCGAAAATGGCCGTGCAGGTTGGCGTAGTAAGTCAGCGAGAAGCCCCCTGGTGCCCGAGATTGGCGGGATCGCGGAGGTGAAGCGTACTTCGGTACGCGAACCTCCGGGATCGCGGCAAGATCGGGTGCCAGGGGGCTTCGCAGCGTCGAGTCGTTCCGGCGGCCGGCAGGCCGTCGGAACCTGATTACATCAGCTTCGCGACGTTCTGGGCGAAAGCGACCGGATCGTCGATGGGCATGCCCTCAACCAGCAGCGCCTGGTTGTACAGCAGGTCGGCGTAGAGGCGCACCTTGTCGGCGTCACCGGCCTCGTGGGCGGCCTTCAGCGTGTCGAACACCGGGTGCTTGGCATTCAGCTCCAGCACGCGCTGCGACTTCACGCCGTCGGGGCCCTCGGGGCCCTTCGACAGCACGCGCTCCATCTCCAGCGACACGGGGCCCTCGGTGGTCACGCACGCAGGCGCGTCGGTGAGGCGCGCGGACACGGCCACCTTCGTCACCTCGTTGCCGAGCGCGTCCTTCAGCGCCTTGAACAGGTCCTCGTTCTCCTTCGTGGCCTCTTCGGCTTCCTTCTTCTCATCCTCGGTGGCGAAGTCGAGGTCGCCGGACGCCACGTTCTTGAGCTCCTTCGCGCCCTCGCCGTCCTCGTTCGCACCGTAGTCGCGCATGGCGGTGAAGCAGAACTCGTCCACGTCCTGCGTGCACAGCAGCACGTCGTACCCCTTGCCCAGCACCGTCTTCACGATGGGCATCTTGTTCAGGCGCTCTACCGAATCGCCGGCGGCGTAGTAGATGGCCGGCTGGTCCTCGGGCATGGCCTCGAAGTACTCGGCCAGCGTGACCAGCTTGTCCTGCTTCGCGGAGTAGTACAGCAGCAAGTCGGCCAGCGTGTCCTTCTGCGAGCCGTAGCTGGCGTAGATGCCGTACTTCAGACCGCGGCCGAAGTTCTCGAAGAACGCCTCGTAGCCTTCGCGGTCGTTGTCGCGCATGTCCTCGAGGTCCGACGTGATCTTCTTCTCGATCTTCTTGGCGATGGCGCGCAGCTGGCTGTTGTGCTGCAGCGTCTCGCGGCTGATGTTCAGCTGCAGGTCCTGGCTGTCCACCACGCCGTGCACGAAGTTGTAGTAGTCGGGCAGCAGCTCCTCGCACTTCTCCATGATAAGCACGTTGGAGCTGTAGAGCGCGAGGCCCTTCTGGTAGTCGCGGCTGTACAGGTCGAACGGCGCGCGGCTCGGCACGAACAGCAGCGCGTCGTAGGACAGCGCGCCCTCCGCGTGCACGGAGATGGTGCGGGCCGGGTCGGCGAAGTCGTGGAAGTCGGTCTTGTAGAACTCGTTGTACTCCTCCTGGTCGACCTCGGACTTGCGGCGCTTCCAGATGGGGATCATGGAGTTCACCGTGTCGAGCTCCTGGTAGTTCTCGAACTGCGGCACGTAGTCGTCGCCGGCATCTTCGGGCTTGGGCAGCTCGCGCGACTTCGTCACCTCCATGCGGATGGGGTAGCGCACGTAGTTGCTGTAGCGCTTGACCAGGTCTTTTAGGCCGTACTCGGACAGGTAGCCGTCGTAGGAGTCCTCGTCGGTGTTGTCCTTGAGCGTGATGATGACGTCGGTGCCGTGCTCGGCGCGCTCGGCCGGCTCGATGGTGTAGCCCTCCACGCCGTCGCTCTCCCAGGCCCAGGCCTCGTCGCTGCCGTAGGCCTTCGACACCACGCGCACGCTCTTGCCCACCATGAACGAGGAGTAGAAGCCCACGCCGAACTGGCCTATGATGTCCACGTCGTCGCCCTGCACCTCGTCGTTCTCCATCTTGAACGCCATGGAGTCCGAGTGCGCGATGGTGCCCAGGTTGCGGTCGAGCTCGTCCTTCGTCATGCCGATGCCGCTGTCGCTCACGGTGACGGTGCGGGCGTCCTTGTCGAAGCTCACCTGGATGGCAAGCTCGTCCTTGGAGAGCTCGATGGACTTGTCGGTGAGGCTCTTGAAGTAGAGCTTGTCCACCGCGTCCGACGCGTTCGAGACGAGCTCGCGCAGGAATATCTCGCGGTTCGTGTAGATGGAGTTGATCATGAGGTCGAGCAGCTTCTTGCTCTCTGTTTTGAACTTGCGCATGGCGGCGTCGCTTCCTTTCGGGTACGTTCCTTCGTCAAGCGGTCGGACTGCCCTGTGTGCTAGCAGTCCAAGCCTTCGAGTGCTAAAACGAGATTTTAGTACGACGCGGGGCGATGTCAAGGAGGGTGGGCGGCAATTCCAAACAACGCCTAAGCGGCAGAGGAATACCGCCGAGAGACTGCTGATCCGCCCTGTGAAGCGCTCCGCAGGGCAAGCGCCCTCATATCCCCCGTTCGCAGACAAGCAGCCACTTGCCGCCGGTGGAGGCGGCATGGGGGCAGCCTATGCAGGAAGGCTCCGAGCAGCGCTCGGCCGAGGGCGGGGCGTCGTGGGCGGCGGCGCGCAGCGCGGCGACGCCGGGGAGCGCGACGACGCCCAACGCCGAGCTGCCGCCCAGCGCCGAGCCCGCGGCGTTGTCCGCAGCCTCCATCGCGCGCAACATCAACCCTGCGAATTGGCGCATGCCCCGTGCCGTGGGATGCGTGCCGTCCAAGGCCTCGTAGTCGCGACCGAGTGCGCGCACATCGGCCACGCGGCAGCCGTGTGCGCGGGCGGCGGCGCGGATGGCGTCGTTGTATGCGTCGAAGGGCACGCCGCGCAGGCGGTAGGCGAACGTGGAGCCGTCGCGGCCGACCACGCGACCGGGGCAGAGCGTGCAGCACCACACCTCGGCCTGCGGGTAGGCCGTGCGCAGGCGCGCGAGCATCGACCCGTACGCAGCTCCGAACCGCTCGACCGCATCGGAGGCGGCCAGACCGGGCTCGCGCTGCTCGCCGAGCGCGTCGACGTCCAGGCAGGCCGGCAGCGCGTTGCCCCGTCCGGCCGCCTGCGCGTCGGCGCCGCCCCAGCCGTAGTCGTTGATGCCCATGAACACGAGGACCGCATCGGGGGCCTGCCCGTCGCGCGCGAGGGCCGCGACGCGCTCCGCGCTGTCGCCGGCCGGGAAGCCCGCGCCCTCCACCATGCTGCCCGAGAACGACCCGTTCGCCAGAAGCTCGCCGCCCAGCGCGTCGACCACCTGCGCCCACCACGTGTCGCGCGCCTCGCGCACGCCCGTGGCAGCGCAGCGCTCGCCCTCGTAGAACACGCGGAAGCCCGTCGGGTTGCATCCCTCGAACGTGCTGATGGAATCGCCCAGAATGGAGAACCGTCGCTTTCCCGCCATCGCCTCGGCCATGATCTCGAACTCCCTCGTCCTCGGGCGCTGAGCGCCCGTCCAACAACCATCACGCATTATAAGGCTCTCGAGCCCGGCGCCCACGGTGCCCAGGCAACCGTTTCCGGACAAACTGCGCTAACCGGGCGCAAGCGCGCAGGAGCGCGCTATGGTGGAGCTGCACCGCCGCGCGATCGCCGAGGCAGCTGCGACCGACGCAACTGCCGCCGCCGCAACCGCGCCTCCAACCGCAGCCATCGAAGGAGTTTCCATGGGCCAACCGGAATCTCGCAACCTGCACCTGACCGTAGGGAGCCTGCCCGTAGACGAGACGGTCCGCCGCCTCACAGACGAGCTGGCGGCGCGGTCCATCCCCGTGTTCGCCACGTTCGACCACGCGCAGAACGCCGAAGGAGCGGGCCTCGACCTGCGACCCACCACGGTCGTGGTGTTCGGCTCGCCCCAAGTTGGCACCGCGCTCATGCAAGCCGACCAGCGCATAGCGATCGAGCTTCCCCTGCGCATCTCCATCTGGGAAGACGAGGCGGGCCGCACGCAGATCGCGTTCCCCCAGATGAAGGAGCTTGCCGCCCGCTATGGCCTGGGCGACCTGCCCGTCATCGCGAAGATGCAGCAGCTCCTGGAAACCTTGGCCGGCCAAGCCGCGAGCAACCGATAGGCCCGGTTGCGCCGACCGTGCCCACCGAGATTGCGGCGACGATGCTGCCTTGAGCCCGACGCGCACGCCAATCTGCACGCTTTTCACCGATTATTGCATCTTCGACACTGGCAATTCGCTCTTCGCATCCCGCCCGTGAAGACTTGCGAACATTTCCCCATGTCGCTGTTGCTCTGCTTCCGAAAAAAGAGCGCTCCGAAAGGCCCCGATGCAATAATCCGGTGATTACTGTGCAAAAACCGTCGTCTCGACCTACGCCATCCCCAGCCACACGGTGATCTTCGGCACGTAGCCCATCACGAAGATCACCAAGATGAGCGCGGGTATGCCGAACTTCAGCCACAGCTTCGACCAGCGCGGGAAGCGGATGCCCTTGCCGGTGTCGGCCTCGGCCAGGAAGTTATCCCAGCCCCAGCCGCCCTTCGTCACGCAGAACAGCACGTAGAACAGACTGCCCAGCGGCAGCAGGTTGTTCGACACGATGAAGTCCTCGATGGACTGGATGTCGCCGATAGCCGGAATCTGCACGCCAGCCAGCACGTTGAACCCGAGGGCGCACGGCAGGCTGAGCACCGTCACGATGATGGCCGTGCGCGCGACGGCGGTCTTGCGCGTCCAACCCCACTTGTCCATCGACCAGCTGATGAGATTCTCGAACACCGCGATGATGGTGGACAGCGCGGCAAAGCTCATGAACACGAAGAACAGCGCGCCCCACAGCTGCCCCATCGGCATCTGGTTGAACACACTGGGCAGCGTGACGAACACGAGCCCCGGGCCGCTGTCGGGCTGCACGGCGAACGCGAAGCACGCGGGGAAGATGATGAGGCCCGCCACGAGTGCCACGGCAGTGTCGAGGCCGCAGATGCGCAGCGCCTCGCCGGTGAGCGAGCGCTCCTTGCCGATGTAGCTGCCGAAGATCTCCATGGCCGAGATGCCCAGCGACAGCGTGAAGAACGCTTGGCCCATAGCCGCGTACACCGCGTCGCCGAACGTTGCCCATTGTTCGGCGGTCGTGGTGCCGGCGAACAGCTTGCCGAAGTCGGGGATAAGGTAGAACTTGAGGCCCTCGAGACCGCCCGGCAGCGTGGCCGCACGCACCACGAGCACCGCCATGATGCCCAAGAGGCAGATCATCATCACCTTCGTGATGCGCTCGACGCCCTTCTGCAAGCCCAGGCTGCACACGAGGAAGCCCAGCACGATGACCACGAGCATCCAGCCGACCAGCTCGGTGGGGTTCGCCAGCATGTCGTTGAACACGGCGCCGACGCCCGCGCTGTCCAGGCCGTTGAACGCGCCCGTGCCCATCTTCACCACGAACGACAGCATCCAGCCGCCCACCGTGGTGTAGAACATCATGAGCACCATGCACCCGATGTAGCCCCACCATGAGAACCAGTGCCACTTCCGCGAAGGCTGCAGCGTGTCGAACGCCACCGCCGAGCTCTTCTGGCTGGCACGGCCCACGGCGAACTCCATGACCATGACGGGAAGGCCCAGGATGACGAGGAACACGAGGTACATGAGCACGAACGCCGCGCCGCCGTACTCGCCCGTGATATAGGGAAAGCGCCATACGTTGCCCAGGCCGATGGCGCATCCCGCGGATATCAGGATGAAGCCCAGACGCGAGCCGAACCGCTCGCGCTTGGCGACGTCTGATCCGAGCTCGGCCGCTCTACTCCCCCGCACGGCCCCGCTCGTCGCTCCGCCTCTGTTTGGTTGGTTGGCCTCGGCCATGCCACACCCCTCCGAAAAAGTCTTGTACGATATTGCCCCCACGGCAAAACGTTGCAATTGTACAGCAAACAGGTCGGCGGAGCGCGCACGTTGCCTGTCTTTTGCGCGTCCTTGCGGCTTAGCGCAGCAGGCTCTAAGATATGCCCCGAGGCGAGTCGACCGAAAGGGGTGCGCCGTGAGGGAGTACGAGTACGTGAGCGTCGACTACAAGAAGCGTGAAGTAATCATGGTTGGATTCGGCATCTCGGAACACCGCGAGATCATCGATGATTACGCGGCGCGCGGCTACCGCCACGTCGGCTCCATCATCACCGAAGTCGACAGCAACGCCCGTATACGCAAAATCGACCTGGTCTTCGAGAAAGACGCGTAGGGGAGGCGCGACCCCCGACAAGCCGGCTAGCGCTCGGCAGGGGGCGCGTCGGTGAACATGGCTGCGGACGACGGGTTCGGCGAGGACACGGCGGCGGGTACGGGCGGCGCGGCCTCTGCCGCTCGCTTCCGCCTGCCCGCCCATGCGGCTTCAACGCCAATAGCAGCGATACCCGCCCAGATGAGCGCGAAGCAGATGCCGTGCGCCATGGTGAACTGCTCGCCGAAGAAGGCCACCGCCAGCACAAGCGCGATGGTGGGGCTGACGTACTGGATGAAGCCGATCACCGTGAGCGAGATGCGGTTGGCCGCCGCCGAGAACAGCAGCAGCGGGATGGCCGTGAGCACGCCGCAACCGGCGAGCAGCGCCATGTCGGCCACCGGGCCGGTGACGGCCATCGGGTCGGGCGTGGCGGGCACGAGCTGCCAGATCCACGGAGCGGCCGCGCCCACGATCAGGGCCACCGCGCCGATAAGCCCCGTGAGCAGCGACTCGAACGCCATGCCGGGCAGCGCCGGGTAGCCGCCCTTCTTCTTCACCGCGCCGTACACGCTGAACGTGAGCGCCAGCGCGAAGGCAATCCAGATGTCGCCGCCGTTCGCCACGATGAAGTACCCCACGCCGAGCGCCGCCAGCACCGTGGCCACCGTCTGCATGGGCGTCAGCCGCTCCTTGAAGAACACCATCCCAAGCACGATAGTGAACAGCGGGCACAGGTAGTACCCAATGCTCGTCTGCAGCAGATGCCCGCTGTTGGCGGCCCAGATGTATACGCCCCAGTTGCACGAGACGATGAGCCCCGAAGCCAGAAACGTGCGCACCGCGCGCGGGTCGCGGAACAGGTAGAGAAAGCGCGTCCGCTTGACCAGCACGCACAGCGCCACCACCGCCGCGCACGACCACACCATGCGCCACGCCAGCACCTCGAACGCGGGAACCGCCGACAGCAGTTTCCAGTACACGGGCATGACGCCCCACAGAAGGTAGCATCCGAGACCCTGGAGGAACCCCGTGCGGTCGGTCCGCCGACCGTCCCCGTTCGCGCCTTCTCCTACGCCTTCGTCCAAACCTGCCGTAGCCACCTGCTCGCTCAAAACACGCTCCTTGCCCTCGATCGATCCGCAGCATTATACCCCCGCTCCTTCGCACCCGCCCACGCTTTTCAACCAGCGAGGACATTGGCAGGGCAGGATGCCCCTTGGTTGCGGAGGCGCGAGGATGCCGCTGCACTGCGAGGCCGCCGCGGAGCGGCTGCCGAGCTGCGGGGACGCTGCGGGGTGCTACAGCGTTGCGAGGCGCTGTGAAGCCGCAGCACCCCGCACTGGCAGGAGCTTGCACCTCTGATGTTTCCCTCCGATTAGGAGCACAACATCAGCCACGGGAGATATAATCGTGAGTCTACGAATGGAGGACTGCATGCGGATCGTTCAAGCAGAAGACACCCGCTCAATTGAGCCGCTTCTCAACACCATCATCGAAGGCGACTGCCTTGAGAAGATCAAGGCCATCCCCGACGAATCGATAGACATGGTGCTCTGCGATCTGCCCTACGGGACCACCCAGAACAAATGGGACTCCATCATCAACCTCGATGTCCTCTTCACCGAATACCGCAGGGTGATAAAGTCGCGCGGCGTGATAGCCCTGACGAGCAGCGGCCTTTTCACCGCCAAGCTCATGCTCCATGCAGCCGACCTGTACAAGTACAAGTTGGTCTGGATCAAGTCGAAGGCGACCAATTTCCTCAACGCGAAGAAGCAGCCTCTAAGGAAGTACGAGGATATCTGCATCTTCTACCAATCGCAGCCGACCTACCATCCCCAGATGTCCCAAGGCGAATCGTACGACAAAGGGGTCCGCAAGAACCAGCTGACCGGAAGCTACGGCGACTTCGATCCCAAGCATGTGCAGAGCGACGGCAGCCGCTACCCAACGGACATCGTCTACTTCAAGACCGCCGAATCGGAAGGCCCCGTGTACCACCCCACGCAGAAGCCGGTTGAGCTGGGGAGGTACCTGATACGCACCTATACCGACCCGGGGGACGTCGTGCTGGACAACGCCTGCGGAAGCGGCTCTTTCTGCGTTGCCGCCTGCCTTGAGGGGCGCCGCTATATCGGCATAGAGAAGAACGAGGGCGTCGCCCGCTTCAAAAACGAGCCCATCGACTATATCGAAGTCTGCCGTCGGCGCCTCGAAGAAGCACGGTCCCGCATGGACGAGGAAAACGCGATCGCCTGCCCGGCCTCGTCATAAGCAACGAGGGACGAGGTTGAGCCTATGAGCGCCCAGAGCGTCCATGACAACGAACGGTCATACGCCATCGAGCTTATCAGCGCCATCAACGACCACCTCCACGGCAAGGACATGCACATCAAGCGGGCCGGCGGGGAGTCGACCATCAACGAGCACGGCCGCGTCAAGTTCCCCGACGTCCTGCTCTTCTCAGATCGGCAACGCTCGACCATCCTCCAGGGCTGGGAGATAAAGTGCCCCGACGTCAAGATAGACGACGAGGAGTTCGTCGCCGACGCCCACCGCAAGGCGGACCTGCTGGGATGCAATTCATGCATCCTGTGGAACTTCCAGCACGCCGAGCTTCATGCGAAGACGAAAGGGGGCTCCTTCGAGATTCTCGAATCGTGGACCATCTCGGAGCACATTACCGACAGGGCGTCGATCAACGCGTTCCAAGGCGAATGGATGGCGTTCCTCCACTCCCTCGTCGACAAGATAGAGCTCTTCATAGCGTCGGGAAAAATCAAGCAGCGGGAACTGGGCGAGGTCATCACCGACTCCATCATGCCCAAGATCATCAACGAAAACAAAGATGCCGTGGCCAGCGCACTCAAGAGAAGGGCCGCAGTCGATGCCTTGGTAGACATCGATATCGGATCTTGGTGGCGCACCGTGGCGAAGGAGTACACCCTCGACGAGGTGGACGCCTATCGCGCCTATGCGAAAATGCTCCTGATCGGCTGGCTGAACAAACTCCTCTTCGCGAACCTCATCAAGATCTACTACCAGGACGCACGCGAGGTCGAAAGCATTACGGAGGGATGCACGGTTGAAGATGCCGCGCGATGCTTCGCCCTCATTGCAAGCCGCTGCGGGTTCTACCACATCTTCAGCAGTCCCCCGTACTGCGACTCGCTGCCCGACGCCACCCTGTCCGACCTCGTGCAGTTCAACGGCCTGCTTCAGATGTGCGACCTTGAGCAGCTTGACAGCCGTTATCGGCACCGGCTGCTTGAAGAGAGCATCTCCTCGGCCAAGCGGCAGATCTCCGGCCAGTACCCCACCCCCGAGCCCCTCGCCAAGCTCATGGCCGAGCTTGGCGTGAGAAACGCCACCGGCCACGCATGGGACTGCTGCTGCGGAACGGGAACGATTGGCAAGGCCCTCTGGGAAAGGAAGATGAAGCTGACCGAGCCGGTGATGGACGATGCAGCCGACCGGGCTTACCGCACAACCTGGTTGTCGGACATCCACGATTTTCCCCTTCAGGTGGCCACGCTCGCCCTTTCCCCGCGCGAGCATGTCGATTCCCCTCTTCTGGTCTTCCAGAAAAACGCGTTCGAAATCGAACCGGGGTCCATGGTCGAGTTCATCGACCCTTCCACGGGAGAAGAAGTCGGCAAAGCCGTGCCCCGCTTCGACACCATTGCGAGCAACCTCCCCTACGTCGACTTCAACACCAAGGAGATCGGACGGTATTCCCAGATCAGGGACGAGCTCAAACAGGAGGCGCAGGCTGCGGGCATCAAGCTTCATGACCGCAACGACCTGTACTGCTATTTCTGCCTCTACCTTGAGCGCTTGCTCAACGACGGAGGCGCGGCATGCCTGCTTACCTCGAACACGTGGCTCTTCTCGCAAGCGGGGGTCAGCTTCTTCGAGATGCTTGCACTGAAGTACCAGATCGAAGGGATATTCGTTAACGGGCAGGCGCGCTGGTTCCACAAGACGAAAGTCATGAACGCGCTGTTGGTGCTCAGGAAGAAGAAGCCGGGCGACGTCACCGGAAACGTGCGTATGGGGGTTGTCCACGCGAGCATTGGCGACCTCGACGACCCGGCGAAACGATCCGCGATCGTGGCGAGCATCCTTTCAGGCGGCGACCGCAGCGCCCTCGTAGCGCAGCATCGCTACTCCCTGGAGGACATCCGGCGCTTCCACGCATGGGGGATAACGCTGTACGCGCTCCGCTTCGGGATATCGTCCCTGTCCCCGCTCACCGGGAAGCTTGTCCCCATCGGCTCTTTGTTCGAGGTTTTCCGCGGCGTCAAATCGGGGTACGACGGCGCCCTCTATTCGGACGACCCCTGCTTCGTCGACCCTCCCTTCTGCTTTCCGCTGGTCAAGAACCTGCGCGGCACGCATTCGTACACCCTCGAACCGAACCAGTACGTGCTCATCTGCGACAAGTCGAAAGACGAGCTTGCGAGGGAGGGCTATCTCAAGACCCTCGAACATATAAGAAGGCACGAAGCGGGCGTGACGAAATCGGCGAAGTCGAATGCCCCCTATTGGTACTCTCTGCCGGCGGGCAAGAGCTTCCATTTCGCAACCATGATGAACCCGGGCGACCGCCTGTTCTTCGCGCAGGCGGGGGGAGACACCTGCTTCGCGAACCAGCGGCTCATCTGCCTTCGGGCCCTCTCCGACCATGTCGACCTTCCGCTCGCCCACGCCCTGCTCAACTCATGTACAGGCCTGCTGATGCTGGAGTCTTCCGGAGGGCCTATGGGGGACGGAGCCCTGGACAACCGGAAGGAGAGCCTGGCCGGCCTCTCGATGCTCGACCCCTCCCTAGTAGCTGCCGAATCGAGGCAGGCGATCCTCGACGCTTTCGAGCCCCTGAAGAGAAGGGCCGTGAAGCCCCTTCAAGAAGAGCTTTACGAAGCCGACCGGGAGGCGTTCGACAAGGCAGTTCTCCAGGCATTCGAGCTGGAGGACCTGCACGACCAGATCAGGGACGCCCTGTCGACGATGGTCAAGGTGAGAACCGAGGGGTTATCCTGACGATACGGCCACAACGAGGGCGCGAAAGCGTGAGGGCGCGCGGCCGCCCTCACCCCCGCACCGTGTAGCGCTCCACCGCGTCCTCGTCGAGCGTGAGGCCCAGGCCGGGGCCCTCGGGCGGGTAGACGCGGCCGTTCTCCATGCGGATGCGCTCGTTGACCAGGCTCGGAGCGGCGGGGTCGTCGAAGTCCATGAATTCGCAGGGGTAGCTGATGGTTTTCAGCGCACAGCCTATGTGGACGAGGGTGGCCATCCCCAGGCTGCTCTCGGATTGGCTGCCGATCATCATGGGCCGGTGGTACGCCTCGCACAGCGCCGCGATCTTGCGGCCGTAGGTGAAGCCGCTGCGGGGGATCTTGATCATCATGATGGACAGCGCGTCGATGTCTATCTGGTGAGCTATGTCGTGCAGCGTGAAGTTGCTCTCGTCGCCGGCGATGGGGATGTCGATGGCGTGGGCCAGGCGCACGCGGTCCTTCTCGTTCGTGGCGGCGATGGGCTCCTCGAAGTAGTCCAGCTCGCCGCGCAACGCATCGTGCACCTTCTTCGCGCCGAAGTACGTGTAGCTCTGGTTGCCGTCGATGTAGAGCCTCGTGTCGGACGTGACCGCGCGGCGCAACGCATGCACGCGGCGGATGTCGGCATCGGGGTCCAGCCCGCCCTTCACCTTGAAAGCCCGGTAGCCCTTCGCGTTCAGCTCGCGCGCCTGGTCCACCATGACCTCGTCGCTCGTGAGCCAGAGTATCCGGCTCGGCTCGATGCTATCGCGGTAGCCTCCCAGCAGCTTGTGGCAGGGCAGGCCGCACGACTTGCCCATGATGTCCCAGAGCGCCACGTCGATGCCGCCCTTTGCGGCCAGGTTCCCCTTAATGAAGGCCATGGCCTCGTGCACCTTCTCCACATCGAACGGGTCGAGGCCCGCAACCAGCGGCGCCAGCAGGTCGTTGATCACGTGCACCATGCCCACCTGCGTCTCGCCGTAGATGTTCTCGCGCGGGATGGCCTCAGCGATGCCTTCGACGCCCTCGTCCGTCATGATGCGCATCAGCACATGCGCCTGGCTGGTCATGCGACCGGTGGCCCACTCCATCGGATGGGGCAGGGGCAGGTCGACGGGGATAGCGCGCACGTTCGCAATCTTCATGGTCGGTCATCGCCTTTCGCTTCGTTCTCGCAGAGCAACGCAATACGGTATCAGATTGTAGCACCGGCCATAGGGGAGCCATTCTGGCGATCCCCCCGCAGCAGTCTGGCGTTACCGGTATATAATCTTCGCAATCGTCAATAGCAGAAGAGCCGTCCGAAAGGATCCGGTATGGCCGATCGGTTGTTCATCCGCAATAAGGGCAAGGATTTCAGGGATCGAACAAACGACGCGCATATCGGGGGATGCGACCATCGCGGCAAATATATCATTTCGTTTGGCCCATACAGCGAACCCCTCTATTACAATCCGGAAAACGTCGCAATCGTATCGAGCGAGAACGTTCCCTTCGAGGGTACTGCCCTCTTCGCAAAAGGGGTGCGCCAATACTACGCAATCAAGCTCAATCGACTTAGCTCGCAAAACCCGGCATTCGGCACCCGCTTCGAAATCATCTCGAAGGCTAGCAGCGGGAGAATCTACGCCAAACTGTACTGTCCCTCGGAAATCGAACAAAAAGAACTGGCATCGTCTAGCAGCTTGTTCCGCTACCTCCAGTCGGTGGCCGAGGCCATAAAGCCCGATGTTGAGGACGTTGACAAGCGCGAATACCTTCCTCGGCAGTTCAAGCGGCTCCAAATACTCGAAGGAACGCCCGCAGACCGCATGGCACACCCGGAAAAGGCTGCCCCCTCCGCGTTCCACCCGAAACAATCATCTATCCGTTTGGATCCAACCTTAGTCAGATGGAGGCCGTCGAGAACGCCTTGTCTAATCAACTAAGCCTTATCGAAGGCCCACCGGGAACCGGAAAGACCCAGACCATCCTCAATATTATCGCTAACCTGCTTATGCAGGACAAAACCGTTCTCGTAACCTCCCCTAACAACGAGGCGACGAAGAACGTAGTTGATAAACTGGACGAAGAAGGTTTCGGGTTCATCGCTGCTTTTCTCGGCCGCCGAGACAACGTCACGGCATTCGTCGACAACCAGAAGTCAGCGTACCCACCTGCGCTCGAAACATGGTCGCTCTCAAAAAAGAAGCAGGAAGCACTCTCTGGCTCGATTCGCAAGAACATCGTTATCGCCCGAGACATCTACCTTCGAAAACAAGACATGGCCAAGCAAGAAGCGCGACTCCAGGACCTGGAACTGGAATACGAACGGTTCAGAGAGGGAAACGCTACCGAAGAGCTCAAGGTAAGGAGGAGACCAAATTCCGCGCGCCTCCGAGCCGTCCGCGACCTCGTAGGGTACTTATCCTCTAAAGAAGGGAAGATGACGTTCGCCCAGAGGGCGAGAATTGTCTGGATGTGGGGAATTGGGAGCTGGCATGATTTCGACCATATCACGGTCGATAGGGAAATCAGTCTCAATCGCATGGTATTCGAAGCTCAGATCCAGGAGTGCAAGAACGCCATCAAAAGCCACGAAGTATATCTCAAAATGCACCGAGGCGAAGGTTGCCTCGAAGACATCGAGAAGAAGTCAAGGCGTCTTCTCGAAGCAAAACTTCACGAACACTACGCTGACAAGCTTCGGAAGGGTAGGCGCCTATTCGACGATCCCTGGAGCGAGCCTTCCGGGTTTCGCGCGGAATATCCCGTCATCACCAGCACCACGAATGCTGCAAGAAACCAAAGAGGGAAGCAGGGAAAGCTTTTCGATTACATCATCATCGACGAAAGTTCTCAGGCAAGTCTCGTCACGGGCTTCCTCGCTCTCGCCACAGCGGAGAACGCCGTGGTCGTCGGAGACACGAAGCAGCTGCCTTGCGTCCTAGACACTGCCGACAAGCGCAAAGCGCGGCCCCTTTTCGCTCCGACCGGCTTGCCTCAACGATATAACTTCGTCGACAACAACCTTCTTGATTGCCTCAACGCATGTATAGACCAAGCGGAGCTTCATGCTCCCCGCACGCTCCTCCGGGAGCACTACCGTTGTCACCCAGACATTATCGGTTTCTGCAACCAACAGTTCTACAACGGCGAGCTCATCATCATGTCAGACAGCAGAGGACGAGGAGTCGCAAGCGCACTTTCATGCAACATCAGCAAAGACTTGAACTACGACCGCCGGGCCGACTTCAATCGCGTGCAGGCAGGAGCGTTCGAGCAGGAAGTGCTCCCCGTTTTGAAGAAGCAGTTCGAAACGCATGAGATAGGGGTTGTGAGCCCTTACCGCAACCAAGTCGAAGGGATGAAACAGGGACAGAAAGAGAGGCCCGATGGCGTCACCGTTGCCACCGCCCATAAGTTCCAAGGACGCGAAAAACCCGCTATCGTTTTCGTCACTCGATCCAATGCGCCTAATCGATTCATGGACAACCCGAATTTGGTCAATGTGGCCGTATCGCGCGCGAAAGACTTCTTCTGCCTCATAGCAGCACCCAAAGTTGTCGAAGCTGTCGGCAATATTGCTGATCTCAAGCGCTACATCGAATATCGCGGTGGAGAAATTCGGCAGTCCGCCGTATGCTCTGCGTTCGATTTGGTGTACCCCTGCATGGAAGAAGAGCGCAGAGCCTACTTGCTCGAGCACGGATCCGACGAACACGACGAGTATTCGGAAGTGCGAACCAGCGAGTTTATCGACGACGCGCTCGAGAGCATGGACGCCACATCGCAGATAGGCTACCTCCGCAACTACCCGCTCAAACAGATATTCACGAACCTCGAGCCTTTCAATGTCGAGGAACTTCGCTTTATGAGCACCGTCGCCCATGCCGACTTTATCTTCTATCGCACCATAGACAAGAGTTTCGTATTGGAAATCGAAGTCAACGGTTCACACCACGATAGGGAAGAACAGATCCGTCGGGACAAAACAAAAAGCCGCATCCTTCAAAAAGCGAGTATTCCCCAAGTAGTCATTCGGACGAACGAAGAACTGGAGAGGGCAAAGTCCATGATTCGCGAAGCTCTCGAAAACGCGTTGAAGGCAGACCAGGACTCGAAACGATGCCTCGCAGACCGAGAAGCGCTGTCAGTCGCAATCAAGACTCGAGAAGAACCATGGAGTCTGTCCCCTGAATAGAGAAAAGGCCGGAAGCGTTGCTTCCGGCCTGCTAGTTTCATGGTCGCGGGGGCAGGATTTGAACCTACGACCTCCGGGTTATGAGCCCGGCGAGCTACCAGACTGCTCCACCCCGCAACGTTGGCGCCTGCCCCTCCTGTCCGGTATACTGCAAACAGGAAAAGCGGCAAGATTGAATATTACTCATGTTTCATACAGAGGGCAAGCCTTATCTTTACCTCCACAGAATACACGCAAATCAAGGAGTGAACTCAGCTAAGGAAACGCTGATTAATTGCGCTTCCCAAGCGTCCGGCAGAAGAGACAGCAGAAGGGGCAGGACGAAATCGGAGGCTGTGGCATGATTTCAACGGCGAACTCCGGGGGCGGCTTTTCGCCACCAGGGGTTTCTCGGTTTCGTGCCGGCAAAAACTCGTTCGAGCATGCCATAGCCTCTGATTTCGTCCATGACTTAATCAGTCATGTTAAAAGGGTCGTGTGCGGACGCTGTAAGCCTAGCGCAATCAAGAAGAGTATCGTTGCGTTAATCAGTGCTTCCCTAAGCGGATTTCATTGCGAAGCCCAGCGGTTCGGCCAGACTGATTGGCGCGGGCGCTGCGGGGATGCAGTACAATCGACAGCGAAACCATACGCGCGGTTCGTGACGAGCCGCCTACCCAAGCGAGCAAGGAGCCCAGCCATGACCGCCATCGACGTGCACGCCCATATCTATCCCGAGAAGATCGCCGAGCGGGCGGTCGGCGCCGTGGGCGAGTTCTATCTCGTGGACATGTACGGGCAGGGCACGGCATCGCACCTGCTGGCCGCAAAGGATCGGGCGCCCCTCACGCACTTCGTCGTGCACTCGGTGGCCACCAAGCCCAGCGCCGTGGCCAGCATCAACGACTTCATCGCCGAGCAGTGCCGCCTCCACCCCGAGCTCATCGGCTTCATGGCCATGCACCAGGACCTCGAGGACCCCGAGGTGGAGATAGAGCGCGCCGTCGGCCTGGGCCTGCGCGGCATGAAGCTGCATCCCGACACCCAGAAGGTGAACATGGACGACCCGCGCCTCATGAGCATCTACGAGATGATCGCAGGACGCCTGCCGCTCATCGTGCACACGGGCGACTACCGCACGGACTTCTCGCATCCGCGCCGGCTCAAGAACATCCTGCACACGTTCCCCGACCTCGTGGTGGACGCCGCCCACTTCGGCGGCTGGTCCGTCCCCGAGATCGGCTACGACGTGCTGCACGACGAGAACGTGTTCATCGACGTGTCCAGCTCTATGGCCTTCCTCGGCAACCGGCGCACCCGCGAGCTCGTGAACCTGTGGGGCGCCGACCGCGTGATGTTCGGCTCGGACTTCCCCATGTGGGACCCGGCGCACGAGTACGACACGTTCACGTCGCTCGGCTTCTCCGACGGAGACTTGGAGAAAATGCTCTGGAAGAACGCCGAGCGATTCACGGGCGTGAGGGTTTAGCGGTCCTTTTCCGAACCTTCGACCTCGGGCTTTTGCTCCAACACTACGCGCACCTTGTCGATGCGGTGACGGTCCATGTCCACCACGGTGAACGTGGCCTTGAGGCCGTCATGCTCGATGGTCACGGAATCGCCCTCTTCGGGGATGCGGTCGAACAGCGACAGCAGCAGGCCCCCTGTCGTCTCGCATTCGGAGGCCTCCTCGGGCTCGAAGCCAATGAGCTCCTCCACCTCGTCGATGGCCATGGCGCCGTCCACGAGGTAGCTGCCGTCGTCGAGGCGCACCGCGGCGTCCGAGCCGCCGTGCGCGTACTCGTCGTCGATGCGGCCGACGATCTGCTCCATGATGTCGCTCATGGTGACGATGCCCGACGTGCCGCCGTGCTCGTCGATGACCACGGCTATCTTCGTGTGCTTCGCCTGCAGTATCTGCAGCAGCTTCGCGATGGGAATACCCTCGGGAACGGCCTGGATCGTGCGGATGCGCAGGTCTTCCATCGTGCTGTCGGGCGGCAGCGTGTAGAGGTCCTTCACGTGCACGAAGCCGACGATGCGGTCCTTGTTGCCGCGGCACACGGGATAGCGCGTGTACTTGTACTGCATGATGAGCGCCAGGTTCTCCTCGAGCGAATCCTCGAGGTCGAGGCAGATGACGTTGGTACGCGGCGTCATGATAGCCTCGGCGTCCTTGTCGCCCAGGTCGAAGATGTTGTCCACGTACTCGTTCTGCTCGGGGTCGATGAGGCCGCTCTCGGTGCTCTCGTCGATGAGCAGTTTGATCTCCTCGTCGGTGTACACCTCGTGCTCGTTGGCAATGTCATGGCCGAGCAGCTTCATGACGCCGTTCGTGATGCTGTTGAACAGCCACATGATAGGGTACGTGATGCGGTAGAACCACACGAGCGGCGTGGCCGTGAACAGGGCGTAGCGTTCGGTGGAGAAGATGGCCAAAGACTTCGGTATCAGCTCGCCCACTACGATGTGCAACGCGGTGATGACGATGAAGCCGACGGCGATGGCGATGCCGTGGATGGCCGCCTCGGGCAGGCCGATCGCCAGCAGCGGGCCCTCGATAAGCTGGGAGACGGCAGGCTCGCCCAGCCAGCCAAGGGCGAGCGAGGCCAGCGTGATTCCTAGCTGGCAAGCGGAAAGGTACGCGTTTACGTTGTCGGCCACGAGCTTGGTGTACTTGGCGCCGGAGCGGCCCTCGTCGACGAGGATTTCCACTTGGGATTTGCGCACGCGCACGAGCGAGAACTCGGCGGCGACGAAGAAAGCGTTCATGAGCAGGAAGAAAAGGACAAGAAAAAGGCTTAACGCAACAGGCATTAAAGCAGGTCTCCTTAGTTCGGTTTTCAATGTCTGCTGGGTGCGGCTTGCCTAACCGCATGCTCGAACAGCAGATTTTTGACTGTCCTCGTAATTTGTACCATCCCCCACGCCCGTCGCAGGGAAAAACTACACTCTATACAGAAGTTGACACTGTCCTGCAACGTTCTCACGGACGGCCCGTCCGCCAACATGACGAGAACGTAAGCGAAAGCACAGGCATGTGCAAGGTTGCCGCAAGGTGGGGCCGGTATCGTGGGAGGCGAAGATGGCCCTTACGAGAAGGAGCATGGCATGAAGAGAGTCCTCGTCACTTTGGCAACGCTGGCCGCTATGGGAGGCCTGTTCGTCTACGTGGCGCTGCAGACGCCCCGGCTGGAGAAGATCCGCTAGGCGGGCGGCCATGGGTTAGCGGACGACTCGGCGCAGGCAGCCGCCCTGAACGCAGGTTACGCGGGCGCCAAGTCGCCCTCCTCTGTATCAGGCGCGGAAGAAGGGGTTGGAACCCGGTCGGGAGCCGTTGCCGGTGCGGCCGAGGGCGTGAGCGCACCTGTCGGCCCGCCCGCTGGAGCAGCCGCCACAACTGGAGAGCCCTCCGCCGCATCACCGCGCTCGCCCGCCGCGACATCCATCGCATCCGCCTCATCCGCCGCCTGCGCGTCCCGCGGCAGCACGAGGTTCGCCACCACGGCCACCAGAAACACCACGGCCACGCAGTTCTGCGCGAACACGCTCTGCACGATCTCGGGGAACACCGCGAACAGCGCCGACGCTTGCGTGAAGCCGATCCCCACGGCCAGCGACAACGCGGCGATGGTGATGTTGCGCTGCGTGAAGCCGGCACGCGCGATCATCTGGAAGCCGCTCACGATGATGTTGCCGAACATCATGATGGTGCAGCCGCCCAGCACCGCCTCGGGCAGAGACGAGAACACCACGCTGATCACCGGCAGGAACGCGGCCAGCACCATGATGACGGCGCCGGTGGCGATGGCGCGCCGGTTCACCACCTTCGTCATGGCCACCAGGCCCACGTTCTGCGAGAATGACGTGATGGGCAGGCAGCCGAAACACGCCGACAGCGAGCTCACGAAGCCGTCGCACGCGATGGAGCCGGTAAGCTCCTTCTCCTTCACCTCGCGGTTCAGGCCCACCATCGTCAAGGCCGATGTGTCGCCGATGGTCTCGGTGGCCGACACGAGGAAGATGAGCGTGACCGACACGATGGCGCCCAGGTTGAACTCCGGGGTGAACGGCATGAGCTGGGGCAGCGCGAACAACTGCATGCCCGCGAACCCGCTGAAGTCCACCGCCCCCATGAACAGCGCCACCACATACCCTATCACCAGGCCGAACAGCACGGATAGCTGCTTGGCCTTCCCCTTCGCCAGCACTTGGAACACCAGGCACGACACGAGGGAGACGGTGCCCAACGCCAGGTTCTGCGGCGACCCGAAGTCCGGCACGCCGCTGCCACCGCCGAACGACGTGGCACCCACGCCCAGCAGCGAGAACCCGATGGACGTTACCACCACGGCCGCCACGATGGGCGAGATGATGCGCCGCCAATACTTCGCAAACAGGCCCAGCACGCCCTCGATGATACCGCCCACCATGATGGCACCGATGGCCGTGCTGTAACCGTACGTGGCCACGATGCCGCAGAGCACGGTAACGAACGTGAAGCTGATGCCCATGACGATGGGCAGCCCCGAGCCGATGCGCCCCAGAGGGAACAGCTGGATGAGCGTGCCGATGCCGGCGATGAGCATGGCGCTCTGGATGAGCGAACCCGTCTGGTCGGTGCCGAGGCCTGCTGCGCCCGCCACGATGACGATGGGCGCGAGGTTGGCCACGAACATGGCCAGGATGTGCTGCACGCCGTAGGGCACGGCGCGCAAAAGCGGGATGTCGCCGTCGAGCTTGAACAGCTCCTCGGTTGCGAACGGCTTCATCGGCGGAACTCGATCTCACCGGTCGCCGGGTCCATGGCGTCCACGATGGCGAGCGACTCCAAGCGGTAGCCGCGCTCGCGCAGGCCGTCGCCGCCGGGCTGGAAGCCCTTCTCGATGGCGATGCCGATGCCCTCCACCGTGGCGCCCGCCTCGTCCACCAGCTCGATGAGCCCGTTGAGCGCGCAGCCGTTCGCCAGGAAGTCGTCGATGATGAGCACGTGGTCGTCCGGCCCCAGGAACTTCTTCGACACGATGACGTCGTAGACGCGCCCGTGCGTGAACGACTGGATGCGCGTGGTGTGCATGTCGCCGTCCAGGTTGATGGACTGCGCCTTCTTCGCGAACACCACGGGCACGCCGAAGTGCCGCGCTGCCACGCAGGCAATGCCGATGCCCGACGCCTCTATCGTGAGGATCTTCGTGACGGGCGCATCGGCGAACAGGCGCTTGAACTCGGCCCCCATGGCGTCGAACAGCTCGATGTCCAACTGGTGGTTCAGGAAGCTGTCCACCTTCAGGACGCCCTCCGACTTCACCACCCCGTCGCGCCTGATGCGCTCCTCCAACTGCTCCACGTGCCGCCTCCGTCGTCCGCTTTCTCCGTCTCCCGAGCCGCCGTGCGCACCCCCGCGCGCACGGGCGAAACCTCTGCTGGACAGTGTAAAGGACACGCCCGCAGTTGGGAACGGGTCATTTGCCCGAGCAGCCGGAAAGCGATACGGAAGCGGACGGAGTGCGGGCGCGGCAAGCAGCTGGTACGATGCGAACGGCAAAGTTTCAACCGGTAGGCTGCAAAGCCGCGCACCGCGCTCGTTCCGGCCCTACAGCACGACTTGGCCGGTGACTACCAGGACGATGGATGCCACAGCGGCGGCCAGGATGATGAACACCACCACCTTGTCCAGCGTGCTGCGCAGGTACGGCTCGCCCCGCTCCTTCTTCCCCTTGATGTACATGAGGATGCCCGGCGCGTACAGAAGCGACATGATGGTGAGCCCTACCGCGCCGCTCGCGAACGCCAGGAAGAAGCTGTAGATAACGCCCACGATGCCGAAGATGCGCCAGAACACCAGGCTGCCGCCCACCTTGCCCTTGAATGCCTGCGGCTCCGTGAACGTGAGCTTGGCGAAGTACGCTGCCGACAGCAGGTACGGCAGCAGGATCATGCCGGCGGATATGGTGTAGAAGAACTGGTACGTGCTGTCCGAGAACAGCATGATCACGAGGAACGCCTCGATGATGATGTTCGTGACCACGAGCGTGACGATAGGGGCGCCCTTCTTGTTCGTCTTGGCGAACGCCTTGATGAACACGCCCTGCTCGGCCGCCTCGTAGGGCGATTCGCTCGAGAGCACGGTGTAACCCAGCATGGCGCCCACGAGCGACAGCACCACGCCGCAGTTGATGAGGACGGCGCCCCACTGCCCCACGGCCACCTCCATGACGCCCGCGAGCGCCGGGTTCTCCAGCAACGCCAGGTCGGACAACGGCATGACCCCCATGCTCAAAACGCTTACCAGCAGGTAGATGGTCAGCACGCACACGAACGCGATGATGGTGGCCTTGCCCACGTCGCGCTCCTTCTTCGCGCGCCCGGAGATGGCCACCGCACCCTCGATGCCCACGAACACCCAGATGGTCACCATCATGGTGCCGCTCACCTGCTCCCAGAACGGCAGGCTGGGATCGGCTCCCGTCGCAAGGTTCGCCATGAAGATGCCCAGGTCGAACTTCTGCAGGAAGATGATGGCCGTGATGGCCACGAAGATGGGCACGACCTTGGAAATGGTGATGACGGCGTTCACGCCGGTGACTTCCTTGATGCCGCGCGACACGAGGAACACGTAGAACCAGATGAGGCAACTCGCGCCGACGATGGACGCCAGGTTGTTGCCCTCCCCGAAAATGGGGAAGAAGTACGACAGCGCGCCGAACAAGAGCGCCGAGAAGCTCACCGTGCAGAGAAGCGCGCTGATCCAATAGCCCCACGCGCTGTTGAAACCGAGGAAATCGCCGAAACCGGCGCTTGCGTAGCTGTAAATGCCGCCCTTGAGCTGCGGCTTGATGCGCGAGAGCGCGAAGAACGTCAGCACGAGGCACAGTACGCCCACCGCCGAGATGCCCCACGCCGTGAGGATTGCCGCGCCGCTGGCGCCGTTAGCCGCCTGGTCGCCCGCCAGCGAGAACACACCGCCGCCCAAGATGAGCGTGATGACGGTGGTGACGAGCCGGAAGATGCCGAGGCCTCCCTGCGGGCGGGGGATGTCGGCAGATGCAGCTGGCACGACCGCCGAGGCGGCCTCGATCGTCGATGCGGATTGGTGCGATGCGGAAGCGCTCATGGGACCACCGTTCCTCGTCGGGTTGACCGCATCATGATACTCCACCGCCCTGCATTACGTCAGAGCGTTATGCATTATTTTGAATGCCGTTAACGAAGGGGACGGCGCTGCCGCTCGATGACCGTGCGGTCCACGAGAACGTCGGCCAAGGAGGAGCGGTTGAGGTCGCAGCCCAGGCCGTTCGGATGGCCGGTGCGGTTGAGCGTCACCCGGCCGCGCTCGGCCGTGTACGGCGGATCGGTGACATCCACGGCAAAGTAGCGTGCAGTGGCGCCGACGTCACCGGGCGCGTCGATGCCGGGCAGCGTTTCGAACGCGGCGTGCAAGCGCTTGGACACGCCGGTGTCGTACATGCCGCCCATCCACACGCCAAGGCCGCGCACCTGCGCCAGCCGCAGGAAGTCGAGCGCGGGCTGCACGCCGCCCATCTTGGCAATCTTGAGCGCATAGCATCCCAGTTCAGGATGCTGCAACGCCCGCGCCAGATCGGCCGGGCGGGCGATGGACTCGTCCAGGCAGATGGGCGTATGCAGGCTGCGCTGCAGGCGCGCCAGCCGGTCGAACAGGTCGGTCGGCCCGACGCCGGGAAGGCGGTGCGGGTCGAGCGGCTCCTCGATCCAGGCAGGGCCGCACGCGTCGAGGGCGCGCAGCTCCTCCAGGTCGTGCTCCGCGAAGCTCTGGTTCGCATCCAGCGTGATCATGAGCCGGGGATACGCTTCGCGCACCGCCTGCACGGACGACAGCGAGCCCCCGGGGGCAACCTTCAGCTTCACCCGGCGATAGCCCGCCTCGACGCAACGGCGCACCGCAGCCACCGTGTCGGCAGCCGCCCCCATGCCCACCACGGCGCCCGCCGGCACAGACGCCTGGCCCGCCGCAGCTCCCCCGTGGGGCACTGCGCCGCCGATCAGCTGCCACAGCGGCTTGCCGACGATCTTGCCGTACAGATCCCACAGCGCCGGCTCGAGCGCACCTTGCGCCAGCGGGAACGCGGCCGCCTCCGCGCAGGCGGCGAACGACGCGCTGGCCTCGGAGGGATGCAGGTACGCCTCGTTCAGCACCAGGGGGGCCAGCACCTCCTTGAGCACGCGCACGTCCTGGTCGAGCGTCTCGGGCAGGTACCAGTCCGTGGGGAACGCCACGCATTCTCCCAGGCCCGTGCGCCCGGCATGATCCTCCACCTCCACTATGACGGACTCGCGGTCGCGCAGAACGCCCTTCGCCGTCTTAAACGGCTGCAGGAACGGCAGGCGAATGCGGTGCAGCGTCACGCGCACCACCTCGATGCGCTGCTCGTAGCGTGCCTGGAGCGCCGCACGGTCGATCTTGCCGATGCCGGTGCGGGGGAACTCGTCGAGCACGAAGAGGCAGCGCGGCTGGTAGAGCTTCGACAGACGCGTGCTCAGGCTGGCCCGCACGGTGGCGGCGAACTGCTGCGGCGCAACCGGCTCCGTGCGCTGCGGGGCGGCGGGACGCTCGCGCTCCACGAACGCGATGGGACGGCGGCCCCAGACGGCGTCGGGCGCGCCGAACACGTAGGCTTCGGCGACGCCGGGCACGCGCACGAGCTTGTCGCGGATCTCGGCCGGGTAGACGTTCTCGCCGCCCGACACGAACATATCGGTGGTGCGCTCCTTCACGTACAGCCGTCCGGCCGCCAGCGCCGCCGTGTCACCCGTGAGGAAGAACCCGTCCACCGTGTGCGCCGCCCGCGCGTTGAGGTAGCCCTCGAACACGCCGGGGCCCTTGACCGCCAGGCGGCCGAAGCCCTGCGCGTCGGGGTCGACGATGCGCGCCTCGTAGCCCGGCAGCAGCCGCAACCCCCCGTCGAACGAAGGCGTGACCTGCGCATGGGCAATCTGGCTGGACGTTTCCGTCATGCCATAGCTCGCGTATACGCGAGCACCGGCCGCGGTGGCGCGACCAAGCGTATGCGGGTTCGACGCAGCGCCGCCCAGCAGAATGCACCGGTAGCCCTTCAGCGTGTCCGCCTCGTCCTCGTTCAGCAGGTCCTGCAGCATCTTGTCCACCACCGACACGTGGGTGACGTGGGAGCGCGCCGCATCGGCCAGCAGACGCTTGGCGTCGAAGCGGCGGTAGAGGATGAAGGGCACCTGCCCCAGCAGGCTGCGCACGACCACTTGGAAGCCGCCGATGTGGTACAGCGGCAGCGCCGCCTGCCACATGCCCACGCCGGGGCTGTTGAGGGCGGCGTTCGAAGCCTCGGCGGCGCGACACACCTGGCACCAGGCCAGCGGCACGGCCTTCGGCTTGCCGGTCGTGCCCGAGGTGAACATGATGAGCGCCCGCGCCTTCGCGTCGAACACGTGGGCAGAGCGCTCGGCGAAGTGGATGATCTCCTCGAGCGCGTCCTGCCGCTGCGTCTCGTCGCGCCGCCGGCGCGCCGCACGGTTGGAAGTCGCCCGGCCCAGGCCGCGCGTGGAGCGCGGCGCCGCCGTGGCGGCCGAGGTCCGCGCCGTGAAGCTCGGACGCGCAGGGCGGACGGCGGCTGGATCGGAGCGCTCCTCGCCCGCGAGCAGGGCGGCTGCGTGGTCGAACAGGCCCGCCGCGTTCTCTTCGTCCACGCGGAACGCCACGCGTTCACCCAGGCAGCGCTCCAGCTCCAACAGGCGGGCCAGCTTCTCGCCCGGGGCCAGCCGGTTGTTCACGGTCACGATGGTGAAGCTGCCGTAGGCGGCTGCCAGGACCAGCATCACGTACAGGGGGCAGTTCGGCAGGTCGACCGCGATGCAACCGCCGCGCTGCACGCCCTTCGACTGCAGGTAGCGGGCGAGGGCAGCCGCGAGCATGCGCACCTCGCGGTACGAATACGGCGCCTCCTGACCCGCCTCGTCGACGTACGTGAAGCACGTCCGCTGCGGGTATCGGCGAACCATGCTCTCGAATGCGCTGATCATCGCCTACCCGTTCCTGATTCCTGCCTCGCATCCTGTCTTGCTCCCGGGAAGCCGCCCCGCCGAGCTGCACGACGCTTCCCTGACGACTCTGCCCGACCCTACGGAAATTTCGGGAACTGCGTGAAGTCGGGCGCGCGCTTCTCCTTGAACGCGTCGCGACCCTCCTTCGCCTCGTCGGTGGTGTAGTACAGAAGCGTCGCGTCGCCGGCGAGCTGCTGGATACCGGCCAGGCCGTCGGTGGCCGCGTTGAACGACGCCTTCATGAAGCGCAGCGCCGTGGGCGACAGGGCCAGCATCTCGCGCGCCCAGCTCACGCACTCCGCCTCCAGCTGGTCGAACGGCACCACCTTGTTCACCAGGCCCATCTCCAGCGCCTCCGCGGCCGTGTACTGGCGGCAGAGGTACCAGATCTCGCGCGCCTTCTTCTGGCCCACGATGTTGGCCAGATAGCCCGCGCCGTAGCCCGCGTCGAAGCTGCCCACTTTGGGGCCGGTCTGGCCGAACTTGGCCGTGTCGGCCGCGAGCGACAAGTCGCACAGGATGTGCAGCACATGGCCGCCGCCGATGGCGTAGCCGTTCACCATGGCGATGACGGGCTTGGGCACCACGCGGATGAGGCGCTGGAGGTCCAGCACGTTGAGGCGCGGGATGTTGTCCTCGCCCACATAGCCGCCGTTGCCGCGGATCTTCTGGTCGCCGCCGGAGCAGAACGCCTGGTCCTCGGAGCGCCCCTCGTGGTTGGCGCCGGTGAGGATGATCACGCCGATGGCCGCGTCGTCGCGCGCCACGGTAAACGCGTCGTAGAGCTCGTTCACCGTGAGCGGCGTGAAGGCGTTGCGGCGCTCGGGCCGGTTGATGGTGATCTTGGCGATGCCATCGCAGGTTTCGTAGATGATCTCGCGGTATGCCTTGCCCGCCTGCCACGCGGTATCGCCCATGGCCGTCCTTTCGTTGCGCGCCCCGATCGTCCGAGCACGTCTGTTAGGGAAAAATGTTCGGTAAGATGAGCATATACTAACGCGCCCCGAAGCCTGAAACAGCCGAACGCAGAATAATTCCGAAAAAGAACGGTGGCCGTCAACGAAAACCTGAAGACGGAGCAGGCGCTCCTTCCCCCGGCACGTCTTTGCAGGACCGCACCAGCCAACGTACGGGAGGACGGCGAATCTCGCAGCGGCAGGCGGAGGCGAAAAAAGCCCGGTCCGGTCGTACTATAATGGTGCCCGCACCCGCCGAAAGCCCGAGCGAGGAGGTCCGATGTACGTCGAACCGAAGGATTCCCGACAACGCTGTACCAAAGAGCGCCTGTTCGCGTCGTTCGAGCGGGCGCTGCAGAGCAAGGCCGTGTCGGACATCACGGTAAGCGAGGTCTGCGGCGACGCGGGCATTTCGCGCAAGACGTTCTACAAGTACTACTCGGATCCGTTCGCGTTGTTGCTGGCCATGCAGGACGATCTGTTCGCCGGCTTGGGGCAGCGCTTGGCTAAGCTACCGCCCGACGTGTACGCCATCTCTTCGGATATTATCGACTTCGTGGCCGAGCATCGCGTGGTGGCGAAGGCGGTGTTCGAGAACCGTGGCGAGGGAAACCTCATCGATCGCGTGCTCGCCCACCTGCATGCCACCTATCACGAAAGCTGGGAGCAGGCGAACCCCGACATGTCCGAGCAGGCGGTGGAATTCCTGTTCCACTACGTTACCTCGGGCTGGGTGGGCATCGTCAGGCTCTGGCTCTTCCAGCACCCCGATCTAGAAGTAGGAGAGGTCAAGGCGCAGGCCGAGAGCCTGTTGAAGCTGACGACGCCCCGCGCTTGAGGAACACCGTGGGTCCCGGGAGCGGAATGGCACGGTGCGCAGAGGCCCTTGCGCCATCCCACTCCCGCCGCCGTTCGTACCCGCGCCCCTTCGCCGGGCGCGCGGGCTAAGGGGCGCGGCGCTATCCGGGGAATCCCTCGAGGGCACGCAGGTAAGCCGCAGGCGCCTCGAGGTGGACGTTGTGGCCCGCTCCGGCCACGATGCGCACCTCGCACAGCCCTTCATCCTCCAAGCCCTCGGCAAGCGTGCGGTACTTCACGTCGAGCGCTCCAGCGATATACCGCACCGGCGCGCCGCTGGCGCGCAGCGGGGCGAGCGCAGCAAGGACGTCCACGCGCGCGGGCATGGCGTGCTGGCCAGCATGCTCGAACGTGCGGGCGAGGGCTTCGGCATCGTTCGCCAGACGACTGGCACGCATGCGTTCGCGGGCCGAGGCAGGCAGGTCGCGCTGGGTGGCGAACAGGTCCAGGCGCTCCCAGGCATCCATGAACGCCGAGAGCCCGTCGCGGCGCAGGGCTGCGGCGTTGCGCGCATCGCGCTCGGCAGCGTCTTCGCGCTCGCGCTCGTCAACCGGGCCCAGCCCGGCGCTTTCCAGCACGAGGCCCCCAGCAAAACGGGCGAACGTTTCCGGCTGACTGCTGGCGGCGGCAAGCGCGACACGCCCTCCCATCGAGTAGCCCACCACCAAGGGTTTCCGAGAGCCCTGCGCAGCCGATGCGGAACCTCCGTTTGACCTTCCTGGCGCGGCGAGGGCAGCAACGCCAACCGGAGATGCGAGGTACGCCAGCAGCATCTCGCCCTGCGCCCCGAGCGCATAGGCATCAGCACCCTCTGGCCGGTCGCTGCCGCCGTGGCCAACGAGATCGAGCGCCACGACGGAGCGCGTGCGGCCCAAGAGCTCGGCTATGCCATCCCAGCTTGCGGCGCTCTGGGCAAAGCCATGCAGCAGCACGACAGGCGCGGCTTCGGCAGCCTCGCTTTCCCAGACGGCGAAGCGGTAGCGCGCGCCATCATGCTGGAAGAACCCCTCTCGTTTCGCCATGGTGCGGCCTCTTTCCCTGCGGTGCCGATACGGACAGAAGATAGTGGACAGAATTCAAGGCTATGGTCGAAAATCGGGCCGCACAAGCGAGACCTCGACGTTGGAGACTTGGCAGCCAAGCAATACGCAAGGTTAGATGCTTGCTTTCTTCGGCCTCGCTCGCGCTGTCCAAACGACCCTTGCCATAGCCTTGCATTTTGTCCATGACTCTTTTGGTTATTTATAGCGCCACTCACTTGGAAAGCGTCGCCGTGCCTTCTACCAGTACGGGGCATAGCGATCCTTCAACCCCGAAAGCGGCACGCGAACCTCGACGAGCGAGATGCCGGGGGTGCCGAGCAGCGCGCGGTAGGCTTCGTCGAACGCCGGCACGGTGTCGGCGCGGCGGTACGGCACGCCGAACGCCTGCGCAGCCGCCCGGAAATCCACGTCCTGCGGGGTGAGGAACAGCCGCTCGAAATACGGGTCCTCCGATTTCTGGGGCAGCATATCGAAGATGCCGCCGCCGTTGTTGTTCAGCAGCACGATGACGATGCTCGGAACCGCGCCGGGCGCGACGTTGTCGAATGCCGCATCGGTCGCATGGCCGGGCGTTACGGCGCTGGCCGCCTCGCTGGACGCCGCGTCGAGCGAGGCGGAGACGCACGCCGCTGCCTCCCGCTGCAAGCGCAGCTCGCGCTGCAGCGCAAGGGCGTTCAGGTCGTGCAGCAGGGTGAGATCGCCCGTGACCAGCGTGGTCTGGGCGAAGTGCTGCGCCGCGCCCAGCGCCGTGGACACCGTGCCGTCAATGCCGTTGAGGCCCCGGTTGCACAGGATGGCGAGGCGCTTGGCACTTTTCAGGTAGAACGTGTCGAGCGCCCGCACGCTCATGGAGTTGGCTGCGAACAGGCACGATCCCTCCGGCGCAAGCTCCACGACCCGCCGGACGAACGCGCCCTCGAAGCCGGCCTCCGCATCGTCCACCGAAGCGATGCGCTTGCGCGCGGCGTCGTTCGCGTCGATCCACGCGCGCGCGAAGGCCCGCTGCGCGTCGTCGGGATCGCAATCGATCGTCTGCACGTCGTACGCGAACCCGAGCGACCCCGCCAGCTCCGATGGCCTGCAGCGCACGAACACGTCGGTGGCCGCGTTGCAGTCGCGCGTCTCCAGCGGGTCGACCACGATCTGCACCGGACGCGCCGCGGCAACCAGCTGCGTCGCCTTCTTCGACACCGGATAGCGCCCGAACCGCACGACCACCTCGGGCGCAAGGCCATCGGGAACCGTACCGCCCGGGCCGAGCACGGAGTCGTAGTTGTCGATGACTAGGGGGTCGTCCGAAGACCGCAGACCGGACAACGGATCCGCGAGCAATGGCAAGCGGAAAGCTCGCGCCCAGCTGAGCACCTTGCCGGCTTCGAGCTCGCCTGTGCAGGTACCCTCGCCCGCGTACACGAGCGCACGTTTTCCCGCGAACAGCACGGCCAGATGCTCGGCGTCGCCGAGCGCGAGCTGTCTCGCAACAGGAACAGATGTTTCACGTGAAACATTCGCGCGCTGCGCCGATTCGAACAGCCCCTCCACGCCGAAATCGGGCTTGAGCGGCTCGTCGAACGGGAAGTTCAAGTGCGCGGGCCCGCCGAAGCACCCCTCGCCCGCCGCGATGACCGCCTCGCGCGCGGCCTGGCGGGCGAACGCGAGCGCCGCATCGTCGCCCGAGGGAAGCGGCATCTGCCGGAACGCCCGCACGTGGTTGCCATAGGCGTTCAGCTGGTCGCATGTCTGCGGCGCGCCGAGGCCCTGCAGCCTCGGCGGCCGGTCGCCCGTGAGCACCACGAGCGGCACGCGCGACGACTCCGCCTCCATGACCGCCGGATAGTAGTTCGCCACCGCCGAGCCCGACGTGCACACGAGCGCCGCCGGACGCCCGCTCGCCTTCGCCAGCCCGAGCGCGAAGAAGGCCGCGCCGCGCTCGTCCACGTCCACGAACAGGCGCATCCGCTCCGGCGCGCGCCGCGACAACTCGAACGCCGTCATGGACAGCGGCGTGGAGCGCGACCCGGGGCTCACCACCACGTCACGCACGCCCCAGCGCGCCAGCTCGTCGAAGAACGCGCCCAGGAACAGCGCCGTCGCCTGCGGGTCGGCCGTCATCGCGCCTCGCCCCCGTCGAATGCCGAGAGCACCGTCTTCAGCTTCATGCCTATCTCGTCGTACTCGTCGTCGGCCACGCTGCCCTCCACGATGCCGCAACCGGCGTACACCCAGCCGATCTCGCCGTCGAACACGCCAGTGCGCAGCGCCACCGAGAACTCGCCGTCGCCGGCGCCGTCCACGTAGCCGCACGCGCCCGCGAAGAAGCCGCGGTTGTACGCCTCCACCTCGCGCAGCAGCATCTTCGCCTCGCCCACCGGCGTGCCGGCCACGGCCGGCGTGGGATGCAGGTCCTCCATCATCGACCACAGGTCCACGCCCTCCAAAAGGCGCGCCCGCGCCGGCGTGCACAGGTGCTGTACGTGCGTGAGCGGCAGGATGCCCGGCTCGGCAGGCACGTCAACGCCGTAGCACGTGCGCCGGAACACCTCGCGGATGAACCGCACCACGTAGTCGTGCTCGGCGCGGTTCTTCGGGTCGTCCATGAGCTCGGCGGCCAGCCGTGCGCGCTCATCCTCGGAGCCGCCGGCCGGGCAGGTGCCCGCCAGGCACATGCTCTCCAGCTCGGCGCCGCGCTTGCGCACCAGCAGCTCGGGCGTGCACCCGCAGAAGAACACGTCAGCGTAGCGGTACAGGAGCACCGTGCCGCGCGCCGGCCCGTCTATCAGGTTCACCAGCAGGTCCTTCGATGAGAACGGCCGCTCGGCCACCAGGCGCTGCCGCCTCGACAGCACCACCTTGTCCACGCGTCCCGTCTCGATGGCCGCCAAACCGGCGCCCACGGCCGCGCGCCATGCCTCGCGTGAGTCGGGCTCCAGCCGGTACGGCACCGTCATGCGACGGCGCGGCGGCGCGGCCAGCGCCTGGCGCGCGAACCGCTCGATGCGCCCCGCGTACACCGGTCCTAACGAGTTCACCTGCAGAAGCGTGCCCCGCTCGTTCTCAATAAACACGATCTCCGGCAGCATGAACTTCAGCCGCGGGAACGCCTCGAACAGCTCGTCGGCAGGGGCCGGGTTCTCCGCATCGAAGCGGTTGAACGAGAAGTACACGGGCGGCTGTTCCACCGGCCCCTCCAGCTCGCTCTCGGCCTCGTCGAGCGTCGGCAGCGCAATGCAGCGCCCGAGCCCCATATAACGGCACGCCCGCTGCTTGTCGTAGTACACGAACTGGTCGGTGAACCCTTTCTGCATCAGGCAGAACGCATCGACGATATCAGCCTCGATCGGCAGGGTATGCGAGTGGATCTTGGTCATGACGCTCCTTACCGCGCCGGCTCGCAGCCGAGCGCCGTCTTCACCATGGTCTTCACTTTGTTCACGAGGTCCTCCGATCGTCCGGGAGCAGCAACGCGCGAGATTGCACAGCCCCATAGTATACCCGTCCGAGCGCCGGGTTCCCGATCGCGGCCGCGAGGGGTTGCCGGCGTGCGCCGGTCAACGATTCCATGAACTTCTCGTTTGCACACGGGTCGCATTCTATACTGAAATGAATTTCCGAGGACGAAGCGTCACGATCTACAACGAAAGGGCCTCCATGAAGAAGTTTCTCCAAGAATTCAAGGATTTCATCAATCAGGGCAACGTGATGGACCTGGCCGTGGCCGTGGTCATCGGCGCGGCGTTCACCGCCATCGTCAACTCGGCCGTGAGCGACCTCATCATGCCGATCGTGGGCGCGTTCACCGGCGGCGTGAACTTCTCGAACTTGAAGCTGTATCTGCCGCTGGGAGCGGGCGATTCCGCCATCGCCTACGGAAGCTTCATCAACGCCGTCATTCAGTTCGTCATCATCGCGTTCGTGGTGTTCCTCATGGTGAAGGCCCTGAACAAGGCCCGCTCGCTGGCGAAGCACGGCAAGCAAGCCGAGGAGGAGAGGGCCCCGCACTGCCCGTACTGTCTCGAAGAGGTAACCAAGGGCGCCACGCGCTGCCCCCACTGCACGGCCGAGCTGCCCGAGCCCGCCGGCCTCACTGCCAAGGCGTAGGACGTCCACCTGTCGAGCGTTGCCGCACCCGCCCTCATACCTGCTCGGGCGGCAGGGGCACGGCATCCTCTTCGGTGGAGAACATCCGCTCGCGTTTCGCCACAAACGCCTTCAAGTCGCTCTCGGAGTGGATGTCGAGCTTGCCGTACAGGTTGTGCAGGTGCGTCTTGATGGTGTTCGAGGTGATGTACAGATCCTCGGCTATCTCCTTGCGCGACTTTCCCTCTATCAGGCTGTACATGATCTCCAATTCGCGCTGCGTCAGCCCGAAGTCCTGCGCGACCACCTCGCAGGTGCGATAGCTGTCCGTGGGCTCGTCGGGATCGCCGGGACGCACGAACCCCCAACCTGTGCGCATGTTCGCATTGTTCGTCAGCAGCAACGCCATCATCAGCACCAAGAAGGCCAGAGCGCAGAAGAACACCACGACTTGCTCGGAGCCCGCCAGCACCTGCAGGGCCACGCTGCCCACCACGATGCCCAGCGCGCGCCCCGTCATGAGCGCCGTGCTGGGACAAGAGGCAACCCAGGTGGCCGGCTGGTCGCAGTTTTTGATGAGATACGATCCCAAACCCCATAGCACCAGGTCGAGGTACAGGAAGCCCGTCACCTGCAGCACGCCTGCCATAACCGACGTCGGCCCCAGCACGCCCACCGCCAGCAAACCCGCCCCCGCAAGCGGAAACCCTATCTGGTAGATGGAACGGTTGAAGTCCATCTGCAGCACCAGCACCGCCAGCAAGGCGAGCGATGCCGCGAAGAAGTACCCAACAGAGTCGAGCATCTGCGAGAGAAAGCCCGAGAAGCTCAAGAAGCCCAGCGGTATGCCCAGCGCCAAACCCTGCGTGACGGACGTGGCCATGAAGCGGTAGGGAATAAGCAGGTCGTTCGTAGACTCGCGGTACAGCACCTTCTGGTCGGGGAACGCCTTGCCCTTCGCACAGTAGAACAGCAGCACGACGAAAGCCGGTAAAACGAAGGCGATAACCCACCGCAGCAGCGGGTCGAGCAGCGCGATGCCCAGCGACAGCACCCCCGTGGCAAGTGCCGAGGCAATGCCGAACGTCAGCGTGGGCGTCATTCCCAGCATGCCGAAGATGCGCCCCAGCTCAATATGGATGCCCATGGTTCCCACGGCCAGCAGCACCATGCCCAGCGCCAGCGTCGCGAAACGAAATGCATCGTCCGCGATGCCCGCATGCGTTTCCATGAAGAGGAAGAACACGCCCAGCACCATGCTGCCCACGAGAAACCAGAGGTACGCATCCTTGTCGAACACCTTGATCTTCTTGAAGCGGAACGCGAAGAGCAGGCATACGCCCGCGCAGATGAACAGAAACGGCACGATGGTGGAGAGCTCGAAACCGGCCACCTGGAACGTGCCGGGAAAGAAGAAGCCGTCCAGGAACAGCAGGACGGCGAACGTCTTATAGGCGGTGAAGCCCACGAAAAGCGTCGGCTGCTCCCGCACGTCGTGGACAACTTTGCGCATGCCGCAAGAGCGGGCGCCCTCAGCCTCCATATGGTTCCCCCCGATACCAATCGACTTCTCGATCAAGCGCACAACCCCACGTCAAACCGGCTGCATAGCCCTCTCTCACGTCCATGGCGAGTATACCTAAACCTGATCTAAAAACATCTAATACTTATGGGGTGAGATGCCTAGGAGGCGTAAACCACCTCTGGCGGAGGATGGCGCCGGTCAAGCCAAAACCTCATTATTTTATCCAGCACGTGCGCCTTGCCCGGCATTTCCGAGGAAGGAATACCGCAAGGAGGTGAAACAGGGGGACGGGCACGAGCGCGACAGACTACTGAAGTTTCGCGAGAAAGCGGAAACCAAGTATCACCCCCTGCTCCCCTTCCGGGTCGCTCCCGGAAGGGGAGCGTCAAAATGAAGGGAGGCGTTGTTCGCCATGACCGCCCGAACACCGGCCCAAGGCTCCGAACGCTACCTGGATTTCACGAACGCCCAAGGACTCTGCTTCCGCATGCAGGTCGAGGACGATCCCTTCGACGCCTGCGCATTCACCGTCCGCGTCACCCCGCTGCAAGGCCACGGGGAGTCCAACGCGAGCCAACCTGCCTTTTCGCAGCACGCGCTGCTCTCCGCCCTCACGTCGCGCGAGCGCGACGTTGCAATGCTCATTGCCGAGGGCTTCACGAACGACCAGATCGCCCTCCGGCTTTGCATCAGCCTCTCCACCGTCAAATCCCACATCCAGAACATCTTCGCCAAAGCCCACGTGCCCAACCGCACGGCGCTCGTCGCCCTACTGCACGACGCGGCACGCTAGCCTCTGCGCAGCGCCGCACCAAGCAGAACACAGAAGGCGCGAAGTCGAGGGATATCGTCAAGAAGCCAGCCACCCCCCCCCCGGAGCGAAGGACCCGAGGAGCGCTCCTCGGCAGCCGAAGCACCTTAGCTAAAGCCTTTTCGCAGAAGGCGCCTCTTCGGACGTCCTCCCCCGCCGCGCCTTAACCGCACAGCGCAAAAGCCCCCCGCCGCGGGGACTGAATGCGGCGAGGGGCTCGAGGAATAAGATGTCGAGCGCGCCTGCCGGTGCGCGCTGCGACCGGGTAGTTAAGCCAGCATCGGCATGATCAGGTACATGACGGCGAACGACCATACGGTGCATACCGTGAAGATAGCAACCTGGATCAGGCAGATGGGATGGTAGGTTCCCTTGAAGCGGAACACCTTCAGCACCCACTCGACCAGCGGCGCGAACACCACGGCGCCGATGAGGATGGTGGGGATGACGATGGCCCAGCTGGGCGGATAGGTGCTCACGACGGCGGACGCGAACACGATGCCCGCGAACGTGAAGGCCATGCCCGTCTTCTTCCACTTGGGGTACCAGATGAGGATGGCCAGAGCGCCCGTGACCACCTGCACCATGATGAGCAGGGGGAAGTTGCCGGAGCCGTATGCGGGATGCAGCGGGTTCATGACCCACGAGATGATGCCGCCCACGTACATGCCGATCGTGGCCCACGAGCTGCCCCAGATGGTCAGCTGGCCGATGTCGCCGAAGATCTGGTGCACGAAGAACTTGCTCTTGTTCTGGTCCGTGGGGTTCGCGCCCTCGGCCGGCGCCGGGATGGTCATCCACGGCATGAGGCGGAAGATGAGCGAGCACACCGGCACCACGATGGCCACGCCGGCGGACACGGCGATGAACAGCGGCAGCCCCAGCGGGGACACGATGCCGTACAGCAGGGCGTAGCACACCGGGCAGGTGACGATAGTGCCCAGGATGAGCGACGTTGCCACCTTCTTCAGGTCGGACCCGTAGAAGATCACGAACACCTGCACGGTGAGCACGGTGGCGAACGTGGGAATCCAGCCGCTGGCGAACAGGCCGCCGTAGAGCAGCTGGCCCAGGATGAGCGACAGGCAGGTCGTCACGAACATGGTGGTGAAGATGTGGCCGTTGCCCGCCACGCCGGTGCCGGCGTGGGCCGACTTCTTGCGCTCGAGCGCGGCGGCCACGAAGCCCATGATGATCATGCCGATGGAGGCCGGGAGCGCCGCGATGAACGAGCCCTCGGTCAGGTCGGCGAAGAACCAGGCCACGCGGTAGAGGGGCGAACCCTCGATGCAGCCGGTCATCATGGTGCCGAAGTCGTAGATGAAGTTGTTGTTCATGAGCAGGGGCTGCACGTAGCTCATGAGCGCGTACAGCGCGATGGCGGCTACGACGGTGATGCAGAACGCCGGCAGGATCTCCTTGCGGGACACGGCCGTCGCGGGTGCTTTCGATGATGCGGGTGCGTCTGCGACGATGGTCGCATCGTCGTCGATGATCGTGTTCTCCACGATGACACCTTCTCTCGTTTCCGATTGGTATTGCCACAAAACCCCTGGCGAGCAGGCAGATGGCCGCCCTTGTCGCCCTTTGCAGCACGTTATGGATTTTTCCGAGGAAGGATTACGTTGCGGCCCATCCTACCCCACGCCCCCGCCGGAAGGGAATCGGCCGAAAGTACGATCATACCCGCGATATCGTCCTTACGGCCGGTGGCAGGAAGGACGAGTTTTACTCTATGCTGTGCAGCGGGGATGATTCATGGTTTCACGATAACGCCGACCGGTGCGGCCGCATTGCCGCATGCAGGCAAAGGCGCTCTTCCGCTTTTCCGCGATAGTATCGAAGGAAAAGGAGAACCTGTTATGAGCACTTGGTATCCCGAGGCAGACCTGGTCATCCAGCATCCGAAGATCTACACCGTCGCCATCACGTGCGACGAGGTGAAGGAAGGCAAGACGGACTTCCCCATCATCGAGGACGGCGGCGTGGCCGCCAAGGACGGCAAGGTCATCGCCGTGGGCACGGCCACCGACGTCCAGCAGTTCATCGGCGAGCACACCGAGGTCATCGACGCCTCCGGCAAGATCCTCACGCCCGGCTTCGTCGAATGCCACATGCACTGCAAGTGGACCGGCGAGCAGATGCTCAACCTCGACTTCAACGGCGTGACCAGCCGCCAGGCCATCCTCGACGCCGTGGCCGAGAAGGCCGCGAACACCCCCGACGGAGAGTGGATCGAGGGCGACGGCTGGAACGAGCTCATCTGGGAAGACAGCCAGGAGGTCATCACGCGCCGCGAGCTCGACGAGGTCGCCCCGAACAACCCGGTGTTCCTGCTGCACATGTCCGTGCACACCATCGCCGCGAACTCTCTCGCGCTCGAGGCGTGCGGCTACACGAAGGACACCCCGCAGCCCGAGGGCGCCGAGATCGGCCACTACGACGACGGCGAGCTCGACGGCCTGCTGTACGAGAACGGCGCGCTCCAGCCCATGCTGAAGGCCAAGCCGGCCCTTACCGACGCCCAGCACCTCGAGAGCCTCGTGCTCATCGGGCAGCGCCTGAACTCCTTCGGCATCACCAGCGCCATCGACGCGAACCTCAACTACAAGCAGATGCACATCTACAACGAGGCCCGCAAGCAGGGCAAGCTCACCTACCGCGGCAACCTCATGTTCTACCTGGACCCGCAGTTCGGCTCCTTCGAGGACAACCTGCGCCGCCTGGAGGAGATGGACTGCGTCACCGGCTTCGGCGACGAGATGCTGAAGCTCAACGGCTGCAAGGTCACGCTCGACGGTATCACGGCCGCGTTCACCGCCGCCATGAGCCGCCGCGAGTACCGCCAGCGCCCCGGCTTCTACGGCGACACCATCTACACGCAGGAGGAGATCGACGCGCTGGTGTGCAAGGCGACCGAGCTCGGCTGGCAGTTCGGCATCCACACCATCGGCGACGCGAGCGAGGACCGCGCGCTGCACGCCTTCCAGGAGGCCAACAAGATCCGCCCGGTGAAGGAGCTGCGCCACTACCTGATCCACTACCAGCTGCCCTACGAGGACCAGTGGCCCATCATGAAGGAGCTGGGCGTGGGCGTGTGCCTGCAGCCCACCCTCGTGTCCCAGATGGGCGAGGAGCCGCTGTTCTGGCCCGAGCAGGTCGAGCGCTTCCAGTCGCCGGGCCTCATGTTCTCAAACGGCATCATCGCCGGCGGCAGCTCGGATTGCCCCGTCGTGACGCCCGACCCTCTGCTGGGCATGTACTACGCCATTACCCGTGTCGACGAGACCACGGGCAAGACGCTCTCCAAGGGCGACGAGTCGAAGGTCACGCCCATCCAGGCCCTCATCATGTGGACGAAGAACGCGGCGTTCTTCAGCCACGACGACGATAAGATGGGCTCGGTGGAGGTGGGCAGCTTCGCCGATATGTGCCTGTTCGACAACGACTTCATCGCCGGCAACGTGGAGGATTACCGAACCACCAAGGTGGCGACGACCATCCTGGGCGGCGAAGTGATGTACGAGCGGTAGACGCCCCTGGCGTCAGCTTGTGGCCGTCATAACAATCGCACAAGAGGCGTCCGCCGCAAGCGAACGATCTACAAGGGGCCCGGCCGCAAGCAGCCGGGCCCCCCTTGACTCCGTCCAGCACTATGAAAGCTTTCTGCAATCGGGAAATAGCAATCCTCTTACTTCTTGGCGTCTCCATCCGATACGCAGCCCGTCGCTTCCCAAACCAATCCCTTGCTTGTTCGGTAGGCAACGCGGATGCAGGCCATGGCCAAAAAGCAGATGACCATCAATCCCAGAAAAGCGGGGACGAAGGTGCCTGCGAAATCATATGCCGCACCGACGACAATGCCCGAAAACGATCCGAACACCCCCACGCCGGTACGTATCCACGCATGGATCTGCGTGTAGTTCTTAGAACCGAATACCTCTCGAATGAGCAGAGGAAGGCTCACCGACATAAGCGAATCCTGCACGCCGAACAAAACAGCGGACACGATGAGGAAAACCGGGTTGTGCAGCAGAACGAACCCTAAAATGCCCAGCACGATGAGCACAAGCTCGATGATGGTGGTTCGCTGCACCCCCAGCTTGTCGTTCAGCCAGCCCATGACCAGTTTGTCGACCACCGATCCGACGGACTGGGCCGATACCACAGCTGCGGCGAATGACGAGGTGAACCCGACAGACTCGACGTAACCGGGAAGATGCTGCTCGATGCCTCCATGAATGAACGACGCAATACCGGCGAATACGAACAAGCACCAAAACGCCAAGGAGACCACGGCTACCTTCACCGCAACACCTCGTACAACTGACGCTTTTCCGACTACCTTATTGGGCACGAGCCCATAGGGGACGGCACCCACGTCGGACGGGTTCCTTCTCAGCAGCAGGGCACAGGGAAAGATCACGCAAAACGAGGCGACACCGACGAACAAATAAGCCTCTCGCCATCCGTCGGCCACTATGATGCCGTGCAGAACCTGCGAGAACACTGCCGCCGATACGCTCGAGCAAGCCATGACAATGCCGTATACCATACCGCGCCGTTTGACGAACCAGTTCCCCACCAGCGTCGCGGAAGGCAGCACGAATATGCACGAACCAGCCGCCCCGACGAGAAACCCTGATGCCTGCCACTGCCATATCGCCGTGTAGGTTGACATGACTCCGACGGAGAACGAGAGCACCACGATGGCCAATGCCATGACAACGCGTATGTCATACCGTGAGAGAAGCTTTCCGGCCAAGGGCGTTACCAACGTCGTTCCGACGAAATAGCCTGTCATGTACGTGGCAATCTCCGATCTAAGAAACCCCATATCCTCGCAGACAGGAACATAGAACAGACTTCCACAGTTCAATATGAGGCCCATGCCAAACGCCTGGAGAAGGCAGCAACACCCCACGATCACGAATGCATACGGTACTCTCCCTAGAAGCTTGCCATCGCGAACTAGCATGCGATCCCCCTTCGGCAGAAGAGGCCGGCGGGCGCCGGCCCCGATCACTCGAATCCAGTACAACCATCTTTTACGTGCCGTTCCCCCAACTAGACGGTTTTCTCGATATCGGATTGCTTACCCGGTTCTTTCAGGCCGGCGATCAACTCGGGATGCTTCGCTTTAGTGATAACGATGATAACGGCCACAAGCACGGCCATAGCTGTCGCAAGCGGCCATGCCACGTTCCAACCGGCAAATTGGCCCGTAGCCGCCACGCCCATGAGACCGGCGAAGAACGCAAGCACGTAGGCGGAGAAGTACTGGCACAGATTCTGCGCCGCAGCCAAAAGCGAGAGCCCCAACGTGGCACCTTCCTTGGGCAGAACCTTCACGATCTGCAGGATGAGGGCGGGGTTGAACATGCCGAACGCGAGCCCGTATACAATGGCGCCTGCGTAGTAGCCCGGCACCGAGACGATGTGCGTGAGAATCCAGAAGCCCACGGCCTCGCCGAGTAGAGCGATAGGCAGGTCGAATCCCCGAAGGCGACCCTTAAGAAACGCACCGTAGCAGATGGCGCCCACCGCGGCGGCAAGCGTCTGCGTGGAGCTGATGATGCCAGCGAAGCCCGTGTCGCCCAAACCCGCCTCCTTGATGCACAAGGAGATGTTGGTGAAGTACGAGAACTGGAAAAAGTTCCACACGCCTGCCAAGAGGATGACGATCCATGCGGCTACCGTGATGGATTTGAGCGCGTTACCACGCTTGCCGTCGGCCGTCGTCCCAGCCGGCTTTACGTCGGGCTCCGGAAGCCAGAGCACAATCATCGCCACGATGGGGATGATGAACAGGTAGCCGATGAAGGAATAGCGCCACGACATGACGGCCAGGAAACCGCCGATCAGCTGGAACACCGAACCCGAGAGACCTCCCACTGCCGTTTTGAAACTCATGAGGCGGTCGCGCTGCCTGCCCTCGAACAAGTCGGCTATGAACGATGACGCCATAGGGAATATCATGCCGCGGCCGAAACCCAGCACCACGCGGCACGCCAATATGCCGTAGAAGCCCTCGATGGTCTCCGGCATGAGACCAGCAACCACCCCACCGACGAGGGTGCATGTCATGGCAATGATAAGCATGGTCTTCTTTTTCATATAGCGCTCGAGGATGCCCACGGCGAACGCGCCTACAATAGCCATAAGCGAGGGCAGCCCTTCGATGTTCTTAAGCATGAGCGAATCGACGCCCGCAGGGGCGTATGCCGCTCCAATGGCCGACATGGCCGGCGTCGAGAACGACTTCGCATACTGCAGCGTGATAACGAGCAGCGCGGCTATCTGGACCGTGATGCCGAGCGCCTTCTTCGCGGTAGCTTTCTGTTCTGCGGTCATTTCATTCTCCTCTCTTCCATGAACGCCACGAGCTCCCCGATGTCGTCCAGCTCTTCAAGATGCGTAACCATCTCAACCACCTGTGCGGCAGCCTCGTGCGGCAGCGTGCGAGAAAACTCGATGTTCCGGTAGAATTTGTCGAGAACCTCCCCTTCGGTCAGGGGGCTGCGGTAGATATCGCCTTTGGGCACGTCGCAGCGTGCGTGATAAGACGTGCCGTCCCGCATGACCACGTCTACCTCCGCCGTCTGGTACTCGTCGGGCGGCAAGGAGGGATCGATGGCGATCTTCGCTATCATGCTTTTCAGCGCGGGATCCTCCATGGCCTCCCGGTTCATGTGCTCGGGGCGCACAGCCTTTTCCACAAGGGCGACTGCCGCCGTGTAGATGATGCTGAAAGCTCCGCTCACCTGGGGCTCTTCGCCTACCTCGAACGGCTGCCCCACGAACCCTTGAGCTGTGCGGGGCGTGGTATGAATGGTTACGCTCTCCACTTGCGTTGGATCGAATTCGTGCGCTTCGACGATCTTCATGCAGGCATCGATCGAGGGGTGCGTGGCGCGGCAGGCCGACCACGGCTTGATGACCACATCGCCGTAGAAAACGCGCCCCAAGTCCTTGCACAGCAGCTCCGGCTGCTGCTTCTCGCCGCAGAACAGGAAGAAATACCCTTTCTTGCCCCCGATGGCGTCGTGGGTGGCCGTCATGCCACGGGCGGCAAAGTCGGCCGAGAAGATGGCGTTGCGGGCAGCAAGCGCCATGGGGAGCTTGAACGCGAGCGTCTTGTAGTTGATGTTGTCCATCGACCCGCCCAGCATGTTCAGGCTCAGGCCGAGCGCGTTGTTGAGCTCCTGCTCGTTGAGGCCGCCCAACTTGCCGGCGACAACAGTAGCGCCCAACCCGTTGATGGTGTTGGTGTTATCCCAGCCTCCATACACATCGAAGCCAGATGCCGCTCCCAGACGCGCGGCAACGTCATCGCCCACCACCAAAGCCGTGAGGAACTCCCTGCCGCTCGCATGTACGCGCTCTGCGGCGGCGAAGGCGGTGGGCACCGTCGTACCGCTGATGTGAGCGGCACTGCTCTTGCGATTCTCGTTCTCGGCCTCGATGGCCTCGAAATCGTAGGATCTCATGGCGAAGCTGTTCACCATGGCAGCTTGCGGAGCGCCCATAAGCTCGCCGCGAAAAAACGCCGTGCTTTGAGGCGCTGTTCCATAGCTTTTGAGCAGGTTGAACAAATCGTCGCAACGAGGCGCGTGCACCCCGGCAGCTATGACGCCCACCGCGTCGAGCACACGGGTCTTGACTCGCCCGACGGTGAAATCGTCGAGTATCGCGTAGTCTGCGGCCGCGACGTGCGCGCAAACTTCGTCGGTCATGTTCATGGAACCCCCTTTTCAATGGTTTCCGGGCGACTTCGCGCATGGTTCCCCTCTCGGTCTAAGCCGCCCGGCCCCCTTACTCCTTGGTGGTCGAAAGCGTCCAACGGGTCTTGCCGTCCATTTTCTTGACCAGGTCCTCCGCCTCACCGTAGTACAGACACCATGCCTGGCAATGCTGCACGCACATGGGCATCTTGCCCTCCTTCGTACGGTCGGCGCACAGATTGCATGCCTGCGTCAGGACGGGCATATACGTCCATTCCCATACGCCCTTCAGCCCCTGGTCCCTGCTGTACTGGAACGGCCCCACCTCGCACACCTTAATGCCGAACTCGCCTTTCGGCAGGCCACGCTCCTTTTTGCAGGCCACCTCGCATGAGTGGCAGCCCGTGCAGTAGTCGTAGTTGACGAGAATCGCCTTAGTCACGGTCGTTCGCCTCCTTTTCTTGGGTCGTTTGGGCGGTCAGGCATCCTGCAAGCCGTCGGCGTGCTCTTTCGCGTAGATGAGCGCGTTCCGGCCCTGCATGTCGGCGTCCTCTACCTTCATCTCCTTGGCGCGCCGAGCGGCCTCGATCTGGGCGAGCAAGGCGCTGTTGCCTTCGGCAGCCTGCCTCTCTGCCGATTCTTTGTCACCCGCCATAACGCCGGGCAGGTAGTCGCCCCAGCCGCCCTCGCGGGTGACCTTCTCGCCGGGCATCTGGTCTCCCTCGACGTAGGGGTAGATCTTTGCCAAGAAGCTCTTGATACCGGAACCGATGCCGCCTTGCCCCGTTTCGAAGTTGAGCGCCATGTTATTGATGTTTGAGTCGAACGTGCCGTACAGGCTGGGCTCTGCGGCTTCTTGCTCGGGGAACCACCAAGCGTGCTCCATATGAATGGTGTCCTTCTTGATGCCGGGGAAGAGGAACGCCTTCTGGCGGCATCGGCCATGGGTGGTCTCGATCCACACCCAGTCGCCATCCTCGATGCCGTATTCAGCCGCAGCCTCGGGATGAATGGTCACAAGCGGCCAAGGATGGAACTCGCGCATGGTTTCCAGTTGACGGTGCTCGGAATGGAAGAACTCGTAGGACCTTCCACCCGACGTGGCGATGAACGGGTACTCTGCCAGCTTCTCGGACGTGGATACTGGGCTATCCTTCGGCTCGATGTGGTAGGGCATCGGATCGACTCCCCAATGGTTGTACCCCCAGCTCCAGAACTCGAAACGACCCGTTGCCGTGTCGAAGCCCGGCTGGCCGTCGGGGCGACACATGCCCTTCTGGTACTTGTAGTACTCGGCATCCCACGGGTCATACTTGTAGCCGCCGCGCTCCTGCAGCTCCTCGAAATCACCCTCGTAACGCGTGCCGCCCTCGGCGTACTGGTCGGTGAGGTACCACGTGGCCAACTCCTTGTCGTCTTTCCAGGGCCAGTTCTCGGGCTTCAGTCGGCGACCCAGGTCGAGGATGATCTGCTCATCGGACTTTGCTTCGTAGTAGCTCGCGCACTTGGAGATGGACCGGGCGGGCGTCCACCAGGTGCGCACGGAGTTGCGCTCGCAGCTCATGGCAACCGGCAGCACGATATCGGCATGAGCCACGGCAGTCGGCGTCATATAGGGGTCGGCCACCACGCAGTAGGGGATCTTGTTCATGGCCTCGTACATGCGCGGTGCGTCCATGCCCGAGCAGGATAGCGGGTTGGCACTTTGCAGCCAGATAATCTGGGGCATGAAGGGCTCGCCTGTCTCCACAGCGTGCAGTAGGGCATCTGAGGACGCACAGGCCACGATATCGGATGACTCGATGCCCGCCGACAAAGTAAGCTTGCCTGCATAGTTTTCGCGCGGGATTTTGAAATCACCCAAACCGTAGCGCTTCTCGATATCGAATGCGCACTTGATGAGCAGGTTCCCTCCGGGATTGTCGATGTTGCCGGTAACACCCATGAGATCGCACGCCGCCGCGGTGACGCCCAATGCGGACAGTTGCTGCTCGAACGCGAGGCCCCACTGGATGGACGCGCTTTCCGCCGTAGCGTACAAGCGGGCTGCTCCGCGTATGTCGTCCGCCGGTACACCGCATATCTCGGCGGCCCAATCGGCATCCTTACCCTGCACCGATTCGACGAGCTGCTGGTAGCCGTAACACCAGCTGTCGATGAACTTATGGTCGACCATATCCTCGTTGATGACGGTGTTCAGCATCGCTATGCCCAGCGCGCCGTCGGTTCCGGGGCGCACCTGCAACCAGTACGCGGCTTTGGCTCCGAGCCAGGTTAGGCGCGGGTCGATGGAGATGATCTGGGTACCCATCTGCATGCATTCGACGATCCAGTGGCCAAGGAAGCCGTCGGCATTGGCCTTAAGAGGCTCGTTACCCCAAACCATGATCACATCGGGGCGGCGGAAGGATGGGTCGGCATAGCGCATCTCATGCGTTTCGGACACGTCGGCGATGGTCATTTCTCCCATTTTCGCCGATGCGCCGATCATACGCGGAAGGTAACAGGCAAAGCCAGTGAACCCGAAGTTGCAGACGTTGGGCGTCTCGAGGGCAGTGGATGCGAACAGCGGCAGCTGCCAGCCGATGTTGCGTCCCGTGCCATGCACGAACAGGATGGTGTGGGAGCCGAAGTCTCGCTTGACGGTGTTCACGCGCTCCACGATCTCATCGTAGGCCTCGTCCCACGTGATGCGCTCCCATCTGTTCTCGCCGCGCTTGCCGGCCCGACGCAAAGGGTACTTCAACCGGTCGGGATGGTTTACGGCCTCCACCATGTCGAGGCAGCGCATGCAAAGCTTGCCGTTGTTGAAGGGCGACAGCGGGTCGCCCTCGATGCGGGCAAGCCTGCCCTCTTGGTCGACGTAGAGCAGCACGCCGCACCCGTTATGGCAGCCAGGGGGCGACCAATGATTGGTGCGGGTGACGGTGTACTCGCCCTCCCGCCACCGCCATTCCCCCTCGTGGTAGGCCTCGCGGTCGACCGAATCGAGGAACTCTTGGTAATCCATTCCTCCTCCTTTTCTTGGCGATTCATCGATCTGGGTTTTCGGCAGCCGGCCAACGCTCAAACCTCGGGCGGGCAGAGCGTTGGCCGGAAGCTTACAGAAACGGGACTGTTGCCTACGCGCAACGCTCATGGGTGCGGAACACGGGGCGCTGATGGAGACGCAGGCGGAGCCGGGGCCCCGGGCGGAACGGACACACCGGGGGCACCGGGCATGCCGGGCATGGCCGGCACCTTGGGGAGCGCCGCTCCGCATTGCGGGCAATGCTCGAGATTGAGCGCGCATTCGCATCCGCACTGCGGACACTTGTTGGACATTTCGACCGCCGCAGGCCTAAAACACATACGATCCTCCTTTAACTAACCACTTTTGGCTTAGGTCAATTTGGTTTAGTTTGTGACATCAAAATAATATTATTTAGTATTAGTAATCAAGGTGTCTATTTATACTATTTTTTGGATAAATAAACTGGTGTGTTTATATTTAACAGATGTTTTACCTGCATATTAGGCTTTTTTCGAACTAAGTGTTCCTTTAAAATCCTGTAACATATTCTTAAAATAGAATAGTACATAGTCTTTTTAGTACTATTCATTTAACCCCTTTCGTATTATTTTATTGAAAGGCGATGGCAAAGAATTAATACTATTTCGGTTTAGTCATCGCACGTCGAGAGCATTGAGAGAAAGAGGTTCGCCATGTGCTTCAGACCAGCCGAGACCGAACTGCCCCCCGCCACCTGCCCGTCTTGCGGCAAGCGCATCAACCGCGTAGCGGGGCAGCTGCCCAAGAAATGCCCCTTCTGCAAGTCGCCGACCGAAGGCGCCGAGGACGACGCGCCCGCACCGGCTTCCCCGGCAGTCGTACCCGCACCAACGGCTCATGGGATGCCCAACGCCCCCTCTGCCCCGAAGGCGCCGGGAGCGCCCATCAGCAAGTAGGCCCGTGGCTCCGGCACTTTCCGGCATTTAGAGGTCGCCTTTCTCAGCGAAATCATCCTTGAAACCGGAAAAGTGCCACCACGCGATAAACAGCACGAGAGAGGAGAGGTTATGTCAGAGCGGATAATCGAATGCGGTGACGGCGTGGTCAAGTGCCGCACCTGCGCCTGGTCGCCGCCGGGCGACCACCCGGTGGGGTGCGGCATGTACCTGACCGTTAAAGACGGCAAGGTGGTGGACGTAGAGGGAGATCCGGACCACCCCATCACCCAAGGGCGCCTGTGCGTGCGCTGCCTCACGCTTCCCGAGTATATGTACAGCGAGAAGCGCGTCCTGAGCCCTTTGAAGCGCGCACGCGAAGATCGCGGGAAGGACGCCTGGGAGCCCATTACCTGGGACGAGGCGCTCGACATCATCGAAGAGCGGGTGAGCTACGTCAAGGAGAATTGGGGCGCCGAGTCCATTGTGGCCTTCCAGGGCACGGGCCGCGAGGCCACGCTCTACAAAACACCGCTCGCCTATGCCGCCCTCGGCACACCGAACTCGTGCTTCCCCATGAGCGGCGACTCGTGCTATGGGCCACGCTGCTCGGTGGCCGACTTCATACTCGGGGCGGGCTATCCCGAGCTCGACTACGCAGCCTTCTTCCCCGACCGCTACGACGACCCGCGCTACGAGGTGCCGAAGTACATCGTGTTATGGGGAAAGGATCCCCTGTTCTCGAACCCCGACGGGTTCTTCGGCCATACGCTCATCGACCTCATGAAGCGCGGATCGCGCTACGTGGTGGTAGACCCGCGTGTCACATGGATGGCTGCTCATGCCGATTTCCACCTGCAGCTCCGTCCCGGCACCGATGCCGCACTCGGCTTGGGTATGATCAACTATCTGATACAGGAAGATCTCTACGACCACGACTTCGTTGAGAACTGGTGCTACGGCTTCGATGAGCTCAAGGAGCGTGCTGCCGAGTACCCGCTGGATAAGGTGGAGGAGATCACCTGGGTTCCGGCCGCCACCATCGCCGCTGCCTCACGCGCCATCGCAGAGAACCATCCTTCATCGTTCATGTGGGGGCTCGCCATAGACACGAACGCAAATGGGGTGCAGGCCGGCCACACCGTGCTCATCCTCGCGGCCATCCTCGGCGATCTGGACGTGCCAGGAGGGGTGACACTGGCCGTGCCAGCGAGCTTCATGGGGAAGTGGCGATACGAATGCGCCCAGCAGCTCCCGCCGGGCATGCTCGAAAAGCAGATTACCGACCCCCGTTACCAGGGATTTCGCGCCGCACACCTCATAGCGCATCCCGACTGCATCCTCGACACACTGGAAACCGACGAGCCCTATCCGCTCAAGATGGCGTGGTTCTACGCCACCAACGGCATAGCGAACACCACCAACGCGCAAGGCAAACGCTGGTTCAAGGCGCTCGAGAAGATGGAGTTCAACGTCTGCCAAGACGTCTTCATGACCCCTACGGCCATGGGCCTGTGCGACCTGTTCCTGCCAGTGACCACGTTCGCCGAGCACGACGGCGTGGTGCTTCCCCACTTCGGGCGCAACACTCACATGGTCATGGCCATGAACAAGTGCGTCGAGGTGGGAGATTGCCGCTCCGACCTCGAAATAGATTTCATGGTGGGCAAGCGGCTCAATCCGAAGGCATGGCCATGGGACAACGTGGCCGATTTCTTCACCGAGCAGATCAAGCCCCAGCTCGGTATCACGTTCGAGGAGCTGCAGGAGCTGGGCTGGGTGCAACAGGAGTTCGAGTACCGCAAGTACGAGAAGGGCCTGCTGCGACCAGATGGCGAACCGGGCTTCAACACCCCCACAGGCTTGGTCGAACTATGCTCGAGCCTTTATGAGGATTGGGGTGAGGATCCCCTTCCCTACTTCGAAGAGAATGCACTCACGCCGTTCAGCCGTCCCGAACTTGCCAACGAATACCCGCTCATTATGACCACGGGTGGACGCGAAACCACTTCCTTCCACTCCGAGCACCGACAAGTGCCGTCCTTGCGCGCCCTCATGCCGAACCCTCTTGTGCAGATCAACCCCGAAACGGCAGCACTATACGGCATCGAGGAGGGCGATTGGGTGTGCATCGAGAACCCGCTCGGCAAAGCTATCGAGAAAGCGCACGTCACCCCTATTATCGATCCGCGAGTCATACACGCCCAGCACGGATGGTGGTTCCCCGAACAGGATCCAGAAGCACCCAATCTAAGCGGTGTGTGGAAGTCCAACATCAACAGTCTCGTGCCACATCGTGCTATAGGCCGCATTGGCTTCGGTGCTCCATTCAAAAACGTCCTATGCAAGATATACAAGGTGGACGGGCTCGACGCACTCGGCTCCTTGAGCCCCGACACCGAGCAGGGCGCGATCGGCATTGATCCAGCAAGCCCCGTCGCCACGAGGAAGGAGGCCTAACATGAGCGAATATGCACTGCTGATAGATTATAAATATTGCACAGGCTGTCATGTGTGCGAGGTCTCATGCCGAAAAGAGCATGATCTCCCGCTTGACGAGTGGGGCATCAAGGTCAACGAACTGGGTCCTGCGAAGATGAAAGGCTCTTGGCTCTGGGATTACGTGCCTGTTCCCTCAGATCTTTGCGATCTGTGCGAAGACCGTGTGAAAGCCGGGAAAAAGCCTGCCTGTATTCATCATTGTCTGGCCCAATGCATAGAGCTCGTCGCGCTCGATGATCTGTCCACGGCCATGGCCGATCACGGTAGGAAAGTAACGTGCTTCATCCCCTAGGCAGAAGCAAGCCAGCACTAAACTGTTATGTTCCGGGGCCCTTTTCAAAGGGCCCTTTTGTCGGCAAAAGATTCTTTATCGTTGATCGATCTACTTTGATTACACTATGGATATAATACCCAATAGTATTACTATCAAGGGAAGTGCGGTGTTATGGACGAAAACGAAACGAAGGTGCTCGAAGCGGCAGCCCTGCTTTATAATGCCATTCCCGGCTATCTCGCCGAAACGCAAAGCAAGCAGCAGCTTGGACACCTTCTTGTAGATCTGATCGACGCATTAGATACCATAGAGTTCACCCGGTCGGGAACGCCTTTGTTCGATATTATCGGCGGGAACATTCCCGGCAGGAGAAAGAAAGCCATTCTGGCACTTGAACGGGAATACGGGCTGACCGAACGCGAGGGACATATCCTCCGCTACCTAGCGAACGAGCGAAACCCCACGTATATCTCCAACGCGCTGGGTATTTCCCCGTCTACCGCCAAAGCACACAAGTACTCGATTTACAGGAAGCTGGGCATACATAGCTCATCGGAGCTGAAGAAGCTGCTTGAGCAGAACCAGCAGTGACGTAGCCGCCCTTCATCTTTCTTTCGCGATTTCACCGTCATCGGCAGCCCCTTCTTCCTCTTCCTCGTCGGTCACGCGGCGCAGCACGAGGAAGCCGGCGACGCCGGCCACGAGCGAAGCAGCCAGAATAGCCGCCTTCGCCATGGCGATGGTGCTCGCATCGACGAATGCCAGGTTCGTCACGAAGATGGCCATGGTGAAGCCCACGCCGCCCAGCACGGACACGCCTGCGATATGGCCCCAGCTCACGCCAGCGGGGAGATCGCTTAAGCGCAGCTTCACCGTGAGCCAGGTGGCCAGGAAGATGCCGAGCGGCTTGCCGAACAAGAGGCCGCAGAACACGCCGATGGTCACGGGGTTCGCAATGACGGCGAGAGGGTCCATACCCGTCAGCACCACGCTGGCGTTCGAGAACGCGAACAGCGGCAGGATGAAAAAGTACACAGGGATGTGCAGACGGTAGTCCAACCGCGTGATGGGCGGAATGGCCATGCGCGACACGCGGCCGATCTCGTCGAGTTCGCCCAGGTACTCCTTCTGCACGATGTCGGGCTCGCCGGGGTCGTAGCGCTCGTCGGCCTTGCGCGCCCTCGCCTCGAACCAGCCCGGCGCCCGATCCAGCTTTACCTGCGACTTCGCCGGAATGGCCAGCGCCAGCAGCACGCCCGCAATGGTGGCGTGCACGCCCGAGAGCAGGAAGCACACCCACATGGCCAACCCGATGAGCAGGTACGGCCACAGGTCGTACACATGCAGCCGGTTGATGACGAGCGCACCGGCGAACAACGCCAGGCCGCCTGCCAGCCAGGCGATATCGAGGTCGGCCGTGTAGAACACCGCGATCACCAGAATGGCGATCATGTCGTCGGCTATGGTGAGCGTGGACAAGAACGAGCGCAGCCCCGCCGGTATGCGGCTGCCCAGCAGCGCCAAGATACCCAGGCAGAACGCGATGTCGTTCGCCATGGGAACGCCCCAGCCCTGCTCGAAGCCGCTGCCCATGTTCACCACCGTGTACACGACGGCCGGCACCACGGCACCGCCGGCCGCGCCCAAGATGGGCAGCAGGGCCTTGCGCGGGTTGCGCAGCTCGCCCGCCGTGAGCTCGAACTTTATCTCCAACCCCACCAGCAGGAAGAATATGGCCATGAGGAAGTCGTTGATGAAATGCTCGAGCGACAGGTGCGGCGCGAAGCTGCCCAGCGAGAAGCCCAGGTCGAAATCGTGCCAGAATGCGGCGAAGTACGGGAGCACCGGCGTGTTCTCGATGACAAGAGCCGCCACGGCCGCCGCGAGCATGAGCATGGTCGCCCGGGTGGACGAGTGCGTGAACTCCAGGAGCTTGCGCCTGCGCCGATGATGGTGCCGCACCTCCGGCTCCAAGATGCGCTCCGTAGGCGAGCAAGCCGGATCGCCACTCAAGCAAGCCGGCCCCAGCTCGTCGCGCCCCACCTTGTCGTTCCCTGATGTCATAGGTTCCAGTATACGGAAGACCGCCGAAAGCATCGGCTACGGAAAAGCAACGAACAGAATCTGCCCAACAAGACATGCGCCTTGAACACTTGGATGTGTTTCGTCGGGAAACCATGTGTCCGAAAGGCATGCTTGGCCATGCAGAGATGCCCACGAGGAGCGTATTCCTAAATGCCTTTGAATAACTGCTCCACGGAAATGCCGAATCCGGCAGCAATGCGCTCGACAGTCTTGATCCCCACGTTTATCTGGCCGTTCTCGATAGCGGCCAGATAACTGCGATCCAAACCGGAAGCCTCGGCAAAGGCACGTTGAGGTAGGTCGCGCTCTTCGCGCAACTCCTTGATTCTCAAACCGAGCGCCTTTCTAATGTCCATGTTAAGAACGGTACGAAAAGCTGCTGAACTGGAGTGTAGCAAATCACCAACGAATTGCCGCTAGAGTCCCTCCATCTCATGCAAAAGTACGTTTCCCCTAGATCTTGTACATGTACTGGAAAACGTCCTCGCGCTGGATGATGATCTGCATGCCCAGGTCGTCGCTGATCTTGGCGAGGCGTTCCTGCACGGTGTTGAAGTCGGCCTTCTCCGTGTCGAGGGTGGTGAGCATCGTCATGGAGAAGATGTCGTCCAGGATGGTCTGGCTGATGTCGTCGATGTTCGCGCCGCAGTCGGCCAGCGCGGTGGCAATGGCGGCCACGATGCCGCTGCGATCCTTGCCCAGAACGGAGATGACGCATTTCATAGGTTGGTTCCTTTCCTCGTGGCGCGAATCGGCCTCGCACCTCGTAACGAACGTATGTTTCACGTGAAACATTTCGGCGGTTCGGCTGCCTTGCCGCTCGGCCACGCCGCCAAGTGCGGTGGAGCCCCTAGTCCCGTCGCGCGAAGATGAGCGACAGGGCCTCCGCACGGGTGGCCTGGCTGCGCTCGAAAGCACCGCGGACGGCACTTGTGGTGGTCTTCGCGCCGGCCTTCTTCACGCCGCGCATGCTCATACACAGATGCTCGGCCTCCAACACCACGATGACGCCCTGGGGGTGCAGCTGCTCGATGAGCGTGTCGGCGATCTGCGAGGTCAGGCGTTCCTGCACCTGCGGGCGCTTCGCGAACACGTCCACGAGGCGCGCGAGCTTCGACAACCCGCAGATGCGCCCGTCGGCCGCCGGGATGTAGGCCACGTGCGCCTTGCCGAAAAACGGCACCAGATGGTGCTCGCACATAGAGTAGAACGGGATGTCGCGCACCAGCACCATTTCCTCGTGGTGCTCGTCGAACGTGGTGGCGAAGTGCTCCGCCGGGTCCTGCTCCAGGCCCGCGAACACCTCCTCGTACATACGTGCCACGCGTGCCGGCGTCTCGCGCAAGCCCTCGCGCTCGGGATCCTCCCCCACCCCTTCCAAGATGAGCCGCACCCCTGCTTCGATTTTCGCAGCGTCCATAACCGTCTTTCCTCGTCGTTGGTCGAATGCATGATAGCACGGATGCGCGCCGGCGCCCGCCCGGGCGCCGCGGGGGCCACGGAAAAGGAAGAAGACCCGGCGGGGAGGGAGGGTTGCCGGGTCTTCTAAGGAGGCTCGCCGCCGCAAGGCAGCCAGCCGGAGGCGTCCGCAGGGTCGCAACCGCCTCGAGGCCGCCGAGGGCGCGGCCGCTTCGCCGGAGCCGCAGGATAGCGCGGCCCGGGGGAAGGCGAGGTTCAAGCGCTAGGCCACTTCGCGTTCGCGCAGCTCATGGCAGGTCCCGCATTGGAACACGCCCTTGTGATGGCACTGGGCGCACCACATCATGGCATCCTTCTGCAGGTTCTTGCTATGGATCTTATGGCAGTCGGTGCAGGTGGGCGGGTTCGCGTCGTGCTGCTCGTTGCTCACGTACTCGTGCGGGTTCTGGACCTTGCCCTTCTCGTCCTTGAACTCCGTGTTGTCGGCAGTCTTCACCGCCATGTCGGCCATCGTGCCGTGGCATGCCGGATCTTGGCAGGTGGCCGCATCCACCGTGACCACCGTGGCCTTAGAGGCGGGCTTGTCGGCATAGGTCACACCCTCGTGCGCCTCCTTGAGGGGCGCTTCCAGGGTATGGCATTGGTTGCAGGCCAGGTCGCCATGCTCGGACGCCTGCGGACACTGCGCGTCGGCCAAGGTCTCCGTCTCGGTCGTATGGCAGGTCTTGCAATCGATATCCATGGTCCAGTCTACCTGCTGGGTGGCCATGGGATCTTCCTTCGGAGCCTTAGCGGGGCCTTCGCCCTCACCCGCCTGCTTAGGCGCGCAGCCCACGGCCGTGCCCAGCGCCACGGACAAGGCCACCACGGCCACGGCAACGGCCAGGGCCATGAGGCCCTTGCGGGCGGTATTCGTCGTTTCGTTCGTCATAGCCAGCTTTCCTATCATGGTTGCGGCCCGGCCGGCCGCAAACGGCCGACCGGGCCCGGTCGCAAGTGCGCTCGCGCGCCGCAGGGAGGGAGGGCGCGGCGCGCGGCGTCGTCAGGTTGCGGGACTACTTCTTGTCCCAAGGCTCCAAACCGGCACAGTGACGGCCGGCGATGCGGCCCCACACCATGTTCTCGGAGTTGTTGCCGCCGGTAATGCCGTAGCTGTGGGCCTGGAAGTTGCCGAAGCTGCCCGCGGCGTACAGGCGCGGAATCACGTTGCCGGCCGGGTCGAGCACCTCGGCGTCCACGTTCTTCTTCGGGCCGCCCAGCGTAGAGCAGGACCCGGGGTAGATGGAGATGGCGTAGTACGGGCCGCTCTCGGAGAGCTTGTTCTCCTCGGCCGTGAGCTCGCGGTCGAAGCGCGCGTCCTTGCCGGCGTCGCAGAAGGCCTGGTACTCGGCGAACGTCTCCTTGAGCGTGTCGATGTCCATCCAGTGGTCGAAGTCCTTGATCTTCTGGCCCAGCTCCTCGAGCGTATCGCCCTTGAGCACCCAGCCGCGCTCGATCTCGACCTGGTTGTCATCGGACCAGCCGTCCCACGCGCGGATCTCGTCGGGCAGGTCGGTGGTGTAGTTGCCGCACTCGAACCAGCCGCCCTGCTGCGTGCCCATGGGGCCGCCGTCGATGCCCTTCTGGTCGAAGATCTGCCACGACGGGATGCGGTCGTAGTCGTCGATCTTGTCGCTGAACGACATGAGGGTGTGCCAGCCGTTGTGCGCCGTGCCGCCCGTCTTGGCCTCGTTCTGGTACCGCTTGCCCAGACGGTTCACCGTGAAGAACGCGTCGGACTGCGGGCTGGCGAAGATGGCGAAGTCGTAGTCGGGATCGCGCGTCCACATGGCCGTGGTGGAGATGACCATGTTCATGTGCCAGAGCTTGGCGCCCACTTCCTCCACCATGCGGATGCCGTCGCCGGTGTTGTACTGCCAGCCCTCGAACTTGAAAGGATAGATGCTCAGGTAGGTGTTCTTGAGCTCCTCGTTGAACTCGAAGCCGCCCGTGCACAGCACGACGCCCTTGCGGGCCTTGATGGTCTTCTCGGTGCCGTCCTCGAGGAAGCGCACGCCCACGATCTCCTTGGTGTCGGGATTCTGGACGAGGTGCTCCTCGGTGCACTTGAACCTGATCTCGATGGGCAGGCCCAGCTCGGCGCGCTTGGCCTCCAGCTCATGGAACGTGGTCATGCCGAAGCCCTCGACGTTGGACACGCCGATGCAGCCCGCGTACTTTCCATCGTCCAGGAACCAGTACTCGGGGATGGTGCCGGCGAGCGCCTTCTCGGCCACCTCGTAGGTCATGCCGTACTTGTCGGCGTAGTCGGTGTGCTTCGTAGCCTCGCCGATGTAGGCGTCGATCATGTCCTCTTCGATAAGGCCGTGGCCGAACGCCACGCAGTAGTCGCGGAACAGCTTCTCGTCCTTGATGACCGTCCATTCGCCGTTGTTGATACGGCTGTTGCCGCCACCCTCGACCGGCGCCTTCTCCAGGATGACGACCTCGGAGCCGCCCTCGTCGGCCGCGACGAGCGACGACCACATGCCCGCTCCGCCGTAGCCCACCACGACGACGTCCGTCTCGTAGTCCCACGACTTCGGCATCCAGTCGCCCGAGGCGGCCGATCCGCCCGACGAGCAGCCCGCGAGCGCGGCGGAGCCGGCCACGGCGGCACCGGCAACAGCGGCACCCTTCAGGAAGTTGCGACGTGAAATCTCGCTCATGGTTCCTCCTTGCGAACCGGACGGGCTCCTGTGATCGACGCTCCCCGCATCGACCGTCCCCCTCCTCGGTGACGGCCCGTCCGTCAACAGGCGCATTCTAGGCGCGTTTTCCCGCGAGCACACCAGATGATCGGTGTGATTGTCATGTTTAACCAATTATCAACTTTTGATCAGGCGTGATGTGCCCCTCTCACATTATCGATCCGATTGATGCCGAAGGGCTTCGCCCGTATGATGGAAAGCGGTTCCCGTATCCCACAGACGCGCCGCTCGTTCGATGCGTGCTCGGCGGTGGGATTTTGCGAGAGCGGCATGGGGCCAGGGGTAAGGGGAGGCGCGCGGCACGACGGCCCTGTCGTGCGCGGCATGGCGAGGGGAAGCCCATGAAAAGCAAGACGTCCGCAGCCGATGCGACGCCGGACGGGCAGCGCGCTCCAAGCGCGTCGTCCGTCCGGTTCTCGCTCGACTACCTTATTGTCATCGCGGGGTTCGGCTTGTGCCGGGCCTGGATCGTGTTCAGTCTCTCGGCGTCGGTCTCGAGCTTCGAGGCGCGCGCCGATTGGGTGTTCCTCGTGGCCGGCGCCGTGGCCGCGGCGCTCGCAGCCTTGGTCATGACGCGCTTCGTGGGCAGCTTGCCGCGCATGCACGAGCGGCTCACCGACATCATGCTGGGCCTTGCGGCGTCGTCGGCACTGTGCATCCCCGCGGCAACCTGCCTTGACTCGGCGTCGCTGCTCATGCTCGGACTCATAACGGGAGGTGCGGCGGCAGGCCTTCTGCAGGTCATGTGGGGAGAGCGCTTCGCCGCGCAGGACCTGTACTTCTCGCTCGCCTGCGCCCCGGCAGCCGCTGTGGTCACGGGTCTCGTGCTGGCCATGTCCTCCGACGGAAATCTCATCGCCTTCATCGCGTTGCCTGCCGCGTCGATCGTCCTGTTGGCTTTGGAATGCCGCCGTTGCGGCATCGTATGGAAGACGGGGCTGCCAGAAGGCCAGATGGAGGACGATCCGGAAGAAAGCGAAGCCGCCACCGAGCGAGAAGGCGGAGGAGCCTCCTTCTCGCGAGCCCGCGCATCGCACGGATACCTTCGCCTCGACGCGCCCTCAACGAAGCTCATGGTTTCCATCATGGTGTTCTCGTTCCTCGTCCGCATGCTGGACGCCTTCCCCATCGCCGGCGACGACCCCTTCGACCTGTTGGGAGGGATCGGATCGTTCAGCCTCGTTGTAGTGGGAGCCGTGTTCCTCGTGCTGGTGTTCTTCATCAAGGACCGCATGAACATCTCGCTCGTCTACCGCCTGTCGCTACCGGTGATGATAGGAGGGCTGATAGCACTCGCCCTCGTGTTCGGCGAGCGCGCCCCGCTGGCCGTGCTGCTCATCGCCACGGGCTACGAGCTTTTCGATATCCTGGCCTGGGTGTTGTTCGGCGAGATCGCGCGGCGCATGGGCCCGGGCGCCGCGCCGTACGTGTTCGGCGTAGGCGTGGCCTACATGTTCCTGGGGATGGCTGCGGGATACGTGGCGAGCGCCGTGATGATCCCCCTGGTGCACGAGGGCGTGCTGCAGCTGAGCGCCGTTGCGCTGGTTGCCGTGCTTTGCCTGGTGATCATCGCGTTCCTCGTGCTGCCCGAAAGCGTGGTATCCTCGATCCCCCTCATCAAGGGTGCCGGTCGCCGCGCAGAGAAGCCGGCCGACGAGCAGGAGGAGCGTCCCGACCCACAGCTCACGCTGGAGCAGAAATGCGCAGGTGTGGCCGAGGCGTGCGGTCTGACGCCGCGCGAGCGCGAAGTGCTGCAGTTCCTGGCCCGGGGTCGCACGCTGTCCATCGTGGCGCGCGACCTGCACATCGCGAAGAACACCGCGCGCACCCACATAGAGAAGATCTACCAGAAAACCGACATCCACAAGCAGCAGGACCTCATCGATTTCGTGGAAAGCTGGGAGGAAAACTGACGCGTCCCCGATGTGTGCGAGCCGCTCTACCGCTCGCACACATCGGGGACGCGACGTATGCGCGTGCCCGGGCGCCTGGGCTACACCACGGCCTTGCGCTCCAGCAGGTGCGCGAGCGCCTGCATGGCCTGGTAGGCAGGGTTCGGCACCTCCTGCGGACCATCCTCGCCGTCGACGACGATGGTTTCAGGCAGGTCCTCGTCGCTCGGAAGAGGGGCGGCACCCTCCACGCGCACACTCTCGATGTCGTCCCCGATGCGCAGGCGGTGCATCACGTCGAGACCTTCCTCCACCTGACCGAACACAGTGAAGCGGTCGTCGTATTCCGGATGGTCCGCCAGCGAGAAGAAGAACTGGGAGCTGCCGGTGTTCGCATCCTTCTTGTGCGCGAGCGACAGCGACCCCTCCACGTGGCGGTTGCGCTGGTTCGCCTCCCACTCGTCGGCAATGACGTAACCGGCGTCGCCGATGCCCGGGTGCACGCCGCGCAGCTGCTCGCGCACGGCCATGCGCACCTGCTGCGGACGAAGCGGGCGCGTGACGGGGCAGCCGCCCACCACCACGTCGCCTTCCACACGACCGTGGAAGTTCTGATGGTCGTAGAAGCCCTTCTGCGCCAGCTCCACGAAGTTGCCCACCGTGACGGGGGCGTCCTTCCCGAACAGCCGCGCGCGTATCGTTCCCTTGCTTGTCTCGAACACGGCCACCTCGTTGCCGGTCGGCACGTAGCGCGGCGTGTACAGCGGCTTGACGATCATTCCCATGGCCCTCCCCTTTCCCTCCGTTCTCACGTTCGGGGCAACTCTACTCCCCGCGCGCCGCTGCGGCATCGGATGGAGAATCGTATTTTGCCTTCAGCCCCGATCGTCGTCGGATCGCCTGATCGCAAAGCCTTCGGCTCTGGCACCTCAATCAAGCAGCCAGCTCCAAGCCGGCACAACGTGGATGGTTCCCACCGCGGTCTCTATCGTCTCGGTTTCGTTCAATGTGATGATCTACGACTCGTTCACATCGTACAACGGCATGGCGGCCTCCAGGGCGCGCACTTCGCGACGGCGCGTTCTCGCATCCGCCAAGCTGCACGACACCAGCACGAGCTGCCACGCCTCTTGCAGCAGCGCATCGCCGACGACGAAATCAACCTCGTGCCTGGACGAGCCCTTCTCGAACGACAAGCGGGCGATGCCCCCCGCCGAACCGGGTTCGTCTGGCGTCGAAGCTTGTTGAACACCGCCGTTTCAAGCTTTTACCCTTCGTCGCGCGTCGGGGAGGGCGAGAACGCCGAGAACATGGCCGGATCAACCGCGTACACTTTCGCGCTCGAACGCGCGTTTTCGGAAACCGCCCTCGAGAACTCTTTTACGGCAAGATTGTTGTCGGATCGTCAATCTGTCGGAGGAAGCGAGTTCTGCTTACAGCTCCAACTCCAAACCAACGGGGCAGTGGTCGCTACCGTAGACTTCGTCGTAGATGCAGGCGCTCGCCACCTTCGGGGCCAGCGATTCGCTGACCAGGAAGTAGTCGATGCGCCATCCGGCGTTGTTCTGCCGCGCCTTGAAGCGGTAGCTCCACCACGAGTACGCGCCCGTCACGTCGGGGTGCAGGCGGCGGAAGGTGTCAGCGAAACCGGCTTCCAGCAGGTCGGTGAACTTGCCGCGCTCCTCGTCGGAGAAGCCGGCTTTACCGCGGTTCGGGCCGGGGTTCTTCAGGTCGATCTCCTGGTGAGCCACGTTGAAGTCGCCGCACATGACCACCGGCTTCGGCGAGGTCGTCTCGCCCGGCTCGGTGCGCGGCAGCTCGCTGATGCACACGTGGCCCTCGCCAGGCGCCGGGCGCTGCACCGGCACGCCGGCGGGCAGCACGCCCTCCTCGAGCCCCTTGCAGAAGTCGCGGAACGCGTCGTCCCACTCCATGCGGTGCACGATGCGCGCGAGCTCGTTCTGGGCGTTCGGCGTGTACACGTCCACGAACCAGAACTGCGGGAACTCGAGCGCCACGATGCGCCCCTCGGCATCCAGGTAGTCGCTGCCCAGGCCGTGCAGCACCTGCAGCGGCTGCTCCTTGGTGAACACGGCAGTGCCGGAGTAGCCCTTCTTCTCGGCGTAGCTCCAATACTCACGGTACTGAGGAAGATCGAGCGTGGCCTGGCCCTCCTGCAGCTTCGTTTCCTGCAAGGCCACGATGTCGGCATCGAGCTCGCACACGATGTCCTCGAAACCCTTTTTCTGCACGGCGCGCAGGCCGTTCACGTTCCACGAGATGAAGCGCATGGTGGTGCCTTTCCTCGTTGGTCGACTTGGTCGTTCTGCGGTTACATTTCCCCGTTCCGCTGCTCCGGCATGTCGCCCCCGCCTACGATTTCTCGGTTTCGCTATTATAGCGCTCCCGACAGGGCAAGCTCCGCCCAATGCGAGCGCGCTGAAAGCAACCCCGCCTGTCCCTTACTTGTGGTACGGCTCGCCGCGCGAGATCTTCTGTGCGCGGTAGAGCTGTTCGAGCAGCACGACGCGCGCGAGGTTGTGCGGCAGCGTGACGGGCCCGAAGGACAGCGTCTCGTCCGCGCGGGCTCGCACAGCCTCGCTCACGCCGTCGGAACCGCCGATGACGAACGCGATGTCACTCGCGCCGTTCAGCTTGAGCGCGTCGATGCGCCGCGAGAAGCCCTCGCTCGAACGCTGTTTTCCGTCGATGGCCAACAGCACCACGTGCGACGACGGCGAAAGCGCCCCCACGATGGCCGCACCCTCGCGGTCGCGCGCCGCGTCCACGCCCCCGGCACGGCCGGGATCGACGTCGGCTATCTCGCGCACCTCGGTTTTCGCGTAAGGCTGCAGGCGCTTGAGGTACTCGGCGCACGCGTCCGTCCAGAACCGCTCCTTCAGCTTCCCCACCGCAACCACTGTGAACTTCATGCGCCTCGCCTCCCGAACGGCCCTTCCTTCAAGGAGAGATGATAGCGCACTTCCATGCCGAGCAACCGGCATGCTCAACTTGCTCCAGGGGAGTCCGCCCTGGCATGAAGGCGCCGGCAGTTACCCCAACCCCATCAAAAAGGCCGGGGCCTCGCAAGCGAAGCTCCCGGCCAAACGTTTACCGTGCTTGAAGGACCCGCCCAGCATGTCGGCTGCCTGCGCAAAGGGGGTCGGGGATTGGCCCCGGCGGCCGCAGAGACTAAGCGGGCAGCACGATACCGAAAAATTCCTCCAACAGCGCACGGTACTCATCCTCCGACGCGACCGTCCTCGTTTCCTTGCCCTCCGGAGTCACACGCACGAACTGGTCTTTCGTAATGGACACGTTCCCGTCTTCCGTGCGGCGGTTCACCATCCTCCATTGCGTGAACACGGAGTCGGGGTGCGTCGAGCAGTAATACGAGAGCGGTATGCAGTCGGTCAGCGCCGCCGGGGCGTCCAGTAGGGCGAACACCGGCGTAGGGGCCACGGTCTCGCCACGTTCTTGCGCAGCGGCGAGCTTTGCGGCGGTCCCGCAGTAGATGACATGCCACCAACCCCCATCGTGCAGCTCCACGCGGAATACCTGCCCGCGCGACTCGAGCTCCGCACCGTCGACCAAGGGAATGGCGCACGCCGGCGTCGGGCCGCCGTACCCCACCTCGGCGATATAGCGCCCATCGCCCAGCGTGACGATGATGCCGCGGTGCAGTATAGGGTAGACGTAACCGCGATCCTTCAGGCTGCGGCCAAGGCACGGCATGGTCTCGACGCCCGCGTCCTGCAGCAGCGCATCGAGCAGAGCGTTGAGCTCGAAGCAGTAGCCTCCGCGGTTGCCGACGATGATCTTCTCGAACAGGTCGGGGATGCCGAGCTTGATGGGACGGTGGAAATCGCACACGTCAAGGTTCTCGAAGGGAATGCGGCACTGGTGCGCGAAGATGATGCGATCCAGATCGTCCTTGGCAAGCGGTGCCTCGGGACGGGACAGGCCCAGCTTCTCCCAGTACCGATTCGCATCCGGAAGCTTCTCGTACAGTTCCTCGTACATGGCATTCACCCCTCAAGTAAGCGCCGCTCGGCCACCCGCGCCGCTGCGGCGGTCCCCTCATCGCGTGATGCTATTCTAAGGCAGGGGTGTTGGGAGACGCTTCCTTCCCCAGGGTCGAATGATCCCGGGGATTCGTCCCCGTAGGCTGATTTTGGGGTTTACCAGTCCGCGCCGAGCACCACGAGGAAGTCGCCGTCGAACACGTACTCGCCGGTGTTCTGCTGGGCCTTGCCCACACCGATGGCGTTGGCAATCTCGCGCGCCTCCGTGGCCTGGTCGCCGCGCTCGTAGATGACGATGGTCTGCGTGTAGTCGAAGCTGTCGGCGTTACCCGTCTCAACGGTGTAGCCACGGGCCTCCAGCTTCTCGGCGGCCTCGGCACCCGCGCCTGCAAGGCCGTTGCCGTTCTTCACTACCACGGTGCTGGACTTCTTGTCGTTCGAGGAGGGCGGCGCGCTCTTCTTCTCCTCGTTCGCCTCGCCGGAGCCGGTGGTGGCGAGCACGGTGCCGGACGTCTCGTCGACCTCGTCCTCCTCGGTGGGAGGCAGGCCCTGGTCGACGCGCGACATCATGGTCTTCCACGCCTTGGCATCAAGGTACTCGTACCAACCCCCGTTGATGTAGGCCGAGGTCGTGGGTTCCATGGCCGTGTAGATGTCCTTCTCGGGATCCAACCCGCGCATGCTCTGGGCAATGGACAGGATGTCGGTGATCTCGAGGTCGGTGGTCACGTACTGGGAAAGCGCTTGCACGGAGCCCACCATGGTGGCGGCATCGGATGTGAGGATCTTCTTCGCGATGGCCGACAGCACGAGGCGCTGGTTGGCCGCACGGTAGCGGTCGCCGTCGCCGAACTCGTCGTAGGCGTGCCGTGCACGGCACAGGATGAGCGCCTGGTCGCCGTTGAGCGTCTGCAGGCCCTCGTCCACATGGCCGCCGGCATCCTCGTCGTCGATGGTCATGGGCACGTCCACCTCCACGCCGCCGAGCGCATCCACGATGTCCTTGAAACCGTCGAAGTTGATCTCGGCATAGTGGGTGATGGGCACGCCTGCCAGCTTCGACACCGTCTCTACCGTGTACGATGCGCCGCCGATGGAGTGCGCCGCGTTGAGCTTCTGCTGTCCGTACTCGCCCATGTCCACGAGCGTGTCGCGGTGGAGCGACACGAGCGCCACCTTCTTGCCCTGCGGGTCGATGCGCGTGACCATCATGCTGTCCGAGCGGAACTGGTCGCCCGCGTACTCTGCGGACGCCTCGCGGTCGGATGATCCGTCCGTTCCCATGAGCAGCATGTAGAAGGGACCGCCCTCGTAGGGGTGGGCCGCCTCGGCGGCTGCGAGCGTGCGGGCCAGATCGTCGTCGATGCCCTGGTGAAGGTTGTTCGACACCGTCTGGTAGTAGGCGAACGCCGCGCCGGCCCCACCCAGGCACAGCACCAGCACCACGGCCACCGCGACGAGCGCGATGCGCTTGCGCTTGGCACGCTTGCGGCGCTGGGTGTACTCGGCTTGGGAAACGCGACGGGTGTAGGGATTGTCGTCGTCGCGCGTCGAGCGCGGGGAAGGGGTGCGCGAGGAATCAGAAGAGCGTCCGTACGCCGACGGATCGAACGAATCGCGGCGCGTATACGCACCGTCGCGGGAAGCCCTGTCAGAGCGACCGTCGAATCCCGTGGAGTTGGACGGTCGGCGAGCGGGGCGGCGCTGATTGCTTCTTCTGCTGCTCATGAGGAACTATTTTGACGGGCGAAGCGCACGAGGGCAAGGGCCGGCCAGCGTCTCTAGGAAAAAGCCATAGGGCTCGGCGGAAGGCACGGCACGGCGACGGGAGCAGAGGGCCGGAGCACGGTGCCGCCCTTCCCTAGCCCGCGTTCAGGCGGTTGCGCACGTACTCGTTCGCCGCGTTCTCCACGGCGTCGTCCAGCGGGGCGAGCTCCGGGACGGGCACGCCGGCCCGTCGTGCGCGGCGTTCGAGCGCGCGGGCGAGCAGGGCGTCGGCCACCTGGGGGTTCTTCGGCAGCAGCGGACCGTGCAGGTAGGTGCCCACCACGTTCTTGTAGCGCACGCCGTCGCGCTTGTCGCTGTCGTTGTTGCCGTGGCCCGTCGATGACGCCACGTCGCCGAAAGCCTCCACGCCGGCGCCGAGGCGCGTGCGGCCCGCGTGGTTCTCGTAACCCACCACAACCCGTTCGGCCAACGGCGAGCGCAGTGCGATGTTGCCGATGAGCCGGTTGCCCGAGCCGCCGGGTGCGCGCTCGGTGGTCATGTCCACCAACCCCAGGCCGCGCACCACTTCCTCGCCCAGCAGCCACTCGCGCCCGAGTATCTGGAAGCCGCCGCAGATGGCCAGCAGCACGCCGTCGTCCTCCACGTAGGCATGCAGGTCGTCGCGCATGCGCATGAGGTCCTCGGACGCCAGCCGCTGCTCGCGGTCCGGGCCGCCGCCCAGGAACACCAGATCGACGTCCGCCAGGTCCACGTGCTCGCCGTGGTTCACGCGGAGCACCTCCACGGGAATGCCGCGCTCGCGCGCCCGGCGCTCGAGCACCTTGACGTTCCCGCCGTCGCCGTAAAGGTTGAGCAGGTCGGGGAAGAGGTGCGCGATCATGAGCGGGGCGGGATCGGCGCCGGCGGTTGGGACGTTCTCGTTTCGCGCCGGGGAGGAAGGGCCAACCGGAGCGCGGTCGCCCTCCGTCGCCTGGCTGGCGAGGCGGATCGGGGCGGCGGCGCCATCCGTCGCCTGGGCGGCTCCCGACCCGGAAGGATCCCCGGGCGACTTAGGGGAGGAAGGAGCCCCTCCCGCAGCATCGGGCGCTTCGCCTGCGAGCCTTCCCAACTCTGCGTGCACGGGCGGGAGCGCGGTGTAGTTCGCTATCACGTAGGCGCGGGCGTCGGACGGCAGGGCGTCCATCTGAGCGAACATCGCCGACGCGTCGTCGACGAGCGCGGCATCAAGGCCGGCGTACTTCAGGCGCACCTGCACGTCGTTCTTGCGGATGCCGCCCGCGAACACGCGCAGGCCGGGCTGACCTGCCAGCTCCTCGAAGTCGATGTCCCACAGCCACGACACGTCGCGGCCGTCGCCCTCCTTGTCGTTCACGAAGAAGGCCACCGCCTTCGGCCCCTCGTCCTGCAGGATGATCTTGATGTTCTGGTTGAACCCGGTGGGGTTCTTCGCCAGGTTCAGCAGCGTGCGCCGCCCCGCCACCGAGAACTCCTGCAGGCGGCCGTTGCGCGGGTCGAACGCGTCGATGGCACGCTGCAGCGCCTCGGCCGGCACGCTCACGAGATCGGCTGCCGCCCAGGTGGCAAGCAGGTTGTATACCATGTACGCGCCGCTGAACGGTGCCTCGAGCGCGGCATCTCCCCGCGGCCCGTGCGCGGCAAACGACAGACCGTCGGCGCCCAAGCGCACGTCCCGGGCGGCACAGTCCAGCGCGGGGCGCGCGAACCCGCAGGTGGGACAGCGATAGGCCCCCAGCTGCCCATACTGGCGGTACGCGTATTCCAACATGGTGGAGCAGCGCTGGCACATCTGCGCGTCGGCCACCGTGTTCTGCGGCAGGTGCAGGTCCTCGTCAACGCCGAAGGCGACCGTGGGGTTGCCCACGCGCTCGGCGATGGCGGCGCACAGCGGGTCGTCGGCGTTGAACACGAGCGTGGACTTCGGCGACGCTGCGAGCGCGCCCGCGATGCTCTCCTGGATGCGGTCGATCTCGCCCACGCGATCCAGCTGGTCGCGGAACAGGTTCAGCAGCAGCACGTAGTCTGCCTGAAGGTGCGGCAGGATCTTCGCCAGCCACAGCTCGTCGCACTCGAACACGCCCCAGTCGGCCTCGCGGGCATGCAGCAGCGCCGTGGCCACGCCGGAGTCCAGGTTCGCGCCCGTGCGGTTGCACACCACGCGCTGACCGGCGGTTTCCAGCGCGTCGGCCAGGAGGTTCGTCACCGTGGTCTTGCCGTTCGTGCCCACCACGCACACTGAGCCCTTCTGCAGGCGCGGGGCGAGGTCGGCGATGACGCGCGGGTCGACGTAGAGGGCAACCTTTCCCGGGAAGTTTGCGGCGGGACGGTGGAACACGTGCTTCAAGCCCCACGTGGACACGGCGCTGACGGCGCGCGCGGCGGCGAACTGCAAGCCCATGGGCAATCCTTTCGGTTCGAGACGCGCCCCAGTATAACCCTTATCGCCGACGGGTCCGCAGGCACCGCGGCCTGCCGTCGTGTTCCCTCCATACAAATTTCAGTAGAAAGGCTTGCCGACCTTCCGCGGCAAAGGCTTGAACGTGCTATGGTGTTAAATTGGATCATACGGGCGGCTCGTCGGTGACGAACCGTGCTTTGCGCGCTCGCCGAGCGCATGTTTCGGGTAGAATGAAGCGGACGACGACAACGACGACTAAGCACGGCGTTCGATCGCCATGGGGGCAGAGATGTACGACGAATTCGGAGAACACCCCTCGCACAACGCGGATAGCAGGCGCATGCCGCGGCCGAACGGCCGCGAGCGCACCGATGCCGCCCACCGCCACATCCCCGAAGGCTCCCCAGCGCATCAAGCACGCGCCGGCGTTGCACGCACGCACGTTTCCGCGCGGGACGACGATGCCGCGCCGAGCCAACGCGCTGCAGGACGCCCCGTATCCCATCCCTCGTCGCGCGCGGGAGGACGTCCCTCCCACTCAGGGCGCATTCCCCCGCAAAACCGCAACGGTCAGCGCTACAGCCCATCGGCAAGCGCAGGGGCGCGGCCGCGTCGGGCGAGCGACGCCTCCCACGGCAAGGGGCGCGGTGCGCAAGTCGACGCCGCCTCGGCCCCCTACCAAGATCACGACCGCTATATGCGCATCGCGCAGAAGCCCGAGCGCCCCGGCCGGCGACTTGCGAGCGTGCTCGCCGGCGTGGGCTTGGTGGCCGCCGTCATCATCGGCGTGGTGCTGTTCGTGCAGAGCCTGCCCGCCAACATCACGCTGAACGGGGCGAGCGTCGAAGTGCACGGCGGCAAGACGCTCGGCGACGCCCTGTCCGCCAGCGGCGTCAAGCCCCAGCCGGGCGACCTGCTGGCCGTGGACGGCAGCGTGCTGGAGGCAGGCAAGGGGGAGCCGTTCCACGCCACGGTGAACGGCGAGAAGGTCACCGAGCTTGACACGAAGCTGGGGTCGGGAGACGTAGTGGAGATCGGCGACGGCGGCCCGATCGAGGAGCCGTCCGACTCCGTAGAAACAGCCATTCCCTGGACGGTCGCACAGGAAGGCAACGGCGCCATCCACCTGGTGGAGGGCGAGGGCAAGGACGGCGTAAAGGCCACGAAGACCGGCAAGACGTCCGGCATCACGGCCGAGCAGGTCAAGCAGGAGCCCAGCAACATCGTGCGCCGCAACGTATCGCCCGACGTGGGCGACGACAAGGTGATCGCGCTCACGTTCGACGACGGCCCCTGGGGCGACCAGACCGGCCAGGTGCTCGACGTGCTGGCCGAACACGGCGCCAAGGCCACGTTCTTCACCGTGGGCAACCGCATCGAACAGGACAACGGCGACGCGTTCGTGAAGCGCGCAGTCTCCGAGGGCCATCAGGTGTGCACGCACTCCTACGACCACGCCGCCGGCAGCGGCCAGGGCGTGAACCTGGGCTTCATGTCGCCCGAGGAGCAGAAAGCTGAGGTAGAGAAAGGGCGCGCCGCCATCGAGGCCGTCACCGGCGCCGAGGCGAGCCGTATCTTCCGCACCCCCGGGGGCAATTTCGGCGACGACGTGGTGAAGAACATCGGCCCGCTCATCAAGGCGGAGATCGGCTGGAACATCGATTCGAGCGACTGGCGCAGACCGGGAGCGGACGCCATCGCCAAGCAGATCGAGGATGCTTGGCCGGGGGCCATCGTCCTCATGCACGACGGCGGCGGCGATCGCTCGCAGACCATCGAGGCGCTCAAGAAGGCGCTCCCCCGCCTGAAGGACCAGGGCTACCGCTTCATCACCATCGACGAGCTCCTCCAGTACCCCTTGTCGTAGCCGCAGGGACAGAGCTCGCCCACCGCACCTCCAGCCGGGTGTCGCCGACAGCACGTCGCGGACGCCGTCACGCATAGGGCGATTTCGCCCTGTCGCTTGCTCCCCGATATTGGTATAGTGAGGTGATCTGGCCGCTTGACTGCTTCGAGCAGGCGGGGGGCGGGGTGGACATCGTACAGCCCGGTTCGCAGGGGGAGCTCGCATGGACGTAAGCCAAATCGTATCGATCGCGGTGTTCGTCATCGTCATGGCGGCCATCATGACGGAGAAGCTGCACCGCTCGCTTGCCGCCATCGTGGGCGCCATGCTGGTGCTGGCGCTGCACGTGCTGCCGTTCGACGCGGCCATGGAGCACATCGACTTCAACACGCTCGGCGTGCTCCTGGGCATGATGCTGTTCGTGTCGGTGGTGAAGCTCTCCGGCATGTTCGAGTTCCTGGCCATCAAGGCCGCGAGGCTCGCCAAGGGCGAGCCGTGGAAGGTCATGCTGCTGTTCGTGCTGCTCACCGCCGTGCTATCGGCGTTCTTGGACAACGTGACCACCGTGCTTCTCATCGGCCCCATGACGCTCACCGTGTGCAAGCTGCTCGACGTGAATCCCATACCTTTCTTTATGACCGAGATCCTCGCGTCCAACATCGGCGGCACCGCCACGCTCATCGGCGACCCGCCCAACATCATGATCGGCTCGGCCGCCGGATTCACGTTCTTCGATTTCATCCTGTACGACGCGCCGGCCGTCGTGGTCATCCTGGCTGCAGTGCTGGTGGTGTTCTATTTCCTGTACGGCCGGAAGATGCACGTGAACGAGGAGCATCGTGCACGCATCATGGAGCTGGACGAGCACGCCATGATCAAGAACAAGCGTCTGCTGAAGCAGAGCTACGTCATGATAGGCCTCGTGGTGGTGGGCTTCATGGCGCACGGCGCGCTGGGGCTGGAGTCGAGCGTCATCGCGCTCGGCGCGGCCGGCATCATCATGCTCATCTCGGGCGAGAGCATCGAGGAGGCGCTCGCGAACGTGGAGTGGACCACGCTCGCGTTCTTCGCCGGCCTGTTCGTCATCGTGGGCGCCATGGCCGAGACGGGCGTCATCGAGATGCTGGCGCACGCGCTCATCGACGCCACGGGCGGCAACGTGTTCGTCACCATGCTCGTGCTGCTGGTGGGCTCGGCCGTCATCTCCAGCTTCCTGGACAACATCCCGTTCGTGGCCACCATGATCCCCATCCTGCTGGCCATGGAGTCCACCGGCATGGACGTCACGCCGCTGTGGTGGGCCGTGTCGCTGGGCGCCTGCCTCGGCGGCAACGGCACCCTCATCGGCGCCAGCGCCAACGTGGTGCTGTCCGACATCAGCAAGAAGAACGGCCACGAGATCACGTTCGTGCAGTTCCTGAAGACCGGCTTCCCCATCATGCTGCTGACCGTGGCGATAGCGGGGCTGTACCTGGTGGTGAGGTTCCCGCCGGCGTAGGGCGGGCGCGAGGGGGCCGCCTAGAGCGGCACGATGTCCTTGCGGAGGAAGCGGAGGCGGCCGACCTGCTTCTCGATGTGGAAGTGGCCGCAGTACCAGCGGCGGTAGTCGAGGCGCTGCTCGATGCGCTGCAGCCAGTCCTCCATGGAGGTATCAACCGTGGACTGGTCGATGGATGGCAGCAGGGCCTCCTGCGGGACGAACGCGGCGGGGCAGGTGTGGGAGAGAACGGTGTCGATGCGCCAGCGGCGGCGGTCGAGGGCCTGCTCGACGTGCCGCTTCTCGGCTTCGGTGAGCTGCTCGTCGGGGAACCAGAGATGGCCGTTCGCCAGCCGGTGCCGCTTGTCCACGCTGTAGGCGCCGCCGATGGCGATGGCAGGGCGGCCCTCGAGGCTGAACACGCTGCCGTCGCGCGCGAACAGGATTCGGGGATATGCTTTGTCGGCGTACACCTCACCTCCGTGCCACGGTTGCAGGCGGTAGCCGGAGAGCGCCGCCGGGTTGCGGTCGTGGTTGCCGCGGATGCAGAGGAAGGTGACGCCCGCCTGCGCGGCGCGCACTTTCACGGCGTCGTCGCGCTCGTCGCCGAAGTAGTCGAACCCGGTGTCGCCCAGGCACACGATCACGTCGTCGGGGCCCAGGCTGTGCTCGCGCGCGAAAGCGCGAACGTGCCGGTAGCTGCCATGGGTGTCGCCCGTGACGTAGATCATGCGCAACCACCAGGCATGACGAGCACGATCTTCCCGTCCTTGCCGCGCTCGGCGACGGCGCGATGGGCATCGGCAGCCTCCTCCAAGGGGAACGAACGCGCGACGATTACCCGCATCCCGCCCTGCAGCGCGGCGGACAACGCGTGCATCACCAAATCGAGCTCGTCGGGATGCAGGTTGTTCACGCCCATGCCGCGCACGTCGAGGTCGGCCTTCATGAGCGCACGGGGATCGAAGTCGAGCGAGCCGCGGCTGCCGACGATCACGATGCACCCGCGCACGGCGGCCACCTTCGCATCCTTCATGAGGTTGGCTTGCGCAGCCATGTCGATCACGACATCGACGCCGCGACCCTGGGTGGCCGCAAGAATCTCATCCAAGTAACCCTCGGCGTGGTGGTCGAAGGCGCGCCGGGCACCGAGGCACTCCACGAGCTGCCGACCTCGGGCGTCGCCGGCCGTGCCGTACACGACGGCCCCGATGCGATGCGCAAGCTGCACCGCGAGGGTTCCCACCCCGCCGCTTGCACCGTGGACGAGCACCGTTTCGCCGGGACGCACCCGCGCACGCACGAACAACGCGTCGGCCGCCGCCAGTCCGGGAGTGCCGAGGCCCGCGCCCTGCTCGAACGGAACGGCATCGGGAAGCGGGGCCACGGCGGAGGCGTCGCAGACGACGAACTCGGCATAGGTGCCGGTGCAGCGGCGGGCACGCGCCGCCGCCACGAACACGCGCTCCCCCACGTGCGGAGCGCCCGAGGGAAGGTTCGCCCCGCACGCGTCGACGATGCCGGCGCCGTCGTTGCCTGGAACGTAGGGCAGCTCGGGGAGCTGGGCGTACTGGCCCGCGCGCAGATAGGTTTCCACCGGGTTGACACCGGCTGCGCACAGGCGCACGCGCACCTCGCCTGCATGCGGCTCGGGCATGGGAACGCGCTGCTCCACCAACACATCTGGCCCGCCGAACGCGTTTACCACGATCGCCTGCATGTCTGGCCCTGCGCTCGATTTCACCATCGGACCGCTCCTTCCGCCTTCGTTAAAACCTCTTTGCCGTTCGCAGCCCGATCGTAGCGCGGCATGCGTGCGCTTCTCCGCGTCGTGCGGCCGGCTTGCGAAGGTCGTTACCGGCCTGGCAGCGAGCCGGAACGCCTCGACCGCGCCCTCTCGAACCGCGCCCCCGTATCAGCGTCCAGATGCGCACGGGGGCAAACGACGTTCCAAGATAAATTTGAGGATTGCTCGCAACGGCCTATTGCAGGTCGGAGCACCTTTCGGTATACTGCGTATTCGCGCTTCGCAAAGAAGCCGTGACGCCAACGTGGCTCAGCTGGTAGAGCAACGCACTCGTAATGCGTAGGTCAGCGGTTCGAATCCGCTCGTTGGCTCCAGAAAAAGTGCAGGTCAGCCGGGGAAACTTGGCTGACCTGTTTCTTTGTTCCCGTCTTTCAATCTACTCGCGGAGAAAACTACGGGAAAATTATTTTTGTCCATCGTCATAATACGATCACTATCTTGCTATCATTTCCGAAAGAAGCGCTCCGAGTCCATCACTATTGAGGCCACTTTTCGTCTTCGTCGCGTATTCCCACGAACCCTTCTTTTCCTGCAGAAGCTCGTTATGCGAATACGACGATTCCGCTTGGAACAGGAAATGGCGCAGGATAAACTCGCTCTCATGATAGGCAGCTCAAAAGGAAAAGCGTATATATCACGCATCGAGCTTGACAAGCTCCATATCAGCATCAGCGCGATTCACCGTATCGCCATGGCTCTCGACGTCGAAGTTCGCGACCTGATAAGTTTCTCGGGCAAGAAGCCTACGGCGTGCAAGTTGAAGCCTTCAGCAACCTTAGCAGTCGTATAATGATCGTTATGAAAAAAACTAGGGGAAAGATCATCATTGCACCAGACCTCAACGTCTGGCCGCACGAATACGAGACGGCCAGGTCGCTCGCGATGGCAGGCATGACCGTAGAGTTCATCCGCCGCAGCGAGGAGTACCGAACCACGTCTGCGGATGTGATCATTGACGGCGCAGCATGGGAGATCAAGGCCCCTAAAGCTATCAATCCAAAGGCGATTGAGCGCAATCTTCGCAAGGCAAGCCACCAAGCAGCGAACATCATTTTCGATTCCCGGCGCATGAAGGGTGCTTCCGATGGGATCATAGAACGCGAGCTGAGGAACGGCTGCGCGAAGGTCAAAGCGATCAAGCGTCTGATTTATGTGAACCGTAGCGGAACCGTGATTGACATTAGGTGATTCCGCTGTAATATGTACTTAGCAAAGCGCCCGAACGGTGAGTTATCACCTACCTCCGGCGCTTTCTTCGTTTCTTGGCTACGTCTACTTCTACGATAGCGCGTTCCGAAACGCTTCGCTTGCAATGCGGTCGTTTTCCTTCTCAAAATGCGTGCAGATGTTCATCGTCGTGTCGAAGTTCAAGTGGCCTAACTGCCTTGAGTCATTTTCGCATCCACCACCTGCGTGCATAGGATAGCTGCCTGGCCGTGCCTCAACATGTGGGGCTTGAGGCACCGATAGCCCTTGCCACGCTGATGTTCGACGCCCAGCGAATCAGTGAAGGTTTTCATCACGGTTCCGTGCTCTCCGGGGCCGTGATCTACTGAGAACATCTTGAACCATCGATCAGAGTTAGCGGGGTCGTACAGCCCCAGCGACAAATCGAACACGTTGTTTAGATTAAGCCGGGAACTTGTTCAGAGTCGCCCGGCTTTCTCTTTCATTTCCACTGTTCACCGAGCAAAACAAAGGAACGGCCGACGTGGGAGGTACCCCGACGTGGCCCGGACAGCCTCAGGCGCGACATGCCCCCGAGCATCAGGTTGGTGCACGCCGTTTCGACGGCGGCTTTCCAAAGCTTTCCGTAGGCGGAGAGCTTCTCGCCACGTCCCGCAACCTGTAGAAGGGCGGAAAGCCGCCCGTAGCTGGCATTACTAAAAAAGACTAGCGGAAGCTACCTTCCCGCCAATGCTCAAATTGCAATGAAAGGCATCATTCTCTATACGGCGCATTTTGATTGAGCTAATACCAACTCTTACATTCCCGGCCGAAGCGTGTCCGTTTTAGATCAATCGGTGTGGATATCAGTGATCGCATATAAAGGAAACCGAGTTGCTTCATATCGTGGACGGATATGGATGTTCAATCTCGAAAGAACTTCTCGGGTCGCGAATAAGATAATATCGCGAAGCCGAGAATATCACCCAAGAACGCTTTGCCGACATGGTCGGCAAAGCTCGGTCGTACTTGTGAGCGGCATCGAGGCGGGACGCGTCAACGTGGGATTCGACTTGCTGTGTCGCATTGCCGAAGGTCTCGATGTGTCGCCCGGCGCTTTGGGCGATAGAGACCCGGACAAATGGCAGGAACGCGCTAAGTCCAAGTAGCCGATCCGGCGAGCATGGCCCGCCGGATCATTATCCCGTTACCTCTTTCTGCCGAGGTAGAACACGTAGCCGTAGTGCTGCTGGTATTCCAGGTAGAGCTCGACCTCGTGGCGGTTGTCGGCGACGAAGGCCTCCACGGTCTCGTTGCCGGGGTATTTCCGCAGCAGGCCTTCGAGCGCCGCCTCGCGCGGGGTGAAGTACTCATCCGTCCAGCACGTCTCCGGCAGGGCGAACGCGGCGACGAACTGGTAGCCGCATCGCTGGAGCGCCTCGATGTTGTAGGCCACCGAATCCAACCTACTTCCGGCATCGGCCCAGAACCGCTCGATGACGGCAGGATGCTCGTCCGTGAGCCAGGAGGGGCAGGTAACCGCGACATAACCTCCCTGTTTAAGGAAGCCGTGCCAATACGCCAGACCTCTCTCGAAACCTATGTTGTCGATAGCACCTTCCGACCAGATCAGGTCAAGCGCCTCCCTCTGGAATGGCAGGTCATCCATCGAGCCGACGACGCCCCGCACCCGGTGGGCAACGCCTTGCTCGCGTGCCTGCCCATTCAGGACGTCGACGAAGGCTGGAAACAAGTCCAGGCCGACAACCGATCCCTTCAGGTGCTGCGCGAGCAGCAGCGTCTGGGCCCCGGTTCCGCAGCCCAAGTCAGCCGCGTTCGCAATAAGGTCGAGATCGCCGAGGAAGGCGAGAGCCCTACCTGTCTCCTTAGCGCAGCCGGGGCCCTGCCTCTCCAGCCCGGCGTGCGCTTCCACCAGAAGGTCGATCGGGGACGGTTGCTTGCTCTCCATGTTGAACGCCTTTCCTCACGCCGGGAACAAATTGACTGCCGGCCGGCTTTGGCCCGCCGACAGCATGCTCGTCGAAAGCGGCGACCTCAGAACCTGCCGCCGCGACCCACCTTACCACACCGGCATTCCTTGCGGCGTATCCCGCAGCGAGGGCCACCCCTTCCGTAACCTGCCTGCGTGCAAGCTGCGCTACCTCCGATGATCGTAATGGTGCTTGCGGGAACGCAGCGTGCTCACGGCAATGACCGCGGCGGCAACGGACACGACTGCGAGGGAGCCGATGCCCGCCTGCAAGTTCGCCAGATGAAGAGCGGGCACTCCCTGCAGAATGCCCAGCGTGTAGGGCATGAGCCAGAACAGCCAGACCACGATGCTGAACGTGTGGAACCGCTGCTTTGCGCGCTCGCTGCCGCGCAGATAGGTGAAGGTAGCCCAGGTGGCATGGGCCGCCATGAGCACGATGGCCAGCACGCCGGAGGCGGCGTGCATTCCCAACGCGGCGTTTCCGCCGCTTTGGGCCATGAGCGTCATGATGGTAGTGCCGGTGGTGTCGAAGACGAAACCCGTCCAGAACAGCACGAGGTTGCGCTTCGTCAGCGAGTGGCGGCGCTCGTCGAAAACACCGATGGTGTAGAACACGAGGGCGAGGCTGATAGTGGTTGTCGCCAAGATAAGTTGTAATGACATGGCACGCTCCGTTTCTCCAAAATGAACACTGTTCATATTTCTGAACGGCGTTCATTATAGACGCGATAGCGAAAAGCGCAAGTATTTGTGAACGTTGTTCACTATTGTCACTGTCCGACGCCTCCCCGCCTGGGCGACCGCGCTTCACCTCTTCCGTCGCAGCCTCGATCACGCCCCCCCAGCAACCCGTGCGTTTTTTGCGCATCGTGAAGAACCGCTCCTCGGCCTGTTCGTGCCAGAGCTTGCCAGCGCGGCATTCCTTTCGGTCATCGCTTCGCGAACGGGGGCGTGACGGCTTCGCGACTGCGGCGGAGGCGATGATATCATCGTCGCTCCCCGATGCCGATGCGAGGAGCGCGCATGAGACCGTACTACGAAGGCTGGTACATGAAGCAGCAGCAGGGCGGCGACATCCTAGCCGTCATCCCCGGCCGCGCCCAAGACGAGGCCTTCATCCAAGTGGTCACGGCGGACGGCGCCCATTACCTCCCCTTCCCACTGGAGGACTTCCGCCAAACGGGAACCCGCAGCATGCGCGTGGGCCGCAGCCTGTTCTCGCCCATCGGCATGATGCTGGACGTGCAGGCGCCCGACCTGGAGCTGGTCGGCCGCCTGCGCTACCGCGAGCTCACGCCGCTGCGCTCCGACATCATGGGGCCGTTCGCCTACCTGCCCCTGGAGACGAAGCACACGGTGTTCAGCATGCGCCACCGCGTGGATGGCGAGGTGGAGCTGAACGGCCGCACGCTGCGCTTCGAGAATGCCAAAGGCTACATGGAAGGCGACCGCGGGCACAGCTTTCCCCGCGGCTACACCTGGATACAGAGCACCGACTTCGGCTGCGCGGCATCCGTCATGCTCGCCCTGGCCGAGATCCCGCTCGCCGGCCTGCGTTTCACCGGCTGCATCGGCGTGGTGTGGATAGCGGGCGTGGAGCACCGCTTCGCCACGTACCGCGGGGTGCGCATCCGCGAGGCCAGCGACAGGGCCGTGGAGGTGCGCCAAGGCGATATGACGCTGCGGGTGGAGCTGCCGGAGGCGGGCGGCCACCGTCTGCAGGCGCCCGCGCAAGGATCTATGGCGCGCCCGATCCGCGAGAGCCCTGCCGTGCCTGCGCGCTTCCGCTTCGTGAAAGGCGGTCGCACGCTCCTGGACAGCCCCGACGCCTGCACGAGCTTCGAGCTCGTGGCGCCGTAGCCGCAAGCCCGCCCGCGCCTGCGCACCACCTGTCCCGTCAGGCAGGCGTAAAAGCCGGACCGCCCAACCCGAACCGCCACTCCGCATCTCGCTCCGCCGGACTGCGCCGTTGCCGCAAGCCCGCGTCAAGTGCCCGATCGGCTCGAGCCCGCCCGAAGCCCGGAGGCGCCGGCCCGGCGAAGTTGTGGGCAGCTTGTGTCGAGTGCGGCCCCGTCCCCCTTCCCTTTGTAAGATTCTCGCAAAATCCCCCGGTCTTTCGCCCTCCGCCCGTTATCCTGCACCAGACGCAGCGATCGCGTTGCGCCGCCACGCCGCGGCGCCCACGACACGGCCCGAAAGGCCCCCATGCGCAAGGCGAAAGAGCTTCTCATCAACTTCATCCGCGGATTCTGCATGGCGCTGGCCGACAGCGTGCCCGGCGTGTCGGGCGGCACCATCGCATTCCTGCTGGGATTCTACGACCGCTTCATCGGCTCGCTCGACGACCTGTTCCACGGCAAGGGGCCGGCAAGGGTCGCGGCGCTCTCCTTCCTGGTGAAGCTTGCGTTCGGCTGGATCGTCGGGTTCGGCCTGTCGGCAGCGGCCCTGACCAGCTTCTTCGACTCGCACATCTACGAGGTCAGCTCGCTGTTCATGGGATTCATCGTGTTCGCCATCCCCATCGTGGCGCTGGAGGAGAAGCGCGTGCTGAAGGGACGTGCGCGCAACCTTGCGTTCGCGGTGCTGGGCGCGGCGTTCGTCGTGGCCGTCACGCTGCTGAACCCCACGGCGGGCAGCGGCATGAGCGTGGCGGTAGAGCATCTTGACCTGGGACTCGCCATTTACGTGTTCTTCGCGGCCATGGTGGCCATCACCGCCATGGTGCTGCCGGGAATCTCCGGCTCCACGCTGCTGCTGATATTCGGCCTGTACGTTCCTGTCATGGGGGCGGTGCGCGCCGTGATGGGCCTCGATATGGCGTACCTGCCCGTACTTCTGGTGTTCGCCGCGGGCGTTGCAACCGGCGTGCTGGTGTTCGTGCGGCTCATTCGGCGCTGCCTGGAGCGGTTCCGCTCGCAGACCGTGTACGCCGTCCTCGGCATGATGGCGGGCTCGCTGTATTCCATCGCACAGGGCCCTCTCACGCTGGCGGTGCCGCAACCGGCCATGGAGCTGGCTACGTTCAGCCCGCTCTACTTCGTGGCGGGCGGCCTGGTGGTGGGCGGGCTGCAACTGATGCGAAGGCGGCTGGAGGACCCGGCCGATGCCGCGGGCGCGGCGCCGGAAACGAAGTCGCCCGCATGCGAGCCGAACCGCCAGCCCGACCTTCCTTAAGGCGGGTTTGCCGTGTAGGATAGGGGCAACGCTCTCCCTTCGGGAAGGAATGCCCATGATCACGCCGCCGAAAAGCCTGCTCGCCCGCCTTGGCCGCATCGGGCGAGCGGCCCTTGCCCTCGCGTTCGCCTGTGCGCTCATGCCGCTCATAGCCCATGCGGAACCCGCCGCATCCGCGAAGCACCCTGCCGGCTCCGTGGTGCAAACCGAGCGGGGCCCGGAGTTCGTGCCGTTCGACGGCTCGGCGTACAACCCGAGCCCGGGCATCGCGACGTTCGCCGCGCTGCCGGAGAGGTTCGACCTGCGCAACGTGAACGGCGCCTCGCTCGTCACGAGCGTGAAGGACCAGGGAGTCTACAGCGACTGCTGGGCGTTCGGCACGTTGTCGTCGCTTGAGTCGAACCTGCTCAAAACGGGAAAGGCCGCCAACGTCGACCTTTCCGAACGCCATCTTGCCTGGTTTGCGTACAACGGCGCGGACGGCGACGACGACGCGAGCCTGTGGGCGGCCGGCGATTCCTTCGTCACCGGCAACGGCAACGACGCCTACACGCAGGGCGGCACGCGGGACAAGGCGGCGGCCACGCTCATGCGCGGGTACGGCGCCGTCGACGAGGCGGCCGCCCCGCATCAGGCAGAGGCAGGCATGGGAGGCGTCGACGACGGCTTGCGCACGCGCTCGGACGTGCGGGCCCAAAACGTGAACTACCTGCCGGAGGTCAACGTCTTCGCCTACAACGAGGCCGACGACCGCTACGACTACACGCGCGATGCATCCGCCGTAGACGCCGTCAAGGCCACCCTCATGGAGCGCGGAGCCGTGGATGCGGCGTACCGCTCCTCCGGCCAAGGAGACGAGTCGAGCCTCCACTGGAACCACGAGGAGAGCGCCTACTATTGCGCGTACGAGTACGACCCGTACGAAACGGCCGCGCAGGTGTCGAACCATCAAGTGGCCATCGTCGGCTGGGACGACTCCTTCGAGAAGGAGAAGTTCCCGACGTCCTACGCCCCCTTCCCCTCCTATCCGTCGTTCATCCTCTCCCAAGATCCCCCCGAAGGCGACGGCGCGTGGATCGTCAAGAACAGCTGGGGCGAGGACTGGGGCGACGGAGGCTACTTCTACCTCTCCTACTACGACACCACCTTGTGCGACTTCACGTCCTACGTGGCGGAGGATGCGACGTATGCCGCCGAGAGCACCGAGCACGTCTACGACGGCATCTACCAGTACGACGGCGCGGGCAGGGGCGACGGATGGTGGTACAGCAGCACGCCCATGCAGTTCGCCAACGTGTTCGAAGCGCGCGGCTTTGAAACGGTGAGCGCGGTGAGCGCCCTCGTGAACGAGGCCGGCAGCACGATCGACCTGGCCGTGTACAAGAACCCCTCCACCATCGTCTCCGAGACGGGAAGGCTCGACCCCGCAAGCGGCGAGCCCATGTGGAGCACGACCCAGACCCTGGACTACGCCGGGTATCGCACCTTCGAGCTGGGCAATGCGGCATTCGAGGTGGAGCCCGGCGACACGTTCTCGGTCGTGTCCTCCATCCGTTTTTCCGATGGGACGTACCAGATATCCGCCGAGTGCGACGACGGCTCGTACGACGTCGCATACACGGAGTGCGCGCCCGGCCAGAGCTACTACACCGACGAGCCCACCGGCATCGACAACTGGTACGACCTCGCCCTTGACGACATGGGCGGAGAGGGCGCGAGCGATGATTTCTGGTTCAACAACGCCACGCTGAAGGCCTACACCGTGCAGACACCCGAGCGCGCCTTCGCCATCCTGCACACCAACGACGTGCACTGCGGCGTGGACGAGACCTTCGACAAGGAGGGCAACGCCACGAGCATCGGCTACGCGGGCCTCTCGACGATCAAGAAGGAGGCCGAGGCCGCGTTCGGTGCGGGCAACGTCGCGCTCGTGGACGCGGGCGACGCCGTGCAGGGCAAGCCCATTGGCACGCTCTCCGAAGGGTCGTATCTGGTGGACATCATGAACCAGGTGGGCTACGACGTGGCCGTGCCCGGAAACCACGAGTTCGACTACGGCATGGACCGGCTGCGCTACCTCGTCAACCGGTCGAACGCGGCGTACACGTCGTGCAACTTCGACAACCTGTCAGCCGGCAAAACCGAGTTCGCTCCCTATGTGATGGAAGCCTACGGCCCCACGAAGGTTGCCTACGTGGGCATCGCCACGCCCGAGACGCTCACCGCATCGAATCCCGCCCACTTCAAGGACGCCGACGGAAACCTGGCCTACGGATTCTGCCAGGATGAAACGGGACAGGAGCTCTACGACCGCGTGCAGCAGACCGTCGACGACGCGCGCGCCGCCGGGGCCGACTACGTGGTGGCGCTCGCGCACCTGGGCGAGAGGGGCGTCGCCGCGCAGTGGCGCGCAAGCACGGTGATCGCGAACACTTCCGGCATCGACGTCGTGATCGACGGCCATTCCCATGAGCAGTACGAGAGGCGCGTTGCGAACGAGGACGGCGAGGAGGTGGTGCTCGCACAGACCGGCACGCAGCTGCAAACCTGCGGGAAGATCGTCATCGACCCCGCCACCGACACGATCTCGGCCGAGCTCGTGAAGCCGCCCGTGGCGCAGGACGCGGACACCGCCGCCTTCATCAAGGGCATCGAGGACGAGCTGGGCAAAACGCTCGATGCGGTAGTGGCCCGTTCCGAGGTGAAGCTGCGGGCATACGAGGACGACGGCTTCACCTGGGCCGTTCGCACGCGCGAGACGAACTTGGGCGACCTCGTGGCCGACGCGTTCCGCGCCGAGCTCGGCGCCGACATAGGGCTCGCGAACGGCGGCGGCATCCGCTCGGACGTGGCGCCGGGCGAGGTCACCTACGGCGACGCCATCGCGGTGCTGCCGTTCGCCAACGCGCTCTGCATGGTGGAGGCCACGGGCCAGGCCATCGTCGACGCGCTGGAAATGGGCGTGCGCAACCTGCCCGAGCCGAGCGGCTCCTTCCTGCAAACCTCGGGGCTCTCCTTCGAGGTGCGCACCGACGTCCCCTCGCCCGTGAAGCTGGATGCCGAGGGCGCCTTCGCGGGCGCGGACGGCCCGCGCCGCGTGCAAAATGTACGGGTGAACGGCCAGCCCATCGACCTGGGCGCCACGTACACCGTCGCGTCCATCACCTACCTGCTGCGCGACGGCGGCGACGGGTTCTCCATGTTCGAGGACGCGAACGTGCTGGTGGCGGAACAGGGACTCGATTACGAGGCGCTCATCTCGTTCATCCAGAACGACCTGGGCGGCGTGGTGGCCGCAGACTCCGCCTACGCGAACGAGAACGGCGCCGGGCGCATCACGGTGAAGGGCGGGGCGGATCCTGCTCCCCTGCCCGCGCCCAAGCCCGGCGACGCGCAAAAGCTCGCCCCCACCGGCGACGCCGCCGCAACTACGGCGGTTCTCTGCGCCGCGGCCCTTTCGGCCCTCGCCTGCGCTTGCGGATCGGGCCTTGCGGCGCGGCGTCGCGAACGCGTGGAAAACCCGGCACGGCTGCGGGAGAACCTGCGATAGCCGCCCTGCTATACTGGAGCCAACGTGATCGCGCCCACGACGGGCGCCCGGCGAGAGGAGCGGCCATGCTCTACGACAACATCATGGTTCCCTACGACGGATCGGAATCGGCGCGGGCCGCGCTGGCCGAGGCCGTGCGCTACGCCCGCGAGGACCCGGGAGCCGCGTTGCGCATCGTGCAGATAGTCGACACGGAGCAGTTGGTCATAGAGAAACTGGAGAAGGAAGGCCGCAACACCACCGACGAGCTGTCGTCCGTGCTGCTGCACGCCCACTACGACGAGGCGCTCGCCGAAGCGGACGCGGCGCTCCACCGACAGATCGACGGCCTGTTGAAGGGCCTGATGAACGAGATAACGGTCGAGCTTCTGGACGAGACGGTGCCCGGCGAGCAGATCGTGGCCTACGCCGACGAGCATGCCTGCGACCTCATCGTCATGGGTTCGCGCGGCCTGGGCGCCCTGCGCGGCATCTTGGGCAGCGTGAGCAGCCACGTGCTGCGCGAGGCCGCCATGCCCGTGCTCATCGTGAAGCAGCGCGCAGACCGGTAGGGCCTTCGCCCGAATTGCACGAAGCGGGGTGCGGAACGATGGAGGAAGCACGGCCGTTGATGGTTTGTCGACATTCTCGTGCTATGCTCGGCCTTCGAGCGCTCCAACGTGAGCGGCCGACCGACATCCCGAAGGAGAACCTGCTATGACCGAGTGCGAGCGCCAGGCAACGTTGCTGGTCGCCGACGACGAGCCCGAGATAGTGGAGATGCTGCAGGAATACTTCGTCGGCCGGGGCTTCCGCGTGCTCACGGCCGGAAGCGGCCAGGAAGCGCTCGAGCAGGCCGCGCACGGGCCCGACCTCGTGCTGCTGGACGTGGGCATGCCGCGCCTGGACGGGTTCGAGGTGTGCCGCCGCCTGCGCGAGCACCTGACCTGCCCCATCCTGTTCCTCACGGCGCGCGTGGAGGACGTGGACGCGCTCGAGGGCTTCGCCTGCGGGGCCGACGACTACGTGCTGAAGCCGTTCTCGCTCGCCGTGCTGGGCGCGCGGGTGGACGCCCACCTCGCGCGCGATCAGCGCCAGCAGGTGAAGACGGAGGTACGCTTCGACGGCGACCTTGCCGTGGACTACCGGACCCGCACGGTAGCGGTGGCGGGAGCTCCCGTCGAGCTCACCCGGCGCGAGTTCGACATCGTGGCGTTCCTGTCGAAGCATCCCGGGCAGGTGTTCGACCGCGACCGCATCCACGAGCGCGTGGGCGGTTGGGAGAGCGAGAGCGATTCGCAGGTGGTCACGGAGCACATCCGGCGCATCCGCAAGAAGCTGGCTGCGGCCGGCGCCGAGCACGATCCCGTGGAGACGGTATGGGGCATGGGTTACCGATGGCGCGCATGAGGAAGCGGCGCGCCAGAGGAGGAAGGCAGGGCGCGGAGACGGCCGGCGGTGCCCCGGTCGCCAACATGCCGACGCATCCGGGCGTACCGTCGGATGCGGCCGCCCCGGCACGTTCCGGACGCATCGCCCGCCTGCGCGAGCGGTGGCGCAACGCATCGCTCAAGACCTCGTTCATGGGCTACATGCTGGTGTTCCTGGTGGCGGCCCTCGTCCTGTCCTCCGTCACCGCATCGGTGTTCGCCGCGCTGCAGAACGAAGTGACCGCCGACGCTTACGAGACGTCGGGGCTCTACCTGTACGATACCGGGACGAACGCGCTCGTGCCCGCTCGCTCGCTTGCCATCGACCAGGAGGGCAACGAGCTGTTCGTGCAGCGTGCCGACGACGGGCGTGAGCCGTTGCCCATCGACAACCCTCCGGCAAGCCTACTGGTGGAAAGCGCCCAGAGCTACCCGTATGCGTACCGGGTGGAAACCGGCGAGGGGGGCGATCTCGTTCTCGAAGGGTACCTTGCGGACAGCAGCGAGCTTTCCGCCTTCGAGGGCGAGGAGGGCATCGCGGTGCAGGACGTTCCCGCCTACGACGCACGCGCCCGCAAGCTGTTCGACGAATGGGCGGCCAAAAACCCCGATAACCCGTACCGTGCGTTCCTCGACACGGAGACAGGGAGCGATGCGTCGGAGTCATCGCAGTTCGGCGACCTGCTCGTATCGCCCATAGGCTACTACGCGCACACGGTACCCTCGGAGGATGCACGGGCGCTTTCCACGCTGTTCGGACTGCTGACGTTCCTCATGTTCCCGCTGTGGTTCGGCGCATGCATCTTCGCGGCGGCGCGGCGGTTCTACCGCATGAGGCTGGCGCCGGGCTTCTCCACGCTCGATGCGGCGGCGGCGAAGATCGCCGACCAGGACCTCGACTTCTCCGTGGCATACGGCCGCTCCGACGAATTGGGCAGGCTGGCAGCATCGTTCGAGGCGATGCGCACCTCGCTGGCCGCATCGCAGCGGGCCTTGTGGCGCACGGCCGAGGAGCGCAAGCGCCTGAACGCCGCGTTCGCGCACGACCTGCGCACGCCGCTCACCATCCTGAAGGGAAAGGTGGAGCTGCTGGAGGCACACCTGCAGGCCGGCGATGCGTCCCCCGAGCAGCTGGCATCCTCTGCAGCCTCGCTCGCCGCGCAGGTGGAGCGCCTGGAGCGTTACGTAGCCGCCATGAGCGGATTGCAAAAGCTGGAGGATCGCGCCGTGCGGCCGGATGCGCAGCCGTTCGATGCCGTGGCGGACGCCGTGGAAGATATCGGCCGGTCGCTCTGCGCGCAAGCCGGCGGGACACGGACGACCGTGGAGGTGAGCGAGGCGCCAGCCGGGAACCGGGGCACGGGCCTGCACGTCGCATTCGCGCTCTCCATCAGCGCGCGCTGCAACGTCGAGCGCCCCGTACTCGGCGTCGACCGTTCCCTGGTGGAGGAAGTGGCCGAGAACCTCGTCGGCAACGCCGCCCGCTTCGCCGACGGCCGCGTTGACGCACGGCTGGACGTGCGCGATGGGTTCCTCGTGCTCGCGGTAGAGGACGACGGGCCCGGCTTCTCGCCCGCGGCGCTGGAGCGGGGATGCGCGCCGTTCTTCAGCGAGACGCCGTCGAAGGACCACTTCGGTCTGGGCCTGAACATTGCCGCGCTGCTCTGCGACAAGCATGGCGGCGACTTGGCGCTGGAGAACCGCGCCGAGGGCGGCGCACGGGCGACGGCGCGCTTTGCCTTGATTTTTCCCGCCGTTGACAGCCAGTAGATATTTGCCCCGTAGCATCGGAGGCGTACCGAACGCACCCGAGAAACGGAGCATCCCATGGAAGACACCGCGACCCCTTTGGCCCCCGCCGTCCCGCGCCCGACACCCGGCGACGCCGCAGGGCGCCGGGCGCACCGGGTCGCTGCGGCGGACGCGACGGCGGGCAACGTGCCAAGGCGGGCAGGCGAAACGCACGGACCAGTCGCAACGGTTAGGTCGCGCAAGCCCGTCATCGCAGGCGAGGCGCGCAACGACGCCTCGATGGAAGCGGCTTCGCAGAAAAGCTCCGTCGGGCACCGGGCGATCGTACGGAAGCGCATCGCCGTCGTCGCCGGCCTGCTGTGCCTCACCGCCGCCCTCGCGGCGCTCTGCGTGCGCTTCGGACCGGAGCTGCTGGCGTTCGTGGGCGACGCCCCGCGGTTCCGCGCGTGGGTCGATGACGCCGGGGCGCTAGGGCGCATTCTGTTTGTTGTGGCCAACATGGCGCAGGTGGTGCTCGCGTTCCTTCCGGGCGAGCCGCTTGAACTGGGCGCGGGCTACGCATTCGGCTTCTGGGAGGGCACGCTGTGGTGCCTTGTGGCCAGCGCATTGGGTACCGCCCTCGTCATGGTGCTGGTGCGCACCTTCGGCATGCGCCTCGTAGGGCTGTTCTTTCCACCCGATAAGATAGCGTCGGTGCGGTGGCTGCGTGACGCGCGCCGCTTCGAGCTGCTGCTGTTCCTGGTATTCCTGATCCCCGGCACACCGAAGGACCTGCTCACCTACGTGGCCGGGCTTGGAACGAGCCCCATCTGGCGCATCGTGGCCCTCACCACCATAGGCCGTATTCCCTCCATCGTCTCGTCCACGCTGGCTGCCGGTGCGTTGGGTGACGGCAACTACGCCGTGGCCGCCGTCACCGTCGTGCTCACCCTCGCGCTCGTGGCGACAGGCTTGGTGGCCTACCGCCGTCTGGCCGCCCGGCAGGCCACGGAGCAGAAATAGCCGCACAGCACGCGTGCCAGCTTCCTTCGAGCTGCCGAATTGTGCTTATTGAGAGAAATTCTCAATAAGGAAGATTATTTATCGAGACTTTTGCTGACATCCGCAGTACCATATCCCCCAAGGTAAGAGAGACAACCGCCGCTCGGCGGATCGCCTGCTCGTCCGAGTGCTTCGCGCTTCGGACGGTCGGCCGCACCGCCGCGGCACAGCGAAAGAGAGGGACCATCATGCCCAACTTCCCGAACCCGTTCTCCGGCAACGTCGACCGCAAGATGACGAACGCGGAGCTCATGCAGGCCCTGCGCATCGACATCGCAGGCGAGCTCGAGGCCATCTTCCTGTACGAGGCGCACTACCTGGCCACGGATGACCCGGCGGCCAAGGCCGTGCTGGCCGACATCCGCGACGAGGAGAAGGCCCACATGGGCGAGCTCATCACGCTCATGCGCCATCTGGACCCCAAGGAAACGGAGTTCTTCCTGGAGGGCGAGGGAGAGGTGCAGGAGCAGCTGGCCGAGCTTGGCATCGTGACGGACGGCGAGATTGCCCCGGCGCCCGAGACGCCCGCAGCCGCTCCCACCGTAGGCGACCTGTCAGAGTAGCGAACGCCTGCCTCGAACGAACGTTTCACATGAAACACTCGTTCGAACCTGGGGGCGCGCCCTCCCACCGGACGCTCGCTTCGGCACCTTTTCCCGACGACCGCCCGCCTGACGGCTACCGAATGTTTCACGTGAAACATTTGTTTGCTACGAGGCGGCCGCGCGGCAAGCTGCTCGACCGCCCGGCGCAAGCCATCTGCTCCGCGTATCGTTTTCCCATGAGCGAAAGGACCGCATTATGGACTACTTGGCACGAGAATCAGCCGACCTGTCGGCAGAGCTCTGGAACCGCATCGACGACACCGTCATCGGCACGGCGCGCAAGCAGCTTGCCTGCCGCCGCTTCCTGAAGGTATTCGGGCCGCTGGGCCCCGGCGCCACCACCGTCGCGGTTGACGGCGTGGGCAAGGAAGAGATCTTGGAAGACGGCATCGGCCGCATCGTCGGACGCACGCAGCTGGAGCTGCCGCTGTTCTACGAGGACTTCACCCTGCTCGGACGCGACTTGGAGCTCGCCGCGCAAACCGGCCTGCCCATCGACCTGTCCGCCGCCGTCGCCGCCGCCAAGAAGGCCGCGCGCCGCGAGGACGACCTCGTCCTGAACGGTAGCAAGGCCCTCGGCGCTGACGGCTTGCTCACCGTGAAGGGCTCGGCGAAAGTGAAGAAGGGCGATTGGAAGGCCGGCGAGAACGGCTTCTCCGACGTGGCCGCCGCCGTTTCGCAGCTGGCCAAGACCGGCTACCTGGGCCGCTATGCGCTGGTGGTTGCACCCGATTTGTTCCTGGACCTGCAGCGCCTGCAGCCGAGCACCGGCATGCTGGAGATCGACCGCATCCAGAAGCTCATCGGCGACAACGTGTTCATGACGAGCGCCCTCGCCCCCGGCAAGGCCGCGCTCGTGTGCGCCGAGCCCGAGTATATGGACCTGGCCGTGGGCCTGGACCTCTCGGTTGGCTACCTGGAGCTCGCCGACTTCAACCACACGTTCCGCATCATGGAGACGGCCGCCCTGCGCGTGAAGGACCCCGCCGCCATCGTCGTGTTCGGGTAAAAACGCACAGGTTGGCGCAGTAAGTCAGCGAGAAGGGCCGTGGTGCCCGAGATTCGCAGGATCGCGAAAGCGAAGCGTACTTCGGTACGTGAGCTTTTGGGATCCTGCGAAGATCGGGCACCACGGCCCTTCGCAGCGTCGGCAGGTTCCGACGGCCGTCAGGCCGGCGGAACCCCCTACTCCACTTTCTCGTCGTTGCGCTGCTGGTGGCGGGTCAGCAGGACGCGCCAGATGACGTAGACGCCCAGCACGAACGCGCCCAGGTACCCGAGGATGCCCAGCAGGGGCACGCCCAGCAGCTGGGGCTGCATGGCCGTCTGGGCGATGAGGCTCGAGCCCACGAAGAGGCCGGCCGAGATCAGCGCCATGGCCACGGTACCGCTCACCGCGTAGAGCGCCGCCGTGAAGTCCGCCGGCACATGCAGGTCGGCGCCTACCTCCACCTGGCCGCGATCGAGCATGTCCAGCGTGTGCGACACCTGCGTAGGAAGCCGCGTCGCCGCCTCGGCGGAAGCGGCCGAGGCCATGAGCAGGCTCTTCGCCTTCGATTCCAAGGCATCGAAGCTGAGCGCCTGCCGCTTCACGTGGTCGGAGATGATCTCCACCACGCTCGTTTCCGGCGCGATGTCCACCAGCACGCCCTCGATGGTCACCATGCCGCGCGCGAGCATGGTGAGCGACGGCGGCAGCGTGAGGTTCTGCGTGCGCATGACCTCTATGACGTCGAGCAGCGCCGTGCCCACGTTGATGTCCGCCAGGTCGATCGACGCATACGAATCCAGCAGCGCGCTTATCTGGCCGAGCAGCAGACCGTGGTCCACCGGGCCATGCGCCTTAGCCAACGCCAACAACGCGTCCTTCAGGGCGTATGGGTCGTTCTTCGCCACGGAAGCGAACAGCCGGCCCACGATGGCGCGCTCGGAAGCGGAGAGCGTGCCCGTCATGCCCAGGTCGATCCACACGATGTCCTCGCCGCGCACGAGAATGTTGCCCGGATGCGGGTCGGCATGGAAGAAGCCGTCATCGATGACCTGCGTCACGTAGCTCTCCGCCAGCCGGCGCCCGAGTGCGGCCGGGTCGTCGCCCTGGGCGCGCAGCGCGGGCAGGTCGTTGATGTGCGCGCCCTCCACGTACTCCATGACCAGCACCTTATCGGTGCTGAACTCAGGGTACGGGCGGGGGCTCTCCACATGGGGTTGGCTCGCCAGCTCGGCGCCGAAGCGCTCCAGGTTTCCCAGCTCCACGGTGAAATCCAGCTCCTCGGCCGTCGTGCGCGCCAGCTCGTCCACCAAATCGCCCAGCGTGAGCATGATGCCGTCGGTCATGTGCGTGAGGTCGGCCAGCGCCAGCGCGTGCCGGATGAGCGTGATGTCCTCGGCCATCTGCTCCACCACGTTCGGGCGGCGCACCTTCACGGCCACCACCGGCCCCTGCGCCGTTGCGGCGCCGCCTCCTGCCGCGTTCGTCGTGGGCCGCTCCTCTTGTGCGCCCGCCGCCACCGGGTCGCCCAGCCCTTGCGCCAGCCGGGCACGGTGCACCTGCGCTACCGAGGCCGAGCCCAGGGGCTTCTCCTCGATGTCGGCGAACGTCTCGCGCCATGGGTGCCCGAGCGATTCCTCGATCGTCTGCACGATCACCTCGAACGGCACGGGCGCCACGTTGGCGCGCAGCTGCTTGAACGCATCGGCATAGGCCTTGGGAATGACATCGCTGCGATTCGAGGCGATCTGCCCCATCTTCACGAATGTGGGTCCCAGATCCTCGAGAATGGCCGTGGCCTTCTCGGGCGTCAGGCCGGAGAACGCGTGATGGGCGCGGAGTATCTTCTCTATCTCATGCATGCGGCGACCGGACGTGTTGTCTTTGATGGTGATCTCGGCCGCACGCAGCACCTCGCGGAACGTGGGCATGCTTCGCCTCCTCGTCATGATAACCGCCCCATCGTAGCATGCGCCGTTCGGACGAGGCTTCTGATGCCCTCTTTCAACAGCAAGCTGAAACCTGGACGCCGCCCCGTCGGAACAGCCGTGGTATGATGCAGCGACCATGGCCCGCATCCTGAAAACACCCGCTTCGCTGCCGCTTTGGACGTACAAAGCGTTCTTGCTGGTGGCTGCCGCCATCTGGGGGCTGGGAACCGTCGTCATCAAGTCGACGGTGGATGCGTTCCCGCCCGCATGGATCGTGGGCGTGCGCTTCACGGCCGCGGGCATCATCCTGGGCGTGGTCATGCTGCCCCGCTTCAGGAAGCGCATCGACGCCGAGCACCTGTGCAAGGGCTCCGTGCTGGGCGTGATGGTGTTCCTGGCCTACTGGAGCAACTCCACCGGGCTCACCGACACCACGGCGTCGAACAGCTCCTTCCTCACGTCGCTGTACTGTGTGATCATCCCGTTCCTCGGCTGGGCGCTGCACGGGCCGCGGCCCACGCGCTTCAACCTCGCCGCCGCCGTGGTGTGCGTGGCGGGCGTGGGATGCGTGTCGTTCGCGGGCGCGGCCGGGTTCTCGTTGCGTTTCGGCGACCTGATCACGCTGCTGTCCGCCCTGTTTTTGAGCTTCCATGTGGTGTACACGGCGAAGTTCGCGCCCGGGTGCGACATGACGTTGCTTACCGTCATCCAGTTCTTGGTGGCGGGCCTTCTGGGCCTCGCGGCCGGGCTGGCGCTCGAGCCGATGCCGAACTTCGCGGCGCTCGGCGCCGACACGTGGACGAGTCTGGCCTACCTGGCCGTATTCGCCTCCTGCGTTGCTCTGCTGCTGCAGAACCTGGCAGTGGCCCACGTGGACCCGGCGCCCGCCTCGCTGTTCCTGGCCACGGAGTCGGTGTTCGGCGTGCTGTTCTCGGTGCTGTTCCTAGGCGAGCTGCTCTCGGCACCGCTGTTCGCCGGCTTCGCCCTCATCTTCGCCGGCATCGTGGTGAGCGAGTACCTGCCGCAGCGTGCCGCGCGGAAGGCGGACGCGAGGACAAATGCGCAAGTAGGGTCACAGGCGGAATCGGACAAAACGCAGCTCGAAGCGCAGGCTGCACCGGCAACCGAGCGGCTCTTACCGGACGATTCGAACCCTCTGTCCGATTAGCCGGGTGTCCTACAAAGCAATGGCGGCCCTCCCGAATAGGAGGGCCGCCTTGCTCAAGCCGAAGAGGAGGGAGGGAAGGCTCCTACGACGGCTGCACCGGGGTGTTGGCGTGGCTTCTGCACGCGACGATCTGCAGGTCGTCGCCGTCCATGCGGTACACCAGCAGGTGGTCGTCGGCTATGCGGCGTGTCCAGAGCGACGTCTCGCCTGCCTTCAGCGGCCGGGGATCGCCGATCCCCGCACCCGCTCCGTCGGACTCGATGCTCGTGACGAGCGTCTTGACCAAGCGGTGGACATCCTCGTCCTGGCTCTTCCACGAGCGGTAGTCCGCCCATGCCTCGGGGGCCCACGTCCTCATCCGGTCGTCCGACTCGTGCATTACCCCGCGTCCCTCGTCGAGGGCCTCCACGTTGCGTTCGATGCGAGCCAGATCCTCGGCGCCGCACCCCGCGTCGGCGGGCAGGCCGAGCGGGAGCCGGCCTTCCTCCACCGCCTTCTTGGCGAGCACGATGAACGCCGTGGTCACGTCGATCCCCAGGTCGTTGCACATCTCCCCCATCCGATCCAAGGTGGCGATGTCGAGAGGCACGTTCACCACGCCTATCCCCGCGTCCTCGATGATCTTGGCGAGCGCCGCAGACTGCGCCGGAGCACCTCCCTCGCGGGACAGGGTCGCGGCAGGCACGGGGAAGGCCCCGGGCAGCATCTTCACGTCGTCCAGGTTCGCGGCGGATGCGTTCCCGGCAGGCTCAGGCTGGGCGGCACCGACATCGCCGCCGTCAACCGACGGGCCTTCGCCCGATGCGGGCAGCGAGCGATCGTCCGATGGGACTTCCGCATCGCTTTCCTCGGTGATCTTCAACCCCTTAGGGATGAGCCTCCGCACGAGAACAGCCGCCACCAGGATGATAACGCCACCCGCAAGGCACGTCACGACCAGGGACTGGTTGAACGCGTCCGCACCTCGTTGGATCAGCTCGGGCATTCCGAGCATGTTGCCGATCTCGGTGGTCGCCGCGAACGACTGCTTCGCGGCGTTGATCAGCTGCCCGTCCAGGCCCATGGCGCGCAGGGCGCCGGTGCCGAGCTCCGAGCGGTAGATGATGGAGGCGAGGCTTCCCAGGATGGCCACACCCAGCACGTTGCCCAGGTCGTAGGATATCTCCTGGAGGCTGCCCGCGCTCGACGCCTTCTCAACGGGCGTCTCGGCCATGATGAGCGATGCGCCGATTGCCAGGGCGCCGGTTCCCAGGCCCACCAGGCAGGTGGACACGATGACGACGGTGAGGGAGAGGTCGTCCTGGAAGAAGAACATCATGAGCATGGCCACCGAAGCGAGTCCCAGGCCGGCCGCCACCACGTGCCGCGCCTGATAGCGCATGGCAAGGGCAGCCGCGCCCAAGCTCGAGATCAGCGTGGCCACCGACATAGGAATGAGGTGGATGCCCGATTCGAGCGTGCCGTCGCCGTTGACCAGCTGCAGCCACTGGGCCAGCATGTACAAGAGCACGGCCAGGGCGAACGTGCACGCCATGGTGGCGATGACGCCGGCCGAGAACGTCCGGCTGCGGAACAGGGAAAGATCGACGATGGGATGCGGCGATTTCAGGCATCGGAAGACGAACAGGGCCATGAGCGCCAGGCCGCCGAGGGTTGCCGCCGCGCCGGGAACGTCGAACGCGAGTTCGGCCGCAAGGTGCTTGATGCCCCACAGAAGCGCTACCATGCCGGCGAGGGCAAGCACCGACCCCAGAACGTCGAAGCGCCCGGGGTTCTTGAGCTTCACCTCCGGCATGGCGAACATGCCGAGCAGGAAGGCGACGCCCACGATGGGCACGTTCACGAGGAACGCCGAGTGCCAATTGAAGTGCTCCAGCAGAAAGCCGCCGATGAGCGGGCCGGCCGCCATGCCGATGGCGCTGATGGCCGACCAGGCGGCCACGGCTATCGCGCGCTCCTTCGAATCCGTGAAGATGCTTCGGATCATGGATATGATGATGGGCATGATCATCGCACCGCCGATACCCAAGAAAGCCCGGATGGCAATGAGCTGGCTTGCGTCGTTTATGAACACGACCAGCACCGAGCCGATGCCAAAGATCAGGAAGCCTGCGAGAAGCATCTTCTTCCTGCCGAACCTATCCGAAAGCGAGCTGGTGGCAACGAGGAAGCCCGCCAAGACGAGCGAGTAGACGTCGACCACCCAGAGAAGCTGGTCTGACGAGGGACTGAGGTCCCGAGTGAGCTCGGGCAGCGCGATGTTGAGAACGGTGAGGTCGATGGCGACCACGAACTGTCCCAACAATATCGCGATGAGAGCTGTCCACAAACGGCCCTTCGAGAGCGTTTGCGGCTTGATAACAATAGAATCATCCATAATGGGTGTACCTTCCTACCGGTGTTCTCTCAGATACGTTGCTCTCCTTCTCGACGCTTACAGCTCGATGCTGTCCACGACGCCGTTGATGTCCGCCTTGTCGCCCACGACCGCGATCTCGTAGAGCGTGTCGGTAGTGACGACATAGGCCGTCTTGCTCTCGTACTTACGCTTCTGACCCTCAATGTCCTTGACGAAGCTGTACTCGTACACCGTAACCTGGGCACCGTCGATCACCTTGGACTTCTCTTTGTCGATGCTCCACGCGGTAATCCCATACTTCTTCTCCAGATCGGTCCGCTTGGCCGCGATGGCCTCGGCTGCCGTGCGGGCAACGGGCTTGGCGCTTTCGGCCTTCTCAGCCGGCTTGGCACCCTCTTCCTCGATGACCTCGCCCTCTTGCTCGGCGGCCCCGACCTGTTCCTCGACAACGGCGGCCGTCGGCGCGCCAAGCTTCTCGTAGCTGATAGTCAGGCTGTTGCCCGTCTCGTCCTCATCCAAGTCCTCGTTGTCCTCCGTGAACACGACCGCTCCGCTCGAGCCGTTGCCGCCCGGGCTTTCCAGCCACGTTTTCGGGACCTTGAACGTTATGTCCTGCACGGTCACTTCGCGGTCCAGACTCGCTCCGCAGCCGGCGAGCGCGCAGGCGGCAAACGCGGTCAAGGCGAAAGCGGCTGCCAGGGTGCCTATCCTCTTCATGTTCATCGACCTCTTCTCCCTTCGAAAACCCTTGGAACTTAGTTAATGTACTTATGTACACTACAAAGCATAGCAGCTGGAAAGTTAATGTTCAAGTGTACATTAAGAAAAATTTCGACTAGAATAGGATCACGGAGACAGCAGTAAGACAGCGGACGGCACAGGAGGTTGCCCGTGGAAGAAGACACGACGAAGACAGAGAGGTCCGGGAAGAAGCCGAAGAAGCGCGCGCCGCGAGACCCTGCCGGTCGACGGCAGGCCATCATCGACGCCGCTGCCAACCTCATAGCACGTGAGGGAAGCAGCAAAATCACCAACAGGCGGGTGGCGGAAGAGGCCGGCGTGCCCTTGGGCTCGACCACCCAGTATTTCAAGAGCATCGACGAGCTGCGCCGCGAGGGCTTAGCCGAGGTCGCCCGCAGGATCGAGCACGAGTACGACGAGGCGTTCCGCGTCACCGAGCAGGGAATCCAGAACGCGACGGCGCTTGCCGACTTCATCAACGAGTATCTCTCGGACCAGCAGCGGGTGCACGCCGACGCCGCCCTCTATGCTGCGGCCATCGAGGATCCGGACGTCGAAGACATCACGAGGAGCGCCTTCGAGTCGTTTTTGCGCAGGTGCGCGCCGTTCATGGACGAGCAGCGCGCGAAGATCCTCTGCGCGTTCATGGAAGGCGCCATCATCAACTCCTGCTTCATGGGAGTTCCCTACGACCGCGAAACCATCCAGAAAGCCGTGAGCCTCATTCTGAAAGAGGACGACGCAGCCAAGTAAAGCGCTTGGCCCGGCCGGATCACCGCACGGTCGGGCCATGCTCGCACACTCACTGGCCGCCACACGTAGCGACGGCCGCTCATCCTGCGCAGTACGCTGCACTTGACATGCCCCTCCCTTCGTAGCGTGGCACACGATTTTCAGGAAACTCCCGGCGCGAGCACACCGAGTCCTGGCGAGCATCTCAAGATCTGGAAGGCGAAGCGGCGCAGTCGGAAGCCACTGCCAAAGCAGTTTGGCGAAAACCCCGGACAGGAGAGGTTCAAGGAAAGGCTCCATCGAAGATTCCGGAAAGAGATTCCTGCTCTTCAGAATAATGACGATTGCGTAAAGGATGCCGAGAAGGCAACGGGTTTATGGCAAGATGGAGCATTGCATAGTCATATGCAGGGACACACGGCAACCAGGGTCGCGCAGGCGCGAACCGTTGATGCGCACACGATGCCCGCCCCGCGCACGATGCGACGCTCGGCGCCGCCCCCGCGAGGCAGCCCTCCCGGGCCGGGCGCGTGCTATAAAGGAGACGCAATGGGCTTTCTTTCGAGGTTCGAGGGCAAGATGGAGGACACGTTCGAGGGCGCGGCCGACCGCATGGCCAACGCGCCCATCTCGCCCGTGCAGATTGCCAAGAAGGCCGAGAAGCAGATGCGCCGCGAGAAGATGGTGGGCGCCGGCAAGCAGTACGCCCCCACGCTCTACACGGTGCTGGTGAACCCCGACGACGACCAGCGCCTGTTCGGCTACTACCCCACGTTGGCCGGCGAGACGGAGACGTATCTGGCGGCGAAGGCCGCGGACGAGGGCCTGGTCATGGACGGCCAGCCGCTCGTGCGTTTCATCGTGGACGACGGGCTGAAGCACGGCAAGTTCGACGTCATCGCCGAACCGGTGGCGGCGCCCATAATCGCCCAGCTGCGCGCCGAGGAGATGCAGCGCTACGGCATCGGCGGCGGTCAGGCCCCGGCCGGATACGGCGCCCCAGCGCCCGCGCCCGGCTACGGCGCCGCGCCCGCACAGCCCTACGGCTACGGCCAGCCCGCCCCCGCATCCCCCGCCGGTGGCTACGGCGCCCCGGCGCCCGCCTATGCAGTTGACGCCTACGATGATGCCGCCTACCCCGGCTTTCCCGGGGCGGTCGAGCAGGGCTATGCCCCAGCCGCGCAGCCGGCGCCGGAATATCCCGCCCCGAATGCCGCAGGCTACCCCAACGCTGCAGCGGCGCCCGCCCACCCGCAGCCCCAGCCTTACCAGGACCTCGACGCCGGTTTCGATGAGTTCGGCGCACAGGACGCCTACGGCGACTTCGACCCGAACGGCAAGCCGCCGCTGCCCTATGTGCCCGAGGACGAGATCGACTACTCCATCGACTACGGCGAGTACACGTTCGACAGCCAGGATTTCGACGACTACCGCCAGAACGGCCGCTCGCAGGGTGCGCCCGTCTCCGGTGCGGCCGGCGCCGCCATGGGGGCCGCCGCAGCTGGCATGGCAGGCGCCGCCGCCTCCTACGCTGCCCAGCCCGGCGCAGCCGTACCCGCCGGCGCTCCCGTCGCCGCCGACACGGTGGTGTTCGCAGGCGGCGCGGCGCAGGCGAGCCCCGTGCCGAACCAGGCAGCCGTGCGCGCCAGCCTCATCGACACCACGAACAACCGCACCTACTCGCTGGCTTCGGCGCGCCTGCTCATGGGCCGCGAGTCGAAGAACGACATCGTCGTCCACGACATCAACGCCAGCCGCACCCATGCCGAGCTGCGCTTCGAGCCCCAGGGCGTCTGGACCATCACCGACCTGGGCTCCACGAACGGCACGCTCGTCAACGGCGCGGAGATCGCCACGCACCCGCTGCGCGAGGGCGACCGTATCACCATCGGCATGACGAACTACGTGTTCACCCAGGCCCAATAACGCGAAAGGCGCATGCGTGAAAGTTGTTAACCGCACAGAGCGAGGGGTGTACTCGTGATCGACGTCGTACTGCTGATCGGACGCCTGCTGTTCGTCGCGCTGCTCTACCTGTTCCTGTTCGCCCTCATGAAGACGGGGATAGGCCTCGTGCGCGGCCAACGTAAAAAGGAGCGCACCTGGAACCTGTCGGTGGAGCGCGGGCCGAAGGAGCTGCGCGGCGTGTCCATCGTCGTGCGCGGGCCCGTCATCGTGGGCCGCAGCCCCGGCGCCGACATCGTGGTGGGCGCGGGTTACGTGTCCGGCCGCCACGCGCGCTTCTCCCTCATGGGGCAGAACCTGTTCGTGGAAGACCTGGGATCGACGAACGGCACTGCCGTGAACGGCCAGGTCATCGGCGAACCGGTAGCGCTCAAGAACGGCGACGTGGTCAACGTGGGCGACGTGGCCATCCGCGTGAGGTTTGCCTGATGGCCGCCGAGCGCCCGTACAAGTCCACGCCGCACACGCGCAAGGGCGCCACCACCACGTTCGGGAGCCGCACGGACATCGGCTGCCTGCGCGACCACAACGAGGACAGCCTCGTGGTGGCACCCCCCCTGTTCGCCGTCGCCGACGGCATGGGCGGGCACGCAGCCGGCGAGGTGGCTTCGGAAATCGCCGTGAACGTGCTGGCCGAGCGCGCGCCCGCGCATCCCGACCCCGAGGCGCTGGGACGCGCCGTGGAGGAGGCGAACCGCGCCATCATCGTCGCTGCCCACGAGGGGCGGGGCCGCGAGGGCATGGGCACCACCATGACCGCTGCCATGCTGGAGGGCGAACGGCTCATCATCGCCCAGGTGGGCGACTCGCGGGCCTACCTGCTGCACCAGGGCAAGCTCCAACAGCTCACGCGCGACCACAGCCTGATGGCCGACATGATAGAGGCTGGGCAGCTCACGCCCGAGGAGGCGCGCACGCACCCGAACCGCTCCGTCATAACGCGGGCGCTGGGGAGCGACCCGCATACGCAGCCCGATCTGTACGAGATCAACGTGGAGACGGGCGACCGCCTGCTCATCTGCTCCGACGGCCTGTCGGGCATGGTGTGCGACAACGACATAGAATCGACGCTCGCCCGTGTGCGCGACCCACAGCGCTGCGCATCGCAGCTGGTGAACGAGGCTATCGCCAACGGCGGCCACGACAACGTCACCGTCATCGTGGCGGACGTCACGGGCTTCGCCGAGGTGCGCCGCAAGAAGATGGCGCGCAAGACGAAGCTCTCCATCGCGCTCGTGCTCGTGCTGTTCGCCGCCATCGTGGGCGGCACGGCCTGGGGCACGAACGAGTACCTGCACAACGCCGCCTACCTCGCAAACGACAATGGCAAGGTGGCCATCTACCGCGGCGTGCCGGGCAGCGTGTTCGGCCTCGGCTACTCCGAGCTGGTGAAGACCACCGACGTGTCAGTGAGCGATCTGCAGCCCGGGTTCCAGGAACGGCTTAAGGAAGGCTGGCGCGTCGACAGCGTGGAGGCCGCCGAGTCGCTGGTCAAGGAGTACCAAGAGGACATCGACGCCAAGAGCAAGCCAACCGGGGACGATGCGGCGGATGCCGGCGCTCCCGCAACCGACGCAGCCGGCAGCACCGGCGGCACGCACGACGCGAACCCGCCGGAGCCTGCCAACTTGCAAGGCGGTGCCGCATGACGCGCCGCAACATCGAGCTCGTCCTGCTGTGCGTGGCGGCGCCCATCGTGGTGCTGCTGTTCGCCATGCTGGCCGTCAACCAAGGTCAGAGTCTCGGCCTGACCACGCTGGGCGTGCCCATCGGCATCTTCGCGGCGTTCGTCATCGCGCATTTGGCCGTGCGCAGGTTCGCGCCCAAGTCCGACCCGGCCATCCTGCCCATCGCGTTCGCGCTGTCGGGCATCGGCATCGCGTTCATCACGCGGCTCGCACCCTATGCTGACAAGTCCAGTATCGCCATCAACCAGGTGATGTGGCTGTTCCTGGGCGTGGTGTGCATGTTGCTCGTGCTCGTGCTGTTCCGCAACCTGGACAAGGTGGCCAACTACAAGTACACGCTCATGATCGTGGGCTTCGCATTGCTGCTCTCGCCGCTTCTGCCGGTCATCGGACAGGAGATCTACGGCAGTCGCATCTGGATCGGCATTCCCGGCGTGTTCTCGTTCCAACCTGGCGAGATAGCCAAGATAGCCATCGTGCTGTTCCTGGCGGGCTACCTCGCCCAGAACCGCGAGATGCTCTCCGTGTTCACGTGGCGCGCAGGCCCGTTCAACCTGCCCGACATCCGCACGCTGCTGCCGCTTCTGCTCATGTGGCTGGTCGCCTTGCTCATCGTGGTGTTCGAGAAAGATCTCGGCAGCGCGCTCGTGTTCTTCTTCGTGTTCCTTATCATGCTCTACGTGGCCACGGGCAAGAAGTTCTACCTCGTGGTGGGCCTTGGGCTCATCGCCGTCGGCGGAGTGGGCGCGTACCTGGCGTTCGGGCACGTGCAAACGCGCGTGGACATATGGCTCGACCCGTTCGCCGATGCGCAGGACACGGGCTACCAGCTGGTTCAATCGCTCTACTCCATCGCCGACGGCGACCTGTTCGGCGTGGGGCTCGGACGCGGCCTGGCCGGCGGGGGCAATGGGCTTCCCCAGATCCCCGTTGCGGAAAGCGACTTCATCTTCACCATTATCGCCGAGGAGATCGGCCTTCTGGGCGCGGCCGGCGTGCTGCTGTTGTTCCTGTGCTTCGCCATCCGCGGCTTCGTGACGGCGGCGCGCGCGAAGAGCGACGTCAGCTCGTTCGTTGCGGTGGGCCTCACGTCCATCGTGGTTCTGCAGGCGTTCATCATCGTGGGCGGCATCACGCGCCTCATCCCCCTGACCGGCATCACGCTGCCCTTCATCAGCCAGGGCGGCTCGTCGCTTCTGGCCAGCTTCATCATCGTGGGCTTCCTGCTGCGCTGCGGCGACGAGGGCACGGGCGTGGGCGAGGAAATGGCCAGCGCCACCACCTCGTTGCATGCGAACAGCGTGCTCGGGCGCGTGTCGCTGGGCAAGCGGCTCACCAGCGGTATGCGCATCTTCGCCGTGCTGTTCGCCCTTCTCGTGGCCAACCTCACGCTCATCATGGTGGTGCAGGCGAACTACTACCAGAACATGCCCGGCAACAACCATACGCTGGCTAAGGAGTCGCGCACCGAGCGCGGCACCATATCCACCTACGACGGCGTGATCCTCGCGCAGAGCGTGCAGCAGGAGGACGGCACCTACGAGCGCGTCTACCCGGCCGGCAACCTGGCCACCCACATCGTGGGCTACGCGTCCACCCAGTTCGGCACATCCGGCATCGAGGCCGCCGAGAACGACACGCTGAAGGGCCAGCAGAACTTCGCCAGCTGGACCGACGTGCTGAACTCGCTCGCCGGCATCGGCGCCCCCGGCAACGACGTCACGCTCACGCTGAACTCGAAGATACAGCAGGCGGCCCAGGACGCGCTCTCCGGCTACGCCGGCGCGTGCGTGGTCATGGACCCCGAGACGGGCGCCGTGCTGGGCATGGCGTCGTCGCCCACCTACGACGCGGCCGACTTCGCCGCCGAGATAGAGAAGGCCAACGCCAACCCCGACGGCGAGAGCACGCTGCTGAACCGCGCGATACAGACGCTCTACGCCCCCGGCTCCACGTTCAAGATCGTCACGCTCGCAACGGCGCTCGAGGACGGCGTTGCCAGCGAGGACACCGTGTTCTCGTCGCCGGGCACCATGGACATCGGCAACGCGCCCGTCACGAACTTCAACAAGAACTCATACGGCGACATCACGCTCGCCCGCGCCACCGAACTGTCCAGCAACACCGTGTTCGGCCAGCTGGGCGTTGAGATGGGTGCGGAGAAGCTCGTGGACGGCGCCGACAAGTTCGGCTTCAACCGCAAGATCGACTTCACGCTGAACACCGCCACCTCGCTCATGGCCGAGCCCGACGAGATGACGAAGTGGGAGCTGGCCTGGTCGGCCGCCGGCGAGCCGGTGAACCCCCAGAACCACCCCAGCCCCGCCGGGCCCCAGGCCACCGTTCTGGAGATGGCCCTCGTGGGCTGCGCCATCGCCAACGACGGCGCCATCATGAACCCCTACCTGGTAGAGGGCGTCTACAACGCCAACGGCGAGCGCAGCTTCACCGCCACGCCGAACAAGTTCCTGCAGGCCGTGAGCAAGGAGACGGCCAACCGCGTGAAGGACGTGCTCAAGGGCGTTGTCACGGACGGCACGGGCACGGCCGCCGCCCTCCCCGGCGTGGAGGTGGCCGGCAAGACCGGCACGGCCGAGAAGGAGAACGGCAACGACAGCTGGTTCGTGGGAATGGCGCCCGCTGACAACCCGCGCGTCGTGGTGGCCATCAACCTTGAGCTTGCCGACGAGGGCATGGGCACCGAACGGGCGCAGAATGTGTTGAGAACGGCCCTGCAGGTGCAAGGGCTTTTGTAAATAAGGTATGCTGGTGGCGATCATATCAACCTTGACACGCAGTACCGCCACTGAGCATGTGACCTAAAGGAGCAGAAACGTGACCGGAAACATGACAGGCAGGGTGTTCAACAACCGCTACCAGATAACCGAGCGCATCGGCATCGGCGGCATGGCCGAGGTGTACCGCGCGCAGGACAACGTGCTCGGACGCCTGGTTGCGGTGAAGGTCATGCTGCCCCAGTACGCCGCCGACCCCAACTTCACCAAGCGCTTCAAGCAGGAGGCCGCCGCTGCGGCCAACCTGCAGAGCCCCTACATCGTGAACGTGTACGACTGGGGCCAGGACGACGGCACGTACTACATCGTCATGGAGTTCGTGCGCGGCAGCGACCTGAAGACGGCCATCAACGAGCGCGGGGCCATCAACCAGCGCAAGGTGGCCGAGATCGGCTCGCAGGTGTGCCAGGCCCTGTCGGTGGCGCACAACCTGGACATCATCCACCGCGACATCAAGCCGCAGAACATCATGGTGCAGCCGGACGGCAACGTGAAGGTCATGGACTTCGGCATCGCGCGCGCCAAGAACTCGGTCATGACGCAGACGTCGTCCGTGCTGGGCACGGCGCACTACATCTCGCCCGAGCAGGCGCAGGGCAAGGAGCTCACCGCCGCCAGCGACATCTACTCGCTGGGCATCGTGCTGTACGAGGCCGCCACGGGCAAGCTGCCCTTCGACGGCCCCGATGCCGTGAGCGTGGCCATGAAGCAGGTGAACGATCTGCCGGCCCCGCCGCGAGAGATCAACCCCGATATCGACCCCGCGCTCGAGGCCATCATCATGCGCGCCATGGCGAAGAACCCCGCCGAGCGCTTCGCCACCGCGCAGGACATGCGCTACGCGCTGAACGACTACCTGGCCGGACGCCCTGTGAACGTGGGCAGCGGCTTCACCAGCGCCGAGACGGCCGTCATGGGCGGCGTCGTTCCTCCCATGGGCATGGCAGACGGCACCGCCGTCATGCCCGCCGGCATGGGCGCGGGCGGCACGAAGCCCGCGGGAACCCCCGGCGGCACGAAGAACTACCGTTCCGACGACGGCAAGAAGAAGAACAACAAGAAGACCATCGGCATCGTGGTGGGCATCGTTGCCGCGCTGGCCATCGTGGGCCTTGCGGCATTCGCCCTCATGGGCGGCTTCGCCACGGGCGACCCCGTGCCCGACGTGACGGGCAAGACCGTCGAGGAGGCCACGGCCATCTTGAAGGAGGCCGGCTTCGAGCTGGGCACGACCGACCAGAAGTACGACGACAAGGTTCCGGCCGGGCAGATAGTCGGCCAGGACCCGAAGGCCGGCGACAAGCGCGAGAAGGGCTCGAAGGTCAACGTCACCGTATCGCAGGGCGTGGCGCAGATCACCGTGCCCGACGTGAAGGGTCTCGACGCCGAGAAGGCGAAGCAGGCGATCAAGGACAAGGGGCTCGTGCCGAGCGCGGGAACGCCAGCCTATTCCGACACAGTTGAAAAGGGCCTGGTCATCAGCACCAATCCTGAAAGCGGCACCAAGGTTGAGAAGAACTCGACCGTGGAGTACATCGTGTCGCTCGGCTCCGAGGGCGTCGAGGTGCCCAACGTGGTGGGCCAGCGCGAGGGCGCCGCGGTCGCAACGCTGAACGATGCGGGCTTCTCCGTGACGACCGACTACGCCAACAGCGACACCGTGGCCGAGGGCCTGGTCATCAGCCAAAGCCCCTCCGCCGGCGAAAAGGGCAAAGAGGGCGGCACGGTGAACATCGTGGTGAGCAGCGGCAAGGCGAAGCCCACTAAGTTCACGGTATCCGCCTCGGTCTCGGGCGAGGGCGGCTACGTGTCGCCGTCGTCCATGGAGGTGGACGAGGGCGGCAGCATCACCTTCCAGGTAACGCCTAACAGCGGCTACACGGTGTCCTCCGTCACCGACACGAACGGCAACAGCTACAGCGTGTCGCCAAGCGGCGGCAGCTTCACCGTCAGCAACGTGAAGAACAGCATCGCCGTCACCGTGGTGTTCGCCAAGCAGTCGACGCCCGACCCGACGCCGACGCCTAACCCGACGAACTAACCGCCACTTTTCGTGCCGCGCGCGCACGTTCGGGGCTTCACGCTCGGATCTCTAGGAGGACCGCCTCGGGCGGTCCTCCTTTCTATCCGTCTCATTCCCCTGTCTCGCGCCTGTATCGCGCCTGCTTGACGACAACGCTTCGCCGTCAAGCCGCCAACGAGCAAGGCCCCTCCTCGTCCTGCATGCGAGCTAGCCCTACAATGGGCGGATCACACGTGTGAAAGGACCGCCAGGATGAACCTCTCCCTCATTGCCATCGTCCTCGTGGGCCTTGTCGCCGCGCTCTGCGGGCTCGTCGTAGCCAACTTGAAGGCGCAGCAGCGAGACGTGCAGGCTGCCTGGAACCGCTTGGACGGATTGCGTCGCCGCGGCATGGAGGCGGTGCCGGCGTTCGTCGCCGCCGTCTCTCAGGACGAGGCTGCCGCGCAGCGCGTAGCCAGCAGTCCCTCGGTCGTACACCGCGCCCTGGACGACGTTGCCGCGGCCTCGCGCGCCTCCGCCTCTGCGGAGGACCCGCATGCGGCCGCAGCAGCAGACGACCGGCTCGTACAAGCCATCGAGCGCGTCTACGCGGCGGCCGAAGTCGAACCGGACTTCGTGGCGAGCCCTGCCAGTCGCAAGGCCAGCGCGCAGCTCGATGCGGCCATGGAAGCCCTCGCGCACGAGCAGCAGATCTACAACAACGTGGCCACCATCGCCACGAACGCGCAGCGCTCCTTCCCCGCCCTCCTGTTCGCCAAGCGACTGGGGCTATCCGAACCGCAGCGCTACGAGTCGGAAGCGGCCGCCCGGCGCGCCGCGCTCGACTGGACGCGCGGGAGCCTCCCCTCGCTCGCCGACGCCTCTCCGCATGTCATGAACCCCCAGATGCTCTGGGCCTCCGCCATGGCCGACGCCGCCATAGACGATCGCACCGACGATCGGCGCCGTTAAGGAGCCAGCCGCACCTGCCGCCGAGCCCAGCCCACCCGTCTCGCATGACTGCCGTGCAGCTGGCCGGGAACAGCGGGTACGCCTCGCCTCTTTCGCCTCTCCGCTCGCGCCGCGCCGCCCTTCCCCTCGCTACCTCGCCTTCCCGCAAACCCTCCCTCGTATCTGGATAATTGACGGGTATTTTCATCATGCATGGGTTGCGTGGTAAGATAGAGGGCACATTCGCTCGGACATGCTCCAGGCCCATCAAGGAGGTACCGCATGCAAGAGCCCTCACCCGCCCTTTCGCGGCGCACGTTCGTCGGCGGAGCAACCGCCCTCGCCGCCGCGTCCCTCGCCTTCCCCCAGGCCGCGTTCGCCGTGACCGCCGCCGAGAAGCAGGCAGAGGCCGACGCCGTCCGCAACCAGCTGGTCGGCCTGAACGCCGACCTGGAGGCCGCCGCCGAGCGCTACTACGGCGCGCTGGACGAGCAGAACGCCGCACGCACGGCCATGGAGGCCGAGCAGGCCAAGATCGACGAGGCCACGGCCCAGATCGCCGACCTGCAGGATCACCTGGGCACCCGCGCCCGCAGCATGTACCGCTCGGGCTCCGCCACGTTCCTGGACTTCCTCATGGGTGCCACCTCGTTCGCCGAGTTCACCCAGAACTGGGATATCCTGAACGGCTTGAACGAGAACGACTCCCAGATGGTCGCCGAGACCAAGGAGCTGCGCGAGAGCGTGGAGGCCTCGAAGGCCGAGTACGCCAAGCAGGAGAAGATCGCCGCCGACAAGGCAGCCGAGGCGAAGGCCATCAAGGAAGAGGTCGAGGCGAAGATCGCCCAGGCCGATGCGCTCATGAACTCGCTCGATGCCGAGGCGCGCGTCCTGCTCGAGGAAGAGCAACGCGCCGCCGCCGAGGCGGCCGCCGCGCAGAAGCAGGCCGAGATGGAAGCCGAGGCAGCGCGAGAGGCCGCGAACAACGGCAATACGGGCGGTGGCGGAGGCGGGGGTACCGGCGGCGGCAACCCGCCGAGCGGAGGCGGCGGCAACGGCGTGGACATCCCGTCGCAGGGTTCCGTGGTCGATTACGCCATGAGCCGTATCGGCTGCCCCTACGAATGGGGCGCGGAGGGCCCGAACTCGTTCGACTGCTCCGGCCTGGTGACGTGGGCGTATCGCCAGATCGGCATGTACGTTCCGCATCAGAGCGAGAGACAACATGACGCAGCCCGGCAGATCGTTCCCGTCTCCGAAGCCCGCCCCGGCGACGTGCTCTGGCGCTACGGCCACGTGGGCATCGCTGTCAGCTACGGTGGCACCCACTACGTCCATGCGCCCGACCGGGGCCTGCTCGTGCGCGATACCGACCCGCTCTCCTGGTCGAAGTTCACCTGCGCCCTGCGCTTCTAGCACCGCCGGCAGGAGAACGGCTCGACGCCCGCCAGCGGACTCGGCCATTTCTCTGGGATAAGCGCTGTCGGGAATGCTACAATAGCTGCCGCGCCTCCGTAGCTCAGGGGACAGAGCACCGCTCTCCTAAAGCGGGTGCCGCGCGTTCGAATCGCGCCGGGGGCACCATCGATTTCTCGCGACGCCGCCCTGAGCGGCGTCGTTCTTTTCTTCAATACACGTGCAGTCGCAAATGAAAGCGTCGCAGCAGCAACGGACGATGACAGCGTATCCGCGGCTTCGGCAGCGTTACCGCAACGCGCGTTCCCTGTGGCTCGTTAGCTTCGACAGCAACACCACCGCCCGCGCGCTCGACAAGGGCTCGGGCGGTGGAGAGCCCAAGACCGCTGCGATGCGGCAGTTTTCATAGAGCGGGTTTCGCTGCACGGTGGAAGCTGGGACGAGATTGGAGGCTATGGCCGATCTGGTCGGACGTTTCAAAGAACTGGTCGCGGGAACTTGAAAGGAGAAGTACATCGTGCCAGATCAATATTATTTCCGTTTGCGGCAATAAATGATAGCCTTGGCAAACTCATGCCACCGCCTGCTCTTTCGTCCATGACCTTATTAGTAAGGGAGCGTTTCACGTGAAACACTCCCTTGGTGCGGGCAGGCTAGCGAACGGCGAGGTCGTCGTCGCAATCTTCGAGAGGGCCCGAAGCGACGGAGGTTATCTCGCCGACGGAGGCAGGCTCGTGGGCTGAAGCGGGCTCGTCGGCTCGGACAGGGTTCGAAACGGGAGCGTCCGGCTTCCGCGTGCCGAGCGCGAGGGAGATGGACTTCGTGGGGCAGTTCTCCACGCAGTCGAGGCAGAACGTGCATGACTCGAGCGTCTCTGTCGAGGAATGGGCCACGTCGATGTTCTCCGGGCACACGGTCGAGCACGTGCGGCATCCCTCGCTTGAAACGCAGGTGGCGCAGCTTGCCTGCGGCCGCACGCCGAAACCGAGCCTGGCGCGCAGCTTGCCCACCAGGCCGAAGAAGAAGCCCAAAGGACAGATGGCCGAGCACCAGCGCTTGAACAAGAACAGCTCCGCCAGCAACATGAGCGGGAACACGACAAGCTCCCAACCCGGCTGCAACAGCACGAACACGCGGTTCAAGGCCCACAAGGTGCCGAATACAAGCCCGATAGGGCACAGCAGGCAGAAAACCGGGAACTTGACGACAAACGACACCAGCAGCAGAACGGCCAACACCGCACCTTGCGTTTTGATGCCGGGCCCTGCCCCGGCGCATGCAGAGCAGCCAGCCGCCTTCCCGGCCTCTTCAGATGCTTGCGAGGGGGCCGGGGCGCGGTCTTCGCCCCTGCGCCCGCGCAGACCGCGCGGCGCGTGGCCGCCGAAGACGTTCTTGAGCAGCTGGGAGGGACACGCCCAGGCGCAAAACGCCCGTCCCACCAAAAACACGATGAGCAGCACTGCAAGGACACCCGGCAGCAACTGCCACGGGATGCTGCCCGATGCGGCAGCTATCTGGGCGAAGCCTACCGGACACAGCACGCACAGCGTTCCGATTGCCGCGCCCCCGCCAACATGCGCCGCTCCAACCGCCGCAACCAGCAAGGCAGTGGCAACGACTATGCGGAGAGCCTTGCTACGCGTTTTCATGGGTGGCCCCCTTCCCCTCTCCTGAAGCCGGCCTCAAGGAACCGTCCGGACCATCGGGGTGCATGCCTCGCGAATGCGGGGGCAATGCTTCGGCTGCGGCAGTTGTGCGCAAGGAGGTAAGCTCCGCGTCGGCCACCGCGCCCGATGCGTGCGCAGCCTCGCTCTCGCGTGAGACCACCACGATTCCCTTGTTTGCGATGCTGGGGTTGTAGGCACGCAACGACGAAGACGGGCATGACGTCTCGCACTTCCCGCAGCCGTCGCAAAGATCGGCGTGCACTACCGGCCGATCATGGTCGTCCAGCGAGATGGCGCCCTCCACCGGGCACTCGTCCTTGCACACGGTGCAGCCGGACCAGTCCCAGGCCACGCAGGCATCCTTTACCACTACCGCCACACCCAGGTCGCGCTCGCGCGCACCGCCGAACGCCAGCGCGCCGGTAGGGCACGCCTCGACGCACTTCATGCAAAAGTCGCAGTGGGCCTGCTCGAACGCCAACGTTGGCGTCCCGTAGGCCACGAAGCCGCCAGAGAGCGGCACAGGCGTGATGATGCCGTACGGGCATGCCTGCAGGCAGCGCTGGCAGCGGTTGCACGCCGCCGCCAACCGCGCGTTGGACTCCACGCCAGGCGGGCGCACGAAGGCAGCGTCGGCCTGCTTGGTCGCCGCGCCGAACCCCCCTGCCCCTATGGTTATCGCCCCGACCGCACCGGCGGCGAGAAACCCGCGCCGGGAAATAGTATCCACACCCATCAACCCCTCTCACCTGTCCAACGCCGACAAAGAAGCATCGGAAGCTCCCTTAAGAAAACGCTCTTGCGCGCGAGGCTACCCCACAACCTCGTCCAGCGCGCTCTCGTCGGCTTTAAGGTAGGTTTCGGTGAAGGTGGCCAAATGGGCATAGAAGCCGGTTTCTGCCGATGCGCAGGCGTCAGCCGCGAACGGCTCTATCCACCGCAACAGGTGATCGCGCAAAAATGCCAGCTGGCCGCCCAGCAAGTCCTCCGCCGCCTGGCCCTCGCCCGCCCGCAGTGCACCGGCAGCCTGTTCGCACAAGCGTGCCATGAATGCCAGCTCGACCGCCAGATGGTCTTCCGGCTCCGGGAAGGTGGGGTCCTTCGCGAATCGCGCTGCATGATAGAGCGTCCTTACTTGGGCATACGCTTCCTGCATCATGAGCCCGTCCGGGCTGGTGTACACCGACTCGTAAGGAAACGCCTTCTGTGCGGTGCGCGGCCCCATGCCGAAGAACACGCGGTTGAACACCACGGCCAACTGCTCGAGCGCCGCCTCGTCAAGGTCGGCCAGGCAAGCCTGCAAGGCAGCAAAGCCGTCTGCTAATGCCGCGTCGTCAGACTCGAGGGCTGCATGTCCCGCGAAATCGGCAGCGAACGCAGCATCTATCTCTTTCTCATAGCAGCGCGAAAGCAGCGTATACACCCGCCCGCGGTTTTCGCAAAAGTCGGTTAAGTTCTCGACCAGCTCGGTCGGCAAGGCATTCTCCATGATGCTTCCCCTTCTTCTCCGTCTTGCGAAGACGCCCGCTCGCTGCGAACGCCTTCCCTCGTGCGCAAGCCATGCGGCGAGCGCGCCTTGTCCGTCACGGCTCTGTGACCGGCGGCGCGCTCGCCGCATGGTTTGCCCGCACCTTTGCGGGAGCGGGCGATGCCACGTACCGGCATCGCCCGCCTCGAGGCATCGCTAGTAGATGAACGACTCCACGCTCGTGCCCACACCGTACATGATGACGCGCAAGCACACCGCGCCCACCACCGAGCAGGCAAACGCCGCGAACATAAAGGCAGCCAGCTTCTTCGGATCAGCCAAGCCGGAGCCCGCATCGCCCTTCGTGGACTTTACGCAGGCCAAAGCAGTGAGCGCCACAGGGGCCGCGAGCCCCACCAGCACCACGCCCAGCCAGAACATGACCGCCAGGTCGCCCGCCAACAAACGCTCGATGGAACGCGACGGTGCCTGGTACGGCGCGATGGCTATCCATATTACGTAGGCCACCGACGTCACTGCCATGATGACAACGGCCGCCAACGCAATGCGCAGGGCAAACCCGCCGTCTTCCTTTGCGTTGCCGCGAAGCAATACCAGACCGCACATCAAAAGCGCGCCCATGGCCAGGCCGGTACCCAGGTACATGAGCGGCAGCGCCGCGCTGTCCCAGGCAGGACGGGCTGCGATCAGGTAAGAGGCGCCGGCCACCACCGGCAGCACCAGACCCAAAACCGCGCCCAGGATGCCGAACACCTTGCTGGCACCGGGGTAGTCCTTCTTCGCCAAGACGACGTACACCAAAGACACGATGCCCATGAGCGCCACCACCAGCAGCTCCTTGGACAAGCCGGAGCCGAAGTTGCCCAGCAGGTGCGTCGCGCGCTCCGGATGCCCCATGTGCAGCACCGACACGCAGCCGCCAACCGCCAGGCACGCCAGCGCGATGAGCGCGCCTATGAAGCGGACTTCCTTGAACTTGCCCTTGAGCTCGCCTGCGCCCAAGAACACGAAGATGCCGCCGGTAATGCCCAAGAGCACGCTGAAGATCAGCAGAGGCCACTGAATTGCCATGGCTACTCACCGCCTTTCCAAGTGAACTTGTCCAAGCCGTAGTCCACTCCCGGATGGTTCCCCACGTCGGTGAGCTTATGCGTCTTCTTGGACGCCCTCATCTTCGAAGGCGCGGACTCGGGATCGTCCAAGTCGCCGAACAGGCGCGCCTGGCCGGGGCAGTGGCGCACGCACGCCGGCTGCTCGCCCTTGTCGATAAGGTGGGCGCACATGGTGCACTTCTCGATAACGCCCTTGTCGCGGCCCTCGTCGTAGGCGCGCACGCCGTAAGGGCAGGCCATGACGCAGTACTGGCACCCGATGCACTTGCTGTGGTCCACCAGGACCACGCCGTCCTCGCGCTTGTAGCTGGCGCCGGTGGGGCACACGCTCACGCACTCGGGGTTGTCGCAGTGCTGGCACGCCACGGGCAGGTAGTACATCTCCAGGTCGGGGTAGGTTCCCGAGGGACCTACGGTGAGCACCTTGTTGTAATAGGTGCCCAGGCCCACGCCGTTTTCTTGCTTGCAGACCACCGCGCAGGAATGGCACCCGATGCAGCTGTCCAGATCGATTGAGATAATGTTGCGGGTCATGCTACTTCGCACCTCCCTTCACCGTCACCTGCGCCACGCCGTTCTCCTGGCTGTCGGAAGCCAGGGCCTCGGCGCTCATGGGCAGGAATATCTTCAGGTCTTCCTCGTTCATGCAGATGTTCGCCGGCGCGCCCTCCTCAGCCTTGTAGATCCTGCAGAGGCCGCCGTAGTTGTCGGTACCGACCGCCGGGTCGTAGGGGCCGTTGTTCTCGAACAGCACGTTGCAGTTCGAGTCGAAAGCGCCGTGCAGGTCGTCCGTGGCCTCGCGCTCGGGGAACCACCAGTCGTGCTCCACGTGGATCATGCCCGGCTTGATGGCCTCGGTGAGGTTCGCACGCTGGCGAATCTTGTCCACGTACGTCTCGATGACCACCCAGTCGTCCTGCTCGATGCCGTGCTCGGCAGCGGTGGCGGGGTTGATGTCCACGGTCGGGAACATGTGCACCTCGCGCATCCACGGGCTGTTGCGGTACTCGGTGTGGAAGAACGCATGGGAGCGCCCTCCCGTGATAAGCGTGTACGGGAAGTCCTCCAGCATGTCGGGGCGGGCCAGCGGCGTGATGGGCGGCTCGATGTACAGCGGCAGCGGGCCGTTGCCGTACAGCAGCAGGTCTTCGGACCACATTTCCATCTTGCCGTTGTCCGACTGCGGGTGCGCAGGAATTACCTTGCCATCCGGCGTCTTCGTGCCGGGGAAGCGGTACACCGTCCCCATCTTGTTGCCACGGTACATGGTGTTGAAACCGGGGCGGAAGTCGCTCGTCTTGCGCATGAAACCCGTCTCGTACTTCGGCGCGCCCTTTACGGTGGCCATCTCGACGCCGGTCACGCTGATGCGCTCGCGGAATTCCTCGAAGCTTGCACAGCTCAACTGCGGAGGCAGCATTTCGGGGCCCTTCACCATGTAATCGAAGAACTCGTACTTGTCCTTCCAGTACATGTCCACGTCCATGTACTTCGCGAACTCGAAGCAGATGTCCATGTCGTCTTTGCTCTCGCCCAGCGGCTCGTGGAACGGCTGGCGGATGAGGTAGGTGTGGCTGGTGGGATAGCCGTGGCCCGAGTGAGCCCACTCCACGCGGTCCACCTCGTTGGGGTGCGCGGCCGGCAGGATGATGTCGGCGAGCTCGCCCGAGGGGGTCATGTAGATGTCCACGTTCACGAAGAAGTCCAGGTTCTTGAAGCCCTCCACGATCTCGCGACCGCCCTCGATGGAGAGGATGGGCTCGGACGTCTGCTGCCAGTAACCGTGGATCTGGAACGGATCGCCCTTTGCCATGGCCTTCGTGGTGGCCGCGCCGAATCCGCCCTGCTGGCCGTAGATGACCTGGCCGCCGGAGTTCTGCGTGGTTTCGCGCAGCTCGCCCGTGGCATCGTCGGCAACGAGAATCTGCTGGTAACCGGTGTTCTGGCACACGGAGAGCTTCTTGATGTTCTTCGCCGTTTCCAGGCGGCGCTTGCCCATCCGGCCTTCCTTGTTCGGCACGACGTCGAACATGAACGAGTCGTAGCCGGTGGCGGGCTCGCGGCCGATGTTCTGGCCGCCCTTCGAGTCGAAGTTGCCGGCGAGCGCCATCATGATGGTGAACGCCTGCGAGATGCCCGATGTGTTGATGGAGAACTCCACCTTCTGGCCGCGGCAGAAGCACGCCGAGGGACTGGCCTCGATGTAGATATCGATAGCCTCGCGAATCTTGTCTTCGGGCAGTTCGCAGAACTCGGCAGCGCGCTCCACGGTCCACGGCGTGACGTGCTCGACCAGGATATCCCAGGAAGTGCGGTACGTCTTGCCGTTGATCTCGCGGCTACCGGAAAGCGCCGGCTTCGCGTCCGCCACGATGTTGCCCTCGGCATCGAGCCACTGGAAGGCCTTCGGGCCGCCCACGCCCTGCTTGTTCTGCCAGTCGCCGGACCAGAAGATCAGCTGGTCGTGCGCCTCGTCCCAAGCGGGGTACAGCTCCTCGTTGCCGCCTTCTTTGATCATTGACTCGCGCAGCTGGTAGCCGGTGCCCTCCTCGTCGATGAAGAACGGGGCGTTGGTGTAGAAGCGCGCGAAGTCTTCGGCGCACTTGTCCGAGTGAATGATCTCGTTGATGAACGCCAACACCAGCGCCATGTCGGAACCGGGGCGGATAGGCAGCCACAGGTCTGCCTTGCTGGCCGTGCAGGTGTAGCGCGGATCCACGCAGATAACCTTGGCGCCGCGCTCCTGGGCGCGCTTGACGGTGAGCCAGTCGTAGTAGCCGCGGCTGCGCTCCTGGCGGCACCAGATAAGGATGCAGTTCGTATTGTTGCCGTCCCAACCGGTGTACTGCGTCTCGTCGCCGTACAGGCGCTGGCTGGTGAAGTACGAGCCCACCCAGCACAGGTTGCCCACGCCGAACGTGGCCGTGGAGCCCAGCTCCAGCCATAGCTTGTTGATGGCCTGGAACTGCAGCATGTCGCGACCTGTGCCGTACTGGTGCGCGATGGTGTGCCAGCCGTGCTCCTCGCCTATCTTGGTGAAGCGGTCGGCGGCCTCCTGGTAGGCTTCCTCCCACGTGATGCGCTTCCACTGGCCGGAGCCCTTCTCGCCCACGCGCTTCTGCGGGTAGCGCACGCGCAGCGGGTTGTACAGCTCCTGCGGAATGGCAAACGCGCGCGAGCACAGCGTTCCCTCGCTGAACAGATCGGGGTTGCCCTCGATCTTCACCACGCGGCCGTCCTTGACGTGACCGAACAGCGCGCAGCGGCCGTAACATTGGCGGCACGCACTGGGGATCTTCTTCACGTCGTCGGATGCGGTCGCCCCTGCGGCGCCCGCTGCATCGTCCGCAAAGGCCGTGGCAGCCTGCGAACCCAGCAGCAGCGTCGATGCGGTCGCGGCGGCGGTTGCCTTCACGAAGCCGCGGCGGCTCATCTTAAGTGACATCTCTCCTCCTCCTTTTGCCTCTCGTGGCCAAGATCTGCTTCAGGAGGAAGGCCGCGGGCAGATCCCGCTGGGACTGGCGACGGTTCATGCACAACGCTGGCCGCTCCCCTTGGCGAATCGAGCGCGTGCACCACTCCGATGCGCACGGCCCCTCGTTCACCCGGCGCGTCCCCACGCGCCCTCCCATCCTTGGCAAATTACTTGCAATGCTAATTATATTAACCACAACTATTAGCGCAACAGGTATTTGCAAAGAATAGTCCTGAACTGCTACAAGCGTGCGTAGAGCAACCGATTCGCACGGCAATGAAAGAGGAGATTCGACCGATAATCTTCCGCGTTCTTGACGGGGCCCAGCCGCTTATGGTTTCTTGTAGGCGAGAGAATGCGAAACGCCGCGACCGAACGATCCTGCCACTTCCCTTGCATGGTCGCCTTCCCGTCGCCCGGCGCGATGCGCCCCACCGCACGCGACAACGCAAAAGCCGCCCTGCGCATATCGGAAGGGTTCAACATGGAGAGCAAGCACAACCGTCTCATAGGTTATCTGGTGTACGACGCGCAGAAGCACATCACGAAATCGCTCGAGGTCACGCTTAAGCCCTACGATATCACCCCTGGCCAGTGGAACCTCATCAACCAGCTCGATCAGGCGGGCGAGCTGTCACAGAAAGAGCTGGCTACCATCACGCACAAAGAGCAGGCGACCATCACGCGGTACCTGGACACGCTCGAGCGCAAGGGGCTCGTGGTGCGCAACAAGCACAAGACCGACCGTCGCTCGCATGTGGTGAGCACCACCGACAAGGCCCACGAGCTCATCCGCACCGTGCTGCCCCTTACCGCCATCACGGCGAACCGGCTGATAGAGGGCATCGACCAGCAGGACATCGACACGTTCGTGGAGGTGCTGACCGCCCTCAAGCAGAACGCTGAGACCATTTCCGGCAACTAGCGCAGCGCCTCAGCGCCGACCGATCCGGTACGCGGCGTAAAGGGATATTCCGAGCGCCGCCAACGAAACGGCAAGCGCCGCCAGCGCATAGAGCAGATCGGCCATGGCAGCCTCCTTCGGGTACGGCGGCTCAGGCCGCGCAAACGGATCAACCAGCCCGACAGGGTATTACCCGCAGAGCCTGCCTACAGGGTAGTCCCGCTTTGGGGCCGAACAGAGGCGGGCGGGCGAAGTCAGGACGGCGACAGCTTTCCGAAATTGCCCCGTTGTCCGCAGGCCTTTCCCCTGCTACAATATGCCGGCACAATTTCATAGCATCACCCCGTTGATACGTCCTGGATCGCACGAGACTGGACGAGGAGGGGCCTCTGGAGAATCCCGATCGTCGGGTGCCGAAGGGGCAAGGCGGATGGCCGAAGGCCGCATCGCCGAAACTCTCAGGCAAAAGGACAGAGCAAAGCTGCAGCTTGTTGCGCGCACGCGCCTTCCCTTTTTCCCGCATATATCCTCCAGAGTGCCGCGTCCATGGACGGGGTTCGCCGAAATTGCACGTACATGCTTGTATCGAGGAGGAAACTGGTGGAAGGCTTTTTCAGCGTTATCAACGATGGGCTCGTCGCTATCGACGACTTCATCTGGGGGGTGCCGCTCATGGTGCTCATCCTGTTCGGCGGCATCCTGCTGACGGTACGGTTGCGCGCCGTGCAGTTCCGGCAGCTGCCGCGCGCCCTGCGCTACATGGTGAAGAACGAGAAGGGCGGCGCCGGCGAGGTGTCGAGCTTCGGCGCGCTGTGCACGGCCCTGTCGGCTACCATCGGCACGGGCAACATAGTCGGCGTGGCCACGGCCATCGTCGCCGGAGGCCCGGGCGCGCTGTTCTGGATGTGGCTGGCCGCCTTGTTCGGCATGGCCACGAAGTTCTCCGAAGGCCTGCTGGCCGTGAAGTACCGTCGCGTCGACAAGAAGACGGGGCACGTTCTGGGCGGCCCGTTCTACTACATCGAGCGCGGCATGGGCATGAGGTGGCGCTGGCTGGCGAAGGTGTTCGCGTTCTTCGGCATGTGCGTGGGCCTGTTCGGCATCGGCACGTTCACGCAGGTCAACTCTATTTCCAGCGCTATCACCGGCTTCTTCGACCCCGAGAAGAACGCCACCGTGAGCATTCTGGGCATGGACTACTCCATCTTCACCGTCATCGGCTCGCTGCTGCTGGCCCTGCTGGTGGGCCTCGTGGTCATCGGCGGCCTGAAGCGCATCGCCAAGGTGTCCGAGCGCGTGATCCCCGCCATGGTGGTGCTGTACGTGGGCTTCTCGCTCGTGCTCATCTTCACGAACCTGGACAAGGTGCCCGGTGCGTTCGCCGTCATCTTCCAGAGCGCGTTCGGCCTGCAGGCTGCGGCCGGCGGCATGCTCGGCGCCATCATCGTGGCCATGCAGAAGGGCATTGCGCGCGGCATCTTCTCGAACGAGGCGGGCCTTGGTTCCGCGCCCATCGCCGCTGCGGCCGCGCAGACGAAGGAGCCGGTGCGCCAGGGCCTCGTGTCCATGACCGGCACGTTCCTGGATACCATCGTGGTGTGCTCCATGACCGGCCTGGCGCTGGTCATGACCGGCGCGTACCAGATCCCCGGCCTCGAAGGCGCCGCCGTGACCACGGCCGCATTCCAGGCGGGCCTGCCGTTCCTGCCGCCCGAGGTGGTGTCGTTCGTGCTCATGGCATGCCTGGTGCTGTTCGGGTTCACCACGATCCTCGGTTGGGACTACTATGGCGAGCGTTGCCTGGAGTATTTCAGCAACGGCAACATGAAGGCCGTGAAGGTGTACCGCTGGCTTTACATCTTCTGCGTGTTCATCGGCCCCTACATGACCGTGGCGGCCGTGTGGACCATCGCCGACATCTTCAACGGGCTCATGGCGTTGCCGAACATGATCGCGCTCATCGCGCTGTCCGGCGTGGTGGTGAAGGAGACGAAGGACTACTTCGAGCGCCTGAAGGCTGCCGGCGACGAGGATGCCATGGAGCCGCACCTTCCCGGTGACAACTGGGACATCCCGCCCATCGACCCGCTGAACGCCCCCGACTCCGATACGGCCGGCGCGCGGGCATAGCGACCGCAGGGGCATATGCGCCCATAGCTTTTCCATCGCGCGCCGAGCCTTCCCGCTCGGCGCGCGGCGTTTGACGCCGGTACAGCTTGGAGGGACGGTGCTAGCCTAGCGCGGCGTTGATCTTCAACACAATGGCCGCCAGCTGCTGCTTTTCCGCACCGTCAAGCACCGCCAGTGTCTCGCGCGCGAACGCGCGCTGGTGGTCGCGAGCTTCCTGCGCCTGATCGCGGCCGTGATCGGTGAGCGCGACCCGCCGGGCACGGCGGTCCTGCTCGCCGGCGGCGCGCTCGATGCAGCCGTCGGCTTCCAGCCGGGCCAGCAGCGCCCCGAGCGACTGCGGGCGGATGCCCACGATATCGGCCAGCTCCACCTGCGACAGCGGACGCGGTGCGAACCCCTCGGCCATCGCCTCCTCATGGCTCGCCAGCACCGCCAGCACGAACGAGGCCCCTGTCGCGCCGCCCGCCTGGCGCGATCGGCGCGCGATCACCTGGCTCATATGCGCCATCTCGCGCATGATGGAGTCGTCGCTTAGAGGCTCCATGGCCCATCCCCTCCCTTCGCCCGGCGCCCGCTACGCCTGTTGCGCGGCAGCCTCGCCCAGCTCGCCCGCCGCAACGGCGGGACGCGCTGCGCCACCCGAGGCTTCGCGCAGGCCGCGCAGCTTGCGCACCTCGCGGACCACGAACACCGTCGTCATGAGCGTGGCCAGGCCGTCTGAAACAGGCGCGCTCACCACCACGCCCTGCAGCCCCGTGAGCCCGAACACGGACGTCAGCACCGGAGGCAACAGCAGATACAGCGGGATGAGGAAGATCACCTGGCGCGTCATCTCCAGGATGGCGGCCTTGAACGGCTGGCCGCTGGACTGGAAGTAGCTCGACCCCACGATCTGGAACCCGACCAGCGGATACAGCAGCGTGTAGATCTGCAGCGCCGTGACCGCGAACGACTCCAGGTCGCCCGTCACGCCGAACAGCGCCACGATCTGCACCGGTATCGCGTGCGAGAGCACGAGGAAGAACGCCCCGATGGCCACGCCCGCAACCGACGCCCACTTGAGCGCGTCGAGCACGCGCTGCCACGAGCGGGCCCCGTAGTTGTACCCGATGATGGGCTGCGCTCCCATGATCAGGCCGATGAGCGGCGTGATGGCGAACAACGTGGCCTTCTGCGCCACGCCGATGGCCGCAAGCGCGCCCGTCACGCCGATGGGATCCTGCGCGCCGTAAATGCCGATGACCTGGTTCAACACCACGCTCACCACCGTGGAGGCCACCTGCATGACGAACGACGCCAGACCCAGCGTGAGGATGCGCCCCATGAGACGCGCATCGGGGCGGCAACACGACAGGCGCAGGCGGAACGGCGCGCCCTTGCACATCGTGAAGTACCACACCACCGGCACCATGCCGCACGCCTGCCCCAGCACGGTGGCGCCGGCGCTGCCCGCAACGCCCCAGCCGAGCACGAGCACGAACAGGTAGTTCAGCACGATGCACATCACGGTGCCGAACACCATGGTGCCCAGCGCCAGGTTCGGCTTGCCTGCCGTGCGCAGGAAGTTGTTCAGGCCCATGCCGAGCGACTGGAAGGCGAAACCCACGCAGATGATCTGCACGAACGTCTTGGTAGGCTCCCACAGCTCGTTACTCGTGCCGATAAGCGCGAGGATGGGGTCGATGGCCGTGACCGCTGCCACCGCCACCAGCACGGCCAGCCCGAACAACAGCACAGCCGAGTTCCCCAGCGTCTTCTCCACCTGCGCCTTGCGGCCCTCGCCCAGCTGGATGGCCGCGAGCGCGTTGCCGCCCTGGCCGGCGACCATGGAGAAGCCCATGAGGATGGTCATGACCGGCAGCGCCAGCGTGGTGACGGCCACGCCCGTGCCGTCGGGGAACGCCTGGCCGAGGAAGGCGGTGTCCACCACGTTGTAAAGCGAGTTGAACACCATGCTGATAATGGCTGGGATGGAGAACTCCAGCAACAGCCTGCCGATCCGCTCCGTCCCCAACCGGTCCGTCCCTTTCGCCGCCCCGGCGCCGCCCACCGCTTCAACCTCGTTCGCCATGCACTGCCTCTTTCGCGCTTCCGTGATACCTGATGTACGTCCCCTCCAGTTTATCCCGATTCAGTGTCGAGGAAAGAAAATAATAAGTTAACTTATTATTTTCTCCATAAGACGGCCCAGAGCGCATGACATCGTTTTTGATGCATTGTGCTCTTTTCCCACATCAACCTGTGGCGCCGGCGGTCCTTGCAGGGGCGTCTTGTCTTGGGATCCCACGCAGAAAGACCCCGTGTTTCATGCGAAACACGGGGTCTTTCCTCGAAAAGGCAGCGGGGAGCTGTTTCTGCCTTACCCCAGGCGTGCGCCGTCGGGAACCTCGCGCTCGGGGACGGCGAGGGCAGGGAGGATGCCGTCCTCGTAGCCGATGTCGTAGATCATTCCCTCGGACACCTCGCCGGCCATCTTGCGGGGCGCCATGTTCACCACGAACAACGCTTGGCGGCCCTCCAGCTCGGCCTTGCAATCTGCGCGCTCCTCCTTCATACCGGAGAGGATCGTGCGCGTGAACCCACCGAAGCTCACCGTCATCTTGATGAGCTTCTTGGAACCCTCCACGTCGTCCACCCGCACGATGCGCCCCACGCGGATGTCCAGCTTGTCCAGGTCGTCGATCGTGATGGGCGGCTTGACCGGCGCCGTCTCGATGGTCTCCACGGCAGCGTCCTAGCGCAGCGCGTCGGCCACTTTGCGGGCCGCCGCGGTAATGGACAGGTCGTCGATGTTCACGGTGATCTCGGCGTACTGCTCGTAGAGCGGCTTGCGCTCGTCGTAGAGCTCGCGCAGGCTCATGCCGATGCCGCCCTTCAGCACCACGCCGCGCTCCTGCAAATCGTGCAGGCGGCTCACCAGCTCCTCGTAGGATATCTGCAGGTACACCACGCGGCCGATCTCGGCGAGGTGCTTCATGGCCTCGTCGGAGTACACGGCCGATCCACCCGTGGCAATGATCGAGTTCTCCGCCTCTATATCGCGCAGGATCTCGTTCTCCACCTGGATGAAGCCCTCCGGGCCGCACGCGTCGATGAGCTTCTGCAGCGTTTTGTCGCACTGGTTCTGGATGACGAGGTCAGCGTCGACGAACTGGTAGTTCAGTATCTTCGCCAGCACGATGCCCAGCGTCGACTTGCCCGCACTCGGCATGCCGATCAGCACTATGTTGTTCCGCTCTTGCTCCATGATGCCTCCTCTTGCATCGATTCGACAGCTGCCCTGCCGTCGGCGTCTCGGGCGCCCAGCATGCCCAACGGCTCCGGCGACACCACCGGGCCGCCGGGGGTTTCCAGGGCCAAGGCAGGGGCGTCGTCGCCCGCCTTGCTTTTCAGCGGGAACGTTTCGCTCACCACTATAGCAACGAAGATGAGGGCGAAGCCGCCCACCAGGCGAAGCCCTATCTCTTCCCCATACAGCAGCACGCTGAACAGCACGCCGAACACGCTCTCCAGGCTCAGGAACAGCGAGGCCTGCGCAGGCGGCACGTGCGCCAGGGCCACGTTCTGGATGACGAGGGCCACGCAGGACGCGAAGACCACGAGGTAGGCCATGTTCATCCAGAACGCCGGCGTGAGGGACTCGGCCGGGGGCAGCGTCTCGAAGCAGGCCCCGTATGCCACGCCGCACACGCCGCCCACCGCGAACTGCAGCAGGGTGAGCACGAGCACGTCGCTCTTCTCGGAAAACTTCGACACGTACACGATGTGCACGGCGAACAGCAGCGCCGACACGAGCGTCATGGCGTCGCCGAAGCCCATGGTCAGCTCGGAAAGCGAGCCCGCGAGCGACACGAGCCCTATGCCGCACACGGCCATGACGGCTGCCACGAGGTTGAACGCCGTCGGCCGCTTGCGGGCGATGGCCCACCAGGCGAACGGCACGATGACGCAGTACGTGGCCGTGAGGAAGGCGTTCTTGCCCGGCGTGGTATGGTCGAGCCCGATGGTCTGCACCCAGAACGCCAGATAGCACACCACGCCGAGAATCGTCCCCTTAACCAGGTAGTCGAGAGCTCTCTCGCCCGAGAGTGCCGCGCGCAGACGGCGGAAGAACAGCGCGGCCAGGATCGCACCCGTGGCCAGGAACCGAAACCCTATGAGGTAGGCCGGCTGCAGAACATCCACGGCATCTTTCATGACCACGAAGCTCAAACCCCAGATGACGGTGGCCACAACCAACAGGAGCTTGTAAACGCCTGTCGGAATGCGATGCGCTATGCCGTCTAGTTTTTCCACAGCCGCCCATTATACGGTGCCCCTCGGCCGAATGATAGGGACCGAACCAGCTGGCGGCTTTCGCAAGGCGCACGGCAGCAACAGCCATCGGCAACGAGCCAGCGCCCCATTTCAGCAACCTGGCGGCCATGCGCCGCAGGCCGCGCGAAGCACGTGCCCTGCACGAGTGCCCTCGATCGCCCCGCGCTAGAGCCCCCGCCGGCACGAACGGGAGCGCGCCTCCCGTCCGCGCACGGTCTCGCAGGCAACAGCGGCCAAGCCAACCCATATGAGGAGGAAGCTCGCAAGCTGCCAAGCGTCGGGAAGCTCGCCGAAGCACGTCACGGCAAGCAGCATGACGAGCGTGGGGCTGAGATATTGCAGCAGGCCCAAGAGCGACAGCGGCGCCCGATTCGCGGCGGCCGAGTACAGCGCCAGCGGGCCCGCCGTAACCACCCCGGTTCCCACCGCCAATAAGGCGATTCCCGCGGGCGACGTGAGTGCCAGGGCATCGGGAGCCGTATGCGCAAGCTCCCAGAAACCGGGATCGGCCCAGCCGACGGCGAACAGGCCCGCGCCGAGGACGGCCGCGAACAGTGATTCGACGGCCATGCCGGGCAGCGCATCGTAGCCGCCGCGTTTCTTCACGGCGCCGTATGCGCTGAACGTCGCGGCAAGCACGAGCGCTATCCAAACCGATCCGCCGTGCGTTGCCGCGAACAGCAACGCCCCGCAGGCAGCCAGCATCGTGGCAGCCTTCTGCGCACGCGTCAGGCGCTCGCGGAAGCACACGACCCCCAGCACGATGCTCGTGAGAGGGCTGAGGAAGAACCCGAGGCTCGTCTCCAGCAGATGGCCGCTCGTGGACGCCCAGATGTAGACGCCCCAGTTGGCGGTGATGAGCACGCTCGAAGCGCCGAACGTCGCCCATGCACGGCGGTCGTGCAGCAGCGGCAGGAAGCGCACGCGCATCGCCAGGCAAAGCACCACCGAGAACGCGCACGACCACACCATGCGCGTGGCCAGCGCCTGAAGCGGCGGAACCGCCGAGAACAGCTTCCAGTAAACCGAAACGACGCCCCAGATGGCGTAGCAGAACGCGGCCTGCACCAGCGCACGGCGACCTTCCTGCCCGATGCGCGGCTTCGCGCCTGCGTCCCTTCCGCCTTCCATAGCCGCCTACCCTAGCTCCGACCGTCGGTCCGCGCCCGGCGGTGCAACAGCCGCACGAACGCCGCGAAACCGAGCAGCGCCAGCACCACGATGGCCACCACAGCGGCGTATACGGCGAAGTCGCCGTTCTCGGTACCGCCGGCTCCGCGGGCAAAGCCGGCGGCGAGCGAGCTCAGCACGGCGGCGCTTGCCATGTTGAAGTTGGCGAGCGCCAGGTTTCCGGCGTACTTCTGCTCGCCGAACAGGCTGCGGGCGAACGCCGAGGCGATGACGGGCACGCAACCGTACGAGAAGCCGACGAGCAGCGCGCCCGCCACGAACAGGCCGGGCACGCGCATCCCGGGAGCGAACGAGCCGGCAAGGGCCGTCGCACCTGCCAGCGCGGCGAGAGACGCCGCAGCCATGACCGCCACGAGGCCCTTCCTATCGTACAGCATGCCGATGACGATGCGGGCCGCGCCGTTCGTCGTTGAGACCAACCCCACGAGCAGCGTCGCGAAGCCCGCCTCCAGCCCCACGGCCAGGGCGGACGACTTCGCGTCGCCGATGATCATGAGCCCCGCGCAGATGGCGCACGTCGCCCATAGGCAGTACACCCAGAACAGCGGCGAACGCGCCATGGAAGGCGCTTCGCTGCGCGGCGCAGCCGCGGCGGAGGCGCGGCGGGAAGGCGCAGGTGCTCCCGCGTCGGGCGCGGGAACCAAGCCGGAAGCAAGCCGAACCGGCACGGTCTCCCCGCCACGAACCCCGTCCGCGGCAGCTGCGCCCCGGTCCTGGGGCCGCGGCCGGACTACGAGCGTCGTCGCAACCAGCACGAGCGCGATGAGCACGGCCAGGCCGACGAACACCGCCCTCCATCCCGCCACCTCTATGCAGGCGGCCGCCGCCGTACCCAACACCAGGCCGCCTATTCCGAAGCCCATCATGAGGGCGCCCGACGAGAAGCCCACGCGGTCGGGGAACCACGCGTTCACCGTGGCGATAACGGTGTTGTAGGCGATGCCGCAGCCCGCGCCGCACAGCACGCCGTAGCCCACGTACAGCACCGGGAGGCCGCCCGCATCGACCGCCGCAGCCGTGCCCGCGAAGCCCCCGGCCAGAAGAACGGCCGCCACCAGCAGCGTGGCCCTGAACGACAGGCGCTCGTTCAGCTTCGCTCCGAAGAACCCGCCGAAGCAGAACGTGATGATGGACAGCGTGAACACGAGGCGCATGCTCTCGCGATCCCATCCGAACTCCTGCCCTATCGCGCTGGAGAAGTTCGACCACGAGTAGATAAGGCCGAGAAAAAGCAGCGACAGCACGCCGGCGGCAAGATAGCGCATACGGTGGTTCATGGGTTGCTCCTCCTTCGCGCCGCCGCGCGCTTCGCGACGGCCGTCATCAGCTTGATTCTATTCACCTGGTTGACCTCGCTCGTGCCGGGGTCAACCTCGATCGTGGCTATGTTCGCGTCCACGCCGTCGGCTGCGCACCACGTGCGCAAGGGCTTTATCGCTCCCTGTCCCACCACATGGCCTGCCAGGCAGCCGAACGCGCGGGCGTACACGAGGTCGCGCACGCCCGCGCGCACGAACAGCAGCGCGGAACCCGCGATAGTCCAGCCGGCGCCCTGCACCAAGAAGCGCGGGACGACCTCTGTGCCGGCGCGTTCCAAATCCTGCACGGTTGGGCAGCGCAGGCAGGCGCCCGCATGGCGCTGCAGCACGCGGCACCGCTCGTCGAGCGCGGCGTGCAACGGTACCGCGGCGCCCTTCTCGCGCAGCGCGGCGGCGGCCAGGGGCAGCAGGTACGGCAGCGCAGCCTCGCACCCCTCGCGCTCGATGCACGCGACGAGCCCCGCGTTCATGCGCTCGTCGAACACGGCAGGGGCCGCACCCACGACGCCCACGATGGGCCGGCCGTCGCGCTCGGACACGCCGAAACCTGCGAGCGCCGCCCCGAATGCGCGCAGGCTTCCTTCGAGGACGAACGCGTTGGCGGCCAGCGCACGGCAGGCGCGGGCGCTCGACGCGGCAAGGAGGGCATCGAAAACCGGCGCATCGGCGGGACGCGTGTACGGCCGCACGCGCAAGCGCGCTTGGAGCAGCGCATCCCCGAACGCCAGAGCATCGGCAAGGCGCGCGGCCGCACGCGCATCGGCGGCAAGCGCCTCGAGTGCATCGGTGCCGCTGATCACCGACGCACGCGCTTCGAGGCCGGACGCTGCGAGCGCCTGCGCCAGAAGGTACGGCGCGTCGTCACCGCGGCAGCGCACGCAGGGCGTCGGCACCGCCACGCGCAGCGGCCCGGCGACCGGGTCGGCAAGAGGGCCGAGAGGCTTCTCGGCCATGGGCTGCGCAGCTTCGCCGTGCGCCAAATCAACTCCTGGGCGCGCGGCCGCCGGCCGCGCATGCATGCGTTGTTTCGGCAGGCAGGTGCCACGCCCTGCCAGGGCTGCGCCGGCTGCGGCGCCCTCGCGCAGGAACCCAACCGTGCGGCCGGCGGCAAGGAGGGCCGCATAGCAGGCGTCGTTGTTGACCGTTTCCAAACCGGCGCGCACCACCTCCTCGCCGCCGGCCGCAAGCACGCGGCACTCCTCGCCGCCGGCCGAGAGGGCGGCCTCCACCAACGGCGCGTGCCACGCCGAGAAGAACGGCACGACGATCATCGCGCATCTCCCCTTCCCAGCCGTTCCTCGCGCGCCGCGACCATCGACCGCACGCAGATGCGCGTGGCGGCAAGGTCCACCATCTCGTCTATCTTGAGCGCGGTGAGCGACCGCCCCCGCTTCTTCAGCACGGCGCGCGCCTGGTCGACGGTCACGGCATCCAGACCGCACCCGAACGAGTAAAGCACCACGAACTCCAGGTCATCCCTCCCGGCGGCAAACCGCGCAGCGCGCAAGATGCGCGCTGGGTGCTCCCAGCGGCTCGTGCCCCCGTCATCCGCGCTGCCCGCCCTCACGGGCGCCGCGTCTCCGCCAACCGCCTCGCCTTGCCGACCGCCCTTCGCAGGGCCACTTTCCCCCTTGCCCGCCCCTCCGCCGCAAGCCCCTGCCGGCAGCGCGTCCTCGGTCAGCACGGCGAACCCGTAGGAGCGCAGCAACCCCGGAATCGCATGGTTCGCCGCCGGGTCGCCGTGGTACGGCCGCCCCGCCAACACGACGCCCGGCACGCCGCGCTCGGCCATGAGGGCAAGCGCCGCCCTTCCGGCGGACACCATATCGGCGCGGAACCGCGCCTGCTCGCACGCCGCCGCGCGGGCCGCGCGCTCCACCTCTTCCAAGCCCAGGCCGCACGCCACCGGCTCCAGCGCCTCCTGCAGCGCCGCCGCGAGCCGGCCATCGGGGCCGTCATCACCGAGAACGGCTTCCACCTGCGGCATCACCAGCTGCATGCCCCGCTCGTGCACGAAGCCCACGTTCGCGTCCAGCACGAAGGGATAGCCGGCGAGCACCGGGCACGACCGGCCTTCCGGCCCCTCGGCGCGCACGTACGGCAGGAACGCCGCCGGCACGCCGCGCTCGGCCAGGTCCACGAGGTGCGCGTGCATGAGCTTCGCCGGGTAGCACAGCGACTCGGAGGGGATAGTCTCGAGCGCACGGCCGCGCAGGGCCGCGGGCGGCAGGCGCGACGGCACCACCCGGAAGCCAAGGCGCGTGAGCAGCGTGTGCCAGAACGGGTAGAGGTCGTACATGCCCAGCGCGCGCGGCAGCCCGATAACGCCGCGTGGCGCAGCGTCCTCCGGCAGCGCCCGGTACGCGAACAGCCGCTTGTACCGGTACGCGAACAGGTCCGGCAGCCCGTTGTCCTCGGCACCGTCCCCCAGCCCGCGCTCGCAGCGGTTACCCACCGTGAACGTGCGCACCGCGTCGCCGTCGTCGAACGACGTCACCGTCAGGCGGCAGGCGTTGCCGCACCGGCCGCACACCTCCGTGCGCTTGCTGCTTGCCAGGCGCTCCACCTTCGCGCGCGACAGCAGGCCGGAACGCCCGCCTGCCGCGGCCCGGTCGCGGGCGATGAGCGCCGCGCCGTACGCGCCCATGTGCGCGGCGAGGGCCGGCCGCGCCACCTCGGCGCCGTACAGGTTCTCGAACGCCCTCAGCACGGCATCGTTCATGAACGTGCCGCCCTGCACGACCACGCGCCTGCCGAGCGAGGCGGCGTCGCGCGCCCTGATAACCTTGTACACGGCGTTGCGCACGACGGAATACGCCAGCCCAGCCGCGATATCGCCCAGCTCGGCACCCTCCTTCTGGGCATGCCTCACCCGTGACGTCATGAACACGGTGCAGCGCGTGCCCAGGTCGACGGGGCGCTGCGCATGTACCGCCGCCTCGAGGAAACGGTCGAGGCGCACGTTCATGGACCACGCCATGCCGCTGAGCAACGCGCCGCATCCGCTCGAGCAGGCCTCGTTCAGCACGATGTCGTCCACCGCGCCGTCGCGCAGCCACACACACTTGATGTCCTGCCCGCCGATATCCAGGATGAAGTCGGCGTCGGGCACCAGCTCGCGCGCCGCGCGCACGTGCGCCACCGTCTCCACCTCGCCCGAGTCGAGGGCAAACGCCCGCTTCAGCAGCTCCTCGCCGTAGCCCGTCACGCACGCGTGCGCCACCTCCACCGCCAGCGTGCCGTCGTGGCGCAGCGGCAGATGCTTCCACAGGTCTACGAGCATCGCCTGGGCTGCCTCCACCACGCTGCCGGCCGAGCGCTCGTAGTACGTTCGCAGCACGCGGCCCTGCTCGTCCACCAGCACGTACTTGATAGCCTCGGAACCCGAGTCTATCCCCAAGAACACGCGCCCCTCGGCGCTGCTCAAGTCGGCCCGCGGCGCCGCGAGGGCGCCATGGCGCCGCACGAACGCATCGTGCTCGGCATCCGTGGCGAACAGCGCGGGCAGGCGCTCCAGCGTGGCGCCCCGGTCCCAGGGTACGGACTCCAGCCTCCCGATGAGCTCCCCGAGCCCATACGGCACGCTGTCCCACGCCTCGAACGCAGCGCCCTCGGACACGAAGAGGTGGCCGTCGGGCGGCACTTCCAGGTGCGCGTCGTCCAGCCCCAGGCGCAGCCTGAACCGTTCGCGCAGAGCCGAAAGGAAGTGCAGGGGCCCTCCCAGCAGGGCCACGGTTCCGGAAATGGGCCGCCCGCAAGCCAGGCCGGCGATGCACTGGGCCGCCACGGCATCGAACACGGATCCCGCGATGTCCTCCTTCGGCACACCCTCGTTCAGCAGGGGGGCGAACGTCCATCTGCGCGAACACGGCGCAGCGCGAGGCGATGGCGTGGACGGTGCGACAGCCATGCGCGCAGTAGTTCAACGCCTCCGCGTTCATGTCCAGCATACCGGCGATGGTGTCGATGAAGCCGCCGGTGCCTCCTGCGCAGGTGCTGTTCATGCGCAGTTCCTCCCCGCCGGTGAGGAACAGGATCTTCGAGTCCTCCCCGCCTATCTCGATAGCCACATCCACCTGAGGGATGCGCCGCTCGACGGCCGTGCGCGCGGCGACGACCTCCTGGGCGAACGGCAGGTCCAGCAGGTCGGCGAACTGCATGCCTGCCGACCCCGTGACGCCTATCGTCATCCGCTCTTCCGGGAAGCGCATCCGCGCCCGCGCAAGCGTGTAGCCAAGCGTCTCCCTCACGTTCGACAGATGGCGCTCGTACGAGTCGTAGAGCAGCTCCCTGTCGTCATCGAGCACGACGAGCTTCACGGTCTTCGAGCCTATGTCCACGCCGGCGTGCAGCATGTCCGCCTCCCTCCCCTCTCGGGCGCCGCACGCTACGGCTGCGCCGGCTCGTCCCACGGGTACACCGGTGCGGGGCGCTCCTCCCGCCGTGCCTTCGCGGCAGCCGCCAATTCCAAGATGCGCGCGTGCTCCGCTTTCTTCTGCTCCAGGTACGCCTGCTTGGCACGCTCGCGCATGGCGTCGGTGATGGGCTCTCCACAGGCCGGGCACGCGTCGTCGAGCAGGTTGATCGCACCGCCGCATGCGGCGCACACGCCATGCTTGTCGTAGCACTTGCCGCAACGCGAGCAATCGGTGCACGCGAACGTCATAATCAACCATCTCCTTGGCATCCTCCGAGAACGAACGGTTGCCGGCACGACAGCAACGCCGTGCCGGCAACGAAAGCAACGGTGGCCGCCCGCGGGGGGATGCGGTCGGCCACCGCCGAGAGCATGGCGCTACCGGTACAGCGCCAAATGCCCGTCGGTCTGGTCGGCTAGCTGCTTCATCTCCTCGAGCTCGCCCACGTGCAGCGCCTTCGAGATGCAGATGGCCGCGCACGGTGCGTTGCCCTCCTCCTTCTCCAGGCAGTTAGCACACTTGTCCAGGCGGTAGGCGTACGGCGACATGAACATCTCGTGGCGCCCGTCCACCACATCGGGCTTGCCCAGGAAACAGCGCATGTACGTCTCCGTCACGGGCAGCTGGTAGTAGTCCTGACACGCGAGCTGGCAAGCGGAGCAGCCCACGCAGTAATCGAGCTCAACGAGCACGCCAATCTTCTTAGCCATGGTTTCTTCCCTTCGTCATCGTCGGTTTTCTCATGAAGTCAGGCTATTCGCTGAACTTGCTGATCTTGCACAGGCTGCTGCGCATGGGGGCAGCGCCGAAACCGGGGTCGGAGCCTTCCGCCGTGGTCAGCACGTTCGGGTTGGCCTGGTCCCAGTCGAAGCCGGGCAGGTTCAGCTCCTTGCAGGCGTGCTTGTAGTTCGGGCGGCACATGCTCACCGCTCCCTTGATGACGCCCTTGGAGATGCGGGCCTTCGCCTTGATCTTGCCGCGCAGGCTCTCCACCCACAGCCACTCTCCCTCGGAGATCTGGCGCTCGCGGGCATCCTCCTCGTTCAGCTCGATGTAGGGCCACGGCTCCAGGATGCGCTGGTGGGCGATGTTCGTCCACGCGGAGTGGTAGAAGGCGTAGTCGCGCGCGCCCGTGGTCAGGCACAGGTCGTATTCCTTGTACAGCTCGGGCGTGGAGTACGGGCTCTCGAACGGCTCGTTGTAGCTGGGCAGCGGCGAGTCGTAGCCATAGGACGGCATCTGCTCGGAGTACACCTCGATGCGCATCGTGGGCGTCTGGAACTTCACGAGGCCCTTCTCATGCTGCCGCGTCGTGCGGCTCTCGCCGCCGTACTCGATGAAGTATCCCTGCTTCGCCGCCACCTCGTAGTCGGTGATAGGCTCCTTGCCGTTGGGGATCAGATGGAACTCGTTCAGACGCCACAGCTGCATCTCCTCGGAGCTCTCCCACGGCCACAGCTCCGGGTCGAAGCGCTTGCCCAGGTTGCGCATGAAGTCCCAGTCGTCCCACGCCTCGCCGGGGGCCTTCACGGCCTTCTGCGGGATATTGAACGGGCACGGCTCGGGATACAGCTCCTCGTCGAAGTTGCCCACGCGCTCGGACCAGTGCGCGGCCGGCAGCACGATGTCGGCCAGCTCGGCGCCCGGCGTCATGAAGTAGTCCATGTTCACGTTGAGCTCCAGCACGTCGGACATGAGCGCCTCGTGGATCTTCGTGGCGTTCTCGAAGCAGCCCAGCGGGTCGTTCGCCACCGAGATCATGACCTTCACGGGCCAAGGCTGGCCGGTGAGCATGGCGTCCCACACGTCGTTCGGGATGTTAGCGTTGCCGTACACTTGGGTGTACATGGGATACTTGTCATAACCCAGGCGCAGCTTCGGAGGCACGCGGTCGTAGGCCGTGATCTTCGGGTCGAGCATGAACTCCCAGAACGTGTTGAAGTAGATGCCGCCCTTGTCGTCCAGCGGCGGGTTCAGCAGCAGCTGCAGGATGGTGATGGCGCGGCCGGACTGCAGCGCGTTCGACGTCATCATGCAGGCACCCAGGTACGCGGTGAGCAGCGAGGGCTTGTCATCAGTCGGGTTCGTGATGATGTCGAACATCTCCAGGATCTTCTCCACCGGGGCCCACGTGACGGCCGACACCTTCTCGGGCGTCCAGGCGGCCACCTCGTCCTTGTACGTCTCGAGGCCGGTCTTGCACATCTTGGTGCTGCCGTCCTTGAGCGTGACCTCGAAGGCGCCCATGAGCGAGGGCTTCACGCCCGCGCGGTCGAAGTCCTCGGTCTCGGGACGCCAGATAGCCGGGGCGCCGGCGGTCTTGTCCCACACCACGTAGTGCTCGTCGGACCCGCCTTCAACCAGGTCGGACTCGCGCATCATCATGCGGGCCTCGTTGTCCACGAGGAACGGGGCGTTCGTCCACGTGGTAAGCATCTCCTCGGCGGCCAGGAACTTGCCGCTCTGGAACATAAGGTTCGTGAGTCCCAGCGCCAGCGCGCCGTCGGTGCCAGGGCGCACGGGCACCCAAAGATCGGCCTTCGCGGCGATGTCGCGGAACACGGGGTCCACCACCACGACGCGCGAGCCGTTGCGCTTCGCGTCCATGATGCGCAGGCCGCTGTACTGGCGCGAGCGGATGGGGTTCGTGCCCCACATGACGATGGAGCCGGCGTTGCGGTAGTCGCACGCCTCGTGCGGATGGAACATGCGCCCGTAGGTCACGTGCGTCTGGGCCAGGTTCGGCAGCAAGCACACGTGCGTCGGCCACACCTTGCCGCCGCCGTTCCACGTGTTGTTCAGGCGGTCGAGGAAGTGGTTCGAGCCACGGCCCGTGCCCTGCGAGATGATGACCGACTGCGGGCCGTACTCCTCGATGGTCTCGCGGATCTTCTTCTCGATGATGTCGAGCGCCTCGTCCCAGGTAATGCGCTCCCACTTGCCCTCGCCGCGCTTGCCGGCGCGCTTCAGGGGGTACTTGAGGCGGTCGGGATGCGCGTGGATCTCCTGGGCCGAGAACGCCTTGACGCACAGGATGCCGTCGTTCACCGGATTGTTCTTATCGCCCTCCACGCGCACGATCTCGTCGTTGTCGTTGACCGTGAGGATGACGCCGCACTTGGAATGGCAGTCGAAACAGACGGTCCTGACTTTCTTCTCCATGATTACCTCCGTATCGTTTCTCTTGTCTCTTCACGCTCGTCCGCTTTCCCGGACAAGCGAGCTAGAACTTCTTGTCCTTCGTCTCGGGCCCGAACAGGAACACGAGCAGGCCGGGAATGATGACCATGGCGGCGGCGATGTACATGGTCACGTACACCCCGAAGCTGGTCATGACGCCGGCAAGCACGATGGGGCCGACGATGGAGCCCATGCGCCCCCACGAGGTAGCCAGGCCGTTGCCCGTCGTGCGGATGGCCGTCTCGTACAGCTCGGGCGTGTAGAGCGCCATCATCATGGCGTTCAGGTACTTGCCGAACTGGTAGAGGATGCCCGTGACGATGAGCATGACGAGCGTGGTGGACGCGCCGTAGGCGATGCCGAAGATGGACGTGCACAAGCCTGCGATGAGGAACGTCTTCTTACGTCCGAACTTCTTGGCCGACCAGCTGGCGAAGAACCATGCCGGGATCCCGCCCAATATGCCGATGGTCACGAACCCGGTGGATTGCACCACGTCGAAGCCCTTCTCGATGAGGATGGTGGTGAGCCACGTGGTCAGGCCGTAGTCGCTGAACATGGAGATGAACCACACGAAGAAGCACAGCACGGTGACCTTCAGGTACTTTGACTTGAACAGGTCTTTGAACGACATTTTCACATCGGAGCGCACGATGACCTCGACGGGCGGCAGCTCCTTGTGCCGCGCGATAGCCTCCTGCTCGAACTTCGTGCAGATGGCATCGGCCTCCTCGTAGCGTCCCTTCGCCTCCAGCCACAGCGGCGACTCGGGGCAGGTCTTGATGATGCCGATGACGAAGAACGCCGGCAGCGCCTCGGCCAGGTACACGCCGCGCCAGTCGAAGTGCGGCAGGATGAGCACGGTGAGCACGCCCGCCACGGCGAACCCGACCGGCGTCATAAGCTGGTAGAGCGTCATGAACTTTGGACGGTCCTTGCCCGACACGATCTCGCTCAGGTAGCTCAAGGCCACCGGGAACTGCGCCCCCAGACCCAGGCCCAGCACGAAGCGCATGGCGAACAGGTAGTAGACGTTGGGCGAGAACACGAGCGCGAACCCGGCGACGCCCCAGATGAGCATCGAGGCAACGATGGTCTTCTTGCGGCCCACCTTGTCGGCTATGCGGCCGGCGGCGATGGCGCCGAAGAACATGCCGAGGAAGCAGATGGACGAGTAATACCCGCCCGTCGTGGCGTCCATGCCGAAGTATTCGCGAATGGCCGGCATCAGAAAGCTGGTGCCTCCCAGGTCGATGGTCTCGGCGAACCAGCCCATGAGCACGAAGAAGATGATAAGCGCCGTATGCGGCGAGGTCGGAATGCGGTTCATGCGATCGGCGACCGAAACGCGCCCGTCCTGCCCGCCACGCTCGCTCCCCTTGGCCGCGGGCGGTGCGGATCCTCCGGCGGCGACGGCATCTGCCATACGATCAACCTCCTTAAAGAATTGGATCTCCCCTTTGCCTCACCGCGCTGGCGGTGCGGCCGAATCGGAGCGGATGCGCGCCTTCCCCCTTCCCCGCTCAATCCGCGTCAAACCTTGTGCCACCCAAGATACGCGGCGGCCCGGCGGCGGTCGATCAATGGATCGTTGCAACGGTTAAACGAATTGGCAGGGTGCTTGTACCGGAGCATAAAACGCTATGACCTCGGTAAACGAGGTCTCTGGCAGGATTTCCTGCAAAGTCTATCCGTAGGGCAGGAGCTCTGCCCTTGCCGCTCAACAGAGGTCGCCCAGCAGGCTGTGGCAAGGGCAGAGGCTCTTCCCTTGCCCTACGGGACAGCCTCCATGGCGAACCTGCGTTTCGGGCTTTCGGCACAACCCTTCCGCGCTACACCAGCTCGTAGGTGTCCAGGTAACGCGGCTGCAGGTTCTTCTCGGCAACCGTCTTCCTTATGTAGCGGATCACGGCGTCCACGTGTTCCCGGGAACGGTTCTCCGGCGTGGAGAGCAGCCCGAACTCCGTGCTGAAGAAGCCCTCGGTGGGCTTGGTCACCACGCGGTCCGGCAGCGTGCGCAGGCCCTCGACCAGCTTCGGTGCGAAGCCAACGGCCTGGTGCTCCATGATCTGCACGAAGATGATGGCTCCTGCGTTCGTGACCGTCTTCACGTTGTCCTCGAGGATGTAGTCGTCGAGCGCATCGCCCAGCACGGTGTCCTTGTAGCGTGCCACCGGGTAAGGATCCACGTCGCGCGGTCGTACCGCGTCGCGCCGGGCCAACGGCGAGAACGACGACACCATCGCCACGAGCGGCGACGTGAACAGCGGCTCGTACACCATGCCTCCGTCCTCCACGAGCTCGTCCACGTAGCTGCGGTACTTCTCCGTCATGGGCAGCGATATGATGCCGAACGACTCCTCCTGGTCGCGCGACAGGATATGCGGCACAATGCGGTAGAGGTTCGACTCGTTGAGCTTCACCTCGAACGGGAACTGGCCCGGCCGCTGCAGGTTCAGCAGCGAGATGAGGTACTGGGACACGCAGGATGTCACCGTGATGCGCACGAGGCCCTTCGACGGCGCCATGTCGGCCAGCTTGTACTCGGTGAGCGATCCCTTCGCCTCGTCGTACAGCTCCACGATGGCGTCGATGCGGCGGCTGAGCTCCTCGCCGGCAGGCGTGAGCGATATCAGGTTGTTCTGGTAGGTCATGAGCGTGACGCCGAAGTCTTTCTCCAACTGGTGCAGGGCCCGGCTCAGCCCTTGCGGCGTCATGAAGTAGTGGGCGGCCGTCTTGGAGATCGATAGCGTGCGCGAGAAATCCTTGAAATAGTACAGGTACTCGATATGCATTGCGACCACACCTTCTCGTCTTCCCCTGAAACGTATGTGTGCAGCGCTCAAACGCGACGGCCCCGGATAGCCTCCCCAGTCTACCCGAGGTTCGTCGCACCGGCAATTTCCTGAGAAGCGGCGTCAAGATAACGCCCGTTGGCCGGGAGAGCCGCTTCTGCGCATCCGACGTGCGGTTACGCTTGGGGAGCGGAGGGCGGCCCCGAAGGCTTGGGCGCCGTGGGCGCGCCCGGCGTGGCAGGCATCTTCTGCCCCGGCATGGCAGGCGCCGCAGGCTCGTCGGCCGGCGGCAGCGGCTCCTTGCAGAACGGGCAGGTCACCGGTCGGAAGTTAGGCGACACGATCTTCTTCCCGCAGGCCGGGCAGATTAGCGGTCCCGAGGTCGTATCAGGTGGTCTGAAGCACATGGCAGTCCCCTTTCCCCCTCGCGTAGATGCGAGGAACGTCGTTCGACGTTTTCACTATAGAAAAATGCCGACAAGGGGACAAACAACGAACGATCCCACTCCCCCCAACCGTTCGTTGCGACGGTGGAGCAGGATAGCACGGTGCTGGAAAGGAATTTGGACTGCGATGGCAGAATCGGGCGGATCTTGCGGCCGCCCCCCCCGTCGACGAAGGTTGAGAATCCTGCCATGAAAACGAGATTTCGGCGCGCATCTTTGCTTGCGATCGCCAAAGGGGAAAGGGGGATGCCCCTGCCCGTCCGCCGCCGCGCCTCAGTACTCGCGCTTTGCGCCGCCTATCAGCACGAGCGTGACCTTCGTTCCCACGCCCAGCTCGCTCTCCACTTCCATGTGGGTGTCGGAGCCGAAGTAGCCGCAGATGCGGTCATGGACGTTCTTCACGGCGATGCCGCATCCGGTGGACGATTCGGGGTGCAGGATGTTCAGGCGCGCTTCCTCGGTCATGCCCACGCCGTCGTCCGCCACGCACACGATAACGTCGTCGCCTTTCACCTGGCCCGTCACGCTGATGGTGAGCTTGCCTTCCGACGGCATGGCATGGCGCACGGCGTTCTCCACGAGCGGCTGGATGAGGAAGGGCGGCACCATCATGTCGTCGACGTCCGGCTCGATGTCCACTTCCATGGCTACCCGGTCCTCGCCGAAACGCGCGATCTCGAACGTAAAGTAGCGCTTCGTCTGCTCTATCTCGCGCGCGAACAAGATGAGGTCGGTGGAGTCTTCCAACGTGCGGCGGTAGAACACGGCGAACTCGCGCAGCAGGATGCGCGCCTTCTCGGGGTTCGTGCGGATGAGCGAGGCGATGGTGTTGATGGTGTTGAACAGGAAATGCGGGTTGATCTGGCTCTGCAGCGCCTTCAGCTCCATGCTGGTGGCCAGCTTCGTCTGCTCCTCCAACGCCGAAGCCGCCATCTGGGTGGACAAAAGCTGGCCGAAACCCTCGGCGATGGACTTCTGCGTCTCGGAGATATGACGAGCTCGGCGGTAATAGAACTTCAGCGTGCCCTCCACCGTGCGGCCCACCACCAACGGGACGATGATGGCGGCCTGGATGGTGGACGAGCCGGACGGGAAGCCGATCTCCTCTGGTGTGAACAAGATACGACCGCGCCCATCGGAGAGCGTGGCATGGGTTGCGTGCGTGCGGATAACGCTGCCGGAGGGGTTGTCGGCCTCCTCGTAGCCGGCGTAGCCCAGGATATGGTCCTTGTCGGTCACTGCCACGGCAATGGCCGCCGTCGAGGGCAGCAGCAGCTGGCAGATGCGCTGTGCAGCTTCGCTGGTCATCCCCTCCTTCATGCAGTCGAGCGTCTGGCTGGCCAGGCGCAGCATGGCATCGGACTGGCGCGCGCGCACGGAATCGGGATCCATGAGCAGCCGGATGACGATGACGAGCGAGAGGGTGAACACGATGCCTGCCACGATGAGCACGGCGATGCTGCGGTACGGCGACACGGACGACCAGATGAGCACGAGGCCCGACAGCACCGCTACGGTGAACATGAACATCTCGAGCGTGAAGAAACGGGGCAGGGCGGTCTTCTCCGTCGTTTCCTGTTGCACCTGCTGCAAGGCGAACCTCCTCGTCGTGTCTGAAGGCACCATCCTACCAGCATCCGGCGTGCAATGCACGCCCGTTTGTCAGAGCACCCCCACCTCGTTCAGCACGAGCACGACTGCGGCCACGATGAGGAAGCCGCCGAAGATGAAGCGCAGCGTGCGCTCGGGCACGAGACGCACGAGGCGGGCACCGACCACGGCGCCGGGGATGGAGCCCACAGCCACCGCGATGCCGGCCATATAGTCGATATTGCCGAGCAGCCCCTGCTCGATGGTGCCCGGTATGGCCAGCAGCATGACGGCGATGAGCGACGTGCCCGACGCCTGCTTCATGGAGATGCCCACGAGCGACAGCATGAGCGGCACCATGATGAACCCGCCTCCCACGCCCACGTACCCGGACGCCAGGCCGGCGCCCAGGCCGATGGCGGCGCCGATGGCCAGCTGCTTGCGCGAGAGCTTGGGGAACGACTTGCCCGTGTCCGCAGCGATCTCCGACGAGCCGGCCGGCACATCCGGCTCCACGTCGTCGTTCGCCGCGGCGTCGCCCGCCTGCTCCACGGCGGCCTCCGCGGGGGTCTCGCCCGCAGGCTCCGCCTGCGCGGGCGCCGCGGAGCGGGCGGGCTTCATCTTCCACGCCTTACGCAGCATGTTCACCGCCGAGTAGCCGATGATGAGCGCAGCCGCCAGCATGACCATCCAGGCCGGGGATATGGTGGCAAGCCACACGCCGATGGGCGAGGTGCAGGCACCGCCCAGACCGGCCGCCAGGCCGAGGGACGGCACGCACGTCTTATGCCGCACGTGCGACACGGCTCCCGAAACGGAGGTGGGGATGATGGTGAAAAGCGACGTGGCCGTGGACATTATGGGGCTCATGCCGAACGCCAGGCGGAATATCGGCACGAGAACCGTGCCGCCGCCGATTCCCAGCATGCCCGAGAGAATACCGATTCCGATGCCCACAAGGGCGGGTATCACGAGCGAAGTGAAGATGTCCATGGGCGCGCCTGCCAGTCCCTTCCCCGATCAACGATATGTCCGCGACCCAGTTTAACGGAAACGGCACTGCACGCACGTTAAAGGCGCGTCAATTCCGCAAGCGTCAGGCATGCGTTGCCCAACGTTGCCGCCGCGTCGCCGACGGGCGGCCCCGGAGGATGCGGCAGCTTGCTGAACCTACGCGCAGGCAGGTCGCCGCACGCGCTCGGCTTGCAGCAAGCCGCTCTGGCGGTTGCCCGACCGGCGATGGTCCGGCACCCGCCGCGCTTCCGGCAGCTCGAGCGCTACTCGGCGATGTTGAGGCGGATCTCGCTCGTCACGCCGGGGTCGATGCCAGCCGCCTGAGCAGCCACTGCCGCCGCTTGGCGCGGGGAGTCCACACCCAGCTGTCGTTGCGCGGCCGACTGGATGAGCGCCGTGCGCAGGATCTGGTCGTTCTCCATGCGCGCCATGAGCTCGGGCCAGACGAACTGGAACTCGAAGTACTTCGAGCAGTTGCGCTGCGCGTACGTGGTGGCCTCTCCCGTCGCAGCCTTCGCGGCGCGGCGATAGGCCTTCTTGTCGGGACGCGCCAGGCTGCGCAAAAACGCCGTCAGGCGGATGCGTCGCGTGATGCCGGGCTCCAGGAACGGCCCCGGATACGGCTCGAGCGAGGAGGGCTTCACCTGCAAGAGGTCGATCTGCGTGCGGCTGTACTCCATCTTGCGGAACTCGTAGAGCCAGCGGAAGATATCCTGGCGGAAGCGCGTGCCCTCGCTCTCGGTCTCGGGCGGCAGGTGGCGCAGGCTCCACTGGTTGTCCAGCCAGATGTCCGATCCGTACATGCGCAGGTCCAGCATGTAATCCAGATCCTCGCCGCGCGCGATCCACGGGTCGAACGACAGGCGCTTGAATGCCTCTTTGTGCAGCGCCAGGCAGCCGCCGCACACGTGGTTCGAGCGCGACAGGCGCGGGCCGCGCATGGCCTTCGTCATCATCTTGTTGAACGCCTTGCCCTGCTGCCAGAAGTGGTTGTACCACTTGTCCTGGCTCTTCGAGAGGTACGTGCCCTCGGAGTTGAAGTAGAAGCCCGTCTTGGCCAGGATGGGGATGCCCTTCTTCGTGAGCTTGCCCAGGCCGTACATGGCTTTCTGCAGGAAATCGGCGTCGTCCACCACCTCGTCGTCGTCCAGGAAGACCACCGAGTCGAAGCCGAGCGTGTTCGCCACCACGAGACCCAGGTTGCGGATGGCGCCGTAGCCGGACAGGCCGATCTCCTTCTGAAGCTTGCCCAGGCCCAGCTGCTCCATGCGCTGCTGGATGAGCGCGAGCTCGGGCGCTCCCACCACGGCCACGTTGAGAGAAGGGTACTGCGATACCTGCGTCTGCACCTTCTCGGCCGCCTGGTTCTCGATGGACGGCTCGCTCACCACCAGCACCACGATCTGACCGATGCCGCGCACCTTTTGCAGCGAGTGCAGCAGGCGCGGCAGCTCGCCCGGGGCCGAGATGGGCGTGGCGTGGTCGTAGGTGGTCAAAACGCCGCCGCCTTCCTTGCGGCGACGGGCAGAGACGAAGGTCGGTATGACGATAACCGGGTTCATGCGCTTCCTTTGAAATCGGCGAGCCGACGGTCCCCTTCGACCGCCCTCAAAACTGATCTATTGTACCGCGCGGCCCGCGCTTTGGCCCTGCACCCTTTTGATTACACCGAATTTGCGAAGGGGGACGCGAACGCACCATCCCGGCCAGTGCATGCTCGGAAAGGCGCGCCGCCTGTGGAGCGGCCGCCGGCGCCGCCGATACGCCCATCCGGGCACCGAGGGCGAAAGCGGCCCGGAGAGGCACGATCGGGGGAGGTACGCCTACGACGCCTTCGCCGGCTGCTTCACCACACGGAAGCGCTTGAGCGCCGAAAGCAGCGGCAAACCCAGCACGTACATGACCAGCGCCTCGCCGATACCGGTGGCTACCAAGCCGAACAGGTACATGGGCACGTAGGCGCCGTCCAACGCGATGCTCGTGAACGGGATGGTGTAGAAGCCCAAGCCCTGCAGCAAGAGCGGCAGGTATGCGGGCACGATCACCGCGTTCGCGATCACCGGCCCGAGCAGCGCGAGCTTCGGACGCTCGCGCATCTTCCAACACCACAGCGCGCCCAGGAACGTGGCCAGGCTGCCGAACACCACGTCCAGCAAGCCGAGCGCCCCCGTTCCGTTCACGGCCAGCGCGATAAGGTTCGCCACGATGCAGCCCACCGTGAGCCCCGGCACGGCCGCCGGCGTGAGCACGGCCAGCACGCACACCGCCTCCGATATGCGGAACTGGACCGGCCCCCATGCCAACCCCTGCAAAAGCAGCAACGCGACGAGCGTGGCGGCGGCGTACACGGCCGCGATCATGCCCGCCTGGGCGACGTACGACGATCTTCCCTTGTTCATGGGTTTCTCCTTGTCTCCACACGACCTATCGGCCGCGGGCTTTGGGCAACGGGTAAACCGCGAGTGCAGGGCCCAACGATGCAAACGCGGAGCGCCCCCGCCGTGCGCAACGCACAGCCGAACCGCCGCAGCGAAGTATAGCAGAAACCTTGATCAAGAAGCCGCTGCCATGGTTACGCAAGCTCTTCGACATCCAGGATGATTGAGAACGATAAAGAGGATCGGGTGCGTGCGAAGCGTGGCTGTGCGGGTTTTCGCAGGTCATACGCGGTCGGGCGAAGCCGCATCGACCTTCGATGTTTTTGGATGATAAAGAGGGGCACTCATCTAAGCTGGGCTCCCAACTGGTCGGAGCATTCCGCACGATCTTCTTTGACGAACAGGCTGCCCCGAGAAAAATATAGGAGGGTCTTTCGCAGAGGCGGCAACGGGCGCTAGCCCCTCTTTCCCTTGCGGGATTTGGGTGGGCGGCGCTTGCCGCTGGTGGAGGCTTTCTCGCCGCGCAGGCGTCGGGCTTCCTCGCGGCGCTCCTTCACCTGGGCAGTCTCCTGGCGCAGGCCCTGGTAGGAGGCGAAGCGGGCCTCGCTTAGCTCGCCCGAGTCAACGGCGGCGCGCACGGCGCAGCCGGGCTCGTCCTGATGGCGGCAGTCGCGGAAGCGGCACTGCTCGGCCAGCTGCTCGACGTCGGCGAACGCGGCCTCGATGCCCGCATCGGCATCCCAGAGGCCCAAGCCCCTCACGCCGGGCATGTCCACCACGAAGCCGCCGCCCGGCACGGGGATCATCTCGCGGCTCACCGTGGTATGGCGGCCTTTGCCGTCGCCCTCGCGCACTTCGGCCGTCTCCTGCACCTCATGACCAACCAGCAGGTTCACCAGGCTCGACTTCCCCACGCCGCTCTTGCCGATGAAGACGGCCGTCGTGCCGGAAGGCACGAGGGCACGCACGGCCTCCACGCTTGCCGGCTCCGCCGCCGACACCACCACCGTCTCCGCAGCGGGCCCTGCCAGCTCGCGCACGTGGTCGCGCACGGTGCGCACGGCATCCTCGCTTTCGGCGAGGTCGGCCTTTGTGAGCACCACGGTCACGGCGGCGCCCGTCTCGTAGGCCAGCACGAGCTCGCGTTCGAGCCGCTTGAAATTCATATCGGAGAGCGGCTGCGCCACGAACACGCGGTCGAAGTTCGCAGCCAGCACCTGGGGCAGCGCCCGCTCCGTGGGGTCCTTGCGCACGAACGCGCGCGTACGAGGCAGGATGGCCTCGATGATGCCCTTGTCGTGGCCCGCGGGGACCGTCACCTCCACCCAGTCGCCGATGACGGCGCGCACCTGCTCGCCCTTCACAAGCGCCATGGCGTGCTCGCAGCGCACGAGCCGCCCCCCGTCCGTCCGCACGAGCGGATACCCGCGATCCAGCTTGACAACCTGGCCCTTCTGCAAACGTACCCTCCTTGCCCTAGCGCTGCCGTTCGCGCAGATAGTAGAACACGCCCATGAGCGCGAGCCCCAACGCTGTGGCAATGGCGCCGGGAACGAACGCATTCACGTCGAACTCGTCTTCATGGTGCTTGCCCTTATCCACCACGGTCACGATGTCGGCGTGCAGATCGGTGAGTCCCTCGTGCTCGGTGCAAACCAGGTGGAACGTACCGCGCACCTGCAGCTTCGTGCCGGTGGTGCCGTACTTGCCAAACGTGTCTATCTTCGCCGCCTGCTCGACGGTCATCAGCACCGACACCGTTGCGGTGGAGTCCTTCTCGTTGGCGGCGAGCGTGATCCACCGGTGGCGGTTGTCAAAGCCCTCGCGGATGCTGTCCCCGATGGCCTCGCCCACCACCTGCACGGTCTGGTTGTCGTAGTATGCATCGGCGTTGCCGAGCGCCGCGATGGAGGTGTCGTAGATGAACGAGCTGTCGGGACGCTGCTGGGGGTTCACCAGGTTCTCGTCGTCGTCCGCGAACGCCGAGCCTGGCACGAGCGTCGTCGTCAGCGCCCCAGCCAGCACGAGCGCGGCAAGGGCGCGGCGCAGCCACCCAAGGGCTTCACCGTAGAAGAAACCTGCCTCACGGCCGTGAGGCGCACGGCAACCGCAAGCCCCCTCGCCTTCGGCGCTCCGCGCCCCGCAGGCGCGCTCCCTTGCCTGGTCGGTCGCCCGCATCACAGCACCTCGCCTGTCCGTATCTGCGGCGCGCGCCGGCGCGGCTTGAACGACACGAATATCTCCACGATCAGCGCGAGCAGCGTCACGAACTCCAGACGGCCGGCCCACATCTGCACGATATAGAACACCTCCAGCGTGGCCGGCATGCCAGGCGCGGCCAGCCCCGAAGACACGCCGCCGTTCGATGCCATGGCCACCGACTCGAAAATGGCCTGCGTGGCCTCGTACCCGTGCGAGATGCCCACGAGCGCGCCGATGACGTAGGTGAGCACGTACAGCGTGAACACCGTCATGGCCTCCTTCACCACCTCGGGCGTCACCATGCGACGGCCCACGTGGTTGTACGACACCACCACACGCGCGGAGTCAGGCGCGAGCGCCTCCTTGATGGTGGCCACGATGGATTTCGCTATGATGCCCACGCGGCTGAACTTCACGCCGCCCGACGTGGACCCTCCGCTGCCGCCCACGGCCATGAGCAGGGCCACCACGAGGAACGCGCCCGACGACAGCGCGCCGGTGAGCTGGTTCGTGGTGATGTTCTGAAAGCCGGTGGTGGAGAATGCCGAGATGACCATGAACCCGCCGCGCCTCAGCATGGCCGGTAGGTCGGAGAAGTTCAGGCTGGCGGACAGCGAGGCCGCGAACACGCACGTCATCACGGCAAGCCACAGTACCATGGTGCGTATCTCCAGATCTCGGAAGAACACGGCCACGTGGCCTTTCCATATCTCGGAGTGCAGCACGAAGTTGACGGAGCCCAGCAGCATGAGCATCATGAGCACCACCTCGATGGGGAACGAGTGGTAGTACATGATGCTCTGGCTCATAGGAGCGAAGCCGCCTGTCGTGAAGCCGGATATGGACAGCCAGAGCGATTGCAGGACGGCGCGCAGCGGTTCCATACCGACGAACAGGCACATAAGGGAGAGTATAGCCGTGGCAACAATGATGAACCCCATGCCGATCTTGGCGATGAACTGCGACGTTTGCACCACGTTGGGCACGACGTGCTCGCTGCGCCCCTCCGACGAGTACAGGCTCGCACCCGAGCGCTTGCCGAACAACCCGAACGACAGCGCCACCACGATCAGGCCGAATCCTCCTAAAAGGTGCATCATGAAACGCCACATGTTGTCGGCATTCGAAAGATGGTCGAGATCGAGGATGATGCTGGCGCCCGTGGTGGTGATACCCGACACGCCGTCGAACAACGCGTCGAGGTAGCTGGCAAAATGGCCGGAGAGGTACAGCGGTATGCTCGCCACAAACGCAAGCACGATCCACGCGAAGCCGGTCACGGCCAGCGCCTGCTGGCGGCCGAGCCGACCGGGCTCAATGCGCAGGAAGCGCAGGCCCGAGCCCAGGATTAGCGAGATGCCGATGGTCAGCAGGTAGTGCGAGGCCGGTTCCCACTCGCCGCACGCGATGGCCGTGGCCAGCGGCACGAGCAGCGCAATGGTGGAGAACAGGACGAGCACGCCCAGATAGTGCCCGATGACACGTATGTCGTAGAGGGAGAACCGCTGCCACATGGCCTATCCCCTCCGAAGGCCGGCGCACGGTGCAGCCTGGTTGTCCGTCGTCATCCCAGCACAACCCTCACCACGATGATGAGCGTCCATAGCAGCAGCAGGAAGCACGCGAGCGCCAGCAACACGACGCCGAACCCGATCAGCGGGGTGGTGATAGCCTGCCGTATGCTCTGCTTCGAAGTGCGCATGCCGGTATTCTAGTACAAAAGCCCCGCGCGCGATACGCCTCACGTGCCAACACCGCTAAACGTTGATGCGGCGCTTCTCGTTCGTCTACTCGGGAAAGCCGTCCCGGTGTTTCACGTGAAACACCGGGACGCGAATGCGCCGAGAAAGCGGGCGCGGGCCTCGCGGGCGGAAAGGGCGGTGCCCGGTGCATCCGCACCGGCGAACGCCTCCTCGAGAAAGCACCGCTGATCAGGAGCAAGCGGCAGCTCGTCACGCCAGGAGCCTCCCTGACGCGAGGAGTCGAATGACGAGTACCGCAGGTAAAGCACAAGATCGGCGAAACCGGCGATGTCCGCGGCGCAGGCGGCAGCGAACGCCTCCGCACCTTCCTCCACGAGCCGGCTAAGACCGAAGTCGACGAGCGAGACCCGCTCTCCATCGTACAGGATGTTTGCCGGGCGCAGGTCGCCGTGAGCCGCGCCGGCCTCGTGGAGGGCGATGAGCGCGTCGGCCAGTTGCGCGCCCATGCCCGCGACTTCTACGGCTCCGAACGCATGGTGTCGTTCGAACAGCCAGGTGGCGAGCGAGTCGCCCGGCATGCGCTCAAGCACGATGAAGTAGGCGCATCCTGCGCGCACGATGCCGCGCCACGCCGGCACGGCTGGATGGTCAACGCGGGAGAGCGGCGCCACCTCGCGCCACACGGAGGCGAGGTCGTAGGCAGGGCGAAGGGGACGCAGGAGCTTCAGCGCCGCCGGGGCGCCGCCGGGACCGACGGCGTCGAACACGGCGCCCGAGCCGCCGATGCCCGTCAGCCTTCCTATGCGGTAGCCCTGCACCGTGCGCCCGCAGAAGCGCCGGTACGGCAACGCCACGAGGTGCTCGGCAACGCGGGACACGGGAGGCCTCCCGGCGCGCGCGGCGCTACCGCGGCATGCCGCAGGAGGGACAGAACTTCGCGCCCGGCGGCAGTTGCGATCCGCACGAGGCGCAGAAACCGCCCTGGTTCACCTTCGCACCGCACTGGAGGCAGAATTTGGACCCGGCCGGGATGGCCGTGCCGCACTGCGCGCAAGCCGTGCCGGCGGCGGGGGCGGCCATGGGCGCGACGGCCGTCGGCATGCCGCCCATCGGGCCAGGCTGCTGGTGCGCCTGCACCTGCGCCGGATGCTGGCCGTACTCCTGTTGGCGGTAAGCCGCCTTGCGACGGTCGGAGCTGCTGAACGAGCCGAAGCCCAGACCGGACAGGAAGCCCTTCTGCTGGTACTGGGTGCTGCCGCCCTGGCCGTACTTGCGCTTCTTCTTGCTGCTGAACGAGAACATGCCCATGAATGCCGCCTTTCGAAGGTCGCCCCGCACCTCGGCGCGGCGAGAATCGTTGCAAACGTTGGGACCACGGTAGCAGAACCGTGCAGCACGAAGATCAAATCGAGGTAAAGGATGGCGCCGGGCCGCACCGCTCCCGAAAAACCGCACAAACGTCGCAAGACGCAAAACGACCCGCCGCGCAGCTGGCGGACGGGTCGTTTCAAGTCTTTTTCGCTCACCGCTGGGACACGAGGCTCCTAAGCGGACAACGGCTACTTCTCCAACAGCAGGTCGTCCAAAGCGGTGGCATCGAGCTCCAGCGGGGCCTCGACGGTGCACTCGTAGTTGCCGTCGGCATCGATGTCGATGAGCACGTGGCTGCGGTCGCGCAGCTGGCCCTCCACCACCTTCTGGGCAATACGGTCCACGATCTCACGCTGGATGAGGCGCTTCAGGGGACGCGCGCCGAAGATGGGGTCGTAGCCGTCGATGGACAGGTGCTCCATGGCCGCAGGGGTCACGTCGAGCGTGACGCGGCGGTCGGCCAGGCGGTCGCGCACCTCTTCCAGCTGCAGGTCCACGATGGGCTCGATGTTCGTCATGTTCAGTGCGTTGAACACCACCACGTCGTCGATGCGGTTGATGAACTCGGGGCGGAACGTGGCGCGCAGGGCCCCGTCGATGGCCTGCTTCATGGCCTTCTCGTCGCCGTGCTCGGCGAACTCGCGGATGAACTGCGAGCCCACGTTCGACGTCATAATGATGATGGCGTTCTTGAAACTCACCACGCGGCCCTGGCCGTCGGTCAGGCGGCCGTCGTCGAGCACCTGCAGCAGGATGTTGAACACGTCCGGGTGCGCCTTCTCGATCTCGTCCAACAGCACCACGGAATACGGCTTGCGGCGCACGGCCTCGGTCAGCTGGCCGCCCTCGTCGTAGCCCACGTAGCCCGGAGGCGCGCCGATGAGGCGCTGCACGCTGAACTTCTCCATGTACTCGGACATATCGATGCGCACCATGGCGCGCTCGCTGTCGAACAGGTACTCGGCCAGCGCCTTCGCCAGCTCCGTCTTGCCCACGCCGGTGGGTCCCAGGAACAGGAAGGAGCCGATGGGGCGATCGGGGTCGGAGAGCCCGGCGCGGTTGCGGCGGATGGCGCCGGCCACCGAGGACACGGCCTCGTCCTGGCCCACCACGCGCTCGTGCAGCTTCTCCTCCAGGTCAACGAGCTTCGCCATCTCGCCCTGCATCATCTTCTGCACGGGGATGCCCGTCCACGTGGACACGACCTCGGCTATCTCGTCGTCGGACACCTCCTCCTTCAAGATGGCGCCGTCCTGCTGCTTCACATTCAACGCCTCTTCGGCGTCGTGCAGGCGGCGCTGCAGGTCGGGGATGCGGGCATAGCGGATCTCGGACGCCTTCACCAAGTCGCCCTCGCGCGTGGCGCGCTCCTCTTCGAGCTGGGCGCCCTCGAGCTCGCTCTTGAGCTCCTGCACGTTCACGATGGCATCCTTCTCGTTCTGCCACTCGGCCTTGCGCTTGTCGAGGTCCTCCTGGGCGGCGGCGATGTCGCGGCGCAGCACCTCCAGGCGCTCCTTGGAGGCCTCGTCGGTCTCCTTCATGAGCGCCTGCTCCTCGATCTGCATCTGGGTGAGCTTGCGGTCGGCGGCGTCAACCTCCTCGGGCATGGAGTCGATCTCGATGCGCAGACGGCTGGCGGCCTCGTCCATGAGGTCGATGGCCTTGTCGGGCAGGAAGCGATCGGAGATGTAGCGGTTCGAGAGCTCGGCCGCGGCCACGATGGCGCTGTCGGTGATGCGCACGCCGTGGTGAATCTCGTACTTCTCCTTCAGGCCGCGCAGGATGGCAATGGTGTCCTCCACCGTGGGCTCCGTGACCAACACCGGCTGGAAGCGGCGCTCCAGCGCGGCGTCCTTCTCGATGTACTTGCGGTACTCGTCGAGCGTCGTGGCGCCGATGGCGTGCAGCTCGCCGCGGGCGAGCGCAGGCTTGAGCATGTTGCCGGCGTCCATGGAGCTGTCGCCGGTGGAACCGGCGCCCACGATGGTGTGCAGCTCATCGATGAACAGGATGATCTGCCCCTCGCTCTGCTTCACCTCGCGCAGCACGGCCTTCAGGCGGTCCTCGAACTCGCCGCGGTATTTAGCGCCGGCCAGCATCGCCGGCAGGTCAAGGGCGATGATGTCGCGGTCCTTCAGCGAGGAGGGCACGTCGCCGTCGACGATGCGCTGGGCCAGGCCCTCCACGATGGCCGTCTTGCCGGTGCCGGGCTCGCCGATGAGCACGGGGTTGTTCTTCGTGCGGCGTGACAGCACCTGGATGGTGCGGCGGATCTCCTCGGCGCGGCCGATGACCGGGTCCAGCTTGCCCTCGCGGGCCTGCTGGGTGAGGTTCTGTCCATACTGCTCCAGCGCCTCGAACTGCACCTTGTTCTGCTGGTCGGTCACGCGGGTGTCGCCGCGCAGCTCCTCGTAGGCCGCCTCGATGGTCTTGCGCGTGATGCCGGCGGCGTTGAGTATCTTACCGGCGGCGCCCTTTTCCTCGGCCAGCGCGATGAGCAGATGTTCGCTCGTGGCGTAGCTGTCGCCCAGCTTCTCGGCTATCTTCACGGCGCTGTCGATGAGCCCCATGAGCGCCGGGCCCGGCACGCCGCTCATCATCATGGGACCGCTCGCGCTCACCTTCGGCATGCGCAGGATCTCGTCGTCCACGTTGGCCAGCAGCTGGAACGGCTCGGCGCCGATGCGCTTGATGATGGCCGAAAGGTTGTTCTCCTTCGATTCGAGCAGGGCCTTCAACATGTGGATGGGCTCTGCTTGGGATGCTTCGTTCTCGGAGGCGATGGTGATGGTCTGCTGCAACGCCTCCTGGGCGGTCAGGGCCAGTTTGTTCAGGTTGCCCATGTTCATAGGTTCGTTCCTCCTTCGCTTTCGTCCAATGGCAAAAGCCGAGAATGCAAGGTCAGGGAAGGCGCCGCAGCGCCGTGGGCATGTCGGATGCCCGCACGAGCGAGTTCACGCTCTCGCGCGTTTCCAGCTCGTGCACGCGATCGGCCAATCGGCGCACGCGTTTGTGCAGGTCGTCCAGCTCGTTGTCGCGCTCGTCCAGCCGCCCCTGCAAGTCCAGGATGCGGATGACGCCGGCCAGGTTGATGCCCTCGCCGGTGAGCTCGTTGATGAGCTCCAGCCGCTCGATGTCGGCCTGCGAGTACATGCGCGTGTTGCCGCTCGTGCGCTGCGGCGTGACGAGGCCCTTCTGCTCGTAGGTGCGCAACGTCTGCGGATGCACGCCGGCAAGCTGGGCGGCCACGCTTATCATGTAGAGCGGGCGGTTGCGGTCGGTACGGTCGGTCATTGCCAGCTCCTCACGTCGTCCGTGGTTGCCGCAAGGAAGTCCTCCATGGCCTTCTTCTGGCCGTCGTTCATGGCCTTCGGCACCTGCACGTCTATCTTCACCTTCAGGTCACCGGTGCCCTCGCCCTTCACGCGCGGGGCGCCCTTGCCCTTGATGTTGAGCACCGTCTCATCCTGCGTGCCGGCGGGCACGCGGACGCGCACCTTCGTGCCGTCGGGTGCGGGCACGACGACGCTGGCGCCCAGCGCCGCCTCGGCCACGGTCACGGGCACGTTCACCTCCACGTCGGCCCCCTTCCGAGAGTAGTAGGGGTGCTCGTCGATCTTCGTCGTGATCAGCAGGTCGCCCGCCGCGCCGCCGTTCTCGCCGGGACCGCCCTTGCCCTTGAAGCGCAGGCGGCCGCCATCCACAGCGCCGGCCGGTATCTTCACCGTGAGCGTTTCCTTGTCGGCCCGTCCGGGCACGCGCACGGTCACGAGCTTTTCTGCGCCCTTGAACGCCTCGTCGAACGACACGTTCAGCGTCACGTTCATGTCCTGGCCCTTGCGGGGCCGTGGCTGGCGCGCGCCGCCGCCGAAGCCGGACAGGTCGCCGAAGTCCCAATCGCTTCCGAAGGCGCCGTCGCCGTGGCGGATGCTCTCAAGGATGTCGGCCCAGCTGCCGAACCCGCCGGCGCCGGCTCCGGCTCCGCCGAAGATGTCCTCGACGTTCACGTTGCCGCCACCGCCCCAGCCATGCGGGATCTGGTTCTCGTTCGCGGTCCCGTACTGGTCGTACAACTTGCGCTTCTTGTCGTCGGACAGCACCTCGTACGCTTCGTTGAGCTCCTTGAACTTCGCCTCGTCGCCGCCCGTGTCGGGGTGGTGCTTGCGCGCGAGCTTGCGGAACGCCTTCTTTATCTCGTCAGCCGTGGCGTTGCGCGCAACGCCGAGCGTTTTATAGTAGTCGGGAGTCGCTGCCATGCTCCACCACCTTTCGTTCTATCTCGTATCAAGCAGAAGCGGGCCTTGAATCCGCCCGCTTCCACCTGCCGCTATTTCTTGTCTTTTGTGCCCTCGTCAGGCGCTTTCTCGCGTTTCGGGCCGCCGCTGGTCACGGTCACCATCGCTGGTCGCAAGACTTTCGATCCCATCTTGTAACCTTTCTGATAGACCTCGGCCACCGTCTCGTCGGGCACGTTCGCGTCGTCCACCGTGGCGACGGCCTGAGCCTCGAGCGCGTCGAATGCCTCGCCCTGCGGGTCGATGACCTCCACGCCGTCCTTCTTCAGCACGTCGACCATCTTCGTGTGCACGGCGCTCACACCGTCCAGCAGCCCCTGCTCGCCGTTCTTCGTCGCGTAATCGATGGTGCGCTCGAAGTCGTCCAGCACGGGAAGCAGGCTCGACACCAGCTTCTCGGTCGCGCGGGCCTTCTCGACCTCGCGCTGCTCCGTCGTACGACGGCGGTACGTGTCCCATTCGGCGTGCAGCCGCAGGAACTTGTCCTGCCACTCCTGGGCCTCGGCCTTCGCGGCAGCCACCTGCTCGCTGTCAGTGGGCGCGGCCTCTGCAGGCTCGCCTTCCAGGGCCGCCTCGGCCTCTGCGACGATACGGTCGGCATCGCTGCCGGCGGCCGATCCCTTCGGGTCGGACGACGCGGCGGTGGCACCGGGCTCTGGGGAGGGGGCAGCAGAGCCGGTGACCGCGTCGGCCTGGTTCGCGGAGGGCTGGGAATCCCCGGCCGCCCCGCGCGTGTCCTCGATGGGGATGTTCCTGCCAGCGCCCTGCGCCGGGCGCCCGGACGGGGGTGTGCTCGGCTTGGCCATGGCGGTTACTTCCCTTCCTTGCCGTCGTTCTCGTCGACAACCTCGTAGTCGGCCTCGATGGTGTCGTCGGCCGGCGTGGACTCGGCCGCAACAGCCTGCGCGCCGGCATCCGCGCCCTGCGTGGAGTACACGACCTCGGCCAGCTTGTAGCCCGCCTGCTGCATCTTCTCGGTCGCGGCCTTGATGGCGTCGAGGTCGGAGCCCTCGAGCGCGCTCTTGGCCTCGTTGATGGCCTCCTCGGCAGCGGACTTCACGTCGGCCGGTGCCTTGTCGCCCACCTCGGCGAGCGTCTGCTCGGTGGCGTTCACCAGCGCGTCGCAGTTGTTGCGGACCTCGACCTCTTCCTTGCGCTTCTTGTCCTCCTCGGCGTGCAGCTCGGCGTCCTTCACCATGCGCTCGACCTCGTCGTCGTTCAACGCGGTGGAGCCGGAGATGGTGATCTGCTGCTGCTTGCCGGTGCCCAGGTCCTTCGCCGACACGTTCACGATGCCGTTGGCGTCGATATCGAACGTGACCTCGATCTGCGGCACGCCGCGGCGCGCGGCCGGGATGCCGGACAGCTGGAACTTGCCGAGCGTCTTGTTGTCGTGGGCCATCTGACGCTCGCCCTGCAGCACATGCACCTCGACGGACGTCTGGTTGTCGGCCGCCGTGGAGTAGATCTCCGTCTTGCGGGTGGGGATGGTGGTGTTGCGGTCGATCATCTTCGTCATGACGCCGCCCATCGTCTCCACGCCCAGCGACAGCGGGGTCACGTCGAGCAGCAGGATGCCCTCCACGTCGCCGGCCAGCACGCCGCCCTGGACGGCCGCGCCCATGGCCACGACCTCGTCCGGGTTCACGGACATGTTCGGCTCCTTGCCGGTGAGCTTCTTCACGATGTCCTGCACGGCGGGCATGCGGGTGGAACCGCCCACGAGGATGACCTCGTCGATGTCGCCGGCCTTGAGGCCCGCGTCCTTGAGCGCCTGCTCAACAGGCTTCTTCACACGGTCGAGCAGGTCCTTCGTGATGCGCTCGAACTCGGCGCGCGTCAGCGTGTAGTCCAGGTGCTTCGGGCCGGAGGCGTCGGCCGTGATGAAGGGCAGGTTGATGTTGGCCTGGGTGGTGGAGGACAGCTCCATCTTCGCCTTCTCGGCGGCTTCCTTCAGGCGCTGCAGGGCCATCTTGTCCTGGCGCAGGTCGATGCCGTTCTCGGCCTTGAACTTGTCGGCCATCCAGTCGATGATGCGCTGGTCCCAGTCGTCGCCGCCCAGGTGGTTGTCGCCTGCGGTGGCCGCAACCTCGAACACGCCGTCGCCGAGCTCCAGGATGGACACGTCGAACGTGCCGCCGCCCAGGTCGAACACGAGGATCTTCTCGTCCTTGTTCGTCTTGTCCAAGCCGTAGGCCAGCGCCGCGGCCGTGGGCTCGTTGATGATGCGGAGCACCTCGAGACCGGCGATCTTGCCGGCGTCCTTCGTGGCCTGGCGCTGCGCGTCGTTGAAGTACGCGGGCACCGTGATGACGGCCTGTGTGACCGGCGCGCCCAGCTGCTTCTCGGCGTCGTTCTTAAGCTTCTGGAGCACCATGGCGGAGATTTCCTCCGGGGTGTAGTCCTTGCCGTCGATGTCGACGACCGCGCGGCCGTCCTTGCCCTTCTGCAGCTTGTAGCTCACGGTCTTGCGCTCTTCGGGAGTCTCGTCGTAGGAGCGGCCGATGAAGCGCTTCACGGAGGACACGGTGTTCTCCGGGTTGGTGACCGCCTGGTTCTTCGCGGCCTTGCCGACGACGCGCTCGCCGTCCTTGCGGAAGCCCTCGACGGACGGTGTGGTGCGGTCGCCTTCCGCGTTCACGAGGATTTCGGGCTCCGAGCCCTCCATGACCGCCATGGCGGAGTTCGTGGTGCCCAGGTCGATGCCGAGAATCTTAGCCATTATCGTTCCTCTCTGTTGGAGTTGTTACCTTGTTGGGTCGTGCTGGTTCGTGCCGGGTCGTGCTCTGAGGTTCGCCTTCTATGCAAAGAGGTGCGCAACCGCGCACCCATTCGCCGTACGAACATCGGGCGGCGAACGGGTGCTCTTTGCCGCTCAATCTTCTTTCGACGTTTTGCACTATATAATCTAAGTCTTACGTTGTCAAGTTATATCATAAGTTGCTGTTGATGTTTTGTAACAATGCACACTATACTCATACGGAAGGCAACGAGACGGCTGAGACAAGAGCGTTACGGCCCCTGCATTCGTTCGTTTCCCGCACGATGCCCCAATAGGATCGAATGTGTGCGGTCAATGGAGAGACAGAGGGCGGCGGCGCAGGGAAGGGGTAAGCGTCGGACAATGTTTCACGTGAAACATTTGTGCGCTATTATGCGAGCAACTGCGCGCGTCCTTATTGGGCGGCGCACGCCGCAGACGGAATTCTCGTTTCGTTTTTCGGGCACCCACCGAGCACCTTTGCAGGTTATCCCGAAAAAGCAAAAGCCCCCGCATCTGCTTCCACAGATGCGGGGGCCGGTTGATCCGGTACGGGGATCGCTTGCGAGGCGTTAGTCCTCGACGACCTCCGGGATAGCGCCCATGGGGCACTCCTCGACGCAGTCGCCGCACGCGATGCAAGCATCCTCGTTCACGACGTCGGCCTTGCCGCCAACAACCTCGAGCACTTCCTGCGGGCAGGCGTCGACGCAGATGCCACAGCCAATGCACTCATCGGCATCGATAACCGGGTGAGACATGTCATTCTCCTTCTCGTCCAAAAGACCCGCGAGCACACGGGCAACTTCCCCAAAAACTTACTGCCCGCAAGATACCATGGTTCTATGCAAATGCAAGAAAAATCGGCGATTTTTCAGGGTACGGTACGAATTCTTTCATGGATGCTTGGCGTGCGCTCGGGCAGCGTGAAGATGGCGCGCTTGCGCGTGCGCAGGCGACAACGAGGGGCACGCGAAGGATGCGGGACTTCCGCCCGGAAGCGGCGCCCGCATGCCGAGGGGCCTCCGCACAGGAGCCCTCGGCATGCGTAGAATACTCTCCGCGGGACCTCGGATCCGCCAGCCGACTCTAGCAGATCCGGGGCAGCTGCTCGCCTACGAGCATGTCGAGGATGCGCGTGCCTCCGAACGCCGTGCGCAGGAACACCTTGGGGCCGCGCTCGGGCTGCGCTGCAGCCACCTCGCCGATGATCGCAGCATCCGCGCCGTAGCGGTTCGCGCGCATGGCGGCGAGCGCGGCGTCGGCCTCGTCGGGCGCCACCACGCATACCATCTTGCCCTCGTTCGCCACCTGCAGCGGATCGTAGCCCAGCATCTCGCAGGCGCCCAGCACGGCCGGTTTCACCGGCACGGCATCCTCCTCCACGGTGATGTCGGTGTCCGACTGCGCGGCAAGCTCGTTCAGCGTGGAGGCCAGGCCGCCGCGCGTGGGGTCGCGGAAGCAGCGCGTATGGGGGGCGGCCGCCAGCACGTCGGCGATGAGATGGTTGAGCGGGGCGGCATCGCTTTCAAGGTCGGCCGAGAACGACAGAGACTCGCGGCAGCTCATGATGGTGATGCCGTGGTCGCCCAGCGTTCCAGTGACCAGCACCTTGTCGCCCGGGCGACACCGAGCGCCGCCCAGTTCCACGTCCGGCGCCAGCGTTCCCACGCCGCTCGTGTTGATGAACACGCCGTCGCCATGGCCACGGTTGACCACCTTCGTATCGCCCGTCACCAGCGCCACGCCCGCCTCACGGGCGCACTCCGCCATGGAGTTGCAGATGCGCCTGAGATCGTCGATGGGGAAACCCTCTTCCAGAACGAAACCCACGCTCAGGTAGCGGGGTGTCGCGCCGCTCGTGGCCACATCGTTCACCGTGCCGCACACGGCGAGCCGACCGATGTCGCCGCCAGGAAAGAAATGAGGCGTCACCACGAAGCTGTCCGTGGAGAATGCCAGCCGCTCGCCCGGCGCCGGCGCGGGCAGCACGGCGGCATCGTCGCCGCGCAGCAGCTCGTCACCCGCGTAGGCAGCGAAGAACACGTCGTCGATGATGCGTTTCATCATCGTACCGCCGCTTCCGTGTCCCAACATCACCGTGCTATCCATAACGCTCCTTGCCTCGATTCGTCCATACAAACGAAGGTTTAAGTGAAACATCTTCGACCCGGCTCGTAAAGGGAGGTTTCCGCGGCGCTTGAAACCCTCCTGCTTTCGACCGCCAACGAGCCGACGGGCCTTCTACCTATATATACTGTCCTGTGGTCGTAACTACGAGGCGCCCGTTCTTCACGCCCTTCGTACCCAAGATGAGGTTCGCGATATCCTGCACGAGCCCCGTTTCGCCGCGCAGCACGATGACCTCGAGGCAGTTGTGCTCGTCGAGGTGCACGTGCATCGAGGACACGATGGACTCGAAGTATTCGTGCTGGATGGCATGCAGCTTCTCCTGCAGGTCGCTGGCATGGTGGTCGAACACGATGGTGAGCGTGCCCATGACCTCGGCGCCCGGCGTGGAGCATTCCTCTTCCACCAGCGCATCGCGCACGAGGTCGCGCACGACCTCGCTGCGGTTCTTGGCCAGTCCGCGGCGGGCAACGAGCCGGTCGAAGCGCACGAGCAGGTCCTCGGGCATAGCCACCGAGAACCGCATCAGATCGTTGCTCATCGACGTGCCCTAGACCAGGTTGACGGTGACGTTGCTGGCTGCTGCGGCGTCGTCCTCGAGGGCGTCCTTCGCCTCGCCGAGCAGCGCACGCACGTCATCGAGCAACGCCTGGGCAGCATGCATCTTCTCGGACACGGTGGCGAAGCCGGCGTCGCCCGCCAGATGCCCCAGCGTGTGCGCCCAGCGGCGCTCCAGCTTCACGTGGTCGTCGACCTGCTCGATCATCTGCTCGAGCTGTCCGGTATTCACTCCGTTGGTGCACATAAGGCTGCCTCCTGTATCGTTTCGCGGCGCGCGCCGAAGGGCGCCTCGCCGTTGCCGTCGGTTCTTGTTATCATGATCGTTATACGTGGAACGCCCGGCGACCGCAAGGGACAGTGTGAAAAATTCCGCAAATGGTAACATGTACGAGGTAGCGCTCGAAGAGATGTGGGAGCTGTTCTCGCCCTACCTCGATGGCGCGCGGACGGGCGTCGTGTGCGTGGCGAGCGCGGCCCGGCTCGGCGACGCAGCGCGGAGCGCGCTCGAGAACTCGGCCGCGGCGCTCGGATACGGGCGCGCGTGCTGCACGTACGTCGCCCTGCGGTCGGAAAGCGCAGCCGGGAAGGCCCCGGGCACCGAAGAAAGCGGAACTGACAAGGAGAGAACTGCCGATCACGAGGTTGCCGGAGAGGCAGAACTCGACGGCCAGGCGCTGTTTCTGCTGCTGGAAGGATTAGATCCGCTGGTCGTTGTGGCAGCGGACGCCGAGGCCGCTCGGGCACTCGGCGCCGCATATCTTCAGGAAGTTCCCCTCGACGGCGCCTGCCGCCTGTTCGGGCGAGACGCCGTGTCGTTCAAGTCGTTCGAGCATATGCTGGACGACGCGCAGAGCAAGCAGGCCGCCTGGGCTCTGCTCAAGAAGCTGCCGCGGTACGGTGAGCGCTAGCTACGCCCTCACCACGGCTTCCGCGGCATCCAGCAGCGCATGCACCTCGTCCACCGTCTCGGCCTCGGCGTACACGCGCACGAGCGGCTCGGTTCCGGAGGGGCGCATCATAACCCAGGCATCGCCTTCAAGGTAGAACTTCACGCCGTCGCGACGGTCGACGTCCACGACCTTCTTCCCGCATACCTCGTCGGGCGCATAATCCGGCACGACGTTCGCGCGGAAGCGCGCCATCTGGTCCTCCGTGATGGAGAGGCCGCGGCGCTCGAACTCCAGCTTGCCCACTTTCTGGAACATGTCGTCCACCAGCTGGCCCAGGCTCATGCCGCGCTGCGCCATGGTCTCTGCCAGCAGCAGGGCCATGAGCAGGCCATCGCGCTCCATGACGTGCGTGGGGATGCCGATGCCGCCGGACTCCTCGCCGCCCAGCATGACGTCGCCCTTCTCCATCTCGGCATAGATCCACTTGAAGCCGACCGGCGTGCTGGTGAGCTCCAGGCCCAGGCGCTTGCACTGGCGGGCGAGCATGGCGGACGCGGTTATGGTGGACACGACCCGGCCGTGCTGGCCCTTGTCCTCGGCCAAGTGCGACACGAGCAGCGTGATAATGCGGTGCGGGTTGACGAAGGTGCCGTGCTCGTCCACTGCGCCGATGCGGTCGGCATCGCCGTCGTTGATGAAGCCGGCGTCATAGCCCATCTCGGGCACCTTCGCAATGCAGCGGTCGACCCAAGGCGGAATGGGCTCGGGATGCAGGCCGTCGAAGGTCGGATCCTCCGCGTTGTTGATCTCGCACACCTCCACGCCCAGATCGCGCAGCAGGTCGGCCAGGTAGCAGCGGCCCGCGCCGTAGAGCGGGTCCACCACCACGCGCAGGTGGGCGTCGCGTATGGCCTCTACGTCCACACGCTGCTTAAGGGCGTCGAGGTAGGCGGTCATGAGGTCGGCCTCCTCGCAAGTGCCGTGCTCCACGGTAGCGGCACCGGGCAGCACGGCCTCCACGCGGTCGGTGAACTCCTTGCCCGCCGCGCCGCCGTCGGCCATGCGCAGCTTCACGCCCAGGTACTCGGCCGGGTTGTGGCTGCTGGTGAGCATGATGCCGCCCACGGCATCGGCATCCTGCGCCACCGACCAGCAGAGCGTCGGCGTGGGGCAGTAGTCCTGCGTGAGCAGCGTGCGGAAACCGTGCGCCGCCGCGACCTCGGCCGCAAGGCGGGCATACGCATGCGCGTCCCGGCGGCAATCGTGGCCCACGATGAGGGTGCCGGGAGCATCCGCCGGGCGCCCGGCGGAGACGGCATCCTCCTTGAAGATGCGCGCTGCCGCATCCACGACGCGCACCAGGTTGTCATCTGTGAAATCTTCACCGATGATGGCGCGCCATCCATCGGTGCCGAAGTGTATGTCTGCCACAGGTAGTCCTTTCCACACGGGAAGCCTCGGTTGCGGGCAGGCGCACGCCCGTCCGTATTTCCACTCATTATAAGGCTCATCACCAAGGCTCGCGAAAACGATGCAGGATCATCACCGACAGAGCAGCGAAATAATTAGCACGAATTCGCTTCTCCGGGCGGTGTTTCACGTGAAACACCGCCCGGAGAATGTGCCCCAATCAGGGGTTAAGCAGGTCGAAATGGGTTGAAGGGCAATCCAATGATGGAACACCGGCAGGATGATGGGCCAAGGACAACGTGCAAGCCAAGAGGGGATCTGCTCGTGCGCAAGAACGATAATGCAGATCGAGGCCGCGGGGGGAGCGGCCTCGATCTGGACGAGTGGAGAGAGAAGAGTGGAGGAGTTTTTCTCTTGCTCGCCAACTATATTATCCACGTTATTATACTTTGTCAAGAATATCTTTATCTTTGTATAAATTACCGATCGCCGGGGAGCCACCCCCGGGCTTCTCTTCGCCACTCATGTTGCTTTCGACGAAATCATCCAGCGGTACGCCATCGCCGGTACAATAGCCGTAAGAGAAAAGTTCGTGCGCGGCGCGGCGGCCGCCGGAAACGAAAGCGAGAAGACCATGGCGAACAAAAGCCTTGCTAAGGGACCCTCGGATACCTGCGTGCTGGTCACGGGAGGTGCCGGATTCATCGGCAGCCATACGTGCGTCGAGCTGCTGAACCGGGGGTACCGCGTGGTCGTCCTGGACGACCTGAGCAACTCGAGCGAGGTTGCGCTCGACCGCGTCCGCACCATCACCGGCATCGACGACGACCGTCTGGCGTTCTACGAGGCCAGCATCCTCGACCGTGAGGCGCTCGACCGCGTTTTCACCGAGAACGACATCGACGCCATCATCCACTTCGCCGGCTTCAAGGCCGTGGGCGAGAGCGTGCAGAAGCCGCTTGAATACTACTGGAACAACGTGGCGGGCACCCTCGTGCTGTGCGAGGCGGCGCGCGATCATGGATGCAAGAACCTCGTGTTCTCGTCGAGCGCCACGGTGTACGGCGAGCCCGAGTTCATCCCCATCACCGAGAACTGCCCGAAACACGATGCCACGAACCCCTACGGCCAGACGAAGAGCATGCTGGAGCAGGTGCTCACCGACCTGTATGTAGGAGACAGCGAGTGGAACGTCGTGCTGCTGCGCTACTTCAACCCCATCGGAGCGCATGAAAGCGGGCTCATCGGCGAGGATCCGAAGGGAATCCCGAACAATTTGCTGCCCTACGTGGCGCAGGTTGCCGTGGGCAAGTTGGCGTGCGTTGGCGTGTTCGGCGACGACTATCCCACCCCGGACGGCACGGGCGTGCGCGACTATATCCACGTGGTCGACCTCGCGCGCGGCCATGTAGCGGCCCTCGACTGGATGGGCGGCAAGGTGGGCACCGGTGCGGCCAACACGCTCGGCACCATCGCCGGCGAGCCGGCCGACGACGGAACCCGGCGCGGCGTGGGCATCTTCAACCTGGGTACCGGCACGGGCTCGAGCGTGCTCGACGTCGTGCACGCGTTCGAGCGCGCCTGCGGCAAGGAGCTGCCCTACGAGGTGAAGCCGCGGCGCGCAGGCGACATCGCCGAGAACTACGCCGCCTGCGACAAGGCCCGCGACGAGCTGGGCTGGATCGCCGAGTACGACCTCGATCGCATGTGCGCCGACAGCTGGCGCTGGCAGTCGCAGAATCCGAACGGCTACTCCACGGCCGCACCTATAGCTTAGCAGCCTGGTCGGTACAGCGAATTCGGCCCTCTTTGCCAACAGCCCCCGGTTCGACTTCGAACCGGGGGCTGTTGCTTATTTATCGTCGCGCTCCTGCTTCTCTCGGTACATCGCATGATCGGCAGCATCGAACAACTCCTGATAGTTCGTACCGTCGTGCGGATAGCGCGCCACCCCGATGCTCAGGGAAACCGATACACCCAAGTCCCTCGTGATGGCTTCGGCATGATCGCGCAACGCATGCCGTTTGGCGTCGACCACATCGGCTTCGTCGACATCGCGCACGAACGCCACGAACTCGTCCCCGCCGATACGCCCAACCGGATCATCGCAACGGAACACGTCGAACAGAGCGCGGGCGATGGCGGCAAGCACCTGGTCGCCCACACGGTGCCCGTTGCGATCGTTGATCTGTTTGAAGTCATCGACGTCTATCATGAACAGCAGGCCGCGATCATGCGCGGCAAGCGATGCGGTTATCTTCTCTTCGGCCGTTACCTTGTTGAGCGCCTTCGTCAAACCGTCTATCTGCGATCGGCGTACCAACTGCTCCTCCAAGGCGCGCTGCTGCGTTATGTCGACCATCTTCCCCACTGCGGCGTAGGGCTCCTGCCCTTCGTACAGGTAGCGGCACTTGATGGAAAACCAGCGGTACTCGCCGGTCAGCGTGCATGCGCGCACGGTAGCCCGCCGAGCCTCGCCCGACGGTGCGGGGTGCTCGAGAATCTCCTCAACCAGCGAAACGTCCTCTTCGTGGAAATCGACGAGCGGGATTCCGCGCTCCAAATAGTGTTCGCGTCGTAGGCTGTCGAGTGAGAACACGCTGCGCGCGTTCGGGGTCAATTCCAAAACGTCATCGCCGTACGAGTACTCGAACAATACCGTATCCGAGAACTCCGCAAGCACGGCATAGCGTTCGGCCCCGCGGAGCGCGCGACGACGGAAGCGTCCTATGACCAGGGCAACCGCGACACAGGCTATGGTGCTGATGATGACGAGAACCGTTCCCGCCACTACCGTGTCGTGCAGGATGACCTGGGAATGCTCGGCTATCGTATTCTCCTCGGTAAAGTTCACGATAGTCCAATCGTTCTCATTGAGACGTACGGAAGTGAAGAAAGTCGTCTTGCCATCGCGCTTGCCAATAGCAAGGGTGGCCACATCGCTATCGTTCTCCACGTTCTCCTGCATCTTGCTCACGATAGCGTCCGCATACCCTTGGTTGCGCAACACCTCGTACAGGTTCAACCCGTCGTAGAGCTCCGACTTCTCGGAGTCGACGATAATGGTGCCATCGCCTTTCATGAGCACGGAACCCAGCAGCGTAACCGACGATTTGATCTGGGTCGTATCGATGAGACTATGAGCGTCGACGATACTGCGAAGCACGCCGACGACCACGCCCTCCTTTACCACCGGTTCGGCTATGCTGTAAAAGAATCCGTTAAGCCGATGAGACTTGCGCACGTCCGACACGACGCTCTCGCCGGCCTTGAGCCTTCTCAAGATCTCGAGGTCGCTCTCTTTCCGATTCGACTCGACAACGCCCTCTTCGAGCGAGGCGATGGATACGTAGGTCACACCGAAAGTCGCGCGTTCGTTCCATGAGTTAAGAAAATCGGTGAACACCTCGCCTTCAGGGTCGATATCGGGTGATTCTGCCAACGTCCGAATGGTGAGCACGGTATTGCGAATCTCGTCGATGGACGATTCGGACTCGATTTTCTGCGCCGTGGTGAAATCGTTCATACCTTCGGCCGACATCTTGTTGAACTCCTCGCCCAACGAGACCGAGTATGCGATGAACACGCCGTAGATGATAGCGCCCACGATGAGGATGGACGCGGCGAGGACGGCGAACGTGCGCGGCGACCCAAGCCGACGCCAGCGGCGCGGCCGATTTTCGTGCTTGGTTTCGGTTGGCTCGGCCATCAGGTCAGAATTCCTTGCTTTCACGCGAGCGCACGTGTTCGAGGGCATTCCCGAATTCGATAGCATGTTCTCGGCCAGGGCAAAAAACAAGGTTGACGCGCAAGTGCTTGCGTTCCGTTACACGAAAGCGCCCGCTTCTCTTATGGGGAAACGGGCGTTGAAGAAGGTTTGGCTGCACGATATCGGCGTTCGTGCCGCGCAGCGTATCCCGCGTCGACAGGGGAAGCGGAATAGCCACCGTCACCCTATTCGCCATCCGGCCCGCTTTGCGAGGAAGCCGAGTTGCAGCACGGCTAGTAGGACGGATCGTAATCGTCATACGACTCCTCATCGTAATATCCCGAGCTGCCCGTACCTGTAGAGCTGGCGCTGGAGTAGCCCGACGATCCTGACCCGCTGGTATAGCCCCTGGGACCCAAGCCGCTGACGCCCACGATGTTGCTCGGGTCGCCCCCCTCCTCTATCGTCTCCATCATCTGCTTCGTAGCAGTGGGATCGTTCAGCACGAACGACTGGCCGTCCACCATCTGATCCATGAACACGGTGGGTGCCATGGCCGAGTACACCGTCAGGTCTCCCTTGCCCTTGAACTGCTCGGCCAGCGAGATGATATCGGTAACGGACAAGTCCGTAGTCACGCACTTCGCCGCACCCTGAATAACGCCGGGAAGATCGGTGACGGGCATGTCGAGCACCTTGTTCACCAGAGCCATGATGAGCTTGCGCTGATTGGCCGTCCGCGTGAAGTCCCCGTCGACGAAGGCGCGGCTGCGCGCGAACACGAGTGCCTGCTCGCCGTTGAGATGCTGCAGGCCCTCCTCGATGATGATGCGCTGGCCATACGGGTTGTCCGTGGTGTTGTCGGCATCCGTGTCGTCGATGCGCTCCGTCACCTCCACGTCAACGCCACCCACCGCGTCGACCAATTGCACCATGTTCTCGAAGTTCACCTCAGCATAGTGGGAGATATCCACCCCGAGCAGCTGGCTGGCCTCGCGGATGGTGGACGACACGCCACCGTAGTTGTAGGCGGCATTGAACTTCGAGATACCCACGTTGTCGATGTCGATCATGGTGTCGCGCGGAATGGACACGATGCTGGCTTGGTTTCTCGTGGGATCGACGTACACGACAATGTTCGTGTCGGAACGCGCGCCGGCCTCGTCGCTTCCGGTACGCTCGTCCGAGCCCACGAGCATCATGTAGAACGGCTCGTCGAAGCTCTTCTTCGGAGCAAGCACGTCTTGGATGGCCTGCATCTCCTCGGAAGTCATATCGCCGACCAGCTCGTTGTTGATGGAGTTGACGTACAGGGCGAATGCGGTGCCGCAACCCACGACAGCTACGAGAACGGCAGCCAAAATGCCGATGGCCACCTTCTTGCCGCGGCTCATGCGACGGTTCGCGTTACGGGAGTACTGGGGATTGTTGCGAGAGTACTGGCTAGCGGCTGACTGGCGGGAATAGGCGGTGTTGGCGCTGCGCCCCTGGCTTCCGGGCGTGTAGGCTGAACGGTAGGCAGAGGAGCTGGCCTGCTGCGCACCGCGATTGCGAGAAAACTGCTCGGCGGTTCCACGAGAGGCGATACGGCCCGACTGGGCCGCCTTCGCCGAGCGCACAGCACGTGCTGACTGCGGTGCACGCGAGGAGCGGGCAGCCGGTCGGTTGGTGCGAGAGTTTCGTGACGCCATGTACTTCTCCTCAACAGCCTTGGCTCAACCGCTTGCAGGCGAAACGCAGAGCCGGCGGGCATGCGCGGCACCGCTTTCCCTCCGGCACCGGCCCCTTCACGATTCAACCCTATCGTTCGAGGTCGTATGCGCAAACCGCACAATATACCTTTACATTCTATCATCGATGGGCGAAACGCCATAAAAATGGCATGCTATAGGGACAAACGATACACAGCGGATCAAGCCATGCCCGCTTTTCCAATAATTCCCCAAATCGTATTCCAGCGGTTACGGTACCAGGCGCGAGAGCGGCTAGGCTTTCCCACATGGCGAACAACGTCGGACAGACCGCGAGCTCACAGCATGCAGCCTTGGACAACAGAAGCGAGACTTCCGTCATCCTCGGGCGCAATGTCACGCGCCTTCGCAAGCAAGCAAAGATCACAAAGCAGAAGTTCGCTCTCATGGTGGGCGTGGGACGCCCCTTCCTCAACCGCATAGAGAACGGCACAGCCGACCCGCGCCTGTCCGTCATCCTCCGCTTGGCCGATGCTCTGGAAACCACACCGCAAGAACTGCTCACCAATCCGGGCGAACCGCCAACGCAGAGTATGCCAAAACGCCACACGCGCCTTGGCTGACCATTCCCTCTCCGGCTATCACCTCTTCGGCAACGGCTCCTTGCCCAAGCGTTCTTCGCCTTCCCGCCGCCTCCTCCTAAGCTGGAGGTAGGCCAACCCCGATCCCAGCGCAGCACCGGCGGTGTCTACGAGCCAATCCATCGGATCGCACATGCGCCCCGGCACGAACAGTTGATGAAACTCGTCGGACACGCCGTACAGGCTGGCGCAGGCCACCGCCACGAGGCAAGCACGGCGCAGGGGCATATGGCAGCGCAGGGCATTCGCCAGCAACGCCCCGAAAACCGCATACTCGCAGAAGTGGGCAGTCGACGAGACCACGTCCACCCCGGGTCCGAGCAGCTGCGCCTGCAGAGCTTTCAGATCCTGGAAGACGAGCGAGAACAATCCCAGATCGTCGTTCAAACCGGTATCCGTATTAGACGACATGAAGAAGATGAAGCCGGCGCAGAGCACCACGAGCACCCAGCTCGCCACGACAAACGCCGTCGATTTTCTAACCATAGCGGCAGTCCTCCCAAACAGTCCGAGACAGTGGGCGGCTATCCCAAAAGGTCGAGCAGCGCTCGCGGGTCGTCGATCACCAGGTCGGCCGACGCCGCACGAAGGCGTTCAGCACCGTGATAACCCCACGTGACGGCCACAGCATAGGTGCCAGCGTTGCGAGACACGGCTATATCGCCCGTCGAGTCGCCCACGTAGGCGGTGCGCTCGGGCGTCGACCCCAGCTCCTCGATGGTACGCAGAAGTCCTGTCGGATCAGGTTTGCGAGGGGTATCGGCGCTCTCGCCGCGCGCCACGGCGAACAGGCCGGGCAGATAGGCCCCGACGACATCCTGGACGCCCGCGTCGAACTTGTTCGACAGCACGCCGAGCCGCGCGCCTCGGCGCTTGAGCTCGGCAACCGTCTCTGGAATGCCCGCATAGGCCTTGGTCAGGCGATACCCGTACTGCGGGTAGAGTTCTTTCCAACGGCTCATGGCTGCCTCGACAGCCTCCTCATCGGCATCCTGGGGAACGGCCTGGTACATGAGCGCCTTCACGCCGTTGCCCACATAGCTAAGGATCTCGGCGGACGTGCGCTCGGGAAAGCCGCACTCGCGCAACACGGCATTCGTGAGGACCACGAGGTCGGGTAGCGTGTCGAGCAGTGTGCCGTCGAGGTCGAACACGAAGGTGTTGAACCGGGGCGTCGTTGCGTCTATCATGAGCGCATCCTTTCGCCTTTAAACGAAAAATCCAAGCCGAAGCTTGGACCGTGGTATCGATGGAGCGGGTGACGGGACTCGAACCCGCGAATACAAGCTTGGGAAACGTGAACTCGACTGTTCGCCCGCAAAACAAGTTTTCTTGTTTGAAAAAATTGTACCAGATGAAACGTATGATTTGGCGCAGCGAGCGAAACGGGCATGTTCCCGAATCGGGTGGAGAAACCCTTGTTTTTCCCGTCTCCATCCCGCGCCCATCCCGTCTTTTGGGCGTTTGCGAAACCCGTGTGCTTTCCTGAAATAGCCGGTCTGACCTCCCGATGCGGGAAACCGCAGAAGGAGGTGCATGCACCATGCCATGCAGAACCATCGCCGTTGCTAACCAGAAAGGCGGCACCGACAAGACGGCCACCACCCTTAGCTTGGGGATGGCGCTCGCTAGGAGCGGACGGCGCGTCCTGCTCGTTGACACCGACCCGCAGGGCGACCTCACCAAGTCGCTCGGCTGGCACGACCCCGATGCGCTTGAGACGACCCTTGCCAACCATCTGAACGCGATGATCGAGGGCGTCATCCTCGACCCCCGCGAGGGCACCCTCTCGCACGACGAGGGCATCGACCTCATGCCCGCGAACATCGAGCTTGCCGGGATGGAGATGCCCATTCTGATGGCGATGTCCCGCGAGCAGCTTGTGAACATGTGGATGTCCCCGCTCAAGGCGGACTACGACTTCATCATTTTCGACTGCGCTCCCACGCTGGGCATCATCCCGATAAATGCCTTCGTCGCATCCGACAGTGTGCTCGTGCCTGTGTCGGCCGAATACCTTCCCGCCTCTGCCATGACGGGGCTCTTGAAGACTGTGGGGCGCGTGCGTCGTCAGATCAACCCCTCCCTCGAAGTGGAGGGCATCCTCATCACGCTCTCCGACAGCCGCAACAACCTCGCGCACGAGGTCGAGGAGACCATACGCGAGCGGTACGGGAGCACCTATAGGGTGTTCGATACGGTCATTCCCCGTGCGGTCTCGGCGGCGGAGGCCCCTGCAGCCGGTATGAGCGTCTTTTCCTACGATGGCGAGGGCAAGGTGGCTCATGCCTTCGAGAGGCTTGCGGAGGAGGTGCTTGACCGTGGCTAGGAAGAGAGCACCTATCGACCTTCCCGCCGTGGATGCGCTGTTCACGTCCCAGAGCGAGCGCGAAGGCGCAGCCCTTGAGGGTGTCGCGGAAGTAAAACTCGTGCTCATAGACCCCTTCCCTGACCATCCCTTCCACGTGAAGGACGACGAGGAGATGGAGCGGCTTGCGGAGAGCATCGGGGAGAACGGCGTACTTGTGCCCCTCACCGTGAGAGCGTCGGATGCGGATCGCTACGAGCTTGTGAGCGGCCACAGGCGGAAGCGCGCGGCGGAACTGGCGGGGCTTGAGAGCGTGCCCTGCATCGTGCGCGCCATGACCGACGAGGAGGCCACCATCGCCATGGTGGACTCGAACCTACAAAGGGAGACCATCCTGCCGAGCGAGCGGGCGTTCGCTTATTCGATGCGGCTTGAGGCGATGAAGCGCCAGGGGCGGCGCACCGACCTGACTTGTGCGCAAGTTGCGCACAAGTCAGACGGCAGGAAGTCACGGGACATTCTGGCGGAGGAGCTGGGCGTCAGCAAGGACAAGGTGCAGCGCTTCATACGCTTGACGTTCCTCTCCCCGGAGCTCCTCGCCCTCGTTGACGAGGGGCGTATGAAGATGCTTCCCGCTGTCGAGGTCAGCTTCCTCACGGCCGAGGAGCAGGAGCACCTGCTCGATGCCATCCGCGCGCAGGCGTGTACGCCCTCGCATGCCCAGGCGTTGAAGATGAAGCGCTACTCCAAGGAGGGCGCGCTCACTTCCGCCCTCGTGCGCTCCATCATGGAGGAGGAGAAGCCCAACCAAATCGAGCAGTTCAAGATTCCCAAAAGGAGCATCGCCCGCTTCTTCAAGCCGAGCGCGACCAAAGACGAGATAGAGAGCCGCATCGTGCGCGCCCTTGAGCTGCTTGAGCAGGCCGAGGCGCGCCGCGATAGACAGGGCGGTGCCTGATGGGCAACGTGATTCACAGGGGCAAGGGCTCCTTCACCTTCGTGGAGAACACCATATTCTTCGATCACGGCCTCTCGGCGAAGGCCAAGGGGATCTACTGCCAGATTCGCTCCCTTGAGAACAATCCCGAGTGGGTGTTTACCATCAAGGGCTTCGCCTCGCTCGTGAGGGACGGTGCTGATGCCGTGTCAGCCGGGATAAAGGAGCTGGAATCTTCGGGTTATATCATCCGCGCCCGCAAGCGCAGCGAGAACGGCCGCTTCCTCAAGGCGGAAGAGGCCACCTGGATCACGCTCGACGATCCGGCCATGCACGCGCAGATAGCGGCGGAGCTCAAGGCGGACGGCTACGCAATCCTCTCGGCGTTCACGCGCGAACCGCCCGCCAATGTGGAGTTCGAGACATCCGCTGCTCAACTTGCTGCGACGAGCGATATGCCCGAAAAAGGCCAGGTCGCCACCAGAACGGGAAAACCCGTATCTGGAAAAGCCACATCTGGAGAATCGGCACCTATAAATTACTCATCCGATAAAACCCTTGAACCTGATAAAGAACCCCTCTCTTGTCCCCCCGAGGAAAGCACCAAGAAAGCGAAGCGACAAAAGAAAGGTTTCAGGGAATATCGGAAGGGAGAGTTCCCGGAGGCCTTCGAGCGCCTTTGCGCCATGTCCCTCAAGCCCGTCGCCTCCTTGAAGTTCAAGCGGGACTGCCTCACCGCATGGAAGCGGCGCGTGGCGCAGGGCTTCTCGCCCGAGCAGATCATCGACGCCTACGCCGCCTACGCCAAGAGCTTCTGGATGCGCAACGGCGACGACACCACGCTCGCCAAGAACCTTGCTCGCTGGCTCGAAGGAGAGGGCGGTCTCACGGCGTACTCCGACGAGCCCATCCCGCCGGACCTCCTGGATGCCGACGGCGAACCGCTTGATATGGCAGGCCTTGCCCAGGCGGACCCGGAGTTCGCGAAGATGTGGCGCAAGGTCGAGACGCGCCGCAGCGTCATCCGCTCCCAGATGGCCGTGGATGGCAAGCGGCCGCCAGAGGAACGGGTGCTCGCCGCCTGCGCAGAGGACAAGCACTACCAGCGCTATCTCGCCGCTTGCGAGGAGCGCCACGGACGCTACCTCAAGATATTCGCCCTATTCAAGGCACCCGAGACGCAGCTGCCGCTTGAGGATGCGCACCAGCAGATCATCACTGACGGCTTCAACCCGTATGGAAGGAGGGTAATAGCATGAGAACGGCGGTGAAGTTCATCCGATGGCTGTTCCGCGCGGTGTTCAGATTCATGTGACATACACTCACCGCAAGGCGCGTTTGCTTAACCTATGCACGTTCTCCGAGCGGGTGTTGCGCAGTTTATAATAGGTATGTCACCCTAAATTGAATACGTACGTCAATTACCGGACCGAGGGGCATCTGCCGTTTGGGTAATTGACGTACAGTTCCCACAGGGTGACAACTGAGGTGGATGCCTCTCATCTGACATTCCTAGGGGCTACCATCATCCAATCCTTCGTAATGGAAAGGTGGCCCCTATGGCAGCGAATGAAGATTACGCCCCGCCTAGAGAGCTCGTCAATGTTGTGGTCCACTCGTCGGAGAAGCTGGAAGGCGCAGCGTCGCTCCTGACGATGCTCGAAGACAAGGCCGACAGCGCACAGATAACCGCCGCCGAACTTGCCGCCGTCCGCTGCATAGTGGAAACCTGCGCGAGCGATCTCGGTGCGGTCCTGGAACAGGCCTAGATATAAATAGAGCCAGTCCCAGTAGGACCGGCTCTTGCAAAGCCTCGAAGGCTTTGACATGTACGATTATGTTCGCATCCTCATAGGCTTTTGTCAATGAGCCGCGCCAGAAAGCCGAGATACGACACGAAAGCGTTCTGCTCGCCATACTTCTCGCAAACCTCGCTGATAGAGCCCTTCAATCCGCGCAGATCATCCACGGAATACCGCGAAGACGACGCACAACCCATCCGCTCGAACATGACCAGCGTTTCAAGGAGCTGTTGGATCCTCCTGTTGCGCAGCTTGGCCTTACGGGCACCGCTCCGCTCCAAACCTTTTGAGTCGAGCCATTCGTAGGCGATGCTGGATGCGCGGGTGTCCGCATCGTGCTCGGAATCGAACCCGTTGACGACGCAGGCTCCGTGGGAGCAGCAGTTGCGCACCGCCTTAACGCCTTTCATGGCATAGTGCTCCTGGCGCATCTCCTCGTCGTTCCACCGTTCTGCGCAGAACAAGTAGAACGCCAGCAACGCGCCGAACGACACGACCTCCAAGAAGACCCACACGGGCATATCGGCCGCATACCTCGCGATCAGCGCTCCCGTATAGGCGTCTTCTACCATTCGCACCTTGAGGTTGCTCTCGATGCTGTTCCTGTAGCGCTTCTGCTGCGATGCCATGAACTCCGCGACTATCGCATACCCGTCCTCCGAATCGTCGAGCGATATTCTCTCTATGAGCCTTGCCTTCGCAACGCGCTCTATGTCGTAGGCCACGGACTGGAAAGCGCTTCTCAACCGTGCGTCCAGCGCATCCAAGTTGAGCAGGTCGGCGAAATCGAGCCTCACGTACTGGCCTTCCTTCTCTCCGTCCTGGTGCTTCTGGAACAGTTTGCGGTAGGAGGCGATGTGCAGGAAGCTGTCGCGCTCCGTCAGCGCAGCAATGGCCTCCGCTTCGGTGCAGCGCTCGAACGTGACGCCCTTGGCCTTCAAGAGCGTCACCTGCTCCTCGGGCGTGAGCATGGGCTTGAGGCCCCGCGCCTCGTGCGCGCCGCTGTCTATGCCCCAGGCAGTGTATGTCTTATCCGTTTTCTCCATGCGGCCATTCTACAGCCCAGTACACCGTCCCGATACCATGCGTTCCCATTTGCATGACATCGCCGCATCGAGCGGTTCGGGTCTGTCGTTTCGCTTCGACCTCCTAAGCGCGTCCTCGCCCCAGCGGCCTTATGCGCCCGCATGCTCGGCCGGGAACCGAGCGGCGTGCAAGGGCCGCGAAAACTTTTCATCCGGGCGAAGGACATTCCAAAACCTCCCGAAAACTCAAGCCCTCCGGGTTTCGCATTTCCCCCTTGCACACCGCCCGAACCCCGTCCGGTGATACGGGCACAAGGCCCGCTCAAAAGGGGCGGGCCGCAACCCAAAAAGGAGGTCAAGAGAAATGGAAACGACCAAGATCCCGCTCTCATCGTGCATCGAAAGCAAGCACCAGAACCGCAAGGACCTGGGCGATGTGACCGGGCTTGCCCGCAGCATCGAGGTGAACGGGCAGATCACGCCGCTCATCGTGGTGGCCGACGGCGAAGCCTACCAACTCGTCGCAGGACACCGCAGAACCGCCGCCATGAAGTCGCTCGGACTCGAAGAGGCTGACGCCTATGTGATGGACGGCTGGGACGACGCTCGAATCGCGCAGATCCTCAACGCGGAGAACAACCACCGCAAGGAGCTGACCGAGGCCGAGCGCGGACGCGGCATCCAGACCATGCTCTCGCTGGGTGTGCCCGTCTCCGATGCAGCCGTCAGCGCGGACGTTCCCGAGGAGAAGGCCGAGTCCTACGTGCGCGGCACGAAGCTGGTTCCTGCCGACGCTGTGAACCTCGACTTCGATGTCGTGGCGCTCATGGGCGAGTACGACGACGTGCTCACCGAGGACGACGTGGTTGCCATCTTCTCCAAGAAGAGCCACTGGGACCGCGTTGCTGTCTGCCAAGCGGCTCGTGCGCGAGCTGCCGCAGAGACCGCTAAGGCCGAGCTTGAGGAGCGCGGCGTCAAGATCGTCGAAGACTCCGACATCCGCGAGGGCGACTACCATCACTGCGACGGCGATTGTGACCATGCCGGGCTCGTTGCCACCGTCTCTCCGAACCGATGGAGCGAGAGCGCGAGCATCCACTTCTACTGCGACGACGAGGCCCACGTGCATCAGCCGACTCCCGAGGAGATCGCGGCGAACGAGGCCTATGAGAAGCGCACGGAGGCTTACGAGACCATGCAGGTCCGCATCATCGACTTCGCGAAGAACGCCCTTCCGAAGTTCCCCGCCAAGGGCCAGACGAAGCTGCGCCAGTGGGCATACGAGGCCTTCGAGGCAGCTTACGAGTGCGAGCTCGACGACGCCTGGGAGGGCTTCAAGGAGCCGCGCGGCAAGGCGCTCGACCAGTTCATCCTCATGCGCACCGTCCCGAACTGCGTGCCCGACCTGCCTTGGGGCGCCCTGCGGGAGGGCTACGAGGTGACGTCCTATTGGCTGGACGAACTGCTCGGCTTCATCTCCTTCATCGACGACGTGCTCATGCCCGCTGGTTACGAGCTCTCCGAGGACGAGCGCGACCTCATGGAGCATCTGCATGGACTGTTCGCAGGCGACGACGAGGACGAGGTGTTCGGTGAGGATGAAGCCACCGAAGCCATCGAGGACGCAGCCGAGGCTGATGACGACGAGTGCCCCTTCGACGCCGATACCATCGACGGCGAGTACCTGGACGGCCATCTGGTCATCGCCAAGGCGGCCTAACGCCTTATCTCCGCCCGGCCCCAGCCACGGGTCGGGCGGTCTCTTCTCTTCCATCACATATCAGAAAGGAACAAGCCATGAAGACCACCCTCGAAGCCATAATCGTCCCTGTGGGCGACGCACCCTATCCCAAGACCCTCGAAGCGGACGAGAACGGCTCGTTCCTCCGCGCCCTGCAGGAGTGCGTGGGCGGCCACATCGAGCCTATGGGCTACCTGTTCGACGATGCCCCGACCGTCTACTGCAACGAGGAGGGCAAGCTCGCTGGAAGCGGATGCCGCCCGAATCGCGCAATCTACGCGACCGAAGCGATGGCAAACGCTGGCTACGCGAGCCCCAACGACCCCAGCCGCGCCGTGAGACCCGACGAGCTGTACGACATCGTTTTCGGCGACATGGTGTGCGTCGGCTTCGACCCCGAGACCGGCGAGGACCGCGACATCACGACCGAGGAGCGCGAGCGCGTCATCGAGCGATTCGGCAGCCGCGAGTCTATCGAGTCGGGCGATCTGGAAGCCCTCCGCATCCAGATAGCAGCCCGTCGCCGTTAGGTGCAGGCTATGAGCGCCACGCATCCCATACGACCTCCTCCGTGAGCGTCCTCCCTCCGCACGCCCCGTCCTGGGAGCCAAGCTGCCCGAGGGCGCACGCGGCGGCAAGGGCCGCGAAAAACCTTCCGCTGAATACCCACGAAAGTGACCGAAAGCTCAGGCCTGCGGTTTTCGCTTCCTCCCTTGCCTCCGCATGCGCCCACGGGCGACCGCATCTCCCAGGAAGGCGCATCCGAAGGAAGAACGCGCCGCGAACACTAGGAGGTCATATCATGGGGAATCGAGCCGTCATCACCACGCCCGAGCGTAAGGTCGGCATCTACTTGCATTGGAACGGAGGACGCGACACCATAGAACCGCTTCTCAAGTACTGCGAACTCCAAGGCTACCGCGCACCGAGCAACGACGACTACGGCTGGGCGCGGATGTGCCAGGTCATGGGAAACTTCTTCGGAGGCTCGACCTCACTGGGCATCGGCGTCTACACGAACGACCACCAGATGGATCCCGGCGACAACGGCATCTACATCATCGAGGGCTGGCACATCGTAGATCATCTGCGGACGGAGTACGACTCGGATTGGAACCCCATCGGGATGCGCTCGTTTGGACCCTCCGAGGAGGAAGACTGGCACAAGTTCGACGACATGCTTCGCAGTTTTGACGCATCCATGCCAGAAGAGCTTCGCCTCGGCGAGTTCCTAAACTCGGTGGAGGTGCCCGCAAGCGAGCTTGAGGTCGGCGACGAAGTATGGATGTTTGACGGTATTCGCGGCAAGTGGGAAGTCTTCCCAGTCGTCGGCTTCGGACAGCCGAGCGGTAATCGCATCGCGGTCGAGGTCGATGTCCCAGATGGCAGGAAGAAGGTCGTTTATCCCGACCTGCCATATGTTGCGCATTACGATAACGACGGTGATTTCTCGTGGAACTGCAACAACTACGTCCACGGCGACATGGCGCGCATCAAGCCTCGCAAGTAGCGCAAGCGGATACATCCTCAACTAAGCTCGTCGGCCATGAGGTCGGCGGGCTTTCTCGTGCGATGCGGATGTCGATTCGCGACAGCTCCTTGCCAGTCCATGCACCCGATGGGATAATCCATATGTTCAAATACATCGACAGGACCAGCCATGAAGCTCTGCATTGAGATGGCTTCGGAAGCATACGGACGAGACGCTGACCGGAGCAAAGCCTGATAAATCGTCGGCCCCTGCAACCCGCTACGGGTTGTTTCGGCTTGCGCAGATGAACGATGGGCACGAGAACGGGCAGGCGTCCGTTCTCTTTTTGTTTTAACCCCATCGAAAGGCTTTCCATGTCAAAGACTACAGATCATGCATCATCCCTCCTGGAAGGGAGCGTCCCGAAGCGCCTGGCTGCGTTCTCCGCTCCGCTCGTCGCGGCTAACCTTCTCCAGTACGTCTACCAGTTCGTCGATATGGGCGTCGTGGGCAACGTCGTCGGCGAGGCGGGGCTCGTTGCCGTCAGCAACGCCTCCACCATCGTCTTCATCATCAGCTCGATAGCCATAGGGCTCATGTCGGGCTGCACCGTCGCGGTGGGCAACCGCGTGGGCGCTCGCGACGAGCAGGGGCAGCGCCGCGCCTTCGCCGCGTCCCTCGGGGTCGCCCTTCTGGGAGCGGCTGCTATAACCTTGGCGGGGACGGTTCTCGCGCATCCCATCTTCTCGCTCATGGGCGTGCCGAACGCCTCGCTCGCCCAGACGGTCGCCTATCTCGAAGTGATCTCCCTGGGGGCGGTCGGCCTCTTCCTGCTCAACGCGGCGTGCGCGTTCTTGCGGGCGCAGGGAGATTCCGTCGGCCCCCTCGCCATCATGGCCTTCTCCGCCGTAGCGAACGTGGTTCTCGACCTCGTTCTCATAGCTTGCGTCGGCCTCGGCGTGGTCGGTGCCGCCGTCGCCACCGTGGCCGCCCAAGGCGCGGGTGCGGTCTTCGCCCTATGGCTCGCGCGACGCAGGTACGCTTCCGCCCGAGGCCTGCTCTCTTCCGCACGAAGCACCTACGAGCGCAAGGAAGTATTCGCAGCAGCACGGGCTGTTCTCCGCGTGGGTATCCCCATGGCCGTGCAGCAGGCCGTCATCAACCTCTCCTACGTCTTCGTGACCGCATGGCTCAACTCCTACGGCTCGACCATCGCAGCCGCCTCCGGCGTCGGCCTCAAGATAAGCACCATCGCGGGGCTTCCGTGCTGGGGCATCGGACAGGCCATCTCCGCATCGGTGTCGCAGAGCATCGGGGCTGGGATGCCGAAGCGAGCGGTCGATTTCGCCAGGTCGGGCTGCCTCATGTCGATCGCCGTCACCGTGGGCATCCAGATCATCGTGCAACTGGGAGCGGAATGGTTCGTCTCCCTCTTCGGGGAATCGAGCCGAGAGCTCACCGACGCGGCGGTCCTCTACCTCCGTATCACCTGCAGCGTCAACGGGATCTTCTATGCGTCGATGTACGCCCTCGATTCGTTCGCCCTGGCCTCGGGCGCACCGAAGCTGGCCCTCGCGAACTCCCTTATCGACGCCTTTGCCGTGAGGGCCGGACTGGCCTGGCTTCTGTCCGTTCCTCTGGGTTTAGGCTTCGTTGGGATCTATGCAGCGCAAGCGGCAGCTCCAGTGATACCCGCCATCGTCGGCTTCGTCTACCTCCAGCTATGGACGCGGAGGAACCTGCCCAGATAGTGCCGTCTTTGACTGCATGAATCTTGCTCAATGCTTGCAGTAGATAGTCGAAAAGCCGCCCACCTCATAGAGTCGAAGCGGCAGGAACGAGGCATCAGCGTGGCCGGGCTCGCGCGTCGCATCGGCGTGGACGGAAAGCGGCTCTGGTACGTCCTGCACGGCCAGCGCGAGATGCGCGTGGAGGAGTTCATCAAGCTGTGCGCCTTCTTCGATCTCGGGCTTGGCTGCTTCATCGACAAGGCCACGGCCGAACGCCTGCGCTCTTCGCAACCATTCCGCGAATGACAGCACATCCATCCCCATCATGCCCGTCGGCCATGAAGTCGGCGGGCTTTCCCTTTGCCCGCTCTCGCTCACAACGACCTCTTGCATCCATGCCGACCCTCCTGCCTCTAGCTCCGCACCTTCGCCGAGAACCGAGCCCGGCGGCAAGGGCCGCGAAAACTTTTCGGCAGGGCCAAGCACCGTCCAGAAGCTTCCGAAAACTCAAGCCCTTCGGGTTTCGCATTTCTCCCTTGCGCACGCGCCCGAACCCCGGCGGCGTCCGGGCCACGAGGCAGATCATAGGGACCTGCCGAAACGACATAGGAGGTCATCATGAGTAACTTGAGCATCAGCGCAACGGAGGCGGCCAGCCGCTACCTCGGCCATCGCGGGTACACCGTTCTGGAGACGGCTTGGACGTGCCCTGCAGGAACCGCCGACATCGTCGCTAAGGATGGGGACATTATCGTGTTCGCGGACGTAAGCTCTCGCGATAGCGCTGAGCGCGGGTTCCCGTCGGAGTCGTGCGGCAAGAAGGCTCGCACGAAGCGCGAGAACATCGCCATAGCGTGGCTTGCCGAGCATGAGGACGCTGTGAACGAGGCTATCCGGTTCGACAATATCGCGCTGGTGGTCATCGGCAAAGATCGCGCTATGATTCGCCATCACATAAACGCCTTCGGGGCAGATACGGCATCGCTCGTCCCAGAGGTGCCGAGCATCCCGACCGGCGCAGACCTACAAGCCCTCCCGGAGGCCGCCTAAGACCTCCTGGCCCCTCCGCGGGGATACGCCCTCCGACCCATCGGGTCGGAGGGTTTTTGCTGCTTAGGACTGCTCCTCAGAGGGCAGCTTGCAGACATCGACCCAAACGCCTTCGGGCACGATCTGTGCCAGCTCGTCGGGTGCCAGGGCGATGGCGCTGCTGGAGCTTCCGCATGCCGGATAGACCGTATCGAACCGGCGCAGCGATTCGTCGAAGTACACGTCGCAGCCATCCTTCACGCCGAAGGGGCACACGCCTCCCACCGCATGGCCGATGCGCTCCTCTGCCTCATCTGCCGACAGCATCTTCGCCTTGCATCCGAAGCGCTCCTTGAACTTCGGGTTGGCTATGCGCGCGTCCCCGGCGCACACCACGAGCGCCACGCGGTCGCCCACGGAGAACGAGAGCGTCTTCGCGATGCGCTCGGGTGCGCAACCTACGGCCTGGGCCGCCAGCTCGACCGTAGCGCTCGACACGTCGAACTCCAAGACATCGCCATCGCGTCCGTATTCGGCAAGATATGCCTTCGCTCTCTCCAGTGACATTGACCCTCTTTTCGTCCGTTGCTTTCCTTAATGATAGGTCAGCCATGCAGTGACCTATGGACTAATCTCGCCCAAGGTTCTCGCAACAAAGCAAGAGGCCTATTCCGTGTACACAGCACACGGAATAGCTCTTGGCCGCCGAGCGCCATCGTTCGCAAACGATGGCCTTTGACATCGTTTCGGGCGGTATCGCCATGAGGACGAACCTTCCCGAAACGATACGGCGGCAGCGCGGCCTCGGATGCCCTCGGCTACGCTTTGTACGGGGGATCCCCCGCGCCCCTAGTGCGCAGGCTTCGCCTCCTTATTCAAACTCGGAAGGGGGCAAAGCCCGCGCGATGGAGCGCCATTCCAAACAGATTCACGTGCGCATGTCGGAAGACGAGATCGAACGAGCCAAGCGTCTCGCGACGGACACCGGCATGACGCTATCCGACCTCATCCGCGTCCTCCTGCAGATGCCCGCGACCTCCGTCGGAGAGGATGGCCGCCTTATCGTTATCGACAGGACGACCGCCGCGAAGCTCACCCGCGAGATGCGAAGGTGGGGCCATCACTACAACCAAGCCGTGCATGCGCTCAACGCCATCGCTTACTACCTCCGCGCGAACGACATGGACGCCCCTGATGTTTTGGAGGAGCTTGACCGCGCATCAGGGAAGCTCGCCGCTATGCAGCCCGGCGTCGAGGCTCTGCGCCGGAGCGTCGAGGACGTGGCGGGAAGCGTCATCGCGACGCTCGGGAGGTGATGCCGTGCCGATGCTCAAGACCATCGCGGGGCACACCTCGGCGCGAGGCATCTGCCGATACCTCACGCGCAAGAACCGAGCGCTCGCCAGCGACTACATCAACATCGACGTCCCCGAGGGCACCCGCGATTTCGACTGGGCGGAGACGATGGACGCCACGCGCCGCTCCTTCGGAAACGACCTCCCCTGGCGAGGAAAGCGGGTGCGCACCTACAAGCACTACGTCGTGTCGCCCGACCCCAAAGACGGCATCGCGCTCGAAGCCCTCCGCGATCTCGCGACCTCGTGGGCGCAGGAGCACTTCTCTGAATACGAGGTAGCAATCGTCTACCACGATGACAACGAGCACGGCATCCCCCATGCGCACGTGGTCGTGAACAACACGAACATCGAGACGGGGCGGCGACTCCAAGACCCCGACCCAAAGGCTCTGGCCGCATCGCTCCAAGAGCTCGCCGAGGCGCAAGGGCTCACCGCCTTGAGGCCTCCACAGGCAACGGGCGTGGCGGCGCGCGCCCAAAGGCGCAGCCCGAAGAGAGCGCCCGAGACCTTTCGGAGCGAGTACGTGCGCCGAGCGGAGCAGGAGCTCACCGAGCGCGGCGAGTACTCTTGGACGGCGGACATCCGTGCCCGCGTCCGCATAGCTCGCACGGTGTCGAGGAGCGAGGCGGAGTTCCGCAGCATCCTCGGCACAATGGGCGTGACCGTATCCGACAACTCACCCAAAGCAGAGCGGCGGGACTGGATATACGCGCTCGCGAGCCATTCTTCGAGAAGGATCTCCGGGGAGCGCATGGGGCTCGCCTACGGGCGCGAGCGACTTGAGCCGCTGCTGCACTCGGGAGGCGTGAGGAGGCTCGAAGACGCCGGGGAGCGCGCCATAGCGGCCATAGCGAAGCAGGCTGTCGCGGTCGGGGACCTCACGGAGCTGCGGAGCCTTTCCGGGGCGGTCGCCCTCATCGAGACATCTCATGCCAGATGCTTCGATGATCTGGATGCGCTTCTGGAGAAGGACGGAGGCAGGGCGATGCTGCAGCTCGTTGGCTACGTCAAGGAGAAGGGGCTTCTGCCGGAGGAACGGCCTGCACCCGCCTCCAGAAAACCTGTGGCTAAATCGGGCGTCCGGCCCGTCGGAAGCAGGCGCCAAGACGATGCAGGGAGACCCACCCGCCAAGACGTTCAGGACAAGCGAAGAGAAGGGTCTGAAAGGTGATAGTCAAGGCTTACTACTCCGGCGGTCGCATCGACGTGTTCGACACCGACCGCATGACCGATGGTGTGCCGCAGCCGGGAAACCTGCTCACCAACTACACCCTTGACCTCTCCGATGTGAACGGAGAAAGCCTGTGGCTCTGCTCGTACTACTATGAGGCAGCCCAAGCATACAAGGATGAGAAGGGACCGAAGGGCCTTCCTGTGGCCCGCAGGCGCGACGGTTGGAGCTTCCTTCTCGCCGACGCCGAGGACATGCAGAGGCTCAATCGCGTCACAGTGGACGGAGAGACCGTGCTTGCGCAGATAGCAGGTGAGCTCGTGGACGTATCGGCACTGATGTGGGCATCGGAGGTGGCTGATGTACTTGCCCCGCAGATCGTACAATTTCAGCGTCTACTCGAATCAACTGGGCTTGGCACAATAGAAGATCTAGGCGTCCCGTGTAATGTGCTGTTAGAGATTGCATCCTCTGGCGAACGAAGTAATGAAGAGTCTTCTAGGTTCTAGGATGAAGCAACCTTGCTCTGAACGTCGTTGTCCCTCCACTGTGAGGGCGTTATGCCAAACTGGCGGCGGAAAGCATCAGTGAAGCTGCTCTGATGCGCATAGCCCACAAGACGGCTTATTTCGGCCGCCTTCAAGTCGGTTGTTTCGAGCAGCTTGCGAGCTTCGTCCATCCGGACATCGCGCAGGTATTCTGCAACGCATAACCCCATTTGCTCTCGGAACACTTCGCACAAGCGTGTTCTGCCGACGAAGAGCTCGTTAGCGATCGATTGCAGCGTGATGTTCTCTGCGTAGCGCGCATCGATCATCATCTGTGCTTCGCGCGCAAGCCTCTTCTCTTCGGTCGAGGGTTCCCGAGGATCATCGTTACTCGCTTTAACAGCATCATCCAGAAGCCGCGCAACGATCTCCTTCATTCTGCCCTCGCAGAAACAAGCACCTCCCACGCTCGTCGCCCAAGAGTGCCCCATGCTCTCCAATGCGTCTCCGATTTCACGGGAGTGAGTATTGGTGTCGCAGCTGCAAAGGTAGGAGACGAGCGTTTCGCGCTCGCTGTCAGTAAGGCCGGGAAGCTCATCGAAGAAGCTAGGTGTCATGCATAGCGTGTACGAGCGGTGGTACTCGTTCGGCATAAGATCGAACGACACAGCGCCGCCTTTCTGCCTGAAGGAGAGGATATTGCGCTCCCGGAGATAGCGGGACTGCACAGGACACAGCCTTGCCGAGCAATCGGTCATGGATGTAACGCATACGTAGTCGTCGGGAAACTCTACAAGCCGCGTCTGCTCGTTGATGCTGAATTCGTGAAATGTATACAAGCAGTTCTCGCCTATGCTGTGCGCCCATAACAGTCCTCGACCGAACTCGTCATCGCGCATGCTGAGCGAACCGTGGCGAGACGGCTGCTCTTTCATTCCAAGTTGCTCCATCTGCGGCACGAAGAACGTATGCAGATTGGAGGATACGTCGCTTATCATCCTGAACTCCGTTTTCTGAAAAGGTCAACCTGTTCGCCGACGCTCGACGTCGCGTTGAGGATTGCGTTCGCATCGTTTAGCGTTGCGTTCGCTTTTTGGAAAACCTAGACCTGCGAGAGACTTTTTCAAGAATAATAGCCTAGCTATGTTAGACAAGGGTAACTTAGCAGCATGAACGGTCGTTTTTGGGAAAGGAATTACGCAAAACATGAAATCGACGAAGATAGTATCGCTCCTTCTCGCAGGAGCGCTTGCTGCGGGCGCATTGGCCGGATGCAGCCAACCATCTAGCAACGGTGCCGAAGAGCAGAAGAGCAGCGCGTCCCAAGAACAGGTCGCCCAGAAAAGCACTGCAGAGCAGGAGGCAGAGCAGCTCCTGTCCGATCTTTCGGGAAGCTATCAAGAGCTGTTCCCGGTTCTCTTCGATAAGCAGTATGACCAGCTCTGGCTCGATGATACGGCGTCGATCGTCGGCGAGGCCGATGCCGCTGCGAGTGCCGAAATGCTCAAGGGCTCTGTGAGCGGCAGCATTTGGGGCGAAGAGGCTATAGAGGCTTACGGGGAAGAGGGCGGTCCTTTCTACTGCGGATGGTTGGAGGGTCTTGCGGAGCTAACGATAGACGGCGACGCGATGGAGATCAGCGGCAAGGATGACACTGGCAAAGAGCTCTTCTCTAGCACTTACCACTACAGCGGAATGGCCGGTGACCTTTATGTGTTCGAGAGCGATGACGATGAGGAGGACACCTTCAAATACTTCGCCTTCCTGCCGGACACCCCCGAAAGCACCTTCCATATCGAGTTCCGCTATGGTGCCGATGACGCCGACTTCGGCGAATGGATGGCCGGCGATTACGCTTACTGGATGGCCGCCGGCTTCCCAGTTGATCCCACTCAGCAGATGATCGAAGACTGCATCAAGCTCTTCTGCGACGAGAACTTAGCAGGAGAAGCCGAATAGCATCTTCTAACCAAAGCTCCCTCCAAAGGCGGCCTAGCGATGGGTCGCCTTTCTTTTGCTCAATCCACTCATGGAAGATAGATACAAATGGAGCCCGAAAATACGAATGGGCTAATGGCAATCGCTCGACATGGCATAAAAATGTTAGCCACCCGCAACTTGAGAGAAAGGACGCTTATTTTGAATACTAAAGGAGTAAAGCAGGGACTGAAGCCGAAAGACCTGATAAACGTCGGTATCTTCAGTGCGATCTACATCATCATCGTCATGGCGGCAGCTATGCTTGGCTATATACCTATCTTCATCCCTCTACTTGTTGTCATTTGCCCAATAGTTGGCGGCATTCCCTATATGCTCTATATGACCAAAGTTCATTGTTTCGGCATGGTGACGATAATGGGCATTATTATGGGAGTTCTGATGGGCTTGGGCGGAATGGGATTGTATGCGCTTATAACCGGCCCTCTTTTTGGCTTGCTTGCCGATTTGGTTTTGAAGAGCGGCGGCTACCATAGCCCGAAGAAAGCGGTACTCTCACATGGCATATTCTCAATGTGGCTAATCGGTAATTACATTCCGATAGTGATTAATCGCGCTTCTTACTTCGATGGTCTCGTGCAAGGGTATGGACAAGCATACGCCGAAACGCTCATGGGCTACATTCCAGACTGGAGCCTTGTTGTATTGCTAGCGGGAGCGTTCGTGTTCGGTATCGTTGGTGCGTTGCTTGGCAAGGCTGTCTTCCATAAGCATTTTGAGCGTGCAGGAATTGTTTGATGACGAGTACCGTTCTTGCTTTAAAGCAACAGCAGCGCGGGGTTCTCTTTGACCCCCGCGCAAAGTTCCTAGCACTGATTATCGTGGCTTCGTTGTTGTTAAGCATCGGAAACGAAGGTCTGATGGGTCTGGTTCGAATCGTCTTGGCGTTGGTGCCCTTCGTTCTCTTAGTTCTTTCTCGTAACATCAAATCGGGCGTGACCTATATTTTTATCTACCTCGTCGCTTATGGCCTGTCGGTAATATCATCAATGTTCTTGTCGGGACCGCTCTTATTTCTAGCACTAGGAGCGACTGGGATAATGAGGCAGTTTCTTCCAGGCGTGATGATGGGTTATTGGTTCGTTAGTACTACGACCGTGAGCGAGTTCATGGCGGCTTGCGATCGAATTCGGCTAACGCAGTCGATTGAAATTCCCCTCGTCGTTATGATGCGGTATTTTCCAACCATCGCACAGGACTATTCTCAGATTTCTGATGCGGCCAAGATGAAAGCATTGGGTTTGTCACAGGGGCCGATTACTGCTGTAGAAAACCGCCTCGTCCCCCTTCTCGCAAGCGCCGTTCGAGGTGGCGAGGATCTTTCGGCAGCTGCTTTGACGCGAGGATTAGGCGCCCCCATCCACCGCACGAATATCTGTGAAATCGGGTTCCATGCTTGCGATATGATGCTGCTCTCAGTATGCGCTCTAGGCGCAATCCTCGTATTTTTAATCGGTGTAGCTTAGGACCTCGAATGATAGATTTTCGCAACATTACATATTCATACGGCACCGATATGTCGCCATCACTCGCAAATGTGACCCTGCACGTAAACCCTGGCGAGGTGGTTCTTCTTACTGGAAGCTCGGGGTCGGGAAAGAGCACCTTGCTTCGTTTAGTGAACGGGCTGATTCCGCATTATCACGAAGGCGAGATGTCAGGCACTGTAACCGTTGCTGGTATAGAGCCCCGAGATAGAGAGTTATACGAACTCGCAAAGATGGTTGGTTCTGTATTTCAGAATCCACAGACTCAGTTCTTCTGCCTAAACACGACCGAAGAGCTCGCTTTTTCCTGTGAGAACTTCGGATTGCCGGTGTCTGAGATTGCGCATCGCTTGGACACGACAGTTCAACAACTCTGTCTTGAAGAGTTGTTGAATAAAAACCCTTTCTTGCTATCCGGAGGACAAAAGCAACGTATCGCTTGCGGATCTGCTCAAATGATGAACCAAGAAATCTTTGTCCTCGATGAGCCGTCTTCAAATCTAGATGGACGTTCGGTACGTCTTCTTGCCGAAGTGATCGCATATTGGAAAAAGGAAGGAAGGACCGTTTTAGTCGCGGAGCATCGACTTGGTTACTTGAAAGATATCGTAGACAGAGTCGTTGTGCTGAATAAAGGTTCCCTCATAGAAGATTTCGCCGCCTCTGACTTTTACGCCATGGGTTCAAGTGCCTTTATCAAAAGAGGGCTGCGTGATCCTCATACGGAATGCTGCGTCGCGGTCACCGACCAGATAGATATTGCTGACGCGGGATTTGTTTCCGTCGCAAATCTCCAGTATTCCTACTCGAAAAAGATTAATGGGCTGAGCATTCCTTTGGCAAAATTTCCAATAGGGAGCATAACGGCTCTAGTAGGCGAGAACGGAGCCGGGAAGTCAACCCTTCTGCGCTGCCTCTGTGGGCTCAATAGAAAGTGCCATGGCACACTGGAGATCAACGGTGAACTGTTCGGGCTCAACAAACCAACCGGTCGTGCTTACATGGTTATGCAGAACACAGGAAATCAACTGTTTGCTGAAAGCGTTCGGGCTGAAGTAGAGTCGTCTTGCAGCTCGGCCGAAGAAGTTACCGCCATTCTGGATGCACTTGACCTCGCGGACCTTGCAGCTCGGCATCCGCTGTCGCTCTCGGGTGGTCAGCAACAACGTGTTGCCGTTGCTTCCGCTATTGCATCAAATCGGGGCTTGCTCTTACTAGACGAACCGACAAGTGGCCTGGATTATCAGTCAATGCGCGAAGTGGCTTCGTCTTTGAAGAAGTCGTCTATCATGGGCTGCACGGTGATTGTCGTAACGCATGATAGGGAGTTCATCACGAGTTGCTGTACACACTACGCCGTCTTGAAAAACGGTCGCCTCTCGGAAACAAGAGTTCTTGATGAAGATAGCGCCAGCGAGCTCAATGCTGCTCTTGATGCTATGCAGAGCAGCGTCACTGATACGGCGTGTATGGTTTAGAAGCAAGAGGAAGTCAATGGAGGGAATAACTAGCTATGCCGCGTTGGGTGATAACGTTGAGCGTATAAATCACAGCGGCACCATGAACACCTATCGCGTGATGTGCGAAGACGGTCAGGGAATTATGACCATGTACGAACTGTATCCCGGTATGACTCTGAGCTTCAACGATTTCGTTGGAATGACGTCAACGAAATCAATGTTCAGGCTTAAAGACAACGCCGAGATGCTGTGCTTGAACTATTGTCGTGAGGGTCGTATTGAATGGGATGTGGCAAAAGATGAGAGCCTTTTTCTGGGAGCCGGGGATATAGGTATCGACGATCATACAATGCACTCGAGCGATTTCAGTTTTCCTTTGAAGTACTATCGGGGCGTCACCGCGTCATTTGAAATCGACGTCGCTCAAAAATGCATCAATAAAGGTGTGCTTAGCGGCTTTGCGGTCAACTTGAAAAACATTCAATCCGCTTTCTGCAACAGCTCTCACCACAAAGTGGTGAAACAGGGCGTGTCGGCGTTTGATCATGTATTCTCCGAAATATATACAGCTCCCGACTCTCAGCGGGAAACGTATTTGCGCATCAAGTTGTTAGAGCTTTTGTTTTTATTGGATTCGCTCTCATCTTCGAGTGATGCTGGAGAGGATCTATACCTTCGCAGATCACAAATCGAGAAAGTGCACGCTATCCAAGAAGCGATCACGTGCGACCTTAGCTCAGCCAAGACGCTCAAACAGCTGTCTGACGAATTTGATTTTCCATATGTGAGCATGCAGGCTTGCTTCAAGCAGGTTTATGGAATGAGCATACATTCGTATCTCGTCCACTATCGAATCTCTCAAGCATCGCGCATGCTGCGAGAATCGGATGTACCAATTGGTGAAATTGCCTTATCTGTCGGCTATGTAAATGCATCCAAGTTCTCTTCGGCCTTCAAGGAAGCGACGGGCTTCACGCCGAGCGAGTTCCGCGCGAGCGCTTCTTCTGAGATTTAAAAGAACATAAAGGTCAATCCAATACGGGCGGGTTACCCCCGATCTCACAAATCACGATACCTTACATTACGTCGTTCCTCTTTTTCGGCTTTTGTTCGCAGAGGTTCGGAATCAGTCCGTGCTTTGCTTCTGGTGCCTGAATCTCCGATAGGTTCTAGCTGAACGTTTCGTGAAGCATTGAAAGGAGTCTGTATATATGCAACATGATGAATCGTTGTCCGAATCTCCGGCAAAGCCATCCGGTCCCCCCTCTGACGGCGCGAGCGAATCGTCGCGCAAGCTGGGATTGGGTTATCTTCTCGGTTTTGCAGGTCGAAAGCGCTGGTTGCTCTCTGTCGGTTGCGCCCTATCAGCAGTGGCCATGCTGCTCACGTTCGGTCCCTATATCTGCATCTGGCTCGTCGCGCGCGACCTCATCGCGGTCGCCCCTGACTGGACGGCAGCAGAGAACCTGGCGCTTTACGGGTGGCTCGCGTTCTTCCTGGCCGTTGCGAGCCTCGTGCTGTACTTCTTAGCGCTGCTCTGTACCCACGCATGCGCTTTCCATACGGCGAGCAACTTGCGGAAAGCCTGCCTGAGCCATCTCATGAAGGTACAGCTCGGCTACTTCGATACCCATGCGTCGGGCGCGCTCCGGCGCGTCATCGACGGCTGTGCTGGCTCCACAGAGGGGCTCATAGCGCACAAGACGCCCGATACGGCCGGATCCATCGCTATGGTGCTGGGTCTTGTAGTCACGCTGTTCGTCTTCGACTGGCGTATGGGGCTCGCTTGTCTGATCGCGGCCGCCCTCGCTATCGCGTGCATGTTCTCCATGATGGGGGGCAAGAACGCGCACTTCATGCAGCGCTACATGCAGGCGCAAGTGAACATGGCCAAGACCGGAACCGAATACGTGCGCGGCATCCCCGTCGTGAAGGTCTTTCAGCAGACCGTCTTCTCGTTCAAGGCCTTCCACGACGCCATAACCGAATACTCCGAAATGGCTGAGAACTATACAGTGAAGGTATGCGCCAAGCCGCAGGTGACGTCTCTTACGGTCATCACGGGTATCGCCATCTTCCTCGTACCAGTGGTCATCCTCCTCGCCCCTGGTGCTGAGACGGAGGGCTTCGCCGCGTTCGCGGGCTTTATAGCCGATTTCGCGTTCTATGCGATCTTCTCCGCCATCATCGCCACCGCCATAACGCGCCTCATGTTCGTGATGGAGGAGTTCGAAATCTCAGCTGATGCTGCGAACAGAACCCACGGCATCTTGAGCTCGCCCGTCCTCGCAGAGCCCGCGCATCCCGAGACTCCGCGAGCGCACGACATCGCCTTCGACAATGTCTGTTTCCGCTACGAGGGCGCAGACCGCGATGCCTTGACCGACGTGAGCTTCGAGGTTCCCCAAGGGGCCACGGTCGCCTTGGTCGGACCCAGCGGCGGAGGCAAGACCACGGCGGCGAGCCTGGTTCCGCGCTTCTGGGATGTCAGCGCCGGTTCGGTGCGAATCGGCGGTATCGACGTGCGTGCGATCGACACGGCCAAGCTCATGCAGAGCATCGCCTTCGTGTTCCAGGACAACCGACTGTTCAAAAAGTCCATCTACGAGAACGTCGCTGCAGCTCGCCCGGATGCCACGCGCGAAGACGTGATGTCCGCGCTGGCCGCCGCCCAGTGCGACGACATTCTCGCCAAGCTTCCCGACGGCGTTGACACGGTGGTGGGGACGGCCGGTGTCCACCTTTCGGGCGGTGAGAAGCAGCGCATCGCGCTCGCCCGCGCTATCTGCAAGCAAGCGCCCATCGTCGTGCTCGACGAGGCAACGGCCTTCGCCGATCCGGAGAACGAGGCGCTCATCCAAAAGGGTTTCGCCGAGCTGGCTAAGGACCGCACCGTGCTCATGATCGCTCACAGGCTCTCCACGGTCGTGGGAGCCGACAAGATCGTGGTCATCGAGGATGGCCGTGTCGTGGAGCAGGGAACCCATGACGAGCTCTTAGTCCGTGACGGACTTTATGCCCGTATGTGGGAGGAATACCAGCGTGCGGCCCTTTGGCGGATCAAGTCGGACTCCTCAGTCGAGGACGAGGCCGTGGTCGTGTGCGAATCATCTGCGTCGGAAGGGGGTGAACGATAATGGGAATGAGAGAGAAGTACGCGCTCACTGCGGAGGGCGCGAAGAATATCCGTCTCGGCGCCTTCTGGACCGTGGTCGTGAACCTTGTCGCCATGTTCGGCATAGGGTTCTTCTTCTACCTGATGGAACAGCTCATCGCATCATTGACGGAAGGAGCGGCGCTGCCCGACATGATTCCGTATGCGGTGGGACTCGTCATCTTCGCAGTCGTGCTCTGGGTAGCGCACTGGTTCCAGTACGACTACACTTACGGCAAGACCTATCGCGAGAGCGGCAAACAGCGCATCAGCTTGGGCGAGCGCATGCGAGAACTTCCGCTGTCGTTCTTCGGCAAACGCGATCTGGCAGACCTGACGGAAACCATCATGACCGATGCAACCACGATGGAACACGTCTACTCTCACGTGCTGCCGTATCTTTACGGCACCTATATCTCGACCGCGATCATCGCGGTGTGCCTTCTGGCGTTCAACTGGCAGTTGGCGATAGCGGCCCTTTGGTCGGTTCCGGTCGCCTTCGCTATCCTGTTCTGGTCGCGTCGCTTCTCTGCGCCGCTCATGCGCAAGACGCGCGCTTGCGCGCTCGCCATGACGGAGAACACCCAAGAGATGCTGGAGTGCGTTCGCGAGATTCGCGCCACCAATCAAGTCGCATCTTATCTCAAGCAAGCCGACGGTTACATAGATCGACTTGAGAAGACGATGTTCAAATCAGAAGTCGGAGCCGGAATCCCCGTTCAGTCCACCCAGGCAATCATGCGTTTCGGTATCGCCACAACCATCCTTGCAGGTTCGCTCATGCTCGCCGATGGCTCCATCGGATTCATGATCATGTTCGGCTTCTTGCTCGTGGTCTCGCGCATCTACGCCCCCTTCGATCAGTCGATGCTCATGTTAGCCGAGCTATTCATGGCCACCGAGGTTGCGGCTCCTCGCATGAAAGCGCTCTACGATGAGGTTGCTGCCACAGGAAGCGAGGACTTCTCGCCTCAGGGCCACGATGTGACATTTGAGGACGTTACTTTCTCTTACGGTGAAGGCGACGAACCCGTAGTCAGCAACGTATCCTTTGTCGCAAAGGAAGGCGATGTGACCGCACTGGTCGGTCCCTCCGGATCAGGCAAATCGACCCTCACCAAGCTGGCGGCGCGCTTCTGGGATGCCGATGACGGCCGTGTTCTCGTGGGAGGCGTTGATGCGTCCACTATCGATCCAGAAACGCTCCTAAAGGATTATTCCGTGGTCTTCCAAGACGTGCTGCTCTTCGATGACACGGTGATGGGCAACATCCGTCTCGGTCGCCGCGACGCGACGGACGAAGAAGTGCTGGCAGCCGCCAAGGCTGCCATGTGCGACGATTTCGTGCGCAAGCTGCCGCAGGGCTATGACACCATGATCGGAGAAAATGGCAGCAAGCTCTCAGGCGGTGAGCGCCAACGCATATCGATCGCCCGCGCGCTTTTGAAGAACTCGCCCATCGTCTTGTTGGATGAGGCGACCGCATCTCTCGATGTAGAGAACGAATCCCAGGTACAAGAAGCGCTTTCCAATCTGCTCACAGGAAAGACCGTCATCGTTATCGCGCACCGTATGCGCACGGTGATGAACGCCGACAAGATCGTGGTGCTCGACGAAGGGCGTGTCGTAGAGCAGGGATCCCCGGCTGAGCTATTGGAGCAGAACGGTCTGTTCTCTCGCATGGTGAAGCTTCAATCTGAGAGCTCCGGATGGTCTTTGGTTGGCACAAAAGCATCAGGAGAGGACTAACTTGAAAGTTCAAAAGTGCGATGATCAATCTTATGTAGAGTTTTGTCAGGCCATTTTGCTTGCTAGATAGTCAATGTTCGATCAGCGAAACAATGTCGGCTCTTCGTCTCATGCGAGGTTTGAGCGTGGCAGAGCTTGCTCGAAGGACGAATATTGAGAAGAAACGGCTCTGGTATATTCTCGATGGTCAACGCGAAATGCGCGTGGAAGAGTTCCTTAAGCTTTGCGTTGCTTTAGGAGTTGACCCACGAAAGTTCGTCACTCGCGAGATTGTCGACGAAGTGGCCTCGGCCACTAAGCGCAGCATCGAGAATCACGGTCGCTGGAATGTTCGTTAAACTGACGAGCGCCCTGCATCTGCAGGGCGCTCGCTTTAGGTGGGGCTTCTATTCGCTATCGAAGGCTCATTCGTCCTTGCTGTCCTCCTCTTCCGAACCCTCCTCCTTCTCTTCGCTTTCGGTCTCATCGTCGGCGCGATTGCGGCGCTTCTCGCGCAGCGCGGCCAGCGTTGCTGCCAATGCGGCCACTACTGCAAGGCACACGAGCGGGAGGATCTTGTTCGTGTCGCCTGTCTGCGCGAGGCCGGTCTTGGGGTTTCCGGGGCCGGGCTTCTCCACGAGATCGACGCTCTGGCCCTCGTCCTCGATGTCCTCGTGCGTGGCCACCACGCTCCCGTCGAGCGCAAGGCTCTCGAAGGCCACCGTGCGGTGCCCGGCGAGCTCGCTCCCATTGAAGGAGAACATGACCTCCACCGAGCCGTTCGGCTCTGCGGGAGTGAACGCCACCATGCTCGTCAGCGGCAGCCCGTCCATCTCGATGGGAGCGGCGGTCGTCTTGTCGATGAGCGTGCCGGTCAGCACGTACTCGCGTCCAGGCTCAAGGTTCTCGTAGCTAACCTCGTCGATGATGGTCACGTCGTCGTCCGCCACGGCCTCGTGGTCGCCGTCATCCGCATCGGTTGCGGTGGTGCCTATCTCGGGCACGGGCTCGACCATGCGAACCGTCTGGTTCACGTTGTCGAGGTCGTCATGCTCGAATACCGCCTCGCCGTTACGGTACAGCGTCTCGAAGATCACAATGTCGGTCTCCTCAAGTCCTGTGCCGTCGAACTCGAACGCTACGGTTTCGACGCCGTTCTCCTTTTCGGGCGAGAACTGCGCCTCGCCCTCGATCGGGCATCCGTCAACGGTCACGGGGGTAGCGGTAGCCTTATCCATCAGGATGCCCTTGATGGCATAGTTATCACCGGGCACGAGTCCAGCGTAGAACACCTGGTCCTCGATGCGAACGGTGGAGTCGGCCGAAACCTCGTGGTCGCCGTCGGCCGCATCGGTCGCGATGGTGCCGATCTCGGGGTTGGGCTCTACCTTCACGGTCTGCCCCTCGTCGTAGATGTCCGCGTGCACCGCCACCTCGATGCCCTCATGCTCAAGGCTCTCGAAGGCGACGATCTCCTTGCCCGCGAGAGCGGATGCGTCGAAGGTGAATTCCACCTTCACGTACCCGAAGGGCGCTATGGGGGCGAACTCCTTCTCGGACGTGACCTCGGAGCCGTTCACGATGAGCGGCTGTCCTGTCGCCTTATCCATGAGGGTTCCCTTGACCGTGTAGGTCCTGCCCGGCACGAGGTTGGCGTATATCACCTCGTCGATGACGGTGACGGTGCCCTCGGGCGAAAGCGCATGGTCTCCGTCTGCCGCATCGGTCGCCTCGGTGGCGAGCTTCGGGATGGGCTGGTCATCCACGGTGCCAAGGTCGATGTCAAAGCCGGTGGCCGTGGTGTCACGGCTCACGTTGAAGGTGTCCTCCCAAAGGGCGTAGCCCTCGTTCGCCTCGCAGCGAAGCTCCTGGATACGGTACTCGCCGAAGGGAAGGGCGCCCAGCTTGTCGTCGGGCTCCGCCATGGATCCGTCCTCACCCTGGCCGAACCAGATGCCCGAGTTTTCCATCACATCCGCAGTGTCGATATAGTCCTCTTCGAGCAGCTTGTCGTTCGCGTTCACCGCATCCTGGCGGCTTCTCCATTCGGAGGAGGTGTTCAACATGCCGTTGCGGTCGGTCACTGCCACATGCGCCTCTCCCGTGGTCACGTTGGTGATGAGGAAGGGAACGTGCGCGAGCTTGCTACCGAGGATCGAGCCCTTCTTCTGCAGGTGGGCATCATGGCGCACAACCTGATCGCGCCAGAGCAGGGCCTCGCCCTCGCGGTCGCACGTGACGGTCTTGCCGTCCTCGCGCACCTCGAAGGTGCGGGGAGCGCCATCGGTGAGCAGATAGCTGTCGTTGGTCGCCGTCTCGGCGATGGTGTAGGTTCCGTAGGGCAGCGTGTCGGATGCGGTCTGTGCCGTGTAGGCCCCCTTCTCGGGGTTCCAGGCCGTCTCGATCACGGCCACGACGGTGCCCTTGGGCCTGTAGGTGTCCTCTACCATGACGCCGTGCTCGGATGCGTTCACGACCGTGAACTGGATGCCCTCAAGGGAGCTGCCGAGATACCCCTCCGCATCGAGAGCGGAGTGGTCGGCTCCTCCCAGGGCCTCGCTCTTATCGAGTTCAAGGTCGTCCTTCTCTACCTGGACGCCCCCGCGCACCACCTCGTTCAGCATGCCGTCGGCCTCGACGAGCTGGTCGAACTGGCCGTCCTCGCGGATCTCGATGACATGGCTCAAAATGCCCTCGCGCGTGTAGCCGACGGGGGCCTTTGTCTCGATCACCTCGTAGGTGCCGAAGGGAAGGGCCCGCGCACCGGTGGTCGCCGTCCAGGCGTCGAGCGATTCGTTGTAGCTGGTTGCGATCGTCATGACGGCAGAGCCCACGGCGAACTCCTCGGATGCCTGGAACCTCCCGTCGTGGTTCGCGTCGTACCAGATGGGATTGGCGGAGCGGTTGTACACCGTGAACTCCGCGCCCTCGAAGGTCGCATCGCCCTGGGCGTAGTTCCAGAACTCGCCGTCCTCGTGCTCGTAGCGCTCCGCGTCGCCCTTGCCGACGATGAAGCCCCCGCGCTGCGGGTCCTCTCCGAACTCGCCCTGCGGCTGCACCTCGATGACGGCGGAGCCGCTTTGGGCGTCCGCAGCCGTCACGCGCAGATGGTGGCTCCTGCGGTCGAGCAGGTAGCCGCCGGACGGGTCGAGCTCGCGCACCTCGATGTCGCCGAGGGGGATGCCCTCGAACACCACGGTAGCGCCATTCGTCTCGCCCTTGACCGTCTCGGTGCCGCTGCCCCGCTTGTAGCTCGCCTGGTAGAGCGCCCCGTCGAGGGTTGCGTCGCCCTGCGGGCTTTCGTGCCCTGTCTCGGCGTCGAACTTCTTGAGGACGAGCCGCACGGTGATGGGAGGCTCTGCGGACGCGAACGTGTAGTCGTTGCCGGGGCCCACCTCGTAGACGTTGCCATCGAGCACGTAGCCGGAGGAGGCGCGCACCTCCTTGGCGTAGAAGGTGTCGCGGGTTGCCCCGAGGCTGCCCGACTCTCCCGCACCGCTCGCATCGGTGGTGATGGTGGTGATGCGGTTGCGGTCGGCCTGCGCGTCCGCGTGGCTGCCATAGATGCCGTAAACGGCCCCTGCGAGCGTGTAGTCGGGATCGTCCTGCGCCCAGGACTGGGACGCCGACTTCGATACCTTCACGGTGGTGTGGTAAGTGAACGAGAGGATCACCTGGGTGGAGGAACCGGTGTAGAGCATGAAGGGCTCGAAGGTCGAGGGCACCTCGCCCGCACGGCGGAGTATCTTGCGGCCCGTGGCGTCGTCGTTGATGAGCTGGCCGCTGTCCCCGAAGCCGATGATGTTCCACTGTACCCAGTCCCGGAAGCCCTCGGAGCATCCGAACATGGCGTAGTTGCCGTTGCTGGAATAGGTGTCCGCCATGAGGATATGGGAAAGAGCCATGTAGCGGTCGGGCGTCATGGAGCCGCCGTCGTACCACTGGCTCGGCCACAGCGACGCATCGAAGCCGGGCGATCCGTAGGAGAACCAGATGTCGGCCGCCAGCTCCTCGGTGCGCCCGCTAATGGCGTCGAGCGCGGACTTCTCGTAGGTCCCCGCATCGGGCGTGAGCTTGGAGGGATTGCCGCACCAGGCGGGCTGGCCGTCCACCTCGAACCAGGTCGTATTGTAGGTGTCGTATTCGATTCTTGAGCCGACGGTGAGCGTCGCTCCCTGCGCCGCGTGCGCCTTGGAGGGCGCGAGCGCGAGCGAGGGCACGAGGAGCCCTACCGCCAGCACCGCTGACAGGAGGACGTGCAGCGCCTTTCTGGGGATGCTGTTTCGGGTTGCTTCCATCACATCACCCCTCTAGCGGCTCTCACGGTCCAAAGGGCGCTCGGCGTCCTTCTCCATGGAATCGGAGGCCTCCTTGGCGGCGTCGGCACGCTCGGAGAGGTTGCGATCGTCCTTCGCGTGCTCCTCCGCGTAGCGCTTGCGCGCCTCGGAGAGCGCCGTCTTGATCTGGTCAGGCGTGACCTTGATGACCTCCTTCTCGCGCTTGCCGTAGTCGCCGACGATGGGGTTGCCCTCGATGTCGCGCACGTCGCGGCGCAGCTGAACCTCGCGGTCGGCCAGAAGCGGGATGTCGCGCCAGTGCTCGCCGCGGAACTTCGAGGGGTTCACGTAGAGGGGGCTGAACTCGCAGCCGCCCACGTCCTTGCCGTCGATGATGGTGTCCTTGGGCAGGCGCACGACGTTGAAGGTCTTCTCCTCGCCGGTCTTCTTGTCGGTATACTTGATGCCCTCGTGGATGAAGGACTCGTGGAGCGAGATGTAGACGTTCTTCTTGGGGGTAGCAGTCTCTTCTGCCATAGCTTGTCTCCTTTGCCTCGTTGGCGCAGCGGCCGTTGGTAAACGGGGAAATGCCGTGTGCGCCTTTGTGTTGACTGGTCTTCTGTTTGCTCTTGGGCGCTATGGCCCGCGCGCTCTGGTTCCCATGCCGGTCAGCCTCCCATGATGTCGCGCGCCCACGAACCGCTCTTCACGAGCGAGAGGATGAGCAGCACGCACATGGCGAGGTATTGCAGCGCATAAGAAAGGCCGCCGACGATGGAATCGACCACCGGCACGCCCGCGCTCGCGGCGTTGAGGCCCCCGAGCACTATCGGGAAGGACACAAGCAGCACCAGGATGATGAGCCCGGCCAGGCACACCGCGAGGAAGTTCTTCAAGTACCCGACGCCCATCTGGCGCGTCTCGTCGAGGGAGGTGAGCGCGAGGGGGATGGGGCTGAAAGCCGCCATGATGTAGATCTGGATGGCGCGCGCCCAGCTCACGACGAGGGCGACCACGTAGGCCACGATGACGACGAGCCAGGACACGAGCGCCACCACGAGCATCGCGATGAGGGCCGCCGCATCGTCGTCGGTCGTGGTGATGGACACCGCCGACAGATCGAGCGGCATGCCGGTTCCGAACAGGCCCACAACGCGGTCGATGGCGAGCTTCACCACCTCATAGATGGCCGCCATCAGATCGAAGCTGTTCTGTATGAGGAAGAGGAACACCGCGAAGAAGACGAGCATGAGCACGACTTCCTTCACGCCGGGCATCGAGGCGTTGCCGTCCATCTTCTGCGACACCTTCACGAGCTGCACGGTGAAGACGAAAGAGAGCATCCCGCAGCCGATGGGGAGGATCGCGTGCTGCCACACGCCGCGCACGAGGTCGTACATGGTGACGGTGCCCGCGTGCCCGAGCATCTGGGTGAAGCCGGAGGAGAGCACCCCTCCCGCGCCGATGGTCTTGAGCATGTCGGCCTGGCTTGAGAATATCCAGTTGCAAGTGTCGCGGAGTATCCCGCAGAGCCATGCGTTGATGTCGCCCGCGATGTCGGCGAAGGCGAGGTTCGGGCAAGCGAGCATGAGCGCGCACAGCAGGGCCGTCGCCGAGAACGCCGTGGCGAACCCTCGGCTAGCCATGGCTTGTTTGAGGAACGCTGTCATGTGACGCCGCCTATCCGGCCACGGCGAACGAGCCGTTCTCGTACACCGCCGTGACGATGGTGGAAGCCGCATCGTTCAGATGGAAGGTCGCGCTCACGCGCCCGCCGCGCACGTCCAGGTACACCTCGCCGTCGAAGAAGGCGGCGGTGGCGGAGGGGGCGTGCGCTGCGCACCAGGAGCCTACGGCCGAGGCGAGCTCGCCCGCCTTGCCGTCGATGAGGCCCGTGTAGGGATCAGCAAGCCCGGACACGCTCACGGCTGTGCCAGCGGGCTTGCCCTGGACGTAGCGCGATTCCATCGCGAAGGCGTCGCTCGCAACGGTGAGAACGCCGTCCCTCTCCTCCACGATGATCGAGGCGGGGGTGGTGTAGGGGTCGCCCTCGCGCATGAAGTCGATGTCGAGGTGCTTCTGGCCGTTGCCCTCACCGGCCTCCTTGACATCGAACACGGTGAGCTTGACCGATGATCCGTCGCTCTCCACGAAGGAGCGATCGCGGAACTCAATGGTCTTCTCGGGCGCGCCCTCGGCCTGCCATACGTTGCCCTGGAGCATCTTCGCTATCTCCTCGGATGTGTCCGTGGCGGATGCCGTGCCTGCGGCATCGGCGCCACTGGAATTCTGCACGATGCTCTCGGCAGGCGCCTGCGTTTCGTTCTGCGCGCTCTCCTCGACCGTGTGCGCGATCGAGCAGCGGACCGCCGTGCTGCCGATAATGACGGCCACCATGCCGATGGCCGCTGCGAGCATTACCTTGTTCTTCTTCTGCATGTTCTCTCCTTGTCTATCGGAATCGGATGGCGCACGTGAAGTAGGCGATGCCGCTCGCGCGCCTGCAAACGTCCCCGGTATGGGGCTCGTGGATGTACTCGTCGCCGCCTGCGTAGATGGCGACGTGGCCCGGACGCCAGAGGATGTCCCCGGGCTTCGCCTCGGAGAGCGGCACGCGCCGCCCTGCGGAGGCCTGGTCCTCGGAGTTCCTGGGGATGGAGATGCCCGCCTGCGCGTAGCAGTACTGGGTCAACCCCGAGCAGTCGAGACCGACACCGGGCGTCGTGCCTCCCCACACATAAGGGACGCCGAGCTGGCTCATGGCCGCCGCAACGATGGCGTCACCGTTGGCCGCACCCGAGCGGAAGTCCTCAAGGCTCATGCCGTCGAAACGGCGCAGCCCGTAGGCGTCCATGGCCGATTTGAGGGATGCCACGTAATCCGAGGAGGTGGCGTAGCCTGCGTCCTTCAAGCCCTCCGCCATCTTGTCGGAGCTCTTCTCGGCGATGGCCTGCTGGATGAGGGCGTTTCCCGCGTACCGTGAATTGGCGAGGAGCACGCGGCTCCTGAACACGATGCACTCCCTGTGCCCCTTGAACACGGTGAAGTCGGCCATGATGCCGACCACTTGGCCCCCGTACTCCTCGTTGGTGGCCCACGAGCTCTTGCCCGCAATCTCCGGGCAGCCGAGGAAGGACGAGGCCCACTTGATGCCGAAGAGGTTCTTGTCGCGCTCCGCAAGGAGCGAGAGGTGGTCGCCCGCGCCGCTCTCGCAGATGATCTGGGCGAGCGTGCATCCGGCGGGGTGCCCGTACTTCTCCTGGCACTCAAGGGCCGCCTCAACCATCTCCACCGTGATGTAGGGAGGCAGGCCGTCGAGCGACGCTTTGGCCGCCTCGCTCTTCCAGAAGCCGAAGATGGCGCTCATGAGCTGCGAGACGACCAGGACCGCGAGCACGAAGCATAGGACGCCCGAGAGCGCCCCTGCCACGGGGCCTGCTGCGGAGGCGGCCGCTCCTGCGAGGGTCTTGGCAGCGCCTTTCCTGGCGGCCTCCCCGGCGGCCTTTGCGGCCGTTGCGGACTCGGAGGCGCGAGCCGTCCTGGCTCGCAGCCATGTCCGGCGGGACTGCGCGCGCCGCATCTCCGCCGTCCTCTTCGCGGATGCCTCGGCTTCCGTGCCCTTGCCGATGCGCCTTATCGCCTTGGCCTCCGTCGCTGTCTCTTTCGCAGGCGTGGCCTTATCGGGATTGGCGACGGATGCCTTCTCGCGCCTGGCGGCGTGGATAGCGGCCCTCGACGCCCGGTAGGCGTCTCCCGTCCCCTCAAGCTCGTCGGAATCGTCAGCCTCGTCGGCCGCTGCATCGGCAGCGAGCGCGGCGAGGTGCCTGCGCGCTTGGAGGGCCGACTTCGCCTCTTGCGAAGCGGGTTCGTCGGCGGCCTTGGCATCGGCTCTCCCTTCGCCTTTGGAACGGCTCTGCTTCACGGAGGGCTTCGAGCCTTTGGGCTTGCGCCCCTCGGCCCTGCGGTCGCCCGACTTTCGGACCAGCCCGGAGGAGACGGCATCTGTGCGCGTCGCGCGTGCGACCTCGGCCGCATCGACCGCGCCCTCCTTGGCGGACACGGCGGCTTCCGTGGCCGTGGCGGACGCCTGCGCGCCCTTGGCTAGATGCGTCACTGGTCAGCACCCTTTCGGCGGCGGGTCCTCTTGGCGAAGTCGCTCTCGCGCTTCTTGGCGGCTATCTCCTCGGGCTTGGTGTTGAACAGCTCGTAGAGCCTGCCCTTCGGGAAGTCGTCCTTCAAGGGGACGCGGGCGCCCCCCGCGATGAGCAGCCCTTCTCCCGCGCGCACGGACTCGTCGATGTAGGAGGCCTCCTGGGCGCTCATGTCGAGGAGCTCTGCCCAGGCGCGACGGTCGAGCGGCGACTGCTTGTGCAGGAGCACGAAGTCGGAGTTCAGCACCATGTTCCGGGCCTCCTCGTGGTCGAGCATGTAGACGCTGTTCTGCGTGATGCCCGTGGCGATGAGGTTGAACTTGCGGCCCTCCGCCCAGTACTTCGAGAAGTAGCTGATGATGGCGGGGTGCCCGAAAAGCGACTGCACCTCGTCGATGTAGAGCCAGGTCGTGATGCCGCGCTCGTAGTTGTAGTACATGCGGTTTCGGACGCTCTCAAGGACGGCGATGATGCCGAAGGCGCGCATGTTCTCGGAGAGGTCCTTGAAGTCGATGTTGGTGATGCGCCTCTCGAAGCCTACGTTTGAGGGATGGTTGAAGAACGACAGCGCGCCTTCGACGTAGCGCTCATAGCGAAGCGCGATGTCCCGGGCCTCCGGCTCGGGCTGCTCCTTCAGGATGCGGTGGAAGTCGCCCAGCAGCGGGTCGCGCCCCGTCTCGGCCGCCTCGCGGTAGGCCGCCTCCACGCACCGGCTGATGATGGACTTGTCGGCCTCGGGAAGGCCCTCGGCCCCTTCCGCCATGGTCGCGGAGGATAGCGCCAGGAAGGCGTCGATCTTGAAGGCCATCTGCGCCGAGGGCGACTGGTGCGCCACGTCGGCCAGGTCGAACGGGTTGAGGTGGGTGTCCGAATCGGGCGCGAACCTGATGGACTCGCCCCCGTTGGCGACGACCACCGGCGAGTACTCGCCAGCGGGGTCGAGGATGATGATCTCGTCCTCGGGGTAGGCCAGGATAGTGTTCTCTATCTCGCGCTTGACCGAAAACGACTTGCCGGAGCCGGGCTTGCCCGCGACGAAGCCCATAGGGCTCGCCAGGCGCTTGCGGTTGCAGAGCACGAGGTTGGAGGACTGCTTGTTCTGGCCGTAGTAGCCGCCGCCCGTCTGCGCGAGCTCCTGGGTCGCGAAGGGCATCTGTATGGCGACCTGCGCGGTCGTCATCATGCGGGACACCTCCACGTGGTTGTGCCCGAGCGGCAGAACCGAGTTCAGGCCCTCGCGCTGCCGGAAGTCGAGCGCGTCGGCCTCGATGGAGTTTCGGCGCGCGGTCGATACGATCTGCATCACCTGGTCGTCCAGCTGCTCGCGCGTAGGCGCGTAGGTGTAGACGAGGCCCGTGTAGACGTAGAGGCGCTGGTTGCGGTTCTGCAGGTGGTCGAGGAGGTCTTCGGCCTCCTCCTTGGAGTATTTGAGCTCGGAGGGGAGAATCTGGAAGTCGTAGCCCTTCTTAACCGCGCTCATCTGCTCGTCGATTATCTCTTTGTCCATCCACGCGATGCGCTTCTTCACGAAGGCGACAGCCTTTGACTTGTCCATGGCCTGCACGTGGATGGAGATGGCGAGCGGGATGGGAAGGTCGATGATGTCGGCCAGGCAGCGGTCGGACAGCTCGCTTCCGAAGCGGTTGATCGAGAGCACCTGCCCCCACGTGTCCTCGGTCTTGAAGCAGGTGCCCGAGCCCTCCGGCTTGAAGTCGAGGGACGCCGGGCAGATGAGGTCCTTGCTCGTGAGGCCGCCAGCCGCGCCCACCGCCTCCCAGGAGAACAGGTTGGGCTTGCCAGGACGGAGGAGGCCGTGGATGGCGTCGAGCCGTTCCTCGCCGGAAAGCGGTCTGCTCGCGCTGCGCATCTTGGCGAGCGTCTGCTCCGCGTCGGTCCTCATGCGGGCGAGCTTGGGGATGGCCTCCTCGATGCTCGCGGCACCGACGGAGAACGTGAGGTAGCGCTCGCGCACGAGGTTCGACACGCCCTCGCGCATCTTGTCGTTGAGGATGCGGTTGTACTCCTCCGCATAGGCCGCCGTCGCGGGGTCGCTCGCGTCGAAGAAGCGCTTGCGGCCGATGAGGTCGGCGGGGATGGGGCGGTTCACGACGGCGAGCTGCACGCAGCTTTCCGCGCCGAAGTAGTCGAACAGCTGGCACCACCCGCTGAATATGGCCTGCTGCGTCTCCTCGCGCGCAGACTGGTAGCTGATGTCGTCGAAGGCGAGAGTCTGGCTGAAAAGCCCTTCCTCGACCTGCGCGATGCCGTTCTCGTACATGAGGTCGAAGCCCACGGCCCCGTAGACGTCTCGGGCCGCGCGGCGGCGCTTGCGCTTCTCCGCCATCTGGTCGGTGAGCTCGCGCTCCTGCTCCGCCATGCGGCGCCCCAGGGACTTGGAGCGCTTGGGGCCGGAGCCGGGCCTCACGAGGGCCTTCTGCTCGTTCTGGTTGCTAGAGTTCCAAGACATGCCGCTCCGCCCCCTTTCGCTTGGAGGCGCGGCGCGCGCGACGGTCGATCTTCGCGCAGCCGATGGGACCGGCGATGGATGCCGGGTGAGAGCCCGTGGCGTAGACGAGCTTCCCGTCGCCGAGGACGTGCTCTGCGAAAAGCGGCACGAACTTCTCGGGAACGAGGCCCTTCGGCCGCCAGAAGCCGAGCAGCCAGAACGGCATGGAGGCCGCCATGACGGGAAGCGTCACGGCGTCCACGGGAACGCCGAGGCCGACGTTCGCCACTGCGGCGACGGCCACGGCCGTGACGAGCCCTCCTGCGGTGCAGGCGAGCGTGCGGGCGGAGAGCTTGCCCACCACCTTCTCGGTGTACTCGCCGATGTCCTTGTGCACGGATACGCTCAGCATGGCCGCCCCCTATGCCGGGAGCCAGCTCGTGTCGAGCATTCCGAAGTACACGGCGGCCGCGATGATGATGCCGCCGCCCGCGATGGTCGAGATGGCGCTCGCGATCTGCGCGCCGCCCTGCTGCTCGCGGATGGCGAGGCCCAGCGACACCGCGCCCCAGACGACGAGGAAGCCGCCCAGGAACGTCACGCATCCCGAGACGAGGTTGATGATGTTTGCCAACATGGGGTCTGTTTCTCCTTTGCATCTTGCCGCGCGGCCGGGCGTGAGGCCCGCAGGTGGCCGCGCTATCGTTTAGAATCTTTGCCGGGGACGGGTCGCACCCCGTCTCCTTTGCATCGCGGCGGCCAACGCGCTTCGGGTTGGGAAGCCCGGAGGGCGAACCTCGGCACCGTAGGGTGCGGCCGCCGCACCATCACCTCTTCTGCATCCTCCTTTCTGCGTACTCTGCGAAGTCGAAGGAACGGTCGAACGCCGCGCCCTCGTGCCCCGGGTAGACCGAGTGCCACCTGGGGTGGGCGGTGATGTCGTACTTCTTGTCCTTGAGGGGGTCCGTGCCCGCTATGAGCACGATGGCCTCGTCGCGCGGCAGCTTCGCCACCTCGGCGGGCTGCATGAGGTCGCGCTCGATGGTGTTCCAGTTGCGCGTCGATGAGGCGGACTGCCCACGGCTCTCGTTCCAGGTGATCGTGGCGACGGTCTCCTTGCCGATCGACTCGGCTATCTCCTTCACCGTGTCGGTGGACTTGCCGCCCAGAAACAGCGTCGTGTCGCAGCAGTCGATGATCGTGGCCGCGTCGTCCTTGTAGGCGCTCTTGAGCTGGGAGAGGGATTGGAGCCCGAAGGCCATCGAGATGTTGCGGCTTCGCACCACGGCCACCATCTTCTCCACGTCGGGGAGGCGGCCGATGTTGGCGAACTCGTCCATGAGCATCACCACGGGCGTGGGGAGCGCCCCGCCGTAGCGCTTGATGGCGCGCTTGCAGAGGATGTTCATGGTCTGCCACATCATGATGGCGAAGAGGAACGAGTAGAGCGATGAGGTGTCCGACATGACGGCGAAGATGGCGCGGCGCTCGCCCTCGTCGCCGAGGCGGTCCAGCTCCATCTCGTCATAGCTCACGAGCTCGCGCACCTGCGGTATGGCGAAGGGCTCCATGCGCGTGTTGCAGGACACGAGGATTGATTTCAGGGTCTTGCCCGCAGCGTCCTTGAACATCTTGTAGTGCAGAAGGCAGAAGTCGGCGTCCACGGGGGTCGGCTCGGACACGCGCATCCATCTGTGCGCCCCCGCATCGGGTCGGTACGACACGCGGCGCGTGGGGTCGAAGGGCTCCTCTTGCCCGTCGCGCGCCTTCACGTAGCGCATGCCCGTCTCCACTTCCTCGAAGAGGAGGTCGAGCGGGCTTCTGTAGTCCTCGTCGGACTCTTTGGCCTTCGCGAGAGAGAGCAGCGTCACGAGCCCCGACAGAGACCGGTCCTCGGGCGGGCAGTGATAGACGAGGTATCCGATGAGCGCCACGTAGAGCAGCCGCTCGGCGTTCTCCCAGAAGGGATCGCCCGCGTGCTCCTTGTCGCCCGTCGTGTTGTCGATGAGGCAGGTGACGAACTCAAGGATGTCCGCCTCGTCCTGGATGTACGCGATGGGGTTGTAGTGGAGGGACTTCGAGAAGTCCACGGTGTTGAAGGAGAGCACCCTGTAGCCCTCCGCATCGAGCATGTGGCCTAGGCGCGGAAGCGACTCTCCCTTGGGGTCGGTGATGAGGTAGTTCGCCGACATCTGCATGACGTTGGGCTCGAAGAACCCGCGCGTCTTGCCGGAGCCGGAGCCGCCCACGACGAGCACGTTTCGGTTGCGCTCGTACCTGCGGTCGTGATCGGGTCGGCTCATAGCCATCCCGAAGTGCTCCGTGAGGATGATGTTGTCGAAGGCATCCTCGGTGTTCATGAATCTACGGCCGCCTCGCACGGTGCCCCAGCGGGCGGATCCGTGCTCTTCGCCTTGGCGCTGGGCGGTCCCGTGGGTGAGGGACCATGCCCAAGCGCACCAGACAGAACAGGCGGCCACAAGCCCCGTCGCGAGCGCGGCAGCCTCGAGCGAGAGGGGGCCGTGGCCTATGAGATAGGAGGGAAGATGGGAAAACGCTGCGGTGAGGTTGGAGATGGGGTTGCCGGGAAGCGACAGCAGGCAGGCGGTGTATGCGTTCGCAGCGAGAAAGGATATGACCGAGAGGGCCGCCGCCCAGATGATGCCTACCGCTGTCACTTCGCCCGCATCTCCTGGAAGCGAGGTTCTTTCGTAAGAGCCTTGGTGGTGGACCTCTCGGCCTCAAGGGCCGCCGATGCCTCTCGCGCGTCCTCGGCACGCTCGTCGAGCGTGCGGTCGTCGCGGTCGCGAGAAGGCTCCTTCTCGTGCTGCTCTCTGATCTTCTCGGCAGCCTTGGCGCAGGCGTCGTCGGTCTCACGCGAGAGCTCGTCGAACGACTGCCACACTTCCTTCGCGTCCGCGATGCGGAACAGGAGGTATTCCTTGCCGGTCTCCGGGTCGGGGAACCATGCCGAGCTGACGCTGTGCGCGGCGAGCCTGTCCTCGATGATCCCCTTGATTCCGTCGTAGTCTCCTATTCCCTGGAACTCCTGCATGTCGAGCTTCGCCCACTCGGGCTGCTCGTGCTCGTCAGAGCCGACACCGGCGATCTCCTGTGCAGAGCGGGTGGCGTTCTGGAACGCCTTCTGCATCTGGGCCGCGCGGGTGTACATCGCACGTTCCCCCATGCGCTCCGCGAAGCGCATGAAGTCGTCTATCATCTTGCTTCCGGCTTCGTCGCCGTAATCGCTCGCCATGTTTAAGGCTCCTTCCCAAAGGCGGGAAGAGGCCTCCCCGCGCAGCTATCGAATCAAGTGGTTGCTTCCGATTGGCTGTGGGAGTGGCGATTGCGCGATGGAGAGGTTGGAGGCAGCACGAAGAGAGGCCGCGCTAGCGAGCACGGCCTTGCATGCGTTGTCGGCGCTCTGTGTACCTAGCGAACGCAGCACTCTTCTCCTTTCCTCCTTTGGGGAACGAGGCCGCACAGGCCCGTCCCGTAGTCCTCGATAACCTTCTGGCGGCGATAGGCGAGCTCTTCCTTCATGTCGTTGGTGAGGAAGAAGCCCATATCCAGGCCCATGACGGCGCAGAGCCTAACGAACTCGTCCGCCCTCATCTGACGCTGGCCGTCGAGGATGTACCACAGGCGCTTGCGGTCGATAGATGCGCGACGCGCGAGCTCGGCGACACTGATGCCGCGCGAGTCCCGCGCCTCCTCCATCCTTATGACGACCAGCTTCGCGTGATCCATCCTCTTAATCGCCTGCCATCGGTTCGACTTTTCCACGTGCTCGAATCGAGCACTACACCAGACTAGGCAAAGTCGAAGCGCTTGCATCCATATCTGACCGAATAAGGAAGATGTATTCCCAAATTGGGAACAGTTCCCATACGGCGCGCTTCGCCAGGGCGCGTGCATTATGCGGCTGGGGCTAAAAGTTCCCATTCTGATACCACTTCCACCTTCGCCACATTCAAGCAGCTAGGTTGTTCATCGCGTTGTAGGTGCGTTCTCGCCACTGGCGAAACGGACACCTCGACGAACGAACCTTGATAACCGCATCGAACACTCATTTCGAGTTGCGCCACAACTGCGCGCTCTGCGCAAGCATGCGCTTGGGGCTTTCGCATCGTTGTGGCTTTTATCCAAACACCCCATCATCGCGGTCAGCAACGCTGGCCGCCTCACTTTCGAGAGGAGGCGACTATGAAGGAAACCTATGGCGAGATGGAGATAGACGAGGCACGGCTCAAGGCGGCCGACCCGGACGGGCTCTACCTGTTCATGCTTGAGCAGTACCCCTACATGATGACCCCTGACAACGTGGCGGCTTTCACCGGCACGACGGGTCAGGAGATTCGCAAGCTGCTGAACAAGGGAGAGATGCAGGGATGCCGCATCGGCATCCGTTGGCTCATCCCGAAGCTCGGGCTCTTGAACTATCTCTACAAGGATCGCCGCGAGAAGGAAGGCGATGCCTATGCAGATACTCACATGCGACAAACCGTATAACCTTGATGATGTTCGCAAGAAGAAAGGGAAACCCCGTGTAGCAAGAAGGGACTCCCGAACGACGCTCTATGAACTCACGATTCGAGTACCGAAAGACTATCAGGTTTACCTCGAAGGGAAAACGAAGTTCACCAAGCGAGTGTTCGTTCTGAATCGGCGAGAGCTTCAAGGCGAAGTGAGAGCGTTTGAGGACGAGAAGAACGCAGACCTTGATTCCGCGAAAGATGCTTATGAGAAGTCTCTGGAAGCTGCTGGCAAAGAAGCACCCGCGCTTCCTGTCAATGAGGACGGCTATTGCACGGCACCGCTTATTGACTATGCGGAACGGTATGTTGAGGTTCGTAGCCATGGCTCCGTTTCGTCCGAGACAACAAAAAACGAGCTCAACTATCTACGTTATATTCGAGCAACTATCGGCGGCATAATCCTCTTCAAGGTCACTTCCGATGACATAGAAGGATGCCTGATCGAGGTGCCACGTCTTTCACGTAAGTGGGCCGAGGAGCGGCGGAAGAGCCAGGAAGCGAATCGCAAAACGGCGAAGTGGGCGCAGGAGAAGAAAACGCTCATCCAGCCCTTCAAAGAGATACGTGTGGCAGGGTCAGACACCCAAGCTAAGATCCTCAAGTTCCTGCGTGAGCTCTACAACTACGCTTTCGAGAAAGACCATGTTCCCAAGAACCCTGCGCATGCGCGATTCTTGAGCCGAGTTTTCAAGTCGAGCAAGCCCCTCATCGACCCACTTATGGAAGACGAGGCTGCTCGCTTTCTTGAAGCGGTTATGAAGCTGCCGCTAAGCTGGTTCAAGTTAAGCCTATTGGTGTTATTGGGTATTGGCGCCCGTCCCGAAGAGATGCAGGCCGTCATATCGGGCAGCTTCCTCTTTGGGGAAGAAGAGTCTGCCATTCGTATCACGGGTGCCGTTCCGCGCGGTGGAATCGTCATTGTTGATTACCCGAAGACAGATGCAGGAAGACGCACTATACCGATAGATGATCTGCTTGCAGATACCGGTAAGGCATGGATCGCGATGAAGAGCCAGATGATGGAAGACCTTGGCTTCACTCCGACCCTCAAGATGCCGCTCATGTCGGACACGGTTCACCCTCATGCGTATAACACGTGGAAGAAACTGTGGGATAAGTTCATGGACGAGAATGGTTTTAGCGGCATCAGACCGTATGCGCTTAGACACACCTACGCGACGCTCAACCTCGCCAACGGGGAGAATATCAAGACTGTTTCAGTCCTCATGGGCCATGCAAGCCCTTCCTATACTCTCGACCTGTATGCCGGTTATGTACCGAATACGGGCCTTGGTATCGGAACGAGATATATGAACCTCTTGAAGGCCGCGATCTAGTCTTGTGATTTTGCCGATTTGGGTTTTTGGGTTTACCCAAGTGGCGTATAATTTGACGGCACAAGCGGGCGTCGCCAAGTGGTAAGGCACTGGCTTCCCAAGCCAGGATTTCGCGGGTTCGAGTCCCGTCGCCCGCTCCATAGAAACAGATCGAGCGCCGTCGTGAAGACGGCGCTCGTGCGTTCAGCATTGATTTTGAACCCAAATGAAAATGGAACGATTTTTCCCGTCTTTCATCCCGTGCGCTTGGTAAAATGAAAGATGTCTATTAAATGTTGCGAGGTCAGAAAGGCTTTTCGAGAAAAATTGCACACGGTAGTGCAACAGCTTGGGAAGCTTGGGCCTTACCACTTGGCGACACCCGCATGATGACAGATTATAGCGCAAATACTAGCAGCACGCAGACGGAAAATGTTTCACGTGAAACATCCATGGACGCGAGCCGGTCAGAATACACCACGGCCCCCGCGCTTCTGTTCGGGGGCCGTGGCACGTCCAAGGATTTGGATGAGCCGGAGCTACTTCTTCGCGGCGCCGATACGGCAGATGGTGGTGCCGCAGTCGGGGCATTTGCCCTTCGTGATGGGCTTGCCGTTCTTCGTCGTGCCCTCGACGGGGTCCTGCATGATCTTCTTGGCCTTGCACTTCACGCAATACGCTTCAATAGCCATGGCTTCCAAACACCTTTCTGTTCTTTGTTGAATCGGGCGCAGCGCCCGCGTGAGAACGCGCGAGATTCAAGAAATCTTACGAGCAACACACGGCCGCCATTATACGGTACCGCGATGCAGGCGCACCGGGGATGCCGGCGCGCCTTTATATATTCTTCAACAACTCCATAACGAATTCCGCATTGTTGTTCAACGTCTCCTCGTCGATGTTCTCGAGAACATCGTCCCCTTGCGCGAAGAACGCCGGTTTCGCACCGTTCATGCCGGCGAGGTGCATAGCTTGGAAGCCCTGCTTGATTGCAATCGAAGCCGCACTGTCCTCCCACATGATAGACGCGGCGCCAATTGACAGGCCGGTAGCCTGCGATGCCTTCTTCGTGTAGCGCTTCATGCGGGAGGAGGCTTTGGCCTTGCGATACATTCCTTCGCGCTCGATCATGCAGAGCTCGCCCGCACCCAACGCGTCGATATCGATGATGATGGAACCACGCAGATCCTGGTTGTGCTCGGCGAGGAACGCATGCATGCCGCCGTGCTGCGCCAGCTCGGAGCCCAACGCGACGAACCACACCTCGGTATTGATGTCGGGGTTGCGGAACTGGTATATCTCCTTGAGTTCGGGAGGTGTCGCCGGGTCGTCCGGATGGGCGGCCCGCAGGTCGTCCTCGGGGTTCAGCTCCTCGGGCGTCACGTCGTTGGCACGGCCCATGCGCAGGCGCGAGAATCCACCGCCGTTCCAGCGTCGACCGGCATCGGAGCGGAACGCGTCATCCTCGTACTCGTCCACATCGTCGAGCGAGAAATCGTCATCGGCAAAACCAGCGGCGGGAGAGGCGCTCGTGACGCCCGCGAACGTGTCCTCGGGGCTCTTCCCCACCAAGGGAGCCAGGTAAGAGTCCTCTTCCCCGTCGTCGACGTAGGCATCGTCCTCGTACGTCTCCTCGTAGTAGTCCGGGGCGGCACTTTGCTCTTCGCGGAAACTCTCCCAACCGCCGCGCGCTGCGCCGGCGGTACGGGCATCGAACGTTTCGTCCACTTCGAGCCATTCTTGAGGCGTGGGCTCCTCTTCTTCCTTGCGCTTGCGGAAACGCAGCTTGTCGAGGAAGCGATGCGCGCGCGACTTCGGCATTTCCACGTAACCGGTACCTGCGAAGGCACCCGTTTCGGTATACTCGCCCTCATAGGCGGAATCGTCGGCATCATCCACGTAGATGTCGTCGGGATCGACGTTCTCGAGCAACTCATCGCCTACCGGGGCGAACGCCCCGGTGGCGCCGGCCGGGACGAATGCGCCGGCTGTGCTGACGGCAGCCTCGTCGGGTCGCGCGATGGCACCGGACAACGAGGGAAGCGCTGCGCGCAGGTCGGGTCGCTGGGGAGCCGGCACCGCAGGAGCATCGCCGACTGCAGGGATGGCGGTATCCGATACGGGCTCGATGGACGGCAGCATGGTGAGAAGGCTCTTGGCCGCACTCTTGCCGGACGTCTCGGCCTCGGCGAGCGGGGCACGCTGCTTGGGCAGCTCGGTGATGGGCGTTAAGTTGGCAGCCGCCACGCCAATGTCGGGCAGGACGATGGGACGACGTTGCGAAGCAGGAGCAGCTTCGCCGCCTTCAGGGGACACAGGTACGGGTGCACCAGCAGGCTGCACCGAAGGGGCGCCCTGCGCCGACTGGAGCTCGATACGGCCGCTGTCGCCGATTGGCGCGGCGGTCACGTCGACGCGATTCGCGGTGCGGTTCACCTCGCCGCGCTCCTCGAGCTTCTCGGCCTGAGCCTTCGCCGGATCGAGGAACGAGGGCATGGGCACATCTCCCATGGGCGGCACGTCGCCAAGGCGCAGCTCGCTCACATCGATGGGCGGCATAGCGCACGTAGCACCCGTATCAGGGGCATCCGCACCGTCATGAGATTCGAAGCGCACCTCCGGCATGGTCGCCGAAGCCTGCGCAGGAACCGTTTCGGGAGCGACGCCGTCCATCGCGACGGCGACGGCGTTCGCGAAGGTTTCCGTTTGCCCGCCCGCCGGAGATTCATCCGAGCGGTTCGCTTGCGGTGCTTTGACCTCCATGATGCCTTCGCGCATACTCTGAAGGCGCACCTCCATGTCGGACGGCGGCGCAGGAGGTTCCTCGGCGGGACCTTCCGCGTTGTCACCGAGGGCAGCATCAAGGGCATCGGCATAGCGTGAGCGGTGCACCTGCTTGTTGTCGACGGGTTTCTTAGCCTTCTCCTGAGCTTTCTTGAACCAATCAGGCACCCCGTCGCTGGAAACGGGCTCGGCAGCCGGTGCGGGAGCAGGCGGGAAGGATGTCGGGATACCCGCGGCAGCTGCTGCGGCTGCTTCGGCCCCGTTCAAAGCAGCAGCCTCTGCGTTCGCAAGCGCCGCCTGCACCGTCTCGGCAGGAATGGTGGTGAACGCCTCGCGGGTCTCGCCGCGCTGCGACTGGAAGTCCACGTCGGTCGGACTCGGCAGCGGGGGCTCCTTCACCTGGACAAGATTCTCGGCCAAGTCGGTGGACAGGCGTCCGCTTACCGGCTTGCCCGTGAGCGCGGCAACGGCGGCCTTAGCGGCCGCCAGGCGGGCGGCCTCGCTTTGGGGAGCAAGCTCGGGAGGTTTCACGTTGGAAGCCGCATAGACGATCTCCACTCCCTCGGGCACGAGGCCGGCTGCACGAGCAGCCTCCTCGCCATGGATGGCAGCCCCTTCGGCGCGCGCGGCCAGCTCGGCCTCGCTCACCCGCCCGCGGCCCACCCGACGCGCCACGTCAAGCAGCACGGAGACGCCTGAGGCGTTGCAGTTCGCCGCCTCGTTATAGGCCGCAAACTTGTGTGCAAGCGCTTCAAGAACCGGCAGCGCCACGAGTACGAGCACGATGGCCATGAGCACGTTGAGCACTATCTCGGTGGTGCCGGCAGCATGGAGGAAGAGCGTCGCCCGCAAAACAAGCAGCAACGGGACGGCCGCCATGGCGCCGAGGTTCACCCAACGGAGCACGGGCAGCGCCGAAAGGAAGGGCTGCTTCAACTCGGAGCGCACCTTGCCGCTGTCGTAACGGGCCACGAGAATGATCTTGCGGCGCCGCGAGCCGCCTGCCTCGGACGTGTAGCCGGGCTCGTATTTCGCAACGACATTCTGGCTGACCCCCCGCGCGAATGCCTTTGACAACACCGGTCGGTCGAGCACTTCGACAACCAACAGCAACAAGGCAATCAGGGACACGATAAGAGCAGGGATAACCATGACGGAAAGGAACAGTGCCAGCACGGCCACGACCAAAGTGGCCCCACAGCAGATCGCGCGGGGGGCGTCGGCGCTTCCGGCACCGCTGAAATCCTCGATGACGGCCGACAGGCCAGCTTCCTTCTGCATCTGCTCGGTTATGTACAGCGCAGCCTGCTGCTCTTCTTCCGTTCCGGCAGGACGCGGGCCTATTTGCTGCGACAAATATGCAACGTGGTCTAGAATTTCCGGCATACCCTTTGCCTTTCGCTCACGAACTTGTGACATCCTGCTAGGCATATATGCTGTTAGTATACGCTATTTGCTGGTGGTTCCCAAATAATCACGAAGAAACGCATCCGCTGCTCCAGCTTGTGAACGAGCCGTTGAATACGTCTCGAAAAGCGTGCCGGTTGCCTGATCGTAGGCATCGAAAACCAGCTGCGCCACATCGTCGGGAAGGCTTGCGGCCAGCGTCGCGGCCTCGGCGTCCGCACGGTTGTAGGCATCGTTCTGGGCGACGGCCTCCTCCTTGTTTTTCGCCAGGAACGCGTCATCGGACGCCAGCGCGTAACCCATGGCCTCGATTCGCTTTGCCACGTAGTCGAGCGGGCCCGCCAGATCGACGTCCGCATACGCGGAGTCAAGCGCTTCGAGCGCCGCCTGGGCATCTGCGAAGGCTCCGACGGCCGCATTGGTCTTATCCTTGGAGGCCGTCACATGCTCTGCGGTGGTATCGGCCACCAAGGCGGCGGCATCGCGGGCGAGGGCATCGGCCTCGACGACCCTCTGCCATGCCTCCCTCACGGCGCGCGCCGCCTCGTCCGCCCGCTGCGCCTGCTCGACGATCTGCCGGCCGCTCTCGATCAGCGCGGTACGCGCACCTGTGGCCGCAACGGTCTGGTTCGCCGCCTCCTTGTCCTCGGACTCGCGCAGGTCAACCGACACGCGGCGCGCGGCAGCATCGGCCTCCTCAAGCTGTGCGAGCGCAGCGGGGAGCTTTGCGAGCACGCTGTCGGCTTGGGCCAAGGAGCCGGCATCGAGCGGATTCGCCACGATCCCGTCCAGTGCCACCACCGTCTCGTCAGCCTCCCTGATGAGATCGAGCGCCTCGTCGAGTTGGGCCACCTGATGCAAATGCCGTTGATGATCCTGGTAAAGGTACCAACCGCCCGCGCCCGCAAGGCACAGACCCACCACCACCACGAGGGTAGCCGCCAACATGCGATGAAGGCGGCGCCGGGCCTTGCGGAGGGCTATCTCTTCCTCGGGAGAACGAACCTTCGAGCGAGCGGGCAGGGCAGATGCGGCGGATCCCGCCGGCGCCGCGGAGCCGGCAGCGGCCGTCTTGCGCGGCGCTCCTGTTGGCACCGTAGTCGGACCCCCAACATCGGATTTGGGAGAGCCGACGTCTACCGTTCCCAAAGAAGAAGCTGGGGTCGGGTTCTCCGCCGAGGCGAATTCACCGCTCGAGAGCAGCAGACCGCGCTCTTTTGTGGGGGTGGCGATGCTCTTCTTCCGACGTAGCGGCAAGGTGAACAGAGACACATGACCGAACCGGGAAGGGCGCGCGGCGGCATCCTTCCCGACGTCCCCCTCCAGCTCGTTTTTAGCGGCGTCGAGCACGCTGAACGATATCTCGTTCGACGTGCCCACGGTATGTCGCTTGATGTGGGCGGCCCGTCCCAGTTTGTCGTTTCGCTTACCCATGCATCGGCTCCGCGGGAACCGCCGGCCGTCAGGCGGGCGACTCGTCGTCAGCGGCCGCTGCGAGCTCCGCCACGATCTCGGCACACGTGCACACCTTGATGGTGCGGCTGGGCAACGAGTTCAGGAACGCCTTGCCATAGCCCTTCGTCACCAGGCGCTTGTCCGCCAGGATGAGCACGCCGCGATCGTCCGCCTTGCGGATGAGGCGGCCGGCCGCCTGCTTCGTCTCCAGCACGGCCTGAGGCAGCACGTAACGCCTCCATGCCTGGTCGTCGCGTGCAGCACGCTCGCATGAGAGCGGGTCCGTGGGCTTCGCGAACGGCAGCTTCGGAATGACGACGCCCTTGAGCGTGGCGCCCGGTGCGTCGAATCCTTCCCAGAAGCTCTTGAGCGCGAACAGCGACAAGTGCTCGTCCGCGAGGAAATCGTCCCGCAGGCCTTTGACCGACACGCCCCACTTCTGGCAGACGAGGCGCAGGTCGTCGGACTTGATCGCCGGCTGCACCACGTCGAAGCAACGTTCCATCTCGCGGCGGTTCGTGAACAGCGTGAGCATCGACCCCTGCTGCGCGCGGTGCACGTCCACGAGCAACCCCTGCAAACGCTCCAGGTAGGCAGGGTCGTTCGGTTCGGGCATGTCCGAGGCCACGTACACCGTCATATGCGCGTCGAAGTCGTAGCTCGAATCCAGCTTGCAAGCGCGGCAGTGCGACAGTTCGCCGGTGTTCAAGCCCAGGGCCGCCTCGAAGGCGTCAAATTTCTCGTCCACCGCCAGCGTGGCGCTGGCGAACACCACGGAATGGGTGCGGGCGTACAGCGTCTCGTTCATCGCTTCGCCCACATTGAGCAGCAGGGCCTCCAGCTTGTCGGTGGCCTTGTCGTTCTTGCGGCAGAGCGACGCCGCGTAAGCGTAGCCATCCGGCGCTTGCACGAGAATTAGCTCGACGGCCCTGATCTGGTCTTTCAACTCCATAGCGAGGGAGGCTATCTCACGCTGCACGTCGGCGGCGCCATCAACGTCCTCCAGGTATCCCACCAGTTCCTGGCACGGGGTGACGAGCTTCTCGGCCGCATCGGCCATCACGCGGCCGAGCGACGCCACGTAAGAGAACGTCTCGCTGCTCCTGATGTCGTCGTTGAGCCAAAGCTCCACGTAGTCGTAGGCCTTTCCGCGCTTGTTCGCATCGAAGAACAACAGGTCCTTCAAGTGGGAGGTGAACTCCCGGGCTGCTTCGCCGTAGGCCTTGCCGGCGGCGCGCGCCTTGCTGGTGAGGGCGTAGAACAGCACAGCGCCCTCCCCTTTCTCCGGCGCGATCACACGGCGCTCGGCGCGCAGGAACACATTGCGCGACGCCTCGTCGGCAGATAAGCGCGTGGTCAGGCGCAGGATATCCTCGGCCGAAAGTGCCAGCGAGAAGGCGCGGCGAGCCTCGGCCTCGGCACCGTGAGCCTCGTCGACCAACCAGTAGCGGATCGGCGGCAGCAATCCCCCGTCGGCAGCCAGATCGCAGAACAGAAGGCTATGGTTCGTTACCACGATATCCGCGCTCTCGGCGCGGCGGCGGGCGCCGTGGACGAAACACGACGTGCCGAAATAGGGACACTTGCGTCGCAGGCAGTCGTGGCTCGTCGTGGTGATGGCGAAACGAGGAAGCAGGCGGTAATCGATCTTCAGGCCGTCCATGTCGTCGTACTCGGTCTGCTCGATGTACGAGAGCAGCGCGGCGAGCACGGGAGCCTGCGACTGCTCCTTGCCGGCAACGAGGCGCGTGCCGGGCCCTTCGACGGTCAAGCGGTCGATCTTCCGCAGGCACGGGTAATGGGAGAATCCCTTGAGCGCGGCATAGGTCAGCCCTTCAGGACTTTCACCAAGGGCATCAGCATTATCGCACGGAGCGTTTCCGCCGGTGATCCCCGCTTCGGCAAGCGCGGTGCCCAGCGCCGGCAGCTCATGGTAGACAAGCTGGTCGAGCAGGGCATTGGTCTTCGTCGCAATACCCACGGCAATATTGTTCTTGCGGGCCGTCAAGGCTGCCGGAACCAGATAGGCCATAGACTTTCCCACGCCCGTACCGGCCTCTACTATGAGGTTCTCGGAGGCGGCGAAGGCGGCGCGCACGGCCTCGGCCATCGCCAGTTGCTCGGCACGCGGCTCGAAGTTGCGATAGAGGCCTCCCACCAACCCTTCGGCGGCGAAGGCGGCGGTGATCTCCTCGTCAGAAGGGAATGCCAGATCGCGGAGGGGATCGGCTGCTATGGCATCGGCATCCGTCTTCGGCTTGCGGTCGAACTTCGCCACACGCTCACGGCGCAAGGCGCGCAGCGAGAAGCGCTGACGTGCTGCCTCGGATTCTGGTTTTCCCAATTCTTTCGTTTGACCTGCGCATATGATATCATCATCGCCTCTTTTGCCGGCGAAATAATCGAACACGACCTGGGTCGGCCATTGCTCGGGCGTCGCCATGCGCGCTATCTCGCGCACGAGCGGCACGGGCATCGCCCCGACAGCCGCCAAGAGGATGCGGAAGATGGAGCAGGTGGCCTCAACATCGGCATCGGCCCGATGCGTCGAGAGCGGCGCGCCGAAGGCCTTCACCAAATCGAGCAGGCGATGCGATTTCAAACGCGGAAGCGCGATGCGCGCAAGGTCGAGCGAATCGATCCACGTGTTCTCCAGCAGCGGGTAACCACTGGGATGGCGGGTGGTGAACGTGCGGTCGAACTCGGCATTATGCGCGACTATTTTCGCATCTCCCACGAATTTTACCAGATCAAACAAGGCATCGGATGGAAGTGGCGCATCCGCCACGTCCTCGTCGTGGATATCGGTCAGATAGGCGACATCCTCCGAAATAGGCTTCCCCGGGTTCACGAACGTGATGAACCAGTCAACGATCCTCCCCTGCTCCATGCGGGCGGCGGCGATCTGCGTCAGCTCGTCGTGATTGAACGAGAAACCGGTCGTCTCGGTGTCGAGGACCACTATATTGCGATCAAGATCCCCATAATCGCTTTCAGCGGCGATTGCCGGCAGCGAAGCGTAACGCGCCTCGATAGCTGAAGGCGTCCCATCGCTTATAAAAGTTTGCAGGATACCATGCGCCTGCTCGCTGTGCTTTTCCATAACGATCAGCCTACCATCTCTCAACTGTTCGTACAAACCAAAACGCCCTTGCCCGGGTAAAAGCCCATCCAACATCAGAAATGTTTCACGTGAAACATTCATGGTACACTTCATCCTGCACCTGAACCGCTCGAGGGGATACCATGGAAACCACCTACACTGGATTTTACGCACGCTTCGATACACCATCCAAAAAGGACGCTGCGGTACTGCTTGGAGCCGACAATCTTGTCGGCGACCTTTTCGATGTGGAATTCGTCACCGAAGAAAGCACGGTCGTAGCCTGGATAGTAAACCGTTTCGGACACCGCGTCGCCTTCCTCGATGCGGATACAACGAGACGGCTCCGCGTGCTTCACGCCCGCAATTGGATGATCAAGGCGCTGCTCTCTTTCGTTGCCTTCACGGACAGCCCGGAACCAGGCGAGTACTGGGGCGAGGTTGCCATTCTCTGCTTCTCACCAGAGCACGAGCAGGCTTTCACGACATTTGCAGGCAACGTCGCCCAGCGCTTGATGGAAGGAATCCGCCCCGAAGTCGACCTCGGCGAGCAGGGCATCAAACAGATACTTGATAGCAACGGCACTTGGTCACCTTCGAAAACGGTGCCTCTTCCAACCAAGAAGCCGGGAACGGTGATCATGAAGGGCCGACGCAAGATGTCGGAGAAGCTTATCGAGCAAGGACGCAAAGGTAACAAGGGCTGCTATATAGTTAGTTGGATATTCATACTTGCTGTAGTTGCGCTTGCCCTGTTCGGGCTGAAAACATGTGGAGTATTTTAACTCTCTCCAGATGTTTCACGTGAAACATCCTTGGTGCTTGCTAGAGAAATTGCCGATTGTTTCACGTGAAACAATCGGCAATCATTTTTATTTTGACTCTTCCCCTTAAGTCAATGTTTCACGTGAAACATTGACTTTATATCAGCCGACCCGCACTGATCGTTTTTTCTCCAGTGCGAATTCAATTAGCATCCTACACAGTTCGGGAAACGATATCCCATCAGCACGGGCCGCGTCAGGAAGCAGCGAAGTACCCGTCATACCCGGGATGGTATTCGTCTCGAGTATCCACCACTTTCCCTCGTCATCCAGAATGAAGTCCGACCGAGATACGCCAGCACAAGCGAGGGCCTTATGCGCTTTGACGGCCATATCCTGAATCTTCTTCGTCGTTTCTTCCGAAAGAGGGGCCGGGCAAAGATGCTGCGAAGCGCCCGGCTTGTATTTTGCCTCGTAATCATAGAAGTCGTTTACTGGAACAATCTCGATAATCGGAAGAGCTCGCGGAATATCGTTGCCAATTACTGCCACGGTCAGTTCTTTTCCTTTTATATAGCGCTCGATCAAGATCTCGTTATCGAGCTCGCGAACTTTCTCAATCGCCTCTTGAAGTGCTTTTCGCTCATCGACTATAAAAACACCCAAAGCGCTTCCCTCTGTGGCAGGTTTCACTACGCAGTGCTCTCCCAAGCTGTCTACAATCATATCGATGTCAGCAGGGTTAGCAGAACGCAATGTGACAGATGGGGGTGTTGGAATGCCGGCCGCTTGGTAAAAGACCTTTGATTTCACCTTATCCATGGCAAGGGCACTTGACCACACGCCCGAACCAATATATGGAAGTCCAATCATCTCGAGCATTCCCTGCAACGTTCCATCTTCCCCGTATTTGCCGTGCAGACAGATGAATGCCACATCGAATCCGCCATCGATGAGCTTCTTCAGGTCCTCTTTGTCAGCAGGATCAAGTACCGTCACTCGAAAACCTGCCTCCGTTAAAGCCTGGTGTGCTCCTTCGCCCGACGCAAGCGATACTTCACGTTCACCGCTGATGCCGCCAACGAGCAGCGCAACATGGCAATGCTGGGGGTCAACGCATGCAACCATGAAACGAACCTTCTTTCGTTGAAGAACCAATAGCTTGCTGAGTATAGCAATGTTTCACGTGAAACATTTCAAACAACTATGATGAGATATAATGCGGCCATGATAAAACCCATCAAAACATATTCGCTCGAAGAACTTCAACAGCTGATGAAGGAACTCGGTCAACCGGCTTTTCGGGCAAAACAGCTTTACGAATGGCTTTACTTGCATAATGCGAGCAGCTATGACGAGATGACGAACCTTCCTCGAACTTTGCGTGAGCAACTTTCCATCGACTATCCCCTTTTCGTTTCCAATGTCGTGGATTCTCAAATCTCACAAGATGGAACAGCAAAGTATGTAATTTCTTACCATGACGGGGCACGGGTAGAGACAGTTGCCATACCTTCATCCGATGGCAGGCTCACCGTGTGCTGTTCAACGCAAGCTGGTTGTGCCATGGGATGTGCCTTCTGCGCTACGGGCAAAGAGGGCTTCACCCGCAATCTCTCGGCTGGAGAAATAGTCGAGCAGGTTTTGATTGTGCAGACGCGTATGGGAAAACGTGTATCCAATGTGGTGGCTATGGGACAAGGGGAGCCCTTCCTCAATTACGAGCAGACGCTAAGCGCCCTGCGTATTCTCAACGACGCGAGACTCCTCAATATCGGAGCGCGACACATCACGCTTTCCACCTGCGGTATCCTTTCCGGTATCGACCGCCTCGGCACCGAACCCGAACAGTTTACCCTTGCAGTGTCGCTTCATGCGGCAATTCAGCGTACGCGTGACAAGATCATGCCGGGCGTTGCAAACTATGAGCTAGGCAAGCTTAAAACGGCGCTCCTCAAATACATCGAGCGTACGAATAGGCGCATCACCCTTGAGTATGCCATGATGAACAGCGTTAACGACAACGAAAACGACCTGAAAGCACTCATAGAGTTTTGCGAGGGATTGCTCTGCCATGTCAACCTTATTCCTTTGAACGAAATCGAAGAGTCAGAGTTTTCCCCAAGCAAGATCCAAACAATGAACCAATGGTACCTGTCCCTCAATAAGAGCGGCATAGAGACGACCATACGGCATTCGCGTGGAAGCGATATCGCTGGCGCATGCGGCCAACTGAAGAATGCTGTGAAACATCTCTAGGTGTTTCACGTGAAACATTTCAATCTCATCGCACAAAAAGAGCGCCTCGGAAGGGCGCTCTTTTTTCTAATCTGAAGTGTTTCACGTGAAACATTACGAAGTCGATGCTATCAATTCCTCGAACAGCTTCTCTAATTCCTCTTCGTCCTTGAACTCGATCTCTATCTTGTTCTTACCCTGCACGGTTTTCACCCGGACGTTCGTGTGCAGTACATCCCTAAGCGCTTTCGCCACGGTCTTAAACGATTTCGGCGTCGGTTGGCGCGTTTGGGCCGATTCTGGGCTCTTCTTGCCGGCAAGCAGGCGTGCAATTGCCTCCGTTTCCCTCACCGACAGCTTTTCTTCCACTAGCTTCTGGGTTAGCTTCAGTCTTCCTTCCTTCGAAGGGATGGACAGGATTGCACGCGCATGACCTGCCGTGATCTTCTCCTCGAACAGCAATTGCTGGGCCTCTTCTGGCAATTCCAGAAGACGCAGCGCATTGGCGACCGTCGACCGTCCTTTCGACATTGCCTGGGCGACTTCCGACTGCGTGAGGTTGCGTCGCTCCATCATTCGACGGTAACCATACGCCTCCTCGATGGGATTCAAATCCGAACGCTGGATATTCTCCACCAAAGCCAACTCGAGCGCCATATCATCATCCGCTTCCTTGATGCGGATAGGAACGGTTTTCATGCCGATCGAACGACATGCCTGCCATCGACGCTCTCCAGCGATGATCTGGTACTTATGAGAACCGACCGGCCTTACGAGAATAGGTTGCAGTAGACCGTCTTTTTGGATAGAGGTCGCAAGCTCCTCGATTTCCTCTTGCTTGAAGTTCGTTCGTGGCTGATCGGGATTCGGCGATATTGATTCGAGCGGCACTTCGTCGGTTCGGCGCTGCACCACGCTCTTAATGGTCACATGGTCCTCGTCCTTGATGAAATTATCTGCAGATACGCCTTTATCCTGCGGCACAAGTGGGGGAGCTGGCGCCTCGGCAGATACCGGTGCCGAAAACGCGCGCTTTATCGGCTCGTCAAGCTCCTCTGCCTCGATAACAACCCGAGGTGCCGGTTTTGCCGGCTCCGGAGGAACCGCTTCCTCGTAAGAGCCACCCAACAATGAGTTCAGACCGCGTCCCAATCCGCTTTTCGTCGATTTAGCCACGGTTTATCACCTCCTTTGCAAGATCAACGTACGATTGGGCGCCTTTACCAGACGGATCGTACTGTGTTATCGGTTGCCCGAAGCTTGGAGCCTCGGAAAGCTTAACGGTACGCGGAATGAGCGTATCGAAAACAATTTTGCCGAAATAATTGCGCACTTCTTCGACAACCTGCTTTGAAAGCGTGGTTCTGCCGTCGTACATCGTCAACAACACACCGAAGATATCCAATGACGGATTAAGGCGTGTTTTGACACGTTTCATCGAATCGAGGAGTTTTGTCACACCTTCCAGTGCATAGAACTCGCATTGGATAGGAATGAGAAGCTTGTCAGCGGCCACGAGGGCATTTACGGTAAGCAAGCCAAGCGAGGGGGGACAGTCAATGAAAACATAATCGTATTTACCACGCAACGAGCCAACCGAGTCGCGCAGGCGGTTCTCACGAGCCATCTCGGCAACCAGCTCGACTTCCGCGCCGGCCAGGTTGATAGTGGCGGGAATAACGTCCAAACCTTCGCATACGTCGGGAATGATAACGTCCTCTACCGCTACATCATTCAAAAGCACATCGTAAACGCAATGCTCGACACGGCTTTTCTCGATACCGAGTCCGCTCGAAGAGTTGCCCTGGGGGTCGAGATCTACCAAGAGCACCTGCTTGCCCATTTCACCGAGCGCAGCAGATAAGTTGATCGCGGTCGTTGATTTCCCGACGCCGCCTTTCTGGTTGATGATCGCCATGACCTTCGTCTGGCCCACCACATGCTTTACCGGCGCTTTGTCCTTGAAAGACTTGATAGGTTTAAGGGGTATATCCTTTTCCACCTCGGGAACAACTTCACGTTCGACTACCTCGATATCCTCTATGATGATATCGTCCCCGTACGTCGTATTCTCGATAACGATGGGTTCTTCATTTGATTTGACAGTCTCAGCTGCTTTTCTATCACGTTTCAGACTATCGAACAGTCCCACAAAAGGCCCCCTTTCAAGAGCATTGAAGCTAGTATACCTTGTTTGTGTTTCACGTGAAACACAATAGCGGCGGATTGACAGGGTTCTTGCAAGATCCATGTAAGAACCCTGTCTGATAGGTGCAAGATTCAGCCGGCTGCCATGTTGTATTCCTGCAAGGTCCAAGCAACTGGGAGCCGGTTAAAATACGGTTCTCCGGCAAGGTTGCGGCGCTATGATCTGGATGACAACGTCGATCAACCTAAGAAGGTGCCAATGAAGCGTGCTGCGCGTACCCGCCTAGCTGAACGTGCCAGATACATGAGAAAGAATATGACCGAAGCGGAAAAGATACTTTGGTTTCGCTTCCTCCGTGAATATCCCATTCGATTCTCGAACCAAATTATCGTCGGTCCTTATATCGTCGATTTCTATTGCAGAAAAGTAAGGTTAAGCATAGAGCTCGATGGATCCCAACATTACGAGGAGGTCCACCGAAAATACGACGAGATACGAACTACTTACTTGGAAATGGAAGGAATCAAGGAATTACGTTTCCCGAACTCATATATTTGGGACCATTTCGAAGGAGTGTGCGAGACTATTCACCGAGAAGTCGAACGCCGGAGGAATGACCTTTCGTCTATCCCTCTTTCAGAAGTTCGAAACAAGCGATGATGTTTCACGTGAAACATCATCGCTTGTTGTCGTTCGAACACTCGAATGTTTCACGTGAAACATCCTTTGGTTAAAGAGGCTTCTTTTGGGCAAAACCGACATGACGGGGGAGCTTTAACTTAGAGCGGCCTGATTTCTCGAAGGTTATGATCCTTCGAGAAGTTTCGCCATCGCTTAACATGAGCGTTCTGTCAGAATACAGGCGCATACCAAGTTTCTCTTGCAACGACAGAGCATGCTCCCATTCTTCGTCTTGCACGTTTGCTTTATAACAGATCAGCAGCCCGCCGCTTATAAGCAACGGGCTTGCCAATTCCATGAGAACCGACAGCTTCGAAAGAGCGCGTGCAGTCAACGCTGCGAACGCGCGAGGGCGCTCGAGAGCCAGGTCTTCGATACGGCCACCATAGGTCGACACCTGCTCGGCTATCCCAAGCTCTGAAAGAACTGTACCGACAATAGCCATTTTCTTTTGAACGGAATCTACGAGAACGGTCTTCCTCCCTGATTCAAGTGCCAGAGGAACACCGGGAAATCCGCCACCGCTCCCAAGATCTCCGTACAAGCCTTCAGGAGCCTTCATCAACTCCTCCAGTCCGGCTAGCGAGTCTTCTATATGAAGTTTGCGCGCTTCTTCGAGCGATGAGATACGCGTGAGATTCGTTTTTTCATTCGCTTCAAGGATCTTCTCCAAATAGAGATCGATGAGTGCTTCGTGCTGCATGGGCAATCCTTCGATACGAGGCGAGTTTTCACCACAAGTGTACCATCACGCAGAATGTTTCACGTGAAACATCGCCTATAAAAAAGCCTCCTATTGGGAGGCTTTCAATTAACAAGGGAGGATCACAACGTGTCGGGCGCTTCCTTCACCTTCTGACGCGGTTTCCACGCGATCATCGTCTCGAAGCGTGATATGAACGATACGTCGCTCGTAAGGCGTCATTGGACGGAGCTTGATGCTACGGTTCTGGCTGGCTGCGCGGTTGGCGGATGAACGGGCAATGGATTCCAGCTTTTCACGCTGACGCCCCTTATAACCCTCGATATCGACAACGACCGGATAGCGATACCCTATCGTGCGCACCGTGATGGCAGATACCAGGAATTGCAGGGCGTCGAGCGTTTTTCCATGGCGACCGATAAGCACCGCAAGATCGTCACCTGTGATATCGAGAATAAGCTCACCCTCATCGCCCTCGTACTCATCGATCGTCACTTCGCCGACGTTGAAGTACTTGAGGATATCCTGCAGCGCCGCAATGGCCGTGTCGGCAATGCGATCGAGCTCCTCGTCGGTCAGATCAACCGGCTCCTCCACAGTTTCCCCAGCGCTCTGCTTCTCTTCGACAATTTCATCAGCCATGGCAGACTCCTTCAATAGGCAATCCAAATGAGGCGGGGAGAAACCGATCTTCCGAGCCCCATTGTTTCACGTGAAACAATCGGTGCGAAGCCTAGCGCTTCTTCGTCGGACGAGGCTTCTTAACCTTGCGCGTGACGTCGACCTCGATCGGCTTCACCTCGATGGTCTCGGCAGCCTCCGCGTCGCGCTTCTTCATGATGCGCATGGAGATCTGTTGCTGGCCGAGGCCGATAAGCGAGGAAGCACCCCAGAACAGCAGAACACCAGCCGGAGAGCCCCAGCTGATCCACAGCATGAACACGCTCATGACCGCGGACATGATCACCATCTGCTTGCGCTGCGCGTTGTCCTTGTTGTTCATCTGCTGCAGAACCATCGGGAGGAACGTGGCGCCAGCGAACACCACCATGAGGATCAAATAGGGAACAAATGTTCCAAAACCCTGTGCAAACGCCTCGGACGGCCGCTCGACAAGGCTGGGTACCAGGTTGTAGAACTCGTACGTGGAGCCCTCGGTACGGGCCCCCATCTCGGAGAGCACTTGGAACAGGGCCATGAAGATAGGCATCTGAAGGAGCATGGGCAGGCAGCCCGCCAGGGGATTGAACTTCACCTCGGCATAGAGCTTCTGCATCTCCTCCTGCTGCCGTTGCGGGTCGTCGGCATACTTCGTCTGGATTTCCTTCATCAGAGGCTGGACCTTCTGCATCTGGAAAGAAGACTTCGTCTGCTTGTGCATGAGCGGCGAGATCAGCACGCGGAAGATGACCGTTACGATGATAATCGCCAGGCCCCAGTCCCCGCAGAAATTATAGAAGAACTGGATGATCTGGAATATCAGATCCTTAAATGCGTCCCACATGTAGCTTTTTCCTTCCTATATACCAAAGAAGCCGCACGATCCTCCCGGTCAAGGGACGGGATCGTATCCGTGAGGGCCTCCCGGACGGCATCGTAGAATCCGCTTCACCGTCAGCTTCAGCCCCTTCCAGAACCCGTAGCGCCGAAACGCGATGATCCCGTATTCAGAGCAAGTTGGCGTGAAACGGCAGCACGAGGGAAAAAGCGGAGAGATGGCTGCGCGGTAGAACGTGATCATAAACACCGCGGTCTTGCAGGGCAGGTGTTTTATGAAATCGGAGATCGTCCCCATCGCGTGAACCTCATCGCACCCCGGCTCGCTTCAACGTATCGTCACATGCTGCTAGCACTTTACTATAAGACGCCCGCACGATGTTCGACTTTGCGAGGAAAATCACATCGTAGCCCCTCCAAGGGCCGCCAAGTTCGCGACATATCGCCCTCATGCGCCGTTTGGCGCCGTTCCTCCACACTGCATTGCCCAGTTTCTTCCCAGCAATAAAAGCAGCACGACCGGATGGGTCGTGCTGCTTTTCGTTGCGTACCACGATGAACGTGAGGTAGGGCGTGTGCAAACGCTTGCCGTGGGTAAACAGGGACGATATCTCCGCGTTGGATTTTATGGTCTCCAACCCAGAACCCCTGGCTACACGCAGAGGCGCTTGCGTCCCTTGGCGCGACGAGCAGACAGGACGGCGCGGCCACCCTTCGTCGACATGCGGGCACGGAAGCCGTGGCACTTGGCGCGCTTGCGCGTGTTAGGTTGATACGTGCGCTTCATGGTCATTTCCCTTTCGATACTTTCAAGAGCAACTTCCAAAGTATATATCATGTTGCCGGGCCGTCAAGCGTTTTTCCTCGAAGCAGCGGCAATAAATCGAAGGATGAGTCGTTCGGAGACAAGGAAACGGGGGGATTCGTCATACACGTTTTCCACTTAAGGAAAGAACACCTGTTCACCTCCATACCGTTTTCATAACTCTCTTGAGGGGAAAACCTATGGTAGAGCGCCTGCCACGGCTTTTTCCCAACATAACCAATCAGGATTAATGCTCGAAGTGAGCGATAAATTGTGGAAAATGGGGAAAACTACGATTTCATTCGGCGGCCTTTGTGGAAATCTCTAACGACAGCCGTTTGTCAAGGGTGTGTTTAAAAGGAATTTACAAAGGCCCTATCAGCCATTTTGGATTCCACTCTTAATGAACACGCTTTTGATCTGGTATTTCTCACCGATCCACCATACAAATTATTTTCAGAGGTTACCGTATCGCAATGTTCCTTACACCGAATCGACACCATTTGCATGGGTAGATGAATCCTATCTGGGGAAACCCTTTCCTCTTGCAAGTCAATGAAAATTTCAACAATTCAGGCGCTTTTCAACGTTTTCCAGAATTCTCCATTCAGTCTTGTTCATGGTTTTCCACTTTTTCTGAATAAAATGTTGAAAACTCTGAAAAACCCTCTTCGTTACTGCTTTCATTTTCATTCGATAGTGAATGAAAGCAAATTCAATCCATGAATTCCGCAGGTGAATAGATTCACGCATAAAAAAAAGGTACAATGCCGTTGAATGTCTTTGAAAAATGTTGAATATCGAATCTGAAAAACGGAATACCATTGAACGACCAGATTGAACATTCAAACCAAGGCAATGAACCCGCTGATGGCAACGCCGGTGCGTTCGACTATACCTATGTGCAGACCGTTGCGCGCATAGCTCAGTACGATGATCTCCGCAGCGCGCCGCGTATCACCGAGATCCAGCCGGCACCCACGGCGGACTTCATCGAGCACCTTGCCTCGAAAATCTACGAACAGGCGAAGATGGCGGGCGGTACGATTCCCTATACCGTCATCCGCGAGGTGTCGGAAAACTTCATCCATGCACGGTTCGCCGAGATCATCGTCTCCATCCTTGACGAGGGGAACACCATCAGGTTCGCCGACCAAGGTCCGGGGATCATGATGAAAGACAAGGCGCAGCTGCCCGGCTTCACATCGGCCGTCGAGCCGATGAAACACTATATCCGCGGTGTCGGATCGGGCCTGCCCATCGTGAAGGAGTACCTGGACTTCTCGCACGGCACCATCTCGATCGAAGATAACCTCGGTACTGGCGCAGTGGTCACCATCAGCCTGAAAAGCAATGAGGAACCGGCGGCCTACGTATCGGAATCACCCTATGACCAGCGTAGACCTGCCAATAGCGGAAGAGGGTACGCTCCGCAGCCGGCAATGCCGCCGCTTCCGCCGCTATCGCAGCGCGAGCGCGACTTCCTGCCCATCTTCTTGAGCGAGGGTGCACTGGGCGTCACCGACCTAGCCCGGCTCACCGGAGTGCCCCAGTCGAGCACGTACGTAACCCTCTCGAAGCTGGAAGAGGCCGGCCTTATAGAGAAGACCGCCGGGCAGAAGCGCATTCTGACCGATCTGGGCTTCCACGTGGCGAATTCGCTATAATCGCCACGAAGGGACGGGCACCCGCCGTCGCAGGACGCAACAGGGCGGCATCCGTTCTACCGTAAGTAAAACCTCCTCAAGAGGGGAATAACCATGGAAAGCGAAAAGCTCGAGCAGGTCTGGCGCGCAGTTTGCGATCAGGTCAAAAGCTACAACAACATAGACCCTTCGCAGATCAATGCCTTCTTCTCGCGGCTGCAGCCCCAGGCGATGAGCGAGGATTTCCTCATGCTCACAGCCGACAACGACTTTATCAAGACATGGATCGAGCGGCACTACGTCGACTTCATCAAGCAGGCGCTCATGGATTTGTACCGCACGGCGTTCACCGTGCTCATCGAGGTGGATATCGCAGCGGAGGCGGCAGGAGCGGCCCAGGGCACAGTTGCCTCGGCGCCGGCCGCGCCTTCGTCGGCGACGATAGCGCCGGCAGGGGCACCGGCCGCTGCTGCAGAAGGAGCACCTGCAGGCGTCGGCGGCTACACGGCAGGGGCGCCTACGGCCTCCCAACCCCCCTCCCAGCAGACGGCGGCCGAACAATCGCCCATCGCCTCCCAGATCGCCGACGCTTACGAGCCGGTCGGCGACGATGCCCTGGGAGACGTCTACCAAGACGAAGATGAGCCGGGCGGACCCGATAGGCCCACGTCCACGCTCACATTCGAGAACTTTGTCATCGGCGACTCTAACCGCATGGCTTACTCCATGGCCGTGGCCGTGGCCGAGATGCCGGGCAAGGCGCACCTGAACCCCTTGTTCATCTATGGCAAGTCGGGCCTCGGAAAGACCCACTTGCTGCGCGCCATCCAGAACTATGTGCATGAGGCCATGCCCAACCTCTCTACCATCTACGTGGACTCGGCCGAGCTGCTCTCTGATTACATGGAAGCCAGTGCTGCGCACGACAAGGAGAAATCCAGCTACAAGAACTTCAAGACGCGCTACGAGGAAGCCGACGTGCTGCTCATCGACGACGTGCAGTACCTGCAGGGCAAGAAGCAGACGCTCGATATCGTGTTCCAGATATTCAACAAGCTCACCGGCCAAGGACGCCAGGTGGTGCTCTCGGCCGACCGCGCGCCGAAGAACATCGACATCGACGAGCGCTACAAGAGCCGCTTCAACTCCGGCGGCACGTTCGATATTCAACCGCCGGAGATAGAGACGAAGCTCGGCATCGTGAAGAGTTTCGTGGACGAGTACCGAGCCACCGAGGGAAAAGCCAGCTTCTCCATCCCCGACGATATACAGATGTATATCGCGGAGAGCTCCAGCTCGAACATCCGCGAGTTGAAGAGCGCCGTGACGAAGGTGATCTACCAGATGACGTTCTTCAACCAGCCCGACCTGAGCCTGGACGATGTGCGCAGCCTGTTGGAGAACCACTTCTCAGGCGGACCGTCGAAGCGGCTGACCATCGCCGACATCCAGAAGGAAGTGGAGACGTTCTACAAGGTGAGTCACGCCGACCTGGTGGGAAAGAAGCGCACGCGCAACATCATCTACGCGCGGCAGATCGCCATCTACCTATCGCGGCAGATGCTCGACCTGCCGTTCAACGACATCGGCAAGAAGTTCAACCGCGACCACTCCACCGTCATGTACTCGGTGACGAACGTGGAGGAGAAGATGAAGGAGAGCCGCGAGCTGCGCGAGGAATTGGAAACCCTGAAGCAGCTCATCCGGGAAATATAAGCTTCAGCAGATGACGGGAAAACAAGGAGAGAAGTAAACCCCGCCGGATGTTTCACGTGAAACATCCTATTGGGCGGGCCGTGGCGGGCCTGATCGCACCTCCTGTGTTTCACGTGAAACACGCTCGATTCGACCGAACGCGCATTTCCGTTCGACGGCACCGCTGTGCTGTTTCACGTGAAACACAGGCAACTCGTCCGCACGGCATTCAAGCTCAAGGCTGACGTTGCATGCGAAGCCTTCGCTATTGGAAGTTTTTCCGAGCACCGCAAGATCCGCGGATTGGCATAGAGCGAACGATCGTTCGGCGGAAACATGACTGAAAGATGACTGGCAACTTGGTGAAAACCACCGGTTTGCTTGGGAAAGATAATGAAAGCGATAAAAGATGTTGAGGGAGGGTACGTGTCCTCCACGGCGGAAACAGCAATAAAAAGGGATGTTGAAGAGGGATGATGCAAGTTATCCACAAATCCACCGTCCTTATTATTATCATTATTAAAAACTCAGATAAATTAAAGGAAGACCTTTAGAGAAAAGAATCGCGGCGTACCCGCCGCAGCCGGACAAAACCGTGAGGCAAAATAACCGGGAGAATTTATAATGGCAGCGTAACATGACGTGATGTTTGCCATACTGGGTGGAACTGCGCACGCGCATAGGTGAGAGAAAGGGAACGCCTTGAAATTCAGCATCAACCAATCGGAACTTCAGAACGCCTTGAGCGTGGTGCTCAAGGGCGTGGCCACGCGATCGACGCTTCCCATCCTCTCCGGCGTGTTCCTCGAGGCGGACAACGACTCCCTCACGCTGCAAACCACGGACCTCGAGCTGTCCGTGCAGTACACGGTTGCCGCCCTCGTGGAGCAGCCCGGCCGCGCCGTCGTGCCCGGCAAGCTGTTCGCCGATATCGTGAAGAACCTTCCCGACGCGGCCGTGCATGTGGAGGCCGACGAGGAGAACGCCGTCATCACCTGCGACACGGCCTCTTTCTCCATCAAGGCGCTCAATCCCGACGACTTCCCCGGATTTCCGCATGTCGACGTGACCCAGCGCGTGGATATCCCGTTCGCCCAGTTCTCGTCCATGGTTCGTCGCGTGGCCCGGGTGGTTTCGAAGGACGAGAGCCGGGCCATCCTCACCGGTGTGCTTATCACCATCGAAGACGGGCGCCTGAAGATGGTGGCCACCGACTCGTACCGCCTGGCCATCACCGAGGCCGAGCTGCCCGAGTACGCGGGCGAGGAGTTTCAGGCCGTCATCGCAGGCACGTTCCTGCAGGATATCGCCGCGCTGCCGAAGACCGACGGACCCGTTTCGTTCGCGCTGGCCGAGAACCAGATCGTCGTGACCTACCAGGACACGGTGTTCGTGAACCGCCGCATAGAGGGAAACTTCCCGAACTACCGCCAGCTGCTGCCCGATTCCCACACTACCCGCGTGAGCATGCCCGTGGAACACCTCGTGGCGGGCGTGAAACGCGCGTCGCTGCTCGGCCAGTCCTCCTCGCCCGTGCGCTTCGACATTAACATCGCCTCGCAGACCACGCAGCTGTCGTCCGTGGCCCAGGACGTGGGCTCGGCGCAGGAGACCATCGCGTGCTCCGGAGAGGGCGAGGACGTGGAGATAGCCTTCAACTACGCGTACCTGCTCGACGGCCTTGCCGCCGTGGGAACCGACGAGGTGTTCCTGGAGGTGCAGTCGTCGCTCAAGCCGGGCATCTTCAAGGCAGCCGAGCCGGAGAACTTCCTGTACCTCGTCATGCCGGTACGCATCGCCTAGGCGCATCCGCACCCTCTGCATCCCATGGACCTGCGTATCGAACGCATAGCGTTTCGCAACTTCAGGAACTACGAGACCTTCGAATTGTCAGCCTTGGGGCCGCTGACGGTGCTCGTGGGCCCGAATGCCGTGGGAAAGACGAATGTGGTGGAGGGCATCCAGCTCCTCACGGCGCTGCAGTCGTTTCGCCGCCCCTCCCTCGAGCAGATAGTGCGCCAGGGCGCCGATTTCGCGCGCCTTGACGCGGACGTGACCGACGGCAGCCGCGAGCTCGCGCTGTCGCTCCAAGTGAGCGAGGGGAAGAAGCGCTATCTTCTGAACGGGAAGGGCAAGCGAACAGCCGATCTCAAGGGGCTTGTGCCCTCCGTGACGTTCGCACCCGACGATCTGGAGCTGGCGAAGGGAGCGCCTGCGGTCAAGCGCGCTGCGCTCGACGCGCTGGGCTCGCAGCTCTCGGCGAACCACTACGTCATAAAGAAGGACTACGAGAAGGTGGTGCGCTACAAGAACCGCCTGTTGAAAGACGACGCACCCCCCGAGCTCGTGGCGAGCATCGACGAGACGCTCGTGACGTGCGGAGCGCAACTGGCATGCTACCGCTCCGCGCTCGTGGAGAAGCTGGCGCCTCGCGTGGCCGACTACTACGCCGCCATCGCCGGCGGGCGCGAGGCGCTGATGATGGGCTACGTGCCGTCGTGGGAGCCCCACGATCCGGACCTCCCGGCCACGTTCGCCTTCGGGCGCGACGAGGCGCGCAAGCGGCTTCAGGCCGAGATCACCCGCCGACGCGACGAGGAACGTGCGCGCCGGCGCGCGCTCGTGGGCCCGCATGCGGACCACGTGGAGTTCTTCATCGCAGGGCGCAACGTGGCGCTCTACGGTAGCCAGGGCCAGCAGCGCTCCGTCGTGCTGGCATTCAAGCTGGCCGAAGCCGCGCTTATCCAGGAGATGCTGGGCCAGAAGCCGGTGCTGCTGCTGGACGACGTCATGAGCGAGCTCGACGAGGGCCGTCGCAACGCGCTCGTGTCGTTCATCGAGGGAGACATCCAGACGTTCATCACCACCGCTAACCTCGCCTACTTCGACGAGGACCTGCTCGCCCGTGCCCGCGTGGTGGAACTGCCGCTGGAAGGCGCGGCGGATCCGGGTGAGGCGGGCGCATCGGGCGCGGCTGGTGCGGACGCCGCGGGCGAGCGCAGCGCGGATCGGCGACACGCTGGGATCGGCCCTGCGGCGGCCGGCCTGTCAACGGGGGAGGGTGGACGATGAGGAAGCTCAAGGCGGACCTTGACCGGTTGAAAGCCATGTTGGAGGAGAAGAACCCCAGCGGCGCCGAGGCGCTGCGCTTCGCGGAGGTGAACGATCTGTGGAGGAATGCCGTCGGAGCCGTTTTCGGCGGTGATTCGGCGGATCTCGTGCTCGACCATACGAACAGCGTGTACGTGATGTCGGGCGAGCAGGGGGGCAACCTGCGGCGCTTCGACCGGCCGCGCAGCGAGACCCAAGGGTCCGTGGCGGGCAAGGTGCTGGCCGTGTACTGTGACGACAGCATGGTGCGCTCCGAGCTGGACAACCGCCAGGAGCTGCTGAAGATGAAGTTCAAGGAACAGGGCGAGGACGTGGAAGCGCTGCGGATACTGCCCTCCACCCGCGACATGAAGAACCGCCATCCCTTCCGCGAGGAGGCCGCTCGCCCCGGCGCGCCCGCCCGTTCCTTCGTGCGCCCGGTGCGCACGGCCCGCGCGTTGACGGAGGGCCAGCTGGCCGCCGTGCATCAGAGCGCCGACCAAGTGGAGGACCCAACCGTGCGCCGTGCCCTCTACCGAGCCCTGCTGGCGAGCGCCGCGCGCAGCGATGGGGACGCGGCGGACGCCGCCGCGTCCGCCCCCGGGTCGCCGACGGTGGGCGGGGGCCCGGGGGCGTCCGGCGGGAGCGCCAAGGGAGGGCGTCCCTCTGCGCCGCGCCGTTAGAGGCCTTTTGCGGCCAATCCCGTCCCAGGGGATGCGAAGCTTGCTCCTACAAGGTTCTGAACGACCGTTTCGACAAAATTACTACACATTCGTCCAATCTCCCCTCATACGGCTTCTCAAAGCCTTTAAAAGGCGTTGAAATTGTTGGTGCCGTACCGTGGTTATGGTACAATTTTCCAGTTGCCGTCCCGCCATCCGACCGCCGCAATGCGGCCTCGGTTGAAACGGCCCCGCGACGGCTGCGCCGCCCGCGCCCGTCGCGCGCGGGACCGCGGCGCGTCCTCACGAAAAACGCACTGAAAAAGGAGCATGTCAGTGGCAAACAAACCTGACCATTACGACGGTTCCGACATCCAGGTCCTCGAGGGCCTGGAGGCGGTCCGCAAGCGTCCGGGCATGTACATCGGCTCGACGGGCCCGCGCGGCCTACACCATCTGGTGTACGAGGTCGTGGACAACGCAGTCGACGAGGCGCTCGCCGGCTACTGCGACACCATCGAGGTGTGGATCCACCCCGACAACTCCATCACGGTCGACGACAACGGCCGCGGCATCCCCGTGGACAAGCACCCCAAGGAGAAGATCCCCACGGTGGAGGTCGTCCTCACCATCCTGCATGCCGGCGGCAAGTTCGGCGGCGAGGGCTACAAGGTGTCCGGCGGCCTGCACGGCGTGGGCGTGTCCGTGGTGAATGCGCTGTCCTCGCGCGTGGAGGTGAGCGTGTTCAAGGAGGGGGTGCAGTACGATATCTCCTTCGACCACGGCAAGACGGCCGAGAAGCTGCGCGAAGTGGGCAAGGTCAAGCGCGGCAACGGCACCACGGTGACGTTCTGGCCCGACCCCACCATCTTCACCGATACCACGGTGTACGATTACGACACGCTGGCCAGCCGTTTCCGCGAGATGGCGTTCCTGAACAAGGGGCTGAAGATCATCCTGCACGACGAGCGCGCGAACCCCGGCAGCACGCTGTCCGACCTCGCGCCCGAGCCGCGCACCGAGGTGTTCCAGTATGCCGGCGGCATCGTGGACTTCGTGAAGTTCCTGAACGAGGGCAAGGAGACGCTGAACAAGCCCATCTACTTCGAGGCCGAGAACGATGACGGCACGGTGGAGGTGGCCATGCAGTGGTCGTCGTCCTATTCCACGAACTCCGTCATGGCCTTCGCGAACAACATCAACACGCACGAGGGCGGCACGCATCTCGACGGCTTCAAGCAGGCCGTCACGCGTACCATCAACGAGTACGCCCGCGCGAAGGGCATCCTCAAGGAGAAGGACTCCAACCTCTCCGGCGACGACACGCGCGAGGGCTGCGCGGCCATCATCTCGGTGAAGCTGCACGATCCGCAGTTCGAGGGCCAGACGAAGACGAAGCTCGGCAACACCGAGATCCGCCCGCTCGTGCAGAACGCCGTGACGCAGGGCCTCGCCGAATACTTGGAGGAGAACCCGAAGCCGGCCAAGCGCATCATCGACAAGGCCACGCAGGCCCTGAAGGCGCGCGAGGCCGCCCGCAAGGCACGCGAGATGACGCGCCGCAAGGGCGTGCTCGACTCGTTCGCGCTGCCGGGCAAGCTGGCCGACTGCTCGTCCAAGACCCCGGCCGACTCCGAGATATTCATCGTAGAGGGCGACTCCGCAGGCGGCTCGGCCAAGCAGGCCCGCGACCGCAAGACGCAGGCCATCCTGCCCCTGCGCGGCAAGATCCTCAACGTGGAGCGCGCGGGCCTTCACCGCTCGCTTTCCAGCGACACCATCAGCTCGCTCATCACGGCCATCGGCACGAACATCGGCGACGACTTCGACGCCGACCAGGCGCGCTACCACCGCATCATCATCATGACCGACGCCGACGTGGACGGCGCGCACATCCGCTGCCTGCTGCTCACGTTCTTCTACCGCTACATGCCGGAGCTCATCAACCGCGGCTACATCTACATCGCGCAGCCGCCCATCTTCGGCCTGAAGAAGAAGAACTCGCGCAGCCCCAAGATCGAGCGCTACATCTACGACGAGAGCGCGCTCGGCTCGGTGCTCGCGGAGTACGACAACCCGGATAAGTTCGACGTCCAGCGCTACAAGGGCCTTGGCGAGATGGACCCCGACCAGCTGTGGGAGACCACCATGGAGCCCGAGACGCGCACGCTTCTGCAGGTGAACATCGACGACGCCGCCGAGGCCGAGCGCGTGGTGAGCGAGCTCATGGGCGACCAGGTGGAGCCCCGCAAGGAGTTCATCCAGAAGCACGCCCGCGACGTCCGTTTCCTGGACATTTAAGGAGAATCTAAGTGGCAGACAACAACGATTCTTTCGACGAGTTCCTGAACCGCGCGGAGGAGGACTTCGACGCGGCGAACGGCGACGGGGAAGAGGACGACCTGGAAGGCGCCCTCGCCGATGCCGAGGATGCCGAGGAGGACGACGACGCCCCGCGCGGCCCCGGCTCGGTGATCTCCGACGAGATGCGCGCGAAGGCGCTCATCAAGGACGACCTGCCGAACGCCCATGGCGAGATCGTGGAGGGCGCCAACGGCGGCAACGGCACCATCGTGCGCACGGCGTATCTGGGCAAGGAGATGCAGACGTCGTTCCTGGAATACTCCATGAGCGTCATCGTCGCCCGCGCCCTGCCGGACGTGCGCGACGGCCTGAAGCCGGTCCATCGCCGCATCCTCTACGCCATGAACGAGAGCGGCTACACGCCCTCGCGCCCGCACATGAAGTCGGCCCGTACCGTGGGCGACGTCATCGGCAAGTACCACCCGCACGGCGACTCGGCGGTGTACGACACCATGGTGCGCCTCGCGCAGCCGTTCTCCATGCGCGTGCCCCTGATCGACGGCCACGGCAACTTCGGATCCATCGACGGCGACGGCGCGGCCGCCATGCGCTATACCGAGGCGCGCCTCGACAAGGCGGCCATGGAGTTACTTTCCGACCTCGACAAGGAGACGGTCGATTTCCAGCCGAACTACGACGAGAGCTTGGAAGAGCCCGTCGTGCTGCCGGCCCGCTTCCCGAACCTGCTGGTGAACGGCTCGCAGGGCATCGCCGTGGGCATGGCCACGAACATTCCGCCGCACAACCTGCGCGAGACCATCGACGCCACGTGCCTCATGCTCGACAACCCCGACGTCACCACCGAGGAGCTCATGAAGGCGCTCCCCGGCCCCGACTTCCCCACGGGCGGCATCATCATGGGCAAGAAGGGTATCATCGACGCCTACGAGACGGGCCGCGGCTCGCTCACCGTGCGCGCCCGCTGCGAGGTGGAGGAGAAGAAGAACGGCCGCAGCTCCATCATCGTGAAGGAAATCCCCTACATGGTGAACCGCCAGCGCCTGCTGGAGAAGCTCGGCGAGCTCGTGCGTGACAAGAAGCTGCCCGAGATATCGAACATCCACGACGGCGCCGACCGCCACGGCATCGATATCATCATCGACCTCAAGCAGAACGCCATACCCCAAGTGGTGCTCAACAAGCTGTACAAGCACACGCAGCTGCAGGTGGGCTTCGGCGCCATCATGCTGTCGCTCGTGGACGGCGTGCCGCGCGTGCTCTCGCTCAAGGAGATGCTGCACTACTACATCGCGCACCAGGAAGACGTCATCGTGCGCCGGACGCGCTACGAGCTGGCGAAGGCCGAGGAGCGCGCGCATATCCTCGAGGGCTTGGTGGTCGCGCTCGACAACATCGACGAGGTCATCAGCATCATCCGCTCCTCGCAGACCGACGCCGAGGCTGCTTCCCGCCTCACCGAGCGCTTCGGCCTGTCGAAGAAGCAGACCGACGCCATCCTGGAGATGAAGCTGCGCCGCCTGACCGGCCTGGAGCGCGGCAAGATCGAGGACGAGCTGGCCGCCCTGCGCGAGAAGATCGACTACTACAAGCGCGTCCTGGGCGACATGATGCTCGTGCGCCAGATCATCAAGGACGAGCTGCAGGAGATCAAGAAGAAGTTCGGCACGCCGCGCAAGACGCTGCTCTCGGCCGACGCCAAGGACATCGACGTGGAGGACCTCATCGCCGACGAGAACATGGTGGTGACGGTGACGAAGGCCGGCTACGTGAAGCGCCTGCCCGTGGCCACGTACCGACAGCAGAAGCGCGGCGGCAAGGGCATGCAGGGCGTGAACCTGAAGGACAACGACTACGTGGAGCACCTGTTCGTGGCGTCGACCCATGCCTACATGCTGTTCTTCTCCACGGCCGGCAAGGTGTACCGCCTGAAAGTGTACGAACTGCCCGAGGCGTCGCGCCATGCGCGCGGCACGGCCATCGTGAACCTGCTGCCGCTGGCGAAGGGGGAGACCATCTCCGCCGTCATCGCCACGAAGGACTTCCCATCCGACGAGTTCCTCATGTTCGCCACGTCTCATGGCATGGTGAAGAAGACGTCCATGGAGCTGTACGACCGCACGCGCCGCGACGGCCTCATCGCCATCAACCTGAAGGACAATGACGAGCTTATCTCGGTGAAGCGCGTCGCTCCCGGCGAGAAGGTCATCATGGTGTCGAGCGCCGGAAAGGCCATCAAGTGGGACGAGGGCGAGGTGCGCGGCATGGGTCGCGACACCATGGGCGTCCGCGGCATGAACGTGCCGCCCATCGCCCGCGTGCTGGGCATGGAGATAGCCAAGCCCGGCACCGAGCTGTTCGTCATCACCGAGAAGGGCTTCGGCAAGCGCACCCCGGTGAGCGACTACCCCGACCACCATCGCGGCGGCCAGGGCGTGTTCACCATCACGATGACGGAGAAGAAGGGCCTCTTGGCCGCCATGAAGATCGTGGCGCCCGACGAGGAGATCATGATCATGTCCGAGGAGGGCGTGGTCGTGCGCACCCCAGTGTCCGGCATCTCCGAGCTCGGCCGCTCCACGCAGGGCGTCTGCGTGATGAAGGTGGGCGACGGCGACCGCGTGACGGCTGTGGCCATCTCGAGCCGCGCCAAGAAGAAGCGCCCCGCCGGCGAGAAGCCCGGAGCCGAGGACGAGTCGCAGATCGACCTTCTGGAAGAGGAGTCCGAGGAAGGCGACCTCGCCGAGAACGAGATCGACGAGGCTTAAAGCCGAACGATCGAGCTTCCGGCGATCTGCAGCCGCGCTCTCCGCGCTTGCAGGCGCCGACCCGACTGACGGGCCCGAAAGGGCCCGTCAGTCGTACTTGCCCGACAGTTTCCTCCGTTGCTCGATTACGCTGTCGCTCCCGTTCCTCTTTCCCTTGGCCATCCTCTCCCTTCCAAATCGTTTTTTCATTCCTTTTATCGGTTCGTCCTCCTAATAACGCGATTCAATTTTCGAGTATTCGCTATCTGTTCATAATCTAGCTCGCGACCCATATTTTCATCTGTTTTGTTTCTTCGCTCGTTTCCTCGATCCTCTTTTCGCTTGAGAGGCTCCTCGCTGATCCAGTCTCGATTTCTCGTTCCCCGCCTCACTTTCGTCTTCTGGCGAAATGTTTCACGTGAAACATTTGGTTATTAATTCAATCAACAAATAAATTTTCTAGCTTCGTGAATTAGCGAACGTTCGTACTCATGAATGCGGACTTCGTGGATGGGACGCCCGTCCGTAACGCGGATGTTGACGTGCCGTATACTGCACGCCTCGTGATCGCAAGCGCGTCCGCCGAAGGGGCGGCGCAACGTGATGAAAGGGGGCGGAGAAGCCCATGTCCATAACCGCATTGGCCCAGGGGGCGCGCGGGTGCGCACAGGGAGCCTGGGGGCACGCGCAGGGCGCACGGCGCCGCGCCGGAGAGGCGCGGAGGGCCCGCGCCGGCCGGGCGCCGGCCGAGAAGACCTCGTCGGCCGACGTGTTCGTGCTGTCCGTACCGCTGTTCATCGAGCTGTTCATGCAGATCATGGTAGGCAACGTGAACCAGATGATGCTGGCCCCGCACGGCACCGACCCGGCCGCCGCCGTGGGCAACGCGCTGCAGATACTCAACATCATCACCATCGCGTTGTCAGCCATGGGAACGGCGTCCACCGTGCTGGTCACGCGCGTGCTGGGGAACGCCTCGTCCAAGCGCACGATATCGGAGATCGCCACCGTTGCGCTCGTGGTGAACATGGCCCTGGGCGCGCTCATGACGGCGGTGCTGTTCACGTTCTGGCCGCAGTTCTTCGGGTGGCTGCACATCGACGCCACGCTGTGGGGCATGGGCTCCTCGTTCCTGCTTATCGTGGGCTCCACCACCATCTTGCAAGGTGCGTTCTTCGCCATCACGGCTCTTCTGCGCAGCTTCGCGCGCGTGGGCGACGTCATGGGCGCCAGCCTGGCCATGAACGCGGTGAACGTCGGCGTGGGTATCGTGCTGGTGAACGACCTGGGCGGCGTGCCGGCGCTCGGCGTGGAGGGCACCGCAGCCGCCAACGTGGCGGCACGCGTCGTGGGCCTGGGGTTGGCGGCGTTCCTGCTGCTGCGCCACACCGACGTGCGCCCGTCGCCGCGGCTGCTGCGTCCGTTCCCGAAAAAGACGCTCAAGAACATGCTGGGCGTGGGCATTCCCTCGTCGGGCGAGCAGATGAACTACGACCTGGCGCAGATCGTCATCCTGTCGTTCATCAACGTGCTGGGTACGACGGTGGTCACGGTGAAGGTGTACTGCTCCATGCTGGCGAGCATTGCCTATCTGTATTCCATCGCGCTTTCGCAGGCGACGCAGATCGTGCTGGGCTACCTGTTCGGCGCCGGCAAGTTCGACATCGTGCGCCGGCGCGTGTGGATGGCCGACCTCATAGCGGCCGTGCTCACCACGGCCGTGTCGCTCACGCTGTGGTGGAACTTCGACGCCGTGGTGGGTCTGCTCACCGCCGACCCGGTCGTGCACGAGCTGGGCCGGCAGATCATGCTGGTGGAGGTGTTCTTGGGAATAGGCCGCAGCCTGAACATTGTGATGGTGCGCGCCCTCATCGCGCTCGGCGACGTGCGCACGCCGGTGACGGTGAACGTGGCGTTCTCGTGGGTGTTCGCGGTGGGCGGCGGCTGGCTGTTGGGTATCTGCTGGGGCTGGGGCCTCGTGGGCATGTGGATAGCGATGTGCATCGACGAATGGCTGCGCGCCGGCTTCCTCATCGTCACGTTCGCGCGTGGAGGCTGGAAGCGGCGGGTGCCCGGCTCCGCCCAAGGGAGCGAAAGGGAGCATGCGGGCTCGCGTCGGGGACATCCGGCGTCGACCGGCATCGATGAGGGCGGCGCGCGTGCGTCTGCGGCCCTGGAGAAGCCTGAACTGCCGCCGACCGAGCCGACATTCGGCCCTTTTGCGCCGACACGGGTGAAGCAGGGCGAGATCGTGGGGGTGAACGCCCCCTCGTTCGTGGTGACCACAGCGTTCGACGGCAGCAACACGGCGTCCGTTCTCGACGACATCGCCTCGTCGTTCTGGTAGGCGGGGCTTTCTCGGGCCCCGCCTACCGCCGAACTGCCGCCGCTCGCCCCTTCAGGGCAGCAGTTAGGCAGGCAGGTGCTGGGTTTATCCTTCGAAGTCCTCCGGGGCCAGCTCTTCCAGGAACGTGCGGAAATCGGCGAGCTCGTCTTCCGCGTCCGGCGCGTTCTTGAACACATAGGGGAACGACGCCCGCTCGAGCACGTCCTCCTCGATGAAGATGGGAGCCTGCTGGCGCAGCGCGAGGGCGATGGCATCGGACGGGCGCGCATCCAGGTCGATCAGGCGGTCGTGCTGTTTGAGCGTGAGGCGTGCGAAGAACATGGCGCCCTTCACGTCGTTGATGACCACGTGGTCTACGCGCGCATCGAGGTTCGTGAGCGCATCGAGGAACAGGTCGTGCGTCATAGGCCGCGTCAAACGGGCCTTCTCAAGGGCTATCCCCAGTTGAGTGGCCTCGTTCATGCCAACCCAGATGGGCACGATGCGGTACTTTCCGGGCTGCGACGGTTCCTCTATCGGCTGCAATACGAGAATGGAGGGCGCCGGCGCAGCCGACACGATCAGGGTTTGCACGTTGACGGGTTTCATCGCAGCTCCTCGTTGCCTCGGGTTCGCCGGTACGTCGCTTGATCCCGATTATACCGCTCCCTTGAGGCCGGGACGGTTCGCGAGGAAGGCGTTTTTCTCGTGTGACGGGCCTGTGGCAAACTGTCCGCGAGCCGTCGTCGGTCCCCGTGTCGATCGCGATGTTTCGATAGTCAGTGCAGGGCGGACGGCGCGACAGACCGTCGCTCCTCTCGGCTTTGCGGGAAGGATGCTCGAAAGCGTCGTCAGGGAAACCTTTTGAAATTCCTTTTGAAAATCGCTTGACCAAACAGTTGATTCTGGGTTACAGTATCCAGGCACTTTTTTACGGGCCCGTAGCTCAGTTGGTTAGAGCGCACGCCTGATAAGCGTGAGGTCGCTGGTTCAAATCCATTCGGGCCCACCATTTTTTGCGATAAACGCTCCACCGTGAGCCGAGTTAGCCGGTGGAGCGTTTATTATTTTCCGAAGAAAGTGCCGTTTCCCTTCGCCGAGGCTCGTTCCAAGGCGGCAGGCGCGAGACGAAACAGAACGGGGCATTAGCTCAGCTGGGAGAGCGACGGCTTTGCAAGCCGTAGGTCAGGGGTTCGATCCCCCTATGCTCCACCATATCATCCAACGGCCGCGAGGCCGTTTCTTTTTTCCTCAACCGAACAGCAGCAGGTGCACTACGCCCAGCACAGCAATATGGACCGGGTAGTAGGCGTAGAAGAACCATTTCATGGGAAGCCCGCGGCGGCCGCGATAAGCGTAGAGCAGCGGGATGGTTGCGGGGCAGCCTACGAGCGGGTAGAGGACGAAGGGGAGCAACGACCAGTCTCCGCTCCCGGTAACGGAGCTCGCGAGCTCTCCGAGCAGGGGAAGGCCGTCGGCGATGGCAACCAGCAGGACCGGGGCGGCCACGGCGCCGAGCGGAGTGCGCAGCAGGGCGGGCACGGCGTCGTCGGCGCCGTGGGCGACCGGGGAGGAGCTTGCACTCGCGTCGGGCGCAGCGGCAAGCGGGGTGCCGGGTCCGGCAGCCGAGACGGCGGCGGACGCCTTCTCGGCATTGTCCGTCGCAGCGCCTGCAGGCGAGGCCTTCGATGTGGGAGCCTCTGCCGGCTGTGCACCGCCCTTTGGACACGGGCCGGCGCCCAGCTTCTTGAACAGCACGATCATGACCACGCCGATAAAGCCCCAGTCGCAGGCCAGGCTGGCCAGCGCCCCTGCTGCGGCTATTGCCCAGAACGCACCACGGCTGTGCACATGCTCGTCGGCGTACAGCACGCCCAGGCCTATGAGCAGCGTGAACAGCACGTTGCCGTTGTCGGCGAGGAACAGGCCATAGGGAATCTGGGATACCAGCGCGAACACCCCGAGCCGGAACGCGTACCGCTTGACGTTGGACGTGCGGCGGTATCCTTCGACCAGCAGGAAGGCCATGGTGGGAAACGTGAGGCCGCCCAATCCGATGAGTACGCACGACGCCCAGAAAGGAAGCTCGTTGGCGAAGAGGTAGCCCGCGTGGTTCGCAGTCATGCCGACGATGGCAACCGCCTTGAGCGCGAACGACGACAACCCGCCGGTTCCGGCACATGCTGCCCCTCGTTCGCTGCCTGCCATCGGCTTGCCTCCGTCTCCGCGGCTGTTTCGTGCACCTGACGGTGCAAGGCATCGATTATACTGCATCCCATGAGCCTTCCTGCCTTACGCCGCCGCCACCTCCTTACGTACGTCGTCGCCTCCTGTACGTTGGCCGTCGTGTGCCTGAATGTCGTGCCCGGCGGCTCGCTGGGCGCTATTGCCGCGCAGCCGGTCGCAGCCGGTGCCGCTGTCCTCGCGGTGCTCGCGCTGTTCGATCCGGCGGCCTTGAAAAGCAGGCATCCCGTACCGAGAAGCGCATGCGGCGCCTTCCTCATGTGCGCCGGCGTGCTGGCCATCGCCCTTGCGGCGGGGTTTGCGACGGCCGGCCTCGCAGGGGCGGCGGCCGGGATAAGGCCTCCCGGTTCTGAGGATATCGCCCTGTTCCTGATCCTTTGCCTTCTTACCGGCGTGTTCGAGGAGGCGCTGTTCCGCGGGGTCCTGTTCCGCAGCTTTGCGGAGTCGCTGGAAAGGGCGGGAACCTGCCGCCCGCTGCTCGTCGCAGCAGCGGCTTCGGCTGCGATTTTCGGCATCCTGCATGTTTCGGGAACCGCTGCTCCGCTGGCTGATGCCGTCTCCCTCGTCCAGCTTGCGGGCAAACCGGTGCAGGCGGCCTTGTTCGGCATCATCATGGCGGGCGTGTACGCGCAGTCGGGGAACCTGTGGTTGGCCGCAGGCGCGCATGCGGCGTTCAATGCCCTGTCAGAGCTGCCGTCGTTCGCGACGAGCGGGCAGCTGGTGGAAACCTATGTGACGGGCAGCCCCGCCAACCTGGCCGTTCTGCTGGGAACGATCGCGCTATTCGTTCCTCTTGCCGCCGCCGCGCTCCGCGGCTTGGCACGAGCCGACCGGCTGGCTTGATCCTGCTGCGGCCTTCGTCCCGCGTGCATTCTGTGACGCCCCTTGCCGCGCCGCGGCTCCCCATGCCGACGTGGTACTATACTTCTTCGGCAAACGAACGCGCGAGCAGCGCGCCACCACGATCCTGCGGGGAGCTATGAACCGGACGGAAGCACTGCGCATCTTGGGACTCGACGAGGATGCCACCCTCGCCGACATCAAGACGGCTTACAAGGAAACGGCGCAGATCCTGCATCCCGACCGCTTCGCCACGAACAAGAAGCTCCAAGACCGCGCCACCGAGCAGTTCAAGAACCTCCAAGAGGCATACGAATACCTGACCAGCGGAAAAGGTTCGCGAACGAAGGCCGGCCGCACCGCTTCCGCAACGCGCGCCTATGGGCCGGGCGGCCAGGCCGAGGCGCGCCTCGCCGGTATTGCCGCGGCGCGCACGCAGCTGGTGCACCAGCGCGACGTCGTGTACGACGAGCGCCGCAACGGGCTGGTCATGGCGGGTGTCGGCGCAGTGGTGGCCATCCTGTTCCGCAAGCCGGGGCCGCTGCTCATCCTGGCCACGGCAGGTGTGACGGCCGTGGTGTGGGGCATCATCCAGGCTGTCGGCGCCCAGCGCACCATCGGCACGCTCAACGAGCATATCGACGAGCTCAAGGCCGAGCAGCGCCGCCTGGAAAGCGAGCTGGAGGACTTGGAGTAGCCCCGCCGCCTTTCCGCCTCGCGCCGGCACCCGGCGCACCTGCAAGGGAACCACCGCGGCCCCGAGCTGCGCAACCGATACCGAGAGAAGAAGGAACAGCGTGAAACAAGAGAACCTCCGTAACATCGCCATCATCGCCCACGTCGACCACGGCAAGACCACGCTCGTGGACCGGCTGCTGTACACGAGCGGCGTGTTCCGCGAGAACCAGCAGGTGGACGAGCGCGTGCTCGACAGCAACGACCAGGAGCGCGAGCGCGGCATCACCATCCTGTCGAAGAACATCTCCGTCACCTACAACGGCGTGAAGATCAACGTCATCGACACGCCGGGCCACGCCGACTTCGGCGGCGAGGTGGAGCGCGTGCTCAACATGGCCGACGGCGCCTTGCTCATCGTGGACGCGTTCGAGGGCCCCATGCCCCAGACGCGCTTCGTGCTGAAGCATGCGCTGTCGCTCGGCCTGCGCATCGTGCTCGTGGTGAACAAGATCGACCGTCCCGGCGCCCGTCCCGAGGAAGTGGTGGACGAGGTGTTCGACCTCATGGTTGAGCTCGAGGCATCCGACGAGCAGCTCGACTTCCCCATCATCTACGCCAGCGCCGTGAACGGCTATGCGCGTTACGCCCCGGACGACGACAACATGGACATGCTTCCGCTGCTCGACACCATCCTCAAGGAGATCCCCGCACCCGACTGCGAGCCGAACGGCCCGGTGGCGCTGCAGATCTGCACGGTCGACCACTCCAGCTTCGTCGGCCGCATCGGCGTGGGCCGCCTGTTCAGCGGCACCATCCACAAGAACGAGCAGGCGCTGGTCATCAAGAACGACAACACGCGCTACAACACCGTCATCAAAGACGTGTTCACGTTCGAGGAGCTGGGCAAAAAGAAGCAGCAGGAAGTGCACGCGGGCGACATCGTGGCCGTGGTGGGCGTGGAGGACGCCGACATCGGCGACATGGTCACGAGCCGCGAGAACCCGGTGCGCCTCGACCCCATCGAGGTGGAGGAGCCCACGATGGCCGTCGTGTTCGAGGCGTCCACCAGCCCGCTCATCGGCCGCGAGGGCGACATCGTGGGCGCGCGCCAGCTGAAGGAGCGCCTCATGCGCGAGGCGGAGAGCAACATCTCCATGCGCATCGAGGAACTGGAGGACAAGTCCGGCGTAGAAGTGGCCGGCCGCGGCGTGCTGCACTTGTCCGTACTCATGGAGACCATGCGCCGCGAGGGCTTCGAGTTCCAGGTGGGCCGCCCGCGCGTGCTCATCAAGAAGGACGAGCAGGGCCGCAAGCTCGAGCCCATCGAGGAGGCCACGGTCGACGTGCCCAGCGAGTACGCGGGCAAGGCCATCGAGGTGTTCGGCAGCGCCGGCGGCGAGATGGCCGACATGTTCCAGCGCGGCGACCAGACGCACCTCGTGTTCAAGATTCCCACGCGCGGCACCATGGGCCTGCGCACGCGCCTTCTGAACGTGACCCGCGGCGAGGCCACCATGTTCCACCACTTCAGCGAGTACGGCGCCTACCGCGGAGACTTCAACGGCCGCAAGAACGGCTCCATGATCAGCATGTCCACCGAGAAATCGGTCGCCTACGCGCTGGACACGCTGCAGGAGCGCGGCAAGCTGTTCGTTGGCCCGGGCGAGGATTGCTACGAGGGCATGATCGTGGGCGAGAGCGCGAAGGAAGGCGACATGGTCGTCAACATCGCGAAGTCCAAGCAGCTGGGCAACCAGCGCTCGAGCGGCGCCGACAAGGCCATCCAGCTCACGCCGCCGCAGACGTTCACGCTGGAAGAGGCGCTGGAGTACATCGAGGATGACGAGCTGGTGGAGGTCACCCCCCAGAGCATCCGCCTGCGCAAGCGCATCCTAAGCTCCATCGAGCGCAAGAAGGCCAACAAGAACTAGCAGGTTTCCGCAGGTTTGCATGCGCTTCGACAAGAGGCACCTCCACGTTGGCGTAGGGGGTGCCTCTTCGCATAAGGCCCCGTCCACGCTTCGTGAAGCGAAAGTGGGCATATTGTGCATCGCTAAGGGGGCAATTGCCGCGTGTGCGAAAATACCGATCAGTAACTTACATCATGCACGGCAGCTGCGGCAGCCGGCATGTTCGAGGGAAGGGTTCTATGAAGACTGCTAACATCATGAAGGCCGTGTGCGTTGCCGGGTTGGCAGCCACGTGCGTATGGAGCCTGGCGGCCTGTGCGGGCGGTGCCTCCGCTACCGGCGGCGTGGCGGCCACGGTCAACGGCACGGAGATTCCCGAGGACGAAGTCACGGGCATGGTCGAGAGCATCCGCTCCCAAATGAGCATGACCGATACCGACACCTGGGGCCAGTGGCTTGCTGACAACGCCATGACGCCCGAGTCCGTCCGCGAGGAGATGATCGATTCATTCGCTCAGCAGGAACTCATCAAGCAGGGCGCTAAGGAGAAGAACATCAGCGTCGAGAGCTCCGAGATCGACGACATCGTGAGCAAGACGAAGTCGAACTACGAGGACGACGAGAAGTGGAAGGCCGCCCTCGAGCAGGCCGGCTTCACCGAGGAGAAGTACCGCGAGAACGTTGAGAGCCAGCTCTTGCAGAAGAAGCTGACCGAGTCGTTCGCCTCCGACGAGGAGCCCAGCCAAGAGGACCTGCTGAAGTACGCGCAGATGTACGCCTCCGCCTACGACGGAGCGAAGCGCTCCTCGCACATCCTGTTCGACAGCGGCGACGAGGCCACGGCCCAAAGCGTGCTCGACCAGATCAACAGCGGCCAGCTGGACTTCGCCGAGGCTGCCAAGCAGTACTCCAAGGACAACGCGGAAGGTACCGGCGGCAGCGCGGCGAAGGGCGGCGACGTGGGTTGGGACAAGCTGAACAGCTTCGTGACCGAATACACCGACGCGCTGGGCGGCCTTGAGAAGGATCAGGTCAGCGGCTTGGTCACGAGCCAGTACGGCATCCATATCATCAAGTGCACCGACGTGTTCAACGCGCCGAAGGTAGTCGGCGAGGATGGCACCGAGACCGTCGAGCTCACGAGCCTCGACCAGATTCCCGTCGAGTTCTTGGACAGCGTGAAGGAATCCCTCAAGCAGCAGAACCAGAGCACGGCGGTTCAGGAGTGGTTCAACGAGTACAAGGAGAACGCCGACATCCAGATCAACCCGATGCCGGAGGGCCTGCCCTACGCCGTCGACATGTCGAAGTACACGCCGGCCGAGGGGTCGACGGGCGCCGAGCAGAACGCTGCCGGCGAGAATGCCGACGGCAGTGCCGAGGGCACGGCGGACGGCTCCGCCGACAACGGCGGCGCGGCCGATGCTGCGGATGGGGGCGATGCGACGGGTAGCGCCGACGGCTCTGCCGACAACGCGGCCGGCGACCAGCCTGCAGAAGGCGGCGACAGCGCGAACCAGCAGCCTGCCGAGGCGGCTTAGCGGTACGACCGCACGGTGCAGATGCGCAGACGATTACGAACGGCGGGCATCCTGCGGGGTGTCCGCCGTTTCTCTTTCCTGCTTTTGTCTTCCTCTTGGGGTATCCGCGGCCTTTCCGCTTCAAGCGCCCCTCCGATTGCGTTGCCGCACAACCGCGCCCGGCCACTTCGGAAGTGTTTCACGTGAAACACTTCCACTGAACAGGAGCGATTAAACGAACATGAGCCTCAACCCGCCTCCCTTCCTCCAGCTGCGCAACGCTGTGGTGCGCCGAGCCGGACGCGCCATCCTGACGGTCGACGCGTTCGAGCTTGCGTGCGGCGAGAACATCGCCCTGCTCGGGCCGAACGGTTCGGGCAAGTCGACGTTCGTGAAGCTCGTCACGCGCGAGATGCTGCCGCTGCACCGCGACGAGCCCCCCGTGTTCTTCAAGGGCCGTGATCGCGCAACGCTCGCCGAAGTCAAGCGCAGCCTGGGCGTGGTGTCGTCTACCATGCAGGAGCAGATGACGGTGCACCTGCCGGTCGTGGACATCGTGGCCGGCGGCCTGTTCGGCGCCCTCGGCATCCCGCAGGCCGTTGCCGCCGCCGATGCCGATGGCGCCCGCGACCGGGCGCTCGCCACCATGGGGCTGCTCGGCGTCGCCGACCTCGCCGCCCGCGACGCCATGACGCTCTCTACCGGCCAGGCGCGCCGCGCTCTCATCGCCCGTGCGCTCGTGCACGATCCCGAGGCCCTCGTGTTCGACGAGCCCTGCACCGGCCTCGATCCCGAGGGCATGTTCTACGTGCGCCGCAGCATGCGCGCGCTGGCCCAGGCGGGGAAGTCCATCGTGCTGGTGACGCACTATCCCGAGGACGTCATCCCCGAGATCGTCCGCCTCGTCCTCGTGAAGGACGGTGCCGTGTTCGCCGACGGCCCGAAGGAGCGGCTGCTCTCAGACGACACTATGAGCGCGCTGTTCGGCGTCCCCCTGCGCGTGAAGCGCACGGCGGTTCCCTCTGTCGCGAAAAATGCCGAAGAGGATGCTTATTTCTCGCTTGTGAGCGCCTATTAGCTGTTGTATACTACGTAGCTGCTGCACGTCCGCGCCCAGCGCGAGCATGCACGTTTCGGACGAGCGGAGAGATGACCGAGAGGCCGAAGGTGCACGATTGGAAATCGTGTGTGCTCCAAAAGAGTACCTAGGGTTCGAATCCCTATCTCTCCGCCAGCTTACACCCGCGCCTGCGAGGCGCGTTCCATATGGGGCCTAGCCCCGCACCCCACGCGGAGGGGTGGCAGAGTGGTTGAATGCGGCGGTCTCGAAAACCGTTTTACCCGTAACCCGGGTAACGAGGGTTCGAATCCCTCCTCCTCCGCCAGTTTTCCAGATGAAGCGCCTCCGGGCGCTTTTTTCATCCCATCTGCGCGCCCTGCCTTAACGCCTTCTTAACACCCGCCCTCGCTCCTTAACGGCGCGCTAATCCGCGCAACCTTATCGTTTTCCTAGTTTGCAAAGGTGCCGCTGCGGCGGCCTGGAAACAAGGAAGGAAGACGATGGACTACGTAACCGCCGTCGTTGGAGGGTTGAGCGTCATCGTGGCGTTCTACCTGTTCTACGTTCTGCTTCGAGGGGGTGACGAGCGGTGATGGACGAGTTGCTGGAATACGGCATCTACCTTGCCCTGCTCGTGGCGCTCGCCATCCCGCTGTCGGGCTATATCAACAAGGTCATGGCCGGCGAGAGGGTGGCCGTGCTCTCGCGTGTGCTCGTGCCGGTGGAGAACGTGGTGTACCGGTGCATCCGCGTCGACCGTGCCGACGTCATGGGCTGGAAACGCTACCTGATAAGCGCGCTGGCGTTCTCGGCGCTCTCGCTGGCAGGGTTGTTCGCCATCCTCATGTTGCAGGGCGTGCTGCCGGGCAATCCCGAGGGGCTCCCCGGCCTCACGTGGGACCTCGCGTTCAACACGGCGGTCAGCTTCGTGACGAACACGAACTGGCAGGCCTATAGCGGCGAGAGCGCGCTCAGCTACTTCTCCCAGGCCATCGGCCTGACCGTGCAGAACTTCGTCACACCGGCCGTGGGCATGGCCGTGCTGTTCGCGCTGTTCCGCGGGTTGGTGAGCGAAGGCGCCCCTGGCCTGGGCAACTTCTTCGTCGACGTGACGCGCTCCGTGCTTTTCGTGCTCATCCCGCTCGCGCTCGTCGTGACCGTGGTGGACGTGTGGCAGGGCTCGCCGCAGAACGTATCCGAATATCAGGAAGTACAGCTGCTGGAACCGGTCGGTATCGATGCAGAGGGCAATGTGGTAGAAGCCGACGATCCGGCAGCCGTGCAGGTGATCGATGAGGGCGTGGTGCCCATGGGGCCGCAGGCCAGCCAGGTTGCCATCAAGCAGCTCGGAACGAACGGCGGAGGCTATAATGGCGTGAACTCGGCGAGCGCCCTGGAAAACTCCACGCCGCTCACGAACCTGGTGCAGTGTATCTCGCTGCTGCTCATCCCGTTCGCGCTCGTGTTCAGCTTCGGTCGCTTCGTGGCCGATCGGCGACAGGGCCGGGCTATCTTCGCGGCCATGTTCGTGGTGCTGGTGGCGAGCTTGGCAGTGATAGCCTTCTTCGAACAGGTCGGAACGCCGCAGCTTGCGGCCGACGGCTCGGTGTACATGGGCACGTACGACCAGTCCGGCGGTAACATGGAGGGCAAGGAGGCACGTTTCGGCGTGACCGACTCCTCTCTCTGGGCCGCATTCACCACAGCCGCATCGAACGGCGCGGTCAACTCCATGCATGACAGCTACACGCCCATCGGCGGCATGGTACCCATCATTCTCATGGGATTGGGCGAGATCATCGGCGGCGGTATCGGCTGCGGCTTGTACGGCATGATAGGTTTCGTCATCCTTACCGTGTTCATCGCGGGGTTGATGGTGGGTCGCACGCCCGAGTACTTGGGTAAGAAGATCGGACCCAAGGAAATGCGCATGGCCACGATCCTGTGCATCACCACGCCTATGGTTCTTCTTATAGGCGCTGCGGTCATGTGCCTCGATCCGGCGACGGTGGATAGTCTGAACAACGCGGGTGCCCATGGATTCTCTGAAGTTCTTTATGCCGCCACATCGGCGGGCGGTAACAACGGATCGGCTTTCGCAGGCTTCAACGCTAACACCCCGATGATCAACGTCGTGTTGGGTTTCGAAATGCTGGCGAACCGCTTCATCCCGCTTGCGGCCACGCTCGTGCTGGCTGGCAGCTTGTGCGCGCGGCCGAAGGTGGCGGTGAGTGCAGGCACGCTCTCCACGAGCAATGCCATGTTCGTGTTCCTGCTGATCCTTGTCGTGCTGCTGGTTGGCGCTCTGTCGATGTTCCCAGCGCTGGCGCTGGGCCCGATAGCCGAGCAGCTTCATATGGTGCTCTAGGGAAGGCGGGCGAAAAAAGAAATGTCAACGGCAACTATGAGGAACAATGAAATGACCCATTTGGCGAAGCGCGCCGTGCGCGACTCCTTCGTGAAGCTTGCCCCTCGCGAGCAGGCGAAGAATCCCGTTATGCTCATGGTGTACCTATCGGCCATCCTGACGCTCGTTCTGTTCGTGCTGTCGCTGTTCGGCATCACGGACTCCCAGCCCGGCTTCATCATCGCCATCTCGGCGGTGCTGTGGCTCACGGTGCTGTTCGCGAACTTCGCGGAGGCGCTCGCCGAGGGCCGCGGCAAGGCGCAGGCCGACTCGTTGCGCGCCGCCAAGCGCGACGTGCCTGCGCACAAGCTCAACGAGGGCCTGGTGGCGAAGGGCCATCACGTGGACGACCCGGCGGAGTTCTTCCGCCTGCAGGCCGACGAGGTGAGCTCGGCGGTTCTGAAGAAGAAGGACCTCTTCTACGTGGCGGCTGGCGAGCAGATCCCGGCTGATGGCGAGATCGTCATCGGCGCCGCATCGGTGGACGAGAGCGCCATCACCGGCGAGTCGGCTCCGGTTATCCGCGAGTCCGGCGGCGACCGCTCCGCCGTGACGGGTGGCACCACCGTGCTTTCCGACTGGCTGGTCGTGCGCGTGACGGCCGATGCGGGCCACAGCTTCCTCGACCAGATGATCGCCATGGTGGAGTCGGCTACCCGCAAGAAGACTCCGAACGAGATCGCGCTCGAGATACTGCTCGTGGCGCTGACCATCGTGTTCCTGATCGTGTCGGTGTCGCTGTTCGCGTTCAGCGGCTTCAGCGCGAACCAGGAGGGTATCGCGAATCCCACCACCATCACCTCGCTCGTGGCACTGTTCGTGTGCCTGGCGCCCACCACCATCGGCGCGCTTCTGTCGGCTATCGGCATTGCCGGAATGAGCCGCCTGAACCGGGCGAACGTGCTGGCCATGAGCGGCCGCGCCGTGGAGGCGGCGGGTGACGTGGACGTGCTTTTGCTGGACAAGACGGGCACCATCACGCTGGGCAACCGGCAGGCTGCCGAGTTCATACCGGTTGACGGCGCCACCGAGCACGACGTGGCCGACGCGGCGCAGCTGGCCAGCCTCACCGACGAGACGCCCGAGGGCCGCAGCATCGTGGTGCTGGCGAAGGAGCGCTTCGGCATCCGCGCCCGCGAGCTGGAAGGCTCGGGCATGGTCAGCATCCCGTTCACCGCGCAGACGCGCATGAGCGGCGTGGACTTCGAGGGCCACGAGATTCGGAAGGGGGCGGCCGATGCCGTCAAGGATTATGTGGAGTCGCGCGGCGGCGCGTACAGCGGCGAGTGCGCCGCAGTCGTTGCGGATGTCTCGCGTGCAGGCGGCACTCCGCTGCTCGTTGCTCGCAATCATCGTATTCTGGGCGTTATCCATCTGAAGGACATCGTGAAGCAGGGCATCAAGGAGAACTTCGCGGACCTGCGCACCATGGGCATCAAGACCGTCATGATAACGGGCGACAACCCCATGACGGCCGCCGCCATCGCAGCCGAGGCCGGCGTGGACGACTTCATCGCCGAGGCCACGCCCGAGACGAAGCTGGCCGCCATCCGCCAGTACCAGGCCGAGGGCCACATGGTGGCCATGACGGGCGACGGCACGAACGACGCACCCGCGCTTGCGCAGGCCGACGTGGCCGTGGCCATGAACAGCGGTACCCAGGCTGCCAAGGAAGCCGGCAACATGGTGGACCTGGACTCTTCGCCCACGAAGCTCATCGACGTCGTGCGCATCGGCAAGCAGCTTCTCATGACACGCGGCAGCCTGACCACGTTCTCCATAGCGAACGACCTGGCGAAGTACTTCGCCATCGTGCCCGCGTTGTTCGTGCCGCTGTATCCTCAGCTCGAGGCGCTGAACATCATGCACCTCACGAACCCCTACACGGCTATCATGGCGGCCATCATCTACAACGCTCTCATCATCGTGGCGCTCATTCCGTTGGCGCTGCGCGGTGTGAAGTACCGCGAGGCGTCGTCGCAGAGCCTGCTGTCCCGCAACCTGTTGGTATACGGTCTGGGCGGCATCGTCCTGCCGTTCGTTGTCATCAAGCTGCTCGACATGATGTTGACGGCTTTGGGTGTGGCGTGAGGGTAGTTCTCGTCCTGCAGTTTGGTTTGGCAAAAGCTCTGCATTCAATACTCCGCAGGTCAAAAGCAATAACTGGCCTGCGGACCGAATTGGAAAGGATCACCTCATGAAGCAAGTGAAAATATGGGGAAGCGCAGCGCTCCTCTTCCTCGTTACAACAGTGCTGTGCGGTGTTGTCTACACGGCTGTTTGCACGGGTGTCGCGCAAATCTTCTTCCCTTATCAGGCAAACGGCTCTATCATCGAAGTCGATGGAACAAAGTACGGCAGCGAGCTTGTCGGCCAGGAGTTCCACGATCAGGATCATATGTGGGGCCGGCTCACGAACGCAAACGTCTCTGCGTTTACCGACGACGAGGGCAATCCCGTCATGTGGTACGGCCCGTCGAACCTGAGTCCCGCGAGCGACGATTTTGCCGCTACGGTGCAGGCCCGTATCGACGAGATCCATGCAGCCCACCCCGAGAAGGGCGACGAGCCCATTCCCAGCGACCTCGTCACGAACTCCGGCAGCGGCTTCGACCCCCATATCTCCCCGACTGCCGCCGAGTACCAGGTGGAGCGGTTGGCGAAGAACACCGGCAAGACGCCTTCCGAGATCCGCGCCATCATCGAGCAGTGCACCGAGCAGCCCCAGTTCGGTGTTCTCGGTGATGCTCGCGTGAACGTCCTCAAGGTGAACCTTATGCTCGACGGTATCCTGCAGTAGCCGCCTTCCCAACCGTTCGAAACCGCCGAATCCCCCGGATGTTTCACGCGAAACATCCGGGGGGCGGGAAACGCCCTGAATAACGGCCGCGTATCAATATCTGAAGATACGCCGAATAACTCGCCGTCCGCGAGCGAGGGCTCGCTGGGAAGCCCTACACTGGTCGGCAACGGAAAAACGAGGGCCGCATGCGGGCCGCCTAAAAGAGCGGACAGGCAGCGGCGGCCAGTTGAAAGGACGAGGCTATGGCCGATCGCGTAGTGGAGAGCTCGGACGTAGAAGTACCCGAGATCCCCGAGATCCTGGAAAAGGTACTGCTCTTCTCGCTGGAAGAGGCGAAGGAGAAGATGAAGCAAGGTGCCGACGTGGTGCCGTTCACCGCGCTCGTGGTGAAGGAGAACCTGTTCTTGGAGAACCATCCGGGCGAGTCGGCGGACGAATGCTTCGCCTTCGCGCGCCACACGGTGGAGAACGCCCGCGGCGCCGAGGCGTACGCTCTGTGCTATGACGGCTACGTGGAAGTCGATGACGAGACGAAGGATGCGCTCATCGCCGAGGGCGGCATTCCCGGCGAGGACGAGGGCGTGGCCGTTGGATTCCTTTACACGATGAGCGAAGACGGGGAGCCTGCGTTCGAGGAGGAGCCGGCCTACATCGGCGAGGCGCCGAACTTCATGAGCGGCCTCAAGGAGGCCGACCAGTACGACGAGGACGAGATCGACGAGAAGTACCTCGACGACGAAGAGGACCTCGAGGGAGAGACCGAGTAACTACGCAGGCGCTGATCATCTGCGGCAGCTAAAGAAGCGCCGCGAAGAGGCGGATAATCGAGCCGGCTGTGTCCCACATGGAACACAGCCGGCTCTCTGTTTTCAATTCGGCCATGTTCCAATATTGAGGATCCTTTCAAGAAAGAAGCGGTTACCCGTGTACGCAAGGCCCCTCCGCTCATGCTCATGGCCAGGGTTTTCGAATTACGGAAGCGGTCGTGTCAGATGCGCACCGTACCCGCGTAAAGAACGCGCGGCTGATGCGCAAGGTCCGCACGTCGTCCGCGTCAGATCCGCGTCAGTTCCCCGCGGCTCCACGACGGTTGAATTACGGTCGCCCGGCAAGGTCGCGTTGCTATACTGCTCGCAGAGAAGTTCAGCGGACAAGCGGGAGGCACGCCGCGCAATGATGGTGAAAGCATGTGCGCGCTGGTAAGGAAGAAAGTTTTCCTTGTAGCCCATGAGGCCCTTTGCTAGAATAGGCAAGCTAATCCTGCTCCGGGTTAACTGCCTTCACCAGCCCCGGAGCCGCTAAAGACCAAAGGAGGTGAGCTGATGAAGGCTTATGAATTGCTGTTTTTTGTCGCTCCGTCTATCGACGAAGAATCCCGTGCCGCTGTTATGAAGCGTATTGAGACCACGATCGCCGAGGGCGAGGGTACGGTTGACAACGTCGACAACTGGGGCAAGCGCAAACTCGCTTACGAGATCGACGGTCTGACCGACGGTGACTACACTCTCATCGATTTCCATGCCGATCCCGCTAACGTTGCTGAACTCGATCGCGTTCTTCGCATCAATGACGCCGTTGTGCGCCATATGATCGTCAAGCGTACCGATCGCGATTAAGAGCACGTGGCATTGGGCGCCCGCGGCGCCCCAGCATGAGAAGAAGAGGTAGGTATCATGAGCATCAACCGAGTTATCATCAGCGGAAACCTGACGCGCGATCCCGAGCTGCGCTCCACGGCGAGCGGTTTGCCGGTACTCGGCTTCGGCGTTGCCGTGAACGACCGCCGCAAGAACCAGCAGACGGGCGAGTGGGAGGACTATCCCAACTTCATCGACTGCACCATGTTCGGCGCCCGTGCCGAGAGCCTCTCGCGCTACCTCAACAAGGGCACGAAGGTGTCCATCGAGGGCAAGCTCCGCTGGAGCCAGTGGGAGCGCGACGGCCAGAAGCGCAGCAAGATCGAGGTGATCGTCGACGAGCTCGAGTTCATGTCGAGCCGCAACAGCGATTCGTCCTCATACGGCGGAAACCAGTCGTATGGCGGCAACGCGGGCGGCTATTCCCCGGCTCCGGCCGCAGCCCCCATGGCTGCGCCGGTGGTCGATGCCTCTTCTTCGGTCTACGATGAAGACATCCCGTTTTAAGCGAAACGAAAGAGGTTTGTGAAATGTCCGATTACGCGAAGCAGCCGCGTCGCAAGTTCTGCCAGTTCTGCAAGGACGAGGCGAACTACGTCGACTACAAAGACACGCAAATGCTGCGCAAATACGTTACCGATCGCGGAAAGATCAAGCCGCGCCGGGTGACGGGTGCCTGCACCCAGCACCAGCGCGACATCGCGAACGCCGTCAAGCGTGCCCGCGAGATGGCTTTGATGCCGTACGCGGTGCCCGCCGTCAGCGGTCGCGGCGATCGTCGCAGCCGCTAGGCGCAAGGAGGGTTCCATGAAAGTCATCCTGCTTCAAGAATTGAAGGGCAAGGGCGGTGAAGGCGACGTCGTCGACGTGGCCCCCGGCTTTGCCAACAACTACCTGCTTCCCCAGAAGCTCGCCATCCTGGCGACGAAGGGGAACCTCAAGCAGCTCGAGCAGCGCAAGCACAACATTGCGAAGCGCGAGGAGAACCGCATTGCCGACGCCGAGAAGATGAAGGCCGCCCTCGAGGGTGCCACCGTCAAGGTCGAGGCGAAGGTCGGCGAGGAGGGCCAGCTGTTCGGCTCCGTCACCGCCGTCATGGTCGCCGACGCCATCAAGGCCGCCACCGACCTCGATGTGGACAAGCGCCGCCTCGAGCTCGGCCATGCCATCAAGACGGCTGGCGAGCACGAAGTGGTCTACGGTATCTACCGCGACATCAAGGTGTCCGTGAAGCTGCTGGTGGGCAACGTCGATGAGCCGGCCGAGGCCGAGGTCGTCGAGGTCGAGGAGACCGTGGAGGTTGTCGAGGAGGCCGAGGCTCCCGCCGAGGCTGCCGAGACGGCTACCGAGGAATAAATACTTTTCCACAGGATCCAACTTGTGGAAACGGGGGGAAACCCCCTTTGCCCCGCTGACGGGCGAAGGGGGTTTTCCGTTGCATGTGGATAACGCATCTCATGGTTTTTCGAGAAGAAAAATACACATGAGCTGCGGTAACGTATGCGGTACTATAGCGGGGAACAAGGTAGCGGACACCTGAAGGAGCGAGAAGAGCCACTATGCCGGAAGCGTACCAGGCCAGCACAAGGAGCAACGACTTCAACGACGGATCGGCACCGAAGAACAAGCCGATGCCGCAGAACATCGAGGCCGAGAAGTCCGTCTTGGCGGCCTGCATGCTGAACGCCGAGGCGGTGGAGGAGCTCATTCTGAAGCTCAAGCCCGAGTCGTTCTACCGCCCGGCGCACCGCATTATCTTCGAGTCCATCTGCGAGTTGAACACGCGCCGCATTCCCATCGACCAGATATCGCTCGCCGACAACCTGAACGCAACGGGCCAGCTGGAGGCCGTGGGTGGCAAGCCTTATCTGGTCGATTTGGCCGACAACACGTTCGCGCTCACGAACTGGCAGAACCACGCCGAGATCGTGAAGCGCACGGCCATCCTCCGCGAGCTCATCTACGCCGCCGCCTCCATCAACGCGCTGGCCTACGACGCGCCCGACAACCTGGACGAGGTGGTGGAGGACGCTGAGAAGACGCTGTTCGGTGTGACCGAGAAGCGCGTGTCGTCCACGTTCTCCAAGATGGATTCCCTGCTCACCGAGGCGTTCGAGGAAATCACCAAGCTGGCCGAGCAGCAGAACCATATGGCTGGCGTGCCCACCGGCTTCAAGGACGCCGACGACCTGTTCCACGGCTTCCGCGGCGGCGACCTGGTCATCTTGGCCGCCCGCCCCGGCGTGGGCAAGACGTCGTTCGCCCTGAACCTGGCCGTGAACGCCGCCAAGTCGGGCGCGGCCGTTGCCTTCTTCTCGCTGGAGATGAGCGCGGGCCAGCTGGTCCAGCGTATCCTCTGCGCCGAGGCGCGCGTCAGCTTGTCGAAGATCCGCGCGGGCTTCATATCGGAGGGCGACTGGGGGGCCATCGCCGATGCGTCGAACACGCTTTCGAAGCTGGAGCTGTACATCGACGACTCGCCGGGCCTGTCCATCCTCGAAGCGCGCGCCAAGGCGCGCCGCGAGTTGCGCCGCACCGAAGGCAAGGGCCTCATCATCGTGGACTACCTGCAGCTCATGCAGCCGCCCTCCACGCGCCGCGACGGCAACCGCGCCGTGGAGGTGGGCGAGATATCGCGAGGCCTGAAGGTGCTCGCGAAGGAGATGGACATGCCCGTGATTGCGCTGTCGCAGCTGTCCCGTGCCGTGGAGATGCGCGGAAAGAAGCGCCCGATGCTCTCCGACCTGCGCGAGTCCGGCTCCATCGAGCAGGACGCCGACATCGTCATGTTCATCGACCGAAGCATGGACGAGACGGAGGCGGAAAGCGAGGACCGCCCTGATCTGGGCACGGCGCAGCTCATCGTGGCGAAGCACCGAAACGGTCCCACCCGCGATATCGACCTGGCGTTCAATCCGGAGTACACGCGCTTCATGGATTTCATCGACGATTCGCGCGCAGGCGGCTTCTAGCCGGCCCGCGCGAGCCGCGTACGCGCTACACTGGTGCCCATGCGAAAGCGAATCACATTCATCCATGCGGCCGACCTGCATCTCGGCGCGCCGTTCCGCGGCCTGAGAGCGCTCTCGGAAACGTGGGCGAACCGCCTGCTCACGGCTATCCCCGAAGCATACGATCGCGTGGTGGACGCCGCGCTGGCCCGCAAGGTCGACTTCGTGGTCATCGCAGGCGATATCTTCGACAGCGCACGCGCGTCTTACGGCGATTACCTGCACTTCTTCGAGGGTCTGCGCCGTCTGGACAAGGCCGGCATCCCCGTGTACCTGTGTACCGGCAACCATGACCCCTTCACTTCATGGAGCCGCGACTTCTTCGCGTTCCCGCCGAACACCCTCATGCTGCCGGCCGACAAGCCCGGTTTCGCGGCCTATCGGCGCGACGGCGAGACGCTGGCCCTTATCGGCGGGCGCGGCTACTACAACCAAACGTGGCCGTCCGACGAGGATATCGCTGCCGGCTTGACGCGTGCAGCGGCCGAGCAGGCGCTGGCCGATGCCGTGCCCGACGTCGCGCACGCGCCCTTCGCCGTGGGCGTGCTGCACACGGGATTGGACCTCGATCCGGTGAAGGCGCCCACGAGCCCCGCCGCCCTCCTGCGGTCGGGCATGGACTACTGGGCGCTCGGCCATATACATATGAAATACGCCCATCCCTCGTTCGACGACCCGCGCCTCGTGTTCTCGGGCTGCATCCAGGGCCGTGATATCAAGGAGACGGGTGAGCGCGGCTGCTTTGCCGTGACGTTGGAGGAAGGCGCGAGCCCCGCGCTCGAGTTCGTTCCCACGGCCAGCGTGGTATGGCAGCGCATGGATGTGGACGTGGCCGATTGCGCGAACGTGGCCGAGGTCACCGACAAGATCATGCGGGAGCTGTTCCGCGTGAACGGCAAGGCCCATTGCGAGGAGATGTGCGTGCGCATCACGCTCACGGGCACCACGCCGCTGCACGCGGTGTTCGCGCGCCCCGGAGTGCTGGAAGACCTGCGCAAGCACATCAACGACGGCTACCCGTCGTTTTTCTGCGACGCGCTCGTCGATGCCACGCTACGTCCGTACGACAAGGAGGCGCTGCGCCGGGAAGGCCTGTTCCCAGCCGTGTTCCTGCAGGTGGCCGACGCCCTGCGCGCCGACCGCGAGGACGAGATAGCCTATATCCAGGAAGAGTTCCTGCTCAAGAACATCCAGCTGCCCAGCGCCTACACGCGCCGCATCGACGATTTGGCGGCCGACGCCGAGGACCTGGTGCTCGACCTGCTGAGCCGGGGTGACGAATGACGGCCGAGCACGGTGGCGCGCCGTATCTCAAGCGCATGAAGATCACGAGCTTCGGCGCCTTCGCCAACAAGGTGGTGGGCCCGTTCACCCCGCACCTCAACGTGGTGTTCGGCGAGAACGAGGCCGGCAAGTCCACGCTGGCCTCGTTCGCAGGCGGCGTGCTGTTCGGGTGGGAGGAGGCCCGCGGCGTCCGCAATACCTATAAGCCGCGCAACGCCGACCGCGCCGGCTCGCTGTTCTTCGCCCCGCGCCCGGAAGAGGGGGACTCTCTTCAGGGCGAGAATGCTGACGCCTCCGCGGCCGCCTCGGCATCCGAACCCGGGGTGCTCGCATCCGGGTCTGTCTCCGAGTCCGAAAACGAGCTCGTGCTCTCGCGCGTGCGCAACGCCGACGGCCTGCAAGGTCCGGTCGAGCTGGTGGACGACATCGACCGCGAGACGTTCCAGACCATGTTCTCGCTCACGGCCGACGAGCTGCGCAGCCTGCGCAACACCACCGATATGACCGCGAAGCTGCTCACGGCGGGATCCGGCACGGGCGCGAGCCCCGCCCACGCGCTCGCCGAGGTGCAGGACCGCCTGGCCGAATACACCTCGAAGGCCGCCGGCATCGAGCATTCCATCGCGCGCCTGACCGCCGATCAGGACGACCTGCGCGCCCAGATGGCCGCCGCCGCGGACGAAACGGAGCGCTACAAGGCCCAGGACAAGGAGTTCCACGAGCTGGCGCCGCAGCGTGCGCAGCTGTTGGCGCGCCTGGACGCGCTCAACGCATCCATCGAGGAGCTTGCCGCGCAGCGCGCCAGCCTGGAGAAGCTGGACGCCCAGCGCGACCAGCTGCGCCGTCAGCGCGACAGCCTGCGCGAGGACGAGGCCGCCTTGGCCGCCGAGCACCGTGTGCGCGAGCAGACCTCGGACCCGGCGCTCGTGGCCCTGGGCGCCGCCGACGAGCGCGCCCTGCGCGACCGCATCGACGCGCTGGCCGAGGAGCAGGCGAAATGCGCGCACAGCGTGGACCTGGCCAAGGAGAACTGCGCAACGTCCACCGCCGCCTACGAGGCGCTGCTCGAAACCGAGGACGTGCATCAGGTGCATGAGGGGCGCCGGCGCCAGCGCAGCGTGCAGGTGGGACTGTCCATCGCGCTGCCCCTTGTGTTCGTGGCGGCCGGCGTGCCGCTGTTCATGCACGGCCGCGAGATCACCAGCCTGTCGTTCACCGCGCTCGGCATAGGCCTGGTGGTGTTTGCCCTCATGCTGGCCGCCGCTGCGCTGGTCATGCTGTTCCGACCCGACAAGGCCGCCGAGGCGCTGGAGGCCCGCAAGCAGGATGCCCAGTGGGTCATGCTGCAGGACAAGAAGAAGCTCGAGGCATGCCTGTCGGCGCAAGAGCAGCTGGCAGCACGCATCTGGTTCCAGCTGGACGCTGTCGGCCTCTCGGCTGCGCAGGGTTCTCTTCGCAGCGCCCGCTCGCTTCTGGCCGAGGCGAAGGACGCCCGCGCCGAGACGGGCCTGTTCCAACAGCGCCAGCAGGCGCTGGCCTCGCGCCTGTCCTCCGTGGAGGACAACCTCGCCGATGTCGAGCGCCAACGCGCCCGGGCCGTCGAGCGCGCAGGCTTGCGCGACGGCGCCTCTGTAGAGGACGTGGATGCCGCCATCGAACAGCGCACCAGGCAGCGCGTCGGCCTATTGGAGACCAGCGAGAGCCTGAACCGTCGCTACGGCGAGCTGAAACAGGAGCTCTCCCAGGCCAAGCACGCGCACCGATTCGACGAGCTGAAACTGCGCTACCAGCAGGTGCGCACGCGCCAAGACGAGAGCGCCCAGGACTACGCGCGCCTGCTCTTGGCGAAGCGCATGCTGGAGGCCGCCATCGCCGCATGGGAATCCAAGAGCCAGCCCGAGGTGTACCGCCAGGCCAGCCGCCTTCTCTCGCTCATGACCGACGGGCGCTGGGTCAAGGTGGTCATGACGCCCGAGGGCCGGCTGCAGGTGATGGATGCGGTGAAGACGGAGCGCGAGCCCGTTCACCTGTCGCTGGGCACGTGCCAGCAGCTCTACCTGGCACTGCGCATCGCGCTGCTCATGACGGCCGACAACGTGGGCCGCTCCGTGCCCATCTTGGCCGATGACATCTTGGTGAACTTCGATGCTCGCCGCCGCATCGGTGCCGCCCGTGCGCTTGCGGAACTGTCCCGCACGCGCCAGGTGATCCTGTTCACCTGCCATGAAGAAATAGTAGAGTCCATGCGGTCGGTCGATCCGGCGCTGAACGTTGTGGAACTGTAATATAATCATGAATCTGCGGATAGGTTGACGGCCCGGCGCGCAGGCGCGGGCGCGAAAGGATGCGAACCATATGCCCAGCACGGTACTCGTCGGCGCCCAGTGGGGAGACGAAGGCAAAGGCAAGATAACCGACCTGATCGCACGCGAATACGATTTCGTCGTGCGCTACCAAGGCGGCAACAACGCCGGCCACACGGTCATCCACGGCGACAAGAAGCTCGCGCTGCACCTCATGCCCTCCGGCGTCATGTACGACCATGCGGTGCCGGTCATCGGCAACGGCGTGGTGGTGGATCCCGGCGTGCTTATCAAGGAGATGGCCATGCTTGAGGCCGAGGGAATCTCCTGCAAAAACCTCAAGATCAGCTGCGATGCGCACGTCATCATGCCCTACCACAAGGACTTCGACGGCGCGGACGAGAAGCGCCTGGGCGAGAACAAGATCGGCACCACCAAGCGCGGCATCGGCCCGTGCTACCAGGACAAGGCCGCCCGCAAGGGCATCCGCATCCAGGACCTGCTGGACGAGAAGATATTCCGCCTGAAGCTGGAGACGGCGCTGGCGCAGAAGAACCCCGTGCTGCAGAAGATATACGGCCTGCACACCTACACGGTCGACGAGATCTGTGAGGAGTACCTGCCCTACGCGCGCATCCTCAAACCCTACATGGCCGAGACGGCCCAGCTGCTGAACGAGGGCCTGCGCGAAGGCAAGTCGATACTCTTCGAGGGCGCGCAGGGCACGCTCTTGGACATCGACCACGGCACGTACCCCTACGTCACCAGCTCGTCGTGCTGCGCCGGCGGCGCCGCTACGGGCTCGGGCGTGGGGCCCACGGCCATCGAGCGCGTGCTGGGCATCCAGAAGGCCTACATCACGCGCGTGGGCGAGGGCCCGTTCCCCACGGAGCAGCGCTTCCCCGAGGACGGCGGAGAGGGCGAGGAGGCCGAGGTCGGCGAGATGCTGTGCGCGGTGGGCCACGAGTTTGGGGTGACCACGGGGCGCAAGCGCCGCTGCGGCTGGTTCGATGCGGTCATCGCGCGCTACGCGGCCGAGGTCAACGGCCTCACCGACGTTGCGCTCACGAAGCTGGACGTGCTATCGGCCTTCGACACCATCAAAGTGTGCACGGCCTACGAGTGCGAGGGCAAGGTGTACGACTACTTCCCCATGCAGCAAAGCGTGCTGTTCCACGCGAAGCCCGTGTACGAGGAGCTGCCCGGTTGGAAGGGCGTCGACATCACCGAATGCCGTACCTTCGAGGAGCTGCCCGAGAACGCGCAGCGCTACGTGGAGTACCTGGAGAAGATCACCGGCGTGCCCGTCAGCATCATTGCCGTGGGCCCCGATCGCGACCAGACGATCATGAGAGGGTGGGATCGCTAATGAACATCTTGGTGTTGGGCGGCGGCGGCCGCGAGCATGCCATCGCGTGGTCGCTAGCGAAGTCCCCGCGCACGGACAAGCTCTACGTGGCCCCCGGCAACGGCGGCACGGCCGATATCGCCCGCAACGTGGGCGACCTGGCCGTCGAGGACGGCCGCGCGGTGCTCGCGTTCGTGGAGGAGCACGACGTGGAGCTCGTGGTCATCGGCCCCGAGGCGCCGCTCGTTGCGGGCGTGGCCGACGAGCTGCGCGAGGCCGGCATCGCCGTGTTCGGCCCCGACGCCCAGGGCGCCCAGCTCGAGGGCAGTAAGACGTTCAGCAAGCGCTTCATGGACGCCCACGGTATACCCACCGCGCGTTACGGCAGCTTCGACGATCTCGAGGAAGCGCTGGGCTACCTGTCCGCGCTGGAAGCCCCGGTTGTGGTGAAGGCCGACGGCCTGGCGGCGGGCAAGGGCGTCATCGTGGCCGAGGACAAGGAGACGGCGGAAGAGGCCGTGCGCTCCTGCTTCGACGGCGCGTTCGGCCAGGCCGGCTCTACCGTGGTCATCGAGGAGTGCCTCACCGGCCCCGAATGCTCGCTGCTCGCGTTTGTGTCGGGCGGCAAGGCCCATTGCATGGCTACGGCCCAGGACCACAAGCGCGCCTTCGACGGCGACCGCGGCCCGAACACGGGCGGCATGGGCGTGTACTCGCCCGTGCCCATCGTGACGGCCGACGAGCTGGCCGCCATGCACGAGATCATGGAGAAGTCCGCCGCCGCCACGGCCACCGACTTCGCCTGCGACTACCGCGGCGTGCTGTACGGCGGCTTCATGCTCACGCCCGAGGGCCCGAAGGTGCTGGAGTTCAACGCGCGCTTCGGCGACCCCGAGACGCAGGTTGTGCTGCCGCGCCTGGAGGCCGACCTCGTGGACATCGTGCTGGCCGTGGCCGAGGGCCGGCCCGATGACATCGAGCTGCGCTGGAGCGAACAGTGGGCCGTGTGCGTGGTGCTGGCCAGCGAAGGCTATCCCGGTGCCTACGAGAAGGGCAAGGTCATCCTCGGCATCGAGGAGGCCGAGGAGATAGAGGGCGTGACGGTGTTCCATGCCGGCACGGCCCGCAACGCCGACGGCGAGCTGGTCACGGCCGGGGGCCGCGTGCTCAACGTGGTGGCGCTGGGCGACTCGTTCGACGACGCCCGGGAGAAGGCCTACGAGGCCTGCAGTCTCATCAACTTCGAGGGCAAGCAGTACCGTACCGACATCGGCAAGAAGGCCGCCGCCGGTCGCGAGGCTTGGAACTAACCACTCCGGGCATGCCCCGAGGCGTCCCGCAGGGGCGCGTTTCGGGGCATGCCCGCGCGTTTTCGCAGTAAACGAGAAGAGGTCTTCGCATTGCTATCTGAACGCATGCTCACGGCGGTGGTCCGCCAGTGCACGAAAAGCTACCTGAAGCTCCGGCCCACCGATGACGTGCGGGTTCCCGCGCCGAAGCCGGGGCAGAAGTACATGCTGTACATGCACGTGCCGTTCTGCGAGCGGCTGTGCCCGTACTGCTCGTTCAACCGCTTTCCGTTCGCGGAGGATCGCGCGCGGCCGTACTTCGCCAGCATGCGCAAAGAGATGATGATGCTGAAAGAGCTGGGCTACGATTTCGAGAGCCTGTACGTGGGCGGCGGCACGCCCACCATCATGATCGACGAGCTGTGCGACACCATCGATCTGGCGAAGGAGACGTTCTCTATCAAGGAGGTTTCCAGCGAGACGAACCCGAACCACCTGATACCGGCGTACCTGGACAAGCTGCAGGGCCGCGTGCAGCGCTTGAGCGTGGGCGTGCAGAGCTTCGACGACGGCCTGCTCAAGCAGATGGACCGCTACGACAAGTACGGCAGCGGCGCCGAGATTCTCGCGCGAATCGGCGAGGTCAGCCCGTACTTCACCTCGCTCAACGTGGATATGATCTTCAACTTTCCCGCGCAGACCGAGGACATCCTCATCAACGACATCGAGCGCGTGGTGGAAAGCGGCACGAGCCAGACGACGTTCTACCCGCTTATGGCCAGCCCCAGCGTCGCACGCCAGCTCGCCCGCACCGTGGGGCGCGTGGACTACGCCCGCGAGCGCACGTACTACGAGATCATCAGCGAACTCTTGGCCGGCGGCCCCGACCCGCTGTTCGAGCACGGCAGCGCCTGGACGTTCAACAAGCGCGGAACCGGCGTGGCCGGCGAGGACGCCATGATCGACGAGTACGTGGTGGACTACGAGGAGTACCCCGCCATCGGAAGCGGCGGCATCACGTACCTGGGCGACAACCTGTTCGTGAACACGTTCTCCGTGAACGACTACAACGCCGCCATCGCGCAGGGCCGTATGTCGCTCATGGGCAAGACCACCTTCAGCAAGCATGACCGCATGCGCTACCGCTTCATGATGCAGCTGTTCGGCCTGCGCCTGGACAAGCGCCAGTTCCGAAAGGACTTCGGCTGCACCGTGGAGGCCGGCCTGCCCGTGGAGATGGCCTTCATGAAAGCATCCGGAGCCTTCGACCGCGACACGTCCGACGAGCTCACCCTCACCCCGAAGGGCCGCTACCTCATGGTGGTCATGATGCGCCAGTTCTTCATCGGCGTGAACAACCTCCGCGACCAAGCACGAGCCGCCTTGGTGGGCGAGGAGAGGGAGCTGATTTTCGGGTAGCGAGGCGGTCCAGACGCCGGCGTGTAATTCAGGCTTCAAACTACGGTTTAGTTAACCCCCCGTGTGCAAAATGTTAAGATGTACTTTCAGTACGTCTATGCCCGGCATGCCAAGCGGCGAGAACGAGGGAGCTGAAAGATGACCGGTAGCAAGAAGCATAGCGAGGGCTTCACGCTCGCAGAGCTCCTGCTCTCCATCGCCATTATTCTGGTGCTCGCCGCCATTGCCATTCCTTCTATTGTCAACGCGCAGAACAACATGCGCATGGTGGAGCTGAACAACGCCGCCGAGTCCATCGCCAACGCCGCCCAAACCCAGATGACCGCCAAGAAGGCCGCCGGAACGTGGTTGGCGCTGATCGACGGCCCCGACGGCAAGGTGAAGTACCCTGCCGCAACGGGATCAGCCGATTCCGACACCTACTATATGGTGGCAGACGATCTTGACAGCCTTCAGGGTGCGCGAGGCAACGGCATCGTTCCGAGTCTCTCCATCGACGATGCCGTCCGCAACGGCGACTACGTCATTGTGTTCAAGGCTTCGACTGCCAGCGTGGAGGCCGTCTACTACACCGACGGAAAATCCGGCTTCTTCGGCAGTTCCCCCGCCCGCACGAATGCCGCCCAAACCTACTACGCCAGCCATGGCTCCACCGACCAAGCTGCCCGCATGAAAAACGACCCCATGATCGGTTACTACCAGGGCACCCCCGCCGGCGCCACTGACGCCGTAGCCTTGCAGAACCCAATGATCTGGGTGGGAAGCGAAGGCAAAGCCCAAGGGCTGTTGTTCGTACTCGATCAAAATATTGTCGATCATACGTCATGGAAGACGGTAACCGAGCTATCGCTCTCGAAAACTTTGGACGATGGCAGCGAAGTGTCATTTACGATAGCGGGCATGGACGACGATGCTGGAAAAAACTCGCTAATAACGGTCACGGCTAATGCAAATGGCAAAACGGTCACCGGTTCCTATACTTCTGAAGCCTCCGGACAGCCTGTTCTACAGCGGTTGGATCGCGACGGGAGTCAAGGAAAAGCATACGCGCTTGACCTGAATGCGCTTGTCCGAGCAGTGAAGGCCGACCCTCTTCCAGATGGTAAAAAGCTGATCACGATACTAGATAATTTTAAAGTGCATGATTCTGTGCGCGCCGAAGCAAAGGTGGAAGCGGCGAATCTCCCATGCGTAGCTGCCACCGCAACGGCAAATATCGAATGGCCCCAACAAGTCGGTAAGTTGTCGCTGTACATTAGCACCCCTTGGTCGACGGTGCTTGCGGGCGAAACCGGAGAAGGCGAGAACAATCCCTCTTACCTCTCTGAGTCGAATTACAATCAACCTGAGATGAAAGCGACGACGATCGAAGGTGGATCGTCCCTCACCATCGAAGGCGTTCCCACCCAAGAGGATTTCTCATTACCCAACTCGAAATCCAATGTCACGCTCAAGGGCATTAATAAACAAAATGGCTGGCAGTCGTACCTCGGCATGAATGTGGCGTATGACGCAGCAGCAGCCGATCAGACTTTTGTCCTTGAAGGATCGGTTGGATCGTTCACTAGTATGACGGGAAGTCGCAAAACCCACTACTATCAGCCTTGGGAGCTATGGGCTCAAAATGCCGACAAAGAGTATGTGCGTGTCGGATACGTGCGCAATGGCGATTGGGAGTGGGCGAATGTTAACAATTCGAACTGCTCGTCGCTTGACGATGCCATTTCGTGGGGTTATGAAGATGGAACAACCTTCGACAGCATAACCGATCCTGCTATTGACGTCAGTCGTATTGTCAAGATGCAGATATCGGCGAATAACTGGGGGGACGTGCCGGATAAGCTTAGCTTGAGGGATCCTGAGGGAAGCGTGTCCCTCTATCTTCGGACGGCTCCAAGAACTTCAGAGGTGAGCGAATACTTCGACAAGAAGGCGGAAAACGGTACGCTGATTTCGGATTTGACAGTCGGCGAAGGGCAGGAATACAACAAGATCAGCGCGCGCGGAGTGAACAAGACCGTAAACACGTCTGTTAGCCAGAATTTCGAGAGGGAATTCGGCGCCTCGTCGGCGGACGTTGCATGGTCCATTGCACGTGACAACGATACAGGATTCAATAACGGGAACGTGTTTTCCAATGACCGCGGTGCTGTTCGCGTATATTATTCGATATCTCCGGGTTTGGGGTTCAAGAACATACAGAATAACGCCGATCCTTTCAATTTGAGAAGCACGCAGATAACAAATGCCTCGTTGTTCATGTATCTGAAAAACGAACACGGCGGACTGACGAAGCAGGCAACCGCCCAACCGTATAAAAGCATACCGGGATCGTATACTTTTACGAGTACCACCAACGCGACCGATTATGAGCTTAAGACAACGGAAGACTATCGTTTCTACCGCGCGGTTTCCTATTACGAAAAAACGAAGAATGGCGATCTGGAAATAGAGACCAAGCTGAACATACCCTCCCAATATGTGCCCTATGGTGATCAAGGAACGAAGGTGGCTCAAGGATACGACAAAACAATCGATAAGGTTGACTGGGAGTTTTTAGGATGGCAGACCGAAGATACGAGCACCGGTAAAATCGAAATCTTATCGAGTGGTTCGCTTTTGTCGAGCTATGATAAAACGCTTAGCTACACTGGGGCAAAACTTGTTGCCAAGTATCGCATTGTTCCCAAGTTCGGACTTGCCTACCTCGAAATTAATAAAGAGGGGAAGGTAACCGCATGCTACGGGTATCTTGGTGAAAAAGGCGCTTGGACGGATCCGCTGCCAACCGACAACACGTTCACGTCTTGGGGATACTATGCTGTCGTGGAGCAAGGCACTCTTGGAGATAACCAACAGCTAGAAGTCAACGGCAATGCGATTACGGTGTCGAAAACTGCTCAAGAAGTTGCAATTGGCGAAGTTGCGTACGATGCCTATCTCATTACAAGTAGCGGCAAATCGAGCACCCAGCGAGTGGAGATGTTCGCTACAGGAGCGGATGAGGAAGACAAGTACGATTTCTGGTTCAATGCAAACTTCGCTTGTGCCATAGCTGTAACGAACGACGACGCTAACGCTCTTGGAAGCGAAAACGATCCGTGGAAGGTGCGCCACGCAACGCAATTTCCAGGAGCAATTAAAGCAAACGGTGGGATACAGGCAGTTTACACGAGCGGTCATTTCAAACAAACCCACAGCATAGATATGGCGGATGCGCCTGCCGATGCATATGAAAGAAAGTTTATCAGTACCTTCTCCGGCGTTTACGATGGGGGAGGCGAAGCTGGGTGCAGCATAGAAAACTATTGGTATCGCTTGATGAGCGAGCAGAATCATCGGCAGGGATTATTTCCTTATGCAGAAAAAGCCATATTGAAAAACATCATTCTTCACGGTGCGTCTGCTGCTAAGCATACTGACGTTTGGGATGGGCAAAATGTCAATGCAATGTTTGGGTGCTTGGTAGGTGAGGCCCGAAACTGTATTATTAGCAAATGCTCGATTGTTAACGATTCGATCGGGGACAGATATCTGAGCATTTCGGTAACGAACGTGGGGACAAGCTCGTCCTCGGCCATGGGATCGCTTGTAGGGTTGGCAAGCGATACAACTCTCTCCGATTGCAGCGTGGCAGGGCTCTCCTTGTCGCTTGAAAGTCGAGAGGATACTTGGGGTAATAAGAATTATTCCATGGGAGGACTCGTCGGTCAGTGTTCCAATTCGTCGTTGTCCAATTGCGAGGTAAACAAGGTGATTATGGAGGGTCTCACACCCACCCAATCTTCAAGCTTTTTATTGGCCGGAGGGATGGTAGGCTCTTTTTCTTCAAGTGGCGAGACCGAGAAGCAGATGAGCGGATGCAAAGCGACGAGCGTTCGCTTTGTTGCGAAGAGCCAGAAAAGCTATGCTGTTGGAGGAGTCGTCGGGTTCAAGGATGGCGGCAGCGTGGCTAGCTCCAATAGTTTTTCTGATGCGTATTTGTACTCGAAAACCAACCCTAGCGGGCTGCTAATCCAAACGGCGATCGGGGAAAAGGTGACGCCGAAATGAGCCGCGGCACGAGTGTACATTCGCACTTAGAAGACGAAACCGGCGCCTCCATCGTCATTGCGCTGGTGTTCTTCCTCATCTGCGCCGTCATCGGGTCGGTGGTGCTCACGGCGGCTTCGGTGCAGGCGAAGGCTGTGCAGACGCATAGGGAAATGCAACAGGCAGAGTTTACGGTAGGGTCGGCTGCAGGTTTTATCGGCTCGCAGCTGAAGTATCCGCTCACTGCGGTTTATGATGACAGCGATAACCTCCTCCGCCTTGCACCGGTTTCAGGCGAAACGAACGATGCGCCTTTCTTTTACGTTTTCTGGCAGGCATATGGCGAAAAGATCGCTGAAACCTATCGGAACCACGCTTACTTTGAAGTCGAAAGCCTCAAGGTGCAGCAATCCGAGGTAGGCACGGTCTTTGGGCGCATAGTCGTTACGGGAAACTTGGATTTTGAAATAGACCTTTCTTTGGAAGAGGACATGTCGGCATCTTCTCCCTATAATATGCACGTTTATATCCAAAGCATTCCGACGTTCGATATCAAGGGAGAGCTCAAAGCGGTCGAATACGAATCTCCGGTTATCACAAAAGCCGAGGGGGCCAAGCGATGAGAGCGCGAAAAGCCTTATGGCGAAAGCTTACTGAGCGTTCGGGCGATACGTTGGTGGAAGCTTTAACGGCGATCCTTATCGCGGCTCTAGGTTCTGCGCTTTTGGCCACTATGGTGATGTCGGCGACCAACATCGCATCCAGAAACGAAAGGGCCCTTTCGGCTGTCTATCAGGCAGAAAGCAATCTAGCCACTGCTACGCCGAGCGGTTCTACCGTGTCGGTCAGCATACCGGCGCAGAATGATACAGGCGCCCTCTCAACCGGCGCTATCTACATTGGCCTCTACCAAGTGAACGGGCCGAACGGTATCGAATTCGCTCGATATGCCAAATCAGAGAAGCCAAAATAGAAGCTTTAAAGATGAGCAACGGTGCAACATATCAGTCTTCATACCGGCGATTCCCCCTTCGCTTGCGTGCCAGATTGCGCGACACACGCGGGTTTATGCTGGCCGAACAGTTAGTCAGCGTTATCTTCATCGGGCTGCTGGGCATCATCGTTGCCGCCGGCATCGGTGCGGCCATGAGCGTTTATGCAAACATCACGCGTCAAACCCAGGCTGACCAGATGCTCTTCCAAGCTGTGGCACGGGTGAGCGACGAATTCTCCTATGCTTTGTCGGTGGAGGGAAACAACGATATCGAACGACAAAGTGGGGGAAACGAGATCTACTTTGTCAGTGCGACGCTTCATGAACCGTGTGCTCTTATCAATAGTGAATTTGGGCGCGGCATCGAGCTTGCTGCCAACAGCGGCTACTCGAATTTGGCTCCCACGCAGCACGGCCTCAAAGCGGTGATTTCCGAATTGGTATACTATCGGAAAGCGAAAGACAACATCTCTGCGGGGACCTGGACTTTTCGCATTCAGATAGTTCCAGAAAACGCAACCGAAACCACCGTGTACGCGGAAACCACCATGACCGTGAAAAGAATAGGATCGTAGCAATGGCATACAAGCGCTTGGGAGACGTGTTGACCGATGCGGGGCTCATCACCGATGAGCAGCTGGGGCATGCGCTCGCGCAGCAGAAGGAGTCGAAGCGGCGCCTGGGCGACGAGCTCATCGCCGAGGGCGTCATCACGGAGGCGGAGCTCATCGAGGCGCTGCAGATGCAGCTGGGCATCGAGTTCGTGGACCTTTCCGCCATCGACCTCGATCCCGAGATGAGCCGCGTGGTGTCGAAGAACGTCGCCCGGCAGTACAACGTGGTGCCTGTGCGCACCACGCCCGAGGACGTGTACCTGGCCATGAGCGATCCGCTGAACTTCATGGCCATCGAGGCGGTGAAGAATGCCACCCGCAAGCGCGTTGTGCCCATGGTGGCCACGAACGACTCGGTCATGCGCGCCATCATGACGCTGTACGGCAACGAGGGCGCCGCCCGCGCCATCGAGGAGATGAAGCGCGACGCCCGCGCCGCCGGCACCGACGACGGGGGCAGCTTCCAAACCTCCACGCTGGGCGACGACGCCGACGCGCAGTCCGCCCCCACGGTGCGCCTGGTGAACAGCATCATCGAGCGAGCCGCTACCGAGCGCGCGTCCGACATCCACCTGGAGCCGCGCGAGGCCGACCTGCATGTGCGCATGCGCATTGACGGCGTGCTGCGCACCATCCTCACCGTGCCGAAGGAGCTGCAGGCTTCCGTCATCTCGCGTTTGAAGATCATGGGCGGCATGAACACGTCCGAGCGCCGCGTCCCCCAGGACGGCCGCGCGAACATCCGCCTGAAGAAGCAGGACATCGACCTGCGCATCAACACGCTGCCCACCATCCACGGCGAAACGGTGGTCATCCGCCTGCTGGACAAGAACGAGTCGCTCTTCGACCCCAAGGGCATCGGCCTGGCGGGCTCGAACCTGGAGAAGTACAACCGCCTCATCCATGCTAACAACGGCATGGTGCTCATCGTGGGTCCCACCGGCTCGGGCAAGAGCTCCACCATGTACACCATGATCCGCGAGCTGAACGACGACTCGGTGAACCTGGTGACGCTGGAAGATCCGGTGGAGTACAACATCGATGGCGCGAACCAGGTGCAGATCAACGAGAAGACGGGCATGACGTTCGCCAGCGGCCTGCGCGCCATCTTGCGCCAAGACCCTGACATCGTGGCGGTGGGCGAGATCCGCGACGGCGAGACGGCCGAGATTGCCATGCGCGCCGCCATCACCGGCCACCTGGTGCTCTCCACCGTGCACACGTTCGACGCGGCGTCCACCATCGACCGCCTCGTCGACATCGGCGTGGAGCCGTACCTCATAGCCAGCGGCGTGCGCGGCATCATCTCCCAGCGCCTCGTGCGCCTGGTGTGTCCGCACTGCCGCGAGGAGTATGCGCCGGACCCGGAGGAGCTGGACGCGCTGGGCATGCGCTACGACCCTGCGGTGAAGTTCTTCCGCGGCACAGGCTGCCCCATGTGCTTCGGCACCGGATACCGCGGGCGCACCGGGGTGTTCGAGATACTCGTGCTCGACCGCGCGCTGCGCGCCCGCATCACGGGCGGCGCCACGCGCGAGGAGCTGCAGACCGCCATCGAGCAGTCGGGTTCGTACCGCACCATGGCCGACAGCTGCCGCGAGCTCGTGCTGAACGGCGTGACCACGGTGGAAGAGGCCCGTAAGACCATCACGGCGCTGGAATAGAAAGGCGCGACCATGAGCATCGAACAACTCATCAACCATGCGCACGAGGCGAACGCTTCCGACGTGCATCTGGTGTGCGGCCTGCCGGTGAAGTTCCGCGTGAACGGCCACTTGGTGGATGCGGGCGTGGACGGCGACGCGCCGCTCACGCACGAGGCGTGCGAGCGCTTGGCGCGCGAGCTAGCCGGGCAGGATTACGCCTGCATAGAACGTGCGGGCGAGCTCGACCGGGCCGACACCATCGCCGGCGTGCGCGTGCGCGTGAACCTGTTCCGCCAGCAGGGGCATGTGAGCGCCGCCCTGCGCCTGTTGTCCGACGTCATCCCGCCGCTCGAGACGCTGGGCCTGCCCCCGGCGGTCATGGACTTCCCGAAGATCCAGCGCGGCATTGTGGTGGTGACGGGCGAGACGGGCAGCGGCAAGTCCACGACGCTCGCGGCGCTCATCGACGCCATCAACCACACGCGCGCCGAGAACATCATCACCATGGAAGACCCTATCGAGTATATCTACACGCCCGACCGCTCCATCATCTCCCAGCGCGAGATAGGACAGGACACGGCCAGCTACCACGACGCCCTGCGCGCCGTGCTGCGCGAGGACCCCGATATCATCCTCATCGGCGAGATGCGCGACCTGGACACCATCCAGACGGCGCTCACCGCCGCCGAGACGGGCCACTTCGTGCTGGCCACGTTGCACACGAAGTCGGCGGCCGACTCCATCGACCGCATGGTGGACGTGTTCCCCGAGGGCCTGCAGCGCCAGATACGCATGCAGATATCCACCACGCTCGTGGCGGTGCTGTCCCAGCAGCTGCTGCCGAGCCGCGACGGGGGTGGCCGTGCGCTGGCGTGCGAGCTGATGATGGTGACGCCCGCCATCCGCAACCTTATCCGCGAGGGGAAGACGCCGCAGATCCAGAGCTCGCTGGCCACCTCGGCCGCCGCGGGCAGCGTCACCATGGACAACGCGCTGCTGAACCTGTACCGGGCCCGCGCCATAGACGCCCAGACGGCGCTCGAAGCCGCCCACGATGTCGATTACGTGAGAAAGAACGTCCGCTGATGCCCACCTTCACCTACACCGGCCTTTCCGTCACCGGCGACAAAGTCAGCGGCGTCGTGGAGGCCTACGACGAGATTGAGGCTATGGAGCAGGCGCGCGACCTGTGCCGCATCGTGCAGAGCGTGAAACAGGTGCGCGAGGGCAAAAACATCCTGACCATGGACATAACGAAGCCGCGCGCGAAGCCGAAGCAGCTGGCCATCATGTGCTCGCAGTTCGCCATCATCCTGCAGGCGGGGCTCTCCATCGCCCGTGCCGTGTCGCTGGTGGCCGACCAGACCACCGACAAGTACCTGCACCGCGTGCTGGCCGAGGTGGCCACCGACGTGGCGAGCGGCCATGGCCTGGCCGACAGCTTCGAGAACAAGGGGCCCGAGCTGCCGCGCGTGTTCGTGGAGACCGTGCGCGCCGGCGAGGAGAGCGGCCATTTGCCGGAAAGCTTCGAGCGGCTGCACAAGTACTACGACAAGCGCGCGAAGGTGGGAGCGAAGGTGGCCAGCGCGCTCACGTACCCGATATTCGTGCTCATCATCGCCGTGGTCGTGGTGGCCGTGATGATGGTAATGGTGATTCCCGCCATCGCGGGCATGGTATCGTCGCTGGGCACCGATATGCCGGCCATCACTCAATTTTTGATTGATGCCTCGAACTGGGTGTCGGCCAACTGGCTGATCATGCTTATAGTGATAGTGCTGGCGGCGGTGGGGGCGAAGCTGTTCAGCACGACCGAGGCGGGCAAGACCCTGCTGGCGAAAGCGAAGTTAAGGATGCCGGTGCTGGGCGTGGTGGGCGAGTTCTCCGGCGCCTCGCAGTTCGCGAACACCATGTCCACGCTCATTGCGGCGGGCTTGCCCATGACGCGCGCCGTGGCCGTGACGGGCCGCGTGCTGGGCAACTACGTGCTGTCGCGCGAGGTGGGACGCATGGAGGCGGGGCTTGAGGAAGGCCGCACGTTGGGAGAGTGCATGGAGCAGTGCCGGTATTTCCCGCGCACGCTCATAGAGATGTGCTCGGTAGGCGAGCAGACCGGCGAGCTGGAGGCGACGCTGGAGACGATGGGCGAGTTCTACGACAACGAGACGCAGCGCGTGACCGACCGCGCGCTCTCGCTCATGGAGCCGACGCTGCTCGTGCTCATGGCCGTGTTCGCCGGGTTCGTCGTCATCGCGCTGTACCTGCCGCTTTTCACCATGTACGCGAACATGTAGGCTGTTATGCCACCGGGGGTGTGCTAAATGGTGGTATGATCGTTCGATCATGAACGGGGCTTGTTCTTGGCGGCGAGAGGCTGCCGGGAGAGAGAAAGGAAACAACGGTGAAGGAAATGATTAAGAGGGTAAGGGAAGAGAAGGGCGGCTTCACGCTCGCCGAGCTGCTGATCGTCGTAGCGATCGTACTGGTGTTGGTTGCGATTGCTGTGCCTGTGTTTACTGGTGCGCTAAATAATGCGAATAATGCCGTGAAAAATGCTGATATTCGTTCAGTCAAATCAGTTGCTGCTACGCAGATTCTATCTAGCAAAGACACGACGATTACGAGTGCGAAACAATGGAAAGCAGAAGCTACGGTAGACGCAGAAGGCAATGTTGGCCAAGTGACTCTAACTGCAGACACTACTGCGGATCCAAAAGATTCAGCCGTGACGGACAATAACGGTGGTTACAAAGTTACCGCATATATTGTGTCTTCTGATTTGCCCAATAACGACAGCGGCAAGAAATAGCCCTTGTCCCTCCCGCTCAACATCTTCACTCCTATGCAAGCGGCGATCCTCATCGGGGTCGCCGCTTTGCTCGGTGCGGTGTTTGGCAGCTTCGTGAACTGCCTTGCGTGGCGCCTCGTTCACGGCGAGAGCGTCCTTGCCGGGCGCAGCCATTGCACGAGCTGCGGGCATTCACTCGGAGTGCTCGATCTCATCCCAGTCATATCGTGGCTCGCGCTGCGCGGGCGCTGCCGGCATTGCGGCGAGCGGGTGAGCCCGCGCTACGTGATGGTGGAGCTGCTGATGGCCGCCCTGTTCGTCGCGCTTCTCGTCGTGTACGGCATAGGCGCGCCATGGTTCGCCTACGCAGCGCTCGCATGCATCCTCATGGGTGCCTCGCTCGTCGACCTCGACACGTACACCATTCCCAACGGCTTCGTGATCGCGGCAGCGGCCGTGTGGTTGCTCATGATGGTGGCGTCGTTCGCGTGTGCAATCGGCTTTCCGCTCGTTCCCGCAGCAATGCGTGAGCCCGCTGCGTTGGTGGCTGCCGACTCGCTCCTTGCCGGTGCTGCTCCCGAGGCCGTCTCCTCGGTTTTCGGCGTGGGCAGCCTGTTCGCCCCGCTGGTCGGGGCTGGCTGGCTGGCCGGCCTGCTAGACGGCCTGGCGGGCGGCCTTCTCGTGGGTGGCGGCATCCTGCTGTTCTCGCTCGTGTTCGACGCGGTGACGGGCAAGACGTCGCTCGGCGGCGGCGACGTGAAGCTGCTGTTCGCCGTGGGGCTGTTCCTCGGCGCGGCCCTGTCCCTGTTGAACCTGCTTGTCGCTTGCGTGCTGGGCCTCGTGTTCGCGGCTTTCCGCTTGCGCGGGGCTCCCTCGGCTCCGTGCGGCAAGGCCGTCAAGGACGCCGCGGGCGAAGGCGGGGGCGCCTCCCCGGAGAGCACCCCGCCGCCGGTGGACAAGGCCATCCCCTTCGGACCGGCCATCGCGGCGGCCACCATGCTCACGCTGCTGGGAGGCCCGCTCGTCCTCACCTGGTACGTCGGGCTGTTTTAGGGCTGGCCGCGCGGCCTGTTCCGGCAATGGCGCGGGAATGGCAGGGGGGATGGTATAAACTGTCCTTGAAAGGGAAATGCGGGATCGAAAGGACTTCTCCGCATGGGTAAAACCTACACGGGCGTCGATATCGGCAATGCGAGCGTGAAGCTCGCGGTGTGCGATGACGACGTCATCAAGAACATCGTGGTGGAGGCGCTGCCGGAAGGGCTCATGGCCGAAGGCAGGCTCATCAGCTTCGACGCTATGGCCGACTTCATCAAGGGGCTCGTCAAGCGCACAGGCGGTATTGCGAAGGATGCGGCCCTCGTGCTCTCCTCGACGGATTGCCTTGTGCGGCGGCTGTCCGTTCCGGCCATGACGGAAAAGGAGCTGGAGCTGAACCTGCCCTACGAGTTCCGTGATTACATCGCCCAGGGCAAGGATCGCTACTACTACGATTACGCGGTGCTCGCCACGCACCTCGATCCCGAGGGCGTGCCGGAGGGCATGGACCTGCTGGCCGCCGCCACCACGAAGCAGACCGTGGACGACTACCTGGAGATGTTCCGTCGCGCCGGCATGCGCCTGCGCATAGCCACGCCGGCGGCCGCGGCTTTCCAGAACCTGGTGGGCGGGAATCCGCGCGCGTTGGCGAACTGCTGCGTCATCGACTTCGCGCACAGCGGTACCAAGCTGCACTTCTTCGCCGACGGAGCCTACGACGTCACGCGCGTCATCGACATCGGCGGGGCCGACATCGACCGAGCCATCGCCGCCGAGCGCGGCGTGGACGTCCATGTGGCGAACGGGTACAAGCTCTCCGACTACGACGGCGTGCAACAGGGCGCGGCGGCCTTCGACGTCTACGAGTCCATCGCCGTGGAGATAGGGCGCGCCCTCAACTTCTACGGCTTCAACAACCCGGACACCAACGTGGAGATGGCGTACTGCTGCGGCGGAGGCTCGTCGCTGCAGCCGCTGGTGAACGCCGTGGCAAGCCATATCGATATAGACCTGCGGTCGATATCCGACATCATGCCCGAAGCGAGCGGCGACAACGATTTGCGCGCCCAATGCCCCGGCGCCGTGGGCGCGACCATGAAGGCCAGGTGAGAGTCGTGGTCGATCTCAACAAGGAAATATCGTTCGGTCCGTTCGGGCACAAGAAGGATGGCGCCGAGTCGCCGGAGCCAGGGGGCGCCCCTGGCTCCGGCCGCCGCGCTTCGCGCGGCGAACGTGCCAAGGTCGTGTACCCCACGAAAACCACCATCAACCTTGTCAAGCAAGAGGCAACCCACGGCAGCATCGCAACGCAAGTGGGCCTGTTCGCCATCACGCTCGTTCTCATCGGCGTGTTCGCGAAGTTCGCGGTCATCGATCCGTTGGCAAGCGGCATGGAAAGCTCGGCCGAGGTGGCTGCCGCCCAAGCGCAGCTCGACGAGCTCCAGGCCGCAAACGAGAACTACGCGGCCCTCAACGAGAAGTACGCGCGCTACGTAGTGACCGGCCTCACGGAGGAGGAGGCGAACCTGGCGAACCGCAACGCCGTGCTCGACCTCATCCGTTCGAACCTCATGTCCGTGGGCTATCTGTCCTCGGTCAAGGTGGTGGGCAACACCGTGACGGCGACGTGTCTCGGAGCCGATCTGACCGAGGTCTCGCGCCTGGTGGAGCGCCTTGAGGCGGATAGCCGCGTCTCGCACGTTACCGTGTCCACGGCCCAGGGAAAGGACAACGCGGCAACGTCGGCAACCATCGAGGTCACGCTCAAGGGCGCGCTCGACGATGGGGCCGAGACGGGAGAGGGGGCCGGCAATGGCGCGGCGTAGCATATTGAACCGATCCTTCTCCACGCGCGAGAAAGTGCTTATCCTGGTATTGGTGGCGTTGCTCCTGGTGGCATGCTACTACTTTCTGGTCGTCAAGAACGTGGCCGACACCAAGGCCGAGAACGACCTGCAGCTGCAGGAGATCCAGATGCAGGTCGACACGCAGACGGCCCTTGCCATGGCGCGCACGCGCATGGAGAACGAGCTCGCCGAGTTGGGAGACGTGGGGAAGCTGCCCGTGGTGGCCGCCTACGACAACATCCGCAACGAGCTCGACGAGCTGAACACGCTTCTGTCCGGCGTGGGCACCTACGATGTGAAGTTCAGCCAGCCCGAGCTCGACGGCGAGCTGGTGCGGCGTCCTGTCACCATCACGTACACCGTGGCGGGATACAACGAGGCGCTCGGTATCGTGCAGTCGCTCCAAAACGGCACGTACCGCTGCGACGTCACCGACTTCTCCTTGACCGGCAAGATGCTCGCCGACGGCAGCATCGAGAGCGTGAGCGCCACGCTCGACGTCACCTATTACGAGACGACGAAAGGCGCCACCAATTTGAGCGGCTTGGTTGACAAGAGCGCATCGTAGCTATCTCTAAGCGGTCGTCGCAAGGCGGCCGCTTTTAGTTTTCCCTCAGTCTCTCCAACACGAAGCGGTCCTTGCCGTCGGCCTTGGCGCGATAGAGGGCGCTGTCGGCTTGCTGGTAGGCGTCGCGGTACGGCATGGTGATGCCGGCCAGTTCCACGCCGCCGATGCTCAGCGTAATGGTGCGCTCGACGCCGTGTTGGTCGTCGAACGTCACGCCGTGGCCTACGAGACGTGCGCAGCGTTCGGCCAGCTGGTCGTAGTCGATAGGGCCGTCGATGCATACGGCGAACTCGTCTCCGCCCAAGCGTCCGATAAGGTCGTGGGGGCGGAAGGCGCCGCGCAGCTCTTCGGCAGTTTCGCGAAGCGCGACATCGCCGGTGAGGTGCCCGTACGTGTCGTTGACGCTTTTGAAGTCGTCTGTGTCGATGACCAGCATGGCTCCGCACGTGCCCGATTCCAGCAGCTTCTCGGCCTGCTCGCAGAACGTCGCCCAGTTCAGCAAACCCGTGAGGCCGTCGTGTCGCGCGCGATCCGAAAGGTCCATCTTCTCGCGCACCTCGTTGTCCACGCTCGTGATCTTACCGATGACCGAGATAGGCCGTCCCTCGTCGTTCGTCACCAGATGCGACGCGATGCGAATCCAGTGCTTTTCGCCCGGTCTGGGCTCGTACGGCAGATCTACGGAAGAGTTGGTAGGAGACGTGAGCGCGTCGAGCATCTCGGGGTCGGCATTGGCGGCGATAAGGGCGTGAGCGTGGGAGATGATGCGGTACGATCCGTCGTCCGACTCCTCGCCCACGGAGGCGATCACGCGCGAGCGGGAGCCCTTGGGGTTCGACATGATCAGCGTGTCCGCGGCAAGCGAGTACTCGAACAAAAGCTCGTTCGTCAGGCTGTACAGCTTCTGGAAACGCAGGTTCTCCTCGCGCACGCGGCGGTTGGCAAGCACGCGCGAACGCAGGTAGAGCACCAGCAGCACGATCACCACCACGAGTATGGCGATAGCTGCGATGGCGAACTCCAGCAGGTGGCTCGCAAGGAATGCGCCGACCTGCTCTTCGGAATCGACGAGCACGTTCTCGTATACGATGGAGTCCAGCTCCTCGGTGGAGAGGCCGCGAATGGACTTGTTGATGATAGACAGCAGGTCGGGCTCCACCGGATGCACAAGGCCGAAGCACACTTCGATGGCCTCGGTGGAGGTGGGCAGGGTCAGCAGGTTGCTCAGCCCGTCCACGTTCGTGTAGTACGGGGTGGTGTACGAGGTGCCGTACGTATAGTCAGCCCGGCCGTCGTTCACGGCCTTGAAGCATTCCTCCATCGACCCGTATATGGTTGTGGAGTCGTTAGCGGGCAGGGCGCTTTCCAGTTCCCAGGAAAGGGCCAGCTTCCGATTGGACAGATCGTCGGGATCGACGAACCGGTTGTATACGAGCAGCAGGTTCGTGGTCATGTACGGTGCAGAGAGCGACAGGCCCAAAGTCGAGGCCACGGTGTCGTTGCCGTCTATTCCGGCTACCAAGTCAACGCCGGCCTCGCGGATGGCAGATGCCATGTCGTCGCTGCGCTCGATGCGCACGACCTCGAACGAGAGGCCCGTCTTTTGCGACAGGCAGTCGAGCATGCCCCGCGACACGCCCTCGAGCTCGCCGGTCAGACGGTCGAAGGACTGGAGGGGCGCCCGTTCGGCGATGATTCCTACGCGCAGCGTATCGTGGTTGCGCGCAAACTCCGCCTCGTCGCTCGACAGCGCGTAGCCTGCGCCGTTGTTGGCGAAGTGCTTCTTGTAAAGGGAGTCCTGCAACTGGGGATTGCTCTCGTTGATGCGCTCGATGGTCTGGTCGATCTCGTCGATGATCGTGCGGTCGCCCTTCGGCGCTGCGAAGAAGAACGGTCGCCCGGCGAACGTGGCAACCACGTGGAATCCCTCGACGGGACTGATATCGATGCCAAGGAAGGCGTCGGCCTCTCCCGATATCGTCCTCTCTGTCAGCTCGTTGTTGGCGGAGCATTCTACGGTGGTGTACTCAAGGTTGTTTTTCTCGCAGAAATAGACGAGCTCTTCGCGCCGCTGCTTCGCGGAGCTCAAAAGAGCAATGCTCAACGGCCCCTCGGTGAAGAGGTTGGTCGACGTTATTTTGGCGTTCTCGTTGGGGACGAACAGCGAGGTGTGCGCCGTGCCGTAGCTGTTCCGGGGATACTCGTACATGTCGTCGAGTGCCGGGCTGTACGTCATACCGCACTCGAGGTCGATTCGGCCGTCATCGAGCATGTTCATCAGGTCGACTGCCTGGTCGTTGGTGGTTTCGCCCTCGGCTTCCACGAACTCGTACGTCCATCCGGTGAACTGTGCGATACGCTGCAGGTAATCGTAGGTGTAGCCTTCGAGCGTACCGTCGGCATTGCGGCAGAGCATGCCTGGGATATCCATGTACCCCACCCTGACCACGCGTTGCTCGAAACCGGTTGATTGGGTGCCCGGCGTTGACGCCGTATCCGCGAATGCCCTGCCCGCTGCGCCGTCGTTGGTGGCCGGTATGATGGACATGAGGGTGCAGGCGAGCAATGCGGCAAGGACGATCCTCGCCACAACGGAGAAGCGCGCTATTCGGGATATTCCCACGACCATTAACCCTCTTTCTGCAAGTGCTGTCATTGTAACCCCAACGGGGTGTTCTAACGCACGAGAACGACAACTGGCAAGAAGGGTTCAGCTCTAGGTTGCGGCTCGGAAGCCCGCTTGCGAAAATCCGAGAGGAAATGCCTCATGGGCGCTTGACCCGGACACGCGCGACCGGTACAATATCGTTCCACGTCCTCACGGACGCGTACCTGTGGTCGGGTAGCTCAGTTGGTAGAGCAGCGGACTGAAAATCCGCGTGCCGAGGGTTCAAGTCCCCCTCCGACCACCACTGCAACGACAGCGCCCCGAATCCTGAGATTCGGGGCGCTTTTTGTGTGCCGAGCAGGGCACGCTCTGGTTTATAGGGTTATAGGACAAAACGTGTACCCTGGCCCTAATCCCAATCGCTTCTCCAAGGATCGCTTGTATGCGGGTCGTTCCAAGCGACTGCGGTGCCCCATCGAGGGGTTATAGGCCGAAACGCGTACCTTAACCTTAATCGCAATCAAGTTGGTAGGGACCGCTGGAATGGAGGTGTGCGGGGTATGTCGGGGTGAGCGGCTGCGAACAGGTTAGGGAGACGGGCCGGCTTCTTGCCCTTGCTGCGCCGCCCAGGCGGGAGGTTATGCCGTCTGGGTATCGTCTTCCACCCGGCCGCGGATCTTCTTGACGGTGCGGCCCAGCATGCCGCCCAGCTTGGGCAGGTTCTTGGGGCCGAAGATGACGAGCACGACCGCGAGGATCAGGATCAGCTCGGGCAGTCCCATGCCGAATATTTTCATTGTCCGCCCCTTTCGCGGTCCGGTTTTCCGATGCCTTGGGTAGTATAGCAGCCCTAACTTTATAGCGACTATAAAATTATGGTAAATAAAGAAATGACTCGCGAAACTTCCGTATAATGCAAGAAGTTTAACGGGCAGGACGGTGGGGGGATGAGCAGGCATGGAGAAGCCGGGCGAGCGGAAGAGAGCGCCGAGGGGCGAGAAGCGGAAGGCGCCGGGCGAAGGGGCTCCAGATGCCGTTGGATCACCCGCCGAGCCGGAGGATAGCCCGACGGTTGCGGACGCCGTTGCGGTTGGGGCGGGCGCCGAGGGCTTGCGCGAGCGCAAACGCCGCGAGACGCGCGCGGCTATCGAGCGCGCGGCTATCTCGCTGGTGGACGAGCTGGGCTACGACAACGTGACCGTGGCCATGATCAGCGATCGGGCTGTGGTATCGCAAGGCACGTTCTTCAACTACTTCCCCACGAAGGACGCCGCCATCGTGGGGCTGGGGCTCGTCAACCTCGATGCCGAAGCCGTCCATGCTGCCTACGACCGCATAGAGGGCACGCCGTACCACGCCACGCTCGCGCTGTTCCTCAAGGTGGTGCGCGATCTGGACTGGACGAGCGAGATCGCCGCCATGCGGGCGCGGCTGGTGGCCCAGACGCCGGCGCTTATGAAGCTGTTCCTAGACGGCACGTTCGGCTTCGTGTCCGAGTTCCGCGGCATTTTGACCACCTACTTGGAACAGCATCCCGAGAGGCGCACCTGCCCGGACGAGCTGGCGCCTTCCGAGGAGGCGGGTCTTGTGGTGGCCGAGGCGCTTGAGGCGGCGAAGTTCGCGCTGGCCCGCGCCACGGCCGATCCCGATGCGTCGCTCCCCGAGGCGGCCGAAGTGGAGGCCGTCGTCAGGCGGATCGTCGGGTAGGGCGCCGCGCCTGCCTTCCGCGGTCTGCGTGCAGGACGCGGCCGGTCGATGGAAAAGCAGCGCATGAGCGGGCGCGCGCTTTCCGAAACCCCTACAATAACAGGATCGAACAATACGCGCGCCGCCGCGTCAGGCGGCGCCGAGCGAAGGAGGCCACATGCCCTGCGAGAACAACAATCCGGTCGTCGGCATCATCATGGGATCCGAGAGCGACATGCCCGCCATGGAGCCGTGCATGAAGCAGCTCGACGAGTTCGGCATCACCTACGAGGTGAAGGTGGCCAGCGCGCACCGCAAGCCGGCCGAGGTGCACGAGTGGGCCTCGACGGCGCACGAGCGCGGCATCCGCGTAATCGTGGCGGCCGCGGGCAAGGCCGCTCACTTGGGCGGCGTCGTGGCGGCGTACACCCCGAACCCGGTCATCACCGTGCCCATGAAGACGAGCGATCTGGGCGGCCTCGACTCACTGCTGTCCATGGTGCAGATGCCCTCCGGCGTGCCGGTGGCTTGCGTGGCTATCAACGGCGCGAAGAATGCGGCCATTCTGGCCGTGCAGATCCTCGGCACCGGCTGCGATACCGCCCGCCAGAAGATCATCGACTTCAAGCGAGGTATGGCCGAGGCGTAGGCTGCGCCGACCGCGCCTCGCCCGGACGCGCGCGCATGGAGGCTGCCGGTTTTGCTATCATGGGGTCCACGAGAGTCCGGGCATGAGACGACGAGTGTTTCACGTGAAACATTTGTACGGATAGTTGGCGGCGCATTCTTTCCGTTGCTGTCCTGGCAACGGCCAACGAGTACCGAAGCAGGCGAGACGCATATGACGAAGAAACTTCTGATGGGAAACGAGGCGTTCGCGCACGCGGCGCTCGAGGCGGGCGTGCGCGTGGCGGCGGGCTACCCCGGCACGCCTTCTTCCGAGCTCATCGAGACGGTGGCGAAGCTTCACGCGTCCGGCGCCGCGCGAGGCGTGCACGTGGAGTGGTCCACCAACGAGAAGTCGGCGCTCGAACTGCTGGCCGGCGCCTCCTACGCCGGCGCGCGCTGCCTGTTCACCTGCAAGCAGGTGGGGCTCAACGTGGCGTCCGACCCGCTCATGAGCCTGAACTACGTGGGCGTGAAGGGCGGCCTCGTGCTGTTCGTGGCCGACGACCCGGGCCCCATCTCGTCGCAGACCGAGCAGGACACGCGCCGCTTCGCCGCCTTCGCGAAGATGCCCGTGCTGGATCCGTCCACGCCCGACGAGGGCTTCGCCATGATGCACGCCGCCTTCGACCTGTCCGAGCGCTACCGCACGCCCGTCATCGTGCGGCCCACCACGCGCATCAACCACGCGTCCACGTTCTTCGACGTGGCCGATGCCACCGACGCGCGCCCCGTGCCGCCCGAGGGCTTCGAGCGCGATCCCAAGTGGATCATCTTCCCGCGCCGCGCCTACGAGGCGCACGGCGAGATCAACGAGCGGCTGCGCGCCATCGCGCACGACTTCCACGCCGAGCCCGCGCTGGCAGTGTTCAACCCGATGATGGAGCACGGTGCCGCGCCGCGCCTCGGAATCGTGGCGGGCGGGGTGTCGGCGGCTTATGCGCGCGAGGCGCTGCGCATGCTGGAGGAGCGCGGCGTCGAGTTGCCGGCCTACCGCTTCTGGCAGGTGGGCACGCCGTACCCGTTCCCGGAGGAGACCGCGGCGCGGTTCGCGGAAGGCCTCGACCAGGTGCTCGTTCTGGAGGAGCTCGACCATGTGCTGGAGGACGAGCTGCTTCGCTTCGCCGGGCGCACGCACGCGGCGCTCGAGGTGCGCGGCCGCTTGACCGGAGACGCGCGCGACCGCGGCGAGAACGACGTGGACGACATCGCCGCGCGCATCGCAAGCTTCCTCGGCGTGCCGGGCGCCGTCCCCGACGCCTCGGCAGCGGCGGCTTGCGACGAGCCGCTGCCCGTGCGCCCGCCGGTGCTGTGCGCCGGCTGCCCGCATCGCGGCAGCTTCTACGCCGTGAAGCGCGCGCTGGGGAAGGCCCCGGCCGTGCTGTGCGGCGACATCGGCTGCTACACGCTGGGCAACGCCAAGCCGCTCGACGCCGTGGACACGTGCCTGTGCATGGGCGCGGGCATCACCATGGCGCAGGGCTTCGCCGTGGCCGAGCCGGGCAAGAAGCACGTGGCGTTCGTGGGCGATTCCACGTTCTTCGCCAGCGGCCTGCCGGGCATCGTGAACGCCGTCTACAACGGCCACGACGTGACCGTGTGCGTGCTGGACAACGCCACCACCGCCATGACCGGCTCGCAGCCGCACCCCGGCACGGGCGTCACGCTCATGGGGCCGAGGCGCGCGCCTGTCTCCATCGAGCGCGTGCTCCAGGCCGTGGGCTTCGAGTGCATCGTGCACGCCGATCCGCTCGACCTGGACGCCTCCGTTGCCGCCGCAACCGAGGCGCTGGCGTTCGAGGGTCCCAGCGCCATCCTGTTCGAATCGCCGTGCGTTCAGCTGGTGAGGCCGGGCGCGCCCGCTGCGGTGGACGCGGATGCATGCACTGGCTGCAAGAAGTGCATCACCGAGATAGGCTGCCCGGGCATCGGCTTCGACGGCGATGCGCGCGGCCCGAAGAGCGGCGAGCGCGGCCAGGCGTTCGTGGACGCGAGCCTGTGCAACGGCTGCGGCCTATGCGTGCAGGTGTGCCCCTTCGACGCGCTTCGTGTTCCGTCGGCTTGCCAGCCGACGGATGCGGTCGACGCTGCGGCTTCCCGCAGCACCCGACCTCGCCGCGCTGACGAAGGCTCGCGTACCGAGGTACGCCACGCCTCCGCCAGCCCGTCGATCTCGGGCACTGCGGAAACCCTCGCTGACGTTGGCGGACCTGGAGCTTCGGACGAATCGGCGGCGGAAGGAGACACCCATGCGTAACGTGCTGTTGGCGGGCGTGGGCGGCCAGGGCACGGTGCTGGCTGCGAAGGTGCTGGCCCAGGCCGCGCAGGAGAAGGGCTGGCAGGTGCGCACGGCCGAGACCATCGGCATGGCGCAGCGCGGCGGCAACGTGGTGTCGCACGTGCGCATGGGCGATGGCGGGGAAGAGGTGCTGGCGCCGCTGCTGGCACGCGGCACGGCCGACCTCGTGGTGGCCTTCGAGCCGGCGGAGGCCGCGCGCGTGGTGCCGTTCCTGGCGCCTGGCGGCACGCTGGTCACGGCCACGACGGCGCTTCAGCCCGTCACGGCGGCGCTGTCGAAGACCCCGTACCACGCGGCTGCCGTGGTCGCGCGCCTGCAGGAGCAGCTGGCCGGTGCCGCCATGTTCGTGGCCGTGGACGACGCGGCGCTGTGCGCGCAGGTGGGAAGCCGCAAGGTGCTGAACACGCTGCTCCTGGCCAGCGCGCTGAAGACGGGCTGCCTGCCGCTCGACCTGGACGACCTGCGCCGCGCCATCGCCGCCTGCGTGAAGCCGCGCTTCGTCGACCTCAACCTGGTCGCCATCGATGCGGTGGCGGGCGCGTAGGTCCTTCGGCCGCGCCTTCGTCTTGCGACTTTCCGGCCACCTCCCATGCAAATGAGCAGGGGGGTGGCGGATACCCTGTTATACTGAACGGTGAAGCAGGAGCGGCATGCCGAATCCGAACCGGAACGAGGGACGACATGGACGAAACGATGGAGCGTGCATGGCTTGACGAGGCCGTCGAGCTGACCAAGGCACTCTGGCACGCCTACCTCTTGGAGCCCACCGAAGAGGGCGTCCATTTCATCTTCGACTCGCTCTTCCAAAGCGATTTCTCGCTCATCGGCACGGGCAAGCACGAGATGTACCCCAGCCTTCCGGCGTTCATGGCCGGCCTCGAGCGCGACCAGGAAGAGGCCCAGGACATAACCTTCGAGATACTCGACGACTACTACGAGGCCCGTCCGCTCGACGAGCGTTGCTGCATCGTGTTCGGCACGCTGTGGGTGCGCGAGAAACCCAGCAAGCCCAAGCCGCTGCTCGTGGAGATGGACACGCGCTTCAGCATGGTGTTCCGCCGCGAAGGCGACCGTTGGCTCCTTGCCCACCTGCACCATTCGACACCCAACGTCGACCAGCGCCGCGACGAGTACTACCCCAAGACCGTGACGGAGCAGGCGAACGCCGCGCTCGCGTATTCCAAGACGCTCGAGCGCCGCGCAGAGATGGATTCAATGACCGGCCTGTTCAACCACGTTGCCTTCGAAGGTTACGTGAGCGAGGCCCTGGCGCGCGGCAGCGCGGACAGCACATTCTTCATGATCGACCTGGACGACTTCAAGTTGGTGAACGACACGCTCGGGCACCCCGAGGGAGATCGCGTCATCGTGGAGTTCGCCGACGTGCTCTCCGACGTGTTCGCACGGGATGCGTACGTGGGGCGCATGGGCGGTGACGAGTTCGCCGCATTCACCGAGTGCCCGCTCACGGACGCGCAGGCCGAGGCGAAGGCGCGCACGCTCATCGAGCGCTGGACGGAGCGGTCGGACGGGCGCGTGAAGCTGGGCTGCTCCATCGGCCTGGCGTCCGTCGCGCGCGGCCAGTCGTTCCACGACCTGTACCACGCCGCCGACAAGGCGCTCTACGCCAGCAAGCGCAACGGCAAGGGGCGCTTCAGCTGGTAGGGCAGAGTAGCGGTGATTGCTCTGGGGCGAAGCGCGGAGGCGCTGTGGAGGCGCTGCGTTCCATGCGCCTCGCCTGGTGCTTGCAAGCCGCTGCGCGGTACGCCTCGTCCTCGTGCGAAAAAACGGCTTTGCTTTCCGCGGCCGTTCGCCTAGAATACCAAGCATGGTAATCGCGAACGACATCGTCTTCCTCCCAGCCGTGGTTTCGGCTGGTCGATGGCTCTAGCTTCAAGACTCGCCGTGGGCGAGCTTGAAGCGACCCCTGCAACCCCGCCAGCCATCCAACGAAACGAGGATCTCCCATGCAGCTGACCACCGACCAGTTCGCGCTCGTCAAGGAGCAGTTCAAGACTCTGAAAGCACGTTCGCCGTTCTATGCCATGAAGTTCGAGGGCATCGATCTCGCCGACGTGCAATCCCAGGAAGATTTCGAGAAGCTGCCGTTCTCCGAGAAGGACGATCTGCGCCGCGTGTACCCGCTGGGCCTGCAGGCCGTGCCCGATGAGGAGGTCGTGCGCATCCACTCGTCGTCCGGCACCACGGGCACGCCGGTCATCGTGCCTTACACGCAGCAGGACGTGACGGACTGGGCTATCCAGTTCGCGCGCTGCTACGAGACGGCGGGCATCACGAACACCGACCGCATCCAGATCACCCCCGGCTACGGCCTGTGGACGGCCGGCATCGGCTTCCAGCTGGGCGCCGAGCACCTGGGCGCCATGGCCATTCCCATGGGACCCGGCAACACCGAGAAGCAGCTGCGCATGATGAAGGACTTGAAGTCCACCGTGCTCTGCGCCACCAGCTCCTACGCGCTGCTGCTGGCCGAGGAGATCGCCGAGCGCGGCATCCGCGACAAGCTCTGCCTGCGCAAGGGCGTCATCGGCTCCGAGCGCTGGGGTGACAAGATGCGCGCCCGCATCGCCGGCGAGCTGGGCGTGGAGATCTACGACATCTACGGTCTGACCGAGGTGTACGGCCCCGGCATCGGCATCTCGTGCGACGCGCACCATGGCATGCACGTGTGGGAGGATTACGTGTACGTGGAGATCGTCGACCCTGCGACGGGCTTGCCCGTGCCTGACGGCGAGGTGGGCGAGCTTGTGCTGACCACGCTGCGCAAGCAGGGCGCGCCGCTCATCCGCTACCGCACGCACGACCTCACGCGCATCATCCCCGGCGACTGCACGTGCGGCTTCGGACATCGCCACCCGCGCATCGATACGCTCACCGGCCGCACCGACGACATGTTCAAGGTGAAGGGCTGCAACATCTTCCCTGCGCAGGTGGAGGAGGTCATCGCCGCCACCGACGGCACGAGCTCGGAGTACCAGGTGATGATCGAGAACATCAGCGGCAAGGACGTGCTCACCGTGCTGTTCGAGACCCCGCTCGACGGCGAGGCGAAGACCCGCGCCGAGGAGGAGCTGGCGCTTATCTTCAAGGCGAAGTGCGGCTGCACCCCCGACGCGAAGGGCGTCCCCATGGGCGAGCTGCCCCGTTCGGAGAAGAAGACCAAGCGCATCTTCGACAGCCGGTACTAGTTCCGTTTGCCTACGGCAAACGGAACCAGCCGATGCTGCGGGCGGCTGCGGTACCCGATCTTCGCGCGATCGCAGAAGATCGGGTACCAAAGTACGCGTCGCCTTCGCGATCTCACGAACCTCGGGCACCTCAGCCGCCCTCGCTGACTTACTACGCCAACCTGCGCGGCCGTTATGCGGCCTCCGGCCGCATGGCCGGGGCGCTGCGCCCCGGCCAACCAACCGCGCGGCCGTTTTCGCGCCTGCGGCGCGAAGGCCGCCCTGCGGGCGGCCGGCGGCGGCTCTCCCGTGGTTTTCGCGCCTGCCGGCGCGAAAGGGCGCTCTGGCAAGCGCCCTGCTCAACCTGCGAGCCCGTTATGCGGCCTCCGGCCGCATGGGCGGATCGCTGCGCTTCCGCCCGATCAACCTGTGCGCTCCGTATGTTTCACGTGAAACATACGTTCGCTAGCGGGAGAAACGAGGCGGTCTGCTCACTTTTTCGCTGACCGAAGCGCTCCACTGTGATAAAGTATGCGCATGCATTCCGCGAAGGGACATATCGTCGTTGACGAGCGCTGGCGTTTCGAGCTGGCCGTCGCGGCCGTGTGTCGCGCCTTCGCTCCGCGTGCTTCCGAATGCCTCTCGCCGTCTGCCTTGCAGCGCACGGTCGCACAGCAGGATGACGGAACCTACCGCGCCATCTCCTATTATTCCTATCGATACCTCTAGCACATGGGTTTGCCCGTGGTGCTGCGACGTGTCGAACTCCGGCATGAAGCGCCCCGCAGCCGGCAAAGTCATGTGCGCCACCGCGCGGGCCTGTTCTTCGCGTGACGTTTCATGTGAAACATTTGTTCTTAAATCGCAGGACATTGAGACGAGTGTTTCACGTGAAACACGCGGGGGAGAGGGCTCGGATTACTCGAGCAAGCGCTGCCGCCAGGCAGCGCGCGATACGATGGGAATACTCCAATGATCGAAAAGATATGCATGGTGCTCATTTTCGTGGGCGTGGCGGTGGGCGTGGGCATATACTGCCGACGCCACACCGGCACTGTCGACGGCTTCATTCTGGGCGGCCGCAACGTGGGGCCGTGGCTCTCCGCGTTCGCGTTCGGCACGAGCTACTTCTCCGCTGTCATCTTCGTGGGATACGCCGGTCAGTTCGGCTGGAAGTACGGCATAGCGGCCACGTGGATCGGCATCGGCAACGCCATCCTCGGCAGCTTGCTGGCCTGGTGGGTGCTCGGCCCGCGCACACGCGAGATGACGCACCGGCTGGGCGCGTCCACGATGCCCGAGTTCTTCGGCGCGCGCTTCCAGTCGAAGGGCTTGCGCATCGCGGCCGCGGCCATCATCTTCGTGTTCCTCATCCCGTACACGGCCAGCGTCTACAACGGCCTGTCGCGTCTGTTCGGCATGGCGTTCGGGCTGCCCTACGAGTGGTGCGTCATCGGCATGGCCGTTATCACCTGCATCTACGTGGTGCTGGGCGGCTACATGGCCACCGTCATGAACGACTTCATCCAGGGCATCGTCATGCTGCTGGGCATCGTGGCGGTCATCGTGGCCGTGCTGGTGAACAACGGCGGCTTCACCGAGGCCATCACCACGCTCTCACTCATCCCAGCCGAGGGGTCCGAGATGGCCGGCCCGTTCGTGAGCTTCTTCGGGCCGAACCTGCCTGACCTCATCGGCGTCATCATTCTCACCAGCCTGGGCACGTGGGGCCTGCCGCAGATGGTGCAGAAGTTCTACGCCATCAAGAGCGGCCCGGCTATCAAGCAGGGCGCCATCATCTCCACGGTGTTCGCCATGATCGTGGCCGGCGGAAGCTACTTCCTAGGTGGGTTCGGCCGCCTGTACGGCGGGCAGGTGGAGATGACGGCCGTCGGCACGCCGGTGTACGATTCCATCATCCCCACCATGCTGTCCACGCTGCCCGACCTGCTCATCGGCATCGTGATCGTGCTGGTGCTGAGCGCATCCATGTCCACGCTGTCGTCGCTCGTGCTCACGTCGTCGTCCACGCTCACGCTCGACCTCATCAAGGACAACCTTGTGAAGAACATGAGCGAGAAGAAGCAGCTGTCGTACATGCGCGTGCTGTTGGTGGTGTTCATCGTGATCTCGGCGGTGCTGGCGCTCGTGCAGTACAACTCGTCCATCACGTTCATCGCGCAGCTCATGTCCATCAGCTGGGGCGCGCTGGCCGGTTCGTTCTTGGGCCCGTTTTTCTGGGGGCTGTTCTCCAAGCGCATCTCGCGGCCGGCCGTGTGGGCCAGCTTCATCGTGGGCGTGGGCCTGACCACGGGGAACATGATCGCCGGGTTCGTGGGCACGGCGTTCATCGCCAGCCCCATCAATTGCGGCGCCATCGCCATGGTACTGTCGCTGGTCATCGTTCCGGTGGTGAGCCTGTTCACGAAGCGCGTGGACTTCGAGGTGGACCCGCCGCGCGTGGAGGGTGCTATCGACCGCGAGTACGAGCAGGAGCTGGAAGCGGAATAGGGCTGCGCGGCCGCCCCGCGCGAGGGGCGGCAGACGCGCTCCCAGCGCGGGCATGCTCGGGCTAGGGAGCGGTCGCGCCATCCCATTCGTCTGTCGCACGAACGGATGCTTCATGAGAACCATCCGTTCGGCGGGCACGGAGCGGAAGCGCCCGCGGACGTCGCGGGCAGCGGTCGACGTTTTTTCATTTGCTCGCCATTTGCTTTTCTGGGAGCGCTCGATGCCTTTCGCCGAGCGCTCCGAGGTCGATTCGCCTCTCGCAGCGCTTCTGACCAGGAGCGCTGCGGTCCTTTTCGCCCCAAATCCGCCCCGAATCTCATTTGCTCGCCATTTGCTCAGCACGCCGCGTTAACGCGTGCCTCACATGAAGCACGCGGCCGGCCGCTCCAAAAGGAACAATTCGGTGACGGCGGGGCGTCGAACGCTATACTATCCGATGACCGTACCCATCCTCCCGAACCCCGTCGGAAGCCAGTCTATGTTCTTCACGCTGCTCCTCATATACTTTCCCGCGCTGGTGTTCGGGTTCCTGTTCATAAAAAACTACCGCAAGGAGCCGCGCCAGTTCCGCAACGCTTTGTACTTCCTGCTGTTGTGCCTGTTCGCGCTCTATGGCTTGTCCATCCAGTTCGAGCTGCCGTGGCTCGTGCTCATCGGGTTCGCCGCTATCCCCTTCGGCACGGTGGCGCTTGTCGTGTTTCTAACGGCGAACACGTTCGTGGTGGTGAGGCGCGAGGGGCTCAGCTTGTCGCATTTGCTGCCGGGGCTCCTAGCGCTCGGTATCGTGACGGCTTGCGTAGGCGGGCCGGTTCTCCTGCTTGTGCAGGCACCCCCGTTGCTTTTGGCGCTGTATCTGCTCGTGCTGATGGAGGGCTCGTACGTGGCGTTCACGTTTGCGGCGCTGCTGCTGTACTCGTGGCTGTACCGACGGCTGCCGAAGCGCCGCGACTACGACTACATCGTCGTGCACGGCGCGGGCCTGTCGGGAACGAAGCCCACGCCGCTGCTGGCCGCGCGCCTCGACAAGGCCGTCGAGCTCTGGGAGGCCGACGGGCGCCGCGCGATCATCATCGCGTCGGGCGGCCAAGGCGCCGACGAGGCCGTGTCGGAAGCGGAGGCCATGCGCACGTACCTCGTCGAGGAGCGCGGCGTGCCTGCCGACGCCATCATCGAGGAGGACCGTTCGACCACCACGATGGAGAACCTGCGCAACTCCAAGGCCATCATGGACGCGCGGTCGGGCGCGGGCGCGTACCGCGCCGCCGTGGTGACCAGCGATTACCACGTGTTCCGCACCGCCGAGTACGCGCACAAGATCGGGCTCGCCGCCGACGGCGTGGGCAGCAAGACCGCGCGCTACTTCTGGCCCACCGCATTCATCCGCGAGTTCGTGGCCGTCAGCAACGCCCATCGCTGGCCGTTCGTGGCGATCTTCGTGCTCTGGCTTCCCTTCGCCGCCGTCGCGCTGCTCCAGCTCTAAGCATTCCAGCTGCGGCCACCCTCCTGGCCGCAAGCTGCAAGCGCCGCGATCAACCGCTGTCCGTGCCGGCGCAAAAGCGGTATTCGCGCTGCTCGCGACGCTTCCGTATCGTATACTAGGGCGCATGACTCAAGCGCCGCACTCGTCGGCGCTGACGGATCCGATGCGACTGAAGGGGACGCATATGGAAGGCTTCGACCTTATCAGCACGGGCGTGTGGTCCATCATCCCGCCCATCCTGGCGCTGGCGCTGGCGCTCATCACGAAGGAGGTGTACTCCTCGCTCGCCATCGGCGTGTTCACCGGCATGGTTATCTACCAGTTCAGCCTGAACGGCGCCGGGTTCGAGCAGCTGGTGGATTCGTTCACCATGGTGCCGCAGATGATGGCCGAGCAGATAGCCGGCAACGGGGCGCTGCTCTTGTTCCTTGCGCTGTTGGGCGCGCTCGTGGTGGTCATTGCCGGCGCGGGTGGTTCGCGCGCGTACGGCGAGTGGGTGGCCACGCATATCAAGAACGCGAAGATGGCGCAGATCCTCACGGCGGTTCTCGGCATCATCATCTTCGTGGACGACTACTTCAACTGCCTCACAGTGGGCGCGGTCATGCGCCCCGTGACCGACCGCTTCAAGATCAGCCACGAGAAACTCGCGTGGATCATCGACTCCACGGCCGCGCCCATCTGCATCATCGCGCCCGTGTCTTCGTGGGCCGTGGCCGTGGGCGGCTACCTGGGCGAGGGAGGCTTTACCACGTTCGTCCAGTCCATCCCGTACAACTTCTACGCGCTGCTCACCATCGTGTTCGTGTTCTTCATGTGCGCCACCAAGAAGGACTTCGGCCCCATGCGCGTGGCCGAGGCCGAGTTCCAAGACGAGGGCGCCAAGCAGGATATCCCCCCGAAGGACAGCGCGCTCGAGGCCATGGCGACCGTCGGCCTGTCCGACCGCGAGGCCGCCGACACGCTGCCGCCGTTCAATATGGAGACGGTGGTGGCCGAGCGCGACGAGCTGGACGAGGCGGCGCAGACGGCGGTGGAGGAGTTCAAGGGCATCGCCATCTCCGAGAAGGGCCGCGTGTTCGACCTCATCGTGCCCATCGTGGTGCTCATCATCTTCTCCATCTTGGGGATGCTGTACGCGGGCGGGTTCTTCAAGGGCGTCGACTTCGCCACCGCCGTGGGCGAGAACCCGGTGTTCGGCCTGTGCATCGGCGTGTGCGTTTCGCTCGTGGTGGCCGCTATCATGTTCCTGCCGCGCAAGCTCATGACGCTTTCCGGCTACATGGAGGGCATCTCCGAGGGCGTGCGCTCCATGGTGGGCGCCATCATGATCCTCGTGCTGGCGTGGAGCCTCGGCGGCACGTGCCGCTACCTGCTGGGCACGGGCGAGTTCGTGAGCGGTTTCCTGAACAGCATCGGCGTGGGGCTGGCGCTGTTGCCGGCCGTGATTTTCGTGGTGGCCGCGTTCATCGGGTTCGCCATGGGCACGTCGTGGGGCACCATCGCGCTCATCCTGCCCATCGTGATCGGCGTCTTCCCCGCCGACAACCCGCTGTTCCTGGTGGCCATCGGTGCCACGCTGGGCGGCGCGGTCTACGGCGACCACGTGTCGCCCATATCGGACACCACCATCCTGTCGTCGGCCGGTGCGCAGTGCAACCACCTGCGCCACGTGGCCACGCAGCTGCCGTACGCGTCGGTGGTGGCCGTGATCTGCCTGGTGGGCTATCTCATTGCCGGGTTCACGGGCAATCCTTGGATCTCGCTCGCCGTGGGCGCCGTGCTCATGGTGGCGGCCGTGCTGGTGCTGAACAAGTCCAGGTACGGGGCTTTGAAGGGCTAGCGCGCCTCTGCCGTTGCTTGTTTTGCCGGGCCGTGCGCCGCGAAGAGGCGCACGGCCTGTTATTTCAAAAACCCCGACTGGTTCGGTCGAAATGACGAAAAACCAGGAGGGTGGCATTCCGGCCGTTCGTGCATCCCCGCCGTCTACGCGTGGACGATGCGGGCAAGTGGGCGGTCGTGCGGTTCGCAGGGCACGGCTGGCACCCGTTGCTCGTCGAAGGCCACGCCCACGACCAGCGCGTCGTCCCGGAGAAGGGGGAGCAGGCGGTCGTAGTTGCCGCCGCCGTAGCCAAGCCGGTTCCCCGCATCGTCGAAAGCTACGAGCGGCACCGCCACTGCATCGAGGTCCGTGGGCTCTGCTTCCTCGTAGCCTCCGTCGGACAGCGCGGCGCAGGGCAGACAGCGCAGCGGGCTGTCCAGGAATGCCGTGCGCGCCTGGTCGAGGCGCTCGCGGGGCACGCGGTAGAATGCCATGCGGCTTGGCCCCCGATCATCCGCCCCCGCGCGCACCATGCAGGGGAAGCACACGTCCCACCCGCGTGCGAAGGCGGCGTGAACGAACGCTTGCAGGTCCACCTCGCTGCGCATGGCGGCGTACACGGCAATGCATGGCGGGCGGCCGAAGTTCCGATATGTCCGAACTTCATGTGTCGGTCCCTGCTGGTTCGCTTCCGCGGAATCACCGGCGGGAGGGCATGTTCTGCCGGTGCCGGTGTCCGGCGCGCAGGCTTCCTCAACCAATCGTTCAAGCGCGCGGCAAATCGTCGCGGACTTGTGCGCCCGCGTTTGCGCATCCAGTGCGTCGCGCCTTCCGAGCACGTCTGCGCGCATGTTTTTCTTCTCGTCCATGTCGCCAGTATAACACCGCGGCAACGCCGGTAATGGACGGCTGCATTCGATGGCCCAGATAGTTAACGATAGTCGATAACTGCAGGTCAAGATTGCGTAGACGTAACCGTTTCCATTCGATTTGCTATGCAATCGGCTCAATGACCTTGCTATAATCGTTCTGCATTCGGTACACTCGAATCGTCCCGGAACGCCCTGCTGGTCTTCGGAGCGTACATGTTTGAAAGACGCTGTTTTACGGCGTCTTTTGTGTTATTCGGGACATGTTTGAGCATTTAGCGTATATATATGAAAGTCGCTTATAGCAGGCACCTTAGCCTACCGAAAGCAGCGGCGAGTTAGGAGACATCGTGCAATTCAAGGCATCGACGGACTATGGCATGCGCGCCATCCTGTACCTGGCCGCACAGGGTACCACGTGCTCCTCCAAAGACATTGCGCAGGACATGTCCATACCGCGTGATTATCTCATCCAGCTGGCCCAGTTGCTGCGCAACGCGGGCCTCATCGAGGCGCGGCCGGGCAAGCACGGCGGCTATCGGCTGGCTAAGGAGCCGTCCGATATCACCGTGCTGCAGATCATGAAGGCGCTCGAGGAAGATGCGAAGGCCTCCACCCGCGCCAAGCGCTCGTCCCGCAAGGGCGGAGCCATGGTGCAGGGCGTGAAGCAGACCTATCAGCTTATCGAGGAGAGCTTCGACGCCTACCTGGACAGCCTGACCATCGAGATGCTGCTCGAAAGCGTGAAGAACGGCGACAACCGCCGCCTCTTCCTGGCCGAGCGCCTCGAGGACGAGGGCAAGCGCCTCGCCGAGAACGCCTAGCGTCTGAAAGACGCGCCCCGTACGTCGGCCGTCTATGCCGCCTGCCGGCGTGCTCGGCGATATTCCGCTGCCCTGGGCTCCTTAGGCGCCCTGCGCAGCTTGCCGTTGCGGCACCGCCTCGGCTCCAGTGCCGATCGCCATCCTGGCCTCGCGCTCCTAGCCGATGCCCAGCATCTGCATGACCAACAGCGCTGCCGTAAGCACGGTGACGATGCCCACGGTCAGCCAGATGAGCACGCGGGAAACCGGGCGCGTGCGGTATGCGCCCATCACGCGCTTGTCGGCCGAGATGATGGCCATGAATACCAGCAGCACCGGCAAGATGAGGCCGTTCACGAACTGCGCCGTGAGCATGACCCCCATGAGGTCGATTCCCGGGATGAGCACCACGATGGCCGAGAACGCAATCACGAACGTGAAGATGCTCTTGAACAGCGGTGCCTCCCTCCACTTGAACGACACGCCTGCCTCCCAGCCGAACGCCTCGCAGATCACGAACGACGTGGTAAGCGGCAGCACGCACGCTGCCAAGAACGATGCGGCTATGAGTCCGATGGCGAACAGCGCCTCGGCGTAGTGTCCCGCGAACGGCGCCAGGGCCGATGCCGCGTCGGCGGCCGACTCTATCTCGATGCCCTGCGGGAACAGCACGGCGCCCGTGGTCACGATGATGAACCACGCCACGAGGCACGCGGCGATAGTGCCGGCGATCACGTCCACCTTCTGCGAGAAGAAGTCCTTCACGCCCACGCCCTTCTCCACCACGTTGCTCTGGGCGAAGAACATCATCCACGGAGCGATGGTGGTGCCGATCATGGCGATGACGAGCGAGACGAAGCTCGTGTCGCTCACCACGTGCGGCACTACGGTGCTGACCAGCGCATTGTCCCAGTCAGGCTGCGCCATGAACGCGGCCACGATGTACGTGACGAACACGAGCGACAGCACGAGGAACACCTTCTCCACCCGCTTGTAGCTGCCGCCCACCACCAAGAGCCATACGGCCACGGCTGCCACCGGAACGGCCAGGTACTTCGACACGCCGAACATCTCCATGCCGCTGGCGATGCCGGCGAACTCCGAGAACGTGGTGGCCACGTTGCCAATGAGCAGCGCCAGCATGGCCAGCGCGGTCAGGCGAATGCCGAAACGCTCGCGGATGAGCGCTGCGAAGCCCTTGCCCGTGACGGCGCCCATGCGGGCAGCCGTCATCTGCACCACGATGAGCAGCACGCACATGATGGGTATGACCCAGAGCGTCGCGTAGCCGAACTTCGCACCTACGGTGGAGTACGTGGAAATGCCGCCTGCGTCGTTGCCGGCCATGGCCGTGACCACGCCGGGACCGAGCGCGGCCAGCAGCAGCCACAGCTTGCTCGGCTTCTTCTCGGCGGGCATTTGGGCGGGATCGGCGCCCCCCTCCACGGCATCGGCGGGCATGGCGCGCGCAGGCGCCTTGCCCTCGCCTTCGGCCTTCGTCATCTTGAAGCTGCCCCATTCGCGCTGCGCGCGGGCCGGGCGCTCCTCCCGGTTCCTCACCATCATGGCCTACCTCCCGGCGTAGCCGATGACCTGCAGCAGCACCAGCGTGTACAGTCCCAGGAACAGCAGGGAGGCCAGCACGATACCCACCGCCTTGAGGGCCGTGGCCTTCGTCTTGTCGCCGCTCACGTCCTCTTCGATGGCATCCCAGGCGTCGTCGACGGTGACGATGCCCAGCAGCATGTTGTGCTCGTCCACCACGGGCATGGCGGGAAGCTCGTACTTGAAGATATCGGCCGCCACGTCCTCCTCCGTCTCGTCGGGCGGCACGGAGATCACGTCCTCGTACATCACGTCGCCCACGGGCCTCGCGTCGTCGGTGAGCACGAGGGTGCGCAGGCTAAGAACGCCCTCGAACTCGTCGTACTCGTCGAGCACGTAAACGTAGTGAACGGTGGGGTGGTCCTCGGGAAGCTCGCGCAGCACCTCGATGACCTCGCCGACGGTGTCGGTGGCGTGCACGGACACGAACTGCGTGGTCATCATGCCGCCGGCCGTGCCGTCCTTGTAGCCCAGCAGGCGGCGGATCTCGGTGGCGTCCTCCACGCCCATCAGGCGCAGCAGCGTCTCGGCCTTCTCGTAGGACAGGTCGCGCACGATGTCGGCCGCGTCGTCCGGGTCCATGCTGCCCAGCAGGCCGGCGGCACGGGCGTCGTCCAAGTCCTCGATGAAGTCGGCCTGGTACTCGTCCTCCATCTCGGAGATGGCCTCGGTGGCCTGGGCGTCATCCAGGTGCTGGAACACGTTGGCGCGCTGCTGGGGGTCAAGCTGCTCCAGGATGTCGGCCACGTCGGCGGGATGCAGCTCGTCCAGGCGCTTGTGCGTCACGGACAGCTGCACCTCGGACAGGTCGCGGTCGAGCAGGTCCATGTAGTTCCAGGCGATGATCTGCTCGTCGATGCGCTTGCCGAATACCTTTGCCACGGCCACCACGGCGCGCTCGAGCCACGGCGCCAGGCCGCGCAGGATGCCGCGCGCGCCCACCTCGGCGCCCAGCAGGCGCAGCTGCGTGCCCGAGATGGAGAGCTTCAGGTCGTTCACGCGCACGACCTTCATGCCCTGCGTGTCCACGATCTGGCGATTCAGAAGGTCGCGCGCCAGCAGGATCTCCTCGGGCTGCAGATAGCTGAAGCGGATGTCGTGAGCCGGCACGGACAGCCTGATGCCGTCCTCGTCGAACTCCTCGACGTACTTGCGCCACGAGATCATGAACGGAACCTTGCCCGGCCCCTGGAAGGCCAGGCTGGTGATGCGGGGGAACACCTCGCCGGTGGAGATGGCCAGGTCGGAGATCGTGCCGATCTTCTCGCCGGTCGCATCGACGACGGGCTTTCCCATCATTTGAGAGAGATAGAGCATGTGAATTCCCTTACGTGTTTGCTCGCAGGCAGTCGTCCTTCGACCGCCGACGTAAGGGAATCGAAGGAGGACTACTTACTGTGAGGTTTCGATTTTCGAACCTTCAACAAAGTCCCTTTCGCTCGACCAATAAAAAAACCGCACGTGCTGCTGCCAGTCGTTGCGGAATGAAAGTGCTGAAATGGTGCGCCGTGAGGGATTCGAACCCCCGACGTACTGATTCGTAGTCAGTCCCTCTATCCAGCTGAGGTAACGGCGCACGTCGAAACAGCAAAAGCTATTATGCCGGTAACGATCTTCTCTGTCAACGGCTATTTTTAAGAAGTTTGAGAAATATTTCCCGTGAAGCGTTGGTTGCGCGCAGCTTGCCGGTGCCCGAGCACCAAGCGCTGTCCGCATCGGGCGCACGCCTGATGCGGACAGCAGGAATGCAGAGGCGCGTCTTGGCTGCCTACTTGGCTTCCGACCAGTTCTCGATGATCTTGGCGGACTCCTTGTTGCCCACATCGATGACATCGATCTCGTCGGGCGTTTCGACGACTTCCAAGACCTCCTCGTTGCTGGGGATGACGATCTTTTCCTCGGAGCCGTTTTCCTCGGGCGTTTTCTTGTCGGACATGGTTTCTCCCATCTTTCGGACGAACGGTACGCTGGAACCAATCGTAAGGCGCCGACACGGCGAGCAAGCTCGGCATGGGCATCGTTTACGTGCGCGTAGCGGAATGTTTGGGGGCGTGACAAAGGGACGGGGATAATGTCACACTCTCAGGAGCCCTACTGCTTTCGAGCACAGCGGGGAGTGAGACATTATCCCCGTCCCTTTGTCACGCTCGTGCGGCCCTATCGCGCGTACACGCTCTGCTTGCGGGAGACCAGGCGGTCGACGAACTCGGTGGCGGGGCTGCGCAGGATCTCGCAGGGCGGCGCGAACTGCACGGCGCGGCCGGCTTCCATGACCAGCACCTTGTCGCCGAGGTCGAGCGCCTCGTCGATGTCGTGTGTCACGAACAGCACGGTGATGCCCGTCTGCCGGTGGATGCGCTTGATCTCGTCCTGCAGGCTGCTGCGGGTGATGGCGTCCACGGCGCTGAACGGCTCGTCGGCCAGCAGGATATCGGGGCTGGCTGCCAGCGCGCGGGCGATGCCGACGCGCTGCGCCTGACCGCCCGACAGCTCGGCGGGGTAGCGGTCCATGATGTCGCGCGGCAGCCCGATAATGTCCATCCACTTCTCCACGGCCGCCTCGGTGCGGCGGCGATCGCGCTTGTTCAGCAGCGTGGGCACGTATGCGATGTTCTGCTCCACGCTGAGGTGGGGGAACAGCACGCTGCCCTGGATGGCGTAGCCGACGGTGCGGCGCAGCTCGATGGGATCGACGCTCGACGTGGCCTGCCCGTGCACGAGCACCTCGCCCTCGTCGGGCATCACCAGCGCGTTCACCATTTTCAGCAACGTGGTCTTGCCGCAGCCCGAGCTGCCGATGATGGCGACGAAAGCGCCCTCTTCGATGGCGAGGTCCACGTCGTTCACGGACACGGCGTCGCCGAAGCGCTTGGTCACGTGCTCGAACGCCACCGCGGGCGCGCACGTGTCGTCCTGGGCGGAGGCGGTACGGCATCGTCCGTCATTCCGAACGCCGTCAGCGGCTTCCCTCTTGTCGTCCCGAGCGGAGGCGGTGAGGCTGCCGGGGTCGAAGGATCCTGAGCGGCGCGTCTGCGCGGATGTTGTTTCCATGTTACATCAGCCCCTTCTCGGCCAAAAACGCATCGGCCACCGCTTTCGGTTCCTGCCCCTGCGTCTCAACGGCGTTGTTCATGCGCGCCATGTCGGTGTCGGTGATGGCTCCTTGCAACTTCAGCAGCTCGTCGCGCAGCTCGGGGTGCTTTTCCAGGGTGTCCTGGCGCACCACGTTGCCGCAGAGGTACGAGGGGTAGAAGTGCTGGTCGTCCTCGAGCACCACGAGGCGATCGTCAGCCACTTTGCCGTCGGTGGTGGATACGACGATGGCGTCCACCTTGTTCTCGAACAGCGCCTGGTACTTCAAGCTGATGTCCATGTCGCGCGTGCTGCCGAAGTCCATGCCGTAGGCAGCCTGCAAGCCGAGGTAGCCGTCCTGACGGTCGTAGAAGTCGGGCTCCGCGCCGAGCGCGAGCCCGCCCGCAACCTCCGCAAGGTCCGAGTATGTGCGAAGATCGTAGCGTTCGGCCACGTCCTTGCTCACGGCCAGGCCGTACGTGTTGTTGAAGCCGTACATCCCCACCCAGGTGAGGCCGAGCTGCGACTCGTATTCCTGCCGCATCGTGTCGAACATCGACTCGTCGTAGGTGTTCTCGTGCTTCAGCACGGCGTTCCAGCCTGTTCCGGTGTACTCGGGGTAGAGGTCGAAGTCGCCCTTCTCCATGCCGGGCTCGATGTTCGACGTACCGCCTCCCACGCCTTGCGTCAGCTCCACGGCGAGGTCGGTGTCGTGCTCGATCAGCGTGTTCAGCATCTCGCCCAAGATGTACTGCTCGGTCATGGGCTTCGTCGCGATGTTCACCACGTTGTCGCCGCCGCCGCGATTCGCGAACGCGAAGGCCCCGCCCGCGATCAGCACCACGGCCGTGCCCGCGGCCACGACGGCACCCGTGCGCCGACGAAAGTCCTGGCCCGCTTCCTTCTGCGTTCCGGTGCGCTTGCGACGGTGCGCGCTCGACGGCTCGAGGTGGCGGCGCGTCGACTTCTCGGCCAGCCCCAGCAGCAGGTCAACGACGATGGCCAGCAGCGCGATCAGCACGCTGCCCGCCAACGTCATGGCCTCGTTGCCTGTCGTGATGCCGCGGTAGATGGCCACGCCCAGGCCGCCCGCGCCGATGAAGCTGGCGATGCCGGCCAGCGCGATGGTCATGGTGGCCATGTTGCGGATGCCGCTCATGATGATGGGCGCGGCCAGCGGCAGCTCGATGCGGTAGAGCAGCTGGCGGTCGGTGGAGCCCATGCCGCGCGCCGCCTCGATGATGGCGGGGTCGATGGTGGTGAGGCCGGTGTAGGTGTTGCGCACCATCGGCAGCAGCGCGTACACGGTGAGCGCCACGATGGCCGTGAGGTCGCCGATGCCCGTGACGGGGATGAGGAAGCCGAACAGCGCGATGGACGGGATGGTGTACACGAAGTTCACCAGCGCGAGCACCGGTTTCGCGCCGCGCCGCCACTGGGCGATGGCAATGCCCAGCGACAACCCGATGAGGACCGCCAGCGCAATGGATATGAACGAGATGCCTATATGCTGAAGGAACAGGTCGAAAAACCAAGCGCGCTTCTCGATGAGCAGCTGGAACAGGGATGAGAGCATGGACGCCTCGTTTTCACTGGATGGGCACCGTGTCGTACCGGCTATTTTAGCGCTCCGCCCCTTGAGCCATCGCCCGCCCTGCCGTCCGCATACGAACCGTCATTTGCCCGTCACCGCCGCTCCGTGCGCGCATCCGCCATTTCCGGTCGGATGGCGGCGCGCCCTCCTCCGCTCCGCTGACCTTCCACATGAAGATTCCCTCTGTTATTCGCCGGAAAGTGCTGTGAAGGCGTATCCCAAGGCTTTATCATACTAAAGCACGAACGGACGACCATCCGATTTCCCCGCCATTCGCTTCGCATTGCGCCCGGTCTCGCCGGGTCTCGGGCAATGCACGGCGGGAGCGGGGCCGTCCATGACGCAGGGAGGTTTGCATGCAAGAAGAAGAGAAGAAGATCGCTCTCTACGAGAATTTCAAGACCATCAACTCCATCGACCCCGCCTACTACGAGCAGTACGACGTGAAGCGCGGCCTGCGCAACGCGGACGGCACCGGCGTGGTGGCCGGCCTCACGAACATCGCGAACGTGCACGGCTACGTGGTGTCGGACAACGAGAAGATCGCCGACGAGGGCCATCTTCGCTACCGCGGCTACGACGTGTACGACCTCTTGGGCGACCAGTCCGCCGAGCACCGCTTCAACTTCGAGGAGGTGTCGTACCTGCTGCTCATGGGCGAGCTGCCCACGCGCGAGCAGCTCGACCGCTTCATCGAGGTCCTCGACGGCCAGCGCGAGCTGCCCGACGGGTTCACCGCGTCTATGATCATGCGCGACACGCCGCCCGATATCATGAACGTGCTGGCACGCACCATCCTCTTGCTGTACGCCTACGATCCCGACGCGGAGGATCGCTCGGCCCACCATGAGATCCACACCGCCATCTCGCTCATCTCGCGCCTGCCGCGCATCATGGTGCTCACGTACTACGCCAAGCGGGCCCGCTACAACAACGAGTCCATGATCATGCACCGCTTCATACCCGGCCAGTCCACGGCCGAGACCATCCTTTCCATGCTGCGTCCCGACCGCCAGTTCACGCCGGAGGAGGCGCGCATGCTCGACGTCATGCTGTGCCTGCACGCCGAGCACGGCGGCGGCAACAACTCCACGTTCACCACGCGCGTGCTGACCTCGTCCGACACCGACCCGTACTCCACGTATGCCGGCGCCATCGGCTCGCTGAAGGGCTGGAAGCACGGCGGCGCGAACCACCAGGTGCTGGCCATGCAGCAGGAGATCAAGGAGAACGTGGCCGACTGGTCAGACGAGGGCCAGGTGGCCGACTACCTGGCGAAGATCGTGCGCAAGGAGGCCTTCGACAAAACGGGCCTCGTGTACGGCATGGGCCACGCGGTGTACACGAAGAGCGACCCGCGCGCCATCATCTGCAAGCAGTTCGCCGAGGGCCTTGCCGTGGGCACGGAGTTCGAGGCCGAGTTCAATCTGCTGAAGTCCATCGAGCGACTGGCCCCCGAGGTCATCCTGCGCGAGAAGGGCACGGCCAAGGATATGTGCGCGAACATCGACATGTACTCCGGCTTCGTGTACTCCATGATGGGCATCCCCGAGGATTTGTTCACCCCGCTGTTCGCCTGCGCCCGCATGTCCGGCTGGGCCGCCCACCGCTTCGAGGAGATAGTCTCCGGCAAGCGCATCATCCGTCCCGCCTACAAGTCCACCCGCAGCGGCAAGCGCGACTACGTGGCCATGGAAGAGCGGTAGGACAAGCCGCGCGGCCAACAAGGGAACGGATGCCTCATGCGAAGCATTCGCTACCGCAGGACCGGCAAGATCGGCGCTCGAAGGGTTTCGGCGCGGCATCGCTTCGGCGGTGCCGCGCCTTTGTTGTTTCTGTGGGTCGACGATTGATATATCAACGAACGTGCTAGCATGGGCGTATGAACACTCAAGACTCCATACCCGTGAATCTGGCGCAACGCCTTGTGTTCACGGTGAACCAGTATCAGGCGTATCTCTCGCGGCACCTCAAGGAGTACCGGATTGGGTCGTCGGAGTATCCCGTGCTCATCTACCTGGTGCATCGCGAGAGCGAAGGCGACGGCACGCTGAAGGTCAGCCAGAGCGACATCGCGCAGCGCCAGCACCGCGACCCGGCGCTCATCACGCGCGCCGCGCGCAGCCTTGCCGAAAAAGGGCTGATCACCGTGCATCCCGATCCCGAGAACCGCGCGCGCAACGTGCTGCGCCTCACGCCCGCGGGCCGCGAGGCGGCCGTCAAGGTGGAAGAGCTCGTTTCGGCATGGGAGGAGGAGGCCCAAGGCGGCCTCGACGAGCAAGAGCGCCGCCAGCTCGGCGACCTCCTCGCCCGCCTGGAGCTCCCGCGCTAAAGGGCGATCTGGGCGATCCGCTCGCCTCCTGCCGCCTGCCCGAAAACCCGCCGCGGCACGTGGCAAATTTCTCCCTGCTGCTTCAAATAATCGAACGAATATTCTGACCCTCCCTTTGACGCATAACCAACTGCAATGGTAAAAACTACCGAATTAGGAAAGATCGCACGGTCTGACTATATGAATATTTTTATTCACCAGGCATTTTGCAGGGAAGCACCCTCAGATTCGGCCGTAAAGCGGTCCTGATCTTCCGAATTCGGTAGTTTTTTATCAACGGGAGGCGCGCTGCGCGTCAAAGGGAGAATCAGAACGAATGTTTCACGTGAAACATTCGGGTTGGTTGCCGCGCGCAGAGCGGGCGGCGAGCGCTTCGAGCGCGGCCCTGCCGTACGCCGTGCGCGCGTGGGGAAGCGCGGCGGTGCAGAAGGCGGCGACCCAGGGGAGGTGCTCCTGCTCGAAGGATTGCCTCTGCTGCGCGTATGCGGCGGCTGCGGGACCGTCGCCCCGTGCGTATGCGGCCTCCTCGGCGCGGACCAGGCAGTCGAGGAAGGCCAGTTCGACTCCCAGATAGTCGTCGCGCTCGGCCGTGCCGTCGAATCGGACGCCGGCACGCCGGTAGCTGGCAGACACATCGCCCTCGACGGCACCTTCGCGATAGTACGCCTCGTAGGGGGGCAGCGGGCCGTCCTGGCTGACGCCGCGGCAGAGCCGCGTGCGGTCTGCGGCGACGGCCCGCTGCTCCTCGGCGAGCGCATCGGCGCCTTCCACCCCGCGCGCTACCAGATCCTCCACGCGCTTGCACCAAGCGGCAAGCCCGCTACGCCCGGCAGCATCCGCCTCCCCGGCTGCATCCGCCGCCCCGGTCGTGTCCGCCGCCCCGGCCGCGCATGCCGTTCCTGTCGCTTCTGCTGCAGCCGTGACGCCTACCGCGCCCACCGCCCCCGCCGTATCGGCAGCGCCCGTCGCGCCTGTCGCGCCCGCCGCTCCAGCTTCCTCGGCCTCGGTCGACTCCAGCAGCATCCGCGTGCGTTTCGCCAGATCGACGACGTAGGCTGTTCCCGGTACCTCTATCGGGTCCAGCAGCACGTGCGCGCCGTAGCCGTACCAGGCTGCCGCTTTCCGGGCGTCTTCCATCCTGCATCCCCTCGCTTCGCTCGTCCTTCGCTGGTGAAGAATATACGGTCATTGTCTTGACATGTCAACAGCCGGTTGCTAGGATTCACAAATGACAAGTCAATAGACATGTCAATAAGCATACCGGGTAATGGGAAGGAAGCCCGGTCTGCGCTTCCAGACGACCAAGAAGAAGGAGGGATTCATGGAAAGCGATCTGTCGAAGTCGGCCGCACAGGCGGCGACGGGAGAGCCGGGGGCTGCGATCGCGCCGCCGCCGAGGGCCGTGTGGGTTACCGGCATCGTGCTGGCCGTGGTCGGCGCGGCGGCGTTCGCCGTGCAGATGGCGAACCAGAGCATGGCGGGAGGCTCGCACTACCCCTGGGGGTTCTACATCGCGCTGTTCTACGCTGCGGCCTCGGCCGGCGCGGGGCTGCTGATGGTTACGGGCATCGCCCGGTGGGCGGGCGCCATTGGCGCGCGCGACATGGGCGTGCTCTACGCCGTCGCATGCGCCCTGTTCGTGGTGGCATCGGTGCTCATCGTGGTCGACCTGGGCAACCCGGCGGCCATCCTGCTGACGTACGCTTCGGCCAACCCGGCCTCGCCGGTGTTCTTCGACGCCATCGTGCTGCCGCTGTGCATCGCATTCGCCGTTGCGGCCGCGCTGTTCGCCGGGAAGGGCGAGGCGGCGGGAAGGACGTTCGCCCTCGCGGGCGTCGTCGCGGGGCTTGCGCTGCTGGCGGTGGAGGCATGGCTGCTCACCACGTGCAGCGGCCGCGACGCGTGGGGCGTGCTGCTGGGCGCGGGCCCGGCGCTCATCCAGGCGGCGGCGCTCGGCATAGCCATCGTCGTGCTGTGCGGCCCCGCGCGCCGCGGATGGCGCGCGCTGCTGGCGGGAGCCGCGCTGGTCATGACGGCGTCGCTCGTGTTCGACGTGGTGCTGAACCAGGGCGATGGCACCGTGCTGGGAGCCCAGTTCGCCGCCATCGCCGCTTCGCCCTTGTTCTGGGCTGCGGCCGTCATGGGTCTCGCCGCCGTCGTACTGCTGGCGCTGCCGGCCGCCTCGGCCCTCGTCGCACGGGTGGCCGCGGCATGCGCCGTCGCCGCCGTGCCGCTGTTCAAGCTGGCCATCTTCCAGGCGACCCAGTCCGTCGTGCCCCTCGCCGAGCTCGAGGCCGCCGGTGCGGCGCCGTTCGACGCGATGGAACTTGTCGTGTTCGCGGGCGCCGTGGGCGTGGGGACCCTCGTGTACGCGGCGGCCCTGCGCATTCTCGCCGCCCGTTCCACCGCCGCCGCCAATCCGGCTGCGGCCGCCAACGCAAAGGAGGTGCAGGCGTCATGACGCTCACACGCCGCACGTTTTTCAAGGGCGCCGCAGCGGCGGGGGCCGCCGCCATGCTGGGCGCCGAGGCTGCCGGTGCCAGCCCCTGGTTCTCGCCGCTCGCGCCCGAGCAGGCGCACGCCGCCCCCGTCGAGGAGTGGAAGCCGGCCACGTGCCCGGCCTGCCACAACCCCATCTGCGGCACGCAGGTGAAAGTGGTCGACGGCGTGGCCGTGGAGATCAAGGGCGACCCGAATTCGCCTACGAACCAGGGCAGGCTCTGCCCGCGCGGCCTGTCGGTTCTGGGCGGGCTGTACCACCCGTACCGCGTGAAGAAGCCGCTCAAGCGAACGAACCCGGAGAAGGGCCTCGACGTCGACCCCGGCTGGGTGGAGATCAGCTGGGACGAGGTCCTGCAGATCACCACCGAGAAGCTGAAAGCCTGCCTGGAGAAGGACCCGCGCACGCTGTTCACCCAGACGGGCTTCGGCAACGAGGACTCGTTCAAGCGCCTGATATTCGAGAGCGCCTTCGGCACGCCGAACGGCCTGACCACCTCCGGCCCGCTGTGCGCCGACCACTTCGGCCCCATGTGCACCAAGGGTACGAAGGTCGACCGCGCCGACACCGAGCGCTGCAACTACCTGGTTATCATGGGCCGCTCCGTGGGTGACGAGTGGGGGCTCGCGCACCGCAACACCAAGGAGTACGTCGATTCGGTCGCGCGCGGCATGAAGATCGTCTGCGTGAACCCGCGCAAGACCAACGCGGCGCAAACCGGCGAATGGGTGCCCATCGTGCCCGGCACCGACGTGGCCATGTGCTGGGCGCTGGTGAACGTGATGCTGTACGAGCGCCAAGACGTCGACGAGCACTTCCTCAAGGTGCGCACGAACGCGCCGTACCTCATAGAGGACGTGCCCGAGGAGCTCAAGGGCACGAAGGTGTGCTTCCAGGACTATGCGCGCGACGAGGCCACGGGAAAGCCGCTCGTGTGGGACGAGGGGGCAGCCGCGGCGGTTCCGTTCGACACGTCGTCGGGTGAGACGTACGCCCTGTTCGGAGAGTACGCGGTGGGCGGCAAGAACGTGAAGACCTGTCTGCAGCTCATCAAGGACTACACGGCGGACATGACGCCCGAATGGGCGGAGGAGATCACGTCGGTGCCCGCCGACACCATCCGCCGCATCGCCAACGAGCTGGTGGACCACGCGCTCATCGGCTCCACCATCGAGCTGGACGGCGAGACGTTCCCGTTCCGTCCTGCGGGCGTGCTGGCGCCCGGTCGCGGCTCGAACTCGAATCCGCTGAACGTCGAGCTGTTCAAGGCCATTGAGGTGGTGAACGAGCTGTTGGGCTGCATCGATGTGCCCGGCGGCATCCTGGGCCTCGAACATGGCGACCTGCACGTGATGGACACCGACGACGACGGCATGCTGCTCCCCCCGGCCTCCGACAACTTCAGGAACCAGGCGGTGGGCCAGGAAAAGCTGTCGTTCCCGCCCAAAAGCTACAAGCTGGAGTGCTTCTACCCCCACGAGCTGCACGTGATGCAGCTGGTGTGGCGCGCCGCGCTCGACCCGGAGAGCTACTACCTGGACTACAAGCCCGAGGTGTACATGGTGCTGGGCGGCGGCAACCCGCTGCGCTCGAACTCCAACCCCGAGGCGGTGGTGGAGGTGCTCAAGCAGATCCCCTTCACGTTCACCATCTCGCTGTGGATGGACGAGATGACCCAGTTCGCCGACGTGGTGCTGCCCGAGCACCACGCGCTCGAGCGCTACGCGCTGTGGAATGCAAGCTGGATATCCAACAAGAGCGCGTCGGACTACGTGAAGAGCCTGCGCGTGCTGGAGGCGCGCAAGCCGGTGGTGGAGCCGGTGTTCGACACGCGCCAGCAGGAGGACCTGCTGATCGAATGGGCGTCCCGCCTGGGCATCCTGCCGAAGATGACCGGCATCGCCAACAAGGGCTTCCAGGGGAAGTTCCTGCCCGGCAAGCCCGGCGGCATCGCCGACGAGTACGCGCTCAGCCCAAAGGAGCCCTACACATACGCCGACGTGTGCGAGCGCAAGCTGAAGACGCAGTTCGGCGAGCAGGGCTGGGACGCGGTGAAGGAGTGCGCGGTAGTCGGGTACACGCAGCCCGACGTGGAGTCGGGCTATATCTGGCACTGGCATCCCGAGAACGCGTACCGCGTGCCGCTGTACTTCCGCTACAACGCCCGCAGCGCCCAGATGCTGCGCGCGCTCATCGAGGAGAACGGCATCGAATTCCCGCACGCCGACCTGGACGAGGTGCTGCGCCAGTACTCGGGCGCACCGGTGTTCTTCGAGTTCGAGGGCATGCACCCCACCGAGGAGTTTCCGCTCAAGGTGCTCCAGTTCAAGACGCACTTCCAGGTGAACGACTCCACGGGCTTGTCGTACAACCACTGGCTGCACGACATCGAGCAGCGCTTCGACCCTCATCTGAAGAAGGTGCTCGTGGCGCCGTCGCGCGCCGACGAGCTGGGATTGGCCGAAGGCGACCAGGTGGTGGTCGAGTCCATGTACGGCGGCAAGACCACGGGCGTGCTGCACCTTTCCGAGATGATCCATCCCTCCACGCTCGCCATCTCGGGCAAGTGGGGCGCGAAGGGCGCGGGGCTCGTCGACTTCGCGCACGAGGGGCCGCACTACAACACGCTGCTCAACGACGACGAGCGGGACATCGGCTTCATGATGGGCAACTTGAACAACTCGGTTGCCGTCAAAGTCTACAAGGCGTAAGGGGGACTTTATGAGATACGGAATGGTCATCGACCTGCGGCGCTGCGTGGGATGCAACGCGTGCACGGTCGCGTGCAAGCAGTCCAACGGCACGCCTCCCGGCATGTTCTACTCGCATGTGTCGCTGCGCGAGGAGGGCGCGTACCCGAACGCCACTGCGCGCTACACGCCCATGCTGTGCGGGCATTGCGAGGAGGCCGCCTGCGTGTCGGTGTGCCCGACGGGCGCGTCGTACCGCGACGAGGCCGGCGTGGTGCGCGTCGACCACGGGAAGTGCATCGGATGCAAGTACTGTATCGCCGCCTGCCCTTACGAGGTGCGCACGTTCCTGAGCGAGCGCATAGAGGGGTACTTTCCCGGAAGCGGCCTGACCGAGCAGGAGCGGGTCATGTACGGAGGCTTCGAGGTTGGCAAGGTGTACAAGTGCGACTTCTGCCGCAGCAAGGGCTACACCGACGGCATCGGGCCCTCGTGCGTGCGCGCCTGCCCCGGCGATGCGCGCGTGTTCGGCGACCTGGACGACCCCGAAAGCGAGGTGGCCAGGTTGCTGGCCGCCGAGCAGGTGCGGGTGCTCGGCGAGGAGTACGGTACGAAGCCGAACGTGTACTACGTCGCGCGTTCGGGAGCATAGCGAGCCCGAGGGCTCGAACCTCCCCGATCCGTCTTCCCGCCCCCTCCGCGATGGCCGGGCGCTGCACACCGTGCGGCGCCCGGCCTTGCATATGCGGGGAAAGCCGGTATCATAGGACGTGGAATTGACATGTCACTATTGAGCGGGGAGAGCGGCAGACGGGGGAGCGATGGGTCGGCCCGGCAGGAGGGAAAGCGCTTCGGGGCGCATGGCGTCCCGCGCCGCCGTGCGCATGGGCTCCGATCCCGTCGGGCGGCTGCTGGCGCGGTTCGCCGTCCCCGTGGTTGCGGGGCTTCTGGTATCGCGCTTCTACATCCTCGTGGACGGTATGTTCGTGGGCCAGGCGCTGGGCTCGGCGGGCGTGGCCGCGACCGCCATCGCCATGCCGTTCGTCACGCTGCTGAACGCCCTGGTCATGCTCATCGGCGACGGGGGCACCGCCGTGGTCGCCCTGCGCCTGGGCGCCGGCGAGCGGCAGGGGGCGGCTTCTGTGCTGGGGAACGCTTTGGTAATGCTCCTCATCCTGACCGTCGTGCTGGGGGCGACCGTGCTGTGGTGGGCCGATCCGCTGCTGGGGCTGGCGGGAGCGTCGGGGGCGGTACTCGGGCAGGCGAAGACGTACCTGGTCGTCACCGTGTTCGGCACGTTCGCGCTGGGCTTCTCGCTGGGCATCGACACGTTCCTGCGCGCCGCGGGCTTCCCGAACCGCACGCTGCTGGTGCAGGTGGCGGGTGCGCTGGCGAACATCGGCTTGGACTATGCGTTCGTCGTGGCCTGGGGCTGGGGCATAGCGGGCGCGGCATGGGCGACGATCCTGGGACAGGGGGTGTCCCTGGTGGTTACGCTGGCGCTCCTGTTCAAGCGCGACATGCCGTTTCGCCTGCGCGTGCGCGACCTGCGGCCCGACGCCCCGCTCATGGGGCGCATCGCGCTGCTGGGCATGCCGTCGTTCATCGTGCGCGGATCGGATGCCGCGCTCAACCTGGTGATGAACGCGCTGATCGTGGGCTATGGAGCCGCGACGGCTATCGGCGGGGACGACGCGCTCGCCGTGTCCGGGGCCATCAACCGCGTGCTGCAGTTCGCGCTGGTGCCCGCCATCGGCATTGCGGTGGCGGCGCGCCCGCTGGTCGGCTTCAACTACGGCGCGGGGAACCGCGTGCGCGTGCGCGCCATCGTGAGGGTGGCCCTTGCATCAGGCGCGGCTTGCCTGACGGCGGTATGGCTGCTGGTGGAAACAGACCCGGCGCTGCTCATGGGGCTGTTCGGCTTCCACGGGGAAACCGCAGCGTTCGCGGCGTGGGCGCTGCGGGTGTCGCTGCTGGCCATGCCCATCCTCATGGTGCGCATCACGGGCACCAACTACTTCCAGGCCATCGGCGGTGCGAACAAGGCCATCCTGCTCACGTTCTGCCAGCAGGTGGTGTTCCTGCTGCCCTTCATCGTTGCAGCGCCCCTGGTGCTGCCGCAGCTGACGGGCGCCACCCCGCTCGAGTCGGTGTTCTGGGGCATGCTGGCCTCCGACGTGGCCTCGACCGCCCTGGTCGCGGTGTTTTTGCTGCGCGATCCTGCGCTGCGCAGGGCGTGACGGCGACGTGCGCGCCGGCCCGCGCCCGGCCGGCCGCCGCAGTAACCGGCGGGCTGCCGCAGCACCCGCCCGGCCGGCCGGGCGCCGCAATACCTGCTCGGACGACGCAGTAACCGGTCGGCTGCCGCAGAAAAAAGCGCCCGGAGCCGCTGGCTTCCGGGCGCGTTGCGCTCTGGCGGAGGAAGTAGGATTCGAACCCACGGACGCGTGAACGTCAACAGTTTTCAAGACTGCCGCCTTCAACCACTCGGCCATTCCTCCGCGATGGGGGATGCGGGCGCTGTCCGCGAGGGGCGCTCCGCACGGCAATGTTTCACGTGAAACATTTGTTCGCCGCATGCGCTTTTCGAAAAGAGGTTCCGAAAAGCAAGCAAAGGATACCATATAATAATCCGTATGAACGACGAAGACAACAGAGCCGACGCTCCCCCTTGCGAACCTGCGGCCTCTGCGTCCCGAACGTGCAGGCCGGAGGAGACGGCGGTGCCGAGCGGCCTGACGGCGCAGGAGGCTGCCCGCGTTTCCGCTCATTGGCGGCCGCGCCTTTCCGACGAGGACTATATGCGCCTGGCGATCGACGAGGCGCGTCGCGCCGAAGGGCTGGGCGAGGTGCCCATCGGTGCCGTGGTGGTGTACGAGCCCATCGACCCTGCGACCCGCCGCCCCCTGGCCGAACCGCGGGTGATCGCGCGAGCGTGCAACTTGCGCGAGACGACGCGGGATCCGGCGGGGCACGCCGAGTTCCTGGCCATGCGGCAGGCGTCGGCCGCCCTCGGCGCGTGGCGGCTTGCCGGCTGCACGGTGTACGTGACGCTGGAGCCGTGCATCATGTGCGCGGGCCTCATGCACCAGGCGCGCATCGACCGCTGCGTGTACGGTGCGCCCGATCCGAAGGCCGGCGCGCTGGGAACGCTGTACCGCATCAACGAGGACGAGCGGCTCAACCACAACTTCACCGCGGCGCCCGGTGTGCTGGGCGACGAGTGCGCGGAGATGCTGCGTGCGTTCTTCGCGCGCAAGAGAAGGAAACGAACGGAGCCCCGATGACGAACCAGAACGAAGAGAACCTCCCCGGCACCCATGTGTCCGACGCTCCCGAGAGGGCGGCGTCTGCCTGCTCCGACCCGGGACGGCAGGCGGCCGCCGCAGGCTCGCAAGCTCCCGCCTGCCCGGCTTCGGCGCGGTCGGCAGCTGCGAACCCGCAGCCTGCAGCCGGCACGCCCGCGAGCGACCCGCATGCGGTGGACATGCTGGCGGCGGCGCGTGCCGCGCAGAAGGTCGACGAGGCGGCGTTCGGTGGCCCGGGAGCCGTCAAGGTCATCGCGCCTGCCAAGGTGAACCTGTTCCTGGGCATAGGGCAGCGGCGCCCCGACGGCTACCACGAGGCCCTGAGCGTCATGCACGCGCTCACCATGCACGACGTGCTGCGCATGCGGCTGGCGCCCGCGCAACCCGAAGGCCCCGCCGGCCTCTCCATCGCCCTCGACTGCCGCGTGGCCGAGGGCCTGCCCCCGCTCGATGTGCCGCCCGAGGACAACATCGTGAGCAGGGCGATCCGCCGGCTCGCCGAGGCAATCGGCCGCAGCGAGTGCGAGCAGGTGTCCGTGCTGCTGGAGAAGCGCATCCCCGCCGAGGCGGGGCTGGGCGGCGGCTCGTCCGATGCCGCCGCGGCGCTCGTGGGCGCGGCACAGCTGTGGGGGCTGGCCGCCGACGACCCGCGCATCGAGGAGGTCGCGCGCACCCTGGGCGCCGACGTGCCGTTCTTCCTGCACGGCGGATGCGCCGTTCTGGATGGCGCGGGCGATGCGTTCGTGCGCGAGCTTGCGCCCATGGGCTCTCCCGTGGTGCTGGTGAGGCCTGCGGGCGGCGTGTCGACGGCTGCCGCGTACCGGGCGTTCGACGAGTGCCCGGTGCCCGTGGCCGCATCCGACCGCGACGCGGCGCTTGCCGCCGCACGCGCCCAGGACGTGCCCCTGCGCAACAACCTGGCGGCCGCCTCCGAGTCGCTGCTGCCCGCGCTGGCCGACGTGCGCGCGTGGGCCGAGGCGTGCCCGGACGTGCAGCAGGCCCTCATGTCGGGCAGCGGGTCGGCCGTGTTCGCGCTCTGCGACACGTTCGAGGCCGCCGGTCGCGCCGCCGCCCAGGCCCGTCTGCGCGGCTGGTGGGCCCATGCCACGACGTTCGGCCGGGTACGCGCCGCCGCCGTCCCCTCCCGCTGAGCGCACCCGCCCGAAGCCGCGCCTCCCGCTCCGGTCGACGGCGCCGTCCCGATTGCAACCAGCCCGCAATCTGCCCCACCGGCGCCGTCCCGCCTATGACCGTGAGCCGTCCTACCGCGGCCCGTCCCGACAAGCTGCTGCTCCCGCCGCCCGCTATGGCCCGAAAGGGGGATGCAGCGCTCCGCTGTCCGCCTACGGCTCGTACTAAAGAAGGATGCCCTGGGTTACAGATTCAATCTATGTTCCCCATACGTGACCCAAGATGTTAAAATCCCAGTTACGTAATAGCAAAGGAGAGCTTATGAGCATCCCACTGATTGTCATCCTCGTCATCGTTGTCGTCCTGGTCGTTGCCATCATCGGCCTGTACAACAACCTGGTGAAGCTGCGCAACATGGTGGACAACGCCTGGGCGCAGATCGACGTGCAGCTGCAGCGCCGCTTGGACCTGATCCCGAACCTCGTGGAGACGGTCAAGGGCTACGCCTCGCACGAGCGCGGGACGCTCGAGGAGGTCACGCAGGCGCGCACCGCCGTGATGAACGCGCCCACGCCGGAGGGCAAGATGCAGGCCGACGGCATCCTTACCGGCGCCCTGAAGAACCTGTTCGCCGTGGCCGAGGCTTACCCCGACCTCAAGGCCAACGCGAACTTCCAGCAGCTCCAGGCCGAGCTGTCCAACACCGAGGACAAGATCAGCTACATGCGCCAGAGCTACAACGACACGGTCATGAAGTTCAACACGGCCATCCAGACGTTCCCGGCGGTGCTGTTCGCGGGGATGATGGGCTTCAAGCAGCGCGACAGCTTCGATGCCGCAGCCGGGGCGGACGTCGCCCCCAAGGTTCAATTCTAAGAGCGATCACCGCGCGCGCCCGAACCAACGAGGCGGGCGCTCCATTCTAGCCTAGCCAAGATCCGTTCGCGCAGCCACGCCGAGCGGCGCGGTTGCGCGAACGGATATGCCCGGTGGCCTTCTCCATTCGGGCGCTTGTCGGAGACAACAGGTCGGAAGTGATTGTATGACGCATGGTTTCCGCTACCATCGGATGCTCGACCGCGACCAACTCGCGCGGGTGCTCGACACCCGCATGCTCTCGTTCGCAATGACGTGCGCCCTGGTCGTTCTTCTTCTTGTGTTCTACACGGTGACGATGGTGAACATGGGCGCCATCTCCAGTCGAATCGACGAGATAAACGCGCATCCCTATCCGGTGACGGTGGCGGCAGGCGAGGTGGAAACCAACCTGGTTCAGCTGCGCACGCTTTCGGACCGGCTCGTGTACGTGAGGACGCCCGAGGCCGTGGATGCCGTCGAGGACGAGTATGCGAGCATCGATCGGGCGATAGCGGATCCGCTGGCCACCATTGCCAGCCAATGCCGGTCGTCCCCCGAGAAGGCGGGCGCGCTTTCGGCTGACTATGAAACGCTGAAGGCCGAGCAGCGACGGCTCATCGACACGTGCCGCGATCCCGCCACTACCGACGCCGAGGTGCAGCGCACGGTAAGCGAGCAGGTAGACCCGCTGATCGGGGCAATGCTCGCACGCAATTCCGAGATCATCGGGAGCTCGCACCAATCGTTCGACGCCCTGTTCGAGCTGGCCGTCAAGGCCTGTGCGGAAACCGCGCTGTACGCTACCGTGCTCATGGCGGGCGTGTTGGCCGTGCTCGCTGTCTTCTTGGTTACGTTAAGGCGCCGCAATGCCGAGCGCGACCGGCTCCAGAAGAACCTCGAGGCAGCGCTCGAAACGGCCCGCCACGCCAGCCAGGCGAAGTCGCAGTTCCTTGCCAGCGTGTCGCACGACATACGCACGCCGTGTTCGGCCATCGTGGGGCTGACGGAGATTGCCGAGCGCCATGTGGGCGAGAAAGACCGGGTGGAGGAGTGCTTGTCGAAGATCACGCTCTCATCGCACCACCTGATAAGCCTGATCAACGATGTTCTGGAGATGAGCAAGATCGAAAGCGGGCGGTTCATGCTGAATGACGAATCGTTCAGTTTGGAAGAGCTCGTGTCCCTGGTCGACGTTATCGCCCAGCAGCAGGCGCGCACGAAGCAGCTCGTGTTCCACATGGAAGCGGACGACGTTTCCGGCGTCTACGTGCGCGGCGATTCCCTGCGCTTGCGTCAGGTGCTGCTGAACCTTATCGGCAATGCCGTGAAATACACCGAGCCGGGCGGCGAGGTTCGCCTGCGCGTGCGGCTGGAGCGCCCAGGTTGCGTGTCGCCCGATCGGGCTCCCTGTACCGACGAGTCCCTGATGCTGGGCGAGAGCCGCGGCACCGACTTTCCCGAAACGCCCTGCGGCGGAGAAGGAGCGTGCGGTTGCGCGCTGTACCGGTTCGAGATCGAGGACAACGGTATAGGCATGGCGCCCGAGTTCGTGGGGCGTATCTTCGAGCCCTTCGAGCGAGAGCGCTCCGATGAGACGCGCAGCATCGAGGGAACCGGGCTGGGCATGTCCATCACGAAGAGCATCGTCGATCAGATGGGCGGCGCCATCGCCGTGAAAAGCGAGCGTCATCATGGCACGACGTTCACGGTCGACCTCCCGCTCTGCCTGGAGAGAGCCGATGCTGCCAAGCCCCTGCCCGCCGACGACGTGGTGCCCACGCTGCCGAGGCGCGTGGATTTCTCGGGCGTGCGCGTGCTGGTAGCAGAAGACGATGAGATCAACGCCGAGATAGCTTGCGACATCGTGGGACGCACGCATGCCGAGGTAGTCTGGGCGCATGATGGCGCAGAGGCGGTCGAGACGGTGTTGGGCGCCCCCGACGGCTGGTTCGACCTCGTGTTCATGGATGTGGAGATGCCGAACATGGACGGCTTGGAGGCTTCGCGCACCCTGCGGGATGCCTGCCGTCGCGAGGGGCGGCCGCAGCTCGTTATCGTGGCCATGACGGCGAATGCGTATGTGGAGGACCGTCGCCGCGCGTTCGATGCCGGCATGGACGACTACCTGGTGAAGCCTTTCGGCTTCGCCGACGTATGCGACGTGATGGACCTGCGCCTGCCAGCCCGCAGCGAATCGGATGGGCAGCATGCGGCAAACGAGTCGGCGGAGCCCGCCTTCTCTTTGGTATGATGGTGGCGAAGGAACGTAGGCGGGAGCGGCATTGAAGGGAGTGGACCGATGGTAGCAAGGCTTTCGCGTATCGTGCCGCTGCTCATCGTGTTGGCCGTTGTCGCGGGCATCGTGTACCTTGTTGCCGCATGGCGCTACTCGCCGAACCGCGGCAAGGAGATACTCATCAGGCTGTTCACATGGTTGACGGGGGCTCTCTCGGTCGTGTTCCTGCTCATAAGCCTGTATGCGCTGCTTGACGGCAATGCCCTCATCCTTGACTTGGGCGCGAGCTTCCTCGTGGCCGCGCTCATCGGCCTGGGCATAACGCGCATCTGCCGCGCCGTGTTCGTGCGCAATCACCCCGGCTGGAAGCAGAAACCCGTGCGGACGACGCACCCGGACGATCATCCTCGGCGCCCGTTCACGCCGCCGTGGAAGCGGTAGGGAGGACGGGCGAAGGTGCAAAAAAGAAAGCACCCCAAGAGGGGTGCGAAGGATGTCTCGATGGCGGAGAAGCAGGGATTCGAACCCTGGATACCCTTGTGGGGTATACTCACTTAGCAGGCGAGCACCTTCGGCCTCTCGGTCACTTCTCCGCGCTATAATAGGTGCGATTCGCTATGATACCGTGACCATCTCGAACTTGCAAGGAGATTGACCGTGCAAATCACGAGTGATCCTCATAATACCGGGGCGCGTGCTGCGATAGCCGCCCCTGCACGCCGTGCGAGCCATGCCGCTGCAGATGCTCGGGCCGTGCGCCGTCCCGTTGCGGCGCGCCTCATACTGCTGGCATCCGCGCTCGTCTTGGCTGCCGCAGCGCTGCTGGCTGCCGCGCCGGGCGAGGCGTTCGCGAAGTCCTACGACATGACGAAGGTGGACATAACGGCGCAGGCCGAGACGGATGGGTCGCTGCATGCGGTGGAGCAGCGCACGTTCGACTTCAACGGAGACTTCACGGCGGTGTGGTGGACGTTCGAGGGATTGCCTTCGAACGCGGAGCTGAAGGTGAACTCCGTGCGCATGGCGCGCGTGGACGGGGACGGCAACGTGGTGGGCGAGTGGGAGACGCTGCCCGGCGTGCCGTTCGTGCTGGACTGGCGCGATGCGGGAGGCCCCGGAACGGATGCGTACTCGGTCGACGCGCCGAAGAACACGGTGTACGCCTTCTTCGATGTCTCGGATGAGAAGGCGGTTATCGAGCTGGACTACACCGTGGTGAACGGCGTGCAGGCCTACAAGGACGTGGCCGAGGTGAACTGGAAGTACGTCGGCGACCAGTGGGAGGAGTCGTCGGCCGACATCACCATGACGCTGGCGCTGCCGGTGCCGCAGGGCGTGGCGGTGGAGCCCGGCGAGAACGTGCGTGCATGGGGCCATGGCCCGCTCGACGGGTCGTTGGCCATCAATTCGGACGGCAGCGTCACGTACACCGTGCCGAAGGTGAACGCCGGCCAGTACGCCGAGGCGCGCGTGCTGTTCCCCGTGGCGTGGCTCACGAACCTCTCTCCCGATGCGGCGAAGCTCCATGCGGACGAGGCGCGTCTCGACAAGGTGCTGGCCGAGGAGGAGGACTGGGTCGACCAGGCCAACCACAACCGCATGCAGTCGCTGGCCTTCGTCATCGGCTGCGGTGTGCTGTGCGTGCTGCTCATTGCTTGGGCGCTGTGGTCCTACTTCCGCTACGGCAAGGAGCATGCCCCGAGCTTCACCGACGAGTACTGGCGCGACGTTCCCGATCCGCGCGTGCACCCGGCCGTGATCGGCCGCCTGTGGCGCTGGGACCGCGAGAGCCAGGACGACTTCACGGCCACCCTCATGCACCTGTCGCACAGCGGCGCCATCCGCATCGACCGCGGCACGTATCAGGACCAGAAGTCCTTCGGCCGTACCGAGACGGTGGAGGACTACTATCTGACGCGCGTGCCCGCCGTGGCCGACGCGGTGGAGAACCCCATAGACCGGCAGGCGCTCGACCTCCTGTTCGGCACCATTGCCGCCGGTGGCGACTCGCTGTGGTTCGGCACCATCCAGCAGTATGGGAAGGACCACCCCGAGAAGTTCCTGGATGCCATGAAGACCTGGCAGGGCATCGTGTCGGCCGAGACGAACCGCTGGGACTTCTTCGAGGTCAAAGGCAAGCGCTACCAGGGGTACCTCGTTACGCTCGCCATTCTGGTGGGGGTGGCCGGCTTGGGCGTCGGGCTGCTCACGGACAACTTCATCCCGCTCATCTTCATGCTGCCCACGGCCATTGCGCTGGGCGTGATAGGCAACTACCTGCCGCGGCGCAGCGTGGAGGGGAACAACCTGGTGGCGAAGTGCAAGGCGCTGCGCAACTGGCTGCGCGACTTCTCGTCGCTCGACGAGCGCCCTCCCACCGACGTGAAGGTGTGGGGCGAGTTCATGGTGTACGCCTACGTGTTCGGCATTGCGAAGCAGGTCATGAGCGAGCTGCAGACGCACGTGCCCGAGCTGTTCGAGCCCGCGGCGGGCACGGCGTACGGATACGGCTACGTGCCATGGTGGTTCTGGTACGCGCCCACGCACGGCGCCGGCGGCGCGGTCATGCCGGCAGCGGGCGACCTGCTGCACACGGCCGTATCGAACACCGTGAGCACGGCGCAGGCCGCCATCTCGGGCGCGAGCGGCAACTTCTCCAGCGGCGGCGGCTTCGGCGGCGGTTTCAGCGGCGGCGGAGGCGGCGGCTTCGGCGGAGGAGGCGGCGCCCGGTAGCGCGGGGCGCGATTGCGGGCGGCTGGCGGCGCGGCATATCGTCGGATCTGCGCATCGGCGCATCGAGGCGTTATTGCTGACGGTGCGGCGCTGCGGCGCCCGATCTGCTCACCGTTCCGTCAGTTTCCGTAAACCGCATGAGACACCCTCCTGCTCCCGAGCGTGTTAGGGGCAGGAGGTGAATACGTGAGAAGAGAAAAAGAACGTGCCAGCGGGCGCCCCCTCAGGTCGGATGCGTTCATCCGGCAGGCCATGGCCGCCTGGGGCGGCTCGGTCTGGCGGCTCGCCCTGGCGCAGACGGGCTCCAAGGAAGATGCTGAGGACGTCTACCAGGACGTGTTCTTGCGGCTCGCCCAGAACACGACAGAGTTCTCCGGCCAGGAGCACCTGAAAGCCTGGCTCCTGCGCGTGGCCGTCAACCGCTGCCATGACGTGGCCCGCCTACGCAGCCGCCGTCCGGCGGTGCCCCTCGACAGCATGCCCTTCGAGCCGACCGATGCGGGCCCGCTCTCGCCCGACGAGGTGCGCGCCCTGTGGGAAGCGGTGGGGGAGCTGTCCGAGAGCATGCGCATCGTCATCCATCTGTATTACCAAGAGGGCTATTCCGGAAAAGAGATCGCGGAGGTGCTCGGCATCGAGCCGTCCACCGTGCGCACGCGCCTGCAAAGGGCGCGCGCACAGCTAAGAACATCTTTGGGAGGTGTCGACTATGGCCAGTGCGAACCAGTACAAAGCGATGATGGACCAAGCGGAGCCACCTGCCCATCTGCAGGATGACGTGATGGCGCGCCTCGGCGAGCTGCGCGGGGAGAAGGCTGCCGGACGCGAGGGGGCAACGTGCGGGCCGCAGGCGTTCATAGCTCGCGCCGGGGGAAAGCGCCGAGCGGTGCCTAGGGCGGCGAAGGTGCTGACCGGTGCGTTGGCTGCCGCGGTTGTGGCGGGCGCCCTGATCGCCGTGCCCGCGCTGCTGCCCGGCGTTCCGGGCGGCTCGGAAGGCGCGGGTGCCGGGACGCCCGCATCCTCGCTGGCCGAGCAGTTCGGCTTGGCGCTCTACGCGGATGCCGACGAGGGCGGCCAGACGGTGAGCGTTGCGACGGCTGACGAGGGCATTGTGCCGTTCGGCGGCGAAGGGGGGCCGCGGCCGAGCGCTCTCTCGTACCAGTTGAACCTCGCCTGCGTGGGCGAGGGCATCGAGTCCGTGATCTACGCCATCGACGGCGAGGATGTGGCGTTCGAGCTGATAGACATGAAGCCGCTGGAAGACGGGACGCTGGTGCCGTCGACGTACACGGCATCGCAGGAATTCACCCTTGACTACGCCGACCAGCAGCCCGAGGATCTGTGCCGACTGGTCAAGGTGGATCTGCGCACGCCGGAAGAGCGCGATTGGAGCGCACGCGTCGCTGACGTGCTCGCACGCCTGGATGCAGCAACTGATCCCGCTGAAAAGGAGGCGCTGAACAATGAGCTGACCGAGCTCGACAAGGAGCAGGCAGATAGCATCAACGGTGGGTACGAGGCGCTTGGCCAAGATGAGGATGCGCGCTACGCCGCCATGGACGAGCTCTTCTTCGAAGCATCCTGCGAGGCTGCACAGAAGATCGGCCAGGCAACGCTTTCGGCCACCGCCACGTTCACTGACGGAACCACTCTCATGCGCCGGTACCGCATCATGCCCGTCGAGAACTTCGAGCAGGTGTTCGCCGACCGCATGGCCGCCAACCGCGAGCAAGGCCGCCCCGACGACGACCCCCGCCTCACCGCCCCCCTTTTCGAGATCACCGAGCTGGCGTAACAAGCTCCAACGCGCAATCAGAAGGGCCCTGGTCGTTGACCGGGGCCCTTCTGCATTCAGGCGCCTTCGCATGTCGGCGGTAATGTGCTCTGCCCAAGAGCGGGTAGCTGCTGTGTAGCATGCTATAATGAGCAAGTTCGGTGCTTCGTCGCCCGGGCGGCTTCGAAAGATCGGAGAAGCCTATGGATCCCCAAACGATCATTGCGGTATGCGCGCTTCTTACGGTGGCAATCGGAATCGTGAGTTTGGCCAGAAGGGAGTGACGAACGGCCTTGTGCGTGAAAAAGCCGGTAACCCCTGTGCAAGAGTAAACCGGCTTAAGTAAGGAACAAGTGCTGCCCGAGTCGGCGGGGCACCGTTCGATTCGGATTGTACCACACTCGCGCAAACGACGCAGGGCTCGGCACATTGCTGTGCACCAACGAAGCCACACTTGCCGACAACGAAAAGAGCCCCGGATTCCGGGGCTCTTCCAAGTTCAAATGGTGCGGGTGAAAGGACTTGAACCTTCATGGGGTTGCCCCCATACGGACCTGAACCGTACGCGTCTGCCAATTCCGCCACACCCGCATCTGCTCTCCGACCTCGGTCGAAAGCAAGAACAGATGATACAGGACTTCATCCGCCTATGCAAGACTGAAATTTGCTCCTGCGGAGAAAAACGGCCTATAACGAGCAATCGCAGAGAGCTTCCACGCGTCTCCCGCGCTGCGCTCTCCGGGTACGTGCTGCGGAGGCTCCTTACAGGGCGGTGCCGCGCTTCGGCACGTAGAGGCCGGTCAGGTCGGCGCCCTCGTGCTCCAGCAGCCAGGCCTTGCGGGCGATGCCGCCGGCGTATCCGGTCAGGCTGCCGTCCGAGCCGATCACGCGATGGCAGGGCAGGATAATGGAGATGGGGTTGCGCCCGTTCGCCGTGCCAACGGCGCGCGCCGAGGCCTTACCACCGCAATCGCATGCGATCTGCGCGGCGAGCTCGGCGTAGGTGCGCAGCTCGCCGTAAGGGATGTCGGCCAGCAGCTTCCACACGCGCTGCTGGAACGGGGTGCCGCCCGGCTTGAGGGGCAGCGTCGCTACGGGAAGGGGGTCGCCGTCGAAGTAGCGGTCGAGCCAGGCGCGCACCTGCGCGAACACGGGAAGGTCGTCGCGGCGCTGCAGGTTCCCCGCCACCTTGCCGGCGAAGTACTTCTGACCCTCGATCCATAGCCCGACGATTGCCTCGCCGTCGCTCGCGATGGTGAGGTCGCCCAGCTCGGCATGGGGGTACACGGTCGAGTAAAGCATGAGGTCCCCGCTCTCTTCCATGCGCTAGAGCGCCGTGCCCTTCTTGGGAACGAAAAAGGCCTCCATGTTGACTCCCTCGTGCTCCAGCAGCCATATCTTGCGCGTCAGGCCGCCGGCGTAACCGGTCAGGCTGCCGTTCGCGCCCACCACGCGGTGGCAGGGTATGATGATGGAAATGGGATTGTGCCCGACGGCCCCGCCCACGGCCTGGGAGGACATTTTCTCCTTGCCGTTTTCCTGTGCGATTTCCCGGGCCAGGTCGCCGTAGGTGCGCACGCAACCGTAGGGAATCTCTGCCAGCTTGCGCCACACGCGCTGGCGGAATGCGGTGCCGTTGGGCGCCAGCGGCAGCTCGGCTGTCGCTGGTCGCTTGCCGGCGAAGTAGCGCTCAAGCCAGTCTTTCGCCTGCGCGAAAACGGGCAGGTCATCGGCCGGCACCATCTCGCCGTCCACCGTGCCGCCGAAGTGCTTCTGCCCGGCCATCCACAGCCCCACGATGCTCTGGCCGTCGCTTGCTATCGCGACCTCGCCGAATTCTGGATGGGTGTAGCTCGTCCGATATACCATGTGCCTTCCTTCCTATGCGGCCAGCGAGTTCCACAGGCACAGCACCGCGTAGCTGCGCCACGGGCGCCACTGCTCGGCCAGCGCCAGCCGTTCCTTCGGTTCCAGGTGGGGTAGAGCGTGTTTCACGCCGGCATCGGTCTCCATGAAGGCGTCGGGATGGTTGAGCACCCTCATGGCCAGGTAGTTCGCCGACCAGGGGCCGATGCCTTTCACCGCTAGCAGGCGTTCCATCTGCTCCGCCACCACGGCACCGGTATCGAAGCGCAGCTCGCCGGTCTCAAGCAGCCGCGCGATCTCGGCGATGGTACGCGAGCGCGTCCTGATAATGCCCAGCACGCCGAGCGCGTCCTCGATGGGTTCGAGCGCGGCGACCTCCGCCGCTGTGGGGAACGCGTGCGTGAGCCCTGGGATGCCGGTGTCCACGGGCTTGCCGTAGCGCTCTACGATGCGCGCCGCCAGCCGGTTGGCGGCCACCACCGTCACCTGCTGGCCGAGGATGGCCCGCACGGACGTCTCGAAAGGGTCGAAGCAGCCGGGCACCCGCGTTCCCAGGACCGCCGCGCCCGGAACCGTATCATTCAGCGAGGCGATGCCCTCGTGCACGGCCTGCGGGTCGCAATCGACGTCGAACATGCGGCGCACCCGGGCGATGACCTGCGACGTCACCGGCAACAGCGACGCGCTCATCGTGACGGCAAGCGCCCCCCGCCGCTCGTTGTCGGTCACGCGCACCCAGCCGAGCACCTCCTCGTTGCCGTGCTGCATGCGCACGACGCGCGCGTAGGCGTGCTCGTCCACCGCTTCCACGCCTTCCAGCTGGCGGGCACGGAAGAACGCGAGCAGCTCGGCGAAGCGGTACGGCGGACGGTAGCTCAGCGTGAAGGCCACTCCGTCGCCCGACGGCGTGCGCCGTCGGGCGCTCTTGCGCACGGCGGTGGGGGTGAGTCGATAGCGTTCCTTGAACAGGTCGTTGAAGCGCCGCACGCTCTTGAACCCGGCGGCCGCGGCCACCTGGCTTACCGGGAGGTCCGAGTCGGTGAGCAGGCTCTTCGCCAGAAGGAGACGGCAGGTTTGCAGGTACTGCACCGGCGTCACCTCGAACTCGCGTTGGAAGGCGCGCCTCAGGTGGCGGTCGGTGTAGCCCAGCCGCTCCGCCATGCGCCCGAGGCTTTCGCCGCTCGTGCAGTCCTCGCGCAGCAGCGAGGCCGCACGCCGTGCGAGGTTCGCGGACGCGTCGGCGATGGAGTGGCCGGGCGCGAGCTCCGGGCGGCACACGAGGCACGGCCGGTATCCGGCAGCCTCCGCCTCGGCCGCCGTCTCGTAGAACGTGCAGTTCTCGTACTTCGGCATGTGCACGTGGCAGACGGGGCGGCAGTACACACCCGTGGAGGACACGCCCACGAACGCCTGTCCGTCGAATCGCGCGTCTTTGGACGCGAACGCCGCATACAGCGCCCGCTTGCGCGATTCGGGATGGTTGAGGTCCTGCCGCAGGGTGCTCTCCTGTTCTTCTGCCATGGGGCGCCGCCCTCCTTCCAAGTAGCCCGCACTGCGAGAGGCGGTGCAGCTGCCAAGCCGCCTCTAAAGTCGCCGTACCGTGCAGCGCCGCGCCGCCAGCCGCCACGCCGCACCGCCTCTCTGACAAGAGTCTAGCGCGAAAGGCTGGAGGGAACTAGCCGTTTTCGGACGTCAAGTTGAAACCTCTGCGGAACAACGCCGCATTCGCGCGCCCGGCGCTGCTTCCTGAAATCTCGCGTTCGCGGCCCGTTCGCCCGGTTCCGTCGCCTGACGTCGAAAACGCCCGCCGCTGTCAAAAAAGCGCCGGATTGGCAATCTAGATGTCAGCCTTGGAAGGTCTTCTCTGCGAGGAACTAGAAAAAGGCCAGGTCGCGTTACACACTGCACCACCTTCGAAGTGGCAGCGGTTGCCAAACCGGCGCTTTTTTGACAGCAGCGGGCGTTTTTGCCGGCAGGCCGGTAACTACGGCCAGACAGCAGGTCCGGCTGGACCAGAAGAATGACTGCTGGTTTCGAGGAGCGCCGTCGCTCGTTCATTCGACGCTTCCGGGTGGGGAGCGTGCCGTGGAGGGGCGAATTGCGCTATCATGGTCGGTGCAGGCGCGCGGTGCTCGCCTGCCGCTTTCTGAAACGAACCCGCAACGACCGCAGAGAAGGCGCATGGCACGCAACCAGCTCATATTGGATCGGTACCGACCCATCGGGGAGTCGCGCTCGGGCGGCTTCGGCACGGTGCGTGTTGCGTGGGACACGCGCATCCAGCGCAAGGTGGCCATCAAGTGCATCGAGCTCGACGAGGTGGATGCCGCACGTGCGGCGCTGCCGGGTGCCGATGCGGTGCGGCGGCAGACGACCGCCCCCGCCTCTGCGCCTGTCGAAGCCCACGGCTATCCCGAGCAGGCGGGTGCCGGCGCGATGCCGCGCTTCGACGAGGTCGACTGGGACGATATCCCGTCTTGGGAAGGCGAGGATGTGTTCCCGGGCGAGGAGCCGCCCGTCGCGCAACGGCGCGCGGCCCAATCCGGCGTGGCTGCGGGACGCAATCCCGACGACGTCCCGCCTTGGGAGGACCTCCCCGCCGCCCCTCCGCCGCCTCCCGACTTCGAGAGTCCCTTCCGTAAGCGGGACAAGGCTGCCGCGACCGCAGCCGCGCGCCCCTCATCCGCCGCGCCCCATGGTTCCCCGGCTGCCGCAGCCTACCGCGACCCCGCGGCCGACCTGGACGACGACCTGCCGCCGGTGCGCTCGCTCTCCCACATCCCCGGCTTGGACGAGGCGCGCACGGCCGCCATGCTCACCGACCCGAACATCGTCACGGTGTACGACTTCGAGGTGCAGGGCCAGACGGCCTACCTTATTATGGAGTACATCGAGGGCATCACCCTCACGGAACTGCTGCACGACTACGCCGACTACCTCACGCTCGACATGGTGGCCGCCGTGTTCGGCTCCGTCGCCCACGCGCTGGAGGTGGCCCACGAGAACCAGGTGCTCCACCTGGACATCAAGCCGGACAACGTATTGATCAACCGCCAGGGACAGGTGAAGGTGACGGACTTCGGCCTGGCCACGCTCGCGGATGCCGGCGGCTTCGGCGCGGCGGGCGGCGGTACCATCGGCTACATGCCGCTCGAGCAGATGCGCGGCGTGAGCCTGGACGCACGTTGCGACGAGTGGGCACTCGCCTCCGTCACGTACGAGATGCTGGCCGGCGAGAACCCGTTCCTTGCGCCCGATCTGGCCCGCGCGGAGTCCGCCATCGAGGATGCGGAGCTCGTGCTGCCTTCGCTGTGCTGGGACGAGCTCGATCCGGCGGTCGACGACGTGGTGTTCTACGCGCTCGACCCCGACCGCGAGCAGCGCTACGACAACGTGACCGACTTCGCCGAGGAGATGGAGAAGTTCCTGGGCGACCCGAGGACGGGTCATCGCGAGCTGGCCGTCATCGTAGGCGATGCGCAGGGCGACGACGAGGCGGAAGAGGAAGAAAGAGCGCCGCACCCGCCCCGTCCCCCGCGTGTGCCGCTGCGCGAGCGCATCACGCGCCGGCAGGCGGCCGTGGCGGCGCGCATCGTGGGCGCGGCGGGCAGCGGGGCCGTGGCATTCGTGGCGCTGGCGAACTTGCCGCAGATAGGCGGCCTGGAGGGTATCTTCGGCCTGGCGGGGCCGGCCCTGCTGCTGTTCTGGGGGCTGTTCGCGCTCATTGCGCTGGCCGGCGCGCTCAAGCCGCACCTGGGAGCATTGCTGGCCTACTTCGCGCTGGCCGCGGCGCTCATCGCGCAGGGCGCGCCGGCTGCCGGCTGCGTACTGCTGGCGGCTACGGCGGTGTGGTGGTACTTCGCCGGGCGGTTGGGCAACGCGGCGGCGAACGCCACGTTCGCCGTGCCCCTGGCCGGCGCCGTGGGCGGCAACCAGCTGGCGCCCGTGGTGGCCGGGTTCTTCCTGCCGCCAGCCCGCGCGCTCGGCACGACGGCGTTCGCGCTGCTCGTGGCCGCGCTGCTGGCATCGTTCGGCTCCGGCAACCTGCTGGGATGGGACGCGTTCGCCCGTTGGGACTTCGCCGGCACCGACGTGCAGGCGAACCTGGGCGCGCTGCTCTTGCAGCCCGCCACCTGGTGCGTGGCCGTCAGCTGGCTGGCCGCCGCCGCAGTTCTCTCCGCGTGTCGGTGCCGTCTGTCGCGCATCCTCGCGGTGCTCGGCATCGTGCTGGTCGCCGCCGCGCTCGTGGCCGGCATCTGCGCTGCAGCTTGGCTTGCCTCGGGCCAGCTCACCTGGATGCCCTCGGTTGCGGCCATCGTGTCCACGGCCGTGGCCGTCGCCGTCCTTGTCGTTGCCAGCCACCTGGAGCCACCTGCGCTCGACCTGCAGGAGGAATGGGAAGAAGCCGCGTCGAGCGAAGGCTGACCGGCATTTCCTCCTAAATAGCGCGTGCGTTCGCGTTCCTTCTGGAGTATCGTGTGATGCGCCAACGGTAGAGCGCTCTATTGCGCAGGAGCGTTGCGGCCATGGCGTCAGAAGAATACGAGCAAGCGAGACGAAGAAAGGGGAAACCCATGCATCAGCTAGGAGACGAGTGCGTGCTGTTCGCGTTCGCGCGCGACCTCGAACCGGCGCTCCGGGTGGCGTCGGGCGACACGGTACGCATCCGCACGCAGGACTGCTTCGGCAACCAGGTGCAGGCGCCCGAGGACCAGCTTGACGAGATCGACTGGGACGCCATCAACCCGGCCACGGGCCCCGTGTACGTGGAGGGAGCCGTCCCCGGCGGCGCACTGAAGGTGAGCATCGACAACATCGAGCTGGACGCGCAGACGGCCTCGTGCACCGGCAAGGACGAGGGCGTGTGCGGCGACCGCTTCGATGCGTGGAGCACGCGCCTGTGCGCCATCGAGGACGGCAAGCTCAGGTGGAGCGACAAGCTGTCCATCCCGCTCAACCCCATGATCGGTGTTATCGGCGTTGCCCCGGAGGGCGAGCCCGTGAACTGCGGCACGCCGGGCAGCCACGGCGGCAACATGGACAACACCGCCATCACCACGGGGGCCACGCTCTACTTCCCGGTGGCCGTGGAAGGCGCGCTCTTCGGCTGCGGCGACATGCACGCGGCCATGGGCGACGGCGAGATCAGCGTCTCGGGTGCGGAGGTGGCCGGCTGGGCCACGGTCACGCTCACGGCACTCCCGGACCTGTATCTCGCGGACCCGCTTATCGAGAACGACACGCACTTCGGCGTGATCGCCTCGGCCGAGACGCTCGACGCAGCAGCCGACCGCGCCGTGCACGAGATGGTGGACCTGCTGCATGACCGCACCGGCGTGGCCCAAGACGAGCTCGTCATGCTGCTGTCGCTCGTGGCAGACGTGCAGGTGTGCCAGATGGTCGACCCGGAGAAGACCGTGCGCTTCATGGTGCCGAAGTACGTGCTGGACGCGCTCGGCTTCGCGCTGTAGGGCAAAGACAAACCAAGAAAACAGGGGGGATCCAATGACTGAAGAGCAGAAGGCGGTCTCGTCCGCCAACGACGCGGCCCAATCCCAAAGCGCCGCCTCCGAGGCCGCGCTGGAGGCCATGGGCTACAAGCAGGAGCTCAAGCGCGCCATGTCCGTGCCCGACATGCTGGTGTACGGGCTCATCTTCATGGTGCCCATCGCGCCGTTCGGAATCTACGGCGGCGTGTTCGGCGACTCGGGCGGCATGCCCGCGCTCGTGTACCTGGTGGGCATGGTGGCCATGATCTTCACGGCGTTCTCCTACGCCACCCTCTCGCAGGCGTTCCCCGTGTCCGGCTCGGTGTACGGCTACACCAGCCGCGGCATCAACAAGCCGGTGGGCTTCGTGACCGGCTGGACCATGCTGCTGGACTACCTGCTGGTGCCCACGCTGCTGTACGTGGTGGCCGCGCAGGCCATGAGCGGCATCGTGCCCGAGGTGCCCGCGCTCATCTGGGGCATCCTGTTCGTGGCCATCAACACGTTCGTGAACATCCGCGGCATCGAGCTCACGGTCATCGTCGACCGCGTGGCCGTGGTGCTGGAGATACTGTGCCTGGGCGTGTTCGTGGTCATGGGCGCGCTGTGGATCGCCACCGACCCGCTGTCCAACGGCTTCACCATCCAGCCGTTCTACAACCCCGAGACGTTCAACCCCGGCCTGGTGATGAGCGCCGTGTCGCTGGGCGTGCTGTCGTTCCTCGGCTTCGACGGCATCGCCACGCTGTCCGAGGAGGCCAAGGACGCGAAGAAGGGCCCGTCGAAGGCCATGGTGGGGTCGCTCCTGATCGTGGGCTTCCTGTTCATGCTGCAAACCTACATCGCGGGCTGCATCAGCCCCGACGGCGCCGTGTTCGCGAACGACCCCGACAACGCGTTCTACCTGGTGGCCGAGGTTGCCGGCGGCAAGTTCCTCTACGTGCTGTGCGCGCTGGCCACGGCCATCGCGTGGGGCATCTTCAACTCGCTGGCCGCTCAGACGGCCATCAGCCGCATCCTGTTCGCCATGAGCCGCGACGGCAACCTGCCGAAGGCGCTTGCAAAGGTGCATCCCAAGTTCAAGACGCCCTACGTGGCAGCCGCGTTCGTGGGCGCGCTGTCGCTCGTGCTGGTCATCGTGTTCGAGCAGCTGGGCATCGACGCCATCTCGCGCCTCGTGAACTTCGGCGCGCTCACGTCGTTCTGCGTGCTGCACGTGACGGTGGTGTGGCACTTCTTTATCAAAGAGCGCGACGGCAAGGTGTTCACGCACCTCATCCTGCCGCTTCTGGGCTTCATCATCGTGGGCTACACGTGGATCAGCCTCGACCCGGCGTCCAAGACCATGGGCATCATCTGGGTCGTCGCCGGCATCGCGTACTATTTCGTGCTGCACAAGGTGATGAAGAAGAACGTCGACCTGGAGGTGTAGCGCCCCAACCGCCCGCTGGAGCATAGCGCAAAAACGCCCTCGGGAACCCAATCCCGAGGGCGTCGCCTGTCGACTGCGTGATGCGATCGCGTCCCTCTACAGCAGTTCGCACACCTTTCCCAGCAGGGGCTCGAAGCTCACGCCGCGGTCGCGGAACTCGGGCTGCTTCGCACTCACGATCATGGCGTCGTGCACGAAGTCGCCGGCGAAGCGCACGGCCTCCTCCAGCGTGCGGCCCGCCATGACGGCAGCCATCAGGCACGATGCGTACAGGTCGCCGGTGCCGTGCAGCATGTAGGGCAGGTACTCGTTGTGCACCTCCACGGTGTCCATGTCAACGCCGCCCACGAAGTTGCGGATGCACGTCTCGCCCTCGCGCTGGATGCCCTTGAGCACCACGTGCTTCGCGCCCTTCGCAACCAGCGCGTCCACCAACCGGTGCGCCTCCTCGTCCGAGATGTCCGTGCCGGCCCACTCGTCGCCGATGGGCTCGCCCAGGATGATGGCGGCCTCCGTCAGGTTCGGCGTGAGGATGTCGGCGCCGCAGGCCAGCTCGGCCATGGCGTCGCAGAGCTCGGGCGTGTAGGTGGGGTACACCTTGCCGTGGTCGGCCATCACCGGGTCGACCACGCGCAGCGCGGCGGGGTACAGGGCATACAGGTCGCGGATGCGGTCCACCTGCTCGGGCGCGCCCAAGAAACCGGAGTACACCGCATCGATCTCCACGCCGATGTTCTTCCAGGCCGCCAGGTAGTCCTTCAGCATGGAGGTGGTGTCGTGCATGTACCAGCCGGGGAACGCCGTGTGCGACGAGAACAGGCCGGTGGGCACGGGGCACACGTCGCAACCAGCGGCCGACAGCACGGGAATGGCCACGCCCAGCGAGCACTTGCCGTAGCCGCACAGGTCGTGCACGGCGGCAACGCGCGGGATGTAGTCGCCTTCGCGGGAGTACAGGGTGGTTTCGCTCATGGTTCGCTCTTTCTCGAAGGGGTCGGTGTCTGGCTCGTTGTCTGGCAATGGTACGATGCGGCGGGTGGGCGGCTCGAACCGTTGCCAAGTTGAAAACGGGCGCCGTGGGCGCCCGTTGGTGTCCTCTGCTCGAACCGATGCGGTAGGAGCTTCTGTTACTGGTCCTTCTCCTCGTCGTCATCATCGTCGAAGAACGACCAATCGTCTTCTTCGGCCTCGCGGCTGACGAAGCGCTTGCGCGTACGCCTCTCCATGATAATGCAGGCTATTATGCTGATGACCAGCCCGATGGCGATCAGGCATCCGATGCCCTCGAACGTCTCGAACAGGAAATGGTACAGTTGACCGAAGTCCATGGCAGCCTCTTCGTCCTATCTACGCAAAGTCCGCCCGCAGGCGTCACTTCTCCGATTAAGTTTTGCGGGTAGAGTATACTATGCCCGTGCAAATTCGGGATACCTCCACGACGAGAATCCTTCATATACGTGAACGCACCAACTGAAGACTGCGAAGGTGGGCGCATGCGCGCTGGAAACCAGGCGGGACGCGGCAGGCGGCTCGCTCTCTATATCGTCGCCGCCTTGGCAGCGGTTGTTGTCCTGGGCACCTCGCTCGGGCTCATGGGTTACATCGACCAGAAGCTCAAGCAGGGAGCCGAGCAGCAGGTGGTCACGTTCACGCAGCAAGCCGCCTCCAATGTCGCAGACCGCATCTTCATCGTGCAGAACGCTATCGGGGCGTTCGAGGTGCAATCGGCCGATCCGGTCACCGTCGTGCCGGCGCTGCAGGGCCTGCGCGACCAGTTCGGCTTTGCCGAGGTTGCGTTCTCGGGCATGGATGGCCGAGGGGTCCTCTCGGACGGCACGCCGTTCTCCGTGGAAGAGATGGCCCAGCCCGAAACGGCCCTCTCGCAGGGCAAGGACTCGTACTCCTCCACGTTCGAGCTGGACGATGGCCGCCGCGTGCGCCTGGCACAGCGTCCCCTCTATCTCGATGGGCAGCAGATAGGCGCGCTGTACGTGCAGATTCCCCTGTCCATGTTCTCCATGAGCAAGCAGTTGGACATGTTCGACGGACGCGGCTACTTCATGCTGTTCCAAGGGACGACGGGCGAGATACTCGTGCCTCCTATCGAAGACACGAAAACGCCGGTGAACAGCGGCATGACGGTCTACTCGTTCCTCGACCAGGCGGCGGAATACGAGCGACCTCCCGACGACGGCATGACGGAGATGATGGCCTTGTCGTTCGGCGAAGATGCGGAAGATCTGCCCACGTTGGACGAGACGGTCGCGGCGGGCGAGACGGGGCTTGCCGTCGGGTTCGTTGACGGCAAGGACAGCTACGTGTGCGTGGCGCCGGTGGGAGAGGGCAGCTGGTACGTATGCAACGTCATACCCGTGGAGAACGTGCGCGCCGAGGCGTCTATCGTGCTCACCGCGTTCCAGGTGGTGTTCGCCGTGGTAGTGCTGTGCTTCGCCGCCGTCATCGCGCTCATGTTCTCCTCGTATCGCAAGCGCATGCTCGAGCGCAACGTGGCCATGAAGTCGCGCCTGTACAAGGCCCTGTCCGACAGCTTGGATATGGCGGTTAACCTGTACTGCCCCGTAGACGGTACCGTCACGCCCATCGTGGCGAAGGCTGCGCGCATCCTGGGCTTCACCATGCCCGAGATCATCGCAGACCCCCGCGTCGCCGACGAGCTGCAGCTGTCGGAGCAGGGCCGCGGCCTGCTGGACCGCCTGCGCGAAGGTGCAGTGCAGGCCCCGCAACAGGGCCAGTTCTCATTCGTGCACCTGCAGACAGGCAAGGTGCGGTGGATAGCGTATTCTGCCAGCCCCTTGAGCTACGAGGGCAAGCAGCGCATCCTGGTGGTGTTGCGCGACGTTACCACCGAGAAGGAGCTGCAGCTGTCCATGAAGGATGCCATGACGGCCGCCGAGGCCGCCAACCAGGCGAAATCCGAATTTCTCTCGCGTATGAGCCATGAGATACGCACGCCTATGAACGCCATCATAGGCATGCTGCAGATAGCGAAGCTGCATACCGACGATGCCGAGAGGACCGAGGAGAGCCTGCGGAAAATCGGTGCGGCGTCCGACCATCTGCTCAACCTCATCAACGACGTGCTGGACATCTCGAAGATCGAGAGCGGGAAGATGGTGCTAACGAGCGAGCCGTTCCGCTTGTCGGTGCTTTTGGAGCGCGCGGCCGCCGTCATCGGCCCGCAATGCGAGCAGAAGGGCCAGGCCTTCGAGGTGGTCGTTCCCGAAGACGACGAGGTGTTCGTGGGCGACGCCGTGCGCCTGCGCCAGCTCCTCATCAACCTGTTGACGAATTCCGTGAAGTACACGCGGCCGGGCGGCCATGTGAGGCTGGAGGCATCCATCGACGCAGACTCGATCGTAGCCTACCGCTGCGTGACCTTCGTGGTGGCCGACGATGGCATCGGCATGACCGAGGAGTTCCACGAGCACCTGTTCGAGCCGTTCGTTATGGAGGGGCGCGCGAACGTGCAGGGTACGGGTCTCGGCATGCCCATCGTGAAGAACATCGTTACCATGATGGGCGGCGACATACACGTGCGCACCGCGGTCGACCAGGGCACGACGTTCACCATCACGGTGAACCTGCGGCTGGCGTTCGAGCCCGAGCGCCGCGCGCTGGCGGCGGCCGAGCGGGCGGGCGATGCGTGGGAGGGCTCGCTCGACGTGTCGGGTCGGCCGCAGAAGCAACCGCAATCGCACTTAACCGAGGTGGCTTTCGACGGCCTGTACGGAACGGCGTCGCGTGTGCCCGCGCCGTCCTCGTTGTCTCTCCCGTCGGCCACGAGGTCGCCCCTGCTGCGGCCCGACGGCCCCGCGACGGCCCCTCTGCCCACGGCGGCGAGCCTCGCGGGCACGCGCGTGCTGCTGGCCGAGGACAACGACTTGAACGCCGAGATAGCCTGCGAGCTTCTGGGCGAGTCCGGCCTGGAGGTTGAGTGGGCCGAGAACGGCGAGGAGGCGTGCCGCCTGTTCGCCGAGTCCGAACCGGGCTACTACGACGTGGTGCTCATGGACGTGCAGATGCCGGTGATGGACGGTTACGAAGCCACCCGTTGCATTCGCGCGCTCCCGCGTACCGACGCCGCCGACGTGCCCATCATCGCCATGTCGGCGAACGCCTTCGCAGAGGACGTGCGCGCCTCGCTGGAGTGCGGCATGGACGCCCACCTGTCCAAGCCCATCGACATGCGTCGCGTGCTCAAGGAGATAGCCATCCACCTTCAAAAGCGCCGCAGCTAGCGGGCGCGCGGGCGAAAGAGGCGCTGCTTGCGGAACTGGCCGGGAACATGCCGAGCGAGTGAAGGATTGCATGAGGCGCTCGTGGGTGCGATATACTGAAGTTATACTGAAACGATAACCGGGTCCTACCGAGAAGGAGCGCGTCATGCTAGACATCAAGTTCGTCCGCGACAACCAGGCAGCCGTCGCCGAGGCGATGGAAAACCGCCATGCCTCGTGGGATGCCGCTCGCTTCTCCGAACTGGACGAGACCCGTCGTGCCGCCATCGCGAAGGAGGAGGCGCTGCAGGCCGAGCGCAACGCCGCCTCGAAGTCCATCGGCGCCATGATGGGCGCCGGCCAGAAAGACGAGGCCGAGGCTGCCAAGGAGCGCGTGCGCGCCATCAACGACGAGCTGGCCGTGATCGGCAAGGAGCGCGAAGCCGCCGACGAGGCCCTGCGCGACCTGCTGCTGGCCACGCCGAACATGCCGGCCGACTCCACGCCCGTGGGCGAGAGCGAGGACGACAACCCCGAGGTGCGCCGCTGGGGCACGCCGCGCGACTTCGCCGCCGAGGGCTTCGAGATGAAACCGCACTGGGACCTGGGGCCGGAGCTCGGCATCATCGACTTCGAGCGCGCGGTGAAGCTCGCGCGCAGCCGCTTCATCCTGCTGGGCGGCCTGGGCGCCCGCCTGGAGCGCGCCCTCATCAACTTCATGGCCGACACGCACTCCTCGCGCGGCTACAAGGAATGGTGGTGCCCGGCCATGGCCAACGCCGAGACGCTCACCGGCACGGGCCAGCTGCCGAAGTTCGAGGAGGACCTGTTCCACACCACCGAGGGCCTCTACCTCATCCCCACGGCCGAGGTGCAGCTCACGAACATCCACGCCGGCGAGGTGCTCGACGCCGGACAGCTGCCGCTCAAGTACTGCGCGTTCACCCCGTGCTTCCGCGAGGAGGCGGGCAGCGCCGGCCGCGACACGCGCGGGCTCATCCGCGTGCACCAGTTCGACAAGGTGGAGATGGTGAAGTACGCCAAGCCCGAGGAGAGCTTCGACGACCTGGAGGCCATGGTGGCCGACGCCGAGAACATCCTGCAGCTGCTGGGCCTGCCGTACCGCGTGATCAGCCTGTGCACGGGCGACATCGGGTTCTCGGCCGCCAAGACGTACGACCTCGAGGTGTGGCTGCCGTCGTACAACGGCTACAAGGAGATCTCGTCCTGCTCGAACTGCACGGACTTCCAGGCGCGCCGCGCGAACATCAAGTACCGCGACCCCGCGAACTTCAAGGGCTCGCGCTTCGTGCACACGTTGAACGGCTCGGGTCTGGCGGTTGGCCGCACGATGGCCGCCGTCATCGAGAACTACCAGCAGGCCGACGGCACCGTGCGCGTGCCCGACGTGCTGGTTCCCTACATGGGCGGCGTCGAGGTCATCGCGCCCGAATAGGCGCGGCGGGCTCGGTCAGGGGCGAAGCGCGTGGTAACGAAGCGCAAGTCGGTAAAGAACGCAAAGAAGATCTCTAGCACGCCGGACGCGGCGAAGGCCGCACCTGGCGTTTCGGCGAAGGCTTCCGCCACAAGTCCGGTTAAGGCCGCGCCCAAAAGCCCGGCGAAGGGCGTGGAGAAGGAGCCCGCCGAGGTTCCGGCGAAGGCAGCTTCGGCGGATGCGGCCAAAAGCTCGGCCAAGCGTGCGGTCGAGGGCCTGGCAAAAGGCCCCGCCAAGGGTCCTGCCGAGGGCGCGGCCAAGGCGGGCGGCGCGAAGCCCAAGCCGTCCGTTGCCTCTGCGCGCAAGGTTGCCGTTCCGCCGGCGCCGGCGGAAGCCTCGGCATCGACTGGCGCGCGGTCGAAAAAGGCGGCGAAGCGGAAGGGCGCACCAGGACAGAGCGGGCGTCTCGAGAAGCAGGCGAGCGCCGCGGCCGGAACGGGCGAGGATGCGGAGGCAGCCCCGTCCCGCGAGGGCGCGCCGCGCAAGCACGCAGGAGGCCGGCGCCGCTGGCCCTGGTGCGTGGCGCTCGGCGTGCTGGCGGTGCTGCTGGTTGCCGCGGCCGGGTTCTCGTGGGACCGCTGGCTGCGTTACGACGACGCGCGCGAGCTGCAGGGAGAGTGGCAGGTTGACGGCACGACGCGGGTGATCGTGATCGACGGCGCGTCTATCATGCTCACCGACGACGTGGCCTACGCCTACACCATCGATCCTACGGCCAAGACCATCGAGTTCACGTTCGGGAACATGGAGGGATCTGGCCGCTACCGCTTCTCGGCCGATCGGTCGCAGCTCGTGGTGACGGAGGGGTCCTCTTACTCCGCCCTGTCCACGCTGTTCGAGGATATCGGCTGGATGTGGGACGGGCTCGTGCGCTTCGTGCAGGGGCAGGCCCCGGCGCAGCCGGAGGCGGGGGAGGGCATCACCGTTCTCGCGCGCGTCTCGCACGACGCTGCGGCGCAGCCGCGTAACGACGAGGGGCTTGCCGCAGGTGCAGCAGGCGACCTGGCAAACGGCGCCCCGGGGGCCGGTTCGTCCGACGCTGCCAACGGCTCGGCAGGCGATGCGGGTGCGAACGGCGGCGCCTCCGCGGATGCGGGCGGCACGGGCACCGACGCGCCCGCCGGCGATGCGGGTTCCAGCGGGGATGCCGGCGGCAGCGGCGCCAACGCGGACGGCGGGAACGCCGCCAACGCCGGCGCCTCGAACTCGAATGCCTCCCCGTCCAACGGCCCGGGTTCGAATTCCCCCGCGCCCGACAATCTGTTCGACCTGAACGACGTGAACGACGCGGGTGCCTGATTGGACGCCCTCGCCATCGAGCGCCTCGTGGTGGGTGCGGGACGCATCGGCTGCGACGTGGCCCTTGCCGCTCAGGCGCCGCGCACCACCGATCCCGTGCTCGCCGCCCGCGTGTGCGCGTCGTTCCCCAACCTGCCGCGCCATGCCTGCGTGAACGGGGCGGGCGACACGTTCGGCGCCGTCATGGAGGCCACGTCGCTGCCGCATTTGCTGGAGCACCTCGTCATCGACCTGCAGACGCAGGCGGCGCCTCCTGATGCGTCCCCCGACACCGCCTACGTGGGCATCACCAGGTGGACGGACGAAAACGCCGGGCGGGCGCACATCGAGGTGAGATTCACCGACGATTTGGTAGCTTTGCGGGCTTTTCGCGACGCGGCGCGCTTTCTGAACGAAGCGGTGGTACTCTAACGCAATGACTACGGCACACCTCACATTCGACCAGACGGGCGACAAGATTGCCGAACGCGTCGTGAAGATGCGCTCTTCCGCCGTGCGCGACCTGTTCGCCGCCGCGTCGAACCCCAACATCATCTCGCTCTCCGGCGGCATGCCCGACGTGTCGCTGCTGCCGCACTCCGCCATCCGCACGGCCGCGCGCGCCGCGTGCGACGACGAGCGTGCCGTGGCGCTGCAGTACGGCTCCACCGACGGCCGCGTGGAGACGAAGCAGGTGTTCTGCGACCTCATGCGCGACATCGGCGTGCGCGCCAAGCCCGAGAACGTCATGATAACCACGGGCGCTCAAGAGGCGCTCGACCTCATTGCCAAGACGTTCCTGAACCCGGGCGACATCGTGCTGGCCGAGGGCCCCACCTACCTGGGCGCGCTGCAGGCGTTTTCCGCCTACGAGCCCGACATCCGCTGCATCCCCTTCGACGACGAGGGCATGCGCATGGACCTGCTGGAGGAAGAGCTCGCACGCATCGGCAAGGGCAACCCGCGCCTGAAGTTCCTCTACACCATCCCGAACTTCCAGAATCCCGGCGGCGTGACCATGGTGCCCGCCCGCCGCAAGCGCCTGCTGGAGCTGTCGGAGGAGTACGGCTTCATGGTGGTGGAGGACGACCCCTACGGCCGCCTGCGCTACGACGGCGGCCACGTGCTGCCGCTGAAGGCGCTCTCGGACGACGTCGTGTACCTCGGCACCGTGTCGAAGGTGTTCGCGCCGGGCCTGCGCACCGGCTGGATCGTGGCGCCGAAGAGCGTGCTGGCGAAGATCAACCTGGTGAAGCAGGGCACCGACCTCTGCGGGAGCGCCTTCAACCAGGTGGTGGTGGAGCACTACTTCACCGACACCCCGTGGCAGAAGACGCTGCAGAAGTTCGTGAAAACCTACCGCACGCGACGCGACGCCATGCTGGCCGCGCTGGACGAGCACTTCCCGGCCGAGGCCACCTGGACGCGCCCCGAAGGCGGCTTCTTCGTGTGGGTGACGCTGCCGCCGTACGTGGATACCGGCTCCATGCTGTCCGTGGCGCTGGAGAGGGGCGTGACGTACACGCCGGGCGACGGCTTCTATCCCGGCGGCTCCGCCGGCAAGAACTGCATGCGCATCGCGTTCTGCTACGAGAGCCCCGAGAACCTCGCCGAGGCCGTCAAGCGCCTCGCCGCCGTCATCAACGACCGCCTGGAGCTCTACCGCGCCTTCCTGGAGGCGGGCGCCATCAAAGCCGAATAAGCCGAACAAGGAGTTATCGATGGGCCTCAAAGTTGCAGTGTTGATGGGCGGCGCTTCGTTCGAGCGCGAGTTTTCCCTGGCCAGTGGCAAGAATGTGTGTGCTGCGCTCGAAGAGGCCGGCCACAAGGCGGTGCCGCTCGACACCACGGGCGAGCTGGTGCCCACGCTGCGCAGCGAGCGCCCCGACGTGTGCTACAGCGCCCTGCACGGCAAGCACGGCGAGGATGGCACCATTCAAAGCCTGCTCGAGTTCCTGGACATCCCCTTCATCGGCTCGCCGTCGCACGTGTGCCATCGCTCGTGGAACAAGGACTCCATGCACTACGAGCTGGCCACGTACCGCGCTATCACCGGAGAAGCGCCGGTCGCCTCGTGGCCGCAGGGCATCTACCTGGCGCGTGACGCGTTCAAGGACATGGGCGCGGCCACGGCGCTCGATCTGGTGCAGGAACGCGTGATCGGCGGCTTCCCCGTGGCCGTGAAGCCCGCGCATGGAGGCTCCGCCCTGGGCGTGCACAAGGTGGATTCCGTCGACGATCTGGGCGAGGCCATCCTCGACGCGCTCTCGTTCGACGAGGCCGTGGTCATCGAGCAGTGGGTGGACGGCGTGGAGATGGCCGTGTCGGTGCTCGGCACCGGCTGGGACGCCTACGCGCTGCCGCCGGTGGAGATCGTGCCCACGAAGGGCCTCTACGGCACCGAGGCGCGCATGGAGCCCGGCGCCGTGCAGTACTTCGCGCCCGTGCGCCCCGCCTCGCTGTCCGACGACGAGGGCGACGCCCAGGCCATCCGCGCCGAGATCGAGCGCGCCGCGCTGGAGGTGTACCGCGCCTACAACGCCCGCGACCTAGCCCGCATCGACCTCATCTGGGACGGCGCCCAGGCCCGCGTCTTCGAGGTGAACGTGTCGCCCGGCATGGCCGAGCGCTCCCTGTTCCCCGCCGCCTGCGCCGCCGCCGGCCTGTCCCTCTCCAGCGTGCTGAACGAGCTGGTATCCCAGTACGCGAAGTAGTATCGCGGCGCTTTCGCTTCTGGCAACGAAACGGCAACTGAATCATAGAGCGCTCGTGTTTTCCCTACTGGTGGTTGGCGGGTGCCCCTATAATGGGCTGATCGACAAACGTCCAGGACATTCCTTTAGGAGGCAGATATGGGCAACAAGGTAGGAACCTTCCTCATCGGCGGTTTGGTCGGCGCTGCCGTCGCACTGCTGTACGCTCCCCGCTCGGGCTATGAGACGCGCGCCATGGTCACCGACAAGATGAACGCGGCGTGGGGCGAGGCCCAGGAGTTGGGCGCGCAGGCGTCTGACAAGGCGCAGCAGGTGTACCAGGACGCCACGTCCAAGGGCCAGGAGGTCGTGCACGACGTGGCCGCCAAGGGCCAGCAGGCCGTTCAGGACGCCCAGACCAAGGGCCAGGAGCTGTACGGCGCCGCCAGTGCGCGCGTGCAGGAAGCTGCCGACAACATCAAGCCGGTGTTCTCCGAGAAGAACGACGACCTGCGCGAGAAGATCGAGGCTGCCCGCCAGCGCATCGCGGCCCAGGTGGCCAAGAACGCCGAGCAGGCGCATGACGCCGTGAGCGACAAGATCCCCGTAGCCGCCGACAACGCGCACGAGGCGGTGGACAACGTGGCCGGCAAGGCCAAGGAAGCCGCCGATACCGCGACGAACGCCGCCGAGTCGGCCGCCGGCAAGATCGCCGGCGACACGGAGGTCCCGGTCGACAAGGGCCCTGCCGAGAGCAAAGAGAACTAAGTAGCCTGCACGAATGAAGGGTGCACCGCGCCAAGCCGGACGGCGATGACCGTCCGGCTTCCGCATGCCCCCTTCGCGTCATCGGCACGCAGGAAGACAGCGGCCGACGCGGCCTGAGAGAGCCGCGCCGCTACACAGCTGCGCGCCTGGGGGAAGATCGAACATGGCCAACAAACTTATCACGACCGACGAGCTCACGGGCGTGCGCGTCGTCGGCGGGAAGAAGGGCACGAAGCGCATCGGCAAGGTGCGTCGTTTCGTGTTCCACCCCAAGGAGAAGCGCGTCGTGGGCTTCGTGGTGAAGCGCCCCGACCTGCTGTGGATGTTTCGTCGCAAAGACCTGTTCGTGGCCGTTAACGGCTACGAGATAGAGGACGGCCGCATCGTGGTGAGCAACGATCCGGCTGCCACCAACCGCGCCGCCTGCAAGGAGCTCGGCGTTGACTGGGACGCGTGCGTGCTGTGGGTGGGGCTGCCCGTCATGACCGAGGACGGGGATACGCTCGGCGTGGTGGGTTCCGTGGCGTTCGATCGCAGGACAGGGGCTATCGCCTCCGTCACCACCGACAGCGGTGCGACGGCCAATGCGCTGCTGGGCAAGCGCGAGATTCCGGCCAATCTCGTGAAGGGCTTCAAGCGCGGCATGGGCGCAGCTCTCGCCCAAACGGGCGAGGAGGGCGAGGAGTCCGAAGAGGTGGTGCTCGGCGCCATCCTCGTGGCCGACGAGGCGCGCGACATCGCCGTGGAAGGCGGCCTGGCCGAGAAGGCTGGCGAGGCCACGGCCGTGGTAGTGGACAAGGCCCATACCGCCGTCGACAAGGCAAAGCCCGTCGCCAGCGCCGCCGCCAAGAAGACCGGCGAGGTGGTGAACAAGGGCGCGTACGCCACAGGCAAGCAGATCGCCGCCACGAAGGGCATGTTCTCCGGCTTCAAGGAGGAATACGACAAGGCGCGCGGCCCGAAGCCCTCGCAGGAAAAGGCTCTGGAGAAGACAGGCGAGCTCGAAGCGGATGAACTGCCTGAACCGTCATCGCAGGCCGAGAAAGCCCCCGCCAAGCAAGCTGCGACCAAGAAGCAGTCCGCCAAGAAACCGGCGCCCAAGAAGAACATGTTCTCCGCATTCAAAGAAGAGTACGACAAAGCGCGCCACGACGATTAGGCATACCATTGACGCAGAAACCAACGCATGAATTCGATACCGGCAAACTGAAGCAGAAGGCGGCCGAACGCACGCACGAGCTGCACGAGAAGGCGCAGCAGGAGACGACCGTGCACGGCCACAAGATGGAGAAGGGCGACATCTTCAAGTTCGTCGGCCTGATCGCATTCTTCGCCATTATGGTGATTATCTGCCTGCTCATCTGGCCGTATGTGGCCGACATCTTCGAGCCGGGCGGCATCGACCGCGTCATCGCGGACGTGCGCGGCGCAGGGCCGGTGGGCTTCCTCATCCTGCTGGGGCTTCAGTTCCTGCAGATCGTGGTGGCGTTCATCCCGGGCGAGGTCGTGCAGATAGCGGCCGGCATGCTGTACGGGCCGTGGTTGGGCGCGCTCATCATCCTGATGGGCTGCGTCGTTTCCAGCGCGTTCATCTTCGCGCTCGTGCACAAGCTGGGCGCGCCGTTCGTGCAGAGCATGGTGCCCACGAAGTACCTGGAAAAGTTCCGCGCCTTCGAGAAGACGGGGAAGCTGAGCATCGTGGTGTTCATCCTGTTCCTTATCCCCGGCTTGCCGAAGGACACGTTCACCTACCTGGTGCCCCTCACGGACATGAACATGCGCACGTTCCTGCTGCTGTCGAACATCGGGCGCATACCCGGCATCCTCGTGTCGACGTACGCTGCCGACGGGCTCATCGACGGGCGCTTCGCAGAGAGCGCCGTCCTGTTCGCCGTGGCCGCGGTTATCGCGGTGCTGGGCATCGTGTTCCAGAAGCGCATCATGAAATTCCTGGAGAAGCGGTCGCACCGCGACAAGTAGGCGCAGCGCGCACCAGCCACGTCGTACGGCGCGACGGGTGCGCGCTTTCGGAACTTTCGGCAACGGAAACCTTAACGATGGTATACAGAGGGCAACGACACGGTGACGGTTTACCGTCAGAGCCGTACGGCCGGATACCATGGCGCTATCACCTTGGAACCTCACGATAAGAGAGGCATGTTATGAACCTCAACGAACAGAACGGCAGCGCATCGGACGAGGTCGCCGCTGCTGAAGCCGAGCTTCGCGCTGCACAGGAAACGCTCGAGGCGGCACGCGCGCGCCTTGCCGAGCTCAAGGGCGAGCACCCCGCCGTCAAGCCGGGTGCCGCTCCGTCCGATGCCGCCGGCGACGGGGAGCCCGCCGAGGCCTTCGGCGTGGCCGCTGTCGTCGTGGACGAGGATACCGCCGAGATCGAGGCCGTCATCTTCGAGGCAGAGGCGGTGGCCGCGGCTGACGATGACGTGCAGGGCGATTCCGTGGCGGACGGAGATACGCCTGCCGAGGCTGCTTCGGATGATGCTGGCGATGCGCCTGCGTGCGCGGTGGACGAGGCGGATACGCCTGCGGCTGGCGACGCTCCGGATTATTCCGGCTTCGATGAGCCTGCAAGCGGCGAGCCTTCCTCGAACGATGCGCCCGAGCCGGCGCCGGCCTCCCCGGCCGACACGGCCGCCATTCCGGTGCAAGGCGAGCCGACGCCCGAATGGGTTCCCTACACGACGGCTCCCGCAGCGGATCCGTCGCTCGGTTCGCAGCCGACGCCCCCGTCGGGTGCATCCTATGATGCGCCGTACGTTCCGCCCACCGGCTCGACGGTGCCCGGTCCCGTGCCTCCTGCACCTGGCCAAGGCTCCTACCAGAATCCCCAGCAACCGCCGCAGCCCCAGCAACCCTACGGCGGTTATGCCGCACCCTACGGCCAGACGCCCCATGCGGGTCCTGGAGCCGTGCCTCCGCAGCAGCCGTATTACGGCTACCAGCAACCCTATTACCAGCAGCCGTACCAGCAGCCTGTCATCGCGACGAAGGATCATGTGGCCGCCGGCCTGCTCGCCATCTTCCTGGGCGCGTTGGGCATCCACAAGTTCTACCTGGGCTACAATACGGCCGGCTTCATCATGCTTGCCGTCACCATTCTGGGCAGCTTGTTCACGTTCGGCCTGGCGGGCGGCGTCATGTGGGTCATCGGCATCATCGAGGGCATACTCTACCTGACGAAGTCCCAGTCCGAGTTCGAGCAGATGTACGTGGTAAACAAGCGCGAGTGGTTCTAAGGTTCCGACGGCCTCCCGACAGCCGAAAGGCCTCGGAGCGCCCCTGCACGAAGCGCTTTGCCGGGCGTCTGCCATCGTCCAACTGCCAAACGCCCGCTCGCCTGATAGTTCCCCGGTTTTTCGGTGGAGCAACGCGGGCGGTTCCGTCCATTGGCTAGAATAACTTCATCGATTAAGGCAGCGTTGCCTTGCGACTGAGATCCTATAAGGAGGAAATCATGCCCCAAATTACTCGTGACCAGGTGAGGGTGCCGGCCGACGTCATGCCGGAGTCCCGCGACGAGTACATCGCGAACTACCTGAAGGCCACCCGCGGAACGGGCCGCCTCATGCTGTTCGCCTGCGATCAGAAGATCGAGCACCTCAACAAGGACTTCTACGGCGAGGGCATCGACATTGCCGACGCCGAGCCGCAGCACCTCTTTGAGATCGGCCGCCAGGGCGTGTGCGGCGTGCTCGCCGGCCAGCGCGGTCTCATCGCGCAGTACGCGGCCGACTATCCCGAGATCAACTACCTCGTTAAGATGAACTCGAAGACGAACCTCGTGGGCACGAAGCAGGACGACCCCTACTCGCCGCAGCTCTACGACCTGGACGCTGTGCTTGCCATGCGCGAGGCCGGCGTGAACGTGGTGGGCATCGGCTACACCATCTACCTGGGCAGCGAGTACGAGTGCACCATGATGGCCGAAGCCGGCGAGCTCATCGCCCAGGCCCATGCCAACGGCCTGCTGGTCGTGCTGTGGATCTACCCGCGCGGCAAGGCCGTCACGGCCGAGAAGGACCCGGCGCTCATCGCCGGTGCGGCGGGCGTGGCCCTGTGCCTCGGCGCCGACTTCGTGAAGGTGAACCCGCCGAAGCCCGAGGACGGCACGGCTCCGGCCGAGGCCCTCAAGGTGGCCACGATGGCGTCCGGCCGCACGGGCCTCGTGTGCGCCGGCGGATCGACGGTAGACGCCGAGACGTTCCTCACCCAGCTCTACGACCAGATTCACACGGGCGGCGCCGTGGGCAACGCCACCGGTCGCAACATCCACCAGCGCTCGCTGGACGAGGCTGTCCGCCTGACGAAGGCCATCAGCGCCATCACCTTGGCCGACTACTCCGTCGCCGACGCCCTTGCCGTGTTCAACGGCGAGAAGGATTTCGCTCTGTAGGGTTTCGGGCTCCCATCGCGAACAGGGAAACGGGCGCTTCGGCGTCCGTTTCCTTTTTATACGCCTACCGCGGTCCGAGAGAAGGGGAGCGCCCTTGGCCCCACCTTCGAGACCCACCTGCAGCGAATCATGGACGATCTCAGGGAAACGTACTCTGATATCCCTGCTCATCACGCTGTTTCACATGAAACACCCCATCCCGACTAGCCTCCCCCTAGCTCGTCTCGTCCCGGCTCGCCCCTTCCTTCCACGGCTCATTCCCCGCCTTTTCGCTCCTCTCCTTGTCTCTCCACCTCTAACATTTGCGATTTATTTCGAAATTCAAAAATCAATTCGCTTGATGAAACTGTGATCTAATTGAGAATTATTATCAATAATATGGTGAAGTGAGCTCCTCGGGTGCTATGATCGCGGCAACCGATAGATGTGAACGATGCCCATCGGGGCATCCGCCAGGAAGGGGTCATACCATGGCCAGCGAATCCGACACCACGCGCCTCACGAACGAGGTAGGCAATCCCGTCGCCGACAACAACCACACGCTCACGGCGGGCGAGCGCGGCCCCATGATGCTCCAGGACAACTGGATGATCGAGAAGCTCGCGCACTTCGACCGCGAGGTCATCCCCGAGCGCCGCATGCACGCGAAGGGCTCGGGCGCGTACGGCACCTTCAAGGTGACGGGCGATATCAGCCAGTACACGAAGGCCAAGGTGTTCCAGCCGGGCGCCGAGACCGAGGTGTTCGTCCGCTTCTCCACGGTTGCCGGCGAGCGCGGCGCGGCCGACGCCGAGCGCGACATCCGCGGCTTCGCCATGAAGTTCTACACGCCCGAGGGCAACTGGGACCTCGTGGGCAACAACACGCCGGTGTTCTTCCTGCGCGATCCGAAGAAGTTCATCGACCTCAACCACGTGGTGAAGCGCGACCCGAAAACCAACATGCACTCGGCCCAGAGCAACTGGGACTTCTGGTCGAGCCTGCCCGAGGCGCTGCACCAGGTGACCATCGTCATGTCCGACCGCGGCATCCCGGCCAGCTACCGCCACATGCACGGCTTCGGCAGCCACACCTACAGCCTGATCAACGAGCAGAACGAACGCGTGTGGGTGAAGTTCCACCTCAAGACCAACCAGGGCATCAAGAACCTCACCGACGACGAGGCCGCCCAGATCATCGCGGGCGACCGCGAGAGCCATCAGCGCGACTTGTTCGGTGCCATCGAGCGCGGCGAGTTCCCCAGCTGGCGCTTCTGCATCCAGGTGATGGACGAGGCCACCGCGAAGAACCACAAGGAGAACCCGTTCGACATCACGAAGACGTGGAGCCAGAAGGAGTTCCCCCTCATCGAGGTGGGCACGCTGGAGCTGAACCGCAATCCCGAGAACTACTTCGCCGAGGTGGAGCAGGCCGCGTTCGCTCCGACGCACCTCGTGCCGGGCATCGGCCTGTCGCCCGACAAGCTGCTGCAGGGCCGCCTGTTCGCATACGGCGACGCGCAGCGCTACCGCCTGGGCGTCAACCACAACCACATCCCGGTGAACCGTCCGCGCTGCCCCTACGCCGAGTTCCATCGCGACGGGGCCATGCGCACCGACGGCAACTTCGGCGGAACCATCGGCTACGAGCCCAACAGCTACGGGCAGTGGCAGCAGCAGGCCGACGCGGCCGAGCCGCCGCTGGACCTGTTCGGTCCGATGGACGCGTGGGACCCGGCGGACGACCCGACCGATGACACGTTCTATCAGCCGGGCGACCTGTATCGCCTGATGGAGGAGCCGCAGCGCGCTGCGCTCATCGGCAACACCGCGCGCAACATGGAGGGCGTGACCGAGAACATCCGCCTGCGCCACGCCGCCCACTGCTACAAGGCCGACCCCGAATACGGCGACCGCCTGGCCGAGGCGCTGGGCGTGGACGAGAACCGCGTGCACGAGCTGGCGCAGATGACCCACGAGGAGCGCATGGCCGCCACCGGCCAGCAGGTCCCCGCCCGGAAGATCGGCGGCGAGGTGCGCGCGTAAATCATCCGAAGAGGGCAGCCTTTCATCAAGCCATCGAAAATGGGCTCGTCGAATTCGACGAGCCCATTTCGCATGTCGTCACTGAAAATATCAGTGACGACATGCAGTGACAAGTGAGAAATTGTAGTGAGAATTGATAGAGACGTATCCTTCAAGCGGTAGTCGGGTTGAGATCGGGTTCGACACGGTTGGGGGATGCGCGTGGCACGGTGGACGGCTTGGCGTATGCTGGCTCTTTCATCAAGCGAAAGGAGCCGCCATGCGCGAGATATCGGGTTTGGCCAAGTTCGGGTACTTCTGCGTGGGATTGTTCGGCGGGTTGTTCGGCGTGCTGGCCGCGTGGTTCATGGGCAAGGACGGCTGGGGCTGGAGCGAAGGCGGCAAGCTGTTCGCTTGGTTCGGTTGCCTGTTTTGGCTCATCGTGTGGGTGATCATGGTGGTGACCGGCGGCATCGCGACGTTCCTCGCCTTCCTGTTCTAGCTTTTCCCGACAATCGGGCGCGTTGGATCGTGTTACCCTGCGAAGGAACGAACGCGACCGGCGCGCTGCGCTTTGGGGAGGCGGGGAGCATGCGGAGGAAAAGAGACACGCAGATAAAGCCGAGCGTGCGTGCGGTGCGCGCGCAGTCGGAGGCAAGCCTGCATGAGGCAAGATCGCACGCGCAGGCGAAGGCGAGGCCCCTGCGGAAGGCCGTGCTTGCGGCGGTGCTCGCGCTGGCGGCCGCCTTCGCGCTGGCCGCCTGCGCCCAGGCAGGCGATGTACCGCAGCCTTCGGGATCGGTCTCCTACGAGGGCGTGACCACCGTTGCGCTCGCAGAGCTCCCCGCGAAGCCGGCGGCCGACGACTACGAAGCGCAAGACGAGCTCTTGGGCGCGAATGCGCTGGACGGGTCGTTCGTAGACGGCCTCTCGGCGTTCTCCTACCGCAGCGCATCCGCGGTGCTCGGCGATGAGCCGCAGGCCAACGGTAACTTCTCGCCGGCCAGCCTGTACCTGGCGCTCGCTATGACGCAGATGGGCGCCGCCGGCGAGACACGCGACGAGATCGCGGCGGCGCTGAGCTCCTCCGACGCTGCGGCCACGGCGGAGCAGTGCGGCAACCTGATGCGCCTGCTGGCCACCGACCACCTTTCTGACGTCAGGCTGGCGAACTCCGTGTGGATGCGTCCCGACGCGCAGTTCAAGCAGCCGTTCGTCGACGCCATGCGCGACCAGTTCTACGCCTCGTTGTTCCTGGCCGATTTCGGCACCGGTGCAGCCGACAAGGCCATGGCGCAGTGGATTGCCGACAACACCGAGGGCACGCTGAACCCCGCGTTCAAAAGCCAGGAGGGCCAGCTGCTCTCGTTGATCGATACCGTGTACTTCAAGGGCGAGTGGGCTAAGGCCTTCGACGCGGAGGCCACTGTGCCCGGCGCGTTCGCGGCCGAGCGCGGCGACGTGCAGGCGGCCTTCATGGTGCAGCGGCTCGACCGTCCGCAGGAGATCCGCCAGACCGAAGCCTACACGCGCGCGAGCCTCGGGTTCGTGGACGGCAGCGAGATGACGTTCGTGCTGCCCGCCGAGGGCAGGGGCGTGCAGGACCTGCTGGCCGACGGGGCCCTGCTCGAAGAGGCGTTCGCGGGCGAGTCCACCGGCGAGGCATTCGTCACCTACCGTGTGCCGAAGTTCGCCTTCGACAGCTCCTATGGCTTGATCCCCGCTCTTGAGCGGCTGGGCGTCGTCGCAGCGTTCGGCGACCAGGCCGACTTCTCCAATCTTTCCGACACTCCCGCCTACGTGTCGAGCGTGTCGCAGGAAAGCCGCATCGGCCTTGACGAGAACGGCGTGGAGGCGAGCGCCTACACGAAGGTGGACATCATGGAGATGTCGGCATTGCCCGACCCGTCGGTGATCGAGGAGCTGGAGTTCAATTTGGATCGGCCGTTCCTGTACGAGATCCGCACGCGTCAGGGCATCCCGCTGTTCGCCGGCCTCTGCGCCCAGCCCGACGCGGTGGCGTGAGGGCGTCATGGCGCAAGGCGCGCCGCTGCTCGTTGTCATCCTGGGTTGCATGCTTCCGCTCAAGATGCAGGTGACGAGACGAATACCCCGCCCGTCTCTCCGCGTTTTCGCTCCCCAATGCAAAAACGATCCCTTGACGGGATCGTTCTCGGATATGCGAAGTGGTGCCCGAGGCGGGATTTGAACCCGCACGTCTAGGACAACGGTTTTTGAGACCGCCGCGTCTGCCATTCCGCCACTCGGGCGCACCGTGAAAGTATACCGGATGCCCCGTAGGCCGTCGAGGGCAAACTGGTGCGAATTGTGCGCGCGAATCGCAAGAAGGCTCTTCGCGCTGCGCACTCGCCGCTACCTTGTGGCGCCCGCTCGGCAAACGGTCAACATATACATGACGGTCTGGCGCGCCGTTGCCGCTTGGCGCATAATGGTGGCAACGTCGCCGGACGGCGCTAGCGCCGCTGCGGCCTGCAAACGCATCTTCGGAACGAGAGGCGGACACGCAATGAACCAAACCGAACTGACGAATAAGATCGACGCATACCTCGAGAAGAACTGGGACGCCATGGTGGACGACATCGCCACGCTCGTGCGCATTCCCAGCTTCCAGGAAGACGACAAGAAGGCCGACGGCGCCCCGTTCGGCCCCGGCCCCAAGAAGGCGCTCGAAGCGGCGCTCGAGCTGGCGGGCGGCATGGGTTTCAAGACCCATGATGCCGAGGGCTATATCGGCTTCGCCGACTTCCCCGGCGCCTCCGACACGCAGCTGGGCATCATCGGCCACATGGACGTGGTGCCGGCCGGCCCCGGCTGGACCTTCGAGCCCTACGAGGTCACGCGCAAGGACGGCTACCTTGTGGGCCGCGGCACGCTGGACGACAAGGGCCCCAGCGTCATGGCCCTGCACGCTATGAAGTTCTGGAAGGACCTGCAGGACGAGGGCGAGGCGCCGCAGTTCCCCTATACCGTGCGCTTCCTGTTCGGCGCGAACGAGGAATCCGGCATGGCCGACGTGGCCTACTACCACCTGCACTACGACGACCCGGCCTTCCTGTTCACGCCCGATGCGGAGTTCCCCGTGTGCTACGGCGAGAAGGGCGGCTACGACGGCATGCTCATGAGCAAGCCCATCGAGCCGTGCGCGCGCGTCGTCGTGGAGTTCGAGGGCGGCGCGGCCACGAACGCGGTGCCGGGCCTGGCCCACGCCATTGTGAACGCCGATGCCCACGAGCTGAAGAACACCGACCGCATCGTCGTGACCGAGGCCGGCCCCGGCCGGGCGCGGCTCGAGGCCACCGGCAAGGGCGCGCACGCCTCAATGCCCGACGATGGCGTCAACGCCATCGGCCTCATCGTGGACTACCTGCTGGAGAACGGTCTGTGCGGCGCCGACGAGCGCGCGTTCCTGGAGTTGGACCAGAAGCTGCTCAACCACACGGATGGAAGCGGCGTGGGCATCAAGAGCTCCGATGAGTACTTCGGCCCCCTCACCGTTATCGGCGGCACCATCGCCCTCAAGGACGACCGCTTCGTGCAGACGGTGGACAGCCGCTTCCCCACGTCCATCACGGCGGACGAGATTACCGAGCGCCTGCGCCAGCTGGCCGAGGAGATCGGCGGTTCGTTCGAGAACACCCTGCTCATGGAGCCGTTCCTGGTGAAGCCGGACAGCCCCGTGATCCAGGCGCTGCTGAACGCCTACAACGAGGCCACGGGAGAGGACGCCAAGCCGTTCACCATGGGCGGCGGCACCTACGCGCGCGAGTTCAAGAGCGGGGCGAGCTTCGGTCCCGAGAAGCCGTGGGAGAAGAATCCGGACTGGGTCGGCACGATGCACGGTCCCGACGAGGGCGTGAGCGAGGAACTGCTCAAGCAGTCCTTCAAGATCTACGCGCTCACGTTGGACAAGCTCATGCAGCTCGACCTGAAGTAGAAGCCTGCGCGAGCGCCCCGCCGCCGGATAAGCGCGCGGGGCGCTTCCGTCTTTGGAAGGAGCACTGCCATGGTCGACACCGTGCCCGACGATTTCTCCCCCTCGCTCGGCATAGCCGATGCCGAAGGGCTCGAGAAGGTATCCGACGGCCATATCGAGCTGGAGGGGCTGCCGAACACGCGCGATATCGGCGGCATCCCCGCGGCCGACGGTCGCTACGTCAAACACGCGCGCCTGCTGCGCTCGGGCGCGCTCGCCGGTGCGACAGAGCGCGACCTGGAGGTGCTGCTCGACGACTTCGGCGTGCGCACGGTCATCGACCTGCGCACCGAGGAGGAGCGCCGCGAGAAACCCGACCCCGAGGACGGCATGGAAGGCGTGCGCTTCGAGGACGCTCCGGTGCTGAATACGGCCACCCTCGGCGTGACGCGCGAGGGCGGCATCAAGGGTGCGCTGAAGATGCTGCGCGCCGTGCAGGACGACCCAGCCCAGATCATGAGGGATATCTACGAGCGCATGGTGCTGGACGAGGCCAGCCAGCGCGGCTTCGCCTCCTTCTTCGACGACGTGCTGGACACCCAGGAGGGCGCCGTGCTGTGGCACTGCACCATCGGCAAAGACCGCGCAGGGCTGGCCGCCATGCTGCTGCTGCACGTGCTGGGCGCCTCGCACGACGACATCATGCGGGACTACGAGGCCACGAACCGCTACGTGGCGTCGCGCACCGAGGACATCATGGACGCGCTGGCAACCTACCATCTGGCCGGAAAGCTGGACAAGAGCATCCAGGTCATCAATTCGGCCGACCCGCGTTTCCTGCAGGCGGCGCTCGACGCCATCGACCGGGAGTTCGGCGGGTTGGACGCCTACGTGGAGAAAGCCGTGGGCATCACCGACGAGAAGCGCGACACCTTGCGCGCCCGCTACCTGACGGACGACCCGAGAGGCTAGGCGAAGGCAGGAGGGGGCGCCTTGGGGCCCGCGGGAGCCGACGCGCGCGCTGCCGCCGTGTTTTCGCTGCGGCCCCGCGCCGCCTCGCGTCGAGCCGCCTCCCGTTCTGCATGACGTTCGCCGCTTGAAACCGTCGAGTTAATTCGTATATTCGGGCTTCTCCGCAGTTTCCGCCTGCCTTGATTTATAATGATGCCGAAAGAGGCGAAAAGTATGTCGGGGTTCGGAAGCTAGGAGGTTCACGTGTTGAAGGCCATGATCGTCGATGATGAGGCTCCTGCGCGCTCTGAACTGAAGTTCCTGCTGGACGAGTTGGGGCAGACCGAGGTGGTCGCTGAGGCTGCCAGTGTGCGCGAGGCTATCGAGAAGCTCAAGGAATACCCGGTCGACGTCATGTTCCTGGACGTGAACATGCCCGAGGCCACGGGCCTGCAGCTGGCCGAGGCCCTGCAGCACCTGAAGTTCCCGCCCGCCGTGGTGTTCGTGACGGCGTACAGCGAGTTCGCGCTCGAGGCGTTCAAGGTCAGCGCCATCGACTACCTGGTGAAGCCGGTGGAGACGGAGCGCCTGTCGCAGGCCATCTCCCGCGTGCGCGAGCACGTGTCGCTGCACGTGGCCGCCCAGAAGTCCGAGCGCATCCCCGTCGAGAAGGGCGGGAAGAAGATACTCATCGGCATCGACAAGATCCGCTTCGTCATGGCGCGCGACGACTATGCCTACCTGCAGACCGACACGGACCGCTACTTCTCCACGGTGAGCCTGGCCCAGCTGGAGAAGCGCCTGGACGGCCACGGGTTCTTCCGCGTGCACCGCGGCTACCTGGTGAACCTGTCGATGGTGGAGGAGATAGAGTCGGTGTCCGGCGGCACCCTTCTGCTCACGCTGAACGCCGTGGACGAGAAGATCCCCGTGTCCCGCCGCCGCGTGTCCGCGCTTAAGAAGGCCTTGGGGCTGTAGGGCGGGAAACGGAATCGGCTGGGACAGGCCGGGTTGCTCGCCGGGACGGGCTGGGCTGCCGTCCACGTTCCATGCTCATCCTTCTCCAAAGAAACTAAAAAACGATCAGCCTGGTTTGACCGGGCTGATCGTTTTTTAGTTTCTTTGGAGTGCGTCTTTTCCGACCCTTTCCGCTCTTTATCCGAATGTTTCACGTGAAATATTCGTTCGCGTAAGGGAAGGCCCGGGCACGCCAAGGGTGCATCCGGGCCTTTGAGGGAGAGACCCCGTTAAGGGCAGGTCGAAAGCCTAGTATTCCTTGAAAGAAGCCTTGGGTGCCAGGCAGATGGGGCAGGCGGTGAAGTTCTCGCCCTTGTGGATGTAGCCGCAGATGGGGCAGAGGTAGTATTTGTCATCCGTGGGCGTGTCGATGGTGTTGTACGCGTCCAGGTAGCGCTCGGCGTGGTACGCCTCGGCCAGCTTGGCGCGGGTGAACACCTGCACGGCCTCGTTGTTCTGCTCCTCCTGCGCCACTTTGATGAACGCGGGGTACATGTCCGACGTCTCGTAGATCTCGCCGTTCGTGCCGGCAATGAGGTTGAGGTCCACGGTGTGCTCGGGAACCTCGGGCGGCTCGGGCTTCTCATAGCCCGGCTCCAGTTTCTGTGCCAGTTTGTACTCCAGCTCGATGTGGATCTTCTCGGCATCCGACGTGCAGTTGAACAGGCGTGCGATGTGGTCGTAGCCCGCCTTCTCGGCGACCTTTGCCCATGCGGCGTACTTCGTGGTGGCGCCCGTCTCGCCCTCGATGGCCGTTTTCAGGTTGTCGAGCGTCGTGCCCACGGTGGTGGCGCTTTCCTCAACCACGTTGAAGTTGCTGGCCGTGGCCGCGTCGGGCATGGTTTGCGGGTCGAGCACGTTCGCCGTAGCGCCGTCGGCGGGAGCGTCGGCGTTCGCCTGAGGCGCGGGCTCTTCCTGCTTGGGCGCGCAGCCGGCCAGCAGGCCGAGCGTACCGACGGTTGCGGCTCCAATAGCCGCGTTCCTCATGAAGCTTCGCCGGGAGATATCGGACATGGAAACCCCTCCTGTTCCAGCGGCGGTGCTTTCTGCGCCGCCCGATCCGCGTGAGCGCTGCTCTCGTCTGCGCTCATCTAATGATTGATACTTTATATCAATAAGTAATAAAAATCAATAAGAAATATAATCGAATTAGTGGACTTTCAGGAAGGAGCCGCTGGGCGGTCTCACGTACACAACTCCGTCACAAGCCGAGGTGGGCACGGGCACTTCTCGCCGCCGTTTGCTAGAATGGGCGAAACTCCGCTGAAAGAAGGTTTCATGATTTCGGGTGATATGGAAAAGCTGTATCCCTCCGCGAAGACGCTCGTGAAGGAATGCGTTGCCAGCCGCGTCCACGCGAAGGACGCGACCCTCTATGATTTCTCCGAACAGGCCCAGGCCTGCGCCGAACGGTACATGGGATGGACGGACCTCGCCAGCAACCCGCCGTACCCGCTCGCCGACATCCAGGCGTTCGCCGATTCCGTCATCGAGCAGGGACTCAAGACGGTCGTGCTCATCGGTCAGGGCGGCTCCACGCAGGCGCCCATGACCATCACGAAATACAACAAGCCTGACTCGTCGCGCATCGTGTTCAAGACGCTCGACTCCGACTCGCCCGTGCGCGTGCGCGCTATCCTGGCCGAGGCGCGGCCCGAGACAACGCTGTTCGTTATCTCCTCGAAGAGCGGCGGCACCATCGAGCCGCGCCTCGCCCTGCGCGCCGTGCGCGACGCGGTGGGCGATGCCCTGGCCGAGGAGGAGCTGGTGCAGCACCTGGTGGCCATCACCGACCCCGGCTCTGACTTGGAGCGTCAAGCGCGCGAGGAAGGCTGGGCTGCCGTGCTGCCCGGCGAGCCGTCCGTGGGCGGCCGCTTCTCGGCGCTGTCCGTGTTCGGCCTGCTGCCCGCCGCACTCGTGGGCATCGACCTGGAGGAGCTGCTGGAGCACGCCGTGGAGGCCGAGAAGCGCTGCAGCGAGGACGCCATCGACAACCCGGCCATCGGGCTGGCGGCGTTTCTGTACGACAACTACCTGCAGGGGCGCAACAAGTTCTCGTTCCTCACGCCGAAGCGCGGTCGCGTGCTGGGCCTGTGGATAGAGCAGCTGGTGGCCGAGAGCCTGGGCAAGGACGGCCAGGGCATCCTGCCGAACATCGAGATAGACTCGCTGCTGCTCACGAACGACCCCGGCGACCGCAGCGTCATCATGTACCAGACGAAGACCGACCTGTGGGACGAGCGCAAGAACTTCGAGATGAGCCTGTCCTACATCGATCCCACCATCCCGCGCGCGAACTTCAAGATCGACTCGGTGGAGGAGCTGGCCGAGCACTTCGTCATGTGGGAGTACGCCGTGGCCATGTGCGGCTACCTCATGCGCGTGTGCCCGTTCGACCAGCCCGACGTGGCCTCCGCGAAGGCCGTGGTGCTGGACATCCTGAAGGAGGGCCAGCCGGCGCCCGACTTCGTGCAGGACTACATCGGCGACGTGCACATGGGCGAGGTGGAGGTCCGCCTGGCGCCGTGCTTCAAGGACTGCACCGACGTGCAGGGCGCCCTCCGCGCGCTTCTGACCAGCATCCAACCGGGAGATTACTTCGCGCTCAACGCGTTTTTGCCGTTCACGGGCGAGGGACGGCGCGAGGCGCTCGAGCTCATACGCCACGGCGTGGCGGCCAGCCGCCATACGGTGTCGTGCCTGGAAGTGGGGCCGCGCTACCTGCACTCCACGGGCCAGCTGCAGAAGGGCGGCCAGAACAACGGCGTGTTCCTCATCCTGTCGGCCGACGAGCTGAAGGACATCCCGCTGTCGGAAGAGGCCGAGAGCTTGGGAACGCTGGCGAAGGCGCAGGCTTCCGGAGACCTGCTGACGCTCGCTGACCGGGGTCGCCGCTGCGTGCATCTGCACCTCCCCGACAACTCCGGCGTGACGCTGCGCGCCCTGTCCGAGGTTATCACGGGGATACTCGCAACGTTGAACTAGGTAGGTTCCGCTCGCAAACCTATCGGGAAGGCGCACCATGATCGAAGCGCTCGACATACAGGTGAAGGGTATCGTGCAAGGGGTGGGATTCCGCCCCTTCGTCTATCGAATGGCGAAGAAGTACCTGATAAACGGTTGGGTGCTCAACGCTACCGACGGCGTGTTCATCCATGCCGAGGGCGAGGCGAAGCTGCTCGACGAGTTCGTCATCGAGCTGTCCGAGAACCCGCCGGCCGCCTCGCGCGTCGAAGAAGTGACGCTCAAGGAGGTTCCGTTGGAGGACTTCGACTCCTTCGAGATCCGCTTCTCGGACGCCGGCGCGGTGGAGAAGACCACGCTCGTGTCGCCCGACCTGGCCACGTGCGACGACTGCGTGCGCGAGCTGTTCAACCCCAACGACCGGCGCTACCGCTACCCGTTCATCAACTGCACGAGCTGCGGGCCGCGCTTCACCATCATCGAGAAGCTGCCCTACGACCGCAAGAGCACGTCTATGAAGGACTTCCCCATGTGCGAGCGTTGCGCCCGCGAGTACGGCGACCCGCTCGACCGCCGCTTCCACGCGCAGCCCGACGCGTGCTTCGAGTGCGGGCCGCACCTGAGCTGGCGCGAGCACGAGGGCCTGCCCTGCGCGCTGGCCAGCGTAGACGCCTCCGTGCCGGCCGTAGGCCTCGAAGAGCGCACGAATGCTGCAGGTGAAGCATGTGACGCCCCCGACGCCATCGCTTCGCCACTTGGCCCGGTGATCTGGGGGAAAACGCGTGCAGAGAGCGATGCCATCCTCGCGCGCGCCGTGGAGCTGCTGCGTGCGGGGAAGATTTTGGCCGTGAAGGGCCTCGGCGGTTTCCACCTGGTGTGCGACGCGAACAACGCCGACGCCGTGGCGCTCCTGCGCGCCCGCAAGCGCCGCGAGGGCAAGGCGTTCGCGGTGATGGCTGCCTCGACGGCCGACGTTCGCCGCGTCTGCGAGGTGAACGACTCCGAGGCTGCCGCGCTCGAGGGCTCGCAGCGCCCCATCGTGCTGCTGAAGAAGCGCGCGGGCGCCGCCTTCGCCCCCGGTCTGGCCGACCGCCTGCCCGAGCTGGGCGTCATGCTGCCCTACACCCCCCTCCAGCACCTCCTGCTCCACGACTTCGCCGATGAGACAAAGGGACGGGGATATTGTCTCATTCCCCTGCTCGTCATGACGTCCGGCAACATCCACGACGAGCCCATCGTCATCGACGACGAGGATGCTTACGCGAAGCTGTTCTCCGTGGCTGACGCGTTCATCGGCCACGACCGCGCCATCCGCGCCCGCTACGACGACTCGGTGGTGCGCGTCATCGATGCCGGCAGCGCGGGCGAGGCCCTCCAGTTCCTCCGCCGCGCCCGTGGCTTCGCGCCCCTTCCGATCCCGTTGGCCAGCCAGCCAGCGGAACGAGCCGACGCTGCGGCCTCCCGTGGCACCCGATCTGCGCCCGCTGACGAGAGCTTGCGTACCGAAGCACGCGGCGCCTCCGCCAGCGAACGCATCCCGGGCACCGGGGAAGTCCTTGCTGACCCCGATGGGCCCGAGGGTTCTCACGATGCTTCACGTGAGGCATCCGTTCGTTCGCAGGCGATACTCGCCGTGGGCCCCGAGCAGAAGAACACGTTCACGCTCACGCGCGATGCCGAGGCGTTCGTGTCGCAGCATATCGGCGACATGGAGAACGCCGAGACCTACGACGCGTGGCTCCAGGCGAAGGACCGCTACGAGACGCTGTTCGAGATCACGCCGACGCGCCTGGCTTGCGACCTGCACCCCGAGTACCTCACGTCGAAGTGGGCGCACGACGAGAGCCGCGCGCGCAATCTGCCCCTCACCGAGGTGCAGCACCACCACGCGCACATCGTGTCGGTTATGGGCGAGCACGGGCTGCCCGGCCCCGTGTGCGGCATCGCGTTCGACGGCACGGGCTACGGTGTGGACGGCGCCATCTGGGGCGGCGAGGTGCTCCTGTGCAACCAGCGCGCGTTCGAGCGGTTCGCGAACTTCGCCTACGTGCCCATGCCGGGCGGCGCGGCGGCGGTGAGGCATCCGTTGCGCATGGCCTACGGTGCCCTGTGGGTGTTCGACCTGCTGGAGCATCCGGGCGCGGCCGACGCGCTCGCCGCCCTGGGCGATCAGGCGGCCCTGTGCGAGCAGATGATCGACCGCGGCCTGAACACGCCTATGACCTCGTCTGTCGGCCGCCTGTTCGACGCCGCCAGCGCGCTTCTGGGCATCTGCACGGAACCGAAGTACGAGGGCGAGCCGGCCATCTTGCTAGAAGCGGCGATGGACGAAAACCAGACAAATGTTTCACATGAAACATCGGAAGCCGTCCAGCGGGAGGCCGCGCATGCCGCGGCCGATGCTGCAGCTGCCCTTCCGACCGTCCTCCCGAACGCCGAGGATGATGCCGCTGCGGCCGACCGCTACGCCATCGAGGTCGTCAAGAACACCGCCACCGCGGAGAGCACGGCGCAGGACACCTCGGTCGTGCTGTTCGACGCGGCCCCTGCGTTCCGTGCGCTTCTGGACGATAAGGCTGCCGACGTGCCCGTGGCCGTCATCGCGCGACGCTTCCACGACGCGTTCGTGCAGGCTGTTGCCACGGCGGCCGAGCTGGCGCGCAGCGTGTACGGCATCGAGACGGTGGCGCTGTCGGGCGGCGTGTTCATGAACCGCTACCTGGTGGAGCATGCGCTGGCGGCGCTCGAGCGCGTCGGGTTCACGGTGGCCGTCAACCGCGATCTGCCGCCCAACGACGGCTGCATCTCGTTCGGCCAAGCTGTGGTAGCATGGGCCTCGAACGAAGAGGGCGCCGCCGAGCGCGGTGCGTAAGGCGCGATCCGCCGCGGAGCCGCGCCGCAACCTGAAAGAAGGCATGAACTTATGTGCTTGGCCATACCTGCTAAGATCACCGAGCTCAAAGACGGCAACCTGGCGACGGTCGATATCCTGGGCGTCACCCGCGACATTGCCGTCGACCTCACGCCGCAGGCCGGCGTGGGCGACTTCGTGCTCGTGCACGCCGGCTTCGCCATCGAGGTGGTGGACCCCGACTACGCCCAGGAGACCATCGACCTCATCAAGCAGTTCCCTGAGCTGGCCGGCGAGGACATTCCCGACGTCGAAGAGGCGTCCCGATGAGCGGCCCGACGAGCGCCGCTCCAGCGAACCAAAAAATTGGAACGGATATTTCACGTGAAACATCCGCCGCGCCGGTCGAAACGCCCGCGCACGAAAAGCCTGCAGTCGATGGCGCCGCCATGGAGGCCGAGCTCGCGGCGTTCAAGGATCCCGAGCTCGCGCGCGGTCTCATAGACTCCATCCAGAAGCTCGCGCCCGCGGGCGGCGCCACGCTCATGGAGGTGTGCGGCACGCACACGGTGGCCATCGCGCGCAACGGCATCCGCAACCTCATGCCCGAGGGCATCCGCCTGGCGTCCGGCCCCGGTTGCCCGGTGTGCGTGACGTCGAATCACGACATCGACACCGTCATCGCGCTCGCGCGCACCGACAACGTCACCATCGCCACGTTCGGCGACATGACGCGCGTGCCCGGCTCCACGTCGAGCCTCCTGAAAGAGCAGGCGGCGGGCCGCAGCGTGCAGATCGTGTACTCGCCGCTCGACGCGCTGGCGCTCGCCCAGCAGAACCCCGATCGCGAGATCGTGTTCGTGGGCGTGGGCTTCGAGACCACCACGCCGCTCGTGGCCATGGCCATCAAGCGCGCGGCTGCGGCCGGCCTCGAGAACTTCACCGTGTTCGGCGCCCACAAGAACATGCCCGGTGCGCTGGAGGCCATCATCAACGACCCGAAGCTCAAGCTGGATGCGCTCATCCTGCCGGGCCACGTGAGCACCATCATCGGCGCGGAGCCGTACCGGTTCCTGGCCGAGAAGTACGGCATTCCCGGCGTCATCACGGGCTTCGAGCCGGTTGACGTGCTGCAGGGCATCGCCATGATCATGCGCCAGCTGCACGAGGGCCGCGCCGAGATCGAGATCGCCTACGCGCGCGGCGTCATGCCCCAGGGCAACCCCGTGGCGATGGCCGCCATCGACGAGGTGTTCGAGACGTGCACCGCGCTCTGGCGCGGCCTGGGCGAGATCCCCGGCTCGGGCTACCGCATCCGCGAGGAGTTCGCGCAGTTCGACGCCGTGCGCCGCTTCCAGCCGAACATCGAGCCCACGCAGGACCCGAAGGGCTGCCGCTGCGGCGACGTGCTGCGCGGCATCATGGCCCCCAACGAGTGCCCCCTGTTCCGCCGCGTGTGCACGCCCGAGAACCCGGTAGGCCCCTGCATGGTGTCCAGCGAGGGCAGCTGCGCCGCGTACTACCGGTACTATTGAGGTTGGGGGCGGTGCGCGTCGATCGGGCAAAAGGCTGATGCGGCAACGTGGGCGCGTGTCCTTGCGGTGCGACGCGCGTTACCGCTACTAGTAAGGTCGGCAAGGGGTCGGCAGGGCTAAGCGCAGAAAGGCCGTGGAGGTGTGAAAAGGGGAAAGCGGATCGGGGACCTCATACCGTTGCCCGTGGTCGCGTTCATCCTCGGCGCGCTGGTGGTGGGTGCCGTGACGGCGTACGTCGCAGGGGACGACGTGCGCGCCGAGCGGAACGAGGCGCTGCGCACCGACCAGGTATACAGCTCGCGAATCACCTCGCTTTTGGACGGCCTGTTCCACAAGACCGACATCATGGAGGCCATGATCATCGCAGGCAACGGCGAGCTGTCGGAGAAGACCTTCGTCGACCTGGCACGCTCGCTCTCCGATGGGGCCGGCATACGCGCCATCCAGTACCTCCCCGATGGCGTCGTTCGCTATGTGTACCCCCTCGAAGGCAACGAGCCCACCGTTGGAAGCGACATTTTCGAGAACCCGGAGCGTCGAGAGGACGCCCTGCTTGCGCTCGAGACGAGGCAGATCACCCTCTCGGGTCCCTACGTGCTGAACCAGGGAGGTTTCGGCCTGGTTGCGCGCAACCCCATCTTCCTCACCGACGGAGACGGCCGGGAAACCTTCTGGGGCTTCACGGTGATCGTGCTCGACCTTCCGGCCGCCCTCGATCCGGTCATGTTCTCCGACCTCGAGGACAAGGGCTACCGCTTCGAGCTGTACACGGAGGGGGAGGGCGGCGAGCACCTGACGATAGCGTCTTCCGATACGCTTCCGGAGGACGACCCCGTCAGCTACACGGTGTCGGTTCCCAACCATGATTGGACGCTCGGCATCGCGCCGGAATCCGGATGGGTGAATGGGGGGAAGGTGCTCGCCACGGTTGCGGCGGGACTGGTCATCAGCGCCCTGCTGGCCGTGGTAATAGGGCAGATGCAGGTGAAGCGACGTTTTCTGCACGACCTTGCCAACACCGACGAGCTGACCGGCCTGCACAACCGGCGCTGGTTTGCCGAGGAGATCGGGCGCTGGTGTGACGGGCCGCGCGAGGTTCCCTTCAGCCTGTTCTACCTTGATCTGGATGGGTTCAAGGCCGTCAACGACACCCTGGGCCACAAGCTGGGCGACGAGCTGCTGGTGCAGGTGGCCGACCGCTTCCGCACCGTGTGCGGCGATGCGGGCGTCTTGGCGCGCGTCGGCGGCGACGAATTCGTTGTGGCGGTGAGCGGGATTTCCGGCGATTCCGCCCAGGAGTTCGCCGACCGGTTGCAGCAGGCCCTCGAAGAACCTGTCGTCCTCGAGGGACGGGCTTGGACGATCGGCGTCAGCGTGGGCGTTGCCGCGTACCCTGATGACGGATGCGACTACGATTCCCTCATCCGCGCCGCCGACGACAGCATGTACGCCGAAAAACGCGCCGCGAAGGGGAGTTCCCAAGCGGAGTAGCCGCTGCCCGGCCCCTCCCGCTTCGCACCCCGCATGGCCCTGCACTATAATGAGCCTTATAGTCAACGATTTTATGTCGAAACGCATGCGGCCGCCGTGCGCGGCCCTACAATCGGCAGGAGGGGGCACGCAACTGCTGGGAGCCGAAAAATGATCGGAGCCGGCATAGTATTTTCGTGTAAATGGTGCTAATATAGTATCAATTAGAAGCGCGTCGCTCCTTGCGGGCGGCGCACAAGGCAAGGCGAGACATAAAGGGGGTGTGCCATGGATATCTTTTCCGATCCCGTGTTGCTGGCGCGTGTGCAGTTCGCCCTGACGGCGGCCTACCACTTCTTCTTCGTGCCGTTGACCATAGGTTTGGGATTGATCCTAGCCATCAACGAAACCAGGTACTACCGCTCGCGCAACGAGAAAGACGCGGCGGCCTCGAGGTTCTGGGTGAAGATCTTCACCGCGACGTTCGTGATAGGCGTGGCCACGGGCATCACGATGGAGTTCTCCTTCGGAACTAACTGGGCGGACTACTCCCGCTTCGTCGGGGACATCTTCGGGGCGCCGCTCGCGGCCGAGGCCCTGCTGGCCTTCTTCCTGGAGTCGGTGTTCCTGGGCATCCTGCTGTTCGGACGCAAGACCGTGTCGCCGAAGTTCTACCTGGTGAGCGCCTGGCTCGTGTGGTTCGGCTCGTGCCTCTCCGCCCTGTGGATCCTCATTGCGAACTCGTGGATGCAGACGCCGGCCGGCGCGGAGCTTGCGGCCGACGGGTCGAAGGCCGTCATCACGGACTTCCTGGGCGCCGCGCTCAACCCGTCGCTCATGGCCCGCTATAGCCACGTGGTGGTTGCGCTGCTCATCATGGGCGCGTTCGCCGCCATGGCCGTGAGCGCGTGGTACCTGATCAAGGGCAGGCACGCCGACTTCGCCATGAAGACCATGCGCATCGGCGCCGTGGTGGGCATCGTCACCAGCTGCGTCATGATCTTCACGGCGCACGCGTCGGCCGTGGTCGTGGCCGAGGAGCAGCCCACGAAGCTGGCCATGATGGAGGGCATGTACGACGACGAGGTCCCGCCGCTGTACCTGTTCGGCTGGGTGGACGAGGAGAGTCAGCAGGTCATCACCCCGTTCGCCATCCCCGGCGGCACCAGCTTCCTGGCTACGGGCACCTGGGACACCGAGTACCAGGGTCTGAACTCGCTGGCCGAGACGGAGCAGTACGGCGCTCTCGATCCCGAGACGGCGCCCGTGAACTTCGTGTTCCAGACGTACCATATCATGGTTGCCATGTACGGCCTGATCATGATCACGGCCATCCTGGCCATCGTGTTCTCGTACCGCAAGGGTGGCCGCATCAAGAACATGAGGTGGCTGCAGCGCCTCGTGCTGATCTCGCCCGTGTTCCCGGTCATCGCCATCCAAACCGGCTGGTTCACCGCCGAGCTCGGCCGCCAGCCGTGGGTCGTGTACCCTTCGGCCACCGGCCCCGAGGGCGTGGCGCTTGCCACCGGCGATGCGGCTTCGGCCTCGGTGTCGGCTCCCGAGCTGCTGGTCACCATGGTGCTGTTCTTCCTGGTGTACGTGTTCCTTATCTTCGCGTGGGCGCGCGTCATGGGCCGCTTCATCAAGGAGGGCCCGGTGGCGAAGCCGGCCGAAGCCGACAATGCCGCATCCGACGACGCCAAGCGCAAGGACGTCGTGCCCGGCTTCGCGCCGGTGGGCGATCCGGTGGTCGCTGCGAAAGGCGGTGAGTAGCCATGGAGATGACCTTCTTCAACGTGCTGTGGTTCTTCCTGATCTTTGTGCTCATCGGCGGGTACTTCGTGCTCGACGGGTTCGACTTGGGCGCAGGCGTGCTGTACCCGTTCGTGGCGAAGGACGATCACGACAAGGCCGTCGTGCGCCGCAGCATCGGGCCGGTATGGGACGGCAACGAGGTGTGGCTGCTCACGGCCGGCGGCGCGCTGTTCGCGGCGTTCGCCCCCGCGTACGCCACCACGTTCAGCGGGTTCTACCTGGCGGTCATGCTGGTGCTGTTCGGGCTTATCGTGCGTGCGGTGTCGCTTGAGTACCGCGGGCACGACAAGAAGTACGGCAAGGTCTGGGACGGCTGCTTCTTCGTGGGATCGCTCTTGCCGGCGCTGCTTCTGGGCGTGGCCGTGGGCAACATCTATGCGGGCATTCCCATGGATATGAACGGCGATTACGTGGGCGTTCCGTTGCTGGGCCTCATCACGCCGTTCACGCTGCTGTGCGGCCTGCTTGGCCTGGCCATGTTCTTGGCGGCGGGCGCTGCGTGGATCGCGCTCAAGGCCCCGAAGCCGTCCGCCCTTCAGGCGCGTGCGGCCGGCCTGCGGCTGCCGCTGCAGATCGCGGCGCTCGTGCTGTTCCTGGCGGTGTCGGTGTACGGGCACTTCGTCATCCAGCCGGCCATGGACCCGGCGCTCGGCATCGTGCGTTGGCTCTTTGCCATCCTGGCGGCGGGCGGCATCGTGGCGTCCATCGTGCTGGCGCGCAGCAAGGGAAGCGACAAGGGCGCCTTCCTCGCGCAGTCGGTTTCGGCATTTTGCCTGGTGGGACTTCTGGCGGCCTCGATGTTCCCGAACCTCGTGGTGGCGTCGGCCGGCAGCGCGGGCCCGTCCATCACGCTCATGAGCGCTGCGTCGTCCGAGCTCTCGCTCATGTGGATGACCATCATCACGTGCGTGGGCCTGCCGCTGGTATTGGTGTACCACGTGATCATCTACCGCACGTTCCGCGGGCGCATCGAGGACGACGACCTGGCGCACTACTAACGCGAAAGCTGCGGAACCCTCAACGAAAAGCGGAATCGAAGGCCGGCCCGATTTGCGGGCCGGCCTTACTTTACTCTAGTATTGTGATAGAGTATTGTGCAATAACGAGCCTGATCAGAAAGGAACGACTATGGCAGACGATCAAGATCGGACGGTTCCCTTGCCCGAGAACTCCGAGCCGCAGCAGCCGGGGGGCGAGGTGACGCCCGCTGCCGAGCCTGCTCCCGGATCCGCTCCCGAGCCGACGCCCACCGCGCCGTCCGCTGCATCGCCCACCCCGCCTCCCCCGCCCGCTCCGGGGCAGGACCAGCCTGCGCAGCCGTACCAGCCAGCCGCGCCTTACGGCCAGCCGCAGCAGCCTGTAGCTCCCGGCCAGCCCTTTAACCCGTACGGCCAGCCCGCTCCCGGCTACTACCAGCAGCCCGCCAAGAGCGGCAAGGCCACGGGCGCGCTCGTGTGCGGCATCTTTGCCATCCTGCTGGCGTGGGCGCCGCTTTTCGGCATTATCCTGGGCATCGTCGCCATCGTGCTTGCGGTGAAGGCCGTGAAGGAGGCCGGCAAGGACGGCAAGGCAACCGGCGGCAAGGTATGCGGCATCATCGGCATCGTGCTCTCCGTGCTGTCGTTCATTCTGTATCTGGTCATCGGCTTCGGCGCCATGGCCTACATCGCGGCGAATCCCGGTTCGGTGACGGTGGTGGACAACGCGCCCTATTCGGATTCGAACTCCGGGCTCGCTGCCACCGAGGGCGAGAAGCAGGCCGAGGCCGTGGCCCAAGCGGAGCTCGACAAGCTGAAGAACCAGGACCCGGCATTCGTGCAACAGCTTGCGGCCCAGCTCGATGCCGAGTTTGCCGACAGCGCCGGCTACAGCCTTGCCGAGCTGGGCGTAGATCCGGTTGCGTTCGTCCAGTGGCTGCTGGCCGACTTTGACTACCAGCTTGACGGCACCTACACGAGCAGCGATGGCACCGGTACCACGTATGCCGACGTGACCATGCGCGACGTGTACGCGTTCGCCGGCGCCTTCATGACGGACGCCACGGCGTTCTCGCGCTCCACGGAGGCGGGCTCGATGGACGAGGCGGCCGTTAAGGCCAAGCTCGGCGAGCTGTTCAATGCCGCCATGGAGAAGACCACGGACACGACCGAGACCTACATCGGTGTTGACCTGGTGAAGCAAGGGGATGCTTGGGTCGTAGACGAAGAGTCCTGGTCCGATGAGACGGAACTGCTGTTCGGCAACCTGTAAAACTCTCCGCGCGGCCGTCCTTTGCGGACCGCGAACGCCGACCATGCGGGAAGGCGGGCCCAGCGGCCCGCCTTCCCGCGTTTCAGGGATAACACGACCAGGGGAATCATTAATAATTGGGAAACATCTTCTTAAGAAACACTCAAGGTGGCGGCCATTGCTATTAACGCCGCCGGTTTGTAGTCTCATCGCAAGGCGCCGATAAGGTGCTGCTCCAAGGGGAAAGCACGAAAAAGGAGGGAAGAGATGACGAGCTACATGGAGAAGGTTCGGCAGTCTTCGGAGCTGAGCAGAAGAGGCTTCGTCAAAGCCAGCGCCGCCGCCACGGCCGCCCTGGCCGTAGGCGGCCTGGCTGGCTGCGCGCCCAACAAGGTGGAGCCGGCGAAGAAGGACGAGGCCGCCGACGCGCGCAACATCACGGACGGCACCTGGGTCACGGCGGCTTGCTGGCACAACTGCGGCGGTCGGTGCCTCAACAAGGCGCTCGTGAAGGACGGCGTGGTCATACGCCAGAAGACCGACGACACCCACGAGGACAGCCCCGACTACCCGCAGCAGCGAGCCTGCGTCCGCGGCCGTGCCCAGCGCAACCACGTGCTGTCCGCCGACCGCCTGAAGTACCCCATGAAGCGCAAGTCTTGGCAGCCCGGCGGCGGCGAGAACGCGCACGGAGACCTCCGCGGCAAGGACGAATGGGAGCGTATCTCCTGGGACGAGGCGTATACCTACATCGCAGACGAGATCAAGCGCATCAAGGATGCCCATGGCAACCGCGCGTTCTTCGCCGACGGCGGCCCCGTTTCCAAGTTCCTAAGCCTCTACGGCGGCTACATCGGCCACTGGGGCACCACGTCGCGCGGCGCGTGGACGTACACGCCCGATGTGGTGGGCATCGCCCCGCAGCCGAACGAGGGCATCAACGACCGCCTCGACATGCGCAACAGCGAGGTCGTGGTCATGTTCGGCACGAACCCGGCCTGGTCGTCCGCCGGCAACCCCGCCTACCATCTGCTGCAGATGAAGAAGGCCGGCGCGAAGTTCGTTGCGGTCGATCCGTTTTACAACGACTCCTATGCGCTCGTGGACGCGGAGTGGATTCCCTGTCGTCCCTCGACCGACATGGCGTTGTTCTTGGGCATCGCGAACGCCATGTTGGAGCTTGACGGCGAGAAGGGCCTGATAGACTGGGATTACCTGAACACCCACAACGTAGGTTTCGACGCCGACCACATGCCCGAGGGCGAGGACCCGGCCGGCAACTTCAAGGACTACGTCCTGGGAACCCACGACGGAACCCCGAAGTCGCCCGAGTGGGCCTCCAAGATCTGCGGCGTGAGCCCCGAGAACATCCGCTACCTGGCCGTGCTCATGGGCAAGGACAACAAGGCCGCCATTCTCATGGCCTGGGCCTCCGCCCGCACGCACAACGCCGACTGCCTTCCCCAGCTGGTCATGACGCTGGGCGCGATGGGCGGCCACTTCGGCAAGTCGGGCCACATGTGCGGCCTGTCGTGCCATTCGCGCTCGTTCAACGGCGGCACGTACCTGATAGGCGCCGGCTCGAGCGAGCTCCCGTCCATCAAGAACCCGCTCGCTGCCACCGAGAGCATCAACGACACGGAGATGTGGAACGCCATCGTCGACGGCAAGTACACCTATGCGGGCGGTTCCACGAAAAAGGTTCCCGGCGAGCCGCGCGAGGTGGATATCAAGCTCATCTACCACGACAGCATGAACGCTAAGCTCCAGACCACCGACGGCCAGGCCAAGGGTATCGAGGCGCACCGCAAGGTCGACCTCGTGGTCACGCACTCCCTGTTCATGACCACGAACGCCGCCTACTCCGATTTCGTGCTGCCCATCGAGTCCTACTGGGAGAAGGAGGGCGGGTTCCTCCAGGGCAACCGCGAGGCGCTCATCTACCACTCTAAGGTGATCGACCGGATGTACGAATGCCTTTCCGACGAGGAGATCGCCAGCGAGATAGGAAAGCGCTTGGGACTCAACCCCGAGGAAGTGTTCCCCTTCGGCGTGAAGCAGCAGCTGTTCAACCAGTTCGTGGGAGCGTACATCGTCGACGAGGCGGGCGAGAAGAAGCCGCTCGTCACCATCACCGAGGACGACATCAAGGAATGGGAGTGCGAGGGCGAGCCGCAAGAGGGCGTGATCGGGATGAAGGAGCTCATCGAGAAGGGTATGTACCAGATACCCCGCTCGCCCGACGACGGCTATAGCTACATCGCCTACGAGAAGTTCGTACAGGACCCCGAGGCGAATCCGTTGAAAACCGCCAGCGGCAAGCAGGAGATATACTGCGCGCCCCTGCGTGACGCCATCAACGGCATCGGCTACAGCAAGATCGAGGCCATTCCTACCTACGTCCCCCCGCAAGAAGGCGTCGAGGCCACGTTCAGCGACTTCGAGGCGGGCGTTAAGGGCGACTATCCCTACCAGGTGTACAACCCCCATTACCTGCGCCGCTCCCACACCGTGTTCGACAACGTGCAATGGCTGCGCGAGACCTGGCCGAACCCCGTGTTCATCAGCGCGCAGGACGCGCAGGAGAAGGGCATCCAGGAAGGCGACACGGTGCTGATCACAAGCCCCCACGGCAAGTGCCTCCGCACCGCGTGCCCCACGCAGCGCTTCATGCCGGGCGTTATCGGCCTGCCCCACGGTGCATGGGTCGATATGGACGAGGAAAAGGGCATCGACCGTGCCGGATCGGACAACATCCTCACGGGGCAGATACAGTCGGGCCAGGGAGTGTCCGGTTGGAACACCTGCATAGGCAACATCGAGAAGTACCAAGAAGAGCTCGCACCCGACAGCGAGCAGCCCCCGCGCATCCCCGAAGCGCAGATGCAGGAGAGGTGATCGACGATGAGGAACGGATTCTACTTCGACATGACCGCCTGCATCGGCTGCAGGACGTGCCAGGTTGCGTGCAAGGACAAGAACGACCTTGAGATGGGCGTGATCTTCAGGAGGCTGTCGGACTTCGAGGTGGGGGAGTACCCCGCCGTGCAGACCTACCACTACTCCGGCTCGTGCAACCATTGCGAGAAGCCCGAGTGCGTGGCGGCCTGCCCCAACGCAGCCATGTACATCGACGAGGAAGACGGCACGGTGCAGCACGACGATGAGAAGTGCATCGGCTGCCAATACTGCGTGAAGGCGTGCCCGTACGGCGTGCCCCAGCATATCGAGTCGATCCAGAAGACGCACAAGTGCGATGGCTGTATCGAGCTTCGCGCGAACGGCGAGCAGCCGGCCTGCGTGGCGGCGTGCCCGATGCGCGCCCTTGAGTTCGGGCCGATCGACGAGCTGCGCGCCGCGCATCCCGATGCGGTGAACGCCGTTGCGATCCTGCCCGAGCCGAAGACCGAGCCGAGCGTCGCCATCGTGGCCAAGCCGGCGGCGCTCGAGCCCGACCCCGTGTCGGCGCTCATGTAACATCCGACGACAAGCTGCAGCGGCCTTCTCCCTCCCAGTCGCTGCAGCTTGCCCGTAAGGGGGACGATATGCGCTTCGATGATGCGGCGGGCACCGTGCTCGCCAACCGGTGTTTTCTCTACCGCTACCTTTGGCGGGCCTTCGCGGCCGAGCCCGACGACGCCCTGCTCGGCATCGTGGCCGACGCGCACACGCGCGAAGAATGCGCGCTGCTCGACGGCCAGGGCGGCGAGGGCGCGCGCCTGCAGGATGCGATCGCCGAGGCGGTTGCAAGCGGTCCCGATGGACTGTGCAGTGCGTACACGAAACTTTTCATCGGCCCGGCGAAGCTCCCCGCACCGCCGTGGGAATCGGTGTATGCTACCGGGGAGCCGCTGCTTTTTCAGGAGAGCACGCTTGCCGTGAGGGATGCTTACCGCCGGGCGGGCTATGCCGCTGCGGGGTATCCCCACGAGGCCGACGACCATCTGGCGGTTGAGCTCGACTTCATGGCCACGCTTGCGGCCGATGCGAGCGCCGCGTTTGAGGCGGGCGACGAGGAGCGCTGCGCTAACCTGCTCGCCGTGCAGCGGGATTTCCTGCGCGAGCACCTGCTCACGTGGGTCGAGGCGTTCGCTGAGCGGTTGGCGGGCAGCGCAGGGGACGGGGCCCTCTATCCGCGGTTCGCGGAGCTGGCAGCCCTCGTCTGCGCGCGCGACGCCGACGTGCTGGAGGAGCTCGCGGCCTCTGCGTGAGGCCGGGCCAAGGCGCTTGAGGGGAGGGGAGCGTCATGGGGAACATAAAGCTGAAGACGAAGTTCGCGGGCCTGATCATCGCGCTGATCGCCGTGTCGCTCGTGGCCAACCTGGCCTGGACGTCCGAGAACAAGCGCGCCCAGATGGAAAACGAGCTGCGCGAAAAGGGCATGGTGCTGACCCAGCAGATGGACGCCGTCTGGGAGTTCATGGCCTCGAACCAGGACCGCCTCGAGCAGATATCCTACACCGACGACGGCGTGTACCAGGGCCTCCACTGCGCTATCGCCGGTCGCAGCATAGGGCAGCTCTTCACGTCGCAATCCAGCTACACCACGCGGTTCGTGAACTTCAACCCGCGCAACCAGGCTGACGAGCCGGACGCCTTCGAGGCCCGCGCGCTCGACGCGTTCTACGTCGACCCGACCTGCCGCGAGTTCTACGAGATCACGCAGTACCAGGGCGAGGAGGTGTTCCGCTACCTGGCGCCCATGCGCATCGAGAGGAACTGCCTCGATTGCCACGGGGAGCCCGCCGGCGAGATCGACGTGACCGGCTATGCGAAGGAGGGTTGGCGCTCGGGCGACGTGGGCGGAGCCATCAGCATCGTCATCCCGCTCGATGTGTACATGGACAACGAGAAGAGCGCCGTGGTGCAGGACGTCATCTTCTTCGGGGGCATGTTGGTGGCATGCCTGGTTATCATGTACCTGGCGCTCACCTACCTCGTCACGCGGCCGCTCAGCAAGATCCAGGCGGGCGTCGAGCGCATCCAGACGGGCGATCTGGACGTGGAGCTGGCGCACACGGAGTCGTCGCGCGAGATGAACACGCTCATGACCGAGTTCAACGAGATGGCGCACGAGCTGGCCGGCATCTACAGCAACCTGGAGGCGCAGGTGCAGGTCCGCACCGCGCAGCTGGCCGAGGCGAACGCCGTGCTCGAGCGGCAGCGCGCGCAGCTGGAGGAGGCCAACGGCCGCCTGCGCGACGAGAACCGCTACAAGTCCGAGTTCCTTGCCATGATGAGCCACGAGCTGCGCACGCCGCTCACGTCCATCATCGCGTTCACGGAGCTGCTGAACCGCAACAGCGAGCCCGCCGACGAGAAGGAGGCGGAGACGCGGCGCGAGATCGAGGCGAACAGCCGCGCGCTCCTGCTCATGATCAACGACATACTGGAGATGAGCCGGCTCGACGCCGGAAGGATCGAGATGAATAGGGAAACGGTAGACTTGGGCGACATCGCGGGCATGGTGCAGGCCGTGGTGCAGCCGCTGGCGAACCGAAAGAACATCGCGTTCGCCTGCGAGATCGACCCCGACGTGCCGCTGATCACAGCCGATTTCGAGAAGCTGCGCCACGTGTTGGAGAACCTGTGCGGCAACGCGGTGAAGTTCACGCCGGAGGGCGGCGACGTGCGCCTGTCCATCAGCTGGCATCCCGAATGCGGCCAGGTGTGGCTGCGCGTCGCGGACACGGGCATCGGCATTGCGAAGAAGGACCAGCGGCGCATCTTCGACCGTTTCGTGCAGGCCGACTCGTCGGCGTCGCGCCGCTACAATGGTACCGGGCTGGGGCTCTCGCTGGCGAAGGAGTACGCCGAGATGCACGGGGGCACCATCTCCGTGGAAAGCGAGCCGGGGCGCGGCAGCGTGTTCGCGGTGCGCATCCCGGTGGACGGGCCTACCGAGGCCCGAGCGTGAACGCGGCGCTGTTTCTGGCGGCGCGTCCTAAAGGGGGCAGCGCCTCGCGGAGCGAGGGAGAGCTGCAGGATGGGCTGCTCGGGTGCGCAGCACGAGCGGAAGGGGAGGAACCGTATGGGGAATGCGGCGAAAGTGATGCTCATCGACGACGATGAGAGCTTGCACGTGCTCATGAGGCGCATCGTGGAGGATGCGGGCTATGCGTTCTGCGCGTCGTTCGACGGCGAGGAAGGGCTGACCCTGCTGGCCGACGAGAAGCCCGACCTGCTCCTGTTGGATGTGATGATGCCCGGCATGAACGGCTTCGAGGTGTGCCGCCGCATGCGCGAGGACGGCCGGCGCATTCCCATTATCTTCCTGTCGGCGAAGGGCGATATCGTGGACAAGAGCATCGGCTTCAAGGCCGGGGGCGACGATTACGTGGTCAAGCCGTTCAGCCCCGACGAGCTCTTGCTGCGCATCGAGGCGCATCTGCGCCGCCACAAGGACGACCTCGCGTTCGCGAAGGCCGTGAACCGCGAGGGAAGCGCTACCACAGGCGACCTGGAGGTGTTCTTCAACCAGTACGAGGCGCGTCTGCACGGGCGCAAGGTCGACCTCACGGCAAAAGAGTTCGAGATCCTGGCGCTTTTGGCCGCGAACCCCGGGCAGGTGTTCACGCGCGCGCAGATATTCGAGCATATCTGGGGCGTGGACAGCGAAGTGGATGAGAGCAGCATCACCGTTTTCATGCGCAAGATCCGCGAGAAGATAGAGGAGAATCCCTCTCAGCCGAAGTACCTGATCACCGTATGGCGTGTGGGCTACAAATTCGCCGAGCGCCGGTAGGGGCCGCAACGAAAGCCCCCAAGCGCAAGCCCCGCCTGGGGATCATCCTGTAGGGCAGGGGCTCTGGCCCCTGCCGCAATCCGTTGCACCATCCTGTTGCGCGCCCAACCCGCCACAGGCGACCCCGCCGCCGGTGGATCGCAGGCGGCTACGCCAAGCGCTGTCCCAGCTCCTTGGCGGCGGCCGCTTTGTCGAAGTTGCCGGAGGTTTTCTGCGTGAGGGCGCCCATGACGCGCCCCATGTCCTTCTTCGTGGAGGCGCCCGTCTCGGCCAGCACCTCGCCGATGAGCGCGGTGAGCTCGTCGCCTGTCACCTGCTTGGGCAGGTAGCCTTCCAAGATGGCAACCTGCTCGGACAGCATGTCCGTGCGCTCCTGGTCGTTGCCGGCCTTGATGGATCCGTCGAGCGTCTCCCGCGTTTGCTTTATGAGTCGCTTGATCATGGCGTCGACGTCTGCGTCCTCGATGTCGCGCCGCTCGTTGACCTCGATGTTCTTGATCTCGCCATGCACCTGCCGCAGGATGGACAGCCGAACCTTGTCCTTCGCCTTCATGGCGGCTTTGATCTCGTCTTTCAGCTCGTCGTACTTCATCTTGCCCTCGCTTTCGTCGTGCGGTCGCTTTGAGTTCAAAGTATACTGCACGACGCGCGAAGCCAAAAAACGAGAACGAATGTTTCACGTGAAACGCTCGTTCTCGTAGCGCCTTTGTTTAGGTGGAAGCCGGCGCTGTCGAACGGGCTGCATCGGACCCTACGGCTCGGCGCCACCTGCTCCGTTGCACGGGAGCCGTGCGAAGGGGTCTGACCGCATCGGCGGGTAAAGCAAAAACCACGTTACAAGCTGGGCGATCGCATCGGTCGCAATCGGGTGCTCTGGTATGATAAGGACGCATATAGTTCGAGTGGAGGACGTTCATGAGAGACCTGCCTGCAAACCAGCTTAATCCTAAGATAAAGAACGTGTGGCGCATCAACGATGCCATATGGCTCACGGTGGTGTTCCTGTGCTGCTTCGTGCCGTTCGCCATCGCCGCGGCGGTGGAGTCGGCCGGGTGGATGTTCGTCGTGTTGGCGGCGCTGGCTGCCCTGTACGTGGTGGGCATGGTCGTATGGCTGGTCGTGCTGCCGCCCATCCGCTTCATGCGGTGGCGCTACGAGCTTTCGGACGACTACCTGGACATCGCGCGCGGCATCGTGTGGCGCAAGCGCTTCGTCATCCCGTTCATCCGCGTGCAGAACACCGACACGCGCCAGGGGCCCATCCTGCGCGCGTTCGGCCTGGCCAGCGTTACGGTGGCCACGGCTGCGGGCGAGCACGAGATACCGGGGCTCGACAGCCAGACCGCCGAGCAGCTGCGCGACAAGGCGGCCGAGCTTGCGCGCCTCGCCCAGGAGGACGTGTGATGGCCGACAACCAGCAACCTGCACGGCCCCCTTTCGGCCAGCCTCAGCCCGGTTTCAACCAGCAGCCGCCGAACCAGCCGTATCCCGGCCAGCCCTGCTGGAACGATCCCGTCACGGGGCAACCGCCTGCGCCCTCGGGGCAGCCGTATCCCCCGCAGCAGCCGGCGCCGTATCCTGGCCAACCGTACCCGCCGCAGGGGCCGCCGCGCCACCATGTGCATCACAGCTACATCTGGCTCGGCAGCATCCAGGCAGGGGCCGCCATGTTCTTCGTGGTGCTCGTCTCGGGCTTCTCCGGGTTCGTGGGGGCGTTGGCCGATGGCGAGACCATAGGCGGCGACCTTCCCCTGCTCATGCTGGTCATCGGCGCCATCGTGCTGGGCCTCGTGCTCATCATCGGCTTGGTGGCGCTTTTCCAGTGGTTGTCGTACAAGCACCTGTACTACGTCATAGGCCCCGAGGAGTTCAACCTGTACTCGGGCATCTTCAACAAGAAGCGCGTTCACGTGCCCTACCAGCGCATACAGTCGGTCGATCAGCGCGCGTCGCTGCTCCAGCGCCTGTTCGGCGTGTGCACGGTGAGCATCGACACGGCGGGCGGCTCGAACAACAAGGCCGTTCAGGTGCCCTACGTGCAGAAATCGCAGGCCGAGCAGCTGCGCACCGAGCTGTTCGCGCGCAAGCAGTACGCGATGGCCGTCCAGGAGGGCATGGCGCCCCAGGAGGCTGCCGTGGCCGTGGCGGCTGCAAGCGGCGTGGTGCTGCCCCAGGCGGGAGCGGCCGGCCAAGCGGCGGCGGCGGGAGCGGGGGCCGCCGGGCAGGCTCCCCACAACGTGCTGGACGCGCCGGCCGAGATATGGACGGACGTGCGCGGTGTGTTCGGCGGGTCGGCCGTCGACACCGGCAAGGTGACCTACGAGTACGGCTTGAGCAACAAGGAGCTTTTGTTCACCGGCCTTTCGAACAACACGGCGTTCGTGCTCGTCATCTTGGGTATCCTGGGCGGGGCGGCCCAGTTCGCCAGCCAGATGGCGCCGGTTCTCACCGGCATGGTCGATCCCATCGTCGGTCAGTTCATGCTTTTAAGCGGCCAGCTGTTCGGCGGCAACCTCGTGGCCGCCGGCGTGGCCTTGGTGCTGGTGGTCGCAGCCGTGATGTGGCTTCTGTCCATCGTGGGCAGCGCCATCTCGTTCGGCGGCTTCCGCGCCTGTCGGCGCGACAACCGCATAGAGGTGGAGCGCGGCCTGCTGCAGCACCAGTTCCAGGGCGTGAGCGTCGACCGCGTCCAGTCGGTCATCGTGAAGCAGAGCTTCATCCGCCGTTTGCTGGGATACTGCGAGCTCTCGCTCGGCAAGATCGATGCGGCGGCCGAAGGCTCCGACGAGCAGCAGAAGAGCCTGAGCCAGGGCCTGGTGGTGCATCCCTTCGTGAAGATGAGCCGCGTGCCCGAGATCCTCGCAGGGCTGGTGCCCGAGTTCGCCGGCGTGCCGGTGGAGAGCACGCCCGTGGCGCCCGTGGCCCTGCGCCGCGCGCTCATCCGTCGCGGCATCATCCAGGGAACGGGGCTGTGGCTCGCCGTCGTCATCGCCATCGGGCAGGTGTGCTCGAACGCATTCATCGTACCTGACGCCGATGGCCTCACGATCCTCTTCTATATCAACACCGGCGCCTTCATCGGCTATGCGCTGTGCCTCGTGCTGTTCGTGTTGGACTTGGTGGGTGCCGTTCTGTGGTTCCGAGGCTCCGGGTTCGCGTACAACGAGCATTTCATGCAGGTGAGCAACGGCGGCTTCGCGCGTGAGACCGTGAGCTTCCCGCGCAAGAAGATCCAGTTCGGCTACACGAAGACGAACCCGTTCCAGCGCCGCGCCCGCACGGCCACCGTGAGCGCCCGAACCGCGGCCGGCATCGGCGGCACCACGATTCGCCTGATCGACGTCTGTGAAGAAGATGCCCGCAGCTGGCTCGATTGGCTCAAGCCGCGGGGAAATGTGGTAGAGTGAGGCATTATGAGCGCACAGGTAACACCCGATGCATCGGACAGCCGAAGTAGCACTTCCCCTTTGCCGGAGCCTCCGGATGAAACCCCCGCGGGTTGCAAGCCCGCCGCGGCCACGGCGCCCGCCGCGGCCCATTCCTCGGTAAGCGCGTTGGGCGAGGGCCACGTCGTTCGCGAGTACACCGTGGGGGAGGAGATAGCCAACTCCATCTCGCATGGCATAGGCATCGTGCTCGCCCTGGCGGCGTTGCCGTTCCTGGCCGTGCGCGCAGCCGCCCATCCCGAGAGCACCTATCTTGTTGCCGCGCTCGTGTACGCCTACTCCATGCTGCTCGAGTACACCATGTCCACGCTGTACCACGCCATCGCCGTCGACAAGGCGAAAAAGGTATTCAAGGTGCTCGACCATAGCTGCATCTACCTGTTCATCGCCGGTTCCTACACGCCGTTCTGCCTCATCTCGCTCGCCGATTCGGGCGGCCTGTGGCTGTGCGCGTTCGTGTGGGCCGTGGCGCTGGCGGGCGTGGCCAGCGAGACGTTCTGGGTGTTCCGCCCGCGCTGGATATCCGCCGTGCTCTACCTGCTCATGGGGTGGTGCGTCGTCTGGTTCCTGCCGCCGCTCGTCGCAGCGCTTTGGGGGCCGGGCCTGTGGCTGCTCGTGGGCGGCGGCGTGTGCTACACGATAGGCTGCATCTTCTACGTGTTGAAGAAGGTTCCCTATATGCATTCCATCTTCCACCTGTGGGTGCTGGCCGGAACGGTCTGCCAGTTCTTGGCCATCGCCTTCTATATTATGTAAGCGGCGCGTGCACGAGCGCGCGGGCATGACAGCCCCACGGTTGCCGGGGTGGAAGCGGCTCCGTACCCCTTCCCATCCTCCGGCGAGGCGCGAAAGCGCGAACGCGGGCCGCAGAGGCGGCTTCGCATGCATCCGCATCGCTTAGAAGGAGTGAGTTTCGCTTTCATGGACATAGGGATAAGCATCGTCGTCACGTTTTTGCTCGTTCTGGTTAACGGCTACTTCTCCATGTCGGAGATGGCCCTGGTCAACGCCAAGCACGTGCTGCTGCAGAAAGAGGCCGACGAGGGCGACAAGAAGGCCCAGCGCGCGTTGGGACTGGCAAGCGACTCGGGGCAGTTCCTGGCCACCATTCAGGTGGCCATCACGCTCGTGGGCTTCTTCGCGTCCGCTGCGGCGGCCACGAACCTGTCAGATCCGCTGGCCCAGTGGCTGTCCGGCTTCGGCGTTGGCTGGCTCTCGATCATCGCACCCGGCTTGGCCCCCGTGCTCATCACGCTCATCGTGTCGTACCTGAGCATCGTGGTGGGCGAGCTCGTGCCGAAGCGCATGGCGCTGGCCGATGCCGAGCGCGTGAGCAAGACGGTGGCCGGCCCCCTGATGGTGTTCCAGAAGGTAGCGCGTCCGCTCGTGGCGCTGACCTCGGCCTCGGCCAACGGCCTGTCGCGCCTGCTGCGCATCAAGAACGCCGACGAGCGCCAGAGCGTGTCCGAAGAAGAGATCAAGTATATGGTCACGGACAATGACGAGCTGCTGCCCGCAGAGAAGCGCATGATCCACGATATCTTGGACTTAGGGGACATGACCGTGCACGAGATCATGCAGCCGCGCGTGGACATGATCCTCGTGGAGGATACGGAAACCGTGCGTCAGGCCGTCGACCGCATGCGCGGCACCGGCTACTCGCGACTGCCCGTGTTTCACGAGGACATCGACCGTATCGTCGGCATCGTGCACTACAAGGACCTGCTCGCGCCCCTCATGGACGGCAAGGAGAACGAGCCGGTGGTGGCCTACGCCTACGAGGCCCTGTTCGTGCCCGAGACGAAAGACCTCTTCCCGCTTCTTTCCGAGATGCAAACGAATAGGCAACAGATGGCCATCGTGGTTGACGAGTACGGTGGCACCGATGGTTTAATTACGGTCGAGGACATTGTGGAGGAGATCGTCGGCGAGATCATCGACGAGTCGGACATCGAGAACAAGTTCATCACGCCGCTGTCGGACGGAACGTGGCTCGTGGACGGGCGCTTCCCCGTGGAGGATGCGCTGAAGCTTGGCTGGCCCGTTACGGAGTCGGATGACTACGAGACCATGGCCGGGTGGCTCATGGGCATGATCGACTTCGTTCCCCAGGTGGGCGATGAGTTCGAGTTCGGTGGGTACCGGTTCAAGATCCAGGCCATGCGGCGCAGACGCATCTCGAACATCCGGGTGACGCGCGAGGTGGGTGCGGGCAATGCGTCGGCCGTGCAGGCTGAGGAAGACGCGGGCCGCGGTCCTGCCGAAGCCGTTGCCGAAAAAGCCGAGCATCCTGCCTCCCACTGATAGTGCGGCGCCGAAGGTTCGACCAGGAGGCAGCGTGAACACCGAGAAGCGACTCTACCGCTCGCGCAATGCGCTCGTCGGGGGCGTGTGCGCCGGCGTTGCCGAGTACTTCAGCTTCGATCCGCTGGTCGCCCGCATCCTCACGGTGGCGCTCACGCTGTCTACGGCGGGCCTGTTCGCCGTCGCCTACGCGGCGCTGTGGGCAATCCTGCCCCTGGCTCCCAACGAGGCCGGCCCCGTGGAGGTCGAGCCCCATTCCGTGCACTCGGACACGTACGGCTCCGTGGATGTCGGCGCATCGCGGAACCGCGCCGACGACGCCGCTCGCGCCGCCTCCGAGGCGGCGGCTGCGCAGCAGCACCTCCCCTACGACGCCTATGCGGGCACGGGCCACGTGCCCCCCGAGCCGCCCACGGCCGAGGCTGCCGCGTGGGCGCACCGGGCGCAAAGCCAGGCACCCGGCTGGCAGGCGCCCGGTTGGCAGCCGCCCAGTTGGCAGTCACCCAACTGGCAGGCGCCGCCGAATGCAGGACGGGAACCGGTGGAAGGGGGATCGCCCCAGGTGCCGGGCGGCTACGCAGATCCGCTGCAGGCCGGGGCGCCGAGCAGCTGGCGCGCACCGGACGGTGCGGCCGTGCCGCCGCCCGTGACGATGCAGCAGCCACGGCGGAACGGTGGGGTGAAGGCGGCCGTGTTCACCGGGTCGTTCCTGCTGTTCTTCGGCATAGCCGCGCTGTTGGCCGAGAACATCGACGGGGTGTCATGGTGGCAGTTTTGGCCGCTTGTCCTTGCCATCATCGGCATCGTGCAGATGGTGGTCCCGGGGGTGCCGGGGCGCCGCATGCTCCAATTCGTGGACGGTCTCATGCTCTTCAGTCTGGGTGCCACGCTGCTGCTCTTCAGCCTGGGCGTAGTGGGCTGGACGTCCTTGCAGCTCATGTTTCTGAACCTATGGCCGCTGCTGCTCATGATGGTGGGGTTCTTCGTCATTGGCGGCGCACTGCATGCGCCGTGGTGGACCCTGCTGGCAGGGCTGTGCTTCGTGGCGTTCTGCGTCTTGGGGGTGCTGTGGTTCTCGGTGCCGGGGCCGAACGACCTCATCGTGCTCACGTTGCCCTACGGCCGCGAGTTCGCCTTTCCCTTCGAAGTGAGCATTGCGGTTGTTCGCTAGCGTTGTCGCTTGCACTCCGCGCTCCGTCAACCGTGGCTCTGTTCGAAAGACGAGCGCCCGCCGAGGATGCATAACCACCTGCGCATCTGCGGCTTTCCTGTTTGTCAAGCGAACAAAACGTGGAGGCCGTCTCCACACTTTTTTGCCTACGCGGGGTCCCATGGGCTAAAATACACCTCGACAAAACAGCATATCGCCCCTTCGGCAGCAACCACCCCTTACAACCTACTACGCTGTCACCGCTCCGGCGGCGTGGTCGTGTGCTGTTCATTGAAAGGTAATCGAGGTTTGACTGACAGACGATACAAGCAGCGGAAGTCGAGCATTGTCGCGAAGATCGCGGCAGTCGGGTGCGCGTCCATCGTGCTCGCCGGGTGCATCGGCTTCGGCATCGCCTCCGCTGGCGGCAGCGCGCAGGAAGTCGATGCGTTCGGCATCGACGCCATGAGCGCCCCCGTGTCCGAGGCGGATACCGCGACGTTCGCCGAGAGCGCGACCGATTCTTCCGCGCACGAGGCCACGGTGCTCGCCAGCACGGCGAAGCGCGACATCTCCAAGGGCATCGAGGCCATAGAGGCCGAGGAGGAAGCCGCCCGCATCGCCGCCGAGGAGGCCGCCCGCGCCGAGGAGGCCGCCCGCGTGGCCGCCGCCGAAGCCGCCAAGGCCGAACAGCAGGCGAGGGCCGCCCAGGACAGCGCCGCCTCCGCGCTGGCCAGCTTGCCCGATGTGGACTTCTCCGTGGGCAAGGAGGCCTTCATCTCTACGTGGTCCCAGCGCATCGACGCCTATCTTTCCGGCTCGCCGCTGGCGGGGCAGGGCGTGACGTTCGCCACGGCCGCCTGGGAATACGGCGTGGACCCGCGTTGGTCGCCCGCCATCTCCAACACCGAGAGCTCGAAGGGTGCCGTGTGCTTCAAGCCTTACAACGCCTGGGGCTGGGGCCAGTCGAGTTGGGGGAGCTGGGAAGAGGCCATCAACGCCCATGTGGCCGGACTTGCGAGCGCTTACGGATACTCAATCACGTACGGTGCGGCGATGAAGTACTGCCCGCCGAACTACGACCACTGGTTCAACGCGACGCTGGGCCAGATGCAGATGATCTAAACGTTTCGCCGGCCGCCGGGCCGGCGAAACTGTTTTCAGCCTCGGAACCCATGATGCCAGCCTGCCTGTAGCTGCTCTACGGGCGGGTTTCGTCGCTTTCCTGCGCGCGGGGCTTGCAGTATGCTAGGGCACGGCAGGAAATCGGCGCGAGGGCGCTTGGTGAAAGGACCGTTATGAGCAACGTGATCGTCGTCGGCTGCGGCCGCGTGGGTTCGCAGTTGGCGAACATGCTGTCGGACAACGGCAACAACGTGTGCGTCATCGACAAGAACGCCGACGCGTTCGCGAACCTGGGGCGCAACTTCAACGGCTCCACGGTGCAGGGCCTCGGCTTCGACGAGGAGACGCTCGTGAAGGCCGGCGTGGAGGACTGCGACGTCATTGCGGCCGTCACGCAGTTCGACAACACGAACCTCATGGTGGCCGAGGTGGGCAGCCGCCTGTACGGCGTGCCCCATGTCATCGCCCGCCTGTACAACCCCGACCACGAGCGCGCCTACATGCAGCTGGGCATCGACCACGTGTGCGGCACGTCGCTCGTTGCCGAGGACGTGTTCAGCAAGATCGTGTCGGGCCACGGCGCGCACATCGACACGTTCGGCGAGTTCGAGGTGCTGCGCTTCTCGCTCGACCTGAGCTGGCGCGACACCGACCACCCTACCATCCGCGTGTCCGAGATGGAGCGCGACCATGACATACGCATCATCGCGTTCGAGCGTGCCGACGGCTCCGCTTCGTCCATTCCCACGCGCGACTCGATCCTCTACCAGGGAGATTCCGTGCTCGCCTGCGTGCGCCATGAGCTGATCGGGGCGTTCTCTCGCTACATTCAGGACTAGGAGAATTCCATGTACATCGTTATCGCCGGCGGCGGCAAGATCGGGGAGTACCTGGCCAGCGTGCTGCTGGGAAGCGGCAACGACGTGGCCGTGATCGAGGAGAACCTGCAGACGGCCGACCATCTGTCCATCGTGCTGGAAGGACGCTACCTCGTTATCCACGGCGATGGGTGCGACTCGAAGTACCAGGAGGATGCCGGCATCCGCAAGGCCGACGTGTTCGTGGCCACCACGGGCCAGGACGACGACAACCTGGTGTCGTGCGAGATCGCCCAGCGCGTGTTCAACGTGCCGCGCTGTATCGCGCGCGTTAACAATCCGAAGAACCTGCGCATCTTCCGCGAGGTGGGCATCGAGAGCGTGTCGTCCACCACGCTCATCGCGAACCTTATCGAGGAGGAGACGCTGTTGGGCAGCGTGAGCGTGGCCTCATCGCTCACGCACGGCAACGTGGTGCTCACCGAGATCACCGTGCCGCGCATGCGCTTCCATTCCAACGAAGCCGGCATTTTGGCCGAAAGCGTGCCTATGCCGGAGAACAGCCTGATAGCCGCCGTGTCGCCCAAAGACGACGACAACGTGGAAGTGGTGGGCGAGGAAACCGTGCTCTACCCCGGCGACAAGGCCATCGTCGTAGCCGACACCGAAGTGCTGGACGAGGTGCGCTCCCTGTTCAAGGGGCTCTAGGCTCCGGCGGCGCTAGGTTCCGGCGGCCTGCCGGCCGCCGGAACGCTGCCGACGCTGCGGCCGGCCCCGTTGGTTATCGGCGCAACCTGGGTGTGCTCCTCCTATCCCTCGCGCGCCGCGCGCAGCTCCTCGAGGGCCTCGGGCGGGGTGTGGGCGCAGGTGCCGTCGCCCAGCGCGACCACCTGCACGGAGTCACCGGGCTTCACCTCGCCGTCCTCCAGCGCCACGAAGAACACGCCCTCGCGGGGGAAGATACAGTCGCCGGCCAGGTGGTAGATGGCGCACTTCGTGTGGCACACCTTGCCGATCTGCGAGAGCTCCAAGAGCGCCCCGCCCACGCGCAAGCGCGTGCCCAACGGCAATGCCAGCAGGTCGATACCCTCGGTGGTGACGTTCTCTGCGAAATCGCCCTCCGCCACGTCGAGGCCCATGGCCTGCGCCTTCTCGATGGACTCCCACGCCAGTAGCGATACCTGGCGGTGCCAGTCGCCGGCGTGCGCGTCGCCCGCCACGCCGCGGTTCGCCTCGATGGCGGCACCGCCCGCACACGGCGTCTTCCGGCCGCCCTTGCGCCGTGACGTGTTCACCGACCGCACGCGGCCCTCCCTGCTTTCCTCCATCTCGCCCGCCCTTCTCTTGAATGCCTAGTATTTCTATAGGAAATATATACTACTTGATCGAGGATAAGCAAGTCAAGGGCGTCGCGCTCAAGGCTCGACACTTTCCGTGAAGTGCGTCGCCCGGGGGCTTGTTTGCGGTATGCTGGTTGCCATCAGGTACGACGTGGGAAAGGGACCGGCGTGATCAACCGTTACACGCGCCCGGCAATGGGCGCCATCTGGGAGCTGCAGAACAAGTTCGAGATCTGGAAGGAGATCGAGGTGCTGGCCTGCGAGGCGCAGGCCGAGCTGGGGAAGTCCGGCATCACGAAGGAAGAGGCCGCGTGGATCCGCGCGCATGCCGACTTCACCGTTGAGCGCATCGACGAGATCGAGAAGGTGACGAACCACGACGTCATCGCGTTCACCACGAACATGGCCGAGTACATCGACGCCGACGTGCCGGAGGGCCAAGAGCCGCCCAGCCGTTGGGTGCACTACGGCATGACCTCGTCCGACCTGGGCGACACGGCGCTGTCCTACCAGATCACGCAGGCGATCGACATCATCCTCGAAGACATCAAGCAGCTGGGCGAGACGTGCAAGCGCCGCGCCTTCGAGTTCCAGGAGACGCTGTGCGTGGGCCGCACGCACGGCATCCATGCCGAGCCCATGACGTTCGGCATGAAGTTCGGCAGCTGGGCCTGGGCCCTCAAGCGCGCGCAGACCCGCATGGAGGAGGCTCGCAAGGTGGCCGCCACGGGCGCCATCAGCGGCGCCGTGGGCACGTACTCCAGCATCGACCCGTTCGTCGAGCAGTTCGTGTGCGAGCGCCTGGGGCTTGAGGCCGACCCGCTGTCCACCCAGGTGCTGGCGCGCGACCGCCACGCCCAGGTCATGGCCGGCCTCGCGGTGACGGCATCCACGCTGGAGTCCATCGCCATGCAGGTGCGCCTGCTGCAGCAGTCCGACGTCATCGAGGCCGAGGAGCCGTTCGCGAAGGGCCAGAAGGGGAGCAGTGCCATGCCGCACAAGCGCAACCCCATCACGGCCGAGCGCGTCTGCGGCCTGGCCCGCACCGTGAAGTCCAACGCGCAGGTGGCCTTCGACAACGTGGCGCTGTGGTACGAGCGCGACATCAGCCACTCCGGCGCCGAGCGCGTAGCGCTGGCCGACAGCTTCATCGCCCTCGACTACATGTTCGGCAAGATGCAGTGGATGCTCGACGGACTGCAGACCTACCCCGCCAAGATGGAGCACAACCTGTGGCGCACGAAGGGCCTCATCTTCAGCTCGAAGGTGCTGCTGGCGCTCGTGGACATGGGCATCAGCCGCGAGGACGCCTACGTCATCGTGCAGCGCAACGCCATGAAGGTGTGGGAGGACATCCAGAACGCCGTGGACGGCCCCACCTACCGCGAGAACCTCGAGGCCGACCCCGAGGCGAACCTCTCGGCCGAGGTGCTCGACGAGATTTTCGATCCCTGGGACTTCCTCACCCGCAAAGACGTGGTGTTCGACCGCCTGAAGGAGCTGGAGTTCTAAGCGTCCCGTTTCGCCACACGAACGCGAGCAAGGAGCTTTCCATTCGGAGGGCTCCTTTATTTCAAGAAGCGCAGCGACGTTGCGTCGCCTTCCTGCCAGGCGCGCCTTTCCCTTACCCGACCGGCTTCCACACCCTTACCAGGCAGTACTTCTTCGGCTCGCCGTCGATGGGCTTGTCGTCGATGTTGGCGTAGGTGACGATGGAGCCTTGCGAGCCGGTGGTGGCCAGGTACTCGCCGTAGTCGTCGGCGCCGTTCTCGGGCTGGAGGGCGAAGTACTCGTTCGTCTCCAAGTCGATGCCGCACACGGTGCGCTTCGACTTGACGATGAAGCATCCGCCGCACCAGGCGGGGGCTGCCGTGGGCGCGAGGCTGAACGAGAACCAAGGTGCGCCGCTGTAGTTGCCGTCCGCAACGGGGGACGCGGGCGTGTACGTGCCGATCTGGGAGATGCCGTCGCCGTAGTTGTACCAGGCGTCGAACGAGAACGAGAACCCGTTGTCGCCGTAGCCCGCCTCCAGCGGGCGCATGGAGCGTGGCAGCACCATGGTGTCCAGCACGCTGCCCGATGCGGCATCCAGGCGGGTGAGCTGGTAGTACGTGCCCGGAGTGTCCGCGCGCGGCGTGATGACCACGGAGTCGGCCAGCGCGTAGGGCGGCGTGCACGGCCTACCGTGGGACGTGTAGACGGTCTCGACGTCGCCCGATCCCAGGGAAGCGCGCTTGACCAGGGAGTCCTCGGCGCTGTAGTCGCCGTCGACCTTGGGCAGGATCTGCCAGAACGCGTAGGCGCCGGATGCTGCGATCGTGGGGGTCTCCCACTGGCCGTCACCTTCGTCCGCCAGGCGCGGATCGCCGGCCACGCCGTCGGTCAGGCGCGCCGTGTACACGCGCCAAAGACCGTCGAGGATGTCGGCCTCCGTCCACACGAGGCCCGACGCCGTGGCGCGCACGTCGTAGATCTCGAAGCCCTCGTCCTGGCCCACGGCCTTTTCCAGCACCGTCGACAGGTTTCCGCTGCCAAGCGACAGCAGCCCCACCTGCGCGAGCGGCTTCGCCTCCTCCGTAGGCAGCAGGCAGGCGGCCACGTCGTCGCCACTCGCCCAGACGAGCGATCCGTAGGGCAGCTCGGCTCGCACGGACAGGCCCATGCGGGTGGCGGCATCCTCCACGAGGGCGAACGCGCTCTCGGAATCGGACGTGTTCAGCGTGGTCACGGCCGAGGCGGGCACTTCGAGCACCGTCACGTTGCCGGCAGCCTCCTCACGCTGCTTGAGGACCACGGAGGCCGCACCGCCGGCCGCCGCGAGCGCGGTCACGCCGATGGCGCCGAACAGGAAGTGACGGCGCGTGAGCAGGATCTCCCCGCCGTTCGGCGTGGGAACGTGGACGCCGCCACCGCCGGAACCGGAGCCTGCGCCGTCTGTGCCGCGCCGGTGCACGCCTCCGGAGCCGAGCGCACCGCCGGGCACGACGGAGGCCTTCTGCGCGGCGCTCCTGCGTGCTGCTTGCCGCGAGGCGCCCGATCCTCCCAGGCCGCCGCTGCCGAGGCCGCCCACGTTTCCCACGTGGCCGCCGCGGGGGTTGGGCTTGCCGCCGGCGTAGGTGCCGCCGCCTGGCGTCGCATTGCGGCGCTGTGCGTTGCGCGCGCCGACACGGCTGGGTTTCGCGTGGTGGGCATGTGTTGATCTGCGGGTTACCATGGTGGATATTGTGTCATTTCCCGCACAGGTTCCAGCTGCTTCAGGGGTAATTGCTACAATAAACGCAAACACGACCTGAACGCTCGGAGCGGAGCGCGTATGGGATACGCGGCCAGGTGGGATCCGAGCCGGTGACGACTTGAGGTGGTATCCATGAGCAACGAGACGCGACGTATACTGCTTGTTGAAGACGAGAAGGCCATCCGCGATGCGGTGACGGCCTACCTCGAGCGCGAGAACTACTGGGTGACGGCGGTCGGCGACGGCCAGGAGGCCCTTGAGGAGTTCTCGAAGCACCACTTCGACCTGGTCATCCTCGACCTCATGCTGCCCCGTGTGCCGGGCGAGCGCGTCTGCCGCGCCATCCGCGACAACTCCGACGTGCCCATCATCATGCTCACCGCGAAGGGCGAGGTGGAGGACCGCATCATCGGCCTGGAGCTGGGCGCCGACGACTATCTGGTGAAGCCGTTCAGCCCGCGCGAGCTCGTGGCCCGCGCCCGCGCCCTGCTGCGCCGCGTGCACGCCGACAGCGAGCCGCAGCGCGAGGTGCTGGAGTTCGGCGAGCTCACCATCGATGTGTCGGGCCACAAGGTGCTGGTGAACGGCGAGGAGATCGACCTCACGGCCAGCGAGTTCAAGCTGCTAACCACGCTGTCGCGGTACCCGGGCCGCGTGTACTCGCGCATGGAGCTGGTGGAGAAGGTGCTCGGCTACGACTTCGAGGGCTACGAGCGCACCATCGACTCGCATGTGAAGAACCTGCGCGCGAAGATCGGCGACAACCCGCGCAGCCCGAAATGGCTGCATACCGTTCACGGCGTGGGCTACCGCTTCGAAGACCCGACCAAAGTCCAGCAGTAAGCACCGCGTGAGCGCCTCGAGCGTGAGCGCATAACCGTGCAGGAGGAGCGAAGCGTGCAAGACTCGGCGACGACCGGACCCATCGGCAAGGCGGGCGCGGACGACGCCGGTGCGGGCAAGCGCAAGCGCCCGGGTTGGGACAACCTGTCGTATACGACGCGCGTGACGGCGGCGTTCGCCTTCATCGCGGCCATGACCGCCCTGGTGGCCATCGGCGTGGTGTCGTTCGTGTGGGAGCAGCATTTCCAAACGTACACGCGCGAGAACATGGTGTCGACCGCCGAGTCCGTGGCCAAGGACATTGCGGCGAACTACGAGAAGTCGGGTACGTTCGACGCGCAGACGCTCGCGCCCGCGCGCTACATGGTCAACGTCACGCCGAGCATCGGCATGCGTGTCGTGGACAACACGGTGCCCGCGAACAGCGAGCAGTCGGTTGTGTTCGACTCCACGCTCGTCGAGAATGGCGAGGACGCCGCCGGCGGGGTGTCGCTCGTGCCCAAGCATGCCAAGCCCGAGCAGATGGTCACGGTGCCCATCGAGGTGAAGAGCCCCGACAACGAGATGACCCAGGCCGTGGGCTCGGTGAGCGTGTGGGTGCTCGGCTCCGATACGCTGCTGCGCTCCACCGACGAGGAGTTCCGCAACAAGTCCTACCAGGCCATGTTCTTCGCGGCCGCCATGGCCATCCTGCTGGCCTCGTGCATCGGCTTCCTGTTCGCCCGCAACCTGGTGGGCCCCATCAACCGCATGACCAAGACGGCGAAGGCCATCAAGGAAGGTGACCTGTCCGCCCGCACCGATCTGCACGGCGAGGACGAGATCGCACGCCTGGGAGAGACGTTCGACGAGATGGCCGACTCGGTGGAGAAGGACCGCGAGCTGGAGCGGCGCCTGACCACCGACGTGGCGCACGAGCTGCGCACGCCGCTCATGGCCATTCAATCCACGGTGGAGGCCATGGTGGACGGCGTTTTCGAGGCCGACCCCGAGCACCTGGAGACGGTGAACTCGGAGGTGCAGCGCCTAAGCCGCCTGGTGGACTCATTGCTGAAGCTCTCGCGCCTGGAGAACCGCGCGAACCCCATGAAGGAGGAGGTCGTGGACGTGGGCCAGCTCATCAGCGGCATCATCGCCACGCACGACGCCTTCGTCACCGACTCGGGCCTCACATTGGAGTACCAGGCCGACGAGGGCGTGCGCGTGCTGGGCGACGCCGATATGATACGCCAGGCCACGGCCAACCTCATCTCGAACGCCGTTCGCTACACGCCCGAGGGCGGCCACATCACCGTGCAGGTGAAGCGGGGCGACCTCATGGCCTCCATCGCGGTGCGCGACACGGGTATCGGCCTCTCGCCCGAGGAGTGCAAGATGGTGTTCTCGCGCTTCTGGCGCGCCGATGCCGGACGCAACCGCGAGAGCGGCGGCCTGGGCATCGGCCTGGCCGTGGTGAAGGAGATCGTCGACCGACACGGCGGCTGGGTGCAGGTGGAGGGCCGCAAGGACGAGGGCGCCTGCTTCACCATCCACATCCCGCTGTACGACGAGGGCCGCACGCCCAAGGCGCGCCAGCAGAAGCCCAAGCAGGCAAAGGTGCCGAAGGTTGCGAAGGGCAAAGAAAAACAGCGCCCGAAGGGGCATAGATAGCCAAACTGCGCGATAATGAGGCGCGCATGAAAAACGCTGCGGCCCGAGGAGAGCGCGCGGCGTGTCGATGAAAGGACAGAGCAGCATGACCGGAATGGACATCAAGCCCGACGCGCAAGGCAAAGTGCGCGACCTCTACGACTTGGGGGACAAGCTCTTGTTGGTGGCGTCGGACCGCATTTCCGCGTTCGACTACATTCTGGAAGACGAGATCCCGCACAAGGGCGCGGTGCTCACGCAACTGTCGTGCTTCTGGTTCGAGCTCCTGGACGGCGTGGTGGAGAACCACCTGATATCCGCCGACGTGGCCGACCTGCCCGAGCAGTTCAAGCCGTACTCCGACTACCTGCGCGGGCGCTTCATGCTGGTGAAGAAGGCCGACATGTTCCCCGCCGAGTGCATCGTGCGCGGCTACCTGGCCGGCAGCGGCCTCAAAGAGTACGAGAAGCAGGGAACCGTGTGCGGCATCGAGCTGCCCGAGGGCCTCGTGAACTCGTCGAAGCTGCCCGAGCCCATCTTCACGCCGTCGACGAAGGCCGAAATCGGCGACCACGACGAGAACATCAGCTTCGAGCGCCTCGTGGAGATCATCGGCGAGGACGACGCCTCCCAGTTGCGCGACCTGGCCCTCAAGGTGTACACGACGGCACGCGACCACGCGGCCGAGCGCGGCGTGGTCATCGCCGACACGAAGTTCGAGTTCGGACGTCTGAACGGCCAGATCATCCTTGCCGACGAGGTGCTGACCCCCGACTCGTCCCGCTTCTGGCCGGGCGACGAATATGCCGAGGGCAAGGACCAGCCCAGCTTCGACAAGCAGTTCGTGCGCGACTGGCTGAACGCCAACTGGGACCGCCAAGGCAACCCGCCCCGCCTGCCCCAGGACATCATCGATCGCACGAGCGAGAAGTACATCCAGGCCTACGAGAAGATCACCGGTCGGTCCTTCGTTCCGTTTGCCTAGCGGCAAACGGAAGTCCTCGACGCTGCGAGGCGCCGAGGCACCCGATCTTGGCGCTCCAAGCTTTGCTCACGTGCGCAAGCACGCTTCGCGAAGCTTTCACGCCAATCTCGGGCACCTCAGCGCCTCTCGCTGACTTTGCCAGACCTGCGAAGTTCAAAAGCATTCAACAAGGAGCAACATACCATGTCCCAACGCAACCCCATGAACGACCGTTACCAGACCGACGAGCATCGCGGTCAGACGCGCAAGAGCGCAGCGGCCATGAAGCCGAAGTCGAAGGCGGCCGCCTCGGTGCGCGTGCAGCCTAAAGAGAAGACGAAGCAGCAGAAGAAGGCCGAGAAGAAGGTGGCCCGCCAGAAGCAGAGCGATCTCGACCGCAAGTACTACAACCCGCCCACGCCGCAGTACAAGCGCCTGCGCAAGATCTGGTGGGCTCTGCTCATCGGCGCTATCGCGGCCACGGCGCTGTCGTGGGTGGGCCGCTCGTGGTTCCCGGACGCGGTGAGCTACGTCATGCTGGGCGCGGCCTACGTCTGCATCATCGGCGCCCTGTACGTGGACTTCTCGAAGATCCGCAAGGTGCGCCGTGCCTATCAAGAGCAGATGGAGGCTTCGAAGTCCAAGGAGCAGCGCGCTTTGGAGAAGCAGCAGAAGGCCGCCCAGAAGGCCCAGAAGGCCGAAGCCGCCGAGGCTCCCGCCGAAGAGGAGAAGCCGAAGAAGCGCGGCCTGTTCGGCAGCGGCTTCCGCCTTTCGAAGGCCGAGCAGGCCAAGGCCGAGAAGCAGGAGGCCGACGCTGCCGATGGCGGCGAGGGCAACGCAGCGTTCGAGCGCGGCAAGGCGAACGCCAAGGCCGCGGCCGATGCCGCAAAGAGCCAGTCCCCTAAGGGTTCGAAAAAGTAAGGGAGATTCTTCATGGTTTCTCGCGTGTATGTTGAGAAGAAGCCCGGCTTCGACGTGGAGGCGCAGCAGCTCGCGCACGAGCTGCGCGACATCTTAGGGATCGAGCGACTCGAAGGCCTGCGCCTGGTGAACCGCTACGACGTGGAGGGCATCTCGGACGAGCTGTTCGAGCAGTGCGTGCCCACGGTGTTCAGCGAGCCGCAGTCCGACGTGGCCACTTTGGAGATGCCGGCGGTGGAGGGCGCGGCCGTGTTCGCGGTGGAGTACCTGCCCGGGCAGTTCGACCAGCGCGCCGACTCGGCCAGCGAGTGCATACAGCTGATCAGCCAGGGCGAGCGTCCCGAGGTGCGCAGCGCGAAGGTGTACCTGCTGGAGGGCCCGCTCGCCGACGAGGACGTGGCCGCCATCAAGCATTACGTGATCAACCCCATCGAGGCGCGCGAGGCCTCGCTCGAGCCGCGCGAGACGCTGCGCATGGAGCAGCCCGTACCGCCCATGGTGGAGACGGTGGAGGGCTTCCTCGACCTGGACGAGAAGGGGCTCGCGGCGTTCATCGCCGACCGCGGCCTGGCCATGGATCTGGCCGACCTCGCGTTCTGCCAGCGGTACTTCGCGGAGGAGGGGCGCAACCCCACCATAACCGAGATCAAGATGATCGACACCTACTGGTCCGACCACTGCCGCCACACCACGTTCGGCACGGTGCTCGACGACGTGCGGATCGACGACGAGGCCGTGCGGGCGGCGTTCGAGAAGTACCTGGCCATGCGCCACGAGCTGGGCCGCGACGAGAAGCCGGTGTGCCTCATGGACATGGGCACCATCGGCGCGCGCTGGCTGAAGGCGAAGGGCATCCTCACCGGGCTCGACGAGTCCGAGGAGATCAACGCCTGCACCGTGAAGGTGAAAGTGGACGTTGACGGCGAGGAGCAGGACTGGCTGTACCTGTTCAAGAACGAGACGCACAACCACCCCACCGAGATAGAGCCGTTCGGCGGCGCGGCCACCTGTGTGGGCGGTGCCATCCGCGACCCGCTTTCCGGGCGCAGCTACGTGTACCAGGCCATGCGCCTGACCGGCGCGGCCGACCCGCTGGTGCCCGTGAGCGAGACGCTGCCCGGCAAGCTGCCGCAGCGCAAGCTGGTGACCACGGCCGCGGCGGGCTATTCGTCGTACGGCAACCAGATAGGCCTGGCAACCGGCCAGGTGAACGAGCTGTACCATCCCGGCTACGCGGCCAAGCGCATGGAGATCGGCGCGGTGGTGGGCGCGACGCCGGCCGACCACGTGCGGCGCGAGACGCCGGCCCCGGGCGATGTGATCGTGCTCCTGGGCGGGCGCACGGGCCGCGACGGCATCGGCGGCGCCACGGGATCGTCGAAGGCGCACAAGCTGGAATCGCTCGAGACGTGCGGCGCGGAGGTGCAGAAGGGCAACGCGCCGGTCGAGCGCAAGATCCAGCGCCTGTTCCGTCGCGGCGACGCATGCCGCATGATCAAGCGCTGCAACGACTTCGGCGCGGGCGGCGTGTCCGTGGCCGTGGGCGAGCTGGCCGACGGCCTGTTCATCGACCTGAACAAGGTGCCGAAGAAGTACGAGGGCCTGGACGGCACGGAGCTCGCCATCGCCGAGAGCCAGGAGCGCATGGCCGTGGCGCTCGCGCCCGAGGACGTGGACGCGTTCATCGCGCTCGCGCACGAGGAGAACCTCGAGGCCACGCCCATCGCCGAGGTCACCGAAGAGGCACGCGTGCGCATGGTGTGGAACGATACCGTCATCGTGGACGTGAGCCGCGACTTCCTCAACAGCAACGGCGCGGCCAAGCACCAGGACGTGCATGTGGTGCCCGGCGGGAGCTACGAGCTCACGTGGGAGGGCGAGACGCTGGCCGAGCGCCTGGGCGCGCTCGTGCGCGACCTGAACGTGTGCTCGAACAAGGGCCTGTCGGAGCGCTTCGACTCCACCATCGGCGCGGCCACGGCGCTCATGCCGTTCGGCGGCGCGCGCCAGCTCACGCCGGCAATGGCCATGGTGGCGAAGCTGCCCGTGTTCGGCGAGACCTCCACGGTGAGCGGCATGGCCTGGGGCTTCAACCCGTACCTCACGGCGGCGAACCCGTTCGTGGGCTCGTACATCGCCGTGGTGGAGAGCGTGGCGAAGCTGACGGCCGCCGGTTTCGCGCGCGAGGACATGTACCTCACGTTCCAGGAGTACTTCGAGAAGCTGCGCGACGAGCCCGAGCGCTGGGGCAAGCCCGCCGCAGCCGTGCTGGGCGCGCTGATGGCGCAGGTGGACCTGGGCGTGGGGGCCATCGGCGGCAAGGACTCCATGTCCGGCAGCTTCGAGCAGCTTGACGTGCCGCCGACTCTGGTGTCGTTCGCGACGGCCGTGGGATCGATCGACCGCGTGACGTCTCCCGAGTTCAAGGGAGCCGGCCATCGGGTGGCGCGCATCGCTCCCGCGGCTTACGACGGCGTGGTACCCGAGGCGGCGGGGCTGCTGGAGGCCATCGCGGTTGTGGAGCGCCTCATCGGCGAGGGCGCGGCGCTCGCCGTGTCGACGCCCGGCTACGGCGGGGCGGCCGAGGCCCTGTTCAAGATGTGCGTGGGCAACGGCATCGGGCTGACGCTGGACGAAGCCGTGACGGCCGACGAGCTGTTCGTTCCCGCCTACGGCAGCTTCCTCGTGGAGCTGGCCGACGACGCCGCAGTGCCCGCCGCCGGCGACGCCGTGCGCGTTGACGTGCTGGGCGAGACGACGGAGGCCTACGAGTTCGCCGCCTGCGGCGAGACGATCTCCCTCGCCGACCTGCAAGAGGCCTGGGAATCGCAGCTGGAGCCCGTGTTCCCGTACCGTGCCGAGGGCGAGCGCGTGGAACCGGTGTCCTTCGGCAGCGCCACGCCCCTCACCTACAACGGAACCATCGCGCGTCCGCGCGTGGTGATCCCCGTGTTCCCGGGCAACAACTGCGAGTACGACTCCGCGCGCGCCTTCGAGCAGGCGGGGGCCGTGGTGGACACGTTCGTCATCAACAACCTCACGCCCGACAAGGTGGCCGAGAGCACGGCCGAGCTGGTGCGGCTCATCAAGAACAGCCAGATCATCATGCTGCCGGGCGGCTTCTCCGGCGGCGACGAGCCCGACGGCTCCGCCAAGTTCATCACGGCGTTCTTCCGCGCCCCCGCGGTGACGGAGGCGGTGCGCGACCTGCTGCAGAACCGCGACGGCCTGATGCTCGGCATCTGCAACGGCTTCCAGGCGCTCGTGAAGCTGGGCCTCGTGCCGTTCGGCGACATCCGCCCGATGGACGAGAGCTGCCCCACGCTCACGTTCAACGACATCGGCCGCCACCAGAGCCGCCTCGTGCGCACGCGCGTGGCGTCCAGCCTGTCGCCGTGGCTTTCGCGCTGCGAGGTGGGCGACGTGCACACGGTGCCGGTGAGCCATGGCGAGGGCCGCTTCGTGGCGAGCGACGAGCTGCTCGCCCAGCTGCGCGACGCCGGCCAGATAGCCACGCAGTACGTGGGGGCGGACGGCCAGCCGTCCATGGACCTGGACGTGAACCCCAACGGCTCCGCCTGGGCCATCGAGGGTATCACGAGTCCCGACGGCCGCGTCCTCGGAAAGATGGGCCACAGCGAGCGCCGCGGCGCGGGCCTGTACCGGAACGTCCCCGGCGACCTGTTCCAGCCCTTGTTCGAAGGCGGCGTGGGCTACTTCACCGACTAAACGTCCCCATTGGGGACGTTCGAGCGGCGCGTCCTTCGGGGCGCGCCGCTTTCTCGATTGAAAAGGACGGGATGCCCATGGAGCCCGAATTCGTCAACCTCACGCCGGAGAACCTCGCCGACGAGCACCTCTCCTGCCTCATCCGCGTCAAAAAGCCCCATCCGGGCGTCGAGGCGAAGCGCCGATGGCTGGCCGACCGGCTGCGCGAGGGCCACGTGTTCCGCAAGCTGCAGGTGAAGGACCCGGTGTTCATCGAGTACGCCCCGCTTGAGACGGCGTGGGTCCCCATCGTGGGCGACAACTACCTGTACGTGTACTGCCTCTGGGTGTTGGGCGCGTCCAAGGGGAAAGGGTCCGGGCGCGCGCTCATGGAGCACTGCCTTGCCGATGCGCGCGAGCAGGGCAAGTCGGGCGTGTGCATGCTGGGCTCGAAGAAGCAGAAGTCGTGGCTGTCCGACCAATCGTTCGCGAAGAAGTTCGGCTTCGAGGCAGTGGACGCCACGGACGACGGGTACGAGCTGCTTGCCCTGTCGTTCGACGGCACCGTGCCGGCGTTCGCGCCGCGCGCCAAGGCGCAGAGGATCGAGCGCGACGAGCTGACGATCTACTACGATTTCCAGTGCCCTTACGTGCCCGGGCATATCGCCGCGGTGCAGCGGTACTGCGAGGAGAACGATGTCCCGCTGACGTTGATCCAGGTCGATTCGCTGCAAACGGCGAAGGACCTGCCCTGCGTGTTCAACAACTGGGCCGTGTTCTACAAGGGCACGTTCGAGACCGTGAACCTGCTGGACACCGCGTATTTGAAGCGGATACTCAAGAAGTAGGCGAGACTCCGGCGAAGGGGGTGCGGAATGGGTTTTCTCGAAAGCTTCAACCGCGGGCTGAGCGGGGATGACGGCTACGAGTTCGCGGGCAGGCAGGTGGCGTGCTCGCACTGCGGCGGCACCGCGTTCGACGAGCGGTCGGCGCAGCTCAACACGATGGGCCTCACGTTCCTCGACCTCGATTGGGCGAACAGGAGCGCCACGGTCCTCGTCTGCAAAGTCTGCGGCCACCTCGAATGGTTCTTGTGAAGCGATAGACTTGCACCCTTAAGTGCACTGTTGGAAAATTCCCTCGACCCATAATTGTCGAGCCCTGCACGGTGGGGAGGGACATTTCATGGGCTAGGCTTACTGTCTCCCGACTATCGCTTGAAGGCGGCGCACCGGTTACGGTGCGCCGCCTTTTTCGTCTTGGGCGCAAAGTCAAGACACTTCGCCCGATGTGGCTCGCGCGGCGCGACGAACGGCGTCGTCTGCAAATTGAAGCGGTCACGGCGCCTTCGTACCATGGGAACCAAGCGCGGAGCCGGTTTTCCGGCAGCTGCGACGAAAATTACCGAGAGAAGGAGGAACGAGCCCATGTGCTTCAGACCGTCATCGGCAAGTTTCGAGAGGAAGTGCCCGCAGTGCGGCGCGCCGCAGGAGGGAAGCGCCCAGACGTGCCCGCATTGCGGGGCCGAGCTGCCCGCGCCCGCCATGGCGGGAGCTCCCAGCGCTCCGGGCAGGCCTGCAGCTCCCGGAGCACCCGCGGCCCCCGGTGCGCCAAGTGCGCCGAAGGCCCCGGGTACGCCCGCCCGGTAGACGCGCGAACGCGGGGTGCGCAGGGGAGCGCCACAGGAACGAGCAAGGCCGCATTGCGGCCGGAAAGAAGGAAGGGTATGAGCGAAGAGGCTAAGAAAGCCGAGATCAACCAGACGGGGCGCGCATGGGCGGTGGCCACCATCGCCATCATTGCCTCTATTCTGATCTCGGCCAACAGCAATAAGCTGCCCGCCACCATGTCGCTGGTCATCCCGGCGCTGGGCATCGATACGGGCACCGCGGGCAACATCATGTCGTTGAACGGCTACGTCGGGTTTGTCTTGGCATTCGTGGCCGCCAGCATCATCATGAAGTTCGGCACGAAGAAGTCGACCCTCATGGTGTTGGGGTGCGCCGTGATAGGCGCCGTCATCAGCGCGTTCGCCACCGATTATATCGTCTTAGTGGTCGGACGCCTCATCGAGGGCGTGGGCTACGCCTGCATCGGCACGGTCGTCCCGGTGCTGTTCTCCGAATGGTTCCCGCCGTCGAAACGCGGCGTCCCCATGGGCATCTTTTCCGTGTGGGTGCCTTTGGGCTCCATGTTCGTCATGGGCACGTCGGGCTTCTTCTTCACCGAGGCGGACCCCACGAGCTACCACGCCGTGTTCTGGTTCGTGGCGGCGCTGCTTGCTGTGATCACGGTGGTGTGGGCGGTGGCCGTGCGCAACCCGGAGGTGTCCTACCTCGATCAGGAGTCGGGCCCGAATGCCGAGAAGCCGAAGGTGTCCGAGGGCTTCAAGAGCCTGTCGTGCTGGGTTGCCATGGTGGCCTTCGCCGCGTTCGCCCTGGGCACGGCCTGCGTCATGAACTTCGAGACGCTGTACATGGTGCAGACCATGGGCATGGACCAGGCGTCTGCCAACGGCATGTTGAACGTGGCGAACATCGCTGTGGTGGTGGGGGGCATCGGCATCGGCTTCGTCATGAACGCCGTCAAGAGCAACAAGGGGCGTCTGGGCATCTTGGTGGCCTGCTCGGCCGTGCTGGGCGCCTGCTTCGCCGTGGCCTACACCGTGAGCGACGCGCTGCTCGTGCCGTGGCTCATTGTGTTCGGCCTGTCCAACGGCGTGGTGCCTGCCATCTTCTTCACCATGGTGGCCGAGATCGCCCCGCGGCCGGCGCTGGCCAGCGTGTCCTCCACGCTCATGAGCTGCGGCCAATGCGTGGGCGGCATCCTATTCGGCATCGTGGGCGCCGTGGTGACGGCTGCCGGCTGGGCTGCGTGCACCGGGCTTCTGGTGGGCGTGGGCGTGGTGCTGTTCCTGGGCTCGCTGGCGCTTTTCCTGGTGCTGCGCGCCCGTGACGGCAAGCGGATCGCGGCTGCGGCGACGACTGTGGATGGGGACGGGGGGCCAGCGGCTGCGTGACGAAGCGATGGCCGGTAGAGGAAAACAGAGGCAACAAGAAGGAGAGAAGGCTATGGAATTCGAAAACGACCTAGGTAAGCCTTGGAAGTACCAGGACGGCGACTTCACCGTCGTGCGCTCCTCGGTGTGGTCGCCCCCGGGCTGCCATCCCGTGGGGTGCGGCATCAAGATCTACGTGGACAAGGACGGGCGTCTGGACCATGTGGAGGGCGACGAGAACGACCCCATCACGCACGGCCGCCTGTGCCCGCGGTGCCTGGCGCTGAAGGACTATGTGTACAACCCGTCGCGCGTCGTGTACCCCATGAGGCGCGCGAAGGAGGAGCGCGGCAACGGCGAGGCGTGGGAGCGCTGCACGTGGGACGAGGCGCTCGACCTCATCATGGACAACTGGAAGCGCCTCACCGAGCAGTACGGCCGCGAGACCATGGCCATCTTCGTGGGGACCGGCCGCGACGGCATGCTGTCGCAGGACTTCCAGTTGAGCATCTTCCGCACGCCGAACCTCGCGTACACGCAGTCGGGCTATGCCTGCTACCAGCCGCGCATGATGTCGTCGCAGATGGTGCTGGGCGCGCTGTATCCCGAGCTGGATTACGCCGGCGGCCTTGAGGGTGGCTACGACGATCCGCAGTACCAGGTGCCCGAGCTCATGGTGCTGTGGGGCAAGATGCCGCTCGCATCGAACCCCGACGGTTTCTTCGGCCACGCCGTCATCGACCTCATGAAGCGCGGCGCGAAGCTCGTGACCATCGATCCGCGCGTGAACTGGCTGGCCACACGCTCGGTGGTGCAGCTGCGCCTGCGCAACGGCACCGACGCGGCCCTGGCGATGGCGCTCTGCAACATCATCATCAGCGAGGATCTGTACGACCACGACTTCGTGGAGCGCTGGTGTTACGGCTTCGACGAGTTCGCCGAGCGCGTGGCGTACATGAAGCCCGAGGACGCCGCCGAGATCTGCGAGATCCCGGTGGAGGACATCTACCGCGTGGCACGTCTGTACGCCGCCGCCAAGCCGGCCGCCATCGCGTGGGGCCTGGCGTTCGACCAGAACACGAATGGCATGCAGGCAGGGCATTGCGTGCTGGGCATGATCTGCATGACGGGCAACCTGGACGTTCCCGGCGGCAACATCGTGGCCGACCTGTCCATGCCCGAGGACATCACAGGCTCGGCTGCCGAGGGACAGAGCGCCTACAACACCGACACCCGCGCGTTCATCACCGAGGGCTGGTACCAGATGACCGACGAGGAGCGGGCGAAGTGCGTGGGCATGGACAAGTACCCGCTGTACTGCAACCAGATCACCGGTGCGCAGGCCGACTGCGTGCTCGACACGCTGGAGACGGACGAGCCCTATCCCATCCGTATGGCGTGGATCGCGAACACGAACCTGCTCGCGCCCACGAACTCTGCCGAGCCCACCCGCTGGCACAAGGCGTTCCAGCGTTCCATCGACTTCGCGTTCGGCACCGACTGCTTCATCACGCCTACCATCCAGGCGGTGTGTGACGTGTTCCTGCCGCTGTCTACCGTGGTGGAGCATGACGGCGTGAACCGCACGCACTACGGTGCGGCCTCCATCACCACCGGCTGCGGCAACAAGGCCGTCACGGTGGGCGAGGCGAAGTGCGACCTGGAGATCTACTGCCTGCTGGCCGAGCGCATGGCAGCCATGTTCCCCGATGACCCTAAGGCGTGCTTCGCGCACAAGAAGTACGGCGATTACCACGATTACCTGAACAAGAACCGCTTGGAGGGTCGCCACGACTTCGACGAGGTCAAGCAGTTGGTGAAGTTCAAGCGCAAGGTGTACTACCGCAAGTACGAGACGGGCAAGCTGCGCCCCGACGGCCAGCCCGGCTTCCTCACGCCCACAGGGCGCGTGGAGTTGTGGTCGTCGCAGTACAACGACAACGGCATGGATCCGTTGCCGTACTACTACGAGCCCGACCTGAGCCCGCGCATTCCCAAGAAGAGCGCCGAGGAGCTCGACATCATGAAAAATCCGCGCGTGCCCGAAGAACTGGATGCGAAGTGGCACGAGCGCGACCTGTCGCACGAGGAGATTTGCGAAAGGTACCCCTTCATCCTGTCCACGGGGCATCGCCGCTACTCGTCGTTCCACAGCGAGCATCGGCAGATCGCCGTGCTGCGCGAGATCGACCCGAACCCCATGCTGGAGATCAACCCCGCCGACGCCGAGCGGCTGGGGCTGGCCGACGGCCAGTGGTGCGAGATATCGAACATGTTCGGTGCCGCGAAGTACAAGGCGCGCATCATGCCCACCATCAAGCAGGGCCATGTGGAAGCCGACCACGGCTGGTGGTTCCCCGAGCAGGACGGCAGCGAGCCAAGCCTGTTTGGCGTGTGGCAGTCGAACTGCAACGATCTGATTCCCGAGCACCACAACAACGCGCTTGGCCTCGGGGCCCCGTACAAGAGCGCCTGCTGCAACGTCGTGCCTCTCAAGGAGAGCTACGACGTGGACATGAAGGCGTTCGCCGAGAAATTTGGAAAGCTGGTGTGATCATGCCTCAATACGCGCTTCTGATAGATTACGAGTTCTGCACGGGCTGCCAGTCTTGCGAGGTGGCCTGCAAGGAAGAGCACGGCTTCCCCGTGGGGAAGTGGGGCATCCGCGTGCTTGACGAGGGCCCGTGGCAGAAGAACGACGAGAAAGACGAGGGCAGCTGCTTCAACTGGAACAAGATTCCCGTGCCCACCGACCTGTGCGACCTGTGCGCGAACCGCGTGGCAGCGCACCGCGAGCCGGTATGCGTGCACAACTGCCTGGGCGATTGCATGCGCTTCGGCACCGTGGAGGAAATGGCGGTAGAACTGGCGAAGAAGCCGAAGCAAGTTCTGTGGGCGCCCGCTGACTAGGGGTTGTTTTCGGATATCCTAAACGGGCGCCCGAGCCCTTCCCCGGTCTTTTCCGAGGCCGGGGAAGGGAAGGCGTTGGGGAGACTTGGCTCGTTCGGGCCTCCTAACGCCCTTGGGGTATGCCAACGTAAGGAGGGGTTATGGGGGCATCGGGTTATTCGCGCGGGAAGCTGACTACGATGAACGTTGTGGGCATCCTTGCGCTGTTCTGCACGATGAGTGAGTTCGCAATTCTGACGCCTTCGATAGCGGCGTTTTCGCACCACTTCGCGGACACGAGCATCACCACTATCATGTTCGCGAATAGTATCACGGGTATCATCTCGGTTCCGGTAAGCATCGTGTCCGGTGCGGTGCTGCTGCGGATAGGGTTCAAGCCCGCCGCGGTGGTGGGCATCTTGATCATGTCGGTGGGCGGCGCGTTTCCGTTCCTCATGCCAAGTATTACGGACTATGCACCCGTCATCGTCTCGCGGGTGATCGTGGGGCTGGGCTTGGGTATCATGTTTCCCGTGGGGAACGCCACTATCATCGCGTTCTTCGACGGCGAGCGGCGTTCGCGGCTGCTGGGGCTGGGCATTACTATCCAGTTCGTGTTCAACATCGTGTACACGACGGTTGCTGGCTACCTGACGGAAATCGGGTGGAACTACTCGTTTCTGGCGTACCTCATCGGCATCGCGCCGCTGGCGGTGGCGCTGGTGTGGATGCCGGAGGCGAAGCCGCTCGTGGAGGCGCAGCGGGCATACGGCCGCCAAACGGATGGCGTGCAGACAGGCCCCAAGGAGCGCGTGCCACGTGCGATCTGGGGGTATGCGCTGTTCGCGCTGGCTGCTTGGACGTGCGTGGTTACGGTGCAGGTGGTCACGTCCACCATTTTGGATGGGCGTGGGCTGGCGGGGCCGGGCGAGGCGGCGCTCGTCATCAACTGCTGCGGCGTCGGCACTATCCTGTGCGGGCCGCTGTTCCCCTACCTGGTGAGGGCATTCAAGGGACGGCTGTTCGGCGTTGCGGCGCTGCTGGTGGTGGCAGGTATCGTGCCGTGCTTCGTTGCGGGCAGCCCGCTCGTGTACGCGTTCGGCGTGTTCGTGCTCGGGTTCGGCGGGTCGGCGTTTTTCACGGCTGCGCAGAACGCCACGGGCAACATCACGCCCAAGAGTCGCGTGCCGTTTGTGAGCGGCATCATGACCTCCATGATGAACCTGGGACCGTTCATCGCTCCGTACCTGTTCGCCGCCTCGGTTGCGGGCATCCCGTCGCTGGGCAACGACGCCGTGTTCCCCGTGCTCATAGCCGTGGGGGCTGCGGTGGCGGTGGTGGGTTTGGCGCATCCTATGCGAGCGCTGACCTGCCGGGAAGCAGGGGAGGAGGCCGCGAGGGCGGCGGTTGGCTCCATTGAGGCAGACGGCTCGGAGAGCACACGGTGAGCGTGGCATGACCCGCTGCGCGTTCGGCTGCATCCACTGCGGCAAGTGCGGCCCGGCGTCTGCCGAGGGCATGGTGCGGACGAACCCGCCCGGCTACTGTGCGTTCTGCCGTGTGCAGAACGCCGCTGACGCCGCGATATGCGTTTCGTGCGGCAAGCCCCTGCCGCGTGCGCCGGGTATCGCACAGGTGACGTGCGCGGACCCGGGCGGCGCACTGCCTGCTTCGGGTGCGACGGCGGCATTGGGTGCGGCTGCGTCGGGTGCGGCGGGCGGGCTCCGCGAGCGTGAGGCCGGGGCGGCCGGCTAGACGGATGCGGCCTCGGGCTTTACCGGCGTGTCGAGCAGCTTGTACAGCTCGCGCGGGATGGCGTTGGCCAGCCAGGTGCAGAGCTCTTCGAGCGTGGCGTCGTAGGCTCCGTAGTGCCACTTGGGCAGCAGGTGCACCTCCAGCTCCACTGTTGCGTCCACCTGGAACTTCAGGTGCTCGGTGAGCGAGTGGTGATGGTAGTCGGTAATGGTGGCGGTGAGCGTTTTCTTGCGCAGGCGCGGCGCATAGTTGTCGATGGCGTTGTAGTCGTCGGACTTCGCCACGTTGCGGTAGAAGTCGCGCCGCTCGGCGATGATGGCCTCCGATATATAGTAGCCCTCGCGCCATGGCAGCGTCCGGCCTATCTCGCTAGCGCCTCGCGCATAGGCGAAGTTCAGGTGCCACTGTGGGATGGCGAACTTGTCCTTGAAGTGCCGGTAGAACGTTGCGCGGGAGATATGGGCCTCCGCGCATATCTGCGTGACGGTTATCTTGTCGAACGGCACGCGGCGCATAAGCGCGTCGAGAGCGTTGAAGATGCACATCTTTGTTCTGAAGTCTTCCATCGTCGAAGACGGCTCGTCCATATCAGCGCTTCCCCCTTCAACCGATATGATCTTTCGGCCATGATAGCACGGTTCGCACGTTGCTCCGCGAGCCGGAGAAAGAGACAGACGGGACGATCTGTCTCGTGTTCGGTCCTTTCCCGCAAGGACTGCGGCCACCTCGAATGGTTCTTGTGACACGGGTGCGGAAAGGTATCAAATAGAAGACGATTTCTCGTTCCTATTTGATCAAAATCGCGATTTTGATCAAATAGGATTTGGGAAGCGCAGTGCTTGGCGGCTGCGGCGCACGGGGTTCGCTTCGGACGTCAAAAAAGCGGAGGATTCATTAATTCTCTGCTTTCATCTGGGGAAATAATACCACAAAACGGGCGAAAAGTCGAGTCGTGCATGTGCACGGGGTTCGCGGTATAACCCTGTGCGAGGTGATGCGCATGGGTTTCGATCTGACAATACCGCCACAGCTGCAACGGGCCGCTGCGCGGGAGGATCTGGCCGTCTGCAACGAGGCGACGGCGAAGCACGGGCTGCGGCTGACCGAGCCGCAGATGATGGAGCTGGTCGAGCGTCGCGGGGACGCGCTGCGCGCGACGGGGCGCGTGGAGTTCGGGCGCGGGGTGGTGCGCGAGCTGGTGCGCGGGTTCTGCGATTCGCCGTACCTCTCGCAGGAGAACTACGCCGAGGCCATCGCGGACGTGCAGGACGTGTTCTACCGCCGCAAGGAGGACGCCGAGGCGGCGGGTGAACCGATAGCCGATGACGATCTGGTTGAAGCGCTGCGCCACGCGTTCGATGGCGAGGCGGCAGGGTCGGCGGAGCTTCTGGCCGATGTTCCGGTCGCAACGCTGCGCACGTATGCAGCGCGCGGCCGGACGGGCGAATACGACGAGAAGACGCAGGCCGAGACATTCGAGGAGGAGGCTGCCCATGACGGAGCCGGGGAACGCGTGCGGGATGAGCTCAGCCGCGTGCTGGACGACGAGCGGTGGGAGCGCCCCGGCAACGAGTACGCCGACGGCTTCTACGACGGGTACCACGAGCTCTACCGCATCGGGTTCGACTCCAACAGCCGCATCGGGGGCTCGTCCCTCGGCTGACGAGGCTGCGGACGACGAGGCGTGCCAGGTTGCCGGCGCGCGCGGTGCAGGTACCCCGCCCGAGGCCGGAGAGCGCACGCACGGCCTGGGTCCCACGGCATCGGCAGGCGACGAACCGGCCCGTGCCGCGTCTTCTGTCGAATACGTGCAGTTTGCGCTCTGGCAGGTGCTCGCGAAGCAGGTCGCGCTCTACACGATGGGGGAGAGCAGCTCGCTGCCCGAATACGACCCTCATCGGCTGCTCGCCTCCGCATGCTTTGTGATGGGCATAGACCCCGACGACCCTCAGCCCGACGCAGCCCTCGTGCGGCAAATCGCGGATGAGGGCCCGGAAGCCGTTTTCGAGCGAGCCGTGGCGCGCGTCGAGCGCGAGGCTGCGCGCACCGAGGTACTGTGGAGGGACGTGTGTCTGGGCACGCCGCTGCTCGAGAGCATCGCACTCAAGGATACGCTGGAGAGCCTGCGCGGGTTTCCCTCGCGCTACGTGCCGCGGTTCTTCGCACATGAGGTGCCGGCCGACATCGACTACCCGTTGGCTCAGCCGGTGCCGGAGTCGCTGCAAGGCGTGGACTACGTGAACGCCTACTTGGAGCGGCTGCTGATAGAGAACCGTTTCCTGCAGCAGTTTGACGTCGCGCGGTGCCGGCGCTTGCTGCGCGCCGTGCACCCGCAGTACGGCGAGCTGATACTCAACCTGTTCGAGCCGGTTGCCGCGAACGCCGTCGGCTGCGTGCTGGCAGGCTGCGATGTGCGCAGCCTGCAGCTGGACGAGGCGGGCTACGCGCGTATCGCCGAAGGGTTTGCAGGGAGCGCCCCGCATGCCTTGGCACGGAAGTTGGAGGACGCCGCGAACGCCGTCTGCGCCGAGCTCGCCGTTGACGACGGCGCTGCCCGTGCCTATGTACGCCGGCTGGCGGGGCAGCTGGCGCCCCGTGTGGCCACGGCCCTGCGCTGCCGCAGCCTGGAGGGCGTGTTCGTCCGCTGGAGCTAGGCGTCCTCGCCGCGTTCCGCAGCCCGCGGCCGAGACGGTGCTCGCGAGCCGGGCCAGAGCACGGAGACGCCCTGCGCGAGGTGCCGCGCGACGATCTCGGTGAGGGGCTTCAGCGCGGCGAGCAGCGTGGAGCGGGCGCCGGGGTCCATGTTCTTGGCGGCCTCCGAGACAAGAGCGAGCGCCTTCGAGCCGCCGCAGAGCAGGTCGGACGCGTCACGGGCGCCTGACGACTCCACCGCTTGGAAGAACGCGTCCACCACCACGGCCGCCTCCTCGTCGTTGAACCGTGCCAGCCATTCCGTGAGCACGGCATCGGCGAGCTGGGCACCGTCGGTGAGCCCATCGAGGTATGCGAAGTCATCGCCCGCGACCTCCCACGAGAACACGCTGTGCTGGTCTATCCCCTTGGCGGTGCTCCTCACCACATGCGGCAGTACGGGCGACTCCATGAGCAGGCCTACGACCGAGTCCTGCGGCACGGTGCGGTGGATGCGGCCCTCGAGCGGCGCCCAATCGGCGGGCGCGAACGTGCCCGCCTTGAATCCGGGACCGTCGTGGCTGTACACGCGCTCGATGCGCCGCTGCACGGCGGGTGGCGCCTTGAGCGCCGCGTACACGGCCAGGTTGCCGCCCTTCGAATGGCCGCCCACGTACACGCGCTTCGGCGCGCGCTGCGCGACGGCTTGCAGGTAGCGCACGGCCTGTTCCTGGGCGGGGACGGGGGCGGTGTAGGCCATGTTGAAATTCTCGCGCCAGCCGGTGAACGACGTGTCCGTGCCGCGGAAGCCCACGTAGGCGAAGTCCTTCCGATACACGAACGTCATGGCGGCGAACTGCGTCTGGCGGTCGGTGTCGAACAGGCTCAGGTAGTCGCGCACGCGCATGTCGCGGAAGCGCGGGCTGGCGGCCAGTGCCAGCAGGTTCTCCTTCACCATCTGCGGGTCAAGGCCGGTGAACATGGTCGGGTAGAGCTCGGCGCGCAGCGCGTCGGCGAAGCGCACGGCCGTGCGCGTGGGCGATAGCAGGTTCTCCACGATGGTGCCCAGGTCGAGGAACGACGAGCGTTCGCGGAGCGCCGGCACCACTCCCTCGGCACGCACCATGCAGAACTGCGACAGCACGGCCGAGTCCACCGGGTTGAACGGCTTCTCTTCGAACGGGGCGAACTCCGTCGCCAAGTAGTCGAGCAGGTTCATGGGCCTCTCCCTCCGAGCGCGGGCTGTCCACCCATTGTAGCGCTTCGGTTCGCGGCGGGGACGGGTAGGAGGTGCGGAGTGGGCAGGCCGCCGAGCAGCACAAGGCCCGCCTTCCCAAGGGAGAGGCGGGCCTTCGCCGCACGCGGACGGGACGCGTGCGGCAACACGACGCGCGGGAGTCTCTACTGGTCGTTCGAGGAGCCGCTCTGCCCGTCGTCGGTGTTGTTGCCGTTCTTCTGGTCGTACTCGTCCTGGGTCATGACGTCGACCACATTCACGGTCATCTCGATGACGTTCAGCCCCGTCATGTCCTTGATATCTTGGCCGACAACCTTCTTGATCTGGTCGAACACGTCGGTTGCGGACTTGCCGTACTCCAGCACGATGTCCAGGTCGAGCTTCGTGTTCTTGTCATCGACGACATCGGCGTCAACGCCCTTCGTCTTGTCGTTGCCGCCCAGGCCCTCTTGCACGCGGGATAGCAGGTTGCCCTTCATGTCGATGATCCCGTCGATCTTCTGGGCGGCCTTCGAGGAGATCTTCTCAACGACGTTCTCGTCGATGACGAGCTTGTACTGCGGCTCGGCCGGAACGCTGTCGGCCTGGTAGGAGCTGGCGCTTGCGTCCTGGCCGTCCATCGATGCGTACGGGTCGTACGTGCTCTTGGCGGAGGTGGAGGGCTTGGTCATGGTTGCTTGGGACATGGTGGTTCCTTTCTATCGTCAGGTGGGTGAAACCGGTTGGGGCGGCGTGCCGGGCATGCGGCCCGACACGCCGGGGGCTGCTAGCTGCTGATGCGTTCCAGGATGCCCTTCATGCGCTCGCGGGTTTTCTGGTCGCCGTCGCGGTAGCGGCCGATGACCACGCCCACGGCGGCAAACACTGCGAGCAGCGCCGTGGGCCAGAAGCCCACGATGAGGATGAGCGCCGCGGCGACGAAGCCCACGATGCCGTAGAGCACCGTGTGGCTGTGCTTCTCCAGGTAGGGCGCCGTGGCAGCGCGCATGCTCGCGAACATGCCGGTCTTCCCTTCCTGGGCCTTCGCGGCCGCGTTCGTGATGACGTCGGAGGGCGTCTGCGCCTCGGGTCCCGGCGTCTTGTCCGCGCTCATGGTGGTGCCGGCGCCGGGGACGCCCATCTTGCGAGCGTCGGGGTTCGGCTTGGATGGGTCGCCCTGCGCCGCCTTGGCCTGCTGCTGGGGCTGGTAGACCTTGGCCGCGCCCGAAGCGGTGGAGCCCTGCTGCGCCGCGCTCTGCTTAGGCCGGCTCTGCTTGGCGTTCGCCTTGCCCGCGCCCGTTTTGGACGGGGCCTTCGTCATCGGGGCCGGATGCATGCGTATGGCCGATTGCGTCATAGTCGCACCTCCTTACTTGCCCACGGCATGGGCCGGCACCGGCTGCGTCTGGTGCTGGCGGTGCGTGTCTTCCGAGTACTTCGTGGCCTGCTGCGTGAACGCGGGCGTCACCACGTCGGCGTCGCCGGCGAACGTGATGCGCACGGAGTCCACTGGGTAGCCGGTGAACGCCTCGAGGGTCGAGGAGATCTCGTTCTGCAGCTTCGCGCCCAGCTCGCCCAGCTCGGCGTTGCGGCCGGGATCGATCTTGGCGTGGATGGCCATGCGCGGATCGTGCTTGTTGGTGATATCGACCTTCACGTTGTCGGTCGACAGGCCGTGGTGCGCCTCCACCACGTGCTTCACCGTGGACTGGATGGCGTTCTGCGTGATGGCGATGCTGCCGTTGTCGCGCTCGATCTCAAGCTGCGAGTTCTTGCCCGGCGCGGTGAGCGCGCGGATGAGCACCACCAGCAGGCCCACTGCCGTGATGCCCAGGAGCACGGCTTCCACGACGTAGAACCAGGGCATGGCCATGAGCCACGCGATGGCGGGGAACAGCGGTTCCCACGCGAACCACAGGGCCGCGAGCACACCGATGCCGAGTACGGCAGCGACGACGAACACGATCATGCAGAAGCGCTTGAACTTTCCCATATATGCCGCCTTTCTTTCTCGTGCGCGCATCGCGGTGAGCGGCGCGCGGTCGGATGGAGTGCGACTACTCTAGGGGAAAGGATGGGCGGCGGTAACCGCTTGTACGGAAGTGCGGCCGGACGATTGCCGGGCCGTTAAGGCGGGAATCCGGGGTTCGCTGGGCGCTTGCCCTGTAGGGCAGGCACCGTGTGCTCGCCGCCGCCCGAGGGACGGCCCCGTGCAGGCGCGAGGGGGCGAGGGGGTACAAGGGGGGAGTGACGCGCCCCGCCCTCGGCCCCTTAGCGCTGACGTGGCCGTTTGCTAGTCGATGAGCTCCTCGCCGCGCAGCAGCTCCACGTCCACGAGGGCGCCGGCCTCGAAGCCGTGCTCGCCGAGGGGGGAGATGCGCTGGGCGTTGCTGGCCATGCAGGCGGCCAAATCGCCGGCCTTGAAGTTGAGGAACTCCGCGGTGTAGCCCGAGGGGTTCGCCGGGTTGTCGTCGCGGACCAGGTTCACGCGGGCGATGTTCGCCATCTGGGGTGGGCCGCTCACCGCGGCAGCTGCTTGGGCTTGCACGGTGGGGATCTTGCGCACGGGCACGTCCAGGAAGCGTGCGACGACAGCCTGCAGGCACCACTGCGTGCCGTAGTAGGCGGCCATCGTCGGGCCGGGCAGGTCGACGACGGGCTTGCCGTCGGCCACGGCCATCATGAGCGGGCGGCCCGGCACAGCGGCTATGTAATGGTGCACCACGCGTCCGCGAGCCTCGATCATGCGCACGTTGAAGTCCTCCTCGCCTACGGCCGATCCGCCGTTGACCACCACGGCGTCGGCCACGGCCAGCGCTTCGGCGAATGCCCGCTCGAGGGCGGCCTCGTCGTCGTGCACGATGGGGAAGATGAGGGGCTCGGCGCCATATTCGATGAGCATGTGCTTCACCATCAGGCTGTTCGTGTCCACGTTCTGGCCGCGGCGCGGGGCGATGCCGGCCGGCACGAGCTCGCTGCCGGTGGGGATGAACGCGATGCGCGGCTTGCGGCGCACGGGCACGAGCGTGATGCCGCCCATGGCGAGCGCCGCCAGGTCGGTCGGGCGGATGGGCAGGCCGGCCTTCATGAGCGGCGCGCCGGCCCTTATGGTGTCGCCCGCCTGGCGCACGTTCGTGCCGGACTCGACCTGCACGTCGTCGTCGAGAACGACCGAGCCGTCCGGCTGTATGGCGGCCTTCTCTATCATGATGACGGCGTCGTAGGCGTCGGGGAAGTCGTCGCCGGTGTCGGCGCGCACGTAGTCGCGGCCGAGCTCCCAGGAGCTCGTGTCCGGCCGGCCGTCCGCGAAGGCCGCCGACCTCACCGCAATGCCGTCGCACGCCGATGCGCGCACCACCGGCAGCGTGTTCGCCGACACCAGGTCGCGCGCCGTCACGCGCCCTACGGCTTCGTCCAGGCTCACCAGCTCGGTGGCTTCCGCCGGCGGCTCCCAGGCGGCGAAGAAGTCCGCGAGCGCTTCCTCCCGCGAAGGGAACCCGTGCATGATCTTCTCTCCCATGTTGCCTCTCCCTGCTCGTGTGGATGTGCTGGCCATATTATAGTACGGAAGAAATATTTTGATATCAGGATATTTGAGCGAAAGACGGTCGAGGGAAGGGCGGCGCGGTCGCCTTGCATCCCCCGCGCCAACCGAGATGAAAAAACGACGCGTGCTAATGCGACACGGTCTCGATTGCCCGCATGAGCAAATGATCCGCGCCAGTGTCATCGGGTCTCGATGGCGCGCAAGAAAACGGCTCGCGGTGCCACGGGAAGATGCTCAAAGCACCTACGAAAAAACGCGCTTTCGCGCGTTCCTTCGCGAATGTTTCACGTGAAACATTCGTTCGTTATTTGGTTGGCGGAACCGTCGTGCGAGCGCCCTACGCGTAGATCTCCTTCTCCACCACGAGGTCGTTCTTTATCTTGCCGACGAGCTTCTGCAGCGCATCGATGCAGTTCGGGCGGATGTCGGCGCCGATCAGCACGTACATGATGGAATCGCCCACGTCGAGCACGCCCTCGTTCAGCCAGGTGCGCACGTAGTACACGCCGGGCCACGTGAGCGCCTCCTTCTCGGCCGCCGCGACGCCCTCGGCATCGTACGAGAACTCCACCTGCGCCACGTCGCCCAGGCCCTCCACGCCCTCGCGCACGAGCTTCTTCGGCGTGATGCGCACGATGCCGTTATGGGCGAGGAACATGCCGCACTGCGCAGCCTGCGGATCCTGCTTGGCCTCTTTGAGCCACTGGTCGATGGACGGTTCTTGCTGAGCCATGATTCCCCTTTCTCGGTTTCGATAGTGCCATTATACGCTATCGAGGGCAATAAAAACACAGCAATCGAGTAGGAATATGAAAAGCGGAGCTAGGGGCCAATATACGAACGCATGTTTCACGTGAAACATCCGGGAAGGCTGTCGCCGACCTGCGCGACGTAAGGGGGCCGTTGGAAGTGGGGGCTCGGCCGCTCATGAGGGCGCGTCTCGTTACAAGAGGTCGAAGCGACGCCTGCGGCTCGCAGCGGGTCGGGCGCAGCACTGGCGCGGGTGCTGTAGGGCGGCGAGGCGCGGGGCGCTACAGGGCGGCGAGGCCGCTGTCGGTCATCTTCTCTATGAAGCGGGCGATGTCCTGGGGGCTGTCGGCCATGTCGTTGCGCACCCACGAGCGGATGACCGAGAGGCACCCGTTCGCCATGAACGTGTACAGGCGGTCGAGCTCTGCCTCGGGCAGGTCGGGGCGCTGCCGGCGCCACAGGGCGATGCTGCTCTCGCGCAGCGTCTCCACCACGCGCAGGGGGAACTCGGGGTCGCCGTGCTCTCCGAAGATGGCCTGGCACGAGCGCTCGTTGTCAACGATTATGCGGCAGATCTCGTTGCTGAACACGCTGAGCGACTGGCTGGGCAGCGTGGTGCTCAGGGAGCGCATGATGGTGTGCGCCAGGTCGCGCTCGATCTCCTCGTGTAGGTCGAAGAGGTCGCGGTAGTGCGCGTAGAACGTGGCGCGGTTGACGTTGGCCTGCTCGCACAGCTCCTTCACGGTGATCTTCGCCACTGGCTTCTCCACGAGCAGGTCGAGGAACGCCTCGCGCAGCAGCAGCTTCGTGAGCCGTATCCGATGGTCCTGCTTCATGGTTTTCCCCGCCTTCCGGTCGCCGCCCCGGCCACTCATCGCCCGCCGTCCATCTGCCGCTCTCGAGTCGGGCTCGCCCGCTTATCGTGCGCCGTTCGCCATCGTCCGTCTGCCGCTTGATTGCTTGCCAGCCCCCCCTGACATTACATCGTCCTTATGCGATATTTTCGATAACGTTCGACATCGGGGACAAAAATGTCGGTTTGCCGACACATCCGAGAAAATCATCGGTTGAAGATTCGGCATAATGCAATATAACAATATGAGCGAAAGATAATCAACACGGTGTTGCCAAGCCGGAGCGGTCGTGCACCGACTGTTCCGGTCGCAGGGCCGTGTCGGCGGCAGAAAGGGCGCCTCAGTGGAGCGGTTCAGCGCGTTCGTCACGAATCATCGCGGCCCTATTGTGGGGGTGGCGCTGGTACTTGCCCTTCTGTCGGGAATTGCGGCGCTGTTCGTGCCCATCAACTACGACCTGACGTCCTATCTGCCCGAGTCGGCGGAGTCCACGCGGGCGCTCGAGGAGATGGACGCCGAATTCGACGCTGCCGTGCCCAACGCGCGCGTTATGGTGAGCGGCGTGGATGTGGAGCAGGCCCTCGCGTACAAGCAACAGCTGGCGGACGCGCCCGGCATCGAGGGCGTTTTGTGGCTGGACGATGTGGTTGACCTGGGCACGCCGCTTGAGATGCTGGATCCTGACGCCGTGGGGCAGTACTACCGCGACGGCCATGCGCTGTTCGACGTGACGGTGGCCGCTGGCCAGGAGACCGAGGCGCTCCAGGCCATCTACGACATCGTGGGCGAAGACGGCAGCGCAACCGGCCAGGCCGTGAACACGGCCGAGTCCAAGGCCATGGCCGGCGGCGAGGTGGCCAACGCGTTCGCCATCCTGGTGCCGCTCATCCTTCTGATACTCGTGCTCTCCACCACCTCGTGGATCGAGCCGGTGTTCTTCCTGCTGGCTATCGGTGTGTCGGTGCTGCTCAACATGGGTACGAACATCTTTTTGGGCGAGGTGTCCTACATCGCGTTCACCATCGCGCCCATCTTGCAGCTGGCGGTGTCGCTGGACTACGCCATCTTCCTGCTGCACGCGTTCCAGCGGGCGCGCGAGGAAGAGCCCGACGCGGTGCGGGCCATGCGCACGGCCATGAGGCAAAGCTTCTCCGCCATTGCCGCCTCGGCCGCCACCACGCTGTTCGGCTTCGCGGCGCTCGGCTTCATGCAGTTCCGGATCGGTGCCGATCTGGGGCTCACGCTGTGCAAGGGCATCGCGTTCTCGTTTTTGTGCGTGGTGGTGTTCCTGCCGGCGTTCACGCTGGTGGCCTACAAGCTCATCGACAAGACGAAGCACCGCCGCTTCCTGCCTGCGTTCAAGGGCGTGGGGAAGGTGCTGGCGCCGTTGCGCATTCCCGTGTTCGCGCTCGTGCTGCTGCTGGTGGTGCCGTGCTTCCTGGCGCAGGCGAACACGTCGTTCACCTACGGCATGGGATCGACCGAGGGCAGCCAGACGCGCGTGGCGCGCGACACCGAGGCCATCAACGAGGCATTCGGCCAGTCCACGCCGGCCGTGGTGCTGGTGCCGAGGGGCGATATCGGCCGCGAGCTGGAGCTGGCGGAGCGGCTTGAGCAGATTCCGCGCGTCACGAGCGTGTTGTCGTATCCCACCGCCGTGGGCGCGGCCATCCCCACCGGGTTCCTGGACCCCGCCGTCACCGAGCAGTTCTACTCGGAGCACGATGCGCGCATCGTGGTGTACGCCGACACGGAGTCGGAGGGAACGGCGGCCTTCGCCGTGGTGGAGCAGGTGCGCGCGGCCGTGCACGACCTGTACGGGGATGCGGGCCTCGTCACCGGCATGGCGGCCAGCCTCTACGACATGAAGGGCGTCGTTACCGAGGACAACCAGGTGACGAACCTCATCGCCATCGCGGCCATCCTGCTGGTGCTCGTGCTGACGTTCAAGTCCGCCACGCTGCCCGTCATCCTCATCGCCACCATCGAGTCGGCTATCTTCCTGAACCTGGCCGTGCCGTACTTCACGGGCGATTCGCTGAACTACCTGGGATTTTTGGTTATCAACACCGTGCAGCTGGGTGCCACGGTGGACTACGCCATCCTGTTCACCGACACGTACCGCAAGCATCGCCGCAGCATGCCGCCGCGTCAGGCGCTGGCGCGCACGCTGGGCACGTCGTTTCAGAGCATCCTGGTGTCGGCGAGCATCCTCACCTCGGCGGGACTCGTCCTGTGGCTCACGTCCACGAACAACATCGTGTCGCTTTTGGGCTTGCTGCTGGCGCGCGGCACGCTGCTCTCGTTCTTCCTCGTGGTCACGTTCCTGCCGGCTGCGCTGCTCATATTCGACAAGCTCATTGCGAAGACCACGTGGCATGCGGGCTTCTTCCGCGGCGGCGGACAACTGGAAACGGAAAAGGAGGCTGGTGCATGAGGCTTCTGAAGAAAACGCTATCGGAGCTGCGGATGCGGTCGGGCACGCCTGACGAAGCGGCGAGGAAATACGACGGCACGGCGGCTTCTCGTAAGGCGACGTGCATGGTTGAAGAAGCGAAGGCGGAGCGACCGGCTCGCTGCGCGCGGAAGGCGCGGGCGCGTTTGTGCGCGGCGTTCTCGCTCGTGCTGGCGGGCACGTTGGCTATCGGGCTATGCGGCGGCTCGCCTGCGACGCTTGCGGCCTTGGCGGCGGAGGGCGGCGCTGCGGCGAGTGTAGGCGAAGCGGGCTCCGCGGGTTCGGCGAGCGCTGCGGCGACCGGAGCAGCCGTCAACGATACGCCCAAGGAAGAAGTGGTGTACGCGCGGTTGTCTGCGGCGGGGGCTGTGGACAACGTGTACGTGGTGAACGTGCTCAACCCGGACGCGCCGGGGAAGGTCGTCGATTACGGCCCGTACACCGCTGTGCAGAACCTTACCGACGCGAGCGGCGTCGAGCAGCAGGGCGATGCCGTGTCGGTGGACGTTGCCGGCGACTCGCTAAGCTATCAGGGCGACCTGGGCGCGGCGGCGCTGCCGTGGGACGTGTCGGTGGAGTACGAGCTTGACGGCAAGCGCGTGGACGCGGCCGATCTGGGCGGTGCGAGCGGCAAGCTGGCCATCATCGTGAGCACGAAGAAGAACGCGTCGGTCGACCCGGCGTTCTTCGACAACTACCTGCTGCAGATCACCGTCCCGTTCGTGTCGGACCAGGTGAAGGATGTGGCCACCGCGGACGGGCAGATCGCCCTTGCCGGCTCGAACACGCAGGTCACGTTTACGGGCATGCCGGGCAAGGACGGCTCGTTCAGGGTCGAGGCCCAGGTGAGCGGCTTCACGATGAGCGGCATCACGTTTGCCGCCGTGCCGTTCTCCATGGGCATCGAGACGCCGGACACAACGGAGCTCGTATCCGGGTTCCGCCAGCTGGGCGACGGCGTGGGCGAGCTGAAGGCCGGCGCCGACGGCCTGGCCTCGGGCGCCGGCGAGGTCGCCTCGGGCGTCGGCGAGGTGGCAGGCGGCATGGACGGCCTCGCCGCAGGCGCCGGCCAGCTGGTCGGCGGCGCGAACGAACTCACGGGAGGCGCGCAGGACGTGGCGGGAGGCGCTTCGTCGTTGCTGGGGGGAATGCAGACGTACCGACAGGCTCTGTTGGACCAGGCGTTTGGCGCGGGTAACATGGTTGATGAGGCGGCGGCGCAGACTGCGCAGGGCGCATACGCAAACGCTCAGGCGACGTTCACCCAAGCGTATCTGACTGCCTACAACGCCCAACTTGCTATCGACAACCAAACAAATCTCGCAAAAGGCATGGATTCCGTTTCGGCGCTGACGGCCGCTATGCAAACGGCAGCTGCTGCCGCCCGGTCAGACACCGGCGTGTTGGCAGCGCAGTCCTCCCTTGGAACGGCCACCCAGAACCTCGTGGCCATCAATGCGGCCAACGCTGGTTACGGCGCGTCTGCGCAGGCGCTTTCAGGTGCCGCTGGAGGTCTTGGCGATATTGCGGATTCGCAAAGCTTGCTGGGCGGCGTCGCGGCCCTTTCGTCGGGTGCAGAATTTCTAGCCTCGGGCACGTCCGCCCTCGCTTTGGGCACGTCCGAGCTCGCCTCCGGCGCGAACCAGGCGGCTTCGGGTGCGGGGCAGTTGTCCGCCGGCGCAGGCCAGCTGTCCTCGGGCGCCCAGCAGTTGGCCGACGGCGCCGGCACGCTGTACGAGGAAGTGCAGGGCATTCCCGCCAAGGTGCAGGAAGAAATCGACGCCATGATGGCCGACTACGACAAGAGCGATTTCAAGCCGGTGAGCTATGCCAGCGCGAAGAACGCCAACGTCTCGCTCGTGCAGTTCGTCATGTCCACCGAGCCCATCGAAGCACCGACGCAGGAAGAGCCGGCCGCCGAAGAACCCGAGCAGGGCATCTGGGATCGTCTGCTGGCGCTCTTCGGGCTTGCGTAGGCCTTTCGGCGCCGACGTCGCGTTGGAAAACCTCAACGGGCGTTCGGGCGGCTTTGTGGAAAAGAACGGGTCGCCGCGTCTATTCGCGCGGCGACCCGGCTTTTTCGGGCCTATTGCGTCGAACCTTACCCGTTTGTCGAGAGCCCACCGCCAGAACCTTGCACGCGAACCGTTCGAACCTTGCCGATTCGCCGTCAAAACCTTGCACGGATCTCGCCAAAACGCCGTCGGAACCTTGCACGATCACCGCGCGGATCTTGCGGGAACCTTGCCGAAAACCTGCACGTATCAAACGCAAAAAATAACTTCTGAACTGGAGTTTTAATATCTTCACACCAACGCATCGACGGCGTACAATGCACGGTGCCGGCGGTGTCCGTGTTCGGGTGGCACTTCCATGAAGGGAGTGGTGCCTATGAACATCGTTCTTGAAATCCTTTACGCCATAGCGGGGTGGCCACGATCGGGAGCTTCCTCCACGGTCTGTGGACGGACTATAGGAAACACGGCCGAAGTGGGAAGGGATCCAAGGGAGCTGAAAGCAAAGGCCGGGAATAATCCCGGCCTCCCGTAAAACCTGCGCCGCCCGAGCTGGATGGTGAACCCGTTAACTCGCCGTCCTGGGCACCGTCGATAATCCGCATTATACGAAGCAGCAAGCGATTCTGCAACGGGTTTGACCTCGTAGTTCGGACACGTTGGCCGGCAATCGTCGACAAGCGCATTCGCGCGCTGCGAAACACGCTGCTCGCCGTGTAATATTCCTCTTTTTAGCCCATCTGAAAACCGCCTCTCCCGCGGCAATGCTAGACTGGGTGAATTCCCTCAGCAACACGACGGACGCGAAAGGAACGCGTATGTCCCTACCTGCGGCAGACACGAGCAAGCAGCCCGACAACCGCACCACCATGGAGCTGGGCGCGGTGCTCCCCCTCACGGCCGAAGTGCGCGACGACCACCTGTTCGTCGGCGGCGTCGATCTGGTGGAGCTGGCGCGCGAGCAGGGCACGGCGCTCTACGTCATGGACGAGCGCGACATGCGCACGCGCATGGAAACCTACCTCGAGGCGTTCCGCAGCCGCTACGCCAACGCCGACGTCGTCTACGCCAGCAAGGCGTTCCTCAACAAGGAAGCCGCGCGCATCGTGAACGAAGAGGGCCTGTGCCTGGACGTGTCGGGCGGCGGCGAGCTGGCGTGCGCGCTGGCCACGGGCTTTCCGGCAGAGCGCATCTTCATGCACGGCAACAACAAGACGCCGCAGGAGCTGCGCGAGGCCATCCAGGCCGGCGTGGGCCGCATCGTCATCGACAGCCGCATAGAGCTGCACCGCATCTCCGACATTGCCGGTGAGCTGGGCGTGGAGCAGCCCATCTACCTGCGCATCACGCCGGGCGTGGAGGCCGACACGCACCAGTACATCCGCACGGGATGCGAGGACTCGAAGTTCGGCTTCACCATGCGCGAGGACTTCGCCTTCAAGTGCGTGAAGGACGTGCTCGCCGCGCCCAACGTGCGCCTGGCGGGCCTGCACTGCCATATCGGCTCGCAGATCTTCGCGCTGCACTCGTACCCGGAGGCCGTCGAGGTCATGGTGGACCTCATGGCGCGCATCCGCGCGGAGTACGGCATCGAGCTTGCCGAGCTGGACATGGGCGGCGGCCTGGGCGTGGCCTACACGGCCGACGACAAGCCGGCCTCCATCGACGAGTTCGCCGAAACCATCACCGCGGCCGTGCGCGCCGCATGCGAGAAGCACGGCATGCCCGAGCCGCGCCTGCTGGTGGAGCCGGGCCGCAGCCTGGTTGCCACGGCGGGCGTGACGCTGTACACGGTGGGCATCATCAAGACGCTGCCGAACATCCGCAAGTACGTGGCCGTGGACGGCGGCATGTCCGACAACATCCGCACGGCGCTCTATCACGCCGACTACGAGCCGGTCATCGCCAACAAGGCGGGGCAGCCGCGCACCGAGATCGTCACCATCGCCGGCAAGCACTGCGAAAGCGGCGACGCCGTGGTCATCGACATGCCCATGCAGCGCCCCGACCTGGGCGACATCGTGGCCGTGTTCGGCACGGGCGCGTACAACCACACCATGTCGAGCAACTACAACGGCCAGCCGCGCCCGGCAGTCGTGTTCGTGAAAGACGGCGAGGCGCGCGTCACCACGCGGCGCGAAACGTACGAGGACCTTTACAGTCGAGACATTTAGGAGCAGCAACATGACGGTTAAACTTGGGCTCGTGGGAACCGGTACCGTGGGCGGCGGGTGCATCGACATCCTGAAGAGCCACCGCGAGGAATTCAAGCGCCACTACGGCATCGACGTGGAGCTGGTGCGCGTGTGCTCGCGCAACCCCGAGCAGGCCATCGAGCACGGCGTAGAGGACATCTTCACGCAGGACTTCCACGATATCCTGAACGACCCGGACATCGACATCGTCATCGAGCTCATCGGCGGCACCACCGTGGCACGCGACGTGGTGCTGGGCGCCCTGCGTGCCGGCAAGAACGTGGTCACGGCGAACAAGGCGCTCATGGCCACGCACGGCGAAGAGGTCATGCGCACGGCCGAGGAGGCCGGCAAGGAGATCGCGTTCGAGGCCAGCGTGGGCGGCGGCATCCCCATCATCGACCCGATGAAGCACTCGCTCATCGCGAACCGTATCGACTCCGTCATGGGCATCGTGAACGGAACGACGAACTACATGCTCACCCGCATGGCCGAGGACGACATGCCCTATGCCGACGTGCTGGCCGAGGCGCAGGCGAAGGGCTTCGCCGAGGCTGACCCCACCGCCGATGTCGACGGCCTGGATGCTGCGGCGAAGATCGCCATCCTGGCCTCCATCGCCTTCAACTCGCGCGTCACCATCGACGACGTGCACGCCGAGGGCATCCGCCACATCACGCCGCTCGACCTGGAGATAGCGAAGGACATGGGCTACTGCGTGAAGCTGCTGGCCCACGCGCACCGCACCGACGAGGGCATCGACGTGCGCGTGCATCCCACCATGCTGCCGCTGTCGCACCAGCTGGCCACGGTGAACGGCGTGTACAACGCCATCTACGTGGTGGGCGATGCCGTGGGCGAGACGATGTTCTTCGGCGAGGGCGCGGGTTCCGGCCCAGCCGCGAGCGCCGTCATGGGCGACGTGCTGGAGGTGGCGCGCCACCTGCAGGCGGGCATACCGCCGTTCGTAGGCTGCACCTGCACCGACAAGCTGCCGCTCGTGCCCATGGAGGAGCTCAAGACCAAATATTACATCCGCTTCGCCGTGGCCGACCGCTCCGGCGTGCTGGCCGCCATGGCCGGCGTGTTCGCCAGCCACGACGTGAGCGTGCACTCGGTTATCCAGCGCGGCAAGAAGGATGGCAACAGCGTGGACATCACCTACGTCACGCATACCGCCCGCGAGAAGAGCGTGCGCGCCGTGCTCGCCGACATAGCGAAGCTCGACGACGTGCTGCGCGAGGAGCCGAGCGTCATCCGCGTGGAGGATTAAGTAGGTTCTGGCGTTTTGCCGAGTTGCGTCTGTCCGAGGCCCCGTGCTCAGCACGGGGCCTCATTGCTTCCTCCGGCTCCCGACGTTGCAGACCTGTGGCCGTCTTGTGGCCGTAACGTTTCGATTAGGTGACGGCGTGCCGAATCAGCACGAATAGTCTTATTTTATAACTAAATGATTTCGCTGCCCAAGGGCGCCCGAAAGGCGGGCGGGGGCGGCGAAGGGAAAGGTTCATCGTGAGAGGTTTCTTCGAGCGTCTGCAATGGAAGATGGCCGCTTGGATGCAGGGCCGCAACGGCGTCGACGGGTTGTCGAACTTCCTCATGGGCGTAGGCCTCATCCTGCTCATCCTCTCGGTTATCCCGGGGCTCGATCTGCTGTCGTGGGTGGTTCTGGCGGTTCTCGCGGTGGCGCTGTTCCGCAGCTTCTCGAAGAACATCGCGGCGCGCTCGAAGGAGAACGCGGCGTTCGAGCAGGCCGTCCAGAAGCCCAAGCGCTGGCTCGCGTTGAAGCGCAAGGCGTGGGCGAACCGCAAGACCACGCGCTACTTCAAGTGCCAAGGCTGCGGCACCGTGTTGTCCGTGCCGCGCGGGAAGGGCACGCTGCGCGTGGTGTGCCCGAAGTGCAAGACCGAGACGACGAAGAAGTCGTAGGGGACGGCGGTGGACCTCAACGAGTTCAAGCACGCGTTCTTCGGCGTGGCCTGCGACATGCAGAAGCTGCTGCACGACACGGTGGCCCCCGTGTGCCAGCAAAACGGGCTGACGCTGCAGCAGATGCATGTGCTGCTGGAGCTGGTGGGCACGCCGGGCCAGACGTCAACCCAGCTCAGCGAGCGTGCGGGCATCTTGCGCACGAACTTCTCCAGCGTGTGCCACAAGCTGGAGGAGCGGGGGCTGGTGGAGCGCCGCCGCAGCGACCGCGACCGTCGCGCCTTCGAGCTGCGCGCCACCGACGAGGGCCGGGAGCTGCTGGCGCGCATCGATGCCGACATCAAGCGCCGCTACGGCGCGGCGTTCGAGAACGAGCCGCCGGAGACGTTCGAGACCATCCTCGCCGGGTTCCGGGCACTCAACGCCTTCGCCGCGAAGCTGGGGCGCTAGCATGTTCGGCTACGTGATGCCCCGCATGGAGGATCTGTCGCAGGAGGAGCGCGAGCGCTACCATGCGGCGTACTGCGGCGTGTGCCGCGCGCTGGGAGAGCGGTGCGGCCAGCGCTGCCGGGTGGCGCTCATCTACGACATGACGTTCTTGGCGCTGCTGCTGGGCTCGCTCTACGAGCTGGACGAGCGGCAGGGCAGCAGGCGCTGTGCGCCTCACCCGGTGCGCCCGCACGCGTACCTGGGCTCGGACTGCATCGACTACGCGGCCGACATGACCGTGGCGCTGGTGTACCACAAGTGCCTGGACGACTGGCGCGACGACCGCAGCGGCTGGGCGCGCGCCTACGCCTCCCTGCTGGGGAAGGCGTACCGCGCGGTGGGCGAACGCCATCCGCGGGCGTGCGCGGCCATCGAGGAGGGCCTGGCCGACATCGGGCGCTTGGAGGAGGCCGCAGCGGCGGCGGCCTCGGCCGGCGACGCGGCCGCGGCGCCTCCGCCCGACGCGGCGGCCAACCGGTTCGGCACGCTGCTGGGCGAGGTGTTCGCCTGGCGCGACGACTTCTGGGCCGCGGGCCTGCGCAGCCTGGGAGCCAAGCTGGGGAAGCTCGTGTATGTCATGGACGCGGCGCTGGACATGGAGGACGACCGGGCCTCGGGCAGCTACAACCCGCTCGTGGCGCTGGATGCGCAGCCGCAGGAGGTGCGCGAGGACTTGGAGCTGCTGGCGGCCGATGCCGCTGCGGCGTTCGAGAGGCTGCCGCTCGAACGCGATGCGCGCGTGCTGCGCAGCGTGCTGTACGCGGGCGTATGGCAGAAGTACTGCGCGAAGGAAGCGAAACGGACGAAGCAAGCGAAGGAAACGAAGCACGTGCAAGAAGAACACCAGGAGGCGCATCGTGGTTGAGAACCCCTACGACGTGTTGGGAGTGAGCCGCGACGCCTCGCTCGACGAGGTGAAGAAGGCGTACCGCAAGAAGGCGCGCGAGAACCATCCCGACCTGAACCCGAACGATGCGGCCGCCGCCGAGCGCATGAACAAGATCAACGAGGCGTACGACCGCATCGTGAACCCGGAGAAGTACGCGGCGCGCGACCGGCGCGCGGCGGCGAGCAACCCGAGCGCCGGCTACGGCGCGGGCGGCGCGGCGGGTTCGGGCGGTGCCGGCGGCTCCGGCCAGAACCCCTACGGCTCCGAGGGCCCTTACGGATGGACGGGCGGCTTCGGCTTCGACTTCGACGACCTGTTCGGTTTCGGCGGCCCGGGCGGCGCCGCCCGCGGGCCCATCCATCCCGAGGCGTCGGCCGCCGACGGGCCCGTTATCCGCAGCGTGATCGACGCCATCAACGCCGGCCGGTTCCAGCAGGCCATCGACCAGCTGAACGCCGTGACGAGCGACGGTCGCAACGCGCGCTGGTACTACCTGAGCGCCCTGGCCAACGACGGCGCCGGCAACTCGCTCATGGCGCTGGAGCAGATACGACGCGCCGTGCGCCTGGACCCGAACAATCCGGACTACCAACGTGCCCAGCGCCAGTTCCAGCAGGCCGGGCAAACGTATCAGCAGGAGGGGCAGGCGCAGGGATTCAGCATGGGCATCGACCCCATGACCCTCTGCTGCGGCATCTGGTGCTGCGGGCCGGCCCTCTGCCGCATGTGCGTGCCGTTTGGGTTCTAGGGTGAGACAAGGGGACGGGGATGATGTCTCGTTCCCCCGACACGCTCGGCGGCGGCGAGGCTCCCGGGAACGAGACATCATCCCCGTCCCCTTGTCTCACCTTTGTCACACTGGTTGAAAGGAAGCGAAGCATGACAGCGACGATAGGCATCGATCTGGGAACCACGAACAGCTGCGCGGCAACGGTGGAGGGCGGGCGGCCCGCCATCGTGCCGAACGCGGAGGGCGAGCGCACCACGCCGAGCGTGGTGGCGTTCTCGAAGGACGGCGAGCGCCTGGTGGGCGCCATCGCCAGCCGGCAGGCGGCCGTGAACCCCGACCGCACCATCTCGTCCGTGAAGCGCCGCATGGGGAGCGACTGGAGGGCGAGCATCGACGGCAAGGCGTTCACGCCGCAGGAGCTTTCGGCTATGATCCTGCGGAAGCTCCGCCGCGACGCCGAGGCGTTCCTCGGCCAGGACGTCACGCAGGCCGTCATTACCGTGCCCGCGTACTTCGACGACGCGCAGCGCCAGGCCACGAAGGACGCCGGCAAGATCGCCGGTCTCGACGTGCTCCGCATCATCAACGAGCCCACGGCCGCGGCGCTGGCCTACGGACTGGACAACGGCACGCCGCAGAAGGTGATGGTGTACGACCTGGGCGGCGGCACGTTCGACGTGTCCATCATCGAGATAGGCGACGGCGTCATCGAGGTGCTGGCCACCTCCGGCGACAACCACCTGGGCGGCGACGACTTCGACGAGCGCGTGGCGAACTACCTGCTGGACACCTTCCAGCGCGAGCACGGCGAGGACCTGCGCCGCAACCCGATGGCCGTGCAGCGCGTGCGCGAGGCGGCCGAGCAGGCGAAGAAGGAGCTGTCGTCACTCGACTCCGCACACGTGAACCTGCCCTTCCTCGCGCAGAACGCGGGCGGCCCCTTGCACCTCGACGCCACCGTCACGCGCGCCGCGTTCGACGACATGACGCGCGACCTGGTGGAGCGCACGACCGCGCCCGTGCAGACGGCGCTCAACGATGCGGGCATCGCGGCCTCGGAACTGGGCTGCGTGCTGCTGGTGGGCGGCTCCACGCGTGTGCCGGCCGTGCAGGCGCACGTGCGCAAGCTCACGGGCCAGGAGCCGTCGGCCTCCATCAACCCCGACGAGTGCGTGGCCACCGGGGCTGCCATCCAAGCTGCCACGCTCGCCGGTGCGTCGACGGGGCTCGTGCGGGCGAACAGCCTGCTGCTGCTGGACGTGACCCCCTTGAGCCTGTCCATCGAGACGGTGGGCGGCGTGGCCACCCGCCTCGTGGAACGCAACACCACGCTGCCGGTGCACTACTCGCAGGTGTTCTCCACGGCCGCGGCGTTCCAGACGAGCGTGGAGGTGAAGGTGCTGCAGGGCGAGCGCCCCATGGCCGCCGACAACAAGGCCATCGGCACGTTCCGCCTCAAGGGCATCAAGCGGGCGCCTGCCGGCGTGCCGCAGATCGAGGTGACGTTCGACATCGACGCGAACGGCATCCTCACCGTGTCGGCGAAGGACCTGGACACCGGCAAGCAGCAGTCCATCACCATCGACGACTCGGGCCGTATGTCCGACGACGAGGTGGACCGCGCCATCCGCGATGCCGAGCAGTACGCCGAGCAGGACGAGGCGCGCCGCGACGCCATGCTGGCCCGCGAGGAGGCGCAGCGGTTGGCGAACGAGGCCGACCAAGCGCTCGCACAGAAGGGCAAGCAGCTGGAGAAGGACGAGAAGAAGCAGATCAAGGCCGACGTGGCCGCCGTCCGCAAGCTCCTGTCCAAGAAGGTGGACAAGGTGGACGAGGCCGACGTGGCCGTGCTGCGCACCGCCTCCGAGCAGCTGGAGCGCTCGAGCGCCCGCGCCCGCAACCTGGTGCAGCAAGGGTAGGCACCGATAGGCGCAGCGGGCTTCGGAAACGTCGGCGGTTTGGTCATGCCCGTGGTTCGGGCACGCCGAAGGGCTCGCTGCGCCGCGCTGGGCTTCGTCTTTTCACCACCCCTCTGGCAACGGTAAACGCCTGCTTCTATAATGGCAGGCAGCGCGTTCTCTCTTCCCGTTGCGCCGCGCGCGGGCAGGCAACACGCCCGACCCGATGCTAGCGAGGGAGATGGATTTGCGGCAAGACGTCCTCCATACCATGCTCGATGGGCTCTCCGAGCTCATCTATGTCTGCGACATGGAAACCCACCGGCTGCTCTACCTCAACGAGGAGGGCCGCCGCCTCTACGGCGTCGATGCGGTGGGCGGCGAGCGCCTGTGCTACCAGGTGCTGCAGGGACGCGACGAGCCGTGCCCGTTCTGCACAAACGATAGGCTGTCCGGCGAGTCCTTCTTCGAATGGGAGTTCACGAACCCGGTGAGCAGGCGCCATTACCTGCTGCGCGATCGCCTCGTGGACTGGGATGGGCGGCCGGCGCGCCTGGAGATAGCCTTCGACATGACGGAGCGGCAGCGCGAGAGCGAGTCGTTCAAATTCCTGGCGAACGCCGGCTCCATGGTCGTCGACTGCATCCGGGTGCTCGAGGGAGGGAGCACGCTCGAGATCGCCCTCAACGATGCGCTGTGCATCTTGGGAACGTTCCTCGAGGCCGATCGCGCCTACGTCTTCAAGCGCGAGGGCGACCGCATGTCGAACACGCACGAGTGGTGCGGCCTGGGCGTCGCGCCGCAGCGGCGGTTCCTGCAGGATCTGCCCGTAAGCCTCATTGACGAATGGGTCAAGCGCTTCGACGCGGGCGAGGCCGTGATCATCGAGGATGTCGACCAGCTTCCGTCCTTGGGGCGCGCCGCCGAGTACGAGGTGCTGAAAAGCCAGGACATCGCCTCCCTCGTGGCGGCCCCGATCGAGATAGACGGTACGTTCGCGGGCTATTTGGGCGTCGACAATCCCCGCCGCGTCGGCGAGCTCGGGGTGGTGAAGTCGCCGCTCGTTGCGTTCGCGAGCTTCGTGTCTGCCCGCATGAAGCGTGAGATCGCCCAGCGCCAGGTGGCCGAGTTGACTTGGAACGACTCTTTGACCTGCGCCCATTCGCGTGCGGCATTTTACCGCGATTTCGATAGGGGCACGTTCGGGCGCATCGGCTTCGTGCTGGTGGACGCCGATCGACTGGCCGTCGTCAACCGCGAGCAGGGGCATTCTGCTGGCGACGAGATGCTGTGCCGTATAGCGTCCTGCCTCCGGGAGGTGTTCGGCGACGCCGTGTACCGCATCGGCGACGACGAGTTCTGCGCCGTGTCGACGTCCGTCGACTACAACCGCTTTGCCGAACTGGCCGAACGCGCTGCGCAGCAGTTCCACGACGAGGGCATTCCCGCATCGCTCGGCCCGGCGTGGCACGAGACGTGCACAAGCACCACCAGCTTGCTGGACGTGGCCGGCGACCGTATGCGCAGCGCGAAGCGCGGCCGTCACCGCGCCGTCGATCTGGGCGTCGACCTGGCATCGGACGCGGCCGTGAGCAGCCTGCTTAGGCCGGGCGGCGCGCAGGAGGCCGCAGAGGCGGGCCTGCTGACCATCCACCTGATGCCGCAGGCCTCCGGCAGAACGGGCGAGATCGTGGGAGCCGAGGCGCTCATCCGCTACTGCGACCGCGAACGCGGCATGCAGGCGCTGCCTGCGTCGTTCATCCCCGCGCTGGAGGATATGGGCGAGATAGCGGCCATCGACTTCTTCGCGCTGTCGAAGGCGTGCGAGACGGTGGCGCGCTGGCAGCGGGAGGGACGGCCGACGGTGCCGCTGGCGGTGAACTTCTCGCGTCGCACCATCGGCGAGGAGGGCTTCGTCGAGCGCGTGGCGGCCGCGGTGGCGTCGCACGGCATCGACCGGTCGCTCATCGAGCTGGAGATCACCGAGTCCGCACGCGAGGAGAACGAGGCGCTGCTGCGCTCGGTGGCGGACGAGCTGCGCGACCGGGGGTTCCGCGTGTCCATCGACGACTTCGGCGTGGACAACGCCAACTTCCAGCTGTTCATTCAGCTGGAGTTCGACGTGTTGAAGATAGACAAATCGCTCGTGTGGGGCCTGGGCACCGAGAAGCGCACCATGCAGGTTATCTGCAGCCTCGTGAGCCTGTGCGACGAGCTGGGCATAGCTACGGTGGCCGAGGGCATTGAGACCGATCAGCAGTACCGCGCCCTGCGGGAAGCCGGCTGCACCCGCGCGCAGGGCTACCGCATCGGCCGTCCGCAGCCCATCGAGCAGTTCGAGGAGCGGTTTCTCTAGCGCGTCGCGCCCGCTACGGCGAGCCGTGCAGGTTGCGAGAGCCATGCGCGAACCGCGAGCCCTGCGTGCGTTGCGGGCGGGGCGTGGCGCAGGTTCCCAGGTCGCGCGAGCCGTAAAGGTTCTGCAAATTCACCCGATGCCTTTGCCGCGCGGACGGGGCCATCTGCTAAGCTGGCACGCGACGAAAAACGCGACGGGGCCCGGCCCCGCATCTCGGGAGGCATCATGGAACCTGGACGTATCGGCGTCATCTTCGACTGCGACGGCACGCTGCTCGATTCGATGGACGTGTGGCGCGAAGTGGAGGACGAGCTGGCGCGCCGTGCAGGCGCGACACTGACGGATGCGGACAAGGACGAGCTCACCACGCTCAACATTCCCGAGGCGGGTGCATTCTTCCATGACCGGTTCGGTTTGGGCGCCGCTGCAGACGATGTCGTGCGCATGATGGACGAGCTCATGCTGGACTACTACCGCAACCGCGCGCACGAGCGTTCCGGCGCCTTGGCCTTCGTGAGCGCCCTTGTGGAGCGCGGCGTGCGGGTGAGCGTGGCCTCGTCCAGCCCGCAGAAGTACCTGCAAGCGGGCCTCGAGCGGGCGGGCTTCTCGCCGTATGTGAGCCTGATCGTCTCGGTGGATGACGTGGCGTCCTCGAAGCGCGAGCCGAAGGTGTACGACCATGCGAGACGCCTCATGGACACGCCTTTGGATACGACCTGGGGTTTCGAGGATTCTGCCTACGCCCTGCGCACCCTGCGCGACGCCGGCTACCGCACTGTCGGCATCTACGACCGCGACGATGCCGGCACCCACGAGGAACTGCGGGCAAACGCCGACGTCGTCATCGACAGCTTCGAGGAACTGGACGCGGAAACGTTCATCGGCTGGAACGGTTGCTAAGCGCTCACGACGCTTTCTGGGGAAAGCGTCGGGTCGTCGACTAAAGCTGTTCCTCGATCCAGGAAACCAGCTCTTCGTAGCCGACGGTACCGTCGGCTACTCCATAAACCGTTCTCAAAAGCTCGTCGTGGCGCGGTTTGAACTTGATATCGTTTAGCCTGAGAAACATGCCTACGCAAGCACCACCTGTGCGTTTGTTGCCGTCGGCAAGAGGATGGTTGTTAACGATGCCATAAGCATAACGGGCAGCTTTTTCGGCTGCCGATGGATAGAGGTCAGCACCGTCGAAGGTTTGCCGAGGTTGCTCTATAGCGGCATCGAAAAGTCCTTCGTCTCGAAGTCCGTCGAGACCTCCGAACATTGCGATCAGATACGAGTGGATCGCTCTCACGTCTTCGTGTGTGAGATATTCCCAATGCGCGTTCATTTTGCAAGCTCGGCGAACACGTCGGCATATTCGTCGATGAACTCTTTTCCTAGTTGCACGGCTTTGCTTTCCATAGCTTCCTCCTTCACCTCGTCGATCGGTATGATCTGGGCGATGGGGTGGCTGTTCTTGATGACGGTTACGCTTCCTGCCGCCCGGGCCTTCTCCATCACGCCGTTGAAGTTGCGGGCGACTTCCGTCGCGGTGACGCTGATAGGCATGGCGTCCTCCTCGGTCCGGCTTTCATTGTGGTCAGTATAACATGAATGCGTATAATTTTACAAATATAGATGCAAAATATATTACGTAAAATTATGCGTAGTTACCGCCACGGATCTTCCTGGTACGTTGGCTCCGGGTCCGCCGGGCGGTCGGAGTAGGGGTCGTAGCCGTCATCGTCCTCGGCTTCGGGGCGCAGGAAAGGGTCGCTGGCGAGTTCCGGCGTCGCGGGTGCCGCAGGCGCGACCGGCGTCGTCACCGGTCGCACGCGGTAGCGGGGTTGCGGCTCGCGTTCGTCAGCCACGGTTGCCGTCCTCCTCGGTGCCTACTTTCGCCAAATCGTAGGGCGTGGTCTGGTACACGTAGTAGTTCAGCCAGTTCGTGTAGAGCAGCTGCGCGTGGGCGCGCCAGGTGGCGCGGGGAGCCTGTGCGGGATCGTCGTTCGGGAAGTAGTGGCACGGCAGGGGCATGTCCAGGCCCTTTGCGATGTCGCGCTCGTACTCCACCATAAGCGTGCCGGCATCGTACTCGGGGTGGCCGAACACGAAGAAGTGGCGGCTGTCCGTGCTCTTGGCAATATAGACGCCAGCCTCGTCGGACACGGCGATGAGCTCCAGGTCGGGATGCGCCTCGATGTCGGACGCATGAACCTCGGTGTAGCGCGAGTGGGGCGCCCTGAAGAAGTCGTTGAAGCCGCGCACGAGCGGCGACGATGGCTTCACCACCTCGTGCTCGAACACGCCGAACAGCTTCTCTGGCAGCTCGTACTTGGGAATGCCGTAATGGTAGTAGATGCCCGCCTGCGCGCCCCAGCAGATGTGCAGCGTGGAGTGCACGTTCGTGGCGGACCATGCCATGATCTCCGCAAGCTCGTCCCAGTAGTCCACGTCCTCGAAGTCCAACAGCTCGACGGGTGCGCCGGTGATGATCATGCCGTCGAAATGCTGGTCCTTGATCTCGTCGAACGTGGTGTAGAACGTTTCCAGATGCTGCTCGGACACGTTTTTGGACTCGTGGCTGGCCGTTTGCAGCAGGCTCACCTCTATCTGGAGCGGCGTGTTGGACAGCTTGCGCATGATCTGCGTCTCGGTGACGATCTTCGTGGGCATGAGGTTGAGCAGCAGCACCTTCAGGGGGCGGATGTCCTGGTGCATGGCGCGGAACTCGGTCATCACGAAGATGTTCTCGCCTTCGAGGACGTCGGTTGCGGGCAATGCGTCGGGTATTTTGATAGGCATGGCAGGCCTCGCCTTCCGTGTCGGGGCACCTGGAATGTTCGTACCATGATACCTTTTGTGCAGATGACCCGCCTATCTGAATTATCGGTAGCGCGTTATCGCCGCCACGCGCGACGAGGCGCAGGGAACGGGGCGTGCAAAGGGCAGGAGGGCAATGGGAATCTCGTCGTGCCTGATCGCGCGCTCGCGCGGTCGGGTATCTTGTACTAGAATCTTCAGGGCAAAAAGCAAAAGGGGTTCAGGCAAGGAGAGGAAGGTTTTTATGGCGTCAGAGCAGAAGGCGCCGGCGGTGCGTCCGGTCACGGTCGTCAAGTTCGCCGGCGCGGTCATCGCCACGTTGATCGGATCGGGATTCGCCTCGGGGCAGGAGGCCATGCAGTTCTTCGCCGCGTACGGAACGAACGGCATCATCGGGTGCGTCATCGCCATCCTGCTGTTCGCGGGCATGAGCGGCGTGCTTCTGGGCTACGGTTTCAAGCACAAGGGGGCAAGCGACTTCTCGGCGTTCCGCTACTTCTGCGGCAAGTACCTGGGCACGTTCCTGGAGTGGTTCACCATCCTGTTCTGCTTCCTCGTGGGCATCATCATGGTGTCGGGCGCGGGCGCGACGCTCAACCAGTACTTCGGCGTGCCGCAGATCGTGGGCAGCGGCCTCATGGCGGCCATCGTGCTGCTGAGCGCGCTCTTCGGCCTCAAGCGCATCGTGGACATCCTCGGCTCCATTGGGCCCGTGACCATCGCGTTCCTCATCATCTTGGCCGTCTACACGCTCGTCGTGCATGGCGGCGGGCTGGCCGATTCCAACGCGGCCGTGGAGGCCGCAGGCGACAGCGTGGTGTACGGCGTGGGCTCCGGCAGCGCGTGGTTCGCACTCGGCGCGTTCATGTACGTGGCATACAACATCCTGGCCGGCGTGCCGTTCATGTCCGAGATGGGCACCGGCGCGCGCTCGCGCAAGGAGGCCGTTCTCGGCGGCGCCCTCGGCGGCGCGGCGCTCGGCGTGTGCGCGCTCCTTTTGAACCTGGCGCTGCTGTCGGTGTTCGGCGAGGCTGTGCAGTACGAGGTGCCTGTGCTGTTCCTGGCGCAGCAGATCTCGCCGGTCGTGGGCCTGTTGTTCGCCGTCATCCTGCTGGCCGAGATCTACAACACGGCCGTGCCCATGGTGTGGACGGTGGCCAACCAGTTCGTCGACGAGAAGCAGGACAAGCGCAAGTACCAGTTCCTCATCGCGCTTCTGTGCGCCGTCATCTTCATGGGCGGGCAGCTGCCGTTCGGCATGCTGGTGAACCTGATCTACCCGTTCGTGGGCTACTTCGGCGCGCTGTTCATCGTGGTGGTCATCGTGCAGATGATCCGCTGGCGCATCGACCGCGCCCGCGGGATCACGCGCTAAGGCGAGGGAGGCGAAGATGGCAGAGGCAAGCGAAAACCCCGCCCGCACGCAGGAGTACGTGGAGCGCGACCGCGCCTGCATGGGTCCCACGGCGCGCATTCCCTACTACGACCTGGTGGTGGATCACGCACGCGGCGCGCTGCTCTACGACGTGGAGGGCAACGAGTACATCGACCTGCTGGCGGCGGCCACGTCGGCCAACGTGGGCCACTCGCACCCGGCGGTGGTGGAGGCCATCTGCGGGCAGGCGCAGAAGGTCATCCAGTGCTCGCCGGCCTACTTCTACCACGCGCCCGAGGTGGAGCTGGTGGAGAAGCTGGCCGCCATCGCGCCGGGCGACACGCCGAAGAAGGTGGTGTTCGGCACGTCGGGCTCCGACGCCAACGACGCCATCATCAAGTTCGCGCGCGCCTACACGGGACGGCCCTACGTGGTGTCGTTCCTGGGCGCCTACCACGGCTCCACCTACGGCTCGATGACGCTCTCGGCCCTCAGCCTGGGGATGCGCCGCAAGATGGGGCCCATGCTGCCGGGCATCTACCACATCCCGTACCCGGACGTGCAGAGCGCGGGCGTGGGGCACTTGAGCGAGCCGGAGCAGGCGGAGCACTTCATGCGCCCGCTGCGTGAGATGTGCGAGACGTACCTGCCGGCCGACGAGATAGCCTGCGTCGTGATGGAGCCCATCGCGGGCGACGCCGGCATCATCGTGCCACCGCAGGCCTACGTGGACGCGCTCACCGCGTTCTGCCGCGAGAACGGCATCCTGTTCGCCGTGGACGAGATCAACCAGGGCATGGGACGCACGGGGAAGTGGTGGGGCATCGAGCAGTTCGGCGTGGAACCCGACCTCATGTCGGTGGGGAAGTCGCTGGCCAGCGGCCTGCCGCTGTCGGCCATCGTGGGCAAGGCCGACATCATGGACAGCCTGAGCTTCCCGGCGCACATCTTCACCACCAGCGGCAACCCCGTGTGCTGCGCAGCGGCGCTCGCCACCATCGACGTCATCGAGCGCGAGGGGCTGCTCGAGCGCGGCGCCGAGCTGGGCGCCTACGCAAAGGAGCGCTTCGAGGACATGGCCGCCCGCCACGCTATCGTGGGCGGCGTGCACGGCATCGGGCTCAATCTGGGCATCGACATCGTGCGCCCGGAGACGGGCGAGAAGTGCGCGCTCGACGCGCTCAAGGTGGTGTACCGCGCGTTCGAGGAGGGCGTGGTCATCATCTGCATGGCGGAATCGGTGCTGCGCTTCCAGCCGCCGCTCGTCATCGAGCGCGAGCAGCTGGACCGCGCGCTCGACGTGCTCGACCGCGTGATCGGCGAGGTGGGGGCCGGGCTCGTGCCCGACAGCATCGTGCCCGAGGGCAAGGGCTGGTAGAGCGAGAGCCGGCAACCCCGCTGTTGCTAAGAACGCCTGGATGTCTCACGTGAAACATCCAGGCGTTTGAGTACCCGCGTACCCTTCGCGGCGTTCTTTATGCGACGGTACGCTAAGTTCGATATCGATAGCTGAATTATCTCTTTAACAGATGACGAAGTATCGGAAACTGGGCACTACCGGAAAAATCGCTGACGCCTCTATAATGATCCGGACACAAACCACCCCCTGATCCTCCAAGGAGCCCCCATGAGCGAGAGCATCGGAACCACCTGCGTGCAGGGCGGCTACCGTCCCGGCGACGGCGAGCCGCGCCAGATTCCCATCTACCAGTCCACCACCTGGAAATTCGACACGAGCGAGCACATGGGCCGCCTGTTCGACCTCGAGGAGTCCGGCTACTTCTACACGCGCCTCGCCAACCCCACGAACGACGCCGTGGCGGCGAAGATCGCCGAGCTCGAGGGCGGCACGGCGGCCATGCTCACGTCGTCGGGCCAGGCGGCTAACTTCTTCGCCGTGTTCAACATCGCGGGCTGCGGCGACCACGTGGTGGCGAGCTCCGCCCTCTACGGCGGCACGTACAACCTGCTGGCCAACACCATGCGCCGCATGGGCCTCGAGTGCACGTTCGTCGCGCCCGATTGCACGGACGAGGAGCTGGAGGCCGCGTTCCGCCCCAACACGAAGGCCGTGTTCGGCGAGACCGTCGCGAACCCGGCGCTCGCCGTGCTCGACATCGAGCGCTTCGCGCAGGCGGCCCACACGAACGGCGTGCCGCTCATCGTGGACAACACGTTCCCCACGCCGGTGAACTGCCGCCCCATCGAATGGGGTGCCGATATCGTCACGCACTCCACCACCAAGTACATGGACGGTCACGGCGCGAGCGTGGGCGGGGCCATCGTGGATGGCGGCCGCTTCGACTGGCTTGCGCATGCCGAGAAGTTCCCGGGCCTCACGCAACCCGACGAGAGCTACCACGGCGTGACCTACGCCGAGCGCTTCGGGCTGGAAGGTGCGTTCATCACGAAGGCCACGGCCCAGCTCATGCGCGACTTCGGCTGCTCGCAGTCGCCGCAGAGCGCCTACCTCATCAACCTGGGGCTCGAGAGCCTGCACCTGCGCATGGCGCAGCACAACAAGAACGGCCTGGCGCTGGCCGAGCACCTGGCCGCGCACCCGAAGGTGGCCTGGGTGCGCTACCCCGGCCTGCCGGGCGACTCCCAGCACGAGCTGGCGCAGAAGTACCTGCCCGGCGGCGCGAGCGGCGTGGTGAGCTTCGGCGTGGCCGGCGGGCGCGCGGCGGCCGAGGCGTTCATGGCCAACCTCAAGCTGGCGCAGATCGCCACGCACGTGGCCGACGCGCGCACCTGCGTGCTGCACCCGGCCAACGCCACGCATCGCCAGATGAACGACGCCGAGCTGGCCGCCGCCGGCATCACGCCCGACCTCATCCGCCTCTCGTGCGGCATCGAGGCCACCGAGGACCTGATCGCGGACGTCGACCAGGCGCTCGCGGCGGTGTGACGCGACCGTGGTACGATAGCGGCTCAAGGAACTCTCGCGAGCAGAGTCGTAGCGCAAACTCGATCACGGAGGTACCGCGGCGGCGGCAGGGTGATTTGCGTGCCCGCAGGCGCCTAGTAGTAGATGATGAGCAGTCCCAGCAGGATGCCCACGATGACGAAGAACGTGGGCAGCTTGCTGCGGTACATGAGCACTGACTGCGGGATGATCTCGCCGAACACCACGTACAGCATGGCGCCGCTCGCGAAGCCGAGCGACAGCGACAGCCCCAGGGGCCCGATGTCGCCCAGCCAGTAACCAAGCCACGCGCCCAGCACGGTGGGGAGGCCGCATGCAGCCGTGGCTGCGACGGCGCGCACGCGCGACATGCCGCCGTTGATGAGCGGAACCGACACGGCCATGCCCTCGGGGATGTTGTGCAGGCCAATGAGCACGGCCATGATCATGCCGGTGCCCAGCAGCAGGTTGTCCGATGCCACGAAGCTCGCGCCGATGGTCATGCCCTCGGGCACGTTGTGCAGCGCGATGGCGCAGGCCATGACGATGCCGGCCACGAACAGGGCCATCTTCGAGTCATCGCGCTTGCGGTGCTCGGCCAAGTGGTCGGCATGGATGAGCTCGTCGAGGTCGTCGTGCGTTTTGGGGTGCGACTTCCTCGCCACATGGGGCACCTCGTGCCGCGTGCGCCGGTCGATGGCCAGGTTCAGCCCGTACACCACGGCCACGCCCGCGATGACGGCCCCCGCCGCAACGAGCACGGCCTGGCTGGTGAACGTCTCCGCCGCTTCGACGGATTCGGTGAGCAGGTCGAAGCATACGATGGAGAGCATGATGCCGCCTGCGAACGACAGCAGCAGGCTCACGGTGCGGTTCGATTCGCTTCTGAACAGCGCGCCCACGATGCCGCCCAACCCCGTGCCGCCCGCTCCGGCAACGAGCGTGACGACGGTGATGAACACGAACGGGTCCATGATTCCCCTCTACCCCTGAAGGCGCCCGCATCAGCAGGGCGTCGTTGGCTCTCTCGTCGGGAACCATGATAGCAAAGTCGGCTCACAGAGTTAACGGCGTCCAACTATTTCCTATCGCCAGGAGAACCCGCATCCGTAGATCCTCCTGGCGATGCTTGCGGGCGTGCCGGCAGTTATGCTGCCTCCGATAGGCCTTCCCAAGCGTCATCCTCGCCTTCGCCCGGTTCCTGCGCGCCGGAGCCGCCGACGCTCCCGTTGTCGCCGCCCACCTTGACGACGTTCGCCAGCGCCGCTGCGACGGCCGCGGGGTCGGCCTTCGACAGGACGTCGGTGCCGTCCTCGACCGTGCATCCCGAACAGCCGCGCGTGCGCTTCGCGTCCAGCGCGTCCTGCACGGTGCCGGAGTAGATGGTCCCCGAGTTCTTGAGGTGCTGGCAATCGGGATTGAAGTGGTACACCTCGCCGAACGGCGTCCAGTAGGCCAGCCCGTCGTCGGAGAGCACCGCCGCGCCCGCCTCGGCCTGGTCGAGATCCTCCTGCGTGGCCGGATGGTAGTCGATGCCGCTCGCCACGGCGGCCACGAGCGCGATGGCCGCCACGATGGCGCCCGCCTTCTTCGTGCCCTTGTCCAGGTCCTTGTTCGTCAGCAACAGCAGGATGACGGGGGCGAACGCGATGGCGGCGACGATGACGCCCAGGTCGGTCTGCACCCAGTAGGACAGCTTGTTCTCCTTGGAGGCCGGCGCGAGGTGGTTCGCGCGCTTCCACAGCTGCGAGCCTATGACCACCATCACGAGGTCGACCACGAGGAAGATGATGAGCCACGTCGAAGCACCCGGGCCGGGCAGGAACAGCGTGCCGTTCATCACGAGCACGGCCATTATCTCGCATACGATGCCCAGCACCCAAAGCACCGCGGCCCCGATGCGGAAGGGAAGCGCCGACCCGTTGCGGGCAGAGTGCATCTCCTCGCGCGCGGCCTGGTTGGCCTCGGCGCCCGAGCCGCCTTGGTGCGGGTGCGCGATGGCCTTGCCGGTCTTGGCGTCGACGAACGTGCGCTCCTTCGGCTCCTTCTTGGCGGGATGCTCCGCCGCAGGCTCGGCTGTCGCGGCCCCATTCTCGGCTACCTCCTCCTTACCGGATGCGGGCTCCGGCGCGGGCTTCTTCGCCTTCGGCTTCGCAGCTGCCTTCGTTTCCTCGGCGGCCTCTTCGTCGTGCTTCTTCGTAGTCATGCGATCCCTGTCTCCTTGCGGTTCAATCTATGGTTGAACTGGGCCTTTGCCGTATCCCCTCGCGCATCCCATTATAATTCCCACAGTGGAAAAGCAGGTTTTCCCTGTGGGGGTGCAAGCATTAGTTGAAAGAGGAAGCCATGGGCGTGGACGTGCAGGAGATCGTGGGACAACTGGTGAAATCGGCCGCGGAAGACCCGGACAGCCTCAAGCAGTTCGGCGTGGACCCGGCCGCCGCCATCAAGGGTGCCACGGGCCTCGATCTGAGCGAGGAGCAGGTAGCCGACGTGGTGAAGGCCGTCGAGCCGCTGCTGGAGGGCAAGGAGCTGAACCTGGACGCCGTCATGAAGGCTGCCGGCGACTTCCTCGGCAACGACCCGAGCGCCCTTCTCGGCAAGTTGGGTGGTTTGTTCGACGGGAAGTAGAGGTCGCAGTGGCCTGCTGCGTAGCGGCGCGAGCGACGATGCCGCAGCGAAGCAGGGCGGTTCAATTACCGAAGTGGATGCGGTTGAAGTCGGCTTTCGTGTGAGCGAAGCGTTCTATGAGCACGCGGCCGATCTTCCTCGATCCAATAAAAGACCGCATATTTTCCGACCTCGCGCTTTCGCCGAAGCGCATCGGTGAATCCGCGGGCTTTCTCCGCATGCCGATCGGGGAACTCCGATAGGTCTTCGCAGCCGTCATAACAAGGTTGGACAACTGCTCCTTCGCTCGGGAAACAGAATGTGTGAACGCGGTTTTGTAAAGGAGCAGGTCGCTTAGGTCTTCAGTCGCCATGTCCTCGATGACCACCTCGTACTTCATATGCCATCAACCTTTCGGCTCTCGCCGTCATGGTTGGCATCTTGATCATCGACGGGTAGGCCTTTCGCGACGGCGTGACGATACGCCTCCTCAAGGGCCTCCTCCGGCGTATACGTGAGGGGGTGGCGCTTGTTGTGATCGATGGCCTCGTCGATCATGAGGCTTACGTACTGGTCGTAGTCGAATGTGGCTGCGTCGATAACCACGAGCGACGCGCGGCTGTTCTTCGTGAGAGAGATGGGCTGGCCGGTCTCTTTTGCCAGCGCCTCGATGCCGTTGTAGTCGCGGCGGATGTCGGTGGAAGAGCGGATGATCGGTGCTGCCATGCTGGTCTCAGATTCTCGAATAAGCATTTTATAGTATGATTCAAAGCAAAGAAAAAGTAACGCTACACGAATCGTCCGACTGTTCGCCTTCGTCTCCTTCACCCCGCCCCCGGTATGCTATCGTGGCGGGGCAAGGGGAGGGGGACGCATGTCTCACGGGAAGCTCAAGTACAAGCTGGCGGTGCCCACCGTCGTGATCATCGCGCTGCTCATGGCGCTGAACGTGGCGTGGTCGTACACGTCGCAGCGCGAGCAGGCTCAAGCGGCCATGCGCGAGCAAGCCAGCATGCTTACGCGCCAGCTCAACGCCATGTGGGACTTCATGGCCATCAACCAGGATCGCATCAACTACGATAGCGACGGCAACTACGACTTCAAGGGGCTGCACTGCTCCATCGTCGGCCTGAGCGTGAGCAACCACTTCTCGCAGGATACCGACTACAAGATCCGCTACGTGAGCGACCGCCCGCGCAACGCCGCACATGCCACCGACGAGTTCGAGACCCAGGTCATGGAGCGCTTCCGGCAAGATGCCTCCCTCGCGTCCTACGACGAGATGGCCGCGTTCGACGGCCAGAGCTCGCTGCGTTACGTCACGCCGCTGCGCATCGATTCCAGCTGCATGCCGTGCCACGGTGGACCGGCGGGCGAGCGGGATGTCACAGGCCGTGCGAAGGAGGGCCTTGAACTGGGCGACCTGTACGGGGTGATCAGCGTCGTGGTGCCTTCGGCGACCTATGACGAGAGCATCGCGCAGAACGTCGCGCGCGAGGGATTCTTGTTCTTCGCGCTCATCGTGGCGTGCGTCGTGTCGGTGTACTTTTTCGTGAACCGCTTTGTCACGGCGCCGCTCGAGCGGCTGAAGAACGCCGTGCGCGTGACCGACGGCGGCCGCTTCGCCGTGGACGTGAAGGACGTGCGCGGCGACGGCGAGGTGCATGAATTGGCCGCGTACTTCCAGACCATGAGCGCGGAGCTGAACGCGCTCTACGACAACCTGGAGAGCCAGGTGGAGCTGCGTGCCGGTCAGCTGATGGTGGCGAACGAGGAGCTGCTGCGCCAGCGCGGGCAGCTCGAGGCAATGAACGAGCGCCTGTCAGAGGAGAGCCGCTACAAGTCCGACTTCCTGGCTATGATGAGCCACGAGCTGCGCACGCCTCTCACCTCGGTCATCGCGTTCACCGAGATCCTGCAGGAACAAGAAGACGACGCTACGGGCGAGCGCGCCCACATCCTGGGCGAGATCCGGCAGAACGCAGCCATCCTGCTCAGCCGCATCAACAACATTCTCGACGTCGCGCGGCTTGAAGCGGGCAAGAGCGAGCTCGCCCTGCAGGTGGTGGATATGGCCGATGTAGTGAACAGCGTGGAAGCCGCGCTCGAACCGCTGGCGCGTACGAAGGGCGTTGTCCTCTCGGTGGAGGTGGCGCGCAACGTGCCGCTCATCACGGCCGATCCCGACAAGGCGCGCCGCGTGGTGGAGAACCTGGCGGGCAACGCGGTGAAGTTCACGCCGGCGGGCGGCCGCATCGACATCGAGGCCACTTTCGACGAGACCGCGGGCACCGTGCGCGTGGCCGTGCGGGACGACGGCATCGGCATCGAGCCGGCGGACATGGCCGTCATCTTCGACAAGTTCGTGCAGGGCGACGCCTCGGCCTCGCGTCGCTACAATGGAAGTGGCCTGGGTCTGTCGCTGGCCCGCGAGCTCATGGAGCTGCGCGGCGGCACGGTGGAGGCGCGCAGCGACCCAGGCGCAGGCAGCGAGTTCACGGCGGCGTTTCCCGTGGACGCCGGGCGAGCTGTCGCAGAGGGGGATCAAGAGGGAGAGGGGCGGGCCGATGGCACGCATACTGCTGGCTGACGACGAGACGAGCATGCGTAACGTGGTGGAGCACATCGTGGTGCAGGGAGGCCACGAGTTCCTGTATGCGAAGAACGGCTCGGAAGCACTCGTGCTCTTCGATGAGCAGGCGCCCGACCTGGTCATTCTCGACGTTATGATGCCCGACATGAACGGGTTCGACGCCTGCGACGCTATCCGTCACCGCGACCAGGACGTACCGGTGATGTTTCTTTCGGCCAAGGGCGACATCGTGGACAAGTCCATGGGCTTCAAGATGGGCTGCGACGACTACCTGGTGAAACCGTTCAGCGCCGCGGAGCTGGCCCTGCGCATCGAGGCTCTGCTGCGCCGCCGCGACCATGCGCGGGCCACCGCCACGAAGCGCACGGTGGTGGAGGCGGGCGATCTCGTGCTCGACCTGGGCAGCTACGAGGCCGCAAAGCGCGGTGCCAGGATCGATCTCACGGCAAAGGAGTTCGAGATACTGGCATTCATGGCCCAGCACCCTGGGCAGGTGTTCACGCGCGACCAGCTGTTCGAAAGCGTGTGGGGGGAGGACGCCGTGGGTGATGCCAACACGGTCACGGTGTTCGTGCGCAAGATCCGCGAGAAGGTCGAGGACAATCCCTCGAAGCCCCGCTACGTGCTCACCGTATGGGGCGTGGGCTACAAGTTCGCTGCCTTGCGATAGCCAAATTTAATCATTATCAAAAAGATAATTAATATTTAGGTAATATCTGGTAAGGAAAAGATAAGCAACCTTCATCCGGTCCGTAATATTTCGCGCGTATGATCGACGGAAGGACGAGGGAGGCGCGCGGCTCGGGGAAAGCCGCTCGCTGCGCGTCGCATCCCTCGAGGGAGAGAACGAAGGGGGAGGATACGTATGCAGAAAACCGGATTGTCACGTCGGTCGTTCTTGGCGCTTACCGGCGCCGTGGGCGCGAGCGCGCTCATGTTCGGCGGCTGTGCGCCCAAGAGCGAGGAACAGGCCAAGAAAGACGGTGCCGCCAAGGCCGCCGACGACGGCACGCAGGTGGTGAACACGTGCTCGACGTTCGACTGCGGCGGCAAGTGCCTCATCAAGGCGCACGTCAAGGACGGCACCATCACGAAGGTCGACACGCGCGACCCGTTCCAGTCCGACGAGGAGACCCCGTGCGGCAAGGCCTGCGTGCGCGGCCGCTCGTACCGCAAATGGCAGTACCATCCCGACCGTCTGCAGCACCCCATGAAGCGCACCGGCAAACGTGGCGAGGGCAAGTTCGAGCAGATCAGCTGGGACGAGGCCATCGACTACATCGTCAGCGAGAACAAGCGCATCTTGGGCGAGTACGGCCCGCTTTCGCGCTACGTGCAGATCGGCACGGGCGACACGGGCGGCAACATCGTGCGTGCCGATCTGGCCGCGCGCTTCTGCGATGTGACCGGCGGCCACATCGGCTGCTACAACTCGGTGTCCATGGGCAACACGGGCACCGCCACGCCGTCCATGTTCGGCATCGCGAACACCGGCAGCAGTCTGGCCAGCCTCAAGGGCACGAAGCTCGTGATCCTCTGGGGCCACAACCCGGCCGAGACCATCTTCGGCTTGTCGAACTACTACTACCGCCAGATGAAGGAGAACGGCTGCAAGTTCATCGTCATCGACCCGCGCAACTCCAACACCGCCGTCGAGCTGGCCGACGAGTGGATTCCCCTCCTGCCCACCACCGACAACGCGCTCATGGACGCCATGGCCTACGTCATCGTGGAGGAGGGCCTGCACGACCAGGAGTTCCTCGATACGTTCGTCATCGGCTTCGACGAGGCGCACATGCCAGAGGGCGTGGAGCCGAACCAGTCCTACCGCGCGTACCTGGAAGGCGCGACCGACGGCACGCCGAAGACGCCTGAATGGGCCGAGGTCATCTGCAAGGTTCCGGCTGACACCATCCGCCGCATCGCCCGCGAGTACGCCACCACGAAGCCCGCGGCGCTCATCGAGGGCTGGGGCCCACAGCGCCATGCATGCGGCGAGCGCACGGCGCTCGGCGGCGGCATGCTGGCGTGCCTCACCGGCAACGTGGGCGTGGAAGGCGGCTGGGCCGGCGCTTACAACGGCTTCACCCGCAAGTTCCCGCTCGGCATGGCCGACCTGCCCGAGGACCTGAAGTTCGAGAGCGCGAGCGTGCCCATGTCGTCCGGCTGGATCGACGCCATCGACGATCACACCTCTCTGACGAAGGAGACGGGCCTCAAGGGCGTCGACAAGCTGGAGTACCCCGTTAAGATGATCTGGAACATCGCGAGCGACTTCATGATGACCTCCGGCCCCGACCTCAATCGCGTGCGCGCCATCCTGGAGGACGAGGGCAAGGTGGAGTGCATCATCTGCTCCGACGTGTTCATGACGCCCACTGCCCAGTGGTCCGACATCGTGCTGCCCGCCTGCACGTGCTTCGAGCGTTGGAACATCGGAGGCACGTGGAACAACGGCGACTACTTCATCCTGTCGCAGAAGATCGCCGAGCCCTTGGGCGAGGCCCGCTCCGAGTACGACTGGCTGGCCGAATGCGCTGACCGCATGGGCGTGAAGGACGCGTTCACCGGGGGCAAGACGGAGGAGGAATGGGTGCGCTTCATGGTCGAGGAAACCCAGAAGGAGTTCCCCGACGACGACCTGCCCGATTTCGATACCATGGTCAAGGAGGGCGTGGCCTACTTCAAGAAGGAGGAGCCGCGCGTGGCCTTCAAGGAGCAGATCGAGGATCCGAAGAACAACCCGTTCGAGACGGACTCCGGCAAGATCGAGCTGTTCTCCAAGACGCTCTACAACATGAAGAACCCCGACATCCCCGCCACGCCGCACTACGTGCCCGTGGCCGAGGGGCCGGGCACCGAGCTGGCCGCCGCCTATCCGCTACAGCTCATCGGCTGGAAGACGAAGGCCCGCGACAACTCCAGCTACTTCACGCACCCGTGGCTTGCGCAGACGCAGGAAACCGTGTTGTGGATCAACCCGCTGGACGCCGAGGCGCGCGGCATTGCCGACGGCGATATCGTTAAGGTGGCAAACGACCGCGGTGCTCTGAAGATCGCGGCGAAGGTGACCAGCCGCATCGTGCCCGGCTGCGTGGCCGCGCCCACCGGAACCTGGTACAACCCCGACGCTGACGGCGTCGACCAGAACGGCTGCCTGAACGTGCTCACGTCGTCGGCGCGCACGTCGTGGACGCAGGGCAACACGCAGCACACCAACCTCGTCGAAGTCGCGAAGCTCTAGGAGGGGATGAGCCATGACCCAATACGGATTCCATATGCGCCAAGACCTGTGCACCGGCTGCCATGCCTGCCAGATGGCCTGTAAGGACGAGAAGAACCTCGATGATGCGCGCCTGTTCCGCCATGTGTTCGAGACGGAGGGAGGCTCGTTCGCGGCCGCTGGCAGCGGTTGGGCGCACGACGCGTTCGCGTTCTACACGTCCATGTCGTGCAACCACTGCGAGCGCCCCGCGTGCCTGGGCGTATGCCCGGCCGGAGCCATCGCCAAGGACGACAAGACCGGCATCGTCACCTACGACGGCGAGCTGTGCATCGGCTGCAAGTACTGCGAGGAGGCGTGTCCCTATGGCGCGCCCCAGTACGACGAGGCGGCCGGCAAGATGACGAAGTGCGACCTGTGCGCCGACCGCGTGGCGGCGGGCGAGCAGCCGGTGTGCGTGGCGGCCTGCCCGTTCAACGCGCTCGAGTTCGGCGAGCTGGAAGAGTTGCGTGCGCAGTACGGCGAAGCCGTGACCACGTTCGGCTTGCCTGAGGACACTACCGGCCCCAGCATCGCCATCACCCCGCACGCCGCAGGCGCACCCGCGGTAGCGTAGGCCGCCCCTGTCGAACCCACCCCGGGGAGCCGCGCGAGGCCCCGGCGCTCGTCGGGGCCTCGGCGGACAAGACCTCCCAGCAATACCTTCCCTCCCTTCCGGCCCCGCGCCCTCCGCGCGGGGCCGGCCTGCTTAGGGAAGACAAGAGAGCCGCCCCCATTCTTCCCCCTTACCTGGTCGCTTTTAATCGTCTGGTCTGCTTCGTTTTGCAACGAAGAAATCACCTGGCGGGCAGCCTATGGCCTCGCAGATTCTGACGAGTGTCGACAAGCGGACGGCCGTGACCTGGCCCTTGTCGATAAGCTTGGCTTCCCTTTCGGTAATCACCTGATCGTCGACTAACCTTTGCGTCGTTATGCCCCAGAGCCTCGAAACCTTTTGGAAGGTAAATTCGTACGATTCACCCATCGATGCCTTCTTTCATCAGAGTGAAAGCCATTTGCGGCGACAGCGTGTTTTCACGTTGCCCCTCTTTCTCAACTGTATGTTTGCAAACATACAACCTATGTAGTGTATCGCATACGCTTTGGTCATGCTCGAGCGGGATGACAATATCAGGAACTTTCAGGCGAAACGCCGGCTCGGGCTGCGGATCAGCATGCTGCGCGAGAGTAAGGATGTGTCGAGGCGCGAGTTCGCCAAATCGCTTGGCATGGATCACGTCAACCTTTGGAGGATCGAAGAGGGCAAGGCGAACGTGAAGTTCGATACGCTCTGCAATATTGCGGAGGGGCTCGGCGTCGAAGTCGAGAACCTCTTTCAAGGCTAGCCCTGCCATCCTGCTCCTCGTCAAGCACGCCATCTGTCCTTCCGCCTTGGCTCCGCCATCCGAAAAAACTTTTGAATATTTCTGCAGATCGCGACGAATGCGGAGGTTTTCCGTTGACTTCGCGAACGGCTCCGACATACAATGCAAAGGTTCGCTTTCAAAAGCCCCGTGCATGCAGCGAAAACGGAGACGCAGACAAAGGAGTCCAGGCCCGAGTCGCGTGTCGGCGTAGGAACCCGACGGTCCGTCCCACCTGCACTTTTGAAAACCGACGTGTCGCTTCCGCACCAAGGACGACTGCCGGAGAGGCCCTGCCTCGAAGGGAATCGCCCGGACGCGTGGAGAGCGGTGATCCCGGCGGGCGCTTTTGCGCGCACGGCGGAATGAAGGATTATTTGGAGGAAGCTAAGTGAAGACGTATTACGCGAAGCCCCAAGAAGTTGAGCGCGAATGGGTCTTGATCGACGCTGCGGACCAGGTTCTGGGCCGCGTCGCCGTGAAGGCCGCGCACATCCTGAAGGGCAAGCACAAGCCGCAGTACACCCCGCATGTCGACACCGGCGACTTCGTTGTCATCATCAACGCGGACAAGATCCGCGTGACGGGCAACAAGGCCGAGGACAAGCGCTACTACCGCCACAGCGGTTTCCCGGGCGGCTTGAAGTCCGAGACCTTCAACGAGGCCATGGCCAAGCATCCCGAGCGCGTGATCGAGCATGCCGTGAAGGGCATGCTGCCGAAGAACACGCTGGGCCGCGCCATGGGCAAGAAGCTCAAGGTCTACACCGGTGCGGAGCATCCGCACATGGCTCAGCAGCCCCGCGAGATCAAGATGGAGGGTTAAACAATGGCAGGTGAAGCTTTGTACTACGGCACCGGCCGTCGTAAGAACGCCGTCGCTCGCGTGCGTCTCGTTCCCGGCACCGGCAAGGTTACCATCAACGGCCGCGAGGCCCTGCAGTACTTCGGCCGCGAGGCGCTGGTGAACTACGCGCTCACGCCGTTCAAGGTGACCGACACGATGGACCACTTCGACGTCATCGCCCGCATCGACGGCGGCGGCATCTCGGGCCAGTCCGGCGCGCTGCGCCACGGCATCGCCCGCGCCCTGCTTGCGGCCGGCGACTACCGCGCCGAGCTCAAGAAGGCCGGCTACCTCACGCGCGACGCCCGTATGGTGGAGCGCAAGAAGTACGGCCTGAAGAAGGCCCGCAAGCGCCCGCAGTTCAGCAAGCGCTAGGATCGCGCTGCCGAGCAGCACGTTTTCTGCAAGCCCGCTTCCCCTTGCCGGGAGGCGGGCTTTTTCACATCACGGGGACGCCAGGGGAAGGAGCCGCGCATGGCAACGGTTCGGAAAGCGAGGGCCGATGAGGCCGACCAAGTGCTGGATTTCTACACGCGCATGATCGACGGGATGCGCGGCACAGAGTTCGACGTGTGCTGGGAGCACGACGTGCACCCGACGCGGGCGTTCCTGCGCGCTTCGACCGAGGCGGGCGAGGTGCTGGTGGTCGAGGCGCCCGGAACCGGGGCCGACGGGCCGCGCTTCGCCGCTGCCCTGGTGCTGAACGCGGAGTGCGACCCCGGCTACGACCAGGTGCGCTGGCAGGTGGATGCCGCACCCGACGAGGTGCTGGTGGTTCACGTGCTGGCCACGCTGCCGCAGTTCCACGGCCGCGGTTACGCGCGCCAGCTCCTGGAGGGCGCCATCGCGGCCGCGCGCGAGGCGGGCGCGAAGGCGCTGCGGTTGGACACCTTCACCACCAACGGGCGGGCCCAGGGGCTCTACGAGTCGTGCGGCTTCGCGAACTGCGGCGTCTACGAGGACTTCTATCCCCACCTCGGCCGCGGCGGAGTGCTGTACGAGTTCGCGCTGTAGCGGAGGGCGCCTGCCGGCCTAACGTATTCGCCGAGCGCCGAAGCGCTTGAGCGCTCAAGTTCGCGGATTCGAATCTCCGAACTCCGCGATTCCGGGCAGGCCCTTCTCTCGGCTACCCAATCCACACGATGCGGCCCATGTCCGAGGTGTCGTAGCCGCCGAGGCCGGCGAACTCCTCGCGGAGCAGGCCCGACTCCAGCACGCCCATCATGGCCTGTACCGGTCGTGAGTCGAAGTTCTCCCGTTTCACCACTAGGTCGTAACGCTCTTTTTGCAAAGGGACGAAGTCGATGCCCTCCACCTGCCGCGCTATCTTCTCGCTGCCCACGGCCACGTCGCCCCGGCCGCGCGCCACGCTGCTGGCCACCGCGATATGGGACTGCGTCTCGGTGCCGTACCCCTCGATGAACGACGGCTCCGCGCCGAGGAGGCGGACGTGCTCGTCCAAAAGCACGCGCGAGCCTGCGCCCTTCTCGCGGTTGACCAGGCGCACGCCCGGCCGCAGCAGGTCCTCCCATGTCCGCAGGTTCTTCGGATTTCCCTTCGCCACATAAAAGCCCTGCATGCGGTAGGTGAGGTTCACCACCACCACGGCAACGCCGGGGAGCAGCTTCCTCACGTAGGGGACGTTGTACTCGCCGGTCTCGCCGTCCCAGAGATGCGACGAAGCCACCTGCACGCGATCTTTGTACAGGTCTGCGAGCGCATCGTAGCTGCCAATGTAGGCGCGCAGCGACTCGATGCCCGTCTGGGCCACGTAGTTCGACAGCACGTCGAGGATGATGTCTTGGCCGCATATCACGAATCGTTCGCGGCTTGCGGGCGCGGTTGCGGGCCCCGCCGTGGGCGCCGCCTTCGAGCGTGCGATGTAGGCCTGCACGTCGGCGTAGGTGAACCGCAGCTTCCGGCCCACTTTGTAGGAGCCCAGCTCGCCTTTGTCCTTCAGAGCGTAGACGGTGTTGCGTCCCACCTGGAGTATCTCTGCCACATCGTCGACGGTGAGCGCCTCGTCGTTCCTCATGCTGCCTCGTTTCTGCGAGATGGGGCGAGGCGGGATGAAAGGGGACGAATGCGAGCCCGCAGATACCACCTCGTTTGCCTGCGTCCGATACGGCGATTATACTCCTACGAGAATTGAAGGGAAGGGGAAGGGATGGAGGTACCGGTTGCGCGGCTGCTCGCCACGCTGGCCGTGGGCGTGTGCTGCGGGCTGCTGTTCAAAAAGCTTAAGGTTCCGGCTGGGTACCTGATAGGTGCCTTCGCGGGCGTGGCCGTGATGAGCGTGGCGACGGGTCTCGCTTGGCTGCCCTCCGGTACGCGGACGGCCGTGCAGATCGTTGCCGGAGCGTTCGTGGGCTGCTCCCTCGAGCGGAGCGACCTCGCCCGCATGCGGGGCTTCGTGAAGCCGGTTCTGCTCATGCTGGCGTCGTTCCTCGTGCTGAACCTGGCGCTGGGTTTCGCCATCTGGGCGGCATCGCCGCTCGACCTTGTGACGTCGCTCATGTGCGCGGTGCCGGGCGGCATCAACGACACGCCCATCGTGGCAGCCGACATGGGAGCGGACGCGCCCGCCGTCACCATCATGCAGCTCATACGCCAGGTGCTGGGCATTGGTGCGTTCCCCCTCATGATCGCGGCGTTCGACCGGCTGCGCACCGCGCAGGGCCATCCCGATCCCGGCAACCGCACCTCCGCTTCCCACACCAAGCGCGCCAAGTCGAAGCAGAGGTCGGCGGCGTCTACGGTGGCAGCGCTCGGTGTTGCGGTGGTGGCGGGCCTGCTGAGCAAGGCGACGGGTATCCCCGGCCTCACCTTCACCGCGTCCATCCTGGCCGTGCTCGTGCTGAAGCTGGCCTTCGACTTCGCCTACCTTCCCAAGAGGGTGAAGAAGTGCTGCCAGCTGGTGGCGGGGTGCTATCTGGGCACGCTGCTCACGGCGCAGGGGCTTGCAGGGCTGGTCGACCTCGCGGTGCCGGCGCTCATCCTGGTTGCCGGGTACACGGCAAACTGCTTCGGGGCGGGTTGGCTGGAAAGCAGGCTGTTCGGCTACGGGCGCAAGGAGGGCATGCTCATCGCGTCGCCGGCCGGGGCGTCGGACATGGCGCTTATCATCGACGACCTCAACGTGAAGAACACCGACGTGGTGATCATGCAGGTGGTGCGGGCCGCTGTTGTCATGGCGCTCTTCCCGCAGGTCGTTAATCTGATAGGCCATTTCATAGGAGGATAGCATGGAGAAGAAACGCATCGCAGTAAACGGGCTGGGCCGCATCGGGAGGCTGGCGCTGCGCAAGCTGGCGTGCGACGAGCGGTTCGAGGTGGTGGCCGTGAACGACGTGGCCCCTATGGAAACCGTTGCCTACCTGCTGCGCCACAGCTCGGAGCACGGCGCGTTCGATGCGGCTGGGCGGGTGGGGTACGCCGATGGAGCGCTCGTGCTGGGCGTTGCGCAGATTACGGCCTTCCGCGAGGCGGACGCGGCGCGGCTGCCTTGGCATGACCTTGGCGTGGACCTCGTTCTGGAGTGCTCGGGTGCCTACACCTCCCGCGCGAAGGCGGAGGCGCACCTGAGCGCGGGGGCGGGCCGGGTGCTCGTGTCGGCAGCCGTCGGCAGCGACGTTCCCACCGTCGTGTTCGGCATCAACGAGGATACCGTGGACCCGCAGGATTCCATCGTATCGGGGGCGTCCTGCTCAACGGTGGGCCTCGCACCGCTCGCTCGCGCACTCAACGAGATCGCGCCCATCGAGCATGGCGTGTCCACCACCATTCATGCGCTCACGCCAACTCAGATGGCGCTTGACGACCCGCAGGCGAAGGGCAACCTGCGCCGGTCGCGCACCGCCTCCACGAACATCATCCCTACGAGTGCGGCCGCCGCCCAGGCGGTGGGCCTTGTGGTGCCCGAGCTGGCAGGCAGGCTGTCCGGTTCGGCCATCAGGGTTCCCGTCACTCGCGGCAGCCTTATCACGCTCTACGCCTGCGTGCGGGCCGCCTCGCTCACAGCTGAGGGGCTGAACGCGGCCATGCGCGAGCGTGCGAACAACCTGTTCGCGTACACCGACGAGGAGCTGGTGTCCTCGGACATCGCCGGGACGGAGTACGAGTCGATCTTCGACGCGACCCAGACCAAGGTGGCGAAGGCGTCAGAGGGCCGCTATCTGGTGGAAGTGGCGGCCTGGTTCGACAACGAGACCTCGTATGTGGCGCACTTCGCCAAGCTGGCAGCGCATTTGTGCGGCGTATGAAGCCATGCGCAAGGGATATTGCTCGCTGTCCGACGCGAACCGCGTGAAAATCGTGACGATGATCTCCCAGCGGGGCGAGTTGTGCGCTTGCAAGATATTGGATGAGCTGGGCATCGCGCAGCCGACGCTCTCCCATCATATGAAAGTGCTCTGCTCGTGCGGCCTGGTGAAGTGCCGCAAGGAGGGCAAGTGGATGCACTATTCGCTCGCAACCGAGGTCGTCGCAGAACTGAGGCGCTTCGTCGATTCCCTCTAACGCGCTCGCCATACGGTGTCGGGGAAACTCTGACAGAGAATCAGAGTTTCGATGATACCCAGCTTCCCTTGAATTTCGCATGATGGAACCAGCGTTTCCTGACGATGCGAAAGGGGAAGGATATGGATTATTCCAGTCTATGGGACGTGCGTATTTTCTTGGATCTGTTCTTAGGGGGTATCGGCGTCGGCATCTTCCTGTTCATGGCGTTCGGCTACGGGGAAAGGGATGCGAGGCGCCTCTCCACGCTCAGAATCGGCGCAATCGCCTCTCTGGCCTTGGTCGGGGCAGGTGCCCTCTGCCTGGTGAGCGAGCTCGGCCGGCCGTTCGGCATCCTGTCGACGGTGACGGGGTTCAATGCGACCTCGGTGACTTCATGGGGCGGCGTGCTGCAGGTGGCGTTCCTGCTTGTGGACGCTGCGCTCTGCGCGATGCTCTTCGTCCGCAAGGGCGCGCTGCTCGACGGCGTTGCGTTCAAGGTCGTCGGCGCGGCGGGCGTCGGGTTCGCCGCGCTCGTGCTCGCATACCACGGTCTCGTGCTCAACTCGGTCGGCCGGGGGCTCTGGGCCGACGCGCTCATCATTCCGCTGTTCATGACGTCGTCGGTGCTCGCCGGTGGCGCGGCGGCGGCCGCTATCGGGCGACTGGCGGGCGCGGATGCATCCGCCGGTGAGGCGAAGTTCGTGTCGGCTTCATCGCTGGCCGTTGCGGTGCTGATGCTCGCCTTCGGCTTCACGGTGGCCCCGGCCGGGGCCGATGCGGCCTTCTGCTACGACGTCATGATGGCCCAATCCGGCATGGTCTGGTGGCTGGTCGCCTTCGGCGTGGGGGCCGTCGTGCCGTTGGTGCTATCGGTCGTGGCGCTCGCGAAACCCCGTGCGCAGGGTACGGCCCTGTTCCTTGCCATAGCTGTTTGCGCCCTTGCGGGCAGCTTCGCCTGCAAGTTCCTGCTGGCTTCGACCGCACAGATACTCATCGGCTAAACGCACCTCGGAAAGGAGCTGCATAGTATGAAAACCAACATCACGCGCCGCGGATTCGTCCAGGCTACGGCTGCGACCGCAGCGGCGGCCGCATTGGCGGGGCCGACGCTGCGCGCCTTCGCCGAGGCGCCGTCCGAAAACGCCGCGAAGGCCGAGGAAGGAGGCAGGTGGGTGTCGTCCGCCTGCCAGGGCTGCACGTCGTGGTGCGCCGTGCAGGTGTACGTGGAGGACGGGCGTGCCGTCAAGGTGAAGGGCAACCCGAACTCGAAGGCGAACCGCGGCTTCATCTGCCCGCGTCCGCACCTGGCCATCCAGCAGCTGTACGACCCCGATAGGCTCAAGGGCCCCATGAAGCGCACGAACCCGAGCAAGGGCCGCGACGAAGACCCGGGCTTCGTTCCCATCAGCTGGGACGAGGCGGCCGAGACGATAGCCGAGAAGCTCATGGAGCTGCGGCAGACGGGCGAGACGCACAAGTTCATGTTCCTCAAGGGCCGCTCCACCAACAACACCGACGTGCTCTTCAAGGCGCTGCCCCAGATCTACGGGACACGCAACTGCTTCGCCCACTCGACGATATGCGCCGAGGCGGAGAAGCTCGGGGCCGGTGTGACCGAGGGCTATTGGGATTACCGCGACTACGACGTGGCGAACACGCGGTATTTCATCATGTGGGGAACCGACCCCATCGCCTCGAACCGCCAGATCGCGAACATCAGCAACCATTTCGGGGACATGACCGACAACGCGACGGTGGCAGTCGTCGACCCGCGCCTCTCCGCTACGGCGGCGAAAGGCGACGAATGGCTTCCCGTCATACCGGGCCAAGACGGGGCGCTCGCCTCTGCCATCGCGCACGTCATATTGGTCGAAGGACTCTGGAACAGGGAATTTGTTGGCGATTTCACCGATGGCGAGAACCGTTTTACCGCGCGTGAGCAGGTTGAGGAGGCAACGTTCGCCGAAAACCGCACGAACGGGCTGGTGAAGTGGTGGAATCTCGAGCTTTTGGATAAGACGCCAGAATGGGCCGAGCCGGTTTGCGGCATTCCGGCCGACCAGATATACCGCGTGGCCCGCGCCTTCGCGGCGGCCGCCCCGCACGCGACGTCCTGGATGTCGCCGGGCGTGGCCATGCAGGTGCGCGGCGCCTACATGGCCATGGCCACCAACGTGCTCAACGGGCTCGTGGGCTCGGTGGAGAACGTAGGCGGCCCGAACCGCGCGCCCTCCGTGCCGGCGGGCAAGCTCCCGGACATCAAGCCTTACCAGGATGAAGTTGCCCAAGCGGGTGTCAAGCAGCCGTTTTTCGATCGGCGCGGCACATTCGATTTTCCGGCGGTTGCAAAGGGAAAGCTGCACGATCAGGTTATCACGAACCGCATCGCAGACTGCCTGAACGAAGGCGAGCCGTACGATATCAAGATGGTCATCTCGTACTGGAACAACTGGGTGTACTCGTGCACCGGTGCGCAGCGCTGGGAGGAAGCGCTCGCGAAGATCCCCTTCTTCGTGCACATAACGCTCAACCCTGCCGAGATGTCCCAGTTCGCCGACATCGTGCTGCCGGCGCGCCATCAGATGTTCGAGCGGTGGGGCTCGGTGACGAACAAGCAGGACCTCCACTCCTACACGGCGCTCGAGCAGCCGGTTGTCGAGCCCTTGTGGGACACGCTGACCGACGAGACCGAGATCGCGTGGCTCATTGCCGAGAAGCTTGCCGACAAGGGTTTTCCGAACGTGCTCAATTACTACCGGGAATGCTTCCATGACCCCGAGACCGATGCGGAGCCGCAAAGCGGCGAGGACCTGTCGCTTTTCGCCACGAAGCTGCTGACGAAACCGCTTTGGGATCCTTCGGCAGACAAGAAGGGCGGCGACGAGCTCTCCGGTTGGGACGAGTTCGTGGAGAAGGGCATATGGAACAGCAAGAGGCAGGGCTACCGAGAGCATTGGGACGACTTCGGCACCAAGACGGGCAAGTACGAGTTCTACAGCGAAACGCTTAAAAGCATTCTGGAGGAGCACGCCTCAGGGTTTGGGAAAACGGTAGACGAGCTGATGGATGAGCTGAACTACCAAGCGCGCGGCGAAATCGCCTTCGTGCCCCATTACGAGGAGGCGTTCCGTGAGGGTGACGAAGGGGAGTATCCCTTCATATTCAGCGAGCATCGCTCGCGCCTGAATCGCGAAGGGCGGACAGCGAACACCTCGTGGTACCAAGAGTTCAAGGACGTCGATCCGGGCGACGAGCCTTGGGACGATGTGCTCAAGATCAATCCGGCCGACTGCGAAGCCCTTGGGATAACGTCGGGAGATCCGATTCGCGTGACGTCGGTGCAGGGGTCGGTGGTCGTGCATGCCAAGGCGTGGGAGGGCACGCGCCCCGGCGTCGTGGTCAAGTGCTACGGGCAAGGCCACTGGGCGTACGGCCGCATCGCCACCAAGGATTATGCGGCGAAGGTGCCGCGCGGCGGCAACAACAACGAGCTCATCCCGTCGAACTTCGAGCGCATCAGCTCGTCGACGACGCGCCACGGGGGCCTCGCCCGCGTGAAGATCGAGAAAGTTGAGGAAGCGTAATGACTCGCTATGGAATGGTGATCGATCTGCATAAGTGCGTCGGATGCGGCGCTTGCCAGATCGCCTGCAAGAAAGAGAACAACGTGGATACCGGCATGTTCTGGTCCCATCATATCATCGAGGAATCCGGCGTGTTTCCCCATGTGCGCCACGAGTACACCCCCACGATGTGCAATCATTGCGCCGATGCCGAGTGCGTGCGCGTCTGCCCGACGAGCGCCATGCACAAGGATGAAAACGGCCTCACGCTGCACGAAGCAAGCCGCTGCATCGGGTGCAAGAGCTGCATGATGGCGTGCCCCTACAACGCGGTCAGTTTCAATCGCAAGGACGTGCCGCGCTCGTGGGACGATGACGAGCCTGCCATTCCCGGCTGCACGTCAACCGCAAAGGAGCAACAGGAGAAGACGGGAGTGCCGGTTCCGTACTACAACAAGGATCGCGAGGCGACCTATCCCGGGGTGCGCGAAGTCGGCACCGTTGAGAAGTGCACGATGTGCGACCATCGGGTGAAGGATGGCCTCGTGCCCTACTGTGCCGAGGTCTGCCCGGCCCAGGCACGCGTGTTCGGCGATCTCGATGATCCTGAAAGCGATGCATCTCGCCTGCTTGTACGCCATGGAGGCCAGGTGCTCAAGCCCGAGGCGGGCACTCATCCGGCTGTGTACTATATTCGGAGTTTCTAAGGAGGTCGAGACGATGGTGTTCTCTCGAGAGTGCGAGGAGCTGGCCGCGCAGGCGGAAGCGCTCAGGCTCCTTTCCCTCCTTTTCGATGGCCCCAGCCCCTCCCTGCTGCCGGTTGTCGAGAGTTTGGAAGGACTCTATCGTGGCGACCGCGAAGCTGTTGAGCTGCTCGAGGGCATGGCCGAGTCGTTGGAGCGCGACGATCTTGTCGCGCTCCAAGTGGACCATGCGAGGCTTTTCATCGGCCCCTTCCAGATGATCGCACCGCCCTATGCCTCGCTGTACCTTGAGGCGGGCGATCGGGTCGACGGCGAGGTGACGAGGCGTATTGCGCGGCGATACGCAGAAGGTGGCTTGAGTCTCCTGCCGGATGAGAAGCGCCCCGCCGATTACGTCGGCTACCTGTTCGAGTTCCTCTCCTATCTTGCCTTCGAGGTCGTACGCAAGGGCGGCAAAGGTCGTTTCAGTGAGATGGACCAATTTGCGGAAGAGTATGTGCTCGGCTGGGTGCCTCGCTTGTTCGGTCTTATGCAAGAAGGTGCGGACACACGCTATTTCAAGAGCTTTGGGAAGCTTGGTTTGGAGCACCTGCCCGTCGGTTTGTAGCGGCATCGTGGATTCTCGGGGCCGGCTCGTTCCTCAGGGAGGGCCATCGGCCGGTTGCTATAATCGGCCGATGGAGGGGTGGGCAACGTTAAGAGGGGGCTCGCATGATCGATAGAAGGTGCTTTCTTGGAATGCTGCTCCTGTCGGGCGGGGCGGTCCTTTCGTCCTGCTCGAACGCGGCCGGGAAAGACTCCGAAGCTATTCCCCTGTTCGCAGAGCGAAAGGATGGCGATGAGGCTGCGTCTGATGGCGCTGCCGAAAAGGTGAAGGTGGCGTTCGCTGCCCTCGTCTCTCCCCAAGAGTCGTTCTACAAATACCAGAACTTGGTTAATTACCTGGAAGAGAAGATAGGCCGCAGTATCGAGGTGGTGAGAAGGCAGACCTATCAAGAAGTGAACGACTTGCTTGGGGCGGGCGAGGTAGACTTCGGGTTCATCTGCTCGCTTTCGTATGTGATGGGGCGCGACGAAGGCACGCTTGCGGGCATTGCTGCTCCCGTGATAGGCGGCAGCAGTTTTTACCGATCCTACCTGATCTGTCGCACGGACAGCGGGTGCAATATGCTCGAGGACCTTCAGGGTAAGACGTTCGCCTTTACCGATCCGCTTTCCTACACGGGTCGGCTCTCGATGCTCAAGCTTCTTCACGATCAGATAGGCGCCGACGAGGGATTCTTTCGCGAGGTGTTCTACACCTACAGCCACGACTCCTCCGTGCATGCGGTCCACCTCGGCATCGTCGATGCCGCTTCCGTCGACGGGCTCGTGTACGATGAGCTGGCGGCCTCTCAATCCGACTTGGTGGGCAACGTCCATGTTATCTACAAGGGGCCGGCTGCGGGCATGCCCCCGGTCGTGGCCTCTGCGCTCGCCGATGACGGCCTGAAAAGCTCTTTCCAGAATTGCCTGCTCGGCATGGTCGATGACGAGCGCGGGAGGATCGTTCTCGAAGAGCTCGGCTACGATCGGTTCGAGGTGCCCGACGACACGAACTATGAGGTTATCCGCGAGGCTGTTGCGGCCGTTGGGGAAAGCGCGGTGGACGAGTCGGGTGCGGTCCGGCAGATGCGGAGGTGAAAGCCGTGATCAAAACGATAACCGGCGCCGTTCGCAACGCTTCGCTCCAGATGAAGATGTTCAGCCTCACCGCGGCGGTCGTTGTTGCCGTGGCCGCCTGTTCGTTCGCCTGGATGCAGTCGGCACTCTCGGGATCGCTCTCGCTTCAGGTTGAAAGCAGGGCGCGGGCTTTGGCTACCTACGTGGCCTCTCGAAGCATCGATCCGCTGCTCACGAACAACATATACACGCTCAACGCGCTCGTGGACGACACGGTCAAGAACAACGAGGATGTGAAATACCTGTTCATTGTCGGCGAAAACGGCGAGGTGATCGTGAGCTCCGAAAAGGCTTTGGCGGTAAGCGACGAGCTTTTGGCGGCGAACGCATCCGTTGCAGAAGACGGGTTGTATCGCGAGAGCTCGAAGGCTTTGGAGACCGACGCAGGACGCATCATGGACAATGCCGCCCCCGTGTTCAAGGAGGGGGGAGCCGAGGTGCGTGTGGGTATGGGATACGAGTCGGTCGGATCGTTCATGACCGATGTAAGCTCGCAGCTCCTCGTTATCGTCGGACTCGTTTTGGCCGTGGCTATGGCCGTTTCCTATGCCATCGTGAAGGTGACGTTGAGGCCCGTCAAGGACCTCGTAGGGCTGACCGAGCGCGTATCCGAAGGGGAGTTGGGGGAACGCGCAAATGAGTACAACCACGATGAGATAGGCAGGCTCGCCGAATCGTTCAACCGCATGCTCGATGATCTGCAGATGGCCGAGGCCGAGCGCAACGATTATGTGGGGGAATTGGCAGACAAGGAGCGGATTCTCGGCCTGTTGCTCCAGAAGGTCATCAACGCGCAGGAGGATGAGAGGAAGCGTATAGCGCGTGAGCTGCACGACGAAACGAGCCATTCTCTCACGGCCATGCTGATAGAGTTGCAGGAACTTAGGCGCGGCTCGCTCACCGCCGACCAAGAGGGCCATGCGGTGGCGCTCAAGTCGCTCATCGACCAGGCGCTCAAGGACATCAACCAACTCGCCTGGAACCTCCGACCGAGCGTGTTGGACAAATTCGGCCTTCAGGTGTCCCTCGAGCGCTATGTAGAGGAGATCGAGGCGCATCATAGCTTCTCCGTCGATCTGGTGGTTCAGGGAGATGCCGCCTCGCTGCCCCCCGATGTCGAGATCACCATATACCGGTTGGTTCAGGAGGCGGTCACTAACGTGGTGAAGTATGCCCATGCCCGCGAGTTGGGCATCATGCTGGTGGTGAACGCCGCCTTCGTGTCCGTTGTGGTGGAAGACGACGGGGTTGGGTTCGATGTTGGCGCGGTAACAAGGTTGAGGCCGGGCGAGCATCTCGGGCTGCTGGGTATGGACGAGCGCGTTTCGATACTCGGCGGCACGCTTGATATCGAATCGTCCGTCGGCGGGGGCACCACCATCATAGCGAAGGTGCCATTGAGGGATAAGGGGGCATCGGATGAGACGTAGGCTCGTTTTGGCCGACGACCATGCGCTTTTCCGGTCGGGCCTCAAGATGATCTTGGAAAAGGACCGGGATATCGAGATCGTCGGGGAGGCATCGTGCGGCAAGGAGGCGGTGGAGCTTGTACGCGATGCCTGCGGCGCCGTCGATCTGGTGATCCTCGATATCAACATGCCCGACATGGACGGCATCGAAGTTGCCGAAGCCATCCGCGCCTTCAATGGGAAAGTGGGTATTCTCATGGTTACGATGTACGAAGACGAGGCCTATTTGAAGGCAGCCCTCAAAGCCGGCGCCAACGGCTACGTGACCAAACAGGCTGTTGACGAGGAGCTTATCACCGCCGTGAATGCCATTCTCGATGGCCGCACGTACATCTATCCGACGCTGGCCGCCCTGCTGTTCGATGATTCACCTGAAAGCGAAGAAGGGGCCGGCGCAAACCCCGACGTGCTGAGTTCACGTGAAAAGGAGGTTCTCCGCTATCTTGCGCTTGGGTACACGCAACGCGAGATCGGAGAAGCCTTGTTCATAAGCGAGAAAACGGTGGAAACGTACAAGAGCCGGTTGCTGGCGAAACTCGGACTGGAGAAGCGCTCCGAGCTCGTCCGCTACGCCTTCGAGAAGGGGATCGTCGACTTGTAGCGGTTGCAAAGCGCGGCATCGACGGCTGGACTTGGGGATCCTCTCGATGAAAAACAAGCCTTCGCAGTGGTCGGAGGTTGAAGAGTGCCGTGAACCTGTTATCGTGGTACTCGTTTGCCCGCCTAAGGCCTTTGTGTGCTCGGTGACGGGCCGAAGTCGTGCGTCGGGTTCAAGGGGACGGTGCCGGTGAAGAATTTCGACCGCGGGGTGTACCGCGCGGTTCTCAAGGTGAGGGAGGCCTACGCGTTCGACGCGGGCGGCATCCTCATGCGCGTGTATGCCTACATGGCCACCATCGGGTCCATCTCCATGTTGACGCTGGCGGGGTACTCGTTCTTCCTCGCGGGCACGGTGTCGTCCACCATCGCGCTGGCCACGTTCCTCATCTCGCCGCGCGTCTCCAAGCTGGTGGACGAGCGCGGCCAGCACGCGGTGGTGCCGAAGGCGGCGGTGGTCACGCTCGTGGGGCTCGCCCTCATGCTGGCAACCGTGAGCCTGGGCGGGCCCATCGCGCTGTGCTACGTGGCCGCCGTGCTCATGGGGTTCATCCCCAACGCCCAGGCGCTCACGCGCGCCCGCTGGACGTACCTGGTGCGCACGGGACGGCTGGGCGAGGACGCCCCCACGCTGAAGACCGTGTTCTCCTACGAGGGCATCATCGACGACGTTGCCTTCATGGTGGGGCCGGCGGCCTCCATCGCCCTGGCCGCGGCCCTCTTTCCGGCGGCCGGCATGCTGGCGGGCGGCGTGTGCTTCGCCGTGGGCGTCGTGGTGCTCACGCTCTCCCGATCGACCGAGCCCACGGTGGGAAGCGTTGGCGCCGGGGAGCCCCCGAAGCACCGTCGCAGCATCATCGCCACCTCGTCGGTCGTGCGCGTGCTGTTTGCGCTTATGTTCTTCCTCGGCGCGTTCTACGGGGTGTTCGACACGGCCACCGTGTCGCTCGCCGAGGACGTGGGGAACCCGTCGGCCGCCAGCGTCATCCTCATCGTGGCCGCGTGCGTGTCCATTGCGTCCGGGTTCCTGTTCGGCATGATCCGCCTGACCATACCGCAGTACGTCCAGCTCGCGGCCGTGAGCCTTCTGGTGGGGTGCGCCTACGGCACCATGGTGTTCATCGGGTCCATCGAGTCGCTGTTCGTGGTGTCCACCGTGGCGGCGATGTTCTACGCGCCGTTCTTCATCACGGCGAACGCCACCTGCGAGCGCATGGTGCCGGGCGACCGCCTGACCGAGGCCATCACCTGGATGAACTCCGGGAGCATCTGCGGCCTGGCGTTCGGGCCCACCCTGGGCGGCGCGCTCATCGACCAGCTGGGAACCACGGCCAGCTTCGGCTTCGGCGCCGTGCTGGCCGTGATGGTGCCCGTCATCGCGTTCGCGTGCCTGCCCCTGCTGAAGCGGCACGAGCGGTAGCCTCGCTAGCCGCTACAGCTTCATCTTCGGCAGCTCGGCGCCCTTTGGGTCCGCCTTGGCTGCCTGCACGATGCCCACGACGAGGGCGATGCCGGCGGCAACCCACAGCACGAGCGCCGTCTGGTGGCAGGACATGTCGGGGTTGGCGCACAGGCCGATGCCCGCGGGGGTGGTCACCAGCACGGTCGCCGCGGCCACGGCGACCGTGGCAATACCGGCGAAGCGGCGCCCCTCCTTCGTGCGGCCTGCCAGCGCCAGCAGCGCCGTGACCACTCCCACCGCGCCCACGAGCGTCGTGGCGACGAACGTCCAGTGGCACTTCATGGGGACGGTCCCTCCGGTCGCCGTCTCCACCGGTTTCGCGCAGCCGCCCATGAGCACCGACACCGCGACGACGGCCGCCATGGCCGCCACCCCTGCCACTGCCAAGACCATCCATGCCCGCCTGCCCATGTCGCAGCCTCTCTTCCCTATTGGTTTCTAGCACTTATTATCATAGCGCAAGTAGTTGACTTGCGCTATTTGAAACGGGGAAGGGCGGAGGGAGGTGCCTGCCCCTCGAAACCTCTCCGAAACAATAAACCGTTAGTTTGATGACCGGATGCTGAAAGTGCGTTTCGCCTGCGAAGCATGGTATCGTATACGGCGATCGAATCCGCGCGCACGCGGCGCGACGGCTCCGGTGGACGCCGGGCCGGCAAGGTGAGGAGCGAAAGCCCTATGGCACGAGTTTCGGATACGTACGGCTCGATGGTGTTCAACGAGCACACGATGCAGGAGCGTCTGCCCTCGGCGACGTACAAGAGCCTGCTCAAAACCATGAAGCAAGGCGAGCCGCTGGAGATAGAGGTGGCCAACGTCGTGGCCCACGCCATGAAGGAGTGGGCCATCGAGAAGGGCGCCACGCACTTCACGCACTGGTTCCAGCCGCTCTCCGGCATCACGTCCGAGAAGCACGACAGCTTCCTCGACCCGGTGAGCGACGGCCGCGCCATCATGAGCTTCTCAGGCAAGGAGCTCATCTCGGGCGAGTCCGACGCGTCCAGCTTCCCCTCCGGCGGCCTGCGCGCCACGTTCGAGGCGCGCGGCTATACGGCGTGGGACCCCACGAGCTATGCGTTCGTGAAGGACGAGGTGCTGTGCATTCCCACCGCCTTCTGCTCCTACACCGGCGAGGCGCTCGACAAGAAGACGCCGCTTCTGCGATCCATGAGCGCCGTCGAGGAGCAGGCGAACCGCGTGCTCGCGCTGTTCGGCTGGGAGCCGCAGCGCGTCGTGCCCACGGTGGGCGCCGAGCAGGAGTACTTCCTCATCTCCGAGAAGGACTACGCCAAGCGCCAGGATCTCGTGATGTGCGGTCGCACGCTGTTCGGCTATGCCCCGTGCAAGGGCCAGGAGCTGGAGGAGCACTACTTCGGCGCCATCCGCCCCACGGTGAACGAGTTCATGAAGGAGCTCGACGACGAGCTATGGGCGCTCGGCGTGCCCGCGCGCACGAAGCACAACGAGGTGGCTCCTGCGCAGCACGAGCTGGCACCCATCTTCACGAACGCGAACCGCGGCGTGGACGAGAACCTGCTTACCATGGAGAAGATGCGTCTGCTGGCATCGCACTACGGCCTGGTGTGCCTGCTGCACGAGAAGCCGTTCGAGGGCATCAACGGCTCCGGCAAGCACAACAACTGGTCGCTGTCCGCCAGCAAGAACCTGTTCGACCCGGGCGAGAGCCCCATGGACAACCTGCGCTTCCTCGTGTTCCTCACCGCGGTGATCCAAGCGGTGGACGACTACCAGGAGCTGCTGCGCATGTCGGTGGCCTCCGCCGGCAACGACCATCGCCTCGGCGCCGACGAGGCGCCCCCGGCCATCGTGTCCATCTTCCTGGGCGACGAGCTGGATGCCATCGTGGACGCGCTCGTGGACGACCACGAGTACGAGAGCGCCGAGAAGGTGGCCATGGACCTGGGCGTGGACGTGCTGCCGAACTTCTTGAAGGACAACACCGACCGCAACCGCACCTCGCCGTTCGCATTCACGGGCAACAAGTTCGAGTTCCGCATGCCCGGCTCGAACGTGAACCTGTCCGATGCGAACATGATCCTGAACACCGCCGTGGCGAAGAGCTTCAAGGACTTCGCCGACGCCATGGAGGGCAAGGAGGGCGACGAGTTCGAGACGGCCACCATCGCCTACATCCGCAAGACGCTCAAGGCCCACCGCCGCATCATCTTCAACGGCAACGGCTATGCGGAAGAATGGGAGCGCGAGGCCGAGCGCCGCGGGCTGGCGAACCACCGCACCACGGCGGATGCGCTGCCGTGCTTCGTGGACCAGAAGAGCATCGCGCTGTTCGAGGAGCTCGGGGTGCTTTCCGAGGCCGAGGTGCGCAGCCGCTACGAGGTGAAGCTGGAGAAGTACAACAAGCTGCTGAACATAGAGGCCCGCACCATGAAGCGCATGGTGCGCCGCGCCTACCTTCCTGCCATCAACGGCTACGCCGCCGAGGTGGCGCGCGGCATCACGGCCGTCCGCGCTGCGGCCGCTGGTGCCGAGGTGGGCCAGCAGGAGGCCCTGCTGCACAAGCTGCTCGCTGGCGTGAAGGAGATCGACGCCCAGCTGCAGGCGCTCGACGCCGCGCACCACGCGGCTTTGGAGCTGGTCGACCAGCAGCAGCGCGCGAACAAGTACGCCCACGAGATCGTGCCCATCATGGAGAAGCTGCGTGCCGCCGTGGACGAGATGGAGATCGTCACCGACCGCGACCACTGGCCGGTGCCCACCTACAACGACATGCTGTTCTACGTGTAGAGTTCCGCGGGCCTACGGCCCGCGGAACGACTCGACGCTGCGAAGGGCCCTGGCACCGATCCTCGCCCCTTTTTCGCTTGCCCTCACGTGCAAAGCACGCTCGGCCGCGAAACGGGGCGATTATCGGCACCAGGGCCCTTTTCGCTGACTTGCTACGCCAACCTGGGTGGTAATTTTCGCGCTTCGCGCGAAGGCGCTAGACGCCGACGGTCTCCTTCGCTTCCGCTTCCTTCGATCCCTGGTTGAGCAGCACGATGCCGCCCACCACGAGGGCGAGGCCCAGGCAGGTGGCCCAGCCGAACGGGTCGCCGAACAGCGCGATGCCGATAACGGCCGTGCCCACGGTTCCCACGCCGCCCCAGATGCCGTAGGCCAGGCCCAGCGGCAGGTGCTTGAGCGTGAACGTGAGCAGGGCGAACGTTGCCAGATAGCACGCGGCGGTGGCCAGGGTGAACGGCAGCAGCGAGAAGCCCTCGGACAGCTTCATGAGAGTGGCGCCCGCCACCTCGAGGGCTATGGACGCGCCCAGCAGCGCGTAGGGGTTGATGCGGTCGATACGCTCGGCTATGGCGTTCATGGTTATGCTCCCATCTTCAACAACACGACTCCGGCGATGATGACGGCGATGCCGACCAGCTTCTTCGCGCCCAGGCCCTCGCCCCAGAACAGCGCGCCCACCACGGCGGTGAGCGCGATGCCGGCGCTCGTCCACACGGCGTACACGAACCCGAGCGGCAGGCTCTCCAGCGTTTGCGCCATCAGCGTGAACGCCGCCACGTAGCCCACCACGATGCCGATGATGGGAGCCTTCCTCGTGAAGCCCCGCGAGAGCTTCATCATCGAATCGCCGAACACCTCAAACGCCACGGCCACGCCGAGCAGCACATAGGGAACCATCCGATCCCCCTCCTTTCCTTTGGCTTGAGAAGAGCTTAAACTATCCCCTAAGGGTCGAGTCAAAGGAGAATCATGAGAAACAACCTGCTCTCCATCGGCGAGGTGGCGCGCATGAAGGGCGTGGGCATCAAGGCTCTTCGCTACTACGAGCGCATCGGCGTGCTGCTGCCTGCCCACGTGGACTCGCAGACGGGCTACCGGTACTACGCGCTCAGCCAGATGCCGGAGCTCGACGTGGTGGTGACGTGCGTGGAGCTGGGCCTTCCGCTCAAGGAGCTGCACCGCTACCGAACCGCGGAGGGCCGGCTCGACCTCGAGGCGCTGCTCGAGCGCGGCCGGACGCTCGCGCTGGAAAACCTGCGGCGCGCCGAGGGCATCATGATGCAGGTGGACGGGTACCGGCGCGAGGTCGACGTGCAGCGCCGGCTGCGCGAGGGGCCTTCGCCCTACGAGCGCGCGCTCGATGCGTGGACGGCTCTTTCCGTTACCTGGGAGGACCGCGCGTTCCATGCGAAGCGCTATGCGCAGGCGGCGACCGAGCTGTACGACCGGGCGGCGGCGGAGGGCCTCGTGCCGCTGTACCTGCAGGGTATGGCGCGGCTGCCCGCGGCCGACGGCGGGAATGCGTGGCACGTGGTTCTTGAGGTGGCTGCTCCCGCCGGGGGCGGCGCGTCGGAGGGTCTGCTGAGGATTCCCGGCGGCATGTTCGCAGGCGAGCGCGTAGAACGGGACGACTTCGAGGCCGCGTTCGCCGCGGCGTTCGCGGCCGCTGCCGACGTGCCGCCCGAGCGCGCCGTGCTCGCCCTCGACGTGTGGGACGACGAGCTGAGCCCCGACCGCTTCACGCTGGAGCTGCTGCGCGCATGAGCCCGTAGGTGCCTAGCTTCATTCGCCATCGAGGCCCTCTTCATTGGCGGCAATGGGAAAGTGCCGGCTATCGGACGGGCGCGCTCAGCTTCCCGCTATCGGCAGCGCGAGCGTGAACGTGGTGCCGCTCGCCTCGTCGCTGGCTGCGGAAAGCGTGCCGCCGTGCTCCTCGGCGATGCTGCGGGCGATGGCCAGCCCCAGGCCGAAGCCGCTGTCGTCGCGCGTGCGCGCCTTGTCGGCCCGATAGAAGCGGTCGAACACGTGGGCCAGGTCCTCGGGCGCGATGGCGAAGCCGGTGTTGCGCACCGCGAGCTCCACGTGGCGCACGGTTCGGCGTAGCTCGACATCCACGCGCCCGCCCCTGTCGGCGTATTTGCAGGCGTTGTCCAGCAGCGTGCCCGCGAGCTTGCGCAAAAGGGGCGCGTTGCCGCAGACGGCCACGCCGGGCTCCAGTTGGGAGCACAGCTCCACCTTGCGTTCGAACGCCACGGACTCGAACTGCAGCAGCTCGCTTTCCACAAGGTCGGCCAGGTCGAGCCTCTCCATGGGCGGCTTCGCCGCGCCCTCGTCCGTCTGGGCGAGCAGCAGCAGGTCGCTCACTAGGGTCTGCATCTGCTCGGCCTCATGCTGGGTGCTTTCCACCCACTGGCTTTGGCTGGCCACGCTGCGCTCGGGATGCTCAAGGAGAATGGACGTGTTCGCCAGGATTACCGTGAGCGGCGTCTTCAGGTCATGCGACGCGTCGGCCACGAACCGGCGTTGTTGGGCCCATGCCCTCTCTACCGGCCGCAGCGCCCAGCGCGAGAAGAACACGTTTATCACCAGGAACGTTGCGAGCGCTACCATGCCCACGCCGGCAAGCGTGAGGGCGAGCGCCTGCCAGCCGTTCGCCGCGCTCATGTCTGCGAACGCGAGATATGCGGTGCTGCCCGCCACGCGCTTCGCGTAGAACAACCCTAAACCGTCCAAGCTGCCGAACCCTTCGGGCACGTCGGCCAGCTGCTCGGCGGCCTGGGCCAGCACGTCGTCGGCGAGCGAGGCCGTCGTGCGCGCCTGCACGGCCGCGAGCGCTCCGTCGCTATCCATCGAGAACACGGCCACGGGAATGGAAGGGTCCGATCCGCCGCGCTTGCCGCCGATCTCGGGAGGTGCCGCCCCCTCGCGCGCTGCGTCGCCGGGCATCTGGCTGCCGAGCGGGCTCGCACCGACGTTCGCATCGCCCGCATGCGCCACGGCGGCGTCGAGCGCCTCATGAACGCGGGCGATGCTCTGCTGCTGGTCGATAACGCAGATAAACGTGAACACCACCGCCAACACCACGGCCACGGTGGCCATGTTGAGCGCGATGAACTTGAGGCGCAGCTTGCTTAGCATGACGGCCCGTCCTCTCCGTGCGGCGCCGCATCGGCGGAGAAGCGATAACCTGCGCGTCGCAGCGTCTCAATGCGGGCTGTCGATCCCAGGAACTTCATCTTCTTGCGCAGAAACGACACGTACGCCTCAACGTTGTTGTCCTCGGCGGTGGATTCGACGCCCCACACCTTCTCGATGAGCAGGTCTTTCGACACTACGGCTCCGGCGTTGGCCATGAGCACCTTCGCAAGGCAGAACTCCTTGTAGCTAAGGTGGATGGACTTCGCGCTGCACGTGAGGTCGTGGCTTTCCAGATTGAGCTCGAGGTCGCCCGCGGGCAGCTTCTCGAACAGCACCTCGCTCTGGCGCCGGGTGAGCGCGCGCAGGTGCGCGAGCAGCTCTGCAGGGGAGAAGGGCTTGGTCATGTAGTCGTCGGCGCCGCTGTCGAGGCCCGTGATCTTGTCGGGCACCGCGTCGCGTGCGGTGAGCAGCAGCACGGGCGTGCTCACGCCCGCGCGCCGCAGGTCGGCCGCTACGGAGAACCCGTCTTTCTTCGGCAGCATGACGTCCAGCACGATCACGTCGTACCTTCCGCTTTCGGCCCAGGCCAAGCCCGTTGCGCCGTCATGCACGACGTCGGTGCCATAGCCGTTCTCCTCTAGGATGTGCGCGAGCGCCCGCGCCAGCCGCACGTCGTCCTCGACGATGAGAATCTGCATGCCTGGAACCGCCTTCCTCGCACTGTGCACCTTCCATTGTATCGCCGATGCTGAAATCTCCCTGAAAGAACCGGGGGATTGCCGGATCAAGCGGCCTTTCAGGGTTCTTTCAGCGTGGACGGCTAGGATGGCCGGCATGCTTGAAGGAAAGGAACCCACATGACCGCATTCACTGACGTGTTCGAGCGGAAGGAAGTCAAGTATCGCCTGGATGCCCGCCAAGCCGAGACGATGCGCCGCGCGCTCGAGGGGCGCATGGCGCCTGACGTGTACGGCTGCACGACCGTGCGCAGCCTCTACCTCGACACGCCCGAGCGCGCCCTCATCGAGCGCTCGCTCGACAAGCCGCTGTACAAGGAGAAGCTGCGCCTGCGCTGCTACGGCACGCCCACGGACGACAGCCTCGTGTTCGTCGAGATCAAGAAGAAGTACAAGGGCATCGTGTACAAGCGCCGCGTGGGGTGCTCCTACGCGGCGGCGCGCGCCTTCCTGGGCGGCGTCTCGTATGAGGACGCATGCGCTTGCTTCCCCTTGGCCGACGCAGGCGCGGCTGCCGAGTCGTGCGCGCCGCGCAGCCTGCAGATCGCCGCGGAGATCGACCAGCTCCTTGTGCGCCATGCGCCCCTCGTGCCCTCCATGCTCATCAGGTGCGAACGCGTCGCCTACGCTCCGGTGCCCAAGCCGCCTGTCGACGTGACCTGCAACCTGCGCATCACGTTCGACGAGCGCATCGTCTACCGTGACCTGTTCGCTTCGGGCTCCTCCACAACCCCGCTCCTGCGCACGGGTGAGGCCGTCATGGAGGTCAAGGCCTCGGGCCCGTTCCCTTTGTGGCTCGTTAGGGCGCTCGGCGAGGGTCATGTCTACCCGACGTCGTTCTCCAAGTACGGCGCGGCATACCGTGCATGCGAGCCGATGCTTCGACCAGTGGCGGAAGCGCCCGAGGTCGAACGCAGGGGCACACGCACGTCGCAAGCAGCTGCTGACCAGCAAGCCGAGCGGTTCGCGGCGGCTCCTCGTAGCAGCCATCCGCGACGCTTCCGCGCGCCGGCCATGACCTCTGCGAAGAAGGGAGGCCGTTGTGCTTGATGCGGCTTTGACCTCGATATTCGGCTCGGCGGAATCGCTCGTGGCGGGCGTTTCCACCGTTGACTTCCTGCTGTGCTGCGCCGCGTCCATCGTGCTGGGCGCGGCGGTGGCCGCCATCTACATGTTCCGGCACACCTACTCGAAGAACTTCGTGGTGACGCTCGCGCTGCTCCCGCTCATCGTGCAGATGGTCATCACGCTGGTGAACGGCAACCTGGGCGCAGGCATCGCGGTGATGGGCGTGTTCAACCTCGTGCGCTTCCGCTCCATCCCCGGCAGCGCGAAGGACATCGGCAACGTGTTTTTGGCCATGGCCATCGGTTTGGCCACGGGCATGGGGTTCATCGCGCTGGCGGTGCTGTTCACCGTTATCGTGGGCATCGTGAACGTGGTGTACGTGCTCACGCCGTTCGGCAGGCAGAAGGCACCGGAGAAGATGCTCAAGATCACCATCCCCGAGGACCTGGAGTACGACGGCGTGTTCGACGGCGTGCTGGCGCGCTACACTGACGAGCACGAGCTGGTGGAGGTGCAGACCACCAACATGGGCAGCCTGTTCCTTCTCGAGTACGCGGTGAGGATGAAGGAGCCCGGCGCGGAGAAGCGCATGATCGACGAGGTGCGGTGCTTGAACGGCAACCTCAAGGTGGTGCTGGGGCGCGCGGCGGCTAGTAAGGAGGTGCTGTGATGAAAACTGCTTTGTTGAACTGTTTCCGTGGGCGGCGCGGGGCAACGCCCAGTCGCTCGGACAGTCCTCGCTGCGCTGCGGAACTCGCTTGGTGGGCGTTGCCCCGCGCCGCGGGTTGCGGCATCGCTGTTGTCTCGGCGTGTGCCTTGCTAGCCGGGTTGCTTGGGGGGTGTTCTGGTCCGGCGGTTTCTGAATCTGCTGGGTCTGATGTTGTTGCTTCGTCTTCCGCCTCTACCGAAGAGGCGTCTTTCGAGGAGGTCGCGGCTGCGTTCGTTGCTTCGGCGCTCGATCTGGGCTATTCCAATAGGGACAAGGACGCTTCTTACGACGAGGCTTCGGCCACGCGCATCGTGCTCGATGGGGCGTCGGCTGCGGTCGATGGCGGCGGGGCGTCGGTCGAGGGGTCTACGGTGACCATCTTGACCGAGGGCACGTACGTCGTGTCTGGCACACTTGACGACGGCCAGCTGGTGGTGGACGCTGCGGACACCGACAAGGTGCAGGTGGTGCTGGCGGGCGCGGCCATCCATAACGAGGATGGGCCGGCGGTGTACGTGAAGCAGTCGGACAAGTGCTTCGTCACGTTGGCGGACGGGACGACGAACACGCTCACCGACGGTGCGGAGTACGTGCTCGAAGACGGTACGGACGAGCCCTACGCCACTCTGTTCAGCCGCGACGATCTCACGATCAACGGGTCGGGCATGCTGACGGTGACGAGCGCGTACCGGCATGCGATCTGCTCGAAGGACGATTTGGTCATCACGGGCGGCACCTACGTGGTGGATGCGGTGGAGGATGCGCTGCGCGGGCGCGATTGCGTGAAGATCGCGGACGGCAATTTCACGCTCACGGCGGGCGGCGATGGCATCAAGTCGAACAACGACGGAGACGCCACTCGCGGCTTCGTCTCTATCGACGGCGGCACGTTCGCCATCGAGGCCGGCGACGACGGCATCCAAGCGCAGACGTACCTGCGCATAGCGGGCGGCGAGCTGGACATCGTGGCTGCCGACGACGCGCTGCATTCCGACCTTGAGGGCTTGCTTGCGGGCGGCTCGCTTGCCATCGAGGCCGGCGACGATGCGTTCCACGCCGAGACGAAGCTTGTCATCGACGACGGTACGGTGGACGTGACCGGCTGCTACGAGGGCTACGAGGCCGAGAAGATCTACGTGAACGGCGGCAGCACGCATATCGTCGCGGCCGACGACGCCGTGAACGCGTCTGCGGCCGACCTGACGGGCGACGAGGCGGATGCGACAACGACGGCGGCGACCGAGGCCGACGCGGCCGGTGCTGCGGCGGCAAGTGGCGCGGCACCCGAGGCAAAGCCCGGCGATGGCGGCGAGCCACCCGCGATGTCGGATGGCGCGATGCCCCAGGACGGCGCAGTGGCGTCCAGCGGCGGGGGCATGTCCATGGACGAGCGGCAGCAGAACGGCGGCATGCCGGACAACGCCTTCGCCGAGGCCGGCGCGCCCACCATGGGCGACGAGAACTGCCTCATCCAGATCAACGGCGGTTACACCGTGCTCGATTCCGCGGGCGACGGCATCGACAGCAACGGCTCCGTCGAAGTCACCGGCGGCGTGCTGCTGGTGAACGGGCCCACGAGCGGCGGCGACGGCGCGTTCGACTACGACCTTACGGCTACGGTGAGCGGCGGAACGGTGCTCATGGTGGGTTCCACCGGCATGGCGCAGAACTTCACGAACGGCACGCAGCCCTTTGCTTTCGCCACAGCCGGCGGCAACGCGGGCCAGAGCGTGGCGGTGACGGACGCCGACGGCACGGTGGTGGCCTCGCTCACGGCGGCGAAGCAGTTCGGCATGGTGCTGGCCTCGAGCCCCGCGCTTGAGGAGGGCGGCACCTGCTCGCTCGTCATCGGCGGCCAGGTGAACGGCGCGAACGCCGACGGCTACACCGACTCCGGCACCGTGTCCGGCGGCGCGGCCACCCAGGTACCGCCTCCACGACGGCTACCGGCGGCACGGGCGGACTCGGCATGGGCGGCGGCCCCATGGCCGCCGGACAAGGCGGGGACGTCCAGCGCGGCATGCGCAGGTAGCCTGCCGGCCGGCGGTAGGCTTGGTGACAACGTTCATCTCGAACAGGGTTCGGTAGGAAGCGGCTAGCTCCTGGGGCTGCCCAGCTCTTGGAGGCCTCGGCCGGCCTTTGCTTCCGTACGTCTGCTTTCGGTGCCGGTTTTCTGTCTCTTCGCCGGAAACCGCAACGCACTTTAGTCTATTGGAGTACAATGGGCGAACGATCAAGAACGATACCCGCACGTCAGACCGCATGGGCTCGTTCGTCCGCCCGATTGCCGGCACGACCGGGAACGGGGCGAACGATTGCATGCGGCGGCGTCCGAACCGAGGCGAGAAGGGACGCGATCATGGCCGACATCACCGAAGTGGACTACATCTGGAAGAACGGGGAGATGATCCCCTGGGCCGAGGCCACCACGCACATCTTGTCCCACTCGCTGCACTACGGCTCCGGCGTGTTCGAGGGCATCCGCTGCTACAAGAATCCCGAGAACGGCAAGAGCTACGTGTTCCGTCTGCGCGACCACATGGAGCGTCTGCACCGCAGCTGCAAGATCGCCTGCATCGAGCTGCCCTACACGGTGGACGAGCTGTGCGACGCCACCGTGGAGCTCATCCGCAAGAACAACCTGCCGTCGTGCTACATCCGCCCGCTCGTGTACCGCGGCTACGGCGTGATGGGCGTCGATCCCACCGGCTCGCCCACCGACGTGGCCATCGCCGTGTGGCCGTGGGAGAGCTATCTGGGTGCCGACGCGCTGGAGAACGGTGTGGCCGTGGGCGTGTCGTCGTGGCGCCAGCGCTCGAACAACGCCATCCCGCCCGCGGTGAAGAGCACGGCTTCCTACATGAACTCCATCCTGGCGAAGCTCGAGGCCAAGAAGCACGGCTATGCCGAGGCTATCATGCTGAACGAGGCGGGCCTCGTGTGCGAGGGCACCGGCGAGAACCTGTTCATCGTGCGCGACGGCGTGCTGTCCACGCCGCCCCTGTCCGATGGCCTGCTCGAGGGCATCACGCGCGACACGGTGCTGTGCCTGGCCGACGACTTGGAAATTCCCGCCATCGAGGAGAGCCTCACGCGCAGCGACCTCTACATTGCCGACGAGGTGTTCATGACCGGTTCCGCCGCCGAGCTCACGCCCATCGGCAGCGTCGACGGCCGCGAGATCGGCAAGCCGGGCGAGGTCACCCGCGCCCTGCAGGACCGCTACTTCGCCGTAGCCTACGGCCAGATCGACGACTACGCCGACTGGCTCGCGGAAGTATAAGCACGACAAAGGCCATGACCCAGAAGATTCTCACCTACGACAGCACGCTGCGCGACGGGGAGCAGAGCGAGGGCATCACGCTCTCGCTCGAGGACAAGCTGCGCATCGTGGAGAGGCTCGACGCATTCGGCGTCGACGCTATCGAGGGCGGCTTCCCGGCGTCGAACCCCAAGGACATCGCGTTCTTCGAGCGCGTGCAGGAGCTGCCGCTCAAGCACGCGCGCATCGCGGCGTTCGGCTCCACCTGCAAGAAGGGCGTGGCGGCGGCCGACGACCAGGGGTTGGCCGATCTCCTTGCCAGCGGCGCACCCATCGTAACTATCGTTGGCAAGACATGGGACGCGCAGGTCACGCGCGCATTGCTCACCACGCTCGACGAGAACCTGCGCATGATCCGCGATTCGGTGGCGCACCTCAAGCAGCAGGGCCGCGAGGTGGTGTTCGACGCCGAGCACTTCTTCGACGGCTACAAGGCCAACCCCGCCTACGCGCTTGCCTGCGTGCGTGCGGCGAGCGAGGCCGGGGCCGACTCCATCGACCTGTGCGAGACGAACGGCGGCGCGCTGCCACACGAGGTGGGAGAGATCGTGGCCGCCGTCGCGTGCGAGCTGCCGGGCCAGCGCATCGGCATCCACTGCCACAACGACTCGGGCTGCGCCGTGGCGAACACGCTGGCCGCCGTGCGCGCCGGGGCGACCCAGGTGCAGGGCACCGTCAACGGCTTCGGCGAACGCGTGGGCAACTGCGACTTGCTCACCACGATCGCCGACCTGGAGCTGAAGATGGGCTGCACCACTGTCGGCCCCGACAAGCTGCGCCAGCTGACCAGCGTGTCGCAGTTCGTGGCCGAGACGTGCAACATGGCCGTGCCCGCGCACCATCCCTACACGGGCGCGTCGGCGTTCGCGCACAAGGGCGGCCTGCACGCCAGCGCCATCGCGCGCTTCCCCGAGGCGTACGAGCACGCGCGCCCCGAGAGCGTGGGGAACGCCACGCGCATGCTGGTGAGCGAGCTGGCGGGCAAGGCGTCGCTCGTGGCGAAGGCCGCCAGCCTGGGCGTCGACCTGGCCGAGCATCCCGAGCAGGCGCAGGCCATCCTCGACGACATCAAGGCGCGCGAGGCGCAGGGCTACTCCTACGAGGTGGCCGACGGCTCGCTGGCCGTGCTCCTGCAGTGGCATCTGGGCACCTACCGGCCGCACTTCACGCTGGAGAGCTTCCGCGTTATCGTGGACGATCACGAGGACACCGGCGCCCGCGCGAAGGACGCCATGAGCGAGGCCACCATCAAGATACACGTGGGAGACGAGCGCTTCGTGGCCACGGGTGAGGGCACCGGTCCCGTGGGCGCGCTCGACAACGCGCTGCGCCTGGCCATCACGCAGTTCTTCCCCGAGGTGGCGGGCATGGAGCTGGTGGACTACAAGGTACGCATCCTCGACGAGAACGTGGGCACGGGCGCCATCACCCGCGTCGTCATCACCACGCGCGACGCCGACGGCACCTGGGGAACCATCGGCGTCTCCGAGAACATCATCGAGGCATCGTGGAACGCACTGGTCGACTCGATAGAGTACGGCCTTATGAGATGCAACGTTCCGCCGTCCTGACGGACGGCGGAACTGCCCGACGCTGCGGTCTCCCGCAGTGCCCCGTCTTGCCTCTTTTGCGCTTTCCCTCACGTGCGAAGCACGCTCGGCCGCGCAACGCGTCAATACGGGGTGCTGCGGGAGCCCTCGCTGACATTAGTGGACAGGTAAGGGAAAGTAGGTTGGCATGAGCGATCTCAGGACGCCGGAGGTGGAGGACCTGCTGCGCGTGTTCGCCGCGCTCGACGACGAGGACACCGTCTATACGCTGCTGGAGGACTTGTTCACTATCCGCGAGATCAAGGAGACGTCGCAGCGGCTGGCCGTGGCGCGCCTCCTCGATGCGGGCAAGTCCTACGCTGCCATCGAGGAGGCCACGGGCGCCTCGGCCACCACCATCGCGCGCGTGTCGAAATGCCTAAGCTACGGCTCCGGAGGCTACAACGCCGCCCTCAACGCCCTGGATGACGTGCGGGCCGCGAGCCGGTAGGCTCGCCCGTCACCCTGCGGCGGGCGCGGCGTCGTCGTCCGGGAGCGCGGGGGCCTGCGGCTTGCCCGCGGCCGGCGCCGGCAGCGCCACGGGGTCGCCAAACTCGTCGATCGTGCCGTTCGCGCGTCCCTCCAGGTAGATCGCGCGCGCCTTGCCGCGGCGGAACGACACGTCGGCGCGGCCCGTGTGCAGCTGGTAGCAGTACCAGAACACGAACGGGATGCCGATGATGCCGTTGAACAGGCCCCATCCTGCCATGAAGTCGGGGTTGAACCAGGCGGCGCTGTTCATGATGGTGGGGAAGAGCGCCGGGAAGCAGCTGCGCAGCAAGAGGTGCGCGCCCAGCGTGTAGATGCGCCCGGTGATGTAGAGCTCAGGCCGGCGCATGACGATGGGGTACAGCTCGGCCGCCGCCAGGATGCAGCAGGTCGAGGCGAAGAACTCGTGGCCCTCGGCGTACACGAAGCACGCGTTCCAGGTGGTGTACAGGAAGTTCCACATGGGCACGGTGTAGGACAGGATCTCGCCGTGGCTCGAGGTGTCGTACTTCCAGAACTTGTCGCCGAGGGGCATGGTGACGCACAGGATGAAGCCGGCGAGCGCGTTCATCATGTTGCCCATCTGCACGTCGCGCAGCGTGGCCTCGGCGATGTTGCAGAACACGATGCCGTACAGCGCCCAGCGCACCCAGCGCTTGCGCATGGTCCGCCAGAACGGCGTGTCCTTCTGCTCCACGGCGGCGATGCGCCCGAGGCCGGCGAAGATGAGCGGCAGGATGACGGAGAGGTTCTTGGCCCAGCGGAACCAGTCGTCGCCGGGAATGTTGGCTATCCACAGCGGAATGGTGACGAGCGACACCACCCACACCCACATTGACGTGCGGTAATGCCGTCGCATGAACTCGGTGAGCAGCATGAGCAGCACGGTGTACGCAACCATCGAGATCGGTGTGACCCACACAGGCACGGTCATGGCGAGGCCCCTTTCCCCCGGTGAAGCGGCTGCTGCCGTGGAACGGCATGCAATGCCGGCAACGTTGACGCCGCCAGTCTAGCATCGCCGGCCTCGCCGCTTCTTTCACAAACCGCCCGGCTGTGTGAAAGACTTCGCGTGGGTGGGCTCCGTATACTGCGGGCAGGCGCGCGGCGGGCGAGGGGTCCTTCCGCGCAGGGACTCGCAGAAGGGGGCGATCCTCATGGGCATTCTGTATCAGGCCGAAGATCCGCTGTACTGGGCCATCTGGCTGTTCATCCTGTTCGCGCTCATGGCGTTCAACGAGCTGGGTCGGGTGAAGCTGTGGGCGGGCATCGCGCTGTTCGCGGTGGTGCCGCTCGTGCTCACCGTGTTCGTGTGGCCCACCACGGCCGCGCCGGGCAACCCGTACGGCACGGGCACGTGGTTCAACTGGGTGAAGACGTACTCGGCGCTGGCGGGCTGCCTCGGCTTCATCGCGCTGCGCTTCGTGAAGTGGCGCGGGGCCGACGGCCGCACCCATCACCTGTACGAGAAGCGCTGGGCGCTCTGCTTCCCGCCGCTCATCTTGGCCGTCAACATCGCCGAGGCCGTGATCCGCGACTTCCAGGTGTTCAGCTTCGGCTTGTGGCAGGGCGGCATCGTCGAGAACCTGTGGACCATCTCCGGGCCGTGGAACATCATGAACGGCATCGCCGGCATCCTGAACATCGTCACCATCTGCGGCTGGTTCGGCATTTTCATCTCGAAGGACTCCGCGCGCGACATGATCTGGCCCGACATGATCTGGGCCTGGATCATCGCCTACGATTTGTGGAACTTCGCCTACACGTACAACTGCATCTCCGACCACTCCGCGTACTGCGGCCTGGCGCTCTTGCTGGCGTGCACCATCCCCACGTTCTTCATCAAGAGGGGCGCGTGGCTGCAGCACCGCGCGCAGACGCTCGGCCTGTGGATCATGTTCGTGATGACGGTGCCGCAGTTCGCCGACGTGCTGGCGCCCATCCCCACCACGCACAACCCTGCGGCGTTCTTCATGGTCAGCCTGCTGGCGCTCGCGTCGAACGTGGCGCTGGCCGCCTACCAGTTCCGTCGCATCCGCCAGCGCAAGCTCAACCCGCTCAAGGACGAGCTGTACGCCGACACCAAGGCCTACCAGCGGGTCGTGGAGGAGAACCGCTAGGCGCGCCCCATGACCGACGCCGGGCATCTCCCGTATAATGGACGCGAGCAGCACCGTCCTGCGCGCGTCCATGCGCGCTTCGCGGCGAGGGGAGATGCCATGCGGCTGGGCACGAGGCAGACCAGGTACGAGCCCGCGCGGCGCGAATGCGGGCGCGCCCTCACCGAGAGCCGCCGCCTCACCGGGCCGGCCGGCGACATCATGCTGGCGGCGCGCTCCCTGTTCGAGCGCCAAGGAGTGGCGAAGACCACGGTGAAGGACGTGGCCGCCGAGGCCGGCGTCACGCGCGAGCTCGTGTACTACTACTTCGAGAACAAGCAGGCCGTCATCGACGCCGTGCTGGACGACTACGTGGAAGACCTCGTGGAGAGCGTCATCGTGTGGAACGAGTCGCGCCGCTTCGGCGACACGCCGGGGTCGCTGCGCGCGTGCATCGCCACGTTTCGCCGCGCGCTCTACGACGCCGAGGGCAACCAGCGTCCCATGATAGGCGTGCTGGAGGAGCTGGGCGTGCGCGACGCGTTCGACGTGCGCGCCGTGCGCGAGACGGTGGACTGCATCAACGACAACATCGTGGCCGAGTACGCGGCGTACCACCAAGTGGAGATCGAGTTCGTGTACGAGATGTTCTGCGTGGTCATCTTCGGCCTGGTGGGCCTTGTGAAGATCAACCCCGCCATCTCCGACGAGGCGCTCATGAAGGTGGTGGAGCAGACGCTGCATTTGGATATGGAGCCGCTCGAGGCGCCCGAGGCGGGGGGAGCCGAGGGTGCGGGCGAGACTGCAAAGGCCGGCTACGCTGCGGGCGAAGCGCCCCGATGAGCGCCGGGCGCTCGGCGAAGAGAGATACACCACCCCAACCCACCTGCGGCTACGTGCGAAGCGTGAAGATTGGCGCGCGCGTTGCCGGAGCGTGTTATAGTCGTCACCGACGCGTTGACTGTGGAACGCCCGGCATTTATATGCTTTTGACCTCGCATTACACCGAACGAGGCGGCGTATCCCGGATCGCGAGGGAGGTTTGACGAATGAGCGAATCCGCGCGCGGCCTTGATCGCCGCACGTTTTTGACAGGCGCTGCCGCATTGGGCGCGGCCGCGCTTTTGAAGCCGGCTCTGGCATTCGCCGAGCCCACGGCCGCCGACAAGCTGGCCGAAGCCGACGCCGTCCGCGCGCGCATCGTGGACATGCAGGCGCAGCTGGATGTGGTCACGGAGCAGTATTACAAGGCGCTCGACGAGCACGCGGCCGCTCAGCAGGCCGTCGCCGACGCCCAGGCGCGCATAGACGAGGCGACCGCGCAGATCGCCGGATTGCAGGAGAAGCTGGGCTCCCGGGCCCGCAGCATGTACCGCACCGGGCAGTCCTCGGTGCTCGACTTCATCATGGGCGCCGCCACGTTCGAGGAGTTCGCCCAGAATTGGGATCTGCTGGAGAAGCTGAACGACAACGACGCCAGCCTCGTGCAGCAGACGAAGAACCTGCGCGCCGAGGTTGAGGCTGCCAAGGCAGAGCTTGAGCGTCAGGAGCAGATCGCAGCCGAGGCGGCTGCCGAGGCCCAGCGCATCAAGGAGGATGCCGAGCGCTCGGTGGCGGAGCTGCAGGCATTGCTCGCCCAGCTGGACGCCGAGGCCCAGGCGCTGCTTGCCCAGGAGCAGGAGGCGGCACGCCAGGCCGAGATCGCCGCGGCGCGCTCGCGTTCGTACGGCTACTCGGGCACGACGTCGCCCGTGCCATCCCAGGGCTCCGTGGTGGACTACGCGCTCTCGCGCATCGGCTGCCCCTACGTATGGGGCGCGGCCGGGCCGGATACGTTCGACTGCTCGGGCCTGGTTCGCTGGGCGTATTTGCAGGTGGGCATGTCTCTTCCGCACCAGACCGAGGCACTGTACAACGCGGCGAAGGCTCGCCTTCCCGTTTCCCAGGCGCAGCCCGGCGACGTGCTGTGGGTGGGCTACGGCGACGGGTACAACGGCCATGTGGGCATCGCCTGCAATGCGGGCGGCACCCACTACGTGCACGCTCCCACGTTCGGCGCCCGCGTGCGCGATACCGACGGCCTCGGCTGGGCCGGTTTCACCCACGCGCTGCGGTTTTAAGCCGCCGCTCGGCTTTACTCGCTTTTCGCATCGCCCGCACCCGCGCCGCTCTCGGTGCGGGTGCGCTATTATAGGACGAGCGCCCTCGAAGGCGCACGATGATATACCGAAGGAGCTTTCATGACTACGTTGTTCGTGAACGCCTGCATGCGCGGGGAGGATTCGCGCACGCTGGCGCTGTGCCGCGAGTATCTGCAGGGCAAGGAAGATGTTGTCGAGGTCGACTTGGCCGCGCTCGGCCTCAAGCCGTTCGATGCTCAGATGGTGGCCTACCGCACCGAGAAGCAGAAGGCGAAGGAATGGGGCGATCCCATCTTCGACCTGTCGCACCAGTTCGCCGAGGCCGACGAGATCGTCATCGGTGCGCCCTACTGGGACCTGTCGTTCCCGGCGGCGCTCAAGGTGTATATGGAGCACGTGAGCGTGTGCGACATCGCCTTCCACTACACCGAGGACGCCCGGTGCGAGGGCATCTGCAAGGCGGCCCGCCTCACCTATATCGCGTCGTGCGGCGGGTTCGTGGAGGGCGCGAACTTCGGCTACGAGTACTTCTGCGGCATTGCCAAGATGTTCGGCATTCCCGAGACGCGGTTCGTGGCCGCCGAGGGGTTGGATATCGTGGGCATCGATGTGGAGGCCCAGCTGGACAAGGCCCGCGCGCAGATAGCCGCGCTCGACTAGCATGTCCGCGGCCGCCCATGACGCCGAGGGCCTCGTGGCCCTTGTGCCCCCGCACCTCGACCATCCTGTCCGGTTGTCCGACTACCTTGGTGCAGCTGGCGCGACCGTGATGATTCAGCGGGCGCTCAACTGCGTGGATTCCCGGCTGGTGGATCACGGCCTGCGGGTGGGCGCGATCATGGACGCCATGCTCGAGGCGGCTGGGTGGGAGCCGGCAAGGCGTCGCGACGCGTGCCTCATGGCGCTCATGCACGACATCGGCGCCTACCGCACCGAGGAAATCGACCGGCTCGTGGAGTTCGAGACGGGCGCCGTGTGGGAGCATTCGTTCTATGGCTACCTGTTCTTCAAGGAGCTCTCGCCGTTGGCCGGCTACGCCGAGGTCGTGCTCTACCACCATATGCCCGATCGCCTGTTCGCCAGCCAAGACCCGGCGGTACGCTTTCTCGCGCAGGTGCTGCAGGTGGCCGACCGTGTGGACATGCTGCTGCTGGAGCATCCCCGGGCAGGCGCCGACGAGGTGGCGCATGCGCTGGAGAACGCCCCTGCAGGCCAGTTCTCGCGTGAAGCGACGGGCCCTGTTCCAGGAAGCGGAACGGAGCACAGGACTGCTCGGACGGCTGCACGGAGGTTTCGATGTGGAGGACGCGCTGCGCAAGGTGTCGGCCGCGGCCGATCCCGATGATGCCACGGCCTTCCTCGACATGCTCGTGCATGTCATCGACTTTCGCAGCCGCCACACCGTCACCCATACGGTGACCACGGCATGGACGGCCTACGAGATCGCCCGTCGTCTCATGGAGGACGAGGCCGAGAGGGGCCGCGTGTACTGCGCTGCACTGCTGCACGACGTGGGCAAGATTGGCATTCCCCTCGGCATTCTGGAAAAGCCGGGGCGCCTCGATGCCCGCGAGATGGCCGTCATGCGCACGCACGTGACCCTGACCGAGTCGATCCTGGCCGGCTGCGTGCCCCTCGACATCGCCGCTGCGGCGGCGCGGCACCACGAGAAGCTCGACGGTTCGGGTTATCCGCGCGGTTTAGAGGCTGCCGACCTGCAGATGGCGGACCGCATCATCGCGGTGGCCGATATCGTGAGCGCCCTCGTGGGAACCCGCAGCTACAAGGAGGCGTTCCCGAAAGAGCGGGTGCTGGAGGTGCTGGCCGACCAGCGCGACGGCGGGTTGATCGACGATTCGTGCGTGGCGGTGATGGAGCGCCATTACGACGAGGTCATGGCCGTGGTGCAGCGCGCATGCCTTCCCGTCACGGCGCTGTACGAGCGCGTGCAGCAGGAATACCGTTGGCTTTTGGAGCAGCTGGCGCGCCATGAGGCGGGGCCTTTGGCGGAGTCGGCCGCGCCGGTCGGCTGAACGGCGGGTACCCGTGTACCGCTTCAGGCCGATAATGACGGCCGGATGAAGGGGAGGAACAGGATCATGAAACGTTTGCTCGTGGTGGTGGACTATCAGAACGACTTTGTGGACGGGGCCTTGGGTTTTCCCGGTGCCGAGAAGCTGGAGAAGCCCATAGCCGACAAGATCGCCGCATACCGCGAGGCGGGCGACGAGGTGGCGTTCACCTTCGATACGCACCGTCGCAACTACCTTGACACGCAGGAGGGGAAGAACCTCCCCGTGGCGCACTGCGTGGAGGGCACGCCCGGCCACGACCTGTACGGCCAGGTTGCGGACTGCTTGCGCGATTCCGACACCGTGTTCTGCAAGCCGGCGTTCGGCTCGGCTGCATTTTTCGAGCGCTGCCGCCAGTCGCAGCGTGCTGCGGATGCGGTGGGCAAGCTTCCGTTCGCGAGCATCGAGATCGTGGGCCTGGTGTCCAACATCTGCATCATCTCCAACGCCATCCTGGCGAAGACCGCCTGCCCCGAGGTGCCCGTCATCGTGGACGCCGCCTGCACGGCCTCGTTCGACCCCGACCTGCACGAGAAAGCCCTCGACGTCATGGAGGGCCTGCAGATACAGGTGATCAACCGCTAGGATCTGCCGGGTAGCGAGCCGTGGACGTGGGCGATGCGGCGACGCATCCTTGCGCATGCGGCGTTGCGCGCGTATATTCTGCCTTGTCAGGGGAATCATGCCGGTGGGCGACGTGCGAGGGGGAACCATGGAGACGAAGTATTCGACCTGCGTGTTCTGCGACGGGGGCTGCCAAGTCAAGGGCGAGATCGACGGCGATCGGCTGCGCGTGCTGCCGGCCGACCCGGACTTTCCGGCCATCTGCCCGAAGGCGAACATGGTGGACGCGTACCGGCTGCATCCGGATCGCGTGACCGTGCCGCTGAAGAACGTGGGCGAGCGCGGTGAGCCGCAGTGGCAGGAGGTGTCGTGGGACCAGGCGCTCGACGAGATAGCCGCACGGCTGCAGGCGGTGGTGGGCGAGTACGGGCCCGAGGCCGTGGCGTTCGCGGAGATGCCGCTGAACACGGGCTTCGGCGGCATTACCCGCCGCTTTATGAACTGCCTGGGCACGCCGAACTACACGGCGCCGGTGGCGCTGTGCATGGGCAACACCGCGCAGGTCCACCGCGCTGTGTACGGTTGGTTCGCCGGCGCCGATTGGGAGCGGGCCGACTGCATCGTCTACTTCGGGCAGGATCGCGACGAGGAGCGCTGGCCCGGCGAGTACCTGGCGCTGAACGCGGCGCTCGAGCGCGGGGCAGTGCTCATCGAGGTCGATCCCCGCGAGACGGCCACGGCGAAGCGCGCGCATTACCAGCTGCGTATCCGCTACGGCACCGACGCGGCGCTCGCGCTGGGGTGGATCAACGTCGTCATCGCGGAGGGACTTTACGACCGCGCCTTCGCGGAGGGCTCGTGCATCGGTTTCGACGAGCTGGCCGCCCGTGCGGCGGAGTATCCGCCCGAGCGCGTGGCCGCCATCTGCGGCATCGAGGCCGACCTTATCCGCGAGACGGCGCGCGTGTACGCGCGGGCGCAGGCGGCCATCATCCCCTGGGGCGTGGTGGGCGACATGCAGCGCAACTCCACGTCGCTCCTGCAGGCGCAGTGCATCCTGCGCGCCCTCTGCGGGTTCGTGAACAAGAGCGAAATGGTGTGCGGGCCTTCCCTGGGCGGCGTGACGAACTCCCAGCTGGCCGCGTTCGATCTGCTCCCGCCCGAGAAGCGTGTCCTGCAGCTGGGGGCGGAGGCGCACCCGCTGCTCACGTTCAGGGCGTCGGAGCTCTACCGGCAGGCGAACGAGCGCGTGGGCATAACCTACGAACCAGACCTCATGGCCGAGGCGTGCTCCTGCGACCCCTCCGCGCTGTTCGCCGCCATGCGCGGCGAGGGGCCGTATCCGGTGAAGGCCGTGTTTTCCGTGGCGAACAACACGGTCATGAGCTATGCAGGCCAACAGGGCATCGTCGAGGGCTTCATGAACCAGGATCTCGTGGTGGCCTTCGAGCACTGGCTCACGCCCACGGCGCAGTTGGCCGACTACGTGCTGCCGGGCGACATGTGGGCCGAGCGCGACGTGCTGTCGCCGCAGTTCGAGGTGGCGCCGGCGTTCGTGTGCGAGCAGGCGTTCTGCGAGCCGGCAGGCTCGTGCAAGAGCTGGTACTACGTGGTGAAGGGGCTGGCCGACCGCCTGGGCTTTGCCGATCAATTCCCGTGGGAGGACGAGCACGAGCTGTACGATTGGCGCCTGGCGCCGCTCGGCTTGACCTGGGACGAGCTTGCCGTGCGCCAAGCGGTGGAAACGGAGGTGCCGGCCGCGGGACGGTTCGTCACGCCCTCCGGCAAGGTGGAGCTCGCCAGCTCCGTGCTGGCCGAGCTGGGCTTCGACCCGCTGCCTTTCTACGAGGAACCGTCCGACCCCGGCTGCGAGGCGGCGCCGGAGGGCGCGTACCCTTACGTGGCGTTCGCGGGCTTCCGCGAGCGGAAGTCGTACAACACGAATTTGCACCAGATGCCCGCGCTGCGCGCGCAGGAACCGGAACCGCGGTTCTTCATCAACCCGGCCGATGCTGCGGCCGAGGGTATCGGCGAGGGTGTATGGTGCTCGGTGGAGACGGCGTACGGGCAGGTGGAGCTGCTCTCCCACCTGGACGAGGCGCAGCCTGCGGGTACGCTGCGCGTGCCGCACGGCTGGTGGAAGCCTGAAACGGCCCCGGGCGTTGCGGCCGGCTTGAGCGGCGCCTGCCTCCACAACGACGGCATGCTGTTCCCCGACGCGGATTGGAACCTCGACCCCGCCCAGGGCGTTCCGAACCTGCGCGGCGGCATCCACGCCTGCGTGAGGGCGAGGTAGCGGGCGGGCGTCGCTCGCTACCTCGCCCCAGCTGCTCGAGCGCCCTGGCAGCGGCCACGCGCGGCGGTGTCCGCGAGCGGTGCGGCCGGGGCGCGCGGGGGTCGAAGGTTCGGCACCTAGCGGCGGCGCGCGAACGCTTCCAGCACGAGTTGCGCGCGGGTGCCGATGGGCGTGTCGTTCTCGGCGAGGAAGCGCGGGACGTCGGCGATGGGCAGCAGGAACGGCTCGATGAGCTCGGAGGGTTCGGGCTGGGCATCAGCCACGCGCTCCACCTGCGCGAACACCACCTGCACCGTCTCGTCGGTGAGGCCGGTGGACGAGAAGCCCGCCTGCGGCAGCGGGTCGAGCGCCGCGGCGCCCAGGTCGGCGCGCAGCGCATAGCCCGTCTCCTCGCGCAGCTCGCGGTCCACGGCTGCCGCAAGGTCCTCGCCGGGGTCCACGAGCCCGGCGGGAAACGCGATGCACCAGCTGTTCAGCGGGTAGCGGAACTCGCGTATGAGCAGCAGCCGGCCGTCTGGTGTCTGCGGAACGATGCACACGGCGTCGGATGCCGCGCTCTCGCCGCGCGCGTGCGCCTCCAGCTCGGCGCGGTACGCCTCCGGCCCCTTGCGCGAGGCGCTCTCGTACTCGTAGGCCGAGCCGTCGGGCATCGTGTACGTCAGCACGTACTTCTTTATCCAGCCGTCGGACACTTGGCGCAGGCCGGCGAGCGTGGGCGTGGGCGTGGCAGCGCTGGCGGCGGCATCGGCGGCGGGGACGGCAGGGGCTTTGCTGGCGGCTTCGGGCATAGGGTTGCTCCTTCTCGGTAGCTTGACGTGCCATCCCGCTCGTTTTTCCGGGAGCAGGCGCCGATGTTTCACGTGAAACATTCGTTCGCGTTGCTCGGCGGAGCGTGGGAGGACGGGTTGCGGTTGCGGCTAGAAGTCGAACGCGTCGCCCACGTTCGCGGCCAGGCAGAGGTCGGCCTGGCGGTCGCGCGGGGTGGGGGTGCGGTTCACGATGACCAGGTGGTCGCCCTGGAAGAAATCGATAAGGCCCGCTGCCGGGTACACGGAAAGCGACGTGCCCGCCACCACCAGGAGGTCGGCATGGGCGATGGCGTCGACGGATCCTTGGAGCGTGCGCTCGTCGAGCGCCTCCTCGTACAGCACGACGTCGGGTTTCACGATGCCGCCGCACGCGGGGCAGCGCGGCACGCCGTCAGCGGCCTCGTCGCGTAGGCGCAGCAGCTCGTCTACCGGGTATGCCGCGCCGCAATCCATGCAGAAGTTCCGCAGCACGCTGCCGTGCAGCTCCAGCACGCGCTCGCTGCCGGCCTTCTGGTGCAGGCCGTCGATGTTCTGCGTGACCACGGCGGACAGGGTTCCGGCCCGCTCCAGGTCCGCCAGCTTCCGGTGCGCGCGGTTGGGCTGGGCGTCCAGCGCGAGCATGCGGTCGCCGTAGAAGGCAAAGAACTCCGCCGGATGCGCGTCGAAAAAGCTGCGCGAGATCATCTGCTCGGGTGGATGGGGGTACTTCTGCGCGTACAGCCCGTCGGGGCTGCGGAAGTCGGGGATTCCGCTCTCGGTGGACACGCCCGCCCCGCCGAAGAACACCATGCGTCCCGGCTTCGTCTCGTCCACCCAGCGCCGGAACGCCTCGATCCCGCGCCGCGTCTCGTCGTCCATGGTTCCTCCTCGATAGTGCTGCGAATGGCTTGCGTCCCATCATAGCAGGAAGGCGACCTTGCGGTCGCCTTCCCTTGCGCACTGGCCGTGTACCTCGCAGAACTAGCCCTCGATGGCGATGGTCTTCTTCTCCTCGAGCTTCGGCTGCTCCTGCTTCTTCGGCACGGCGATCTTCAGCACGCCGTCCTCGAACTTCGCCTTGATGTCGTCTTCCTCCACGTCGTCGCCCACGTAGAACGTGCGGCTGCACTTGCCGCTGAAGCGCTCCTTGCGCACGTAGGTGCCTTCCTCGTCCTTGTCCTCGGACTCGCTCTGCGTCTGCGCGTTGATGGTAAGGTAGCCATCCTTGAGTTCGGCCTGCACGTCGTCCTTCTTGAAGCCCGGCAGGTCGATGGTCAGCTCGTAGCCGCCGTCCGTCTCCTTGATGTCGGTGCGCATGAGCGTGGGCGACATCTTCTGCATCGCCTGCATCGGGGCCGAGGCCGCGTTGAAGAACGCGTCGAACGGGTCGGTCATCAGCTCGCTCAGCAGGTTGCGGTTCCTCCGCATGGGTACCATCATGGCCATACTAATCACTCTCCTACGTGTCGTGCGAGGCTCGGGCTCCCTTCGGCGGCGCATCCGGCTTGTCGGTCGGGTGCCGGGTCGAATGAGAAAACCTAAGCCTCTATCTGTGCGGTTTTCTCTGTACGAGACTGTTATAAAACGTTGCATTAGCACTGTCAAGCAACGAGTGCTAAAAGTTACGGTTTCGTCAACTTCCGAGTGCGAAAGCGGAGATGCCCGCAACCCTCGCCCAGAGTATCCCCCGCCGCGCCTGCCTTCCCGCACGTCTATCTGGGGCCGCCAAAGCGAATACCCCTCGCCACATCCCTGTCATGCAGATGCTCCCTTGGGATGAAAGAGAAGGATAGGAGGCGGGGTTGCCGGTCGCGCTCGAGCAACGGCTGGCTCTCCTTGGACGGTTCGGGCTTCAGCGGGAATCGGCTGCCGAAGATGGATGTGAAATATGGGTATAGACGTGCCCAAGGCTTCGATATAAGTGGCACGCGCTTTGGTTTTTTGCTATCATGCAAGTCGAGCCGCAGGGAGCTGTTGACTCCCCACGGCTCTCGAATCGCTTCGGCGGTTTGGCTTTGGTTAGCGCTCCTTGTCCTTACGGACGGGGAGCCTTTCTATTATAGCCGCAGATAGATGCACTGCGCTGGCGATCAGCTCAAGGATTGCCGTAAGCAAAACCAAATCGGTCATGGTTGCCACCCCCTTCCCGTTTCGCCCTGCAAGAGGGGATAAGGTTGGAGAGGGATGTGGTACCGCGCCGCCTCTGCGCTCCGTTCCCCTATCCTACCGCCGCAACCTTGCCGGGCGACCGCAATATCGCCGTCGGGGAATCGCCCCGATCTTGCCCAATCCTTGTGTATCCGCCGTGCCGATCTTGCCGGTATCTTGCATATCCGCCATGCACACCTTGCCGTTATCTTGCACGCCTTTGGCGCAGTTGCCGCATGGAGCGTCGACACCCCTGCGGCCGTAGGCGAAACGAGGCCCCTCCGCCGCTGCGGCGGGTGGCTTCGGCCGTGCACCCCCCCCCGACAACGGGAGGCTTTGGCTGCGCTCTCTCCTCGGCAACGGGCGGCTGCTTCTTCGGAGGGTGGTTCCCCTCCGTGCCATTCCCTTTCCATTTAAACCTCTCACCAGCAAAAACGTAAAAATGCCCCCACGGGGGTAATGGTCGGTTGCTCCGCTGGCCTGCATGATGCGGCCGAAGGGTTTCACCGATCGAACCAGAGAAGGAGAAGGAGGAGGACATGGTCGACAAGGATAGCGCAGACGGCGCGATCGGGGCTCCGAGTGCCCCGGCTGCTCCCGGTGCCGACAGCGCCCCGGGCGCCTCGAGTGCCCCTGGCACCCCGGCAGCCGGTGCCTCGCAGGATGCCAACCCGGCTGCCCCCGCGCCGAAACGCGCGCGGCGCGGCGTCATCGTGGCGGGCGTCATCGTGGCGGTGGTGCTGGTAGCCGGCATTGGGGCGTGGGTGTGGCATGAGCAGCCCAGCTTCTGCAACGCCATCTGCCACAGCCCCATGGACAAGTACGTGGAGACGTACAGCGAGGGCGACCCGGGCAAGCTGGTCACGCAGCATGCGGCGGCCGGCGACACATGCCTGAGCTGCCACGAGGCCGAGTTCGCCACGCAGGTGTCCGAGGCAATGGCATGGGCGAGCGACAGCTATCCGATGGACGAGGCCACGGGCATGTTGGCCACGGGCAAGGAGTTCGCCTCCGAGGAGTTCTGCGCGCGCAGCGGCTGCCACAGCATGGACGAGGTGGTTGCAGGCACCTGGGGCTTCGAGGGCAACGACGAGAAGTACAACCCGCACTCCAGCCACCAGGACTACGCGCTTGAATGCGGCGACTGCCATAAGGTGCATGAGAAGAGCACGCTCGTGTGCAACGAATGCCATGCGCTGACCGCGCCCGAGGGATGGGAGGCTCCCAATGAGTAACGAGCGCAGCGGACTTTCGCGCCGCAGCTTCCTCAAGGGAGCGGGCATCACCGCGCTGGGCGCCGCCGCGGCGAGCGCGCTGGCCGGGTGCGGCAACGGCTACGCCGTCGATGCCGCCGCAGCCCCCGCTAACGCACGCGTCGGGGAGACGGGCACGCCAACCTGGCTGGGATCGGCGCCCGAGGTGCCCGAGGCCGATATCGCCGAGACGCTGGACGTGGAGGTGTTGGTGGTGGGCTGCCGCACCGGTGGGCTGCCGGCCATCATCTCCGCCGCCGAGAACGGCGCTCGCGTGCTGGGCATCGACCGCGTGTCCAAGGTGGCGAACCCGCGCGAGGACATCGGCGCCATCGACTCTGCTCTGCAGAAGGCGTCGTTCGCAGAGTATCCCCAGTTCGAGATCGACAAGATGGAGGCCGTGGAGGACATTGTCCGCTATGCCAACGGCTTCATCAACTACGACCTGGTGAAGCTGTGGGCGAACGAGTCCGGCCCCATGCTGGACTGGATCACCGGCATCGTGGAGCGCGACGGCCGCATGGTCATGAACTTCGAGGGCTCCATCGGCACGACGGGACAGGGCGCGCGCGACAAGGCGTGGGCCACCGGCCACAGTCCCGAAAAAACTGCCCTCTCGAAGGACGACAAGAGCTTCAGCTTCGGCGTGTCGCTCATGGAATACGCGCAGGAGAAGGGCGCCGAGTTCCGCTGGAACACCGAGCTGGTGAAGTGCGAGCAGGATGGCTCCGGCCGCGTGACCGGCGTGATCGCCCGTGATGTGAACGACCGCCACTACCTGCGCATCAACGCCAGCAAGGGCGTCATCCTATCCACGGGCGGCTACGGCAACAACCTGGAGATGATGGAGGCGCGCCAGCCGTGGAACCAGGCGCTGCGCATCGCGGCTCCCGGCAAGGGCGGCAACCCCACCGGCGACGGCATCAAGGCGGCTCTGTGGGCAGGCGGCCAGATGGACCCGCTCGGCGCGGCGTGCACGTTCAACCGTGCGTGCTGCAAGCCCGACCAGACGGCTGGCAACGGCACGGTGGGCGAGTGGTTCTGGTTCGGCGAGCAGCCGTTCATGAAGGTGAACCTGAACGGCAACCGCTTCTGCAACGAGTCCGGCCCCTACGACTACATGCTGCATTCGGCCTATATGCAGCCGCACCACACGTACTGCGACATCTGGGACGCGAATTACGCCGAGCAGGTGCGCCAGATGAACGAGGTGGGCTGCTGCCGCCTGTACCCGTTCGACAACGGCGCGCCGTCGAACCGCACCATCGAGTCCATGGCCTCCGAGTTCGAGAAGCTCATCGAGGCCGGTTACATCCAGCAGGCCGACACCATGGAGGAGCTGGCCGAGAAGCTGAACATCCCCGTGGAGAATACGGTGAAGTCGTGGCAGCGCTACAACCACCTTGCCGAGCAAGGGCGCGACGAGGACTACAACAAGGAGGCGTACCGCCTGATGAAGCTGGACACGCCGCCGTTCTACGGCGTGCGCACCGGCGCCTGGTTCCTGGCCACGCTCGACGGCGTGATGATCGACACGGATATGCATCCCGTGCGCGAAGACGGCACACCGGTGGAGGGCCTGTACCTGACCGGCGACTGCTCGGGCGGCTTTTTCAGCGTGAGCTATCCGAACCTGTTCACGGGCCTGGCCTGCGGTCGCACGATGACCTTCGGCCGCCGCGCCGGCATGCTGGCCGCCACCGGCCAGGCATAGAGCCTGCTGGCCGTGCCCGCCGGCAACCGCAGCCGGCCGGCCCCCCGCGGCTTCCGGGCGGCGCGCTTCCCTTCGCGCCGCCCGTGCCACCCGCCAACCCCTGCGGCAGGCTCGGACTCTTTCCCTCTTTCACCCGAGCCTGCCGCTTTCCCTCCCTTCGGCGACGCCCCGCCACTCCTCCGGGGCGTCGCCGTCTGCTGTGCCTTGCCGGCAGCTGCGCACCTGTTGGGGAAGCCGTGCATGCTACAATGGCGGACATGACCGCTTCCCCGGAACAAGCCCCCTCCCTGTTCGCCGCGCCGTTCTGGCGGGTGTGTGCGGCGCTTCTGTGCGTGCTGCTCACCACGTCGCTCATGAATGTGGTGGTGTTCCCGCGCTTTGACGCGGTGTTCACCTACGCTCGCGACGTGTCCGTGCTGGCCAATGCCGCTACGCTCATTGCGGTGGGCCTTGTGGCCACGTTCAGGCCGCCGCTTCTGCGCATGCGAGCGCTCACGGCGGGTTGCCTCGTGCTGCTTGCGGTGGGCTCGGCACTGCTGCCGGCAGGGCTGTACGCCGGCAGCGCGGTGGCGCTTACCGCCGCAGCTTGCGCGCTGTCCATCGGGCGTGGATGGGCCATCGTGATGGTGGGTGCGGCAGCCTCGCGCTTGGAGGTGCGCCAGGCGGGAGCTTGCATTGCGTTGGCGTTCGTCGCGGAATACGCGGTGACGGCCCTGGTGTGGGTGATTCCGGCGGGGGCGGGCACGGTGCTGTTCGCGCTGCTGCCCTTCGCCACGGTGGCCCTGGTGTGGCGCTTGGCGCAGCCCGTGCTTCAAGCTACGGAGTGTGGCGAGGCGCCGGCCGATTTCTCCGTCACCCAGCCCTCCACGTTTCTGCCGCTGGCCAGCCAATTGTTCGTGTGCCTGTTCCTGTTCCGCGTGGCGTTCGGCTACTCGTTGCGCTTCGGCGAGGTGGGCGGCGTGCCGGTATCCGACTTCCTGGGTATCGTTCCCGTGGCGACGGTGGCGCTGTATGTGCTGTTGTCGCGCCGAACGTTTCCGGCCGATCTGCTGGCGCAGGTTTCTGTGCTGCTGGTGGTGGCTGGGTTCCTGGTGGTGTCGGCCGGCGGCGCATACGCGGCTGTGGGAAGCGTGACGCTGCTCGCGGCCGGCAACGCGCTGTTCGACATGGTGGCGTGGCTCGTGCTCATTGCCGTGGCGGGGCGCAACCCGCGTGCGGCCGTGGCCACGTTCGCCTGGGGCCGCGGTGTGTCCGGGCTGGGTTCCACCGCGGGTGCAGCGCTGGGCGTGTGGTCGAACGACCTGTTCGGCACAGGGTCTCCGGCGGTCGATTTCGTCACGGGCACGCTGATCCTCGTGTTCGTGGGCTATGCGCTCATCGGGCTCAAGCACTTCAGCTTCGCCGAGACTATCGCGGGCGTCACGCCGGTGGACCAGGCGGTTGCGAAGTCGCCCGAGCAGGAGTTCGCGGAGCGTTGCCACACGCTGGCCGAGCGCTACGGCTTGAGCCCGCGCGAGCTGGAGGTATTCATGATGCTGGCGCGCGGGCGCGACCGCGCCTACATCCAAGAACAGCTGGTCGTGTCGCGCAACACCGTGAAGGCCCACGTCAAGCACGTGTACGCCAAGCTGGATATCCACACGCACCAGGATTTGATCGACCTGGTGGAGGAGGAGCGCGCCGAAAGCGGGCGCGCGTCGGAAAGGAGTGCGCTATGACCGTCATCGGCATCATCTCGGATACGCACGGACAGCTGCCGGAGGCGGCGTATGTGGCCTTGGCCGACAGCGACCACATCATCCACGCGGGCGACATCGGCAACCCGCCCATCCTCCGCGAGCTGGAAACGCTGGCGCCCGTGACGGCGGTGCTGGGGAACAACGACTTCGACGAGTACGGGCAGGCGGTCAGCCGTTTCGCGCATCCCGTCATCGACGGCGTGAGGTTCCTGGTGGCCCACTACCCGCGCGACGTGAAGATAAACTTCGCGGGCTCGGGGGCGCTCGCGCCGGGCGATCCCATTCCCCAGGTGTGCGTCCACGGGCATACGCACGTGCCCGAGATCGTCACCGGCCCCGAGGCACGGCCGGCCACGTACGTCGTGTGCCCCGGAGCCGCGTTCCGCCCGCGCGGCGGTTTTCCCCGCTGCATCGCCAAGATCGACGTGGCCGACGGCCGCGTGAACAGCGTGCGTGTGGAAGCGCTAACGGGCGAGGTGCTGCTGGAGGCGTGAGGCGGGCGGCGGGGAGCCGCTATAATAGGCTCCGAAAGGCATGCCGCACGATGGAAGGGCCGTGGCGGCGGAGCGCGAAACGCAACAACGAGAGGCGGCGGCATGGCGGAAGGGTACAGCGCGATTGCGCGCACGGTTGCTCATATTATGGAGGCGGACTACGCGGGACAGCCCGAGTGCGCCCCGTGCGGTGGAGCGTGGTCGTGGCTGGCCGCGCTCGCGGAGGCCGAAGCGGCGGGTGCGCTCGACGACGAGCTGTTCGTGCAAGGCGTGAGGCGCTACTTGGCAGGGTTCCAAGATCCAGGCCTGGCATTCGAGGCGTCTGCAAAGGCTGATTTTCGACCGACGACGTGCGGTTTCTCGGTGCGTCGCCATGGCGACGCACTCTACGTGACCGAGGTGCGCGAAGACGACCGCCTCGCGCCCGGCGACGCCGTGGGCCTGCTGGACGGTCGGACGCCGGACGAGCACTTGGCAAGCCTGCCGGGCAACCCCGTGAACGGCGACGATCCCGAGCGCCAGCTCTGGGACGAGGAAGTCGCGCGGTGCATGCGCGTGCTGGTGCGCCATGCCGACGGCGCCGAGGAGGACCTGCCGGTGGAGCGCTTCCCGCGCCCTGGTCTCGCGGCGAGCCTGCGGCCTCCGACCATCGAGCTGCATGAGGGCGCAGGACCGCACGGCAACGAGCGGGCGGTGGTCATCGCGGCGCACCACTTCGCGGACGCATCGGTGCTGCAGGCAATGCAGGGCCGTTTCGATGACATCCAGCGCGCCGACCGCGTGATCGTGGACATCCGCGATGCGGGGGAGGGCATGATCGGCAACGCGTTCGGCCTGATGGCGCTTTTCTTCGACCGAGAGGTCAACCTGAGGGACCTCATGGGCCAGCAGATCGTCTACACGCGCTACACCGAGCGCAACGCACGGTTGCGCGCACGTCAGCTCACGCGCCTGCTGGAAATGAGCGATGAGGCGGGGAGGGCCTGGGTGCAGGCCGAGATCGATCACGTGGCCGCCTGCGCAGGCCAAGGCTTCGTGAAGGAGGCGGAGCTCGAGGAGGACATGCTGTTCCCGCCGGCCCCCGCGGGGCAGAGGACGCTGCTGCTCACCGACGTGCGCACGAGCGGCCCGGCCGAGCGGCTGGCGGCCATCGCCCGACGCGCCGCCGCGCAGGGCTGCGGCAAGGTGCGCTCCGTGGGCCGTGCGACGCGGGGCAGCCTGGACTACGCGAACCTCGTAGTCGCGCCGCTCGATGAAAGGTTCTCGCTCGTGTATCCCATAGCCAAGACGGAGGCAGCCCACGAGGGCCGCGGCCTGCGGGGCCGGGGTCTCGCGCCTGACGTGCACGTGCCGTTCACGCCCGAGGAATGCACGCGTGACCTGGTGTTGGAGCAGGCGCTTGTCGAGCCGTAGGCCGAAGGGTAGGGAAACGCGAACGAACACGCGGGATGCGAACCGGCGGGCGGGATGCGAGCGGGCGTGCGACGCCGAGGGAGAGCGCGGTGAGATGGATACGGAAGGCGCACAAGCCGTTTGCCCAGGCTCCTCGCTTGTGTCTGCTACGCCACTGCCACCAGCTCGCCGGTGACGGAGTCCATCACGAAGCCGGCCACGCGCACGTGGGGCGGCATGACGGGATGGTTGCGGATGAGGTCGACGCTCTTGCGCACGGACTCCTCGGTGTCGCCGAAGCCGGCGAGCCAGCGGTCGAAGTCGATGCCGCAGTGGCGCGCGAACTCGATGCGCTGCTCCGATACGCCCAAGCGGCGCATGCTGTCGATCATGGCCGCCCCGCTCATATGCTGTGCCCCGCAGTTCGTGTGCGCCACGACCATGATATCCTCTACGCCCAGCTCGCACACGGCGATCAGCAGCGAGCGCATGACGCTGCCGAAGGGGTGCGCCACCTCGGCGCCGGCCACCTTGATGATCTTCGCATCGCCGTTCTTCAGCCCGAGCGCCGCCGCCAGAAGCTCGGTGAGCCGCGTGTCCATGCACGAGACCACGGCCAACTTCTTGTCGGGGTACTTGTCGGTCGCATAGCGCGCGAACTCGCCGCCTTCCACGAACGCCCGGTTGTGCGCGAGCACGCTGTCGATGGTCCCGCTCCCGGTTCCGTCCTCCTGGCCCATGATGCCGCCTTCCCTCCGTTTTTTCGGTCGCCTCCATGGTAGCCCATTTGCCGTGCGGCAAAAGAAGAACAGATGTTTCACGTGAAACATCTGGAAAGATGGCGGCGGAACACGGCCGAAAAGGTGCTTGCGACTTCGGGGATGCGACCTCGCGATCGGGACGATGGTGCGGAGGGGCCATTGTACGGGCAAGTTGCTCCCAGTAGGTACGAGGCTTAGCAGCGCTTGCAACTCCGCGCATACGAGAGCGACCGCCGGCAGGCGGTCGCTCTCGGGGAAATGTGCGCTCGGCGGGAAGGCGAGCGCGGTTGCTCGCGCGGCTTAGAACGCGGTGAACGTGGCCTTCGGGCAGAAGCAGATGGGGCACTTTTCGAAATCCTCGCCCTTGTGGATGTAGCCGCAGATGGGGCAGAGGTAGAACGCGTCGTCGTCGGCGGCGTCGAGGTCGTTGTACGCGGCCAGGTAGCGCTCGGCATGCACGGACTCGGCCAGCTTGGCGCGGGTGAACACCTGGACGGCCTTCGCATTGCCCTCTTCCTGGGCCTTCTTGATGAATGCCGGGTACATGTCGGACGTCTCGTAGATCTCGCCGCAGGCACCGGAGATGAGGTTCAGGTCCGTGGCCTCGCCAGAGCAGTCGGGGGCGGCGGGCTTCTCGAAGTCAGGCTCGATCTCGCTCACGAGGGCGTACTCGAGGCCGATGTGAATCTGCTCGGCGGCCGACGTGGCCTCGAACAGGCGAGCGATCTGGTCGTAGCCCTGCTCCTTGGCGGCCTTGGCGAAGGCGGCGTACTTGGCGGAGGCGCCGGTCTCGCCACCGATGGCGGCCTTCAGGTTGTCGAGCGTGGTGCCGACGGCGGTTTCGCTGCCGGTGGCGATGCTGAAGTTGTTGCAGTTGTCAGCGGTGGGAATCTGGGCGCGTACCTTCATAGGTGCATTCTCCTTCTCGTCTGTTCGTGCTCCCATTGTTTCTCTTAATGAGAATCAATCTCAATAAGCATCATACCGCGGACGAGAATGCGATGCAAGAGGATAATCGAATTCACCCGCGTCTCCTTGGAACATTCACAGTTTGACCCTGAGGAGGAGCGCGGGTGGGGTTGCGAGAGGGGGTGCGGAAAGGCGAGCGCGAGGGGACGGGCGTGGTGAGAGCGGGCGAAAGGAAACAGGTGCGGAAGGGTGGCTCGAGGAGGGAGCGCGAGGAGAAACGGGCGCGGGCTTAGGTTGCTCCGAGGAGGCGCCCTGCGGCTCCTTGCCTTCTTTCGGCACAATAATGACAGCTTTTATACCGGTAGCCCGTTGGAAACGGTTCTGTGGCACGTGATGGGATATAAACGCTAGGTGTTTTCCCTGTTCGTAGAGAACAGGTTTGATGGTCAGGCGATTGGCATGTCAAAAACCGGTGAAAACTGTGTTTGAAACGCCATATGGCGCGGCTTGGTACGTCGCGAAACAGACGGCGCCTTTCCTCTGCAAAGAAACGATGGCAATCGGCATTTCGGCGGTGCATTTGGCGGATAATAGGCGCGATCGAAGAAAACCGGCGCACCCGATGTGAAAGGAAGCAGCATGGAACATGACGTGGCATGGAAGAAGTACGACGAGGCCGACCTCGAGGCGCTCGAGCAGCTGGCGTCCGAGTACATCGACTTCATCTCGGACAACAAGACGGAGCGCGAGTGCGCCGCCGCCGCAATCGCGCTGGCCGAGGAGCGCGGCTACCGCTCGCTCGATGAGGCCGTGCGCGAGGGCCGCGCGCTGCGCGCCGGCGACAAGGTGTGGGCGCAGGCGCACGGCAAGGCGCTCATTTTGGCGCACCTGGGCTCGGTGCCGCTTGCGGAGGGCTTCAACATCCTGGGCGCGCACATCGACTCCCCGCGCCTCGACCTCAAGCAGAACCCGTTCTCGGAGAGCAACGGCCTGGCGCACCTCGACACGCACTATTACGGCGGCATCAAGAACTACCAGTGGGTCACGCTGCCGCTTGCGCTGCACGGCGTGATTGCCAAGACGGACGGCACGGTGGTCGAGGTGAACGTGGGAGAGGACGCGGGCGACCCCGTGTTCTGCGTGACCGACCTGCTCATCCACCTGGCGGGCAAGCAGATGGGCAAGAAGGCGAGCGAGGTCGTGGAAGGCGAGGACCTGGATATCCTGATAGGGAACCGCCCGCTGGTCATCGAGAAGGACGAGGCTGACGGCGCGGATGACGGAGATGCCGCCGCGGGCGCCGACCCCGCTGCCACTGAGGCCGACGCTGCCGACAGGCCGGTGTACGAGAAGCTGGCCGAGAAAGAGCCGGTGAAGGCGTTCGCGCTCAAGCTGCTGGCCGAGAAGTACGGCATTGCGGAAGAGGACTTCCTGTCGGCCGAGATCGAGGCCGTGCCGGCCGGGCGTGCCCGCGATCTCGGGTTCGACCGCAGCATGGTCATCGGCTACGGGCAGGACGACCGCGTGTGCGCTTACACGTCGCTCGCAGCGCAGCTTGCGCTAGCCGACGCCGCGCTGGAGAAGACCGGCATGTGCGTGCTGGTGGACAAGGAGGAGATCGGCAGCGTGGGCGCCACGGGCATGGCGTCGCAGTTCTTCGAGAACGCCGTTGCCGAGATCATGGAGCTGGCGGGCGAGGGCGGCCCGCTGCTGCTGCGCCGCGCGCTGGCGGCGTCGAGCATGCTGTCGTCCGACGTGTCCGCCGGCTTCGATCCCGCCTACGCCGCCGCGTTCGAGGCGAAGAACAGCGCGTATCTGGGCCGCGGCCTCGTGTTCAACAAGTACACGGGCTCGCGCGGCAAGAGCGGCTCCAACGACGCGAGCGCCGAGTACGTGGCGCGCATCCGCCGCGTCATGGGCGATGCGGGCGTGTCGTTCCAGACCGCCGAGCTGGGCAAGGTCGACGTGGGCGGCGGCGGAACCATCGCCTACATCCCCGCCAAGTACGGCATGGACGTCATCGACTCGGGCGTGCCGGTGCTGTCGATGCACGCCCCCTGGGAGGTCACGAGCAAAGCCGACATCTACGAGGCCTTCAAAGGCTACAAGGCGTTCCTGAAGAACGTGTAGGTTCGTTTGACGGCTTGGCATGCTGGCTTCCGCCCGCATGCCAAGCCGTTTGCTGTGTCCTCGGCTCGCGCGTTGGCCTGGCAGGCGTTTTCCGCTACACTTTCCCGGTTGCATTCGTGCGCTCGGCGAGGTGGAACCGCCGGGTGCTTTTCGATAAGCGAGGATTCATGGTTCGAGAAAAATTCGGCTCGCGTTTGGGGTTCATCCTGATCAGCGCGGGTTGTGCGATCGGGTTGGGCAACGTGTGGCGCTTCCCCTACATCGCCGGCGAGTACGGCGGGGCGGCGTTCGTGCTCATGTACCTGCTGTTCTTGGTGGTGTTCGCGCTGCCCATCCTGGTGATGGAGTTCGCGGTGGGGCGCGCCAGCCAGAAGGGCATCGCGCGCAGCTTCGACGAGTTGGAGTCGGCGGGCACGAAGTGGCGCCGTTTCAAGTGGCCGGCGCTCGCGGGCAACTACCTGCTCATGATGTTCTACACCACGGTGGCTGGCTGGATGATCGCGTTCATGCTGTTCAGCGGCGCGGGGACGTTCGAGGGCCTGGATGCGGGCGGCGTGGCGGGCGTGTTCGACGGCATGCTGGCCGACCCGGTGCAGATGGTCGCGTTCATGCTGGCCGTGGTGCTGATCGGCGTGCTGGTGACGCGCGCCGGCCTGCGCAACGGCGTGGAGCGCATCACGAAGGTGATGATGATCGCGCTGTTCGCCGTGCTCTCGGTGCTCGTGGTGCGGGCGGTCACGCTGCCGGGCGCGCAGGAGGGCCTCGCATTCTACCTCATGCCCGATTTCGGCAAGCTGTTCGCGGGAGGCTGGGGAACGTTCGCCGACGCCGTGTTCGCGGCCATGGGGCAGGCGTTCTTCACCGTGTCGGTGGGCGTGGGCTCCATGTCCATCTTCGGCAGCTATATCGACAAGCGCTACCGCCTCACGGGCGAGGCGCTGCGCATCGCGGGGCTCGACACGCTCGTGGCGTTCATGGCCGGCCTCATCATCTTCCCCGCGTGCTTCGCGTTCGGCGTGGAGCCGGGAAGCGGCCCGGGCCTCGTGTTCATCACGCTGCCGAGCGTGTTCTCGCAGATGCCGTTCGGGCAGCTGTGGGGAACGCTGTTCTTCCTGTTCATGAGCTTTGCGGCGCTCTCCACGGTCATCGCGGTGTTCGAGAACATCATGAGTTTCAGCATGGACGAGTGGGGCTGGTCGCGCAACAAGGCGTGCCTGGTGAACGGCGTGGCGCTGGCGCTGCTGTCGCTGCCGTGCGTGCTAGGGTTCAACGTGTGGGCGGGCGTGGAGGTGCCGGGCATCGGCAACATCCAGGCCATCGAGGACTTCCTCATGTCGAACAACGTGCTGCCGCTGGGCGCGCTCGTGTTCCTGCTGTTCTGCACCACGCGTCGCGGCTGGGGTTGGGACGCGTTTGTGCGCGAGGCCGACACGGGCGAAGGTGCGCGCTTCCCCCGCTGGGCGCGCGGCTACGTGCGCTTCGCGCTGCCGGCGCTCATCCTGGCCGTGTTCGTGGCGGGGTACGTGCCCATCGTGCAGGTGTGGCTGGGGATGGGGTAGAAGCGTGCTCTCTTGTCGATTCTAACCGATTCTCACCACTATGATGGTCAGAATCGGTTAGAATGATGAGAATCGACAAGCGGCAGTAATGGGAAGGGGCGTTCCTATGCACGAAGGCCCAATGCTCGAACTTAAAAGGGAATGGTCCGACGGCATCAAGAAGACTATTGTCGCCTTCGCCAACAGCGAGGGCGGAACGCTGCTCGTGGGCGTCGATGACGACGGCCGGGTCGTTGGCGTCGAAGACTGTGACCAGTGCATCGTTCGCGTCATGCAGGCTGCGGGGAACGCGGTCAAGCCGGACGTCACCATGTTCGTGCATGCGGAGGTGGAGGAGCGGGAGGGAAAGCCCCTTGTGCGCATCGAGGTTCGTCGTGGGACGGCGCGCCCCTACTACCTTGCCGAAAAGGGGATTCGTCCGGAAGGCGTGTACGTGAGACACGGCGCGCTTTCCGCTCCGGCGTCGGAGGCTGCCATCCTCGCCATGATAAAAGAAGCTGCCGGAGACTCGTACGAGAACGAGCGCTCGCTCGTGCAGGAGCTCACGTTCGAGACGGCTGAGCGGGCGTTTTGCGATGGTGGGGTGCCTTTCGAGGCGCGGCACATGCGGACGCTCGGTTTGACGGACGAAGACGGCCTGTTCACGAACCTTGCCTTGCTGCTGTCCGATCAGTGCCCGGCCACGGTGAAAGCGGCCGTGTTCCAGGGAACGGTCAAAGCCACGTTCTTGGATCGATTCGAGTTCGAGGGGTCGCTTTTTCGCCAGTTCGAAGAGGTGCTGCGCTTCGTGGACCGCTATAACGCCACGCGCTCGGAGATCGGGAGCGACCTGCGGCGCGTGGATGCGCGCGACTACCCTGAAGTGGCAGTGCGCGAGGCGCTGCTCAACATGTTCGTCCATCGGGAGTACGCAATCCCCGGACCGGCTTTGGTGAGCGTGTTCGACGACCGCGTCGAGTTCCTCAATATTGGGGGCCTTCGCCCCGGCATCACCGAAAACGATATGAGAACAGGGGTTTCCGTTTCGCGAAATCCTCGCTTGGCGAACGTGCTGTATCGCCTGAAATGGGTCGAAGCGTACGGGACGGGCGTGCAGAAGATCATGGGCAGCTACGCTAGCTCGGGGCAAACGCCGATCTTCGAGGTAAGCGACAATGCGCTCAAGGTGACGCTCCCCTCGATGCGGGAGGATCGCCACCCACCTGAAGCCGATCGATTTTCCGTGGCCGGGCCTTTCTTCGGCACATCGCCTTCTTCGCCCGATCCTGCGATCTCGCGCGTCGAATACGCCGTTGTGCAGCTTGCGAAAGAGCGCGGCGAGATCACTCGCAAAGACGTGGAGAACGAACTCGGTACCTCCCAATCGGCCGCCATCCGCCTGTTGTCTCGACTGCAGGAGCGCGGCTTGCTATCCCGCGTGGGCAAGGGGAAGAACACGGTGTACCTAGCGTAGCTGGACAGGAAGCGGGGTTACTTTCTTTTCGGCAGCAGTTTGATGTCGATAGCACCGGCAGGGCAGGCTTCCACGCAGGCTCCGCACTTCGAGCATTCGGGGATGCGGGGGCTATGGGGATCGACCTGCTCGGGACATGCGTCGACGCAAACGCGGCAATCCGTGCCAGACGTGCGCAGGCACGCCTCGCGGCGCACACGGGGGCGCAGCGTGCGGTTCGTGCTGGCGATGAGCGACACGAGGGCGCTCACGGGGCATATCTTCGCGCACCATGTGCGTAAGAACACCACCTCCAGCACGAGGATGGCAGGGAAGATGACGAGTCCCCATGACGTTTCGTTGAACTGGAACAGGTGCCAGAGCCCTATGAACGTGGCGAACGTAAGGCCGATGGGGCATACAAGGCAGAACACTGGGAAGCCCAATACGGCCGTGGCGCCCAGTGCGCCCATCAGCGTGGCGTGACGCGTGTCGAGGCGGATGCCGTCACGCTTTCCGCCCACCGGGTCGAGCGCGCAGGTGGGGCAGTGGCGGGCATCGGCGCTCGTGCAGGAGCAAACCTCGTGCGGGGCGCACGCACCTGTGATAGCGTCGGTTTTGCAGGCGCGAGCGCTTTCTGCAGCGGAGGTGATGGCGAGGGGCGAGCGCGGCGCGACGGCGGCATGGTCGTTCGCGTTCTTCGTCGCTGGGATCTCTTCGTCGGCCGGAGAATCGAGCGGTGCCTCGCCCGCCTCATTGCGGCGTGCGCTCGCGTCGGCCTTCGTCTTCGCTCTCTCCCGCAGCTTGAATAACCGCGAAAGCCAAGGGGCGGGGCAGATCCAAGCGCAGAAGGCTTTGCCGACTACCGCCACGGCCACCACCATGCTGACAAGCAGCAGCAACGGATGCAGCATGACCTCGCGTGCGCCCAGCATGGTTTCGAGGGCTCCCAGCGGGCAGAGCGCGGCGACCGCGTCCCATCCAAACGACGAGGGCGTGCCCGTGCCGGTTCGGAAGGCGAGTCCCACCGCCACGAGCGCTACGACGAGCGCGAACACCAGGGCTCGTGCCCTCTTGAAGGGGAGGGCACGAGCTTTCCTGCCTGTTTGCACGCGATTACCGCCTCCGGTTATTTCGCGTGTATCGGTTCGTTTTTCGGGCAAAGCGGCTGCCTTTTCCGCCGCGTCGTCTGAGGCACCGGTGGGGCTTTGCGTCGCCTCGGGCCGCTTTGCGAGGCTTTTCATCAGGCGCTCCTTTCCACGTTGATGCCGCGTTTGCTGCCGCCGGCAAACGACCGATACGTGTTCGAAGGGCAGCGGCATTCGCACACGCCGCATCCGTTGCAGCGGTCGGCGTCCACCACGGGGCGGCCGGAGGCGTCGGCTGACAGCGCATCGTAAGGGCAGGCGTCCACGCACGCGCGACAACTGCCCTGTATCCAGGCGATGCAGCGCTCCTTATCGATGACGGCCGTGCCGATGCGGTTCACGGCGGCGTCGACGCCCGCAACGGCCTCGGTGGGGCAACATCCTCGCAGCGGCCGCAGAAATCGCAGAGCCCTCGATGGAAGTCCATGATGGGCGTGCGCCAGTTCAGGAGGCCGTCCTCCAGAAGCCCAGTGCGGATGCATCTCTGCGGGCACACGGATTCGCAACGGCCGCACTTCAGGCAGAGGGCGCGAAAACGCCCCTCGTCCTGCGCGCTGGGCGGCCGCAGGGGGGTTGCGCCGCTGTCGAGTGTCGTGGCCGCCCCGCCCACGGCGAAGCTCGCGGCGACAAGCGCGCCGCCGGCGACGAGAGATCTGCGTGAGAGCGATAGGGACATGTCGAGGCTCCTTGGAGCGAGGGAGGTCGGAAGGGGAAGAAGGGGTGGTTAGGGCTCGTTGCGAGGCGTTGCCGGAGGGAGGGGAGGAGGGGGCAGCGCCCCGCAACGAGCCATCTCCCCGGCAACGCTCGCCGGGGAGATGCGGCTTTGCTAGATCAGACCGAAGAAGTCGTACAGGCCCGCGCCGATCACCCACATGGCGCAGCGGAAGGCCACGGAGCCGGCGAGCGCAGCCACAAGGGCCACTGCGCCTCCGGCAATTGCGCTGCCGGGCTTCTTCCACGCGAAGGCGCCGCAGGCAGCAGGTGCCGCGCCGCCGCACAGCGCGGCCGCGCCCATCAGCAGCGCAGCGTCGCCGGCGAACGCGCCGGACGCCGCGCCGTAGGCCAGCACCAGCACGAGCGCTGCGCAGCCTCCCGCCAGCGTCATGAGGCCCGCGAACGACACGGCCTCCTCATCGGCCTTCTGCACGGCGATCAACAGCAGCCAGGCCGTCGCACCCGAGGCCGCCGCCGTGCCCAGGTAGCCCAGCGGCAGCAGCTCGGTGTTCCAGGCGGCGATGGCAGGCATGAGGTAGCTCTGCCCCGCCATAAACGACATGAGCACACCGAGCGCCATGCCAATGACGGCCACCGCCTTGAGCGGCGTGCCCGTCAGGGAGCGCTTCAACATGACCAGAAACGCCACCAGCACGATGCACAGAAGGCCCACGAGCACGGCCTCGGTGAAGATGCCCGAAGTGGGATGCTGCAGCGCGCCCAGCATGCGGTCGGGATGCGACAGGTGCGTGACCGAGGCGCAACCGCCCACGACGGTCAGCGCGAGCGCCGCCACCGTGCCGGTGAACGCTCCCTTGTCGGTCTTACCCAGTAGCACGTTCAGCCCCACGAAGAAGAAGAGCCAGCCGCCCAACCCGGTGAGGGCGGTGAAAAGCACGAGTGACCATTGGATATCCATTAGTCGATCTCCTCCTTCCAGTCAGCGTACTTTGCCGACAGGATGTAGGCCGTCTGCGGTGCGTTGCCCACGTCCTTCAAGCGGTGCACCGCGTCCGCGCCGGCGGCGGCGAGCGCCTTCGACGCGTCGGAGGCCGGATCGTCCAAGTCGCCGTAGAAGCGCGCCGAGGCGCAGCAGGCGGCCACGCACTTCGGCTGCTCGCCCGCGCTGGTCAGCTGGCCGCACAGCGTGCACTTCTCCACCACGTTCTCGGACGGGCTCCACGAGCGCACCCCGTAGGGGCAGGCCATCATGCAGTACTTGCAGCCGATGCACTTCTCCTTGTCCACCAACACCACGTTTGTCTCGGGGTCGCGGTACGACGCGCCCGTGGGGCACACGTGCGTGCAGGGGGAGTCGGCGCACTGCTGGCACATGACCGGCAGGAAATACTGCTGCAGGCGCGGGTAGTCCCCGAACGGGCCCACCTGTACCACTTTGCTCCAGAACGAGCCCAGCTCAACCTCGTTCTCGTTCTTGCAGGCGATCTCGCAGCCGTGGCAGCCAATGCAGCGGTCGAGGTCGACGACGATTGCGTAATGCGACATTATGCGGCACCTCCTCCGGTGTTCTCAGACGGTTGCGGCAGCCAAGGCGCGAAGTCGGAAGGCTCGTACCACACGCCGTCAGGGCGCGTGGCCTTCTCGATCTTCACGTTGATGCCCCGCAGGGTGTACGTACCGAACTCGGGGTTGTAGTAGCCCGTGTTCTTCGTGAGTACGTTCATGTTGCACGTGGTCCAGCTCTTGCGCGGATCCTGCCCTTCTTCCAAGAACTCCGGGTTCCAGAAGCGCTCCATGTAGGCGCAGTCCTTCGCGACCCCTTCGGTGACATGGGCCACGCCGTAGATTCCGCCGGACACGATGCGCTGGCCCTCGGCCGTGAGCTCCTCGCCGGTATCCAGGTTGCTGAACACGTCCAGGCCGTCGGTGCGGGGCGACTTCACGTTCACCCAGTCGCCGCTGTCGATGCCGTGCTCGGCGGCGTACTCGGGGCTGATCCACACTTCGGGGGCGGGGTAGATCTCGCGCAGGTAGGGGTTGTTGCGCAGCGTGCCGTGGTGGAAGTAGGGAATGCGGCCCTCGGTGAGCACGAGCGGGTACTCGTCACCGTACTCCTGGATGTCCTCCGGTTCCCGGTAGTAGGGCATGGGCTCGTACTCCACGGAAGCGGGCGGCATCTCGAACTTCTCGGCTCCGTGGCGACCGATGTAGATCATCGTGTCGCCATAGGGGCCGCACTTGAGCGGGTTGTCCTTGATGTCGCCGGCGGCACAGCGGCCGAAGCCGGCGTAGGTCTTCCCGTCGGGCGCGAGGCCCTTGTACGTCTGCTCGTACGGCGCGTTCCAGTACTCTTCGGGTTCCACGTCGTTATACGGCGCCTTCGCAACCAGCTCGTCCCAAGTCATGCCCACGTTGGAGGCCACAAACTCATAGTACTCCTCGATGGTGTTCCAATACGTCGGCGTCATGCCGCACGCCTCGGGGTCGAACGCCTTCTGCATTCCCTCGTGACCCCGCTCGGCGAGCGCTTTCGCCAGCATGGACCAGATGAACGTCTCGTCGATGCATTCGAACAGGTTCGTCACCGGCTGGCGGAGCAGCACGGTATAAAGGCGTCCTTGGAGAAACGCCGTTTCCAGCCATTCTGCCGTGGGCAGCAGCAGGTCGGCGGCCTCGGTGCTGAACGACGTGGGGTACATATACATGTGCACGATGAGGTCCAGCTTGGGGAACGCGTCCACCCACGATGCGGAGTTGCCCAGCATGGCCATCTTGTTGCCCGAGCGTTCGATCCAGATGTGCGGCTGGTAGGGCTCGCCCGTGAGGATGGCGTTCAGGATCGTGGGGATATGGCTGTGCATCCAGCCGCCGAGGCCCTTGTGCTCCACGTAGCCCAGGCGGTTCGTGATGTTCTCGGGCGTTTGGAACTGGTAGGGGGCCGAGCCCATGAAACCGTCGGGGAACACGGTCGACTCGGCGGAGTGCGGGAAGTTGTTGGCGGTGCTGCCCGGCTTGTCGATGAAGCCCATCATGCAGTCGAGCGCTGCCGCGCCTATGGCGGCCTGCGTAGACTGCGGGTACTGGTCGGTGGCGACGCCCAGGCTGATGCCGCCCGAGGCGCACTCGGCATACAGGCGGATAGCGCGCTCCAGGTCGTCGGCGTCCACCTTGCAGATAGCAGCCACGTGCTCCAGCGTGTACTCCTGCGCCTGCTCCTGGTAGGCCGTGAATGCCGTCTTGGCCTTCACGGCGGTGCCGTCGGCTAGCACCACGTCGTACGTGCCGAACAGCGCGGGACGGTACGACGCCTCGTTTTCGGGAGCGAGCGCGAAGGCCTTCGTCACCTTACCGGTGGCCTCGTCGTAGTACACGTAGCCTTCGTTCTCGGCCGTGACGTCGGCGAACACCTTGCTCGCGCGCAGCAGCGCCCCGGCGGGGTCGTTCGGGTCCACGAGGAAGGGCAGGTTCGTCCACTTCGCGCAGAACTCCTGGTCGTAGAGCTTGTTCTCCATGAGATAGCGCATCCAGCCCAGCATCATGGCCACATCGGTGCCGGGTCGAATGGGCAGCCACACGTCGGCGCGCGCCGCATCGGGCGTGAAGCGCGGGTCGATGACCACCGTCTGCGTGCCGGCGGCGCGCAGCTCTACCACGGCGCGGCCGGCCGACGAGGGCGCGTGCTGCGCCGGGCCGGTGCCCCACATGACGTAGGTGTCGATGGAAACCTTCGGGTTGTAGAGCTCGGCGCAGCCCGAGTCGGCGATGGACGTGTCGCCCGTGCCGTTGATGAGCGGCATGGTGTAGCTGCGCGGCAGGTAGCACTGGGCGCAGCCCGGTTCGAACACGTTGCCGGCGCCCCAGAAGTTGCGAAAGCGTGGCGGGCTGAAGAACTGCGGATTGCCGCCGCCTCCCGTGGAGCACAGCAGGCCCTCGAGCCCCGTCTTCTCCTTCATGTCCATGAGCGCATCGGCGATGGTGTCGATGGCTTCTTCCCAGGTGATACGTTCCCACTGGTTGCCGCCGCGTTCGCCCACGCGCTTCATGGGGTATTTGTTGCGGTTGGGGTGGTAGAGCGCCTGGATGCCCGAAAGGCCCTTAGGACATACGCGTCCCTCCGACATGGGGTCGGCGGGGTCGCCTTCCAGCTTCACCACGCGCCCGTTCTGCACGTGCGCGATGACGCCGCAGTTCGATATGCAGGCGCGGCACGACGTGTGCACAACCTTGACCTCGTCTGCCGCATACGCCTTGTCGCTTTCCACCAGGTTGCTCACCGTGGCGACGCCGCTGCCCAAGGCGGCCGCGCCGGCGGCAAGCGCCGAGGCCTTCATGAAGCTGCGTCGGGTGAGGTTCGTACTCGACATGTTCCCTCCTTCTCGTTCTCTCGTCTTGCTTGCTATGGGCTGGGCCCTGCGGACCCTGCCTCGTCAAACCGAGGCCAGGAAGCGTTCCCCGGCCTTGGTGGTGACCCAGGCTCCGTCCCAGACCAAGCCGCCGGCCTCGTCTAAGCGGTCGATGAAGTAGGCCGCGTGCAGGCGCTGCCCGCCCGAACGGGTGCTCGGCTCAAGTGCGGGATGCCCGTCCAACAGCTGCTTCACGCTGTCGAGCGAGCGCGGCTTGCGGCAATGTTCCAGCAGGCGGACGAAGACGTCGCGCCGCTCGGGTACAGCGTTTGCGCAGGCAGCGATGCGATATGCGGGATCCAGCAGCGTAACGGCTGCGAGGCCGGCCGGCGTGGTCGCGACAGCATGCCGCGTCGCGAGCGCGGCTATGGCGTCGTCGTCGAGACCCTGGTCCACCAGCTCGGCCTTCAGCGTGCCGTCGAGCAAGACGCCGTTCTCGTCGTAGGCGGCGCGCGCGAGCCCGCCGCATGTCACGAGCTGTCGTACGAGTGCGAAGGGTTCTTGGAGGGCTTGTGCGCATTCGGGTTGCTGTTCGATGAAGCGCTCGGCCTCGAGCTCGTCGCGCTCCTCGCTGCAGAACGCGAGCGTCTTGTACAGCAGCTCGCGGTGGCGTGGGTGAAGGTAGATGCTGTCCACGATGCGCGCGACAGCTTCCTCGGCAGGCTGCCCGGCGGTCGGCTTCGGTGCGGTATCGTTCATGTCGGCCCTCCCTTTGCTCTCGCTATTTCGACCGCATTCAGGTTACGGTGCGATGGGGATCGGCCGCATCGTCAACGGCGTTCTAAATCACGGCGGTCGGGTACGGTTCCTAGTCAATCGGTGACTAGTCCCTGTGCGGGCGGCGGCCAAGATAGAACGCGACGGCCGATTCGCCTCCGCTGCGGCGGGGTTAGCATGAGCGACGTCGAAAACGCAAAGCGAAGGGAGAGGGCAATGGACGAGAACGCGCTGGAGGAGCTTCGCGCCGCCTCCGAGGCCCGTGCGGCGTTTTACCGCACGTTGGCGTCGCTGTACTTCAAGGAGCTGGACCAAGAGGGTATCGACCGCTTGGCGGAGGCCGATCTGGCAAGCGTCGAACTGGACGATGCGCTCATGCATGAGGGGTATGCCGATATGGCCGCCTATCTGGCACGTCGCGACCGCGGCACGCGTCAAGAGCTGGCAAGCGATTTCGCCGGGGCCATCCTGGGTGCCGGCTCGTACGAGGAGCGCCGCGCCACGCCCTATGAGAGCGTGTTCACCAGCGAGGGAGGCCTGCTCATGCAGGGGTCGCGCGACGACGTGTACCGCCTGCTGTGCGAGGCGCATCTTGCGGTGGACGAGGTGCTGCGTACGCCAGAGGACCACTTAAGCTTCGAATGCGAGTACCTGGCCGTGTGCGCCGAGCAGATGGCCGAGGCGTTGGCCCGAGGCGACGCTGCACGCGCTGCAGATCTGCTGAAGGCACAGCGGGCGTTCCATGCCGCGCATCTGCTCAATTGGGTCGATGCGTACTGCGATTGCCTGAACGGCTGTGCACGCACGCGGTTCTACCGGGGCGTGTCGAAGGTCACGCGCGGCTTCATCCATGCGGACGAGGCGTTCATGGCCGAGGCGGCAGCAGCGCTCGGAGAGGTTGCCGTTTCAGGAGGGGCCTGCGGCGAAGCCTGCGGGAAGGCGGCGGCTGCAGTGTGCTAGGATTGCGGCACGAAGTGCGTGGGGGCGCAGCAGGAGGGTCGCGTTCAAGGGGGAGGAAGCCATGCTGGAAAGAGAGGGGCAGGGCGAGCGGCGGCGTGGGGCTGCTGGATGTCTGGCGTTGCTCGACGACCGCCTGCCGCTGTTGAAGTTCTTCGGGTTCGGGTTCTGGGTCGCGTGGTTCGGTGTGGCCTATAAAAGTTCCGTATGGGTGAACGGTGTGGAGGCCACGGCCTCCGTCGTGTCGGATATGTTCTTCGCATCCACCGTCGCCCACGCCTGCACGCTGCTCGTGATGGCCCTGCTGTACCGCCGGGTCGCGGCGTTCGCGCAGCGGACGTGGTTCGTGGTGGGCGGCGGCTTCGTGGCGGCGCTCGGTTGCGTGCTCGTCATCTTGGCGGGTCCTGCGTTTGTGCCGTCGCGCGTGGTGTTCTCGGTAGGAAGCGTGCTTACGGGCGTTGGCACGGCCGCGCTCAGCCTGAACGCCGGGTTGCTGCTGTGCTCGGTACGCCCGCGCCGAGCGCTTAACATCATACTGTACTGCGAGCTGCTGGCGGCGCTCGTGCAGTTCATGGTGCTGAGTCTTCCGCAGCCGTGGAGCGGGGCGCTGTTCGTGTTGCTGCCGCTCGTCTCGGCCGCCTGCTTCACGGTGGGCTTGGCGAAGCGCGTCGTGCCGGCCGTGTCCGAGAGCCAGCGGCTCGCGCCGGCGCGCGCGTTTTACCGGTTCCTCGTGGTGGTGGGCATCTTGGGCATCGCGGCCAACTTCGGCAAGGGGGCCTACCAGGCGGTTGTTAGCCCTGCGCAGCTTGCCGGCGACGGCAGCGTTACGACGTTCGTCACGGCGCTGTGCCTGGCGGCGTTTGTGGTGGCGGCGGCGCTGAAGTCGCAGGATCTCAACTTCGGACACCTTTTTTATCCCATGGCGCTCGTCATCATCTTCTCGCTGCTGGTGCCTTACTTCTTTCCCGGCAATGCCAGCATGGGGGTGGTGCTGGCGGGAGTTGCCTTCGAGTTGTTCGACGTGCTCATGTGGTACCTCTTCTCGTACATCGTGTTCCAATCGAAGGCGTCGGCCGTGCTCGTGGTGGCCTTGGGGCGCGCCGTCATCGCGTTCGGCGTGACGGCAGGCAACGCGCTGGGCACGCTGTGCGCGACCGTGCAGGTGGATGCGCTGCCGGTGTCCACCGTAGTGTTCGTCATATTGTTCGTGGCGGCCGTGGCGGTGTTTTTCCTGTTCCCGGAGAAGCAGGTCGACCGGTTGCTGCTGCCCATTCCCGACGAGGACGAGCCGGATGCGTCCGGCGAAGCGCCGACTGCGAGCGAGGGTGCGATGGGCACGGGCGTGGCAGGCGCAAATGCAGATGGCGGCGGCACTGCGGCGGCGGACATCGATGGCGGCTCGCGTCACGGTCGTTGGAAGCGCGCGTGCCTGCGGTTGGGAGACGAGGCGCAGCTCACCGAGCGCGAGAAGGAGGTGCTGGTGCTGCTGGCGTGTGGAAGAGGCTCGCAGTCCATTTCCGACGAGCTTACCATCTCGCTGTATACGACCCGTGCCCACACGCGCAATATCTATGCCAAACTGGACGTCCACTCGCGCCAAGAGCTGGCCGATCGCGTGAGGGCCTACGCAAACAGCGGGGAGCTCGCAACGCCATGAGCGTCGCCCTGTGGGCCCTTGTCCTCTCGCTGCGGCTCGTCCTGCGCGAATATTTCTTCATATTCGGCGCTCTTGCCCTCGGTTGCCGTTCGACCGTGGCTATAATAGCGGGTAACACCTAAGCAACGGATGCTTGACGGGGTGTCGGCGGTATGTGCCGCGCGGCGCCGATCGCATCCGCGCCGCAACCCGCCCGCGCAGACCGCGCCGACCGCAGATGGAGGAGTTCATGGCCTACTATTTCGATGAGCCGTCCCGCACGTTCAACGAGTACCTGCTGGTACCCGGTTACTCGTCGGCAAAATGCATCCCGCAGGATGTGAGCCTGAAGACGCCGCTCGTGAAGTACCGCCGTGGCGAGGAGCCGGCCATCTCGCTGAACATCCCCATGGTGTCCGCCATCATGCAGGCCGTGTCCGACGACGGCATGGCCATCGCGCTGGCCACCGAGGGCGGCCTGTCGTTCATCTACGGCTCGCAGAGCATCGAGGACCAGGCGGCCATGGTCGCCCGCGTGAAGGACTACAAGGCCGGCTTCGTGACGAGCGATGCGAACCTCTCGCCCGAGATGACGCTTGCCGACGTGGTGGCCCTCAAGGACAAGCACGGCCACTCCACCATGCCCGTGACCGAGGACGGCACGGCGCACGGCAAGCTGGTGGGCGTGGTGACGGATCGCGACTACCGTCTGTCGCGCATGTCCATGGACGAGAAGGTGGCCAGCTTCATGACGCCGCGCGAGAACATGATCGTGGCGCCCATGGATACCAGCCTGAAGGTTGCCAACGACATCATCTGGGACAACAAGCTGAACTCGCTGCCCGTGGTGGATGACGAGGACCACTTGATGTACCTGGTGTTCCGCAAGGACTACGACTCGCACAAGTCCAATCCCAACGAGATGCTGGACGCGCACAAGCGCTACCAGGTGGGCGCGGGCATCAACACGCGCGACTACGCCGAGCGCGTGCCGGCGCTGGTGGAGGCCGGTGCCGACGTGCTGTGCATCGACTCGTCGGAGGGCTACTCGGATTGGCAGAAGTTCACGCTGGAATGGATTCGCGAGCATTACGGCGACTCCGTGAAGGTGGGCGCGGGCAACGTGGTGGACGCCGAGGGCTTCCGCTTCCTGGCCGATGCGGGCGCCGACTTCATCAAGATCGGCATCGGCGGCGGCTCCATCTGCATCACGCGCGAGCAGAAGGGCATCGGCCGCGGCCAGGCCACGGCCACCATCGAGGTGGCGAAGGCCCGCGACGAGTACTTCGAGGAGACGGGCGTCTACATTCCCATCTGCTCCGACGGCGGCATCGTGTACGACCATCACCTGACCCTGGCCCTGGCCATGGGCGCCGACTTCGTCATGCTGGGCCGCTACTTCGCCCGTTTCGACGAGAGCCCCACGAACAAGGTGAACATCAACGGCTCCTACATGAAGGAGTACTGGGGCGAAGGCTCCGCGCGTGCCCGCAACTGGCAGCGCTACGACCTGGGCGGCGACAAGAAGGGCATGTCGTTCGAGGAGGGCGTGGACTCGTACGTGCCCTACGCCGGCACGCTTAAGGACAATGTGGACCTGACGCTTTCCAAGGTGAAGTCCACCATGTGCAACTGCGGCGCGCTGACCATTCCCGAGCTGCAGCAGAAGGCGAAGCTCACCGTGGTGTCGTCCACGTCCATCGTCGAGGGCGGCGCCCACGACGTGGTGCTCAAGGACAAGACGCCCTATGTGAGCAGCTCTATCCACTAGGCGAGACCTTCCCCCCTCCGGGAAGTTCTGCACAACAGCGTGTGGCCCGCCGGCCTCGGTTCCCGACCGAACACGGCGGGCCACACGCGCTTCATGGGCTTTGCAGCTGCAGACCGGGCAGGCGCCGTGCTCCTCTACGCAGGGCGCGCCTCCACGCTCGGGTTCGCCTTGATGATGGCGTGCAGCTCGTCGATGTAGCGCAGCAGCAGGGGGCTCGGGCGGCGCTCGTTGTGCATGATATAGCCCACCTGCATGCGCTCGTCCACGTCGAGGGGGATGCTGGCGATGCCCGACTGCATTTCGGCCGACAGCACGCCCGTGGAGAGCGTGTAACCGTTGTGGCTGGTCAGCAGGTTCGTGAGCGTGCCGCGATCCGAGATGCGGATGTTGCGCGCATGGGGCAGGTATGAAAGCGGCTCCTCCGAGTAGTAGAACGAGTTCGCCGTGCCCTGCTCGAACGAGTAGCGCGGGAAGGGCTCCAAGTCCTCGGGCGCCAGCAGCTGCGCGCCCGCCAGCGGATGGTGCTCGCCTACGAACACGTGCACGTGCGCGTCGAACAGCGGGGCGTACGCCACGTCGGCGTCGGCGAAGGCCTTCTGCAGCACGCGCCGGTTGAAGCCGTCGGTGTAGAGCACGCCCACCTCGCTGCGGAACGTGCGCACGTCGTCGATGATCTCGCCGGTGCTGCTCTCGCGCAAGATGAACTCGTAGTCGTCTCCCTCGCATTGCTCCACGACGTTCACGAACGCCTGCACGCTGAACGCGTAGTGCTGCGTGGACACGGCCAGCCGCAGGTGCTTGTCCGTGCCGGTGGCGTAGCGCCGCTCCAGCATGTCGGCCTGCTCGATGACCTGATGCGCGTACCCCAGAAGCTCCGTGCCATCGTTCGTGAGCGTGACGCCGCGGTTGCTGCGCGTGAACACGGTGATGCCCAGCTCCTGCTCCAGCTCCTTGATGGCCGTGGACAGGTTCGATTGCGAGGCGTACAGGTTCTGCGCCGCCGCGTTGATGGAGCCGTACTCGGCAATGGCGATGAGGTAGCGAAGCTGCTGAAGGGTCATGGCGGGCTTCCTTTTCTTGTGGCGGTTGGCGACTCGGGGGAAGGCGTCCAGTCGCTCGGCAGTCCTGCTCGCTCGGACAGCCCACTGGGCTGTCCGGCTCGTGCGGAACTCGCTTGGTGGACGCCTTCCCCCGAGTCGCCTTCAACCTGAAGGAATGCTGCAGAAACGGGGGTTCAGCAGCTTGCGCTGGGGGTGAGAGGGTCAACCTGCGAGAGTTCTAATTCTAGCTTGTTATCTGATGAAGCGGTAGCGGGATTGAGGGTTTTTACGGTAGCTTAGGGGGAGCTCACGTGAAGTGGGCGCTTATGCCGTGCGGTTTCACTGGCTGTGAGTGCGCGAGATATGCGGCGCGCGGCTTGGCGATCGGCCTGGCGGCGGCGACCGCCGTGGCGTGGGCGCTCCATCAGGCCACGGCTTTGGCTCGCTTTTATTCTGTGTGCTCTCTAGCTACCCCTGTATGAAAGCGCGGTTTCTCACTCTGAACGCCATATGGCTCGGCGGAGAATTCGGTGACAATGCGAGGGAAGGATTGTCGCTCCGCGGCCGTTCGACGTTTTTCGTCGCGGTCGGGGCAAAGGGGGCCTGCAAGGGGCGGCGTCAACTCGCACGGAGGGGGAGCACTATGTCCGAAACGACGGTTGCCCGGGTCAAGTCCGAGCGCATGCGCACGCTGGCGTGCTCGACGTTCGCCTTGCTGTTCTTAGGGCTCATCTACGCGTTCTCCATGTTCGCAGCGCCCATGGGCGCCGCGTTCGAACTGGAGAAGGGGGCTGTCGGCCTCACGTTCAACATCATGATGATAGCGTTCTGCATCGGCGCCGTGATAGGCTCCCAAGTGGAGCGGCGGATCGGCGTGAAGGGGACCATCGTCATCGCGGCCGTGCTGTTCTTCGTCGGATTCGCGGGCACCGGGCTGTTCGCGAAGGGGAGCATTGCGGTGGTATACCTATGTTACGGCACGCTGGGCGGTTTGGGCGTGGGCATGGGGTACAACACCATCGTGTCCACGACGAACCTGTGGTTCCCTGACAAGGTGGGGTTCTCGTCGGGTGTGCTCATGATGGGGTTCGGCCTGGGGTCGCTCATCCTGGGGACGCTCTCGGTGAACCTCGTGCCGCTGTTCGGCCTGGGCCCTGTGTTCGTGGGCGTGGGCGCGGCCGGCGGCGTGGTGGCGGCAGCTGCGGCGCTTATGCTGCGCCGTCCGCCCGAGAACATCGTGGCGCTCATGGCGCCCGAGCAGGCGGCAGCCGGCGGTGCGGCGGGCGGGGATGGCGCCGACGAGCCGTTCCTGCTCAAGACGCCCATCCTGTACCTGTTCTGGATCTGGGCCGTTATCGTGGTGGCCATCGGCTTGGCCACTATCGGCAACTGTGCGGCCAACGCGCAGCTCGTGGGCATCGACGCCGCCTTCGCCACGCTGCTCGTGGGCCTGGTGTCCACCTGCAACGGCCTGGCGCGCGTGGTGGTGGGCATGATCTACGACCGCACGAACGTGAAGGTCACCATGTTCGTGGACGGCGCGGTGGCAGCTCTGGCCTGCGCCTGCATCATCGGCGCGTTCGCCACGGGCACCCCGGCGCTCTACATCGCCGGCGCGCTGTGCTGCGGCTTCGCCTACGGCGGCGAGCCGGTGGTGGCGTCGGCCTTCGCCCGCCAGCGCTACGGGTCGGCGAAGTACCCGCTCAACCTGTCCGCTATCAACACGTCCATCATCTACGGCTCGTTGCTCAGCATGGCCGCGCAGGCGCTGGCCGGCGGCGTGGACAGCCCGCTGGCCGTGTTCACCATCCTGGGCGTGCTCTCGGTAGTGGCGCTGGTAGACGTGCTGCCGTTCTCGAAGAAATGGGACGCCGACCTGCGGGCGCGGTGCGCGGGCGGATTGCGCCCGCAGGTCGGCGCAGACGCTGCGGCAGCGGAGGAGGCGCTGGGCGCGAAGTAGCTTGTGCTAAGCGAGCGCGGGCGATCGGATACGTTCACTTCCGCATCTTGCTAAGCTATCTGTTTTAGCGATAGCAAAGCATCAGAACATCGAATGGCTTAGAAGGTTGTATTCGCCGCCCGTTAGTGGTTTCATGCAATGTACTGCTTTTAACTGCGAGAGCCCAGATAGCGAACGAATGTTTCATGTGAAACGTTCGGCGCGGGCAGGCGGGCACGGAAACCCCAAGCGGGCGCTCGGCGTTCGGTCGTGCAGGCGTTGTCCGCCGCGGGCGTGCAAGCAGCGGAGGAAACGAGAACCGATCAAGGAGCAACCATGGCGAAGGACATCCCCGCATCCCAGAAATACTACGATCCGGAGATCGAATGCATGCCGCGGCCCGAGCTCGAGGCGCTGCAGCTGCAGCGCCTGAAGGACATGGTGGCCTACGCATACGAGAACACGGTGTACTACCGCCGAGCGTTCGACGAGGCCGGTGTGGCGCCGGGTGATATCGAAACGCTCGACGATATCGCCAAGTTCCCGTTCATCGACAAGAAGACGGAGCGCGAGACGCAGCACGTGGGAAGCTTCTTCGGCGAGATGTGCTCCGTACCTGAGGAGGAGGTCATCTTCATGGCCACCTCGTCCGGCTCCACGGGCGTTCCCACGGTGAGCCCCTTCACGCAGGAGGACTTCGACCTGTGGCAGGACACCGAGGCGCGCCTGTTCTGGCAGGCCGGCATGCGCCCGAACGACCGCTACGTGCACGCGCTCAACTTCGCGCTGTACGTGGGCGGCCCCGACGTTATCGGCGCGCAGCGCCTGGGCGCGCTGGCCATCTGGGTGGGCGCCGTGCCCTCGGACCGCCTGCTGTTCGTGCTGAAGCAGTACCAGCCCACCGTCATCTGGACGTCGCCATCCTACGCGTGGCACCTGGGCGAGGTGGCGAAGGAGAAGGGCTACGACCCGCGCACCGATTTCAACATCCACACCATCATCGTGGCCGGCGAGGCGGGCGGCTCCATCCCGTCTACGCGCGAGAGCATCGAGAGCCTCTGGGGCGCGAAGGTCGTGGACTTCTACGGCCTGTCCGACATCTACGGTGCCTGCGCCGCCGCGTGCGAGGCGCACGACGGCCTGCATATCGTGGAGGACCAGATACTCGTGGAGACGGTGGATCCGACAACCGGCGAGGTGCTGGCGCCGGGCGAGACGGGCGAGCTGGTGTACACCACGCTCATGAAGAAGGCGCGTCCCATGATCCGCTTCCGCACGGGCGACATCGGCTACGTGTCCACCGACACGTGCGAGTGCGGGCGCACGCTGGCGCGCATCCACGTGACCGGGCGCAAGGACGAGATGTTCATCGTGAGCGCCGTGAACGTGTTCCCCACCGACATCGAGTTTGTGGTGCGCGGGCTGGAGGGCCTGACCGGCGAGTATTCCATCCGCGTATACGAGAAGGACTTCACCTGCAAGTACGAGGTGTCCGTGGAGCGCGCGCTGGGCAGCGACGAGCCCTACGACGAGGTGGCGAAGCGCACCATGGCCGCCATCAAGGCCCACGTAGGCGTGCGCCCGCAGAAGGTTATCGTGTATGATGCGGGCAAGCTGGGCACGTCGTCCGAGCACAAGGCGTCGCGCTTCATCGACGAGCGCGGCTGCCAGTAGGTTCAGACGGCTTGTCAGCCGTCGGAACGGGCCGACGCTGCGGCTGCCCGTGGCACCGAATCTTCGCGCGTTGGCGAAGGCTCACGTACCGAAGTACGTTTCACCTTCGCCAACCCACGAATCTCCGGCACCACGGGCACCCTCGCTGACTGATTTTGGACCCGCGAGAAGGAAATCTTGTTGAAAGGATTCCACCTATGACCACCACCGAAACCACGTTCGCCGTCTCCGGCCAGCACTACCTGTTCAACGTGCAGACGTTCGCCCACACCGTGTTGGCGTTGGGCGGCGACTCCTTCGCCTATGCGCTGCGCGACCGCACGACCCAGGGCGTCATCGACGACGTCGCCAGCGGGAAGAGCGAGCTGGGCGTGCTGTTCCAGACCTCGGCCACGGCCGACGAGGTGAACGCTGCGCTCGACGCGGCGGGCCTCGAGTTCGTGGAGCTCATCCAGTCGGCGCCGCGCGTCGCGCTGCCGGCGAGCCACCCCATGGTGAACGCCGCGAGCCTCACGCTCGAGGACATGGAGGACTACCCGTACCTCTACTTCGAGCAGGACGAGGACTCCCCGGTCGCCTTCGCCGAGGAGGCACTGGCCGGCGTGCCGCGCGCCAAGTCCATCGCCTGCACCGACCGCGCCTCGCTCTCCGAGCTGATCGTGGCCCTGAACGGCTACACGGTGACGAGCGGTATCCTCGTAGGTATCTCCGACGGCGCCGGCTTGAACACCGTGCCCCTTGAAACCGACGTGCGGCTGCATTTGGGCTACGTCGTGCGCAAGGGTGGGCAGCTGGGCGAAGTGGGCCAACGCTTCGTGGACACCCTGAAGAAGAACCTGGAGAGGTACGCACGGTTTTAGGGTTCCGCCAAGTCATCACCGCCGAAGTTCGCGCGGAAGGGGTTTGCTGCACGCCGGCTGAAAACCGATCCTCGCCTACTGCGGCAGCGGGCTCTCGTCGTCGGGGGTGCCGGCCGCTCCGAGGACATCCGCCGCAGCTCCCTCCTCGGCGCGCGCCCGCGCCTTCGCGTGGGCGGCTGCGCGGGCGGGGGACATGCCGCGTGCGGTCTCGCCCTCGGCTTCCAGCTCGGCCTCGATCGCGCGCACGCGGGCCTTCTCGTGGGCGGCGGCGCGTGCGGTCGTGGAGCGTCCGTGCGCGCTCGGGCTGGGGGCTATGGCGCTGGCCTCGGTTTCCGTCTCCTTGGAGAAGCCCAGGCGGATGCTCACGTACTCGCTCACCAGCAGCACCAGCAGGATGCACATCACAATGAGGTAGCCGATGACCGCGCCCGGCAGCCCCGTGAAGTTCACCAGCAGAAGCGGCACGAACAGCGAGAATCCGAACGTGATGACGTAGAGCTTCGTCACGGCGCGCTGCCGCCTCAGCACGGTGATCACCTGGTACAGAAAATCGATGGCCGCCGTCACGCCGCCCGCGGCGATCATGATGAACAGGAGGCCGCGGAATTGCTCGAAGTCCAGCCCGTACAGGAAGCTCATGACGGGGATGCCGATCCATCCCATGACGAGGGCCGTCGCTCCCGTGTACGCCACGATGATCACCATGATAAGGACGATGATCAGGTCGAACTTTCGCCGCTTCTCGGGGTCGCTCCACGCCTCGGCCATGCGCACGAGCAGCGGCTTGTAGATGAGCCCGATGGTCAGCAGAATGCCCTGCGCCGGGAAGTACAGCGCGTTGAAGTACAGCTGGTTGTCGTAGGAGAGCACGCCCTCCATGACGAACTTCGGCATGTTGTCGATGAGCGCGTACAGGAACAGCGCCAGGAACAGCGGGAAGCACTGCTTGAATAGCCGCGCGACGCTGGAAGGGCTCACGCGGCGCGACTTCGGCGTTTCGAACAGGGCCAGCGGGAACGTGAGCACCACGAACGACAGGGCTGCGGCCATGGCCATGACAATGCAAGCCACCGGCAGGTTGCGAGTGATGAGCAGGCACAACGAGAACGCCACGAGCACCACTACCGAGCGGAACGCCTGTGAAGCGCCGGCCAGGTACAGCTTGTCCACCTGCTGCAGCCGCCCCTCGTACACGTCGGCCAGGCCGTCCACCATCTTGTACACGTACACACCTAGGCTGATGGTGAACATGTCCTGCGCGTACCCGCGTATCGAGCAGTACGCCACGCCCACCGCCACCATGAGGGCGCAGGTTATCCAGCGGTTCAGCTGGTAGTCCGAGAAGGAGTGCGCCTCGTCCAGGTCCGACACCTGGTAGGTGCGCACGCCGTAGTTGGCCAGGAACATGAGCAGCATGCCCGTGACGAACGCCATGGAGAACATGCCGGCCTGCTTCACGCCCACGAGCTGCGTGACCACCACGGTGAGCACGGGGAACACCATGCCCCACGCGCCGATGCCCAGGGAGTTCCATACGTAGTCGCGCGTGGTGCGGTGCGCGGCGTACTGCTCTTCCTGGGCGGCCAGCGAGCGCTCCGACACGGCGCCGAGCAACCGGTTGCACCAGTGGTTCACCGTGCGCGTGACGAAGTTCGGCTTGCGGGGCTTGCGTGCCTTGGCGTCGCGGGCTCCCCGTCCGGCTTGGTCGCGGTCGCTCTCGCCGCGCAGCACGTCGCCGGTTGTTTCGACGTGCCCTTCCTGCGCGCCGGGCCCGGGAGTGCGTCGGCCATGCTTGCCGCGAGGGCTCTGCGCGCCCTCGCCCGAGGGCGCCTGCTCGGCGTTGTTGGCGGTCGGCAGGACGCGCGTTTCGACCTCGCCGGAACCTGCGGGTTCCCGATGCGTCGCCGGGCGCTTCTTGCCAAACGTGGGGCGGTCCATCACGGTGCTCGCCAACTCCTTCGCGGTGCCTTCTCGTCGGTTCTCTCTCCGAGCATTATATAGTTCGTGCACGGCCGCGCCCCGAAGATTCATAGCAGCAGCAAACAGCGAGTTGAGGGCGGGCTTGCGGCGTTGAAAGGCGGTCGAGGAGGGGATGGAAGGGGGGCGGATATGGGCTGAAGCGCTTTTCGCCGGGAAGAGCCAAGAAAGGGCTGGTTTGGCAATCGTGGGCGCCTGTTTTTTGGGCTGTTGTGCTGCGTGCGACGCCGATGGCGACATATCGCCTGATCGCGCCTCGGCCTGTCGGGGAGCTTCCAGCGCTCGGATTGCCAAACCGGCCTTTTCTCGGCAGTATCGGCCGGGAAAGCGTCATCCGGGCGAGAAATGCATCCCTTCCGGCAAAGGACAGCGCGACGAAGCGGGCTGGCATGATGGGCGGATCGCTGCCCATTTGCTGAAGAATACGGGCAGGCCGGCCGCCGCGCCGCCGTCTCGGCACGGCCGCAGCGCTATACTGGCACGATCAAATGCAAGAGAACGGGAGACTGCATGATCGAGGTACTCTGGCACGGCCGCGGCGGGCAGGGCGCGTTCACGGCGGCGCGGCTTCTGGGCGCGGCGGCGTCGATGGCGGACGGAAGGCACGCGCTCGCGTTCCCCTCGTTCGGGCCCGAGCGGCGCGGCGCGCCCATGCGGGCGTTCACCAAGATGGGCGACGCGCCCATCGGCGACCGCAGCGCCGTCGCGCAGGCCGACTACGTGGTGTACCTGGACGACACGCTGCTCGGCGACGGGTGGGAGCGCGAGCTCAAGTCCGGCGGGCTGGTGTTGGCGAACAGCACGCGCACGTTCGACGACCCGCGCATCGTGGCTCTCGACGCCGACGGCATCTCGAGCGCGGTTCTGGGTAGGCCCATTCCCAACACGGTGTTCCTGGGCGCGTTGGCCGCGCTCTGCGATCGGGTGGATTTGGCCGACGTGGAGGAGGCCGTCCGCCAATACATGCCTGCGAAGCTGCATGCGAAGAACATCGAGATCGTGCGGGCGGCATGGGAAGCCGTCTCCCGCCGCGACGAAGGCGGTTCGGCTCGTTGCCCTGAGCGGACGGAGCAGGTCGAAGAATCCTCTGCGGCGTCGGCGGAAAATGCAACGACGGCGCTCCAGCGCCCTGCGTCCTGCATCCCCACGCTGCGCTCCGGCGTGCTCGACCCTACCGAGTTCGCGCATTCCACGTGCTTCGAAGGCGGCTACCTCACGGTGAAGAACGCGGGCTGGCGCAACATCCGACCTGTGATCGACCCGGCCGCCTGCACGGGCTGCCTCCAGTGCTACCTCTACTGTCCTGACGGCACGGTCTTCAAAGTGCCCGACCCCGCTCCCGGCGGCGCCCCCGTCGCCATCGACTACGACTTCTGCAAGGGCTGCGGCGTGTGCGCGAAGGCGTGCCGGTTCGGTGCCATCACGATGATCCCCGAAAGCGAGGCGGATGCCCGATGAAGCGGTTCCTTTCCGGCGACGAGGCCCTTGCCGAGGGCGTGCGGCTGGCGCGCCCGCAGGTGATCAGCGCGTATCCCATCACGCCGCAGACGGTGGTGGTGGAGCGCTTGAGCGAGATGGTGGAGGACGGCTCGCTCGCCGCCGAGTACGTGCACGTGGAAAGCGAGCATTCGGCGCTCTCGTGCGCCATCGGCGCGTCGGCCACGGGCGCGCGCACGTTCACGGCCACGTCGAGCCAGGGCCTGCTGTACATGGCCGAGTGCCTGACCTACGCGTCGGGCGGCCGGTTCCCCATCGTCATGATGAACGCGAACCGCGCGACCGCCCTGCCGTGGAACATCTACGGCGACCAGCGCGACTCGCTCTCGCTTCTGGACCACGGCTGGATCCAAGTGTATGCCGAGAACAACCAGGAGGCGCTCGACCTGGCCCTCATGGCCTACGCCGTGGCCGAGGACCCTGCCGTGCGCACGCCGGTGATGGTGAACCTCGACGGCTTCGCGCTCACGCACACCTACGAGACGGTGGACGTGCCCACCTCCGAGCAGGCCGACGCGTTCCTGCCGCCCTACGACGGCGCGGGCAACAGCTTCGACTTCGAGAACCCGGTGAGCATCGGCTTCTCGGCGGGGCCGGACTACGACCGTTACTTCAAGTACTGGGAGCACCACGACATGCGGGAGGCCGCGCCGCGCGCCATCAAGGAAGCGGAGGCGCGCTTCGCCGAGGTGTTCGGGCGGCGCTACACCGGCATGATCGAGTGCGTGGACTGCGACGACGCCGACGTGGTGTTGGTGACGCTCGGGTCGGTGGCGGGCCTCGTACGCGGCGTGGTTGCCAAGCTGCGCGCGCAGGGCGTGCGCGCCGGCATGCTGCGCATCCGCTATCTGCGCCCCATGCCGAGCGTGCTCATTGCCACCGCGCTCGCCGGCGCGAAGGCCGTGGGCGTGCTGGAGAAGGACGTCTCGTTCGGCGCTGAGGGCACGGTGTACACCAACGTGAACTCGGCGCTGCAGCAGGCGGGAGTGCGCGTTCCCTCGTACAACTTCATCGGCGGCCTGGGCGGCGACGACATCTCGGAAGCCCAGGTTGAAGGAATGTTCCGCGCCCTCGCGCAGGCGGCCGAGGGCACGGCCGACCTGCCGCATGTGTCGTTCTTGGGGATCGACTCGCCGGCGGATGCCGTCTCGGAAGGAGGCCGATAGCCATGGCCGTCACTGCCAAGAACATGACCGACGACGAGCTGTTCTTCGGGCACAAGGCGTGCGCGGGCTGCGGCGGCTCGCTCGCCCTGCGCGCGGCGCTCAAAGTGCTGGGGCCGAACGCCGTGGCCGCGCTGCCCGCGGGCTGCATGAGCGCCGTCGGGTTCAATTTCCCGCAGCTCGCCTTCGCCAACAACGCGATGATCACGCCCTTCGCCGCCACGGCCAGCGTGCTCACCGGCATCGAGGCTGGCCTGCGCGCGCAGGGCAAGAAGCCCGACGACTGCACGGTGGTGGGCTTCGCCGGCGACGGCGGCACGGCCGACATCGGGCTGCAGGCGCTCTCGGGCGCCATCGACCGCAACGACGACGTGCTCTATATCTGCTACGACAACGAGGCGTACATGAACACGGGCATCCAGAAGAGCTCGCTCACCCCGTTCGGCGCCAAGACCACCACCACGCCGGCCGGCTCGAACGTGCACGGATGCCTCACGCAGAAGAAGAACCTGTTCGAGATCGTGGCGGCGCACGGCATCCCCTACGCTGCCACGGCAAGCGTCGGCTACCTGAACGACTTCATCCGCAAGGTGGAGCGGGCGCGCGACATCCGCGGCACCCGCTACATCCACGTGATTGCCCCGTGCCCCACCGGCTGGGGCTGCGGCGTGGACGAGATGGCGGACATCGCGAAGGATATCGTGGACACGGGGCTCTGGTACCTCGCCGAATACGAGGGAGAGCAGGTGTCCGGCCAGCCCGGAGGCCGCTTCCGCCTGAACCGCGACCCCAAGCAGTTCGCCAGCGTCGAGGCCTACCTGCGCCGCCAAGGCCGTTTCCGCGCGCTTTCGGACGACGAGATGGCCGCCGTCGAAGCCGCCCGCGACGCGAAGTGGGAGGTCATGCGGAGGGAGTGGCGCGACTGACGCCCGAATCGTGCAGCGGAAACAACGAAAGGGAGGAGCCATGCGCTTCATCGTTTCGCCGGCCAAGAAGATGAACGTGGTAGACGACGCCTTTGCGTGGCACGGTCTGCCTCGGTTTATCGACGATGCGGAGCAGTTGCTCGAAGCGTTGCGCTCGCTGTCGTACGGCGAGGCGAAGGCGCTCTGGGGATGCAGCGATATGCTGGCGGAGCTCAACTTCGAGCGGGTGCGCACCATGGACCTGCGGGCCGAGGGCGCGCTGACACCGGCGGTGGTCGCCTACGAGGGCATCCAGTACCAGCACCTAGCGCCGCGCGTCATGAACGAGGCGCAGCTGGCCTACGTGCAGGAGCAGCTGCGCATCCTCTCGGGCTTCTACGGGATGCTGCACCCCCTTGACGGCGTGGTGCCGTACCGCCTGGAAATGCAGGCGAAGCTAGCTGCAGGCGGCGCGCCTGACCTCTACGCCTTCTGGGGCGACCGTCTCTATCGCGCGCTTGCCGACGAGGCCGACATCATCGTGAACCTCGCATCCGTCGAATACGCCAAGGCCGTCCTCCCGCACGCCAAAATCGCGGGCGCGCGGGCGCCGCGCATCGTGACCTGCCTGTTCGGCACCGTCGACACGCAAGGCCGCCTCAAGCAGCGTGCCACCGCCGCCAAGGCCGCTCGCGGCTCGATGGTGCGCTGGTGCGCCGAGCGCAACGTCCAATGCCCCGAGGACCTGCGCGCCTTCGATCAGCTCGGCCACGTCTACGACGGGGCCCGCTCCACCGACGACTGTTTCGTGTTCGTGCAAGGTTGAGCTTGCGGGGCTCTTCCTTGGCTTCGCTAGGCTGTTCCCAGCGAACTTCATTTCGCCGGAAAGTGTCTCCGCGCGATTCCATTTGAATCCTTCGTCGGCGTTAGCACCGACGCTCCGTAAAGTTGCGCAACCCGTACAGGCGCCTCAACAGGCTATAGTGCGATAAAGGAAGGCTCCCGAAAACCAAACGGCCCGCATGGTCGACCATAACTCCAGAGCAACCTAAAGCGGTTCACGTGCGACCGCCTGCGTTAGCGCCCCTTGCTAGAGACGAGCCTGCGTAAGGGCCCTGTACGGAGCACGCGTCTTGACGGCTGATGGCGCGTCGGCGAAATGGAGGGTGGGTATGCATGTCCATTCTGCGCATCATCTCGATACCCCCGCCGTGCCCCAGCCTTTCCTGTCGATCGAGCTCGTGTCGAGAAGCAGCCGTTCAAGCGTGCATGTATGCCGCTTCTCGGACATGCTTCAGAGCCGCGCCTACTGCCTGAAAACACTGCGAGCGGACGGCCGCTACTTGGAGCATCAGAGAAGCCTTCTCGCGCGGTTGGTTGCGGGGTCGCGTAAAGCCGCGTCAGAGGAGAGAGGAGCTGGCGCGGTAGCGAGCAGGCGCGCGGCGAACGGAGAAACTGCTAGCGGCGACACCGAAGAAAGAGGAGTGACGGCATTCGGTGCACGCTTCGCTGCGACCGGGGTGCTTCGCGACTCGCGCTTGCGCCCTTCCCACGGGAAGTGGCTCTACTTGGTTTCTGCCTGGGCTGAAGGCGCTCCTCTTTCTCGCATTATTACGCAGCGTGCTCGCGAGCGTCGGCCGCTTCTTCTGGCGGACTCGTTGTCGCTGCTGCTCGCAGTGGCGACCGACCTGCACGATCTGGGACGCTGCGGGGGCTCCGGCGCCGCCCTCATCCATCAAGATCTCAAGCCCTCGAACATCATCGTATCGTCTTCTCCCGTCGAGCGAGCTACCGTCATCGATCTTGATACGGCCTTCTTTCTGGGCGAGCCGACGGACGCCGTGCCCTGCGGCTCATATGGCTACACGGCTCCGGAGGGTATCATGCGCACGCCCGGATGGGAAAACGAGAACCTGGACGTGTTCTCTTTCGGCATTGTGGCGCACGAAGTGCTCACGGGTCGCTGGCCGTATCCCTTTCCGCCGCGCCTGCGTGACGACCTCTCTTTCTGGTCGGCGTACTTCCGCGGGGGAGGCGTTCCGCGCGTCGATCCCTGCCTGCCCGATGATGTGCGCCAACTGGTTCGGTCGTGCGTTGCGCTCGATCCGGGCCTGCGTCCGAGCTCGTCCGAACTGATCGAGCAGGTGGGTCGGTTGGCGGCTCTTTATGCTGGTTCCGGCGCGTCTTGCCCCCTTGCCGCTGCCGCCGCACCGCTTCCTACGCCCGCGTCGACTGCCTTTCCCCTGCTTGATTTACCGCCCGATGAGCCAAGCAATAGTGTTGCGCAATAGGCCGACCTCGCCAAGACGAATAACCTAATAACGATTTACCGGTGCAAACGTATGCTTGACAAAGCAGTTGAGATAAAGGGGACAAGGTGCGGCTGACGACGAACACCGAACAGGCACGGTCATTCGACGTGTCGGGCGAGGATCGGGGATGGCACACGGCGTTGTACTATTTTGCCGAGCATATCCGATCGCTCTCGCGCGGCCGGGTGAACCACAAGGTCCTCTATTCCTACCTTGGGACGAACGGCCACTACATCAACCATGACAATCCCACCATCAGGAAGCGCACCGCGGCGGTGCTGTCGCGACTCGTCCACTCGCGACGCTATGTGGAGGACTTCCGTGCCAGCTACGAGAGAAACCCGCAGGTGTTCGACGATGCGGCGCGGCTGCTGAGCGCCGATCTCTGCAATGGCGCCGATTGCACTGTCGGGGACCTTGTCTTTTACTTCTGCGGTCCCTTGTGGACCGACGTGCAGCGCGGGTTGGAGCATGAGCGCGAGGACGGGCGTGTGGAGCTGCGTCTCGATCGCATCGCGAACGAGATGAACTCGCTGTTCGTTTGGTGCGAACAGCAGCCTGCTGTGCGTAGCGAAGACCTGCTGGTTGTGCTCGCATCCTCTTACTTCCACCTCATGACGTTCGGCCATTTGGACGAGCGCTTCGTGTGCGAGCTGGCCGATGAGACGCCTCTCACCATCCCAGATGGCAAGGCCAACGACCCGGATCGAGCCGTTCGGCGCGAAGGCTGTGCCTGCCTCGTCAAGTACGCGTGCGACGAGCCTGATGCCTTGAGCAACTGGTGGACAGTCGCATCCGACCGCCCGTTCTCCATCGGCCGTTACACCGATTGCGACATCATCGAGACGGATCCCTGCGTTTCGCGTCGGCATTGTCGTATCGTAGGGGAGGGTGGAAGATGGCTTCTGGAGGACCAAGGCTCGGTCCATGGGAGCCGCATTCTGCGCGAGGGCCGCGTTGTGTACGACAGCGCTCGCGACGGTGCCGAGCCGTTCGAGCTCGAGTTCGGCGACCACCTTGTGCTGGCCGGTGCATCTTCGTACTGGTTCGGAGCCCTGCTCGCCGATGATCGCCACGCGCGGCGCTGATCAAGGTTCCTGCGATCCCCAATCTACTCGGAACCCGGGACTTTGCCCGGCCTGATCGGCTCGAATTTGCGTGGAGGACTCCCGGTGCGGGGGAAAATCACTATAATGGGAGCATTCGCGAATCGAGCCCCCTGCGCGGACGCGCGCGGGCGGCATCGCCTTGCCGTGGCGCTCCCGTCCGACAGGGCGAGACCTGACGAGGAAAGACACCGCCATGAAACCTTACAACCCGCATGAGATCGAGCCCCGCTGGCAGAAGGCGTGGGCCGACGCCGACCTGTACAAAGTGACCGAGGACGCCTCCAAGCCGAAGCGTTACGTGCTCGAGATGTTCCCGTACCCCTCGGGCGACATCCACATGGGGCACGTGCGCAACTACACCATCGGCGACGTCATCGCGCGCTACTCCAAGATGCGCGGCTTCGACGTGCTGCACCCCATGGGCTGGGATGCGTTCGGCCTGCCGGCGGAGAACGCGGCCATCAAGCACCACAGCCATCCGGCGAAGTGGACCTACCAGAACATCGACACGCAGAAGGCGTCGTTCAAGCGCATGGGCTTCAGCTACGACTGGGACCGCACCGTGGTGGCGTGCGACCCCGAGTACTACCGCTGGGGCCAGTGGATCTTCCTCAAGATGTGGGAGAAGGGCCTGGTTGAGCGCCGCAACAGCCCGGTGAACTGGTGCCCCAACTGCGAGACGGTGCTCGCGAACGAGCAGGTCACCGAAGGCGAGTGCTGGCGCTGCCACGGCGCGGTGGAGAAGCGCGACCTCACGCAGTGGTACCTCAAGATCACCGACTACGCCCAGGAGCTGCTGGACGACCTGGACCAGCTGGACGGCTGGCCCGAGCGCGTCAAGCAGATGCAGGCGAACTGGATCGGCCGCTCCGAGGGCGCCGAGGTCACGTTCACGCTGTGCGGGCCCGACGGCGAAGCGCCCGCCGAGCCGACCGAGGACGACCTCATCACCGTGTTCACCACGCGTCCCGACACGCTGTTCGGCTGCTCGTTCTTCCTGCTGGCCCCCGAGTACAAGGGCCTCATGGACCTCGTGGCCGGCACCGAGTACGAGGCCGGCGTGCGCGAGGTGGTGGAGCAGGCCGCCAAGGTGAGCGCTGTGGAGCGCGCCCAGGGCGACCGCGAGAAGCACGGCGCGTTCACCGGGCGCTACATGGTGAATCCCATCAACGGCGAGAAGGTGCCCGTGTGGGTGGCCGACTACATCGTGAGCGACTACGGCACCGGCGCGGTCATGGCCGTGCCGTGCGGCGACCAGCGCGACTTCGAGTTCGCGCGCAAGTACGACCTGCCCATCATCCCCATCATCTTGGGCGAGGACGACCCGCTGTACCCTGAGCTCGACGGCGTGCAGGAGCGCCGCGTGACGTCGGTGGACTGGGACCATGCCTACGACGCCGAGGGCATCCTCGTGCAGTCCGGCACGTACACCGGCATGACAGGCGGCAAGCACAGCCCGGCCGTGGACGCCATCATCGCCGACCTCGAGGCGGCCGGCCGCGGGCGACGCAAGGTGGAGTTCCGCCTGCGCGACTGGCTTATCAGCCGCCAGCGCTACTGGGGCAACCCCATCCCGGCCGTCCACTGCCCGGAGTGCGGCCTGGTGCCCGTGCCCGAGAGCGACCTGCCGGTGCGCCTGCCCGAGGACATCGATCTGGCCGCAGGCGAGACGCTGGCCACGCACGAGGCGTTCGTGAACACCACCTGCCCCGTGTGCGGCGGCCCGGCCAAGCGCGAGACGGACACCATGGACACGTTCACGTGTTCCAGCTGGTACTACCTGCGCTACACCGACCCGCACAACGACCAGCTGCCGTTCGCGCCCGAGAAGGCGAACCGCTGGCTGCCGGTGGACCAGTACATCGGCGGCATCGAGCACGCCATCCTGCACCTCCTGTACAGCCGCTTCTTCACCAAGGTGCTGCGCGATCTGGGCATGGTGGATTTCGACGAGCCGTTCGCGAACCTGCTGTGCCAGGGCATGGTGAAGGACGAGCACGGCGAGACCATGAGCAAGTCGAAGGGCAACGTCATCGCCCCCGAGGACATGATCGCCGAGTACGGCGCGGACGCCGTGCGTGCGTACATCCTGTTCATGGCCCCGCCCGACAAGGACCTGCTGTGGGACGAGGGCGGCTTGGCCGGCATCTACAAGTTCATGAACCGCGCGTGGCGCATCGTGTGCGATCTGGCGGGCCAGGCCGGCGACGAGTCGCTCTACCAGCCGGGCGCGAGCGAGGCCGAGGGCGTCGAGGCGCTCAAGACCCTCGTGCGCGAGCGGCATCGCGTGGCGGGCAAGGTGGTCGACGACTTCGACCGCAACAACTTCAACACCGCCATCGCCGCCATCATGGAGTTGTGCAACGCGGCGGGCGACTACCTGCGCAAGTGCTCGCCCGACGAGCGTGCGGCCTGCGAGGGCTCCCGCGCCGTCGACCCCGAGGTGGCCGAGGTCATCGTGAAGCTCATGGCCCCCATCGCACCGCACTGGGCCGAGGAGCTGTGGCACGATGTGCTGGGCCGCGAGGGCTCCGTGCACGTGCAGCCGTGGCCGGAGTTCGACCCCGAGAAGGCCAAGGCTGACGAGGTGGAGCTGGCCGTGCAGGTGAACGGCAAGGTGAAGGCCAAGATCACGGTGGCTGCGGATGCTGCGGAGGACGACGTGAAGGCCGCCGGCCTGGCCGCCGCGGAGAAGGCGCTCGAGGGCAAGGACGTGAAGAAGGTCGTCGTCGTCCCCGGCCGTTTGGTGAACATCGTGGCGAAGTAGCGGGTATCCCGCTTCAGATTCTAGCTTCAAGAGGGCATACCGGGTATCCGGGATGCCCTCTTGTCATTTCGGCTTGCGGGCTTGCGCCGTGGGCTGCGCCCGGAAGCCGAAAGTGATTCATGGGGTCCGTCGGAGATGATCCTCGGTTCGTGAAGCCCCTACTGTTGCAGCGGATCGTGGCTTTCGGTGCATTCGGCGGCTGCGGGTCTCGGGTTGCGGTGCCTTCGATGGCTAATATGACGTCTCGGTTCTCGGCATCCCCCTTGCCGGAGGCGGCGTTCCGGTTCGCAAGTTCCTGGTTTTGGCAAGAATTTTGAGGTAGGGCACACGCATTCGCGTATGTTTCGCTGACTGCCTCTTTGACAGTGATCTGAACAGGGAATTTCTGGCGCCCCTATTTGCGAAGCGGTCGCGTTCCACACAGTTTTGTGCCCTACCTCGAATTTTTAGCCAAAAGAGCGTATCATGGGCGCATGGACATCGTTGTCGGATACGAATCGGCCCTCGAGTATTGGCGGGTCGTCGGACCGCGCCTCCTTCCCGGGCGCAGGGATCGCCGCGCGGCGACAAGGCGTGCTCATGTGGCGATAACCTCTCGGGAAAGGCCCAGCCTTAACGGGGGAAACCGCCGACCGGCAGGGTGTCGCCTACCCGTGCAGACGCTCGTCGGCAATGCGGAGACGCGCACGAGAACTCCGAGCGTCGTCAGCCACACGTGGGCCGAACTGCCCGACGGGTCGGTTGCCGATGCGGGGATGGGGTTTCTGGTGAGCACGCCCGAGTTCTGCTTCCTGCAGCTGGCAAGCCGGCTCTCTCTCGCGCACCTGATGCAGGTGGGGTTCGAGCTTTGCGGCACCTATGCCCTCGCGGAGGACGGCCCTGCGAAGCAACGCAAGGAACCCCTCACGTCGGTGGGCGAACTCAAGTCGTTCATTGAATCGGCCCCGAACGCATATGGACGCGCGAAGGCTCTGCGTGCGGTCCGCTACCTGATGGACGGCTCTGCCTCGCCTATGGAAACCGTGCTCGCCATGCTGCTGTGTCTACCGTACAAGCTGGGAGGATACGCTATTCCGCGGCCCGCGCTCAACTATCGGGTGGATGTTCCACCCAGCATGCGGAAGCTGGCTGACCGCTCGTTCTGCGTATGCGATCTCTGCTGGCCGGCAGCCAAGCTGTCCGTGGAGTACGACAGCAAGCGGTACCATACGGACCCCGAGCGCCAAGACAGCGACGCGCGTCGTCGCAACATGCTCATTGCTTTAGGGTATACCGTGGTCACGGCATCGTGGAACCAGGTGACGGATGGCGGTGCATTCAACCGTCTTGCACAGCAGGTCGCGAAGCAGACGGGCAAGCGGCTGCGGTACGTGGATCCGGCCTTTACGCGCAAGCACATCGCCTTGCGCGACGAACTGCTAGAATCGTTGCATCGATCCGCAGAAGACGGGTTATAGGAGAGGCGGGAGGCATTATGGGCACGCTGTTCGAGGAGATGTGCATCGGGAGCCTGCAGGCGAGGAACCGTTTGGTACGGGCGGCAACCTACGAGGGGCTGGCTACCGATGACGGGCACCTCACGCCGGAGCTGGCGGCGGTCTGCGAGGAGATGGCGGCCGGCGGGGCGGGCACCGTCATCTTGGGGTACGCGTACGTGACGCCCGACGAGCAGCCGAACCCGCGCATGTTGGGAATCTACGACGACTCGTTCGTGCCCGAATACCGCGAGCTGGTGGAGCGTCTCCGCGCCCGCGGCGCGCGTGTCGTGTCGCAGATCGTGTACGGCGGCTCCGCGACCAAGCTCGATCCCCCGAGCGCGTGCATCCTGGGCCCGTCGGCCGTGCCCAACCCTAAAACGGGCATCGTTCCCGTCGAGGCCTCCGCGCGCGACATCCGCCTGCTCGTGGAGGCGTTCGCCGCCGCCGGCCGCCGCGCGCGCGATGCGGGGTTCGACGGGGTGGAGCTGCATGCCGCCCATGGCTATCTGCTGAGCCAGTTCTTGAACCCGCTGCTGAATAGGCGTGCAGACGAGTACGGGGGCTCCGTCGAGAACCGCGCGCGCATTGCCGTGGAGGCGCTCGCGGCCATCCGGCGGGAGGTGGGAGCAGAATACCCCGTGCTCGTGAAGCTGAACAGCTCGGACGGGGTCGAAGGAGGCCTGACCGAGGACGACAGCCTTCGGGTGGCGCAGCTGCTGGTGGAAGCCGGCGCATCGGCTATCGAGGTGAGTGGGAATTGGCGCACCTGCCGTGCGCGTGACTTCGGTGGCGAGCCGTTCTTCGCCGCCTACGCGCTCCGGCTGGCGCGCGCCGTGCCGGTTCCGGTGATACTCACGGGCGGTAACCGCCGCGTCGAGGCGATGGAACGCCTGGCCGACGAGGGCATCGCCGGGTTCGGCCTGTGCCGCCCGCTCATCTGCGAGCCCGACCTGCCGATGCGCTGGGCGGCCGACCCGCAGGTCGTGCCGCGCTGCGTCTCGTGCAACGGCTGCAGCGCCACGCCGGGCCACCGGTGCGTGCTGCGCTAGCTGGCGACAGCGGGGCGCAGCCGAATGCCGTAGCGAGCTGCTGCCGGCATCGAGACATCGGTTCAACCGTTGTTTGTGGACAAGTCCGTGAGATTCGATGGCGGCCGTGTTGCGGCAGTCTATCGCCTGCGTGCGTTTGCTATCATCAAACCTTATGACACGTAACAAGAAACATGGATGGTTGAGGCGTATGGTCGGGTTCGTGATCGGGTGCGCGGTCGTTGCGACGTTGGTCGTCGCGGGAACGAACCTCGCCACGGTCGCTACGACGAGGGATGCCATCGTCGACACCGAGACGGCTGCGACCTTCGGCGCCGACGCCGTCGTGGTGCTGGGCGCCTCCGTGTTCGCTGACGGCACGCCGTCGGGCATCCTGCAGGACCGTCTGGACGATGGCATCGCTCTGTACCGCGCGGGCGCCGCGCCCAAGATGATCATGAGCGGCGACAATTCCACGGTGTCGTACAACGAGGTGAAGGCCATGAAGGACTACGCCATCGCCCAGGGCGTGCCCAGCGAGGACATCTTCTGCGACCACGCCGGCTTCTCCACTTACGAGAGCATGTACCGGGCCAAGCACGTGTTCGGTGCGGAGCGCATCGTGGTGGCCACGCAGACCTACCACCTGTACCGCGCCCTCTACTCCGCCCAAGGTCTCGGCCTCCAGGCCGTGGGCGTGCCGAGCGACTACCACGCCTACAGCAAGCAGACCCAGTACGACCTGCGCGAGATCCCCGCGCGCACGAAGGACTTCTTCAAGACGCTGTTCAAGGCCCCTTCGACGTTCGTGGGCGACCCCATCAGCCTGAACCAGTCGGGCGACGTGACGGACTAGCGGGTTAAGAGCGCCAAAGACAGCGTCCGCAGCCGCCGCGGGAGGGAGAAGCCGGCGGCTGCGGACGTGTCGAGCGAAAAGCTCGCCAGATCGGCGTGCTAGAACAGCACCACCGGCACGGCGGCCATGATAACCAAGTAGCGCAGCAGGAAGCCGCCCACCAGCACGCCCGCCTCGCCGGTCACGGCAAGGCCCGTGGCGCCTGCGCCGTCTGCGGCCTTCCTGGCCTTCGATGTCCGGTAGAGCTCCAGGCAGAAGGGCAGCGCCAGCCCTATCAGGACGAGTCCCAGCCAGAACGGCACGGCGTACGCGCCGAACGCAAGGCTGGCGACCGAGGCTGCCGCGGCAAGCGCCGCGCTGCCGCCCGTGCCGGCCACAACACCCAGCAGCGCAGCGATCAGCACGGCCTCCGCTACGGGAAGCACGAGCCCCGTCTTCCTTAGGAAGCCAAGGGACTCCAAGCCCTCCGCCTTCATGAGATGCGCGACCAGGAGCACGGCCGCGAAACCGGTCGACGCGGCCGACACCAGGAACAGCAGCGGCAGCACGACGGGGTTCCACAGCGGGAAGCCAGGAGCGTCGCCCAGCAGCATGCCGGTGTACACGGCCACGGCCACGGCGCACACGAGCCCCACGACGTCAAGTGCCTTGGGCGTGCTCTTCTTCACGAGCATGACCACCAACGCGATCACGCTCACCGCCATGAACGCGATGAGGATGACCACGCCCCACGCCATGATGGACGAGAAGTTGCCCAGCAGTCCGAAGAAGCGCAGCGGGTTCATGAGCCCTGCCTTGGCGTCCACCATGAGAAGCACCGTGCCCACGCCCACCGCAATGGGCGCGATGACGTAGCCGATGGTGCGCAGCTTAACGGCGTCGGGCTTGACGAAGCCCACGAGCGCGGCGAACGCGAACGCGCCAGCGCCCAATCCTGCCAGGAACAAATACGTTGCGATGATTCCATCCCATACCATGCTGATCACCTCTCGTACGGCTTGACGACGTTGCCGCCGCGGTGGATGGCGGACACGACGGGCATCTCGCTTATCTCAGAGAGGCCGATGTAGTGCAGCGACGGGTCCAGTCCCAGGTCGGCATGGAGCACGTCGGTGTCCGAGGCGGCGATTTTCTTGGCGATGTCGCTTTCGGGGTCGTTAAGGTCGCCGAAATAGCGCGCCCTGGTTATGCAGGTGCCCACGCAGGCCGGCAAGAGGCCATGGGTGGTACGATGGTGGCAGAACGTGCACTTGCCCACCTCGCCGGTCTCGTCGTCGACCCAGCGAGCCTGGTAGGGGCATGCGGCCATGCAGTATTTGCAGCCGATGCACTTCTCGGGGTCCGTCATGACCACGCCCTCGTCGGTGCGGTAGGAAGCCCCGGTGGGGCACACCTTCACGCAGGGGGCGGAGGCGCAGTGGTTGCACTGCTTGGGCACGTTGGCGCGGCGCACGATGCCGCCGTCGTCCACGTCCCAGCTCTCGACCCAGGTGTTGAACTTGGCCAAAGGCACCGCGTTCTCCTGCTTGCAGGCCACGGTGCACGCGTTGCAGCCCACGCAGAGGGACAAGTCGATCAGCATGCCGAAACGTTTCTCACTCATTGCTCACCCCTCCTTTATGCTTTCTCGATCTTGTACACGCCGCCGGAACGTGCTGGCGATGCCGCCTCGGGGTCGACGTACGGATAAGGATCCTCGACGGTAGGATCGAGGATGGTTTGCAGGTGGACGCCCGCGCCGATGGCCGGGTCTCCCGGTCGGCTTTCCCCGCCCTCGATCAAGACGTCTTGGGCTCCATAGCCGATGTGACCGTAGCCGTAGGCCACGCCGAACGTGCCGCGCGCGATGCCGGCGCGCACCATGGCCTCGCCCTCCATCACGTCGCCCGTCGGATTCGTGATGCGGATGGCATCGCCGTCCTCGATGCCCAGATCGGCCGCGTCGTCCAGGTTGAGCTCCAGGTAGTTGTGGGCGCACAGGTCCCGCATGATAGGACTGTTCGCCAAGAACGTGATGGAGCGGAAGCGCGGCTTGTAGTTCGTGGAGCGGAACGGCCATTCGCTCTCCGGGTACTTCTCGGCCAGCGGCGTGAGGTCGGCCAGCAGCTCGGGGGTGGAGCTAAGGGTGCCCGGCAGCTGCTTGCCGGAGAACGGGTTCGCATCCGTGGCCTTGCGCTCGCTGTAGAAGATGGTGAGGTGGTCCTTCATGTAGGCGGAACGTCCGCCTTCGCCCGTGCTCTCCTCGACAGGCCAGAAGCGCCCGCCGCGCGACAGCACGTTGAGCACCTTGGGCCATTCCTCGGCCGTGACGGCCTTCTCCCAAGCTGCGGGCAGCTCGTCGAGCGCCTGAGCCTTCACGTCCTCGCCGGAGACGTCGGCCACCGGCTCGGTGTCGTAGGCCAGGTTCGCCACGGCCTTCAGGAAGAAGTCGCAGGCGTCGTTCAGCGGCCACATCTTCCCGTCGGCGCCCTCGATGGCGTCCTCGCCGAAACCGGGCACGCCGCATTCCTTCGCCACGTCGACGATGAAGGCCTCGTAGCTGGCGTAGCGCCCGTCGTCCAGCTGGACGGTCTCAGGGGTCTTGGCCGGCCAGCGCACCGCGTTGCCCTTGCCCTTCCAGTAGCCCTCCTGCGTGACCACGCCGAAGCTCTCGAAGGGGTTCGTGTCGGGCACGAGGTAGTCGGCCAGGCTGGCGTGCTCGCCCACCACCACGTCGCACGCGATGTGCAGCGGTATGATGGCCGGGTCCTTCAGCCGGTCGATGATGGCGTCGCGCATGGCGCCCGAGGACGCCTGGAGCGTGTCGGTCATCCACGAAACCAAGATCTTGGCTTGGTAGGGATAGGCCATGGCGGCCGAGACGAGCGCCTGGTTGTCCGAGCCGCTCGGATGGCTGTACCACGGCAGCCGTGCCTTCGGATCCTTTTCGCCGGCGGCGACGCGGTTCTTGTACTCGTCGGTCTTGTCGAACGTCTTGCCGGTGCGCGAGATGTACGTGGCGTTCTTGGCCGAGACGCCCGGCTTGCCCTTGACGGTTGCCAGCTTGTACTGCGTTCCGTCCGCCGAGGTCTTGGCTGACACGCGGCGCGACATGGTGCCGCCCACCATCTGGTTCGATCCTACCATGGCGTTAAGGAACAGGTAGGCTGCCAGGCCGTTCACGCCGGTGGCGTTGGCCGTCGAACCCAGGCCCGCTGCGGACGATTTCACGCCGTGCGAGGCGAATTCCCTGGCCACGTTGGCGATGGTATCGGCGGGCACGCCGGTGATCTCGGCATACTCGTCGAGGGTGTTCGCAAAGGCCTCGTCCTTGAGGAAGAGGTAGCTTGCCCGCACCTTGATGCCGTTGACCTCTCCTTCGAACTCGATGTCGCCGGCGGTGGCCTGCGTGTGCACGGCAGGCTGGCCGGTGGAGGGGTCGACAACCACGTAGTACGTTGGCTTGGTCGTTGCCTTCGGATCGGCCTCGGGCTCTTCGAGGCCCGCGTCGGCCGGGCGCATCATCTTGCGGAAGTTGGGATGGCCCTCGTCATCGATGACCAGGTAGGAAGCGCTCGTGTAGGAGGCGTAGCCCCCGGCCACGGCAGCCTTCTGGTTTGGAAACGACAGGTAGACGGTGTCGTTCGCGTCGTTCTCCATCATCCAGCGGATCATGCCGAGCGCCAGCGCGCCGTTTGTTGCCGTCTTGATGGGATGCCAGGTGATGTTCTTGTCGAGGGGGTTGCAGCAGCCATTGCCCAAGACCGGGTCGAACACGTCGAGCTTGCAGGTGCCCCGATGCACATTCTCAAGCGTGCGCTTGGCTATGCCTTGGAAGCTCTTGCCGTTGGAGCCGGGCTGGGTGCCCAGCCATAGCACGTACTCCGCGTCCTCGATATCGGGCTGGACGCTGGCGGACGAAACCTGAAAGTGCGAACTCGCACTTGCGGAGCCGCCTCAAGTGGAGCCGTGGCCGTACTGGTTGATGGTGCCGAAGTTGCTGGAGAAACGCGTGCCGATGGTGGTGCGGCCATCACCACGCCCTCCCAGGAACACCACCTGGTTCGATATGGGGCCCAGATCGGGCTGATCGGGGTTCATGGGCTTCTCCGTGTCGTGGAGCGCCTTGAAGCCCTCGATATCCTGGTTCTCGCCGATGTCGGCGAACAGCTTGCCGCCTTCCGTGACCTCCGTGATGAGTTGGTCCCACGTAATGGGCCTCCACTTGCCCTCGCCGCGCTTGCCCGCGCGCTTCAGCGGCACGGTCACGCGGTCGGGCTGCGAGTAGCCGTCCTGGGTTCCCTGCCCGCGGCCGCATACCGTGGCGCGCACGATGTTCCCCTTGCCATGGGCGAAGCTCATGGTGCGGTACGCTTCCTCGAGGGGATCCTCGAAGTTCAGGTACGGATACGCGCAGCTGGGATGGTACGGGTTGCCGCCAACCGACAGCAGGCGGCCCGATGCGCGATCGAGCTTCAGCCGGTTGCCGCACGAGCTGTAGCAGCCGAGGCACGCGCTGTTGCGCACGATGACGTCCTCGTTGACGGTCACGTCCCCCGTCTTCGGGTCGATGGTGGCCTCGACGGGGTTCCCATGCTTCTGCTCGGGAAACGCGGTCTCGTCGGCGAACGCCCTTCGGTCAGGGGCTGCAAGGCCCGCGCCGGCGACCGACAGCGCTCCCAGGCCGCCAGCGGCTTTCAGGAAACTCCGTCGATCGAGGTTGATCGTTGCCATAACTCCCTCCTTCTCCTCCTTCGGTTCGCCGGCTGCTATGCGGCCGGCGCCCCCATCTTGCGCTGCTCGCGAGCCGTCGCCATCCCCACGTTGCCGTGAATGTTGCCGGGAGGGGTTCCCCGAACATGGTCACAATGTGACTATTTCGCTGAAAGCGCAGGTGGAAGGGTTGGGCACGCCACCCACAAACAAGGGGTATTGCGTTACCATTTCCCTGGAGGGAGGGGGATCGTGGAAGCTGATCCCCGAACGTGCGTAACAGGGGGCGATCAGATGGCTCGGTATCTGGCAAGCTGCATGGCGACGTATCGGAAGCAAGCGCTCGGGCTCGGGCTCTTCCTGGCATGGAACTACTATTCGTTCTTCTCGTGCGGGCTCGTGCCCGTCACTCGCATCATCAGGAGCAGCGAGCGCGTATGGATGTGGGTGGGCTTGCTCGTGGCGCTTGCCTCGGTGGTGCTGCTTCTGGTCTCGGCGCGCACGTCGTTGGTAGAAAGGCGGTGGTTCGGCGTGGCGGCCGCCGCCTTCTCGACGGCAGGCACCGTTATCGTGTGGATGGGGTTCGTGGAGGCCGGCACCTACGAGGCGCCTTCGGCGGTGGGCGGTATGCTGGCCGGCGTGGGCTTCGCCATGATGGCTATGGTCTGGGGCCACCGTATGAGCGGGTACAACGAGGCGGCCATCGAGTTCTCGGTGCCCGCCTTGTTCATCGTGTCGTTCCTGGTATACTTTGCGCTCCTGGCGCTCAAGGGGCCGGCGTCTTTCGTGGTCGACGCGCTCCTGCCCGTTGCATCCATGTACTTCGCATTTCGCTCGGTGGACTGGGGGGACGAGGAGGCCGTTCAGCCCTGCGTAGACGGCAGGCGCATGGGCGGCAAGGAGCTTGGGTTCGCGCTCGCCGCCATCGCGACGCTCTGCCTGCTGTTCGGCATGCTGTGGTTCCAGTTTTCGTACTTCCGTCTGCTTTCCACGCCGAACGTCATCGGCGACCGGTTCTTGCACTATCTGGTGCCGTTCTCGTGCTCGTCGGTGTTGTCCATTGTGGCGCTCGTGTTCTGCCTCCAGCTTTCACGATACTTGAACTTCACGCTCATGTTCCGCTGGGGCCTCCCGCTGCTCCTGCTCGGCTACGTGCTGTTGTTCCGTGACTACGATGATCCCGTGCAGCGGATCGTGGCGTACACGGCGAACTTCATCGGCATGTTCGGGGTGCAGTTCACGTTGTGGATCGCGACGCCGAAATACGTGCGGCGCTCGGGCCTGCCGTCGTCCGTGCTGTTCGGCGGGCTCATGGCGGCCGAAGGGGTGGGTATCTACTTGGGAACATGGTACGGGCTTTCGGTGATCGACGGCGTGACGGCGGCGAACGTGATGAGCGAGACGCTGCTGTTCTTCGTGGGCGTGCTGCTCGTGGCCATGGTGGTGGGATTCAACCCGCGGTGGTCGTTCTTCCGCACCAAAGGGCGGTGGGTGTCGGGCGAAACGGGGGATGCGGGCGGCAAGAACGGCGGAGCGTATGCCGACTCGGCCGCCGACGACATCGCGCACCTGTTCGTGAAGCAGGCAGGGGAGCTGCAGCGCAGGTACGGCCTGTCGAGTCGCGAGACCGAGGTGGCGGCCTTGCTGCTGGCCGGGCGCAGTCGCCCCTACATTCGCGACGAGCTGGTCATCTCGCTCAACACGGTGCATTCGCATGTCAGCAACATCTATGCAAAGTGCGGCGTGCACTCGCAGCGGGAGTTCATGGACTTGCTCGCCGCACCGCGCGAGGGCGCAGCCGGCGCAAGGCGCGACGAGGTGGAGGGATAGGGGTCAGCCGTACCGCTCGATCAAATCGATGACCTGCTGCTTGGAGTGGAGGTCGGTCTTTTCCAGGATGCGGCGGATATGGGTGCGTACGGTGCTCTCGGATACGAAGAGGGCTTCGGCGATCACCTTGGCCGAGCGGCCGCGGGCCAGGAAGGGCAGCACCTCGGCCTCGCGGCGGGTGAGGCCGTAGTCCTCGGCGATGGCGGCGTAGAGGGCCTGCTCGGCATCCTCGCCGGCCGCCGGGGCGGGGGTCGCGGGTGCGGCGGGTAACGGTGCCGGTGCTGCGGAAGGGGCCGCAGCTGGCACGGAGGGCGCGTGAGCGGCCGCCGTGGCGGGCGCCGCAGGCGCTGAGGCGGCCGCGGCGTCTGCGGGAGCGGTGGCGGCGGGCGCGGGCGCCCCTCCGACCTTAGGCGGAACTGCCACCCCGTCCAAATACGCATCGCCTTGGCCCTTGCCGCCGCCTGCGGCCAGGCGGCGTTTGCGGCGCAGCATGTTGAACAGCCCCAACATGACCAGCACGTACAGCGCGCCGATGGACACGCCCACGATGAGCGCCGACGGCTTGCCCGGCACGAGCGTGATGAGGAACCCGATGCCCATTCCCACCAGGCGCAGCAGCACGGACAGCGAGCGCACGATGCCGCCCACGATGTAGCCCGACACGGCGAAGTCGTAGGAGCAGGCCGCCACGAGCGACCAGATGATAACGTCGAACAGCCCGTAGCTGGCGCTCATGATGATGTTGAGCGCCACGGGGTTCGTCTCCCAGAAGAACGGCAGCACGGCGAACAGCACCACGATCACCGGCACGATGATGCGGTACGCCAGGTCCAGGTTGATGCGCGTGCGCGCGTACAGCACGAGCCCCACGAGCGCCGCAGCCACCACGAGGTTGGCCACGAGCGGGCTAAGGTGCGCCTCGTTCACGGACCCCACCGAAAACACGGTGAGCTCCCACACGAAGCCGAACAGGCACGAGAGCACCAAGCTGGCCACTATCAACCCCAGCAACGAACCCAGGGCGGCAAGCGAGCGGCGTGTTCCGCCCGAGGGTGCGGCGCGCCCGTCCGGCTGCTCCGCTCGGCACCGCAGCAGGCATGCGTACGAAGCCAAGGGCAGCGGCAGCATAAGCACGATGGCAGGCACGCCCAGGTTCTCGCTCAAGAGCGACACGGCCAGGAACAGCGCAGCGGTGAGCAGGAACGTCACCGGAAGGTAGAACGACGTGCGCGCGGGATGCATGCGTCCGTAGCAGTCGGCCCAGCTTCCCCAGAACAAGCCGTAGCCCACGCCCGCCACCACGGCCCCGCCCAAAAGCAGCGGCAGCAGCGCGCCGCCTCCTGCGCGCCCGGCGGCGAGCACCAGCAGCAGGCCGGCAACCACGAGCACGGGCAGGGGCCAGATGGGCAGGCGGTCGATGCGCACGGGGTCGTTCTCGACCCAGGCGGCCACCGCCAGCATGGTGGTCATGTTGGCCACGAACGACACGATGACCACCAGCGACTCGTATTCCGGCGTGTTGGCGGCACCCGACAGCAGGATGGAGCTGCGGAACGTGAGCATGCTGCAGGCCCAGAAGAAACCCATACCCAGATGGTGCAGGCGCATCGTCTTCCACACCATGCGCATGCTGCGCCGATCGCGTGCGACGGACACCGGATCCCCTATCTCGTGTGGTGCCGCAGGGGTGACGAGTGCGTAACGCCTCCGCTCCGCCCGTTTCGGCACGCTGCTTTCAACAAAGCGTTTAACAGGGGAAAGGGGCAAATCATCAATTATTGATGACAACCGTTTCCCGCCTCGCGCCTACGATGGGGCCACCGAGGAAAGGATGCCCGCCGTGGACGCGACTTCGAACGTAGTCACAATATTATCGCTCATTGCGCCTTTGTTTTCCGTTCTGACCGAAGCGGAATACGGCGACGTATCCAAAATCGCCATGCAGCCGGAGATGCGCGCGGCGGTAGCGGCGTTGGCCGAAGAGGCGGCCCGAACGGCTCCCTGCACGGGCGAGGACGGACCGGCGCGCACGGGTTCCGATGCGGCGTGCTCCGGCGGAGGGGCCGCGGGCGGCCTTTCCGCATGCGCTGCCGCGCTGCCCTCGTGGGAGGTGCGCTCGACGTTGCAGAACGAGGTGCTCCTGCCCGGCATGCCGCTGGCGGCGCTGCCGGTGGAGTCGCTCTACAAGCCGTGGTCGTCCGCGCCGGAGAATGCCTTCGGCGCCCAGCGCGGCCTGTACCTGGGCGATGCGGCGCGCCATCTGCAAAGCGTGTACGCGACGCTCCAGATAGAGGTTCCCGCGCGCTTCGCCGCCACGCCCGACCACTTGGCGCTCACGCTCGACTTGCTGGCCCTGTTTCTGCAGAACGGCAATGCCCAGGCGGCGGCCGATGTCGTCCGCGACCACCTGGACTGGCTGGACGACTACGACGCGGCCCTGGCCTGCAGTGCCGAAGGGGCCGCCCGCTCCGAGCGGCTCGACGGCGCGCGTCGCGCGGCGCTCGCAGAGGGAATCGTCCACCTGCGCGCCCTCGTCGCGTTGGCGGGCCGTGCCGCGCGGGCGGCACAACCGGGGCTTTCCGCGCAAGCCGCGCCGGGGGAGATGCAGCCAGCGGCCTGCGCGGCTACCGGCTAGATGGCGTGCGCAGCGCACGGCATCCGACAGCTATTCCGGCTCCGCCGACGGCACGGCTGCAACCGCACCTGCAACTGCAACGCCGCCCTGTCGACAGAGCCTGAACGAACCAAGACGACCGAACAGCACGAAACGAAAGGGAGGAACGGGATGTTCGAAGACGTTTCAAGGCGAACGTTTCTGAAGGGGACGGCCGCCACAGCCGCCCTCGCCGCCGCGGGCTCGCTCTCGCTCGGCGCCTGGCGCGCCGAGGCGCAGGCCGACGAGGCCGGCGGCGCGACAGCCGGCGAGACAAGGCAGGCGCCGTCGCTCTGCAACGGGTGCTCCAGCAAGTGCGGCCTCGTGGCCACCACGGTGGGCGGCAGGCTGTACACGCTCAAGGGCAGCGAGGTGCACCCCTACTCGAAGGGACGCATCTGCGGCCGCGGCCACGGCCTGGCCCAGCTGGCGTACTCCGACGAGCGCGTCACGCAACCGCTGCGCCGCAAGGACAACGGCGAGTTCGAGCCCATCGACTGGGACACGGCTTTCAGGGAAATCGGCGAGAAGGTGCAGGCCATCATCGCGAAAGACGGCCCCGAATCGCTCGCCATCATCCAGGACCCGCGCCCGTCGGGCAAGTACTACTCCAAGCGCTTCATGCATGCGCTGGGCTCCCCGAACGTGTACGCGCACTCCTCGTCGTGCAACCTGTCGAAGGAGAGCGCCTACATGCAGACCATGGGCGCGTCGAACTACTCCACCGACTTCGGCAACGCGAAGATGGTCATGTTCATCGGCCGCAGCTACGGCGACGGCATCCGCCCCTCGTCCGTGCAGAGCCTCGCGTCCGCCAAGGAGGCCGGAACGCGCATCGTGAGCGTTGACCCGCGCCTCAACAACTCCGGCATCTTCTCCAGCGACTGGGTGCCCATCAACCCGGGCACCGACCTGGCGTTCATCCTGGCGCTCTGCAACGTGCTCATCGAGGAGGACCTCTACGACCACGACTTCGTGGAGCAGAGCACCGCGGGCTTCGACGAGTTCGCCGCCCAGGTGAAGGAATACACGCCCGCGTGGGCCGCCAAGATAACCGATGTTCCCGCCGAGCGCATCCAAGAGCTGGCACGCGCGATGGCGAAGGCCGCTCCCGCCGCCTCCATCGAGGCGGGCTGGCGCGCCGTCATCGGCTGCTCGTACCAGAACTCGTTCGAGACGGCCCGCGCCGCCTCGGCCGTGAATGCGCTGCTGGGCTCCTACGGGGCGAAGGGCGGCGCGCTGCTCACGTCGTCGCCGAAGGCCGGCGCGCTGTCCGACGCCCGCTTCGCCGACCCGCCGAAGCCCGCGGCCAAGCGCGTGGGCAACAAGGAGTACCCGCTGGCCCTCGACAGTGCCGGTACGAACCTCGCCGCGCTCAAGGCGGCGCTCGATGGAACCATCAAGGGCCTCTTCTTCTACAACTCCAACGCTGCGAAGGGCTACGCGCAGCCGAAGAGGTGGACGGAAGCGCTGCAGAAGACCGACCTGGCCGTGACCATCGACGTGCAGATGTCGGAGACGGCGCTGCAGTCCGACTACGTGCTGCCCGAAGTCACGTACCTGGAGCGCCTGGAGCTGCCCGAGTGGATCGGCGGCAAGAAGCACTTCGTGGGCATGCGCACCGCAGCCATCGATAAGGTGCTGCCGGACGCCAAGACCTGCGACGAGATATTCAACGGCCTGGCCGAGGCCTGCGGCGTGGGCGAGTACTTCCAGTTCACGGCCGAGGACCTGGCCGCCGCCCAGCTGGCAACCGTGGGCGTGGATATCGACACCATGAAGAAGGAAGGCGTGGTGGAGCTGCCCGACCCCCGCTTCCAGTACGGCACGCCGAAGTTCAAGACGCCGTCGGGCAAGTTCGAGTTCTCCTCCGAGGCCGTGGGCGCCGCGGGCCTGAACCCGGTCATCAGCTGGATCCCGCGCAAGGTCATGCCGAAGGACGGCGAGTTCTATATCGTGGGAGGCAAGCAGGGCATCCACTCCCACACCATGACGCAGAACATCGCCTGCCTGAATGCCATCTCGCGCGAGTACCACATGGAGCGCCTCTGGATATCCGCCCAGGACGCCGAGAAGCTGGGCGTGCAGACGGGCGACACGGTGGAGGTGGCGTCGAGCGAGCACACCGGCCAGGTGGAGGCCCGCGTGACGCAGCGCCTGAAGCCCGGCGTGGTGTTCCTGCCCACGCACTACGGCGGCGATTCGCCGGCCCAGACGCGCGCGTACCGCTACGGCATCGCGCTCACGGATTTCATCCCGTTCGACATGGAACCGGGCGTGGGCTCCATGATGAGCCAGGAGGTTGCGGTTACGGTGAAGAAGGTGGAGGCATAACATGGCACGCTACGGAATGCTTATCAACACGAAGAAGTGCGTGGGCTGCTTCGCCTGCCGCCTGGCCTGCCAGGCGAAGAACCACCTGGAACCCACCGAGGCGTTCATCAAGTTCCACGAGATTGAGACGGGCGAGTTCCCGAACGTGTACAACGAGATCGTGCCCACCCAGTGTCAGCACTGCGAGGACGCGCCCTGCGCGGCCGTGTGCCCCACGCATGCCACGTATGTCACGGACTCCGGCGTGGTGCTGGTGGACCCCGAGAAGTGCATCGGCTGCAAGTACTGCATGGCCGCGTGCCCTTACCAGGCCCGCATCGTGCAGGAGTCGACCGGCGTGGTGGAGAAGTGCCGCTTCTGCTGGGAAAACGGTGAGCCGGGCAACCCGCCCGCCTGCGTGGGGACGTGCATATCCGGGGCGCGCGTGTTCGGCGACCTGGACGACCCCGAGAGCGACATCTCGCAGGCTATCGCGCAGTACCATGCGCAACCGCTCGCAAGCAACCTGACCGCTTCCAAGATCTACTACGTGAGGTGATGAAACCATGGTTTGGGGACCTTTGATCGCATGGTATCTGTTTCTGGCCGGCGCCTCGGCCGGAGCGTTTCTGACGGCCGCGTTCGTAGAGGCCAAGTATCCCGACAGCAACAAGATGCGCATCGCCGGTCGTATCATCGCGCCCGTGTTCTTAGGGCTCGGCCTGCTCATGCTCATGATCGACGCCGAAGCCGGCCTGCACAACCCGCTGCGCTTCTTCTGGCTCGTGTCGAACCCCGGCTCCGTCATGACGCTGGGCGTGTACTTCATCTGCGTCTATATGCCGGTAGCCTTGGCGGCGGCCGTGCTCGAGATACTGAAGAAGAAGGTGCCGAAGTGGCTCACGTGGATCGGCATCGTGTTCGCGTTCGCTGTGGCGGCCTACACCGGCTTCCTGCTGGGCGTTGTGAAGGCGTACCCGTTGTGGAACAACGCCATCCTGCCCATCCTGTTCGTGGTGTCGGCGCTGTCGGCGGGCCTCGCGGCCACGTCGCTTGTGGGCCTCGTCACCGATCGCGAGCGCTTCGAGCACATGTGGCTCATCAAGAAGTCGCACGTCATCCTCTCGGCTATTGAGATGGTGGTGTTGTTCACCATGCTCGTCATCGTGAGCGCCGGCAGCTTCGAGGGTGCGGCATCGGTGCACTCCCTGATAGCGGGGCAGTATGCTCCGGCGTTCTGGGGCGGTATCGTCGTCTTGGGCTTGATGGCGCCGTTCTGCATCGAGGGCTATCCGGTGTTCATTGCGAAGCGGGTGGAAACGTCTACCACGTCGCTGGTGGTGAGCCTCATCGGTGAGGCGGGCGTGCTCGTGGGCGGTTTCCTTCTGCGCCTGCTGGTCATCTTGGCGGCGTTGCCGGTGCTGTTCCTCTGACCTTTCTCGGCCTCGGCCCGCATTCCCCTCGGCAGCCGATGGCCGTTACCGCAGGCGGTCTCCTTCCCCCTGGGACCGCCTGTTCTCCTTTGGAGCACCGCGGCCCTCTCGGGTCGTGGTGCTCCCCGTTAGGAAAGTAGGTGCCGCATGGAAGATTCCTCCCGCCCGCATTGGGGCATGGTCATCGATCTGGCGAAATGCGTCGGGTGCGACTCGTGCACCGTGGCGTGCAAGGCCGAGAACCGCACGCCGCCCGGCGTTACGTACAACGTGGTGCTCGAGCAGGAGACGGGGACGTTCCCCAACGTGCGCATACAGGCGGTGCCGCGCCCGTGCATGCAGTGCGAGAACCCGGCGTGCGTGTCGGTGTGTCCCGTGCAGGCCACGTACCGCGGTGAGGACGGCATCGTGGTCATCGACGCCGATCGCTGCATCGGCTGCAAGTACTGTATCGCCGCCTGCCCCTACGGCGCACGGTCGGCCGACGAAGGCTCGTCGTACGCCGTCGAGATGCAGGCGGCCGACCAGGTGACCGCGCCCGAGTACGGCGTGGATCGTGGGGCGCGCGGGAAGTATCGCGGTACGTACGGCACGGTGCGCAAATGCACGTTCTGTGCGCACCGTATCGCCGAGGGCGAGGCGCCTGCGTGCTGCGAGACGTGCATCGGCGACGCGCGGTACTTCGGCGACTTGAACGACCCGGCGTCGAAGGTGGCGCAGCTGGCGGCCTCTCCGCGGGCGTTCCGCCTGCGCGAAGAGCTGGGTACGAACCCGTCCGTCTACTACCTGAAATGATCGAGGTGAAGAGCTATGACATCGAGCGCTGAGCGAAAGGCGCGAAAAGCGCGGGGTTCACGCGAGCCGCGGTTGCAGGCTTACGCGTTGCCGGCGGCGTTCTCGCGCCGCGCGACGGTAGGTTGGGCCGTTATCGTGGGCGTGCTGTTGGCAGCGGGCGCGTACTTCATGTTCGACCGGCTGGCGAACGGCCTGGGCATGGCCGGGGCCACGAACGCCGTGCCCTGGGGTTTGTGGGTGGTGGTGTACATCTGGTTCTCGGGGCTGGCGGGCGGTTTGTACCTGCTGTCGGCTTTGGTGTACCTGCTGAGGCTGCCGTGCTTCGCGCCCATCGTGCGCCTGTCGCTGGGCTTGAGCATGGTGTCGCTTGTGGTGTCGATGATCTTCATCGGCATCGACTTGGGCGCCATCCGGCACTCGCTGGGCACGCTGCTGTTCTTCCACTGGTCGTCGCCGCTGGCTTGGGAGATCAAGGCGTACGTGTTCTTCATGGTGATCGCCATCGTGCAGTTCGCGTTGGTGCTGCTGAACGACAAGCGCACGGCCGAGGCTGCGGCGGGCGGCGACGGGGTCGCGGACGCGCCGGGCGCGGGAGCGTTAGGTGCGGAGTTGTCGGGTGTGAAAGCATCGGCGGCGGGCGCGACGAGCCCCGACGTGCTCAGGCGGCGGGGCAACGTGAACTTGGCCATCCGCGTGTTGGCCGGCGTGGGCGTGGCCACCTCGTTTGTGGGGCCTCCGGGCGGCACGGGCATGTTCTTTGCCGCGGTGAAAACCCGCGGGCTGTGGGAGGGCGGCATCACGTCGGTGCTGTTCTACGTCATGGCTATCGTGACGGCGGCCGCGTTTCTGGTCGTTGCGTACCGGTTGCTGGCACGCTTGCGCGGGGCGCAGCCGGACGGCGGCGTGCTCGTGGGGTTGAACCGCGTGCTGGCCGCGTCGTTGTTTGCGCTGGCGTTCTGCATATTCTTCCAAGTGGCGCCGGCGCTGCTGTCGGGAGACCCGGCGGTGGCTGCCCCCGTACAGGCAATGGTGGCAGGTCCTTTGGCGCCGCTGTTCTGGCTGGGTGAGATCGGGCTGGGCCTCGTGGCGCCAGCGGTGCTGCTGGCGGTGGGCGCGGCGCGCTCGCGCGGCGCTCGTGATGGCGGCGCCGTTGGGGCCGATCGCGGCAGTGCTGGCGGCGCGTGGGCCGTGGCTGCCGCGCTGGCGGCTCTGGCGGGCGTGCTGGCGTTGCGCTATGTGCTGGTGGTGGCCGGGTTTTCGGTGCCGCTCTTGGCTGGTATGCCCACGCCGGTCTATGTGCCGAGCCTCGGCGAGGTGATGGTGGCGCTGTATGTGCTGGGGCTGGCTGTGGGTTGCTACGGCTTGGCAGTAAGGTTGCTGCCGCTCGAGCGCATGGGTGCGAGTGAGGGAGAAGTTTGGCTGGAGAGCGCGTATACAAAGGCGGTGCCCGATGCGGATGCGTCATCGTGCGGCGAAGGCTCGAGGGCTAAGGAGGTGCGCGATGGAAGCGCAGCGTAACGACGGCCGGTCGAAGGAAACATGCGGTGTCGGCGCGGAATACGCGCCAACGGTAGCAACGCCGTCTGCGTGCTCTTGTGCGAGCGGTATGATCGAGCCGAATTCCGCAAGCGTGTTCGGCACGCCGTCGCGGCGCGCGGTTGTGGGTGCGGGCTGCGCGGTGGCGTTAGGCGCTTTGGCGGCAGGAACCGGATTGGGGGCTTATATGGCAAGCGACGATCCTATGACCGACACACCACATGGACGAGGCACCGCCACCGGCGCGTACGCGGCCGACGACGTGATCCTGTCGATGTGCAACAACTGCAACACGTACTGCACCATCAAGGTGCGCGTGTGCGATGCGGCCGACGGCCCGCAGGCCAACGAGGGGGCCACGGCGCTCGTGCGCAAGATCGCGGGCAACCCGTACTCGCCGCTCAACTCGCAGCCCTACGCGCCCGTGCCTTATGGCACGCGGCCCGAGGAGGCGCTCGCTCCCGGCGACGGCATGGCGCGCGAGGGCCGCGCGACCAATGGCGGCATGATCTGCCTCAAAGGCCAGTCGGGCGTCCAGCTCGTGCACGATCGGTTCCGCATCACCCGTCCGTTGCGCCGTGTGGGCGCGCGCGGAAGCGACGAGTGGGAAACAGTGGACTGGGACACGGCGCTCGACGAGATCGTGCACGGCTCGCCGACCCTCGGCACGCCCGGTATTGCGGAATGGTACGCCTGGGCGCCGAAGAAGCAGGTGGAGGCCGAAGTCGCGCTTGTGGAGTCCGGCGAGATGACCCAGGACGCGTTCGACGTGAAGTGGGCCGACATCCTCATCGACACGTCGCACCCCGACCTGGGCCCGAAGTCCAACCTGTTCTGCTCGGCCGGCGGCGATCGCATGTTCCTCATCGGCGACCGCCTCACGCAGCAGGGGTTCGGCTCGGTCAACAACTTCAACCACGGCGGCGTATGCGGCATGACCGGCGTCATGGCCAACGTGCGCACGCACCCCACGACGAACCACAAGCGCATGTACGCCGACATCGACCACTGCGAATGCCTCATCATCTGGGGCACCGAGCCCATGACGGCGAACAAGGGGCCGTCGTGGCTGGCACCGCGCCTGTCCGTCGCGCGCGAGCGCGGCATGAAGCTGTACGTGGTGGACCCGCGCCAGGGCCGCAGCGCGTCGAAGGCCGACGTGTGGCTGCCCGTGGTGCCCGGCAAGGATGCCGAGCTGGCCTTCGCCCTGATGGCGTGGATCGTCGCCAACGAGCGCTACGACGCCCGGTATCTGGCGGCGCCCGGCAAGAGGGCGGCCGCGGCGCTCGGCGAGCCCACGTGGTCGGACGCGACGCACCTCGTGGCGGTCGATCTGCCGAACCGCCCCGTCGTCACCGCGAAGCTGCTCGGGTGTGCCGGAGAAGCCGGCGCCGACGGCCAGCCGCTGGCCGAGGACGCGCGGTTCGTGCTCGTCGACGGCGAGCTGACCGCCGCCGACGCCGTGGAGGGCGCGGCCGATCTGCTGGCGGACGCCCAGGTGGAGGTCAAGGGCGCGCCGACGCGCGTGAAAAGCGTGTTCCAGCTTTTGAAGGAGCGCATCGAGGAGCGGACGCTCGAGGAGTACGCCGCCGACGCGGGCATCGAGCCCGCCGTGGTGGAGGAGGTTGCGCGCGAGTTCACGAGCCACGGCAAGCGCGCCTGCGTCATGAGCTACCGCGGCCCGGCCATGCACGCCAACGGGTTCGACGCGGTACGCGCGGTGGGCTACCTCAACTTCCTCATCGGCAACCACGATTGGAAGGGCGGCCATATTGCTGCCGCCGCCAAGTTCGCCCCGTTCACGGGCCGCTACGACCTGCAGACGGTACCGGACGCGCACGCGGGCTGGGGCATTCCCATCACGCGCCAGAAGACGGAGTACGAGAAGACCAGCTACTTCAAGCAGGACGGCTACCCGGCACCCCGGCCATGGTACCCTCTGCCGGGAAACCTGTCGCACGAGATCGTCCCGACGCTGCGCGCCGGCTACGTGTACGACCACCTGGGCGCGCTGTTCATCCACCGCCACTCGCTCGTGGATTCCACGTCGGGCGGCGACCGCCTGGTCGACGTGCTGGGCGACCCGGCCAAGATCAACCTGCTCGTGTCGTTCGACGTGGAGATAGGCGACACGTCGCGCTACGCCGACTTCGTGCTGCCCGACAAGGTGTACCTCGAGCGGTTCAGCCAGGAGAGCATCTATCCCAACCAGCCCTACCAGCTCATCCAGCTGGGGCAGCCGGCCGTGCGGGCGTACGAGGGCCCGCGCTCGGTGGAGGACGTGTACCTGGACCTCATGGCGCGCCTCAACCTGCCGGGCGTGGGCGAGGGCGCGGTGCCGGTGGGCAAGGACGGCGCGGGTGGCACGGCGGCGCTGTCGAACGAGTACGACTACTGGCTGAAGATGGCCGCGAACATCGCGTACGCCGGCGAGCAGCCGGTGCCCGACGCCGATGCCGACGAGCTGGCCCTGTTCGAGCGCGCTCGCACCCGCGCGCTGGGCGGTGCCTTCGACCTCGCGACGTGGAAGGCCGCGGTCACGGAAGAGGAGTGGCCGAAGGTGGTGTACGTCCTCAACCGCGGCGGGCGCTTCGCGTCGGCCGACCCGACGAAGGGAGACGGTTACGAGGGCGACCTCATCAAGACGCGCTACGCCGGGCTGTGCGCGTTCTACGATCCGAAGACGGCTTCGTTGAAAGACGCGCTGACCGGCGAGAACTTCGACGGCCTGGCCCATGCGGCGCCCGTCGCCTTCGCCGATGGCACGCCGATGGAGCGCCCCTCCGAGCGCCCGCTCGCGTTCATCAACTGGAAGGCCCGCACGAACGGCACGCACCGCACCATCGCCTCGTCGTGGCTGCGCGAGCTGACCACCGAGAATTTCGTGTGGATGGCGCCGGCCGATGCCGCCGAGCGCGGGTTGGCGAACGGCGACGCCGTGGAGATCGTGGGACCCGAGGGCGTGCTGGCCGGGCATGTGCGCGTGACCGAGGGCATCCGTCCCGGCGTGGTGGGCGCAAACTACTCGTTCGGACATGCGGGCTACGCCGCGCGTCCGATCGTCATCGACGGCGAGTCGGTGGGCCCGGCGCCCGACTACTTGGAAGAGGAGGGCGTCCTCGATGGCAACGAGCCCGGCAAGCAGAAGACCGGCCTGGCCGGAGGACGCGGGCGCGGGTTCTGCATGAACGAGCTGCTGCCTGAGGAAAAGCTCGCCGGTGGAGGCGGCGTCTGCGACCCCATCGGGGGCGGCGCCGCGCAATTCGACCTCTGGGTGGACGTGCGGAAAGCGTAGAAGCGCCTTCTGCCCGATGGCGCTGGGCGGGTCGTGCGATCGATGCGGCTCGCTCCGCGCCCCGCGCCGGATAGGGCCCGGGTCGCGGCGGTTTTCCGTCGAAACCTGCCACGAACCTTCGGCTCCGATGCCCTGCTTTGCGGATCGTTGCCGTTTTTGCCGGACCTGTGGAAATCGCTTGAAGCGGGCTGCTTTCTCGAAGATACGGGGGTTTCGGCTTCCGGTATACTTGCCCGCTATGAAATCGCTTCTGAACCTATACGAACGCTACGCCAGCCTCGCCCAGCTTTCGCGGCGCCGCTCGCGCACGGCCGCGTTCCGCGCGCATGGCGAAGTGGACTACGGCGTGTGGCAGGGTTGGCGCTGAACGAGCCCCCTTTGGGTGATGCGCGTCCGCTGACGCGTCCCCGGCAGCTTTCATTCCCCTCGAAATCCCATACTCGACGATCGACCGCCGCTTCGGCGCGGCTTGGTCTTCGACGCGTTCGCAAAGGAAGTTGATGCGCTCTTGAACGAGCAACAATTGATAGCCCAGCAGCACAAGGTGACCCGCAAGGAGATCACCGTCATCGGCATCGTGCTGGCCGGTGCGTTCCTTGCCATCCTGAACCAGACCGTCCTGTCGCCCGCGTTGCCGAAGCTGATGGACGCGTTTTCCATCTCGGCCGGCACTGCGCAGTGGGTGACGTCCATCTACATGCTGGTCAACGGCATCATGGTGCCTATCACCGGGTTCCTCATCGACCGTTTCTCCACGCGAAAGCTGTTCTTCGTCTCGCTCGTCTCGTTCATCGTGGGCACGGCGCTGTGCGCAGCGGCCCCCTCGTTCGAGCTCCTCATCGTGGGCCGCGTGCTGCAGGCGGCCGGCGCAGGCGTGCAGCTTCCGCTCGTGGGCGTGGTGCCCATGCTCATCTTCCCGCCCGAGAAGCGCGGCACGGCCATGGGCATGGCCGGTATCGTGATGAGCTGCGCGCCGGCGGCCGGCCCCGTGCTGGCCGGCGGCATCATCGACGCGTGGGGTTGGCGCATGATGTTCTGGGCGATGATCCCACTGGCCATCCTCGTGCTGGTGGTGAGCTTCTTCCTGCTCACGAACGTGGGCGAGCTCAAGCGCCCGCACCTCGACGTGCCGTCCATCATCCTGTCCACGTTCGCGTTCGGCGGGCTGCTGTACGGCTTCTCCAGCGCCAGTACGCTGGGTTGGAGCAACGCCGTGGTCATCGGCAGCATCGTGGTAGGCGTGATCGCGCTCGCGTGGTTCATCCATCGCCAGCTGCACATCGACGAGCCGCTGCTGCAACTGCGCGCCCTCAAGACGCCCACGTTCGCGTACTCGGCCGTCATCGTGACGGTGGTCAACTCGGCGCTGGCCGTGGGCAGCGTCATCCTGCCCATCTACCTGCAGAACGTTTTGGGGCTGACGGCGTTCGAAACCGGCATCCTCATGACGCCCGGCGCCGTGGCCACCATTTTCCTCAGCCCTATCAGCGGCATGCTGTTCGACAGGTTCGGCCCGCGCGTCATCGCCATCGTGGGCCTGACGGGGCTCGCCGGCTCGCTGGCGGCGCTGTCCTTCGTCGACGACAAGACGACGGTCGCGTACCTCGTGGTGTTCTACGTCATCCAATCCTCGGGGCTGACGCTGGCGAACATGCCGGTGACCACCTGGGGCATCAACGCGCTGCCGAACGACATGATCGCGCACGGCAACGCCATCAGCAACACGGGTCGCCAGGTGGGCGGCGCGGTGAGCACGGCGCTCATCGTGACGGTGATGACCATGGTGACCGCGGCAAACGCCGAGGCCGGCCCCGTGGCGTCCACGGCGGCGGGCATCGACGTGGCGTACGGCATCTCCGCGGCGGTGGCGGCGGTCGCGCTGATCATCGCCATCTTGAAGGTGCGCAACGTGAAGAAGCACACCGCTACCGCGCCGGCGCCGCAAGTTGGGGCGTCCGGGAAGACGGAGGCCGAGGCGCCTGTGAAGGCGACGGTCGCCGTTGCGGCCGCGTGCATGGAGGAAGCGACGGAAGGGGCGGGACGATGAACCGCACGATAGGCGACATCATGGAGCGGGACGTGTACACGTGCCGCTACGACCAGAACCTCGGCGAGATCGTGGCCCTGTTCAACGACCTGGGCACGAGCGGCCTCGCCGTCATCGACGAGGACCGGCACGTGGTGGGGTTCATCAGCGACGGCGACATCATGAAGGCGGTGGCCGCGCAGAAGACGCGCTCCATCTTCGGCGGCGGCTACGCCAACATGGTGCTGTACGACAACGAGTCCTTCGAGGAGAAGGCCCGCGCGCTCAAGCACCGCAACGTCATGGAGCTGGCCGTGCAGAAGGTGCTGTGCGCAACGGCTGACCAAACCGCGGGCGAGATCGCCGACGTGCTGGCGAAGAAGAAGTTCAAGAAGGTGCCGGTCATCGACGAGGATGGCAAGCTCATCGGCGTGGTGCGCCGCGCCACCATCACGCGCTACCTGTTCGACGTGCTGTTCGGCGAGGAGAGCGCTGGGGAATAGGGCCGCAGGGACGGGCTTGACCCGGCGGCGATAGGGCCGAAGCCTGGGGCGATAGGGCCGCAGCTCGGGGCGATAGGGCAGTCGCTGTTCGGGGCGGCACCGTGGCAATCGCGCGGGGCCAATTCCCGATGGCTGTGCTCGTTGGTCGCTAAAAGTCCTTCCGGTGCACACTATTCACCAGTTTTATACCGTTTTCCGGTCTCAAGGCAGGAGATAGGGCGAGCTTTAAGGAATGGGTCGGGAAAGTACCTGATGGCGAAACTGCGGAAAGCGGGTAGCGCCCAAATTTTGCAATAATCGGTGATTAGTGTGCACCGGAAGGCGACCGGACCCAACCTTTGTTGACTCGCCATAGGTCATTTGCCGCTCGCACCGCTTATACTTGCGAAAATGGGCAGCGTGCCAATTGGCGATGCGGCCACGCGGTTGGAAGGAGCGCGGTATGAAGGTGATCGTCGTCGGATGCCATGGGCAGATGGGCCAGCCCATCTGCCGGTTCGTGGACGAGCGCGAGGGCATGGAGCTCGTTGGCGGCGTGGGGCCCGCAGGGCGCGACTACATCGGCCGCGACCTCGGCCAGGTGGCAGGCCTCGGGCGCGACTTGGGTATCCCCGTGGTGGACGACCTCGCGTCGATCATCGGCGAGTGCGACGCGCTCATCGACGTGTCCAGCGTGGAGCAATGTCTTGAAACGCTCGACCTGGCCGTCGAGCACGGGAAGGCTCTCGTCACCGCCAGCACCGGCTTCACGCCCGAGCAGTTCGAGCGCTTCGAGGCGGCGGGCGCGCGTATCCCCGTCATCTTCAAATGCAACACCTCCAAGATGGTGAACGTCATGCTCGCGCTCGTGGAGACGGCCGCGCGCGCTCTTGCGGACGAGTGCGACATCGAGATCATCGACCAGCACGACCGCGACAAGCTGGACGCGCCCAGCGGCACCGCCGTCATCATCGGCACCATGATCGCCGAGCTCAAGGGCACCACGCTGGACGATCTGGCCGAATACGGCCGCGGCGGCCACGGCGCGCGCAAGCCCGGCGGCGTGGGCTTCCACTCGCTGCGCGCCGGCGACATCACGAGCGACCACAAGGTGTACTTCGGCGGCCTGGGCGAGCGCCTGGAGATCACGCACTACTCCTACAGCGACGACTGCTTCGCCCGCGGCGCCGTCGATTGCGCCCAGTTCCTCGACGGCAAGCCCGCCGGCGTCTACTCTATCCAGGACGTCTTCGGGCTGCGCTAAATGCCTCTCGAAAACCGGAAGATCCTTTGGCGCCCCTCTCCGGGGCGCCCGCATGCGCTGAACCGCTTCTTCAAATGGGAGCCGCGAAGGCTCGCATCGCGGGAGCGCTTCGGCCCGGCAACGCCTTAGAGGAATCGGCGGGGACCTCGGAGCCACCTCCGCCGGGGCGCCTACGATAGCCGCGGATAATGACGGCATTCGAAGGAGCCTAGCGCTTCAAGGAGGTTGGTTCTATGGATCTGGTGTATCTGCAACTGCCGCTCGTGTTCTTCACGGCGGCCGCGCCCATGGCCTCGGGCGCGTTCATCGGCTTGGCCATTGCATTCCTCACGACGCGCTTCTCGGCGGAGACCTTGCGGCGCATCGACCGCTGGACGTTTTTTCCCCTGGTCATCCTGGCAGTGGGTGTGATCGCGGCCGTCGCGTTCATGAACACGCCGCAAAGCGCGCTTCTGGTTATCCAAGGGATAGATCCCGGGGCGTTCGGGTTCGCGGTGTTCATGGCCGTGGCGTTCGCCGTCGTGGCGTTGGTGTACTGGGTCGTGGCCATGGTCGGCCGGCTGTCCGACGGCGCGCGCAAGGCGTTCGCCACGGTGGTGGCCGTGCTGGCGGTGGTGTACTCGGTGGCCATCGGCGTGGCCTACATGATGTCGGACGTCCCGCTGTGGGCCTCGGTCATCGTGCCCCTCGGGTTCGCCGGCTTCAGCCTGGCAAGCGGTGTGCCGCTGGGAATGCTCGTGCTCGCTGCTTCGAGGGCCCTTCCCGAGGCGCGCGAGACGCGCTTCGGCACGGCAGCGCTCGTCACGGCGCTCGTGGGCGCGGTGGTGTCCATCTTCTCCGTCACGGTACAGCTCATGAACGCCCAAGCCACGGTGGCTGCGATCTTCCCCGGCGCCGATGCCTTGCCAGGCGCATGGGTGTACCTTATCGTGTCCATCGCCGGTTTCGTGGTGGCGCTCGCCTGCATGCGCGGAGCGTTGAGCGGGCCGCTCTCGGGCCGCTCCGCGGCACCCCTCGGCAGCACTGCGGGCGCTGCGGCCATGCCGTGGAACAGCGTCGATTCGGCAGCTGCCAGCCCGGCGGCCGAGGGCAACGTGGTCCCGGACCTCGAGGCGCGCTATCGCAGGCAGGCTGCGACCGATGCGACCAAGGCCGTTCCCTACCTGGTCCTGGGCAACGTGGCGGTGCTGGCCGCGCTCGTTGCCGCCCGCGTGCTGTTCTACGCCATGCAGTTCTAAAGGCGCAGCGTTCGTCGGGACCGTGCCGAAAGTCGCGAGATCGAGGCTCGCTTGGGCTCGCTAGGGTTCCGCACAGGCTCTGCCTTCGTTCAACCCGTGAAAGACGAATGAGACCGCCCCGCTGCTCGCGGGGCGGTTCCTTATGGAGGGCAGTGTCAAAGCCCCAATACACGAGAAAAGCGCTCTCCCGAATCACCGTTTCGATCGCTCTGAAGTGTTTTTATTGGGTTGGGGACCTGCTCCCGTGGCGTTCCAAGGCTTTAGATTGTGTTTGCCCAGTTCGGCGTAAACGGATTGCCCTCATCGAATCCGAGCGAGCTTCAAAGCGGCCAAAACGGTGACTCGGAGGGTCGAAATTCCGTAGAAGGGAAGAGCGAAGACCGCCCCCGGGCGCATCTGGCTGGAGCGACGCGGCCGCGAGTCGAAAGAAGGCGAGGGAAGAAGCTTCTGCGTAGCAGGCTGTACGGTCGGCGCAGGCGCCCTGCGAACTGCCCTAGTCCCCCAGCTCGCTCGGGTCGAACGAGTCGATGAGGTCCAAAAGCTCCTGCTTCTTGTGGATGTCCAGCTTGGTGTAGATGCGCTTGGAGTGCGTGCGGATGGTGTTCTCGGACACCACGAGGTCCTCGGCGATGCGGGCGACGGTATTGCCGCGCGCGATGAGCTCCATGACCTCGGTCTCGCGTGCGCTCAGGCGGTAGTGCTGGCGCAGCAGCTCGGCCTGCTTCGAGATGCGGTCCTGGTAGAAGGGCTCGCTTGCCACGGGCGTACGCTTCGCCTTCGCGACGGGGGCTGCCTTCGCAGCGGGCGCGGCCTTGGCAGCGGGCCGCGCCGCCTCGCCGGCGGGTCGCAGCGCCACCAGCTCGATGCTCTCCGCGTCGCTGCCGCGTGCGAATATCCGGCGGAACCCGCCCTGTCCCACGAAGTACATGAGCCCCAGCAGGTACACGGCCACCAGCGCCACCACGGCCACCGGCTCGATGCCGGTGACGGAGATCTGCTCGGCGAACGACCCGCCGATGAACCCCACGTCGTGCAGCGCGTACACCACGCCGCCGAAGAACCCGTACACGAACACGGGGTTGATGCCGCGGTCGCGCGATGCCTGCGCGCACTGTATCATCATGAGCACGATGGCCACGCTGTACACGGCGTACAGGATGGCCGCGAGCCACTGCGCATACGCCACCATGAGGAACGGCAGCAGCAGAAACGACGTGATGACGAACGGGAACACCACGCGGTAGGCGCCCACCACGTTCATGCGCAGGTTCTTGAACTGCCACAGCACCAGCACCGTGACCGCCGCCACGAGCGAGCCGGCCATGGACAGCACGTTCACCAGCGCTCCCACCTGCGGTTCGCCGATGGCCAACGAGCGCATGATGCCCGTGCAGAACCCGAGCGCTCCCACGCAGAACGCGCTGCGCCAGTAGTCGCGCACCACGGTGCGGTACACGTGCGGGTGGTCGCGCGGCACGTCTTCGAACATGGGCTGGTCGCGGTCGATCTCGCGGCTTTTCAAAACAATGGCCAGGCCGAACAGCGGCAGGAACACAAGCGGTATGAGGTAGGCCGTCACCGCCTGCGGTATGAGGTACAGCGCGAAGTACATGACGGCCGCATAGGCCGTGCCCACGATGAGGTCGCGGTTGCCGTGGTCGGCATCGAAGCTGGCGAACAGCCGCTGCCACAGCATGAAGAACCCGGCCGAACCCAGTCCCAGCAGGCCGCCGCCTACCACCACGAGCGGAAGGGCCCAGGCGTCCAGGTAGATGGCCGCAATGAGGCAGCACCAGCCAAGGAAGTAAGGCGCGGCGGCCAGCATGACCATGAAGCGCCGCGTGGGCCCGGGCAGGAAGTACACGCCGAAGGCGCTGGCGAAGTAGCTCGCCGAGAACACGAGCGATTGCGCCAGGAAGAACCAGAACACGATCTCGGGCGTCTGGAACTCCAAGGGCAGGAACGGAAACACGCCTCCCCATACGCCGGCGGCATTGATGGCCAGGAACAGCGCGTAGCCGAGCGACGTGACGTTCGGCTTCAGTATGCGGATGACGGCTGCTGGCTGCAAAGGGCTCCCCCCGGGTTTCATCGGACATGCGACGAGAGACAGGAGTGCAGTATAGCCGATTGGGCTCGCCCGTGCCTGCCGCAGGGCCGGGGCACGCGTTACGCCGGGGCAACGGGGCGCCCACGGTTCGTTGAATGCTCTGGTGATCGGCACCGTTGCAGAAGCGGTGCCCGATACCATGACGTGATGGGTTGTGGAGCGGAGGGGATGATGAAAGGAACAACGTGCCCTATGGATTTCACGTCGACGCCGTGCGCTGCGTCGGATGCCGCGCCTGCGTCGATGCCTGTTGCGCGCAGTGCCGCGTGCCGGACGAGCTATCCTGCCGCACCGTGACCTCCTACGAAGGCGGCGTTTGGGAGGAGGCGCCCGACGGCACCTGCTCGCTCACCTTGTTTGCGTACTTCATCTCGGTAAGCTGCCTGCACTGCGCCCGCCCTGCCTGCATGGCTGCTTGCACGGAGGAGGCGTTGCGCAAGCAGCCGGGTACCGGCCTTATGAGCGTGGTGACCGCCCTCTGCACCGGGTGCGGGGACTGCGCCCGGGCGTGCCCCTACGGTGTGGTGAAGATCGACCCGCGCCATGGCGTGGCCGTCATCTGCGATGCCTGCGCCGCCGTCGTAGAGGCGGGCAAGCAGCCCGCTTGCGTGGAAGCCTGTCCCGAAGACGCGCTCCATTTCGGCGAGATGCGCGACCTCCGCGCCTCCTATGGCGAGCTGGCGAGCATCCCGCCGCTGCCTCCTGCGGACGCCACGTACCCCAGCCTGGTGCTCACGGCGCCGCCGGCACTGTTGAGCGCCCTGCGCTGACGGTTGGGGCGGCGGCGGGGAGCGCTGTCACATACACCCTCACATGCAGGCAGTTGACCTGCGAATACTCAAAGTTCCCACATTTTATGTGACACGCGTTTTCTCCGATAAGGGTATGGTAGGCCCCGTTATGGAGCCGTTTCCGTCTTGGGGGGAACCCGAAAGGCGGACCGGCAAGGCGTCCGGCGCGGGAGGCGCGGGACGCATCGAGGACTACCGAAGGGGGAGTGTCATGTCAGACATCATGCCGAGTCTGAGCCGCCGTACGTTCATGAAGACGACCGGTGCGCTCGGTGCGCTGGCAGCCGTGGGCGGCAGCGTGGCCGCCACGAACACGCTCTTCGGGGCGGGCGTGCCGCAAGCGCATGCCGCCGCCGCCGAGGAGACCGTCACGTGGGGCCACTGCGCCATCAACTGCCCGGGCCGCTGCAGCCTGAAGTTCCACGTGCAGGATGACGAAGTGGTGTGGGTGGATACCTACACGAGCAAGGACGCGGGCTTCGACGACCCGCAGCCGCGCGCCTGCCTGCGCGGCCGCAGCTACCGTCGCTGGCTTGCCAGCCCCGACCGCATCAACTACCCCATGAAGCGCGTGGGGAAGCGCGGCGAGGGCAAGTACGAGCAGATCAGCTGGGACGAGGCCATCGACCTTGCAGCCACGAAGCTCAAGGAGGTCATCGACAAGTACGGCAACGAGGCCGTGTACGTGCCCTACGCCACCGGCGTGTCGGCCACCACGTCGCGTCCGTTCAACCGCTTCCTGAACCTCGTGGGCGGCTACCTGAACTTCTACAACAGCTACTCCACGGCGCAGATCTCCTGCATCACGCCCTACATGTACGGCTCCAAGGGCAACGGCGGCAGCTCGTTCAAGACGGCGGAGGACGCCAAGCTCGTGCTCATCTTCGGCTCCAGCCCCACCGAGACGCGCCAGGGCGGCCTGACCACGCACTACGACTGGGTGCACCTGCGCGAGCGCACGGGCGCGAAGATCTACATGATCGACTACCGTATGAACGACTCCATCTCGGGCCATTCCGAGCAGTGGCTGCCCATCAACCCGGGCACCGATGCGGCGCTCGTGGCCGGCATCGCCCACTACCTTATCAAGAACGACCTGGTGGACCTGGACTTCCTGCACACGTACTGCCAGGGCTACGACGAGGAGACCATGCCCGAGGCCTATAAGGGCAAAAACCTGTCCTACTACGCCTACATCATGGGCGAGGGCTACGACAAGGTGGAGAAGACGCCCGAGTGGGCTGCCAAGATCACCGGCATCCCGGCCGAGCGCATCGAGGAGCTGGCCGAGGAGATCGGCACGACGAAGCCCCTTTACGTGAACCAGGGCTGGGGCCCGCAGCGCCGCAGCAACGGCGAGTGGACGGCCTGGGCCATCATGGCGCTGCCCTGCCTGGTGGGTCAGATCGGCCTGCCTGGCACGAACAACGGCACCCGCGAGGACCGCACGAGCCCGGCGAGCGTGTCCATGGACGCCGGCAAGAACCCGGTGAAGACCTCCATCCCGTGCTTCCTGTTCACCGATGCCATCGACCATGGCACCGAGATGACGGCGAAGAACGCCGGCGTGAAGAACGCCGACGCGCTCAAGGTGAACATCAAGTACATGATCAACTACGCCGGCAACTGCCTGACCAACCAGCACTCCGACATCAACAAGGCGCACGACGTCCTGGCCGACGAGAGCAAGTGCGAGTTCATCCTGGGCATCGACACGGTCATGTGCGACTCGCTGAAGTACTCCGACGTCATCCTGCCCGACCTGTTCCGCTTCGAGCAGACCTCGCAGATCTCCACCGGCTCCGACACGGGCTACATGATCACGGGCACGGCCTGCACGTCGCCCAAGTTCGAGCGCAAGACCGCCTACGAGATGGCCACGCTCATGGCCGAGAAGTTCGGCGTGGCCGACGAGTTCACCGAGGGCAAGACCGAGGAAGAGCGCATCAAGGAGCAGTACGAGAAGGCGCGCGAGAAGAGCCCGAAGCTTCCCACTTGGGATGAGGCCGTGGAGATGGGCGTATACATCGAGGAGCACGCGCCGGTGGTGTCCATGAAGAAGTTCCGCGACGACCCGGTGGCGAACAAGCTGGACACGCCGTCCGGCAAGATCGAGATCTTCTCCGAGAAGCTGCTCAAGTTCACCGAGGGCTGGGAGCTCGAGGCCGACGACACGCTGCCCGGTCTGGACACCATGCCGCCGATCCCCGTGTACCTGCCCGAGTGGTACGGCGTGGAGAACACGACCGACGAGTACCCGCTCGCGCTGTCCGGCTTCCACTACCGCGGCCGCATCCACAGCTCGTGGGGCTTCATGCCCGAGCTCAAGGAGGTCAACCCGCAGGAAGCCTGGATCAACCCGGTGGACGCGGAGCCCCGCGGCATCGAGCAGGGCGACACGGTGCGCGTGAAGAACGAGTTCGGCGAGATCGAGCTGTTGGCCAAGGTCACGCCCCGCGTGGTTCCCGGCACGGTGGCGGTTTCCCAGGGCGCGTGGCACGACGCCGACATGGCGGGCGACCGCGTGGACAAGGGCGGCAGCATCAACACGCTCACGACCCAGCGTCCCTCGCCCCTGTCGAAGGGCAACCCGCAGCACACGAACATCTGCGAAGTCGTGAAGGCATAGCGGCGAGGAAAGGAGAGGATAGATCATGACGCATTACGCATTTTCTTTCGACGGCACTCGCTGCACCGGTTGCAAGACCTGCGAGATGGCCTGCAAGGATTACAAGGATCTTGACCTGGGCGTCGCGTACCGCAAAGTGTACGAGGTGACGAGCGGCGAGACGGTGAGGGACGCCAACGGCTGCTTCACCTCCACGTGCACGAGCTACCCGCTGTCGCTGTCGTGCAACCACTGCGACGACCCGGCGTGCACGAAGGTGTGCCCCACGGGCGCCATGCACAAGGATGCGGAGACGGGCCTCGTGTCCGTGGACGCCGACAAGTGCGTGGGCTGCGGCTACTGCCACATGGCCTGCCCGTACAACGCGCCGAAGGTGGACCGCTCCAAGGGCCACTCCGTGAAGTGCGACGGCTGCGCCGAGCGCGTGGCGGCCGGCGAGAAGCCGGTGTGCGTGGAGGCCTGCCCGGCCCGCGCGCTCGACTTCGGCACGGTGGAGGAGATGTCCAAGGTGGGCGAGCGCGGCAACATCGCGCCGCTGCCCGAGCCGCACTACACGAACCCGAACCTGTACATCAAGCCTTCCGCGGACGCCAAGCCTGCCGGCAGCGCCGACGGCAAGGTCGTCAACCCCCTGGAGGTGATGTAGCATGGAGGCCGCATTCGCCGAACTGCCTCTGGCGCTGTTCACGACCCTGGCCCCGATGGGCGCCGGCGCCTTCATCGCGCTCGCGCTGGCCTTCTTCACCACGACGTTCACCGACGACCAGGTGAAGAAGATCGACCGCATGACGCTCATCCCGTTCGTCGTGGTGCTCGTGGGCTTTGCCGCCTCGTTCTTCCACCTGGCCTCTCCGCTGCACGCGGCGGGCGTGTTCGCCGGCATCGGCTCCTCGCCGCTGTCGAACGAGATCCTCGTGGGCTCGCTGTTCGTGGTGCTGGCCCTGGTGTACGTGATCCTGGCACTGGCCGGCAAGCTCTCCGGCGGCGCGCGCAAGGGCTTCGTGGCCGTGGTGGCCGTGGCCGCCGCCGTGTTCGCCTGCTTCACCGGCATGGCCTACATGATGGAGACCATCGCCTCGTGGAACTCGCCGCTCGTGGTGGTGCAGCTGCTGGGCTTCGCCCTGCTGGGCGGTATGCCGCTGGGCACGCTGGTGCTGGGCCTTGCCGGCGCGCTCCCCGATGCGCTTAAGGGCTCGTTCAAGACGGCCGGCATCGTGGTGGCCGCAGCCGGCGCGGTGCTCGCCATCGGCGGGTTCTGCGTCCAGGTCATGGGCGTGGGCGGCATGGAGAACGCCCTCGTGTCCGGTGCCGACCTCGTGGCAGACGTCACCATCTACCTTGCGGTGGCCGCCGCCAGCCTCGTGCTGGCGGCGGCGGGCACCGTGGCAGCGCTTCTGGGCAAGAGCCCGGTGGCGATGGCCGGTTTCGGAGCGGTCATGGCCGTGATCGGCATCTTCGTCGCCCGCCTCGTGTTCTATGCCGTGCAGCTTTCCGTGGGCCTGAGCTTCTAGGGAAGGCGCGCCGGCACGGTTCCGAAACGAATACTTTGACGGAGGCAAGGTACGCTACAATGTGGCGTACCTTGCTGGTTTCGACGGAGGGGACGAACTATGGACGAGAACATGCAGGACGGCCGGGACATGCTCGAGGGCATCGCCTTCGTGGGCGAGACGCTGGGGCCGTTCTTCCTGCAGGACCCGAAGACGGGCGAGGCCGGCGCAGCGTTCCAGGCGCTGGCAGCGCTCGACGTGGATGCAGCCGCCGCGGAGTGGCCGTTCGCGGAAGAGGCCGAGGCGCATGGCGACCTGGCGCTCATGAAAGAGGGGCTTGCGCGCGGTGTCGAGGACGACGACCTGGTGTGGGAGTACCGCCGCCTGTTCGTGGGCCCGGCGCCGAAGCCGGCACCGCCGTGGGGTTCGGTGTACACCGACCGCGAGTGCGTCGTGTTCGGCGAGAGCACGCTCGCGCTGCGCGCCTGGATGCGCGCGCAGGGTATCGAGCGGCTCGTGGACGACAAGACCCCCGAGGACCACATCGGCCTCATGCTCGTGCTCATGGCGTGGATAGCCCGCAACCGTCCCGAGGCGTTGGACGACTTCCTGCGCCTGCACCTGCTGCCGTGGTCGTCGCACTTCCTGGACGAGCTGGCCGAGGCCGCGGAGCAGCCGTTCTACGAGGGACTAGCGCGCCTGGCGAAGGCGAGCCTCGAGGGCATCCAGTCCGAGCGCGCCCTCGACGTGGCCTACCCGCGGTTCTACCGCTAGGAGGGGGCCATGCTGTCGGGGATGGGCACGGCGCTGGGCGAGATAACGCTCGTCCTGTTCACGACGCTCGCACCGTCGGGCGTCGTCGCGTTCATCCTCATGGGCCTGCCGCTTCTTCGGACGGGCATGCCGGCCGACGCGCGGCAGCGCATCAACCAGTTTCTAAGCATACCGCTGGTCACCACCATGGTGGGGCTCGTGGCCTCGGCCACCCATTTGGGCAATCCGGCGAACGCTCTCTACGTGTTCCTGGGAGTGGGCCGCAGCCCGCTTTCCACCGAGGTGTTCTGCGCCGTGGTGTTCTTGGCTCTGGCAGGGGTTTACTGGCTCTACTCGTTCGCCGAGCAGCCGCGCGTCGGGCTGCAGCGCCCCTGGATGGCGCTGGCCATGGCGGCGGGCATCGTGTTCGTCACGTCCGTGGCCTTCGCCTACAGCGCCGAGACCATCGTGTCGTGGTACACGGTGTACGTGCCGCTGAACCTGTGGCTGAACGCGCTGGTGGGCGGTCCGGTTCTTGCGCTCGTGGGCCTGCGCGCCGCGCGTTGGGAGCCGGCGTGCGGCCGTTTCGGGCGCACGCTGCTGGCGCTGTCGGCGGCGGCCCTTGCCGCGAACCTCGTGTCGTTCGGGCTGCAGAGCGCCGACTTGCCGCGCATTGCGAACGCGTTCCTCGCCGCCTCGGACCTCGTGCCGTACTACGGTCTCATGATCGCCGCGTTCGGCGTGCTGGCGCTCGCGGGCATCGGCCTTGACGCGCAGGTCTTGCTAAACCGCGCGCTCGAGGGCCGGCGCTCCCTGGGCGTCGGCCGCGCCAGCGCGGCGTGCGTGCTCGTGCTGGCCGGCATCTTCGTCATGCGCTTCGCGTTCTACATGATGCACCTGACGGTGGGGCTGGGCGTGTAGGCCCAGGCTCAATCGGCGAGGGGCGACGGGATGCCGGGCTCGTAGAAGCAGAAGTGCGCCTTGCCCATCGACTTCGCCCGGTACAGCGCCGCGTCGGCGCGGTCGTACACCGTTTTGAACTCCGTGCCCTGCTTGGGCACGAGCACGACGCCGGCCGAGGCGGACACCTCGATGGTGGTGCCGCCCCTCACCTTGGTCGTCCACGGCTTGCCGCACAGCGTGCCCACGCGCCGCGCCAGGCTGGCCCGCGTGATGTCGTCGCAGTACACGATGAACTCGTCGCCGCCCCAACGGCACACCAGGTCGTTCTTTCGGAACGCGCTGCGCAGGTGCCGGCCCACGTCGGCCAGCGCCGTGTCGCCGGACAGGTGACCGTGGCGGTCGTTGACCAGCTTGAAGTCGTCCAAGTCGATGATGACGAACGCGCCCGCGGTGCCCTTGCGCAGCGTCTTCGCCAGGGCTTCCGGCAGCAGCGCCGCGCCGGTCTGGCGGTTCAGCAGCCCCGTGAGCGCATCGTGGCGAGCCTTGTCCTCCAGATCGAGCTCACGGCGCTTGCGCCGGTCGATGTCGGTCACGGAAAGGTAGGCGTACACGTCGCCGCCCGCCTCGATGCGGATAAGGCGGTAGCCCAGCTCCATCCAGCGCTCGCCCCGCTCGTCCTCCTGGCGGTACTCCAGCGAGTCGAACAGCACCCCGTCTTCGAAGCGTGCGAGCATGGCATCGAAGTCGAGGAACGACTTGACCGCCTCCGCGTCCTTCACGGTGCGCACCGTGCGCCCGATGCGCTCGGCCGGCGTGGTGTCCGTCCAGTCCTCCAGCACGGCGCCCACCGCCCGCCTCCACGCCCGGCGGTCCGACGCGTCCAGGAAGCTGTGCGTGCGCAGGTTGACGCACCAGTGGTCCACGGCCCGGCCCTTCAGCATCTCGAACAAATCGCTTTCCGTGTCGGGGCCGCTCTGGGCGACGTTCTCGATATAGCCGATCACGCGCACGGGCCTGCCGGTGCCGTCGGGCACGGCCTCGCAGGTTACGCGCAGCCGGGTTGGGTCGCCGTCCTCGGCCAGCGCCTCTATCTCGCGGACGGGCACGCCGTCGTGCAGGGCCTCGCGCGCCAGGCGCCTGAGCATGCGTCCCGCCCGGTCGGCGGTCGCAGCGCCCTGCTCGGGGGCAAAGCGGTCCGCGGAGGCCAGCAGCGCCGCCAACCCGTCGGACGAGAGGTTCTGGAACGTCAGGCGGTCGTGCTCCACGTCGTATATCCACACGTTCAGGCTGGCCTGGAGGATGATACGGTGCAGCATCTCGTCGTCCAGGGCCAGTTCCTGCTGCATGCGCACGGAGTCGTCGATGTCGAGGCAGACGCTGGCGATGGCCAGGCGACCGTTCTTCGTTCGGACGACCCTTCCGTGGTCGGCCACCCAGAACCAGGACCCGTCCTTGCGGGGCATGCGGTACTGGGTGGTGTAGTCGAGGCCCTCGTAGTAGTCCGGCCCGATGTCCTCCATGACGTGCGGCAGGTCGTCGGGATGGATGGAGTTGCCCACCTTGCCGTCGAGCGCCTCGATGAGCTCCGCCGACGTGTCGTAGCCCGCCATGCGGGCTATCTCCTCGTTGGCGAACAGGATGGGGAAGCCCTCCTCGCAGTAGCCCCCTATGAGGCCGCCCGGCACGTTTTCCAGGAATATCTGGGCTGCCACCTGGCGATTTTCGGACGACATGTCGTCGAGCGCCCTTTCGGCGGACGGCAGGCCCAGCACGTCGTTCAGCGCGGTTTGCGAAGAGCGCAGCTCCAGCTCCTGCTCCTTCTGGCCCGTCACGTCCGAAAGCGAGGCGAAGAAGATGCTGCGGTCCTGCTCGCGTCTGAGGAAGAACACCTTCATGTGCAGCCACATGAGGTCCCCGCACAGGCGGTAGCGGCGGATCGTTCCCTCGGAGCCCGACACGGGGTGCTGCTCGGCCTGCTCGAACAGGCTCATGACGAGGCCCCGGTCGTCGGGGTGCACCTGGCGGAAGATGTACCGCTGGCGCTCGTGCAGGTCGACGGCGTTGCAACCGGTCACGCGATAGTACGAGTTGTTCACCTGCAGCAGCTCGAAGCGGTCGGGGTAGACGGCGTACACGGCCATGCCGCCGATGAGGTTGTCGACGAGGGTTCTGCTCGTCTCGTTCTCGTTCAGCAGGGCGTCCATGTCGATAAGCTCCATCATGGGCGCGAGCACGCCGCGGAAGTCCACGGCGTCGGGCTGGGCGAGCAGGGCCTCAAGATGCTCGGTGTCCATGGGGCGGTGGAAGTAGTAGCCCTGGGCGTAGTCGCAGCCGATGTCCTGCAGAAAACCCACCTGTTCCTTCGTCTCGGCGCCTTCGGCGATGATGCGCAGGTCCATGAGGCGGGCCATGGACACGACGGCCTCGAGGATGCTCTCGCTGCGTCGCGTGTTGTCGTTGCGGTTCAGGAAGCCCATGTCGATCTTGAGTATGTCGACGGTGATGTCCTTCAGCATGTTGAGCGATGAGTAGCCGCTGCCGAAGTCGTCCATGAGGATGGTGAAGCCGAGCGCTTTCAGCCTGCTCACCGCCTCGGCCATCTTTCGGTCCTCGGCATAGGCGCTTTCGGTGATCTCCAGCTCCAGCAGGCTGTGGTCGAGGCCGTACGTGCCCACCAGGCCCTCAAGCGTGTCCACCACGTCGATGGCGTACAGGTCGGCCCTCGAGATGTTCACGGACACGGGGATGGGCCGGCAGCCGCGGTCGATCCACGAGCGCAGGTGCCGACACACCTCGTCCCATACGTACAGGTCGAGGCTGGCTATGAACCCGCTGCGCTCGAGCACGGGGATGAAGGCTCCCGGCATGACCACCCCGCGCTCCGGGTGCTGCCAGCGCACGAGCGCCTCGAGGCCCACGATGCGCCCCGTGCGGGTGCTGCACTGGGGCTGCCAGTACGGCACGAACTCGCGGTTCTTCAGCGCCTGCTTCACCTCCAGCAGCAGCTTCGCCTCGTTCTTCAGCTCTTCGGACATGGATTCCTCGTACCAGGCCACGCGCTTGGCGTACGTGTTCTTGACGGTGGCCATGGCCAGCATGGCGTGGTCGCAGGCGGTGCTGATGGAGCGTCCCGCTTCCTCGACGGAGCACACGCCGATGGCGGGGCGGAACCCGATGGCGTCCTCGGAGTCGAAGGGAGGCAGCTTCAGCTGGCGGTCGACGGCGTCCTCGGTTATGGTGCCGTGGGGCAGTACGAGCGCGAAGTCGTCGCCGCCCAGGTAGCCCGCCACGCCCTCGTAGCGCTCGGCCAGGTTGGAGAGGCGATTGGCTATGGCGCGCAGCATCTCGTCGCCGGCCTCGCGACCGTGCCACTCGTTGAACAGCTTGAAGTGCTCGATGTCCAGGTAGATCGCCTCGTGGCAGCGCTCGGGGTGCGCTTCGAGCAGCGCGCTGGCCTTCGCGTAGAACGTGGCGGCGTTGTAGATGCCGGTGAGCTGGTCACGTTCGCGAAGCTGCCTTATCTGGGCGTTCTCGGCGTGCTCCTCGCGGGCGCGCACCTCGGCGTCGATGTCGGCGATGAAGCACATGACCACGGTCTCGCCGCCCTCGCCGCGCTTCACCGGCACGACGGTCTGCGCCACCCACCCCCAGCTGCCGTTGCACCGCAGCTTGCGGAACTCGCCGCGCAGCGCGCCGTCCTCCTCCTCGATACGCTCGAGCAGGGTGTCGAAGTCCCAGAACCGCTGGAACCGCTCGCGGTCCTCGGGATTGATCATGTTCCTCAACACGTCGTCGAACATGGCGCCGAGCTCTCCCGAGAGCGGCGGCATGGCGTACTTGCCGGGCTCGTGGTACAGCACCTTGTACGTGTCGCCCGTCACGTTGATCTCGAACAGCTCGTCGTAGGACGACGGCTCCCTCAGCGTGGAGAACAGGCTGCGGCTCCGGTCGTCAACGGGCCGGCCCGAGAACAGCACGCAGGGGCCGCGGTCGAACCAGTCAACCTCGAGGCACGTGATCTCGTACCACCTATCGCGCCGCGCGCTGAAGATGACGGTCTGGGTGGCGTCCCCGCTGTTGCTCTCGTGCCCGTGCCAGGGGCAGTCATCGCAGGGCTCGCTTGCGCCGCGGAACGCCTCGTAGCAGATGGAGCCCACCTGGCCGCGGGGGAAGGCACGGTGCGCTGCCTGGTCCATGTACACGACGCGATGGTCGCGGTCGATGACGTACGTGTGCCGGTGCGTCGAAGGGTTCCCCGAAGCGTCGTCGCCCATGTACCTGCTCCTAACCGAGGTGGCCGATCTCCCGAAGCCGGACTGGGTGCTGCGGGGAGAACAGCTCCCATTGTATCCGGTTGTACGGTGCGTCGCCTGAGAAAAGGTGCATGGCTATGAAAATAGTCGGGTATCGCCGTGCCCGGTCAACGCGCGGTTCGGCCCTCAAAGTCCGTAGCGGGTGCGGAACTCCCCCTCCGGCAGGGGCTTGGAGAACACGTAGCCCTGGGCCACCGGGCAGCCCAGCTCTCTCAGCATGGAGGCCTGCTCCTCCGTTTCCACGCCTTCGCACACGGTGACCAGCCCGAGGTCGCCGGCCATGTCCAGCACGCCCTTCAGCACGGAGCGCGATCGGCTCGGGTCGGTGTTCTCGGAGAGGAAGCCGCGGTCGATCTTGAGCACGTCGATGGGCAGTTTGCGCAGCAGGTTGAGCGACGAGTAGCCGGTACCGAAGTCGTCCATGGCCAGGCGGAAGCCCATGGCCTTGAGCGTCTCGAGCTTGTTGATGACCGCGTCCTCGTCCATGACGAACGCGCTTTCGGTGACTTCGACCTCGATGGCCTCGTGGGGGATGCGGGCGCTGTCCACCACGTGCAGCAGGCGCTCGATGAAGCCCTCGCGCATGATGGTGACACGGGAGAAGTTCACGGACACCACGAGCGCTTCGCCGGTGCCGGGTACGGTCATCGGATAGGTTTGGCACACGCGCTTGAGCATGTAGAAGTCGAGCTGCACGATGAACCCGTTCTTCTCGAAGAGGGGGATGAACGAGTCGGGCGGGAGGAAGCCCAGCTTGGGCGAATTCCAGCGCACAAGCGCCTCCGCCCCGGCGAGCGCGCCGTCGGCCAGATGGTTCTTCGGCTGCAGGTACAGCTGGAACTCGCGGTTCGCCAGCGCCTCGTCCTCGTGCTGCTCGATGCGGTTCTTAAGCTCCACGGCGTTGCGGAACACCTGGTCGTAGCGCGAGATGCCCTCCTTGTCGGGCGACTCCTTCATCACGGCTATGGCGTTGCTCACCAGGAGCGGGATGCTGTCGCTGGGCTGCTCGACCTCGCACACGCCGCAGCCGAAAGAGAGGATGCCCGTGAAGTGAAGGTCGGGGGTGGCGCGCAGCTTCGCCTCGATGTGCCCGTGCAGCTTCTCGATGCGCTGCGGGTCGTTGCGCAGCAGCAGCACGAAGTGGTCCGCGTTGCCGTGCGTCGCCAGCTCGTCGCGCCGGCAGGCATTGTCCAGCAGGCGGGCCAACGTCAGGATGAGCTTGTCGCCGGACTCGTAGCCGTACGTCTCGTTGATGTAGCGGAAGTTCAGCACGTTCGTGTACGCCACCAGGTACGTGCCCCCGGGGGCGCTGGACACGAGCTGCTGCCCCTGCTCCTCGAAGGCCAGCATGTTCTTGCGCTTCGTGAGCGGGTCGGTGAAGTAGGCGGTCTTGAGCTTCGAGATGCGGTCGTTGCGCATGAACAGCATGATGGTGGCGGCGGTGAGGAACAGCACGGTGCAGATGGCGCCCGTCACGAGGAAGTCTCGCTCGGCGCGCTTCTGGGCGGAGAGCACCATGGCGTCGGCCAGGGTGAAGTGCGTCTCGCTCAGGTCCAGCAGCCGCTCGGCGGATCCCTCCCCGCGGTGCAGGGCATCGATCTCGTCCTCGATGAGCTTCCATTGCGAGTCGACGGCGGCCAGGTTGTCCATGAACTCGTAGGTTTCGGGGCCCTTGTACAGGCGGTTTTCCTCGTTCTCGGCCAGTTTCTCCAGCAGCGAGGTCACGCGCTGCTCGGTGGACGGCGCCGGCCGGCCGGCCAGCTCCATCTTCACCACGCGCTGCGTGCCGCCGCGCACGACGCCCGAGTCGTTGATGATGCCGGCGAAGTCGCGCACCTGCGCGAGGGTGAACATGAGTATGGCTACGCCCAGCACCCAGAAGGCGATGACGATAAACCCCTTGCCCAGCCTACTCCGCTTCTTCAAGCGGACCTCCTTGTTGTTCAGCGCGCGAGCGCAATTGCATCATATTATAGCGACGGCTCCCGGTGTTGCCGGCATCAATTTGACGTTAAGCGCCCAGCGGGGGTCGCGTGCTATCATGGGGGAATCGTAACCGGCGGGAAGGCGGATCATGGAGCGGACCGACGAGCGCTACGGCGCCTACGTTTCCATTTTGGAAGAAGAGCTTATCGCGGCGATGGGGTGCACGGAGCCTATCGCCATCGCGCTGGCGGCGGCGAGGGCGCGCGAGCTGCTGGGAGCCGAGCCGACCCGCGTGCACGTGGCGGCCAGCGGCAGCATCATCAAGAACGCGAAGAGCGTGGTGGTGCCCCATACGGGCGGCTTGAAGGGCATCGAGGCCGCGGCGGCAGCCGGCATCGTGGCGGGGGAGGCCGGCCGCAGCCTGGAGGTGATCGCCGACGTGTCGCCGGCCGACGTGGAGGAGGTCGTCGCCTATCTGGGGCGCACGCCCATCGCGGTGGAGCGCGCCGACTCGGGCCTCGACTTCGACATCGTCGTGCGCGCGTTCGCCGCGGAGGCTGCCGACGGCGCCGGGGCCGCGGGCGGCGGCGCGGGCGCCGGGGCCGCGGCGGGCGGTCCGGCGCGCAGCGCGCTCGTGCGCATCGCCGACTTCCACACGAACATCGTGCGCGAGGAGCGCGACGGCGAGGTGCTGCGCGATGCCGCGCCTGCGTCGGAGGGCGGCGCGGCCGAGGGCATGACCGACCGCGGCCTGCTTTCGATGGCCGGTATCTGGGACTTCGCCATGACCGTGGACGTGGACGACGTGCGCGAGCTGCTCGACCGGCAGATCGCCTGCAACGGCGCCGTGGCCGACGAGGGGCTGGCCGGCGACTGGGGCGCGAACATCGGCAGCGTCATGCTGGGCGCCTACGGCGACGACGTGAAGGTGCGCGCCTGCGCGTGCGCCGCAGCGGCGTCCGACGCGCGCATGAGCGGCTGCGAGCTGCCGGTGGTCATCAACTCGGGCAGCGGCAACCAGGGCATCACCGTGTCGGTGCCGCTCATCGTGTACGCGCGCGAGCTGGGGTCGAGCGACGAGCAGCTCTACCGTGCGCTGGTGCTCTCGAACCTCGTGGCCATCCATCAGAAGACGGGCATCGGCCGGCTGTCGGCGTTCTGCGGCGCGGTGTGCGCGGGCGCGGCGGCGGGCGCCGGCATCGCGTATCTGGACGGCGGCGGCTACAAGGAGGCCTGCCACGCCGTGGTGAACGCGCTGTCCATCGTGGCGGGCATGGTGTGCGACGGCGCGAAGCCCTCGTGCGCCGGCAAGATAGCCTTCTCGGTGAACGCCGGCATCCTCGGCTACGTGATGTACCGCGACGGCCAGCAGTTCTACGGCGGCGACGGCATCGTGAAGAAGGGCGTGGAGAACACCATCGACAGCATCGCCCGCCTCGGCCGCGACGGCATGCGCGCCACCAACGACGAGATCATCAGGATCATGCTGGGCTCGTAGGGGAGGGGAAGGGGGCGGAATCACGCCCCCTTCCCGAGAGATCCGGCCTAGTTCGCGCGCGTGGCGTTGGAGGGGTCTATCGACATGCTCTGGAAGCGCTCCTGCATGTACTCGTTGTCGAAGTTGCGGTCGAAGAACTGGGCCATGGCGGTCTCGGAGGGCTTGCCGGCCATGCGCTGGTACCAGCAGTCCAGCGACAGCAAGGTCATGGCGCCGTCCACGATCATGAGTGCCGCGCACACCGTGGTGAGGGCGTAGCGCCAGTTCCAGGGTATGAGGTTCACCAGCTTCAGCATCCAGGGCAGGCACAGCTTGATCCACACCACGCCCAGCACGCCCCACATGGCCATGAACATGCCGTTGGTGCGCCCGTCGATGGACAGGAACGTGCCCGAGTAGTCCCAGGCCACGATGCCGAACGCGAACTGCATGAACCAGCTGGTCAGATACTCGAACGCCCCGCCGATGACGGCGCTCACCAGGAAGATGAGGATGACGTTCTTGTCGTGGAAGCGGTTCAGCGCCACGGTCATGAGCACGGCGCCGAATCCGTAGATGGGCGAGAACGGCCCGAATAGCAAGCCGGCGCGGTCCTGGTAGTGGCCGGGATCGACCACGGCGAAGTGGTACACCGTCTCGATGATCAGCCCCAGCACGCAGCACACCGTGAAAATCCAGAACAGGTTGAAGAAGTTGAGCGCGATGAACCCCTTGCCCGTCTCGTCGCGTCCGAGCGTGCCGTCCTCGGCGTCCTCGCGCGTCTCCATGTCGCGTAGCTTGCGCTGGAGCTCGCGCTCGTCGGCGAGCGACGGGTCCAGGTAGCTGGTCAGCACCACGAGGAACACGATGAAGGCCACGAAGAACAGCACGGTGCCGTCCAGGCCGAACAGCATGATGTCGCACAGGATGCCGGCCACCATGAGGCCGGTGAGCAGCTCGGCGGTCTGCGCCGCAAAGCGTCGCTTGTCGCGCAGCAGGCGGATGCCGAACACGATGAACGCCACGGTGAGCAGGGCCAGGATGGCTAGCAGCGCGAAGAACAGCACCGTGGACGCCGTCGAGTCGTCTGCGAGCGCGCCCTCGCGGAACGCGATCACCATGGCCACGATGACGAACCCGATCATGGGCAGGATGGCGACGCCCGCCACGATGCACAGGATGGCGAACACTTTGAGCGGCAGGGGAATCTTCTTCTTGAGCGTTGCCGCCGCCTCGGCTTCCTGGGACGTCAGCGCCTCTATCTCGGCTTCGAGCTCGGCATCCGTCTCGGCGTTGCTTCGCTCGTCGCGGTGGTTGTGCATCATCGGTACCTCTCGTGCCCATGCCGGCGCGCGCCGCGCCGGCCGTGTCCAGCTTGCAGGCACCCACGATACCATAACCCGATGGGCGGACGGTTACGGGGCGGATGATGCGCATCGCGCGCCCATGAGCGTGCAGGTCGAGGTGGCTGTGTCCGGCAGGTTCCGGCGCGGCGTCGCTCAGGCGTTGCGCGCTTCGGCCTCTATCAGGTCGATGAGGCTCTGCTGGGAGTGCACGTCCACCTTGCGGTAAATGCTTTTCACGTGGCTCTTCACCGTCTCGTCGCCGATGACCAGCTCCTCGCTGATGTAGGCGCGGTTACGGCCCTTCGCCAGCAGGAAGAGCACCTCTATCTCGCGCGGCGACAGGCGGCAGCGCCGGGCGATGCGCGTGCCGGCCTTCTCGAAGTCGGTGGCGGCATCGGCCTCCTCCATGGGCTTCACGTAGCCCCAGCCCGTGCTGGCCTGCCCGCTGCCCAGCGCGAACAGCGCGATGATGAGGATGGCGAAGATGATTCCCGCCGAGAGCATGGCCATCCCCAGGTCGGTGTTCACCACGCTCACGGCCAGCGCCGCGGCGATCGACCCGGCGAACTGGCCGAGCTGGATGGAAAGAAGGCCCCAACCCGCTATCCAGCCCGCCGGCACGCCGCGCGAGGCCAGCACGGGCCAGAGCGCCCACAGCACGATGTAGAAGTACTGGTAGCCCGCCTGGTGCACCGCCGTGCCGATGACGTTCCACGGTTCGTGCAGCGGCAGGAACAGGAAACCCGCCGCCATGAGCGGCAGGGCCACCTGGTACGTCAGGTGGTCGAAGTCCATCTTCGCCCAGCTCATGGTTGCGAAGATGGCCACGGACCCGCCGACGATGGCCGCGATGTTCAGCAGGTCGCGCACGGCCAGCCAATCGCTCTCCACCGGCGCCATGAGGCCTTTCATCGCGCCGAACGACACGCCGAAAAACAGCGCCACGGTCACGAGCCGCAGCGGTGGGCGCGCCTTCACCCGCACGTTGCGCTCGCGCCGCGGCAGGCGGGGCACGCTGCGCTTGTAGTGCAGGAAGCAGCCCATGCTCGCCGCCGGCAGTAGGGCTACGGCCAGCTGCGCTGCGTCGACGGGCAGCAGCCGGATGGCGAAGTACGCGACGGCGGCGATGAGCAGGGCGACCACGGAGTAGTTCACGGTGCGCTTCGATCCGAGCGAGGCGAACAGCTCGGCCCACAGCATCACCACGATGGCGCTGCCCACTCCCGTGACCAGCGCGCCTGCCAGATAGACCGGCGCGGCGGCCCCGCCGGTTGCTACGAGCACCGGGTGCGAGAGGGCGAGCGTGCCGATGGCGGTGAGCGCGCCACCCGCGTGGGGCAGCCAGCGCACATCGGCCAGCGGGTTGCGGAAGTACGACAGCATGAGCAGAAACGCGATGGTCACGACGTTCGCCAGCAGCGAGACCACCCACAGCGGCTCGAGCGCGAGCGGGCCGGCAAGGCCGCTGAAGACGTCGAGCAGCGTTCCCTCGCCGTAGAACAGCGAGCTCCAGAACACGCACCATATCCAGATCCAATGCGCCGCGAACCCCAGCAGATCGGGCGTGCGCCACAGCTCGTCCTTGAACGACGGCATCGCCGCTCCCTCCCGTAGCGGGCCGCGAAGCGCCGGAGCGCGGCGCGGCTGATCTCCCCGTGCTCATTATAGCGCCTAGGTCGCGTGCCGCGCCCTGCTCGCAGGCTGACCGTCCGGCTTGTATGCCTCTGGCCCGTGGCGTTGTTCCGGGCCTCGCGAGCGCGCAGCGCCCGCCGCGCGCAGGGTAGCCTGACCGGACGCGTGCGGGCATCCCCCCGGCAGGGGGAAATGCACGTGGGGAGGCATTTCCCCCTGCCTGCGGGTTGATGACGGGCAGTGTCGGCTTTAAGGTGAGCCTGCGGGCAGCGGCAACGCTGCGCTCCGGTGCGCAAAAGGGGCGCGCCGGGTTCGCGAGTCGAATCAAGGAGGGATTCTCATGGAGGAAGAGAAGGGCATGGGGAAGAGGGGCCTGTCGCGTCGCGCGTTCTTGGGCCTGGGCGGCACGGCGCTCGCCGGTGCGGCCATGGCCGGCATGGCCGGCTGCGCGCCCCAGTCGAAGTCCGACGCCAAGGCCGACGCCGCCGCGGGCGGCGAGGGCGGCATCCCGGTGGCGGAGAGCGGCGCCTCGGCCGGCCCCGACGTGGCCGGCAAGCACAGCTGGGAGATAGCGCCCGAGCCCATCGCCAAGGACAAGATCAAGGGCACGGAGGAGTGCGACGTGCTCGTCATAGGCGCGGGCCTCGCGGGCTGCTGCGCCTCCATCTCGGCGCTCGAGAAGGGCGCGAAGGTCATCACCATCGACAAGAACCCCGAGACCGTGGTGGCGCGCGGCGTGCACATCGCCGGCTTCCACACCAAGGTCCAGCAGAAGCTGGCCGGCGAGGGCCTCGTGGAGGAGCCCGACTACAACAACGTCGTTCGCCGCTGGATCAACTGGGCGCAGGGCCGCGTGAAGGAGCCGCTGCTGTGGGAGTTCGCGCACAAGAGCGGCGCGTGCTTCGACTGGCTGTACGACCTGGCCACGAAGAAGGGCCTCGAGGCGCTGTTGTGGGACGGCTACTACAAGGGCCCCGACTACACCGAGTACCCGGTCACGCACATCTTCTACCAGGCCGACAAGTACGAGGAGACCGTGAACTTCACGTTCTACCAGGGCTCGGGCGTGGGCGACGTGTACGGCAACGCGGTGCTGGTGCCGGCGCTGTACGAGACCATCGCCGACATGGGCGGCGAGATCCGTTGGGAGACGAAGAGCGAGCAGCTCGTGCGCGACGGCGACGGCCCCGTGACGGGCGCTGTCGTTTCCACCGGCAAGGACGAGTACACGCAGATCAACGCCAAGTCGGTCATCATCGCCTCCGGCGACTACGCGGCCGACAACGAGATGTTCCAGTACTACTCGCCCATGACGGCCTACGCCATGGACGGCCGCTTCTACAACCCGCCCGACTGCGACACCGGCGACATGCACAAGCAGGCCATCTGGGCCGGCGGCGCCATGCAGAAGTCCGAGCCGCACGCGGCGGTCATGCACCTGGACTTCGGCGCGGCCAGCTACGGCTTCCTCCATGTGAACTGGGAGGGCAAGCGCTTCAAGAACGAGGACGTGAACACCCAGTCCAAGAGCGTGACGAAGGCCCTGCAGACGAAGAAGGACGCCTGGACCATCTACGATTCCCACGGCCTGGAGCAGGTGAAGGCCCAGATGGACGCCGGCTTGGGCGGCGGTTTGCAGTGGGGCCAGCTCACCCAGCCCGTGGGCGGCGAGTACAACCTGGAGGCGCAGAAGAAGGTGCTGGAAGGCGAGCTGGAGAGCGGCCAGACGGTCGAGGCGAACACGCTCGAGGAGCTGGCGGAGAAGATGGGCGTGCCGCCCGAGAACCTCGTGGCCACGGTCGACCGCTACAACGAGCTGTGCGATCTGGGCCGTGACCTGGACTTCGGCAAGCGCCCCGAGGTCATGGGCAAGGTCGTCGACCCGCCGTTCTACGCCGGCAAGCTGGTTGCCAGCATGCTCACCATGTGCGGCGGCCTGCGCACGAACCTGGACGCCCAGGTGCTCGACGCCGAGGACCAGCCCATCGAGGGCCTGTACGTGTGCGGCTCTGCCGCCGGCGAGTTCTTCGGCGCGGGAGACTATCCCACCTACGTGCCGGGCATCGGCCACGGACGCTGCGTGACGTTCGGCCGCATCGCGGGCATCAACGCCGCGGGCGGCAACGCCGACGAGGAGATCCCGAGCCTCGACCTCTAGCCATGGGGCAGGCGAGCGGGCGTCGTGCCCGCTCGCCGCTCCTTTTCCGGGCCGCCGATCCTCTCCCTCCCGATCGGCGGCCCTTTTTTGCACGACCTAGCGACCGTATGGATCCCACCCGCCGGGCGGCGTGACCTTCTCGGCCTGCACCACCGCCGAGGCGTACTGGATGCGGGCGACCAGATCGTGCTCCGTCTCCGACACGGACTCGTAGTCGTCGCGCGAGCGGAAGAGGGCGTACACGCCCTCCATGAGCGCTCCGATGGTGATGTTCTCCTCGCCGTCGTGCATGGGAATCCCCCGTCCCTCGCCGACGCTCCCCAAGGATCGCCGACGCCGTAGTGTGCCAACCGTTCCAGTATAGCCGATATGTAACCTGCTGAATACGTTGACGCTTATAGCGGCCGTCTGCCGCGCACCCCGTTCGACGGTTTGCCTGCGGGTGATGGGAGCGCAACGGTTGCGTCACGCTCGCGATCCACCCGTTCGGCGGCCTACGGCCGGGGCGACAATGCAGCGGATACCGAACCATCCCGCGGGCGCGCCCGTCCGCGGTCGACGAAAGGAACCGCCATGCCCGCATCGATCCACCCCGAACTGAAACTGAACATCGTGCTCGACGAGGAGAGCTTCCAGGGCGATGCCGACTCCGAGATCGAGCGTCGCTTCACAGCCGTCGCACCTACGGAGGTCGTTCGGGCCGAGAAGGGCTCGCAGCGCGCGAACGTCATCGAGTTCGACGTTGGGATGAACGCGGTGGACGAGGATGCGGAGGACCCGCTGTGGGAAGGCGCGCTCACCACGTGGCTCGACGAGGAGTTCGCCGAGACGTCGGCTCTGGTGGCGCGCGAGAACGACGCCCGCCGCAACAACGGCGACCCCGTGCTGCCCTTCTCGTGGGCCGAGGTGCGCTTCGGCACGGGCCCGGCCATCGCCGTGCGCATGGTGGAATCGTCCATACCGGAGGCGGCTGCCGGCTACGTGGGGCGGGCACGCACCCTGCTGCGCGCGGGTGCCCTGGGCGCGGATCCCATCGAGGTGATCCGCATTCCCGCCTGCGCGAGCATCGCGGCCCAGCGGCAGGCCGGCGCGCAGCAGGGCGACGCAGGGGCGGGCGCCGCTGCCGACGGTGCGGGCACGACGGCGGCCGTGCGCGCAATCGGCAAGGAGGAGCGTGGCTCGTCCTCGGCCTCGGACATCATCGCGGCCGTGACGGAGGCCGCCGGCATCGACGACGAGGCGCAAAGCGGCTGGACCGCTGCCGACCCCGATGGCGAGAACGCGTGGGAGGGTTCTGCGCGCGAGACCGAGGAGCCTACGCGCGCCGAGCTGGACGACGCCCTGGCCGAGGCCGAGGCGGCGCTGCGCCGTGGCGACGACCCGGCCGACGCATCGGCCGAGGATGCGGCGGTGGATGCCGAGGAGAGCGCGCCGCCGGCCTCGGTCGTCACCGACGAGCCCGCGCACGGTGGCGACGCGGTCTCCAGCAGGCAAGGCGGCGACGATACCGAGGTGGACACGTCAGGCGAGGGCTGCGCGCTCTCCGACGAGGACGTGCCCCGCTCGCTCGACTACCGCATCTGGAACGTGGCCTACGCCGACGGCACGTCCGTGCGCTTCGACTCCGTGCTGGGAGAGGCCATCCTGGACTAGCGGGCAGGGACAGGAGGGACAGGGTAAGGTTGTCTTGCCCCGTCCCTCCTGTCCACCTAGCTTCCCTACAGGAACAGCTCCGGCTCCTTGCGCTCCATGCAGTTGCCCTCGAGCATGGCCACGATGGCCGCCGCCTGCTCGCCCTCGAAGCGCTTCGCGCCCTGCGGGCACCCCTTGACGCAGGCGTTGCACTGCAGGCAGCCATCCGCGACTTTGGCAGGGTCGTCGGCGTCGATGATGCCCATGGGGCACAGCTTCACGCAGATGCCGCACTTCGTGCAGGCGTCCGTGGTAGCGGGGCGCGCGCCCGTGTCGGGCATGCCGTCGCGGTAGGGGCGGTTGCCCTTGATGGCGGGCGTTTCGGTTGCGCCCTGCTCGATGAGGGCGGCCACGTCGTGACCGAACTGCGCGGCTACGGCCAGGTCGTCCGCGTCGGGGCGGCCGGCGCCCACGCGCGGCGCCATGGAGTGTTCGCCGATGAACGCGCCGGCGGCGATGACCTTGAAGCCGCGCTCGCCCAGCAGGTCGGCGGCCTCCAGCAGCGCGTCATCGTAGTGGCGGTTGCCGTACACGCCCACGACCACGGCCTTCGCTCCGTCGCCCTCGAACTGGTCGATGCAGTCCATGAGCACGGCGGGGACGCGCCCGCTGTACACGGGGAAGGCGAACAGGAACACGTCGTTCTCCTGGCCGCCGGCGCGCACGGGACGGCTCTTCGGCTTCGTCAGGTTGATGGCGATGCTCGTGAGGTCGCGGTCGGCCGCGATGGCGTCGGCCACCTCGTAGGCGATTTTCTGAGTCGCCTTCGTCGGGCTGAAGTACACGTTGTAGATCGAGTTGCGAACCGGATGGTCCTTCATGGTTTCCCCCTCATACACCTCTCTGCTTTTGCTGCTGTCGGCGCAGCGGCCTTGCGGACCCGCTGCACTGCGTGTCCGATGGTACCCCTTTCGGCGCCGTCTGGCTATGGCCGGTGCGGCGTTTTGTCCGGCGACCGTTGCCCCTGCGCATCGGTCGGGTCCTGTCAACGTCCTGCGTCCGCCTTCGCGGGCGCCTTGCGCGCCAGGGCCGGTTATACTGGTGCCGAAGGCGGGGCCGTGCGGGGCCCGCGCGTCCTCGGCGCCGGTGCGCCGTTCCCGGCGGAGAGGAGCCCCCATGGGAGAGCAGCGTTATTTCGAGTACGACGAGCAGGCGATCGCTTACCTGAAAGCGCGCGACGAGCGGCTGGCCGAGGCCATCGACGCTATCGGGCCGGTGCGCCGCGAGGTGACGCCCGACTTGTTCGCGGCGCTGGTCAACTGCATCGTGGGCCAGCAGATATCCACGAAGGCGCAGGTCACCATCTGGAGGCGCCTGACCGGTGCGTTCGGCGACATCACGCCCGAGGCCATGGCCGCCTGCCCTGACGACGAATTGCAGCAGTTCGGCCTGTCGTTTCGGAAGGTGGGCTACATCAAGGGCGCGGCCGAGCGCGTGGTAGCCGGCGAGCTGGATCTGAAGGGGCTGGCCGACCTGCCGGACGAAGAGGTGTGCCGCCGGCTGTCGGCGCTGCCGGGCATCGGCGTGTGGACGGCCGAGATGCTCATGACGTTCTCGATGCAACGGCCCGACATCATGAGCTACGGCGACCTGGCCATTCTGCGCGGCCTGCGCATGCTGCACCACCATCGCCGTATCACGCCCGAGCTGTTCGCGAAGTACCGCCGCCGCTACTCGCCGTACGGCTCCGTGGCGAGCCTCTACCTGTGGGAGATCGCCGGCGGCGCCGTTCCCGGCCTGCGCGATTGGGCGCCGAAGGGCGGCGGGGCGAAGCGCCCTCGGCCGGGCGGGGCGAAAGGCGGGTCGCGGGGGGACTAAACGGGCGGTTGACGATCGTAACGGTTTCATTGCTCACGTGCACAAAAGAAGCCGAAAGGGTTCAGTTTGCAGGGAAAAGAGCCTATAATCCGGCTTGTCCGACAGTAGAACCAAACGCAATGGTAAGCGGAAAAGACTATCTTCGCCAAGTACAGTCTCGTGATGATTGCGGCGCCGCAGAGCGGCAGGGCTTGTGGGTGAGCTACGTTGAGGATACGCCAAGCACGCTGTCGGCATTCCTTTCGATGAGGCCGGGGTTCCCCCGGCCTCATTGTGCTCACCGGCGGCCAGCCGCTCGCGGCGCCTGCGTTTGCGTCGGGCCGCTCACCTGCGGCGCTCGAACTCGCCACGGCCAATTCATTCGCGATGCCCGCGGAGGCCTCAAGGAGCAAGCCCCGCCCCCCCCAAGAGGCGCACAACGTGCGGGGCAGCTCGGTAACGCTGGGAAAATGCGGACGCTTAAGCCGACGAAAAGGCTTACACTTGATGCCTCGAAGATGAAGGCGCCTGCCGCTGCGCTCCTGCGGCGGGCGAGCGATACGATAGGAGGGCGCTCATGCAAACCGCGCTTCTCTGGGCTGCGTCGGGCACCGGGTTCACGTTCCTGATGACCACGCTGGGCGCGGCCTCGGTGTTCCTGTTCCGCAAGCGCAACAGCATGGCTATCCAGCGGGCGTTTCTGGGGTTCGCGGCCGGCGTCATGATCGCGGCATCGGTGTGGTCGCTGCTCATCCCCGCCATCGAGCGGGCCGAGGAGGCGGGCCAGGTGGGTTGGATTCCCGCGGCGGGCGGGTTCGTCATCGGCGTGGCGTTCCTCATGGTGCTGCACCAGCTGCTGCCTCACCTGCATCCGGGCGAGAGCAAGCCCGAGGGCCTGCCGAGCAAGTGGGATCGGCCCACGCTGCTGTTCACGGCCGTGACGCTGCACAACATTCCCGAGGGCATGAGCGTGGGCCTGCTGTTCGCCATGGCAGCGCAGAACGGCGGCGACCCGGCCATGTTCGGCATGGCGGTGGCGCTGGCCATCGGCATCGGCATCCAGAATATCCCCGAGGGCGCCGCCGTGGCGCTGCCCATGCTGCAGGAGGGTATGAGCGCACCGAAAGCGTTCGGGCTGGGGGCGTTGTCGGGCCTGGCCGAGCCTGTGTTCGGCATCCTGGTGGTGCTGTTCGCAGGCCTCATATCGCCGTACATGCCGTGGATGCTGGCGTTCTCGGCCGGCGCCATGATGTACGTGGTGGTGGAGGAGCTGATCCCCGAGGCGCACCTGGGCGAGCATTCGAACGTGGGCACGCTGGGCGTCATGGCGGGGTTTTTGGTCATGATGGTGCTGGACGTGGCGCTGGGGTAGGCGGGCCTGCCGCTTGACTGCACTCCGGCGGGGAGGTGCAGCCGACCCCGGCGCATTTCGGCGAAAGCCCCGGCGGTGTTCCGGCGGCTCCCGGCAACACCTCGTTGGCGCTCTTGTGGAGAACCGCTATAAGCGGCATCGGCTCCTTCCGCGCAGCGTTTTCGTTTGCTATAATGCAGGCGAGCCGCAGGGAGCTGCTAACTCCCCACGGCTCTCGGATCGTCTTGGCGGTTCGGATGCTATGTGCTGTGCCCCGGATCGTCCTTGTTGGACGACCGGGGCAAATCTTTCGACACGAGCTTGACGACAAGCCCGGCCGCCCCGAGCAGCACGTTCAACAGCGCAACGTGCAGCCCGAGAACCTGCAAGATCACTCCGGTAAGGGCAAGCAGCATATCATCCATAGAGGGTCACCCCCCTTCCAAAATCGGAAATGGGTGTGAGGGGTGTCGGTCCTCCCCGCCTGGACGAATCCGTGTGGCCATCTTAGCTCCGCAACCTTGCCGCCCGACCGTAATTCGACCGTTGCGGAACCGCGCCGACCTTGCGCGTTCATCGCATTCCGGCCGTGCGAACCTTGCGGGGATCTTGCGACGTTTCAGCACGCTCCCATCGTGTTTTCACCGTTTCCGCTTGCCTGCCGTCGTCCGGCCCTGCTTCCGGCGAACGCGGCGCATGCCGGGGCGGGGGAGCGGTATACTGGTTGGCCAACGACGAAGGCTTGCGGAAAGGACTGCTGCCATGGAGGATTTCGAGTTCGTATCGCCCACGCATTTCGTGTTCGGCCGCGGGGCGGAAGAGCAGGTGGGCCCGAAGCTGGCCGGGCGCGGCGCGCGCAAGGCGCTCGTGCACTTCGGCGGGCAGAGCGCGGTTGCCAGCGGCCTCATCGACCGCGTGAAGGCGTCGCTCGACGCGGCCGGCATCGAACATGTGGAGCTGGGCGGCGTGCGGCCGAACCCGGAGATCGGCCTGTCGCGCGAGGGCATTGCGCTGTGCAAGGAGCACGGCATCGACTGGGTGCTGGCCGTGGGCGGCGGCTCGGTTATCGACTCGGCGAAGGCCATCGCCGTGGGCGCGCACTACGACGGCGACGTGTGGGACTTCTTCGAGACGAAGCAGCAGACGGACGACGTGCTGCCCATCGCGGTGGTGCTCACCATCCCGGCCGCCGGCAGCGAGGCGTCGAAGAACACGGTGATGAGCAACGACGAGCTGGGCCTGAAGTCGGGCTACCCGAACAACGCGCAGCGCCCGAAACTCGCGTTCATGAACCCCGAGCTCACGTTCACCTTGCCGGAGTACCAGACGGCGGCCGGCCTCACCGACATGTTCTGCCACCTGCTGGAGCGGTTCTTCGACGATGTGGGCGCCGTGCCCGTGACGGACAACCTGTGCCTCTCGCTCATGAAGACGGTGCGCGCCGAGGCGCCGCGCGTCATGGTGGAGCCCGATAACTACGATGCGCGCGCGAACGTCATGTGGGCGGGCATGCTGTGCCATCAGGGCCTCGCGGGCGTCGGCCGCCACGAGGACTGGGCCACGCACGGACTGGAGCACGAGCTGTCCGCCCTGAACCCGGGCATCACGCACGGCGCGGGCCTGGCCGTGATGTTCCCGGCGTGGATGGAGTTCGTCTACGACGCGAACCCGGCGCGCTTCGCCTATTACGGCCGCGAGGTGTTCGGCCTGGCGCCCACGGGAGACTTGGAGGCCGACGCGCTGTCGGCCATCGACGAGACGCGCGGTTTCTTCGCCTCGCTCGGCATGCCGGTGACGCTCGACGAGCTGGGCGTGGGCGAGGACGACATCGAGCGCATGATCCCCACGCTCAAGGAGAACAAGGGCGAGCCCTTCGGCAGCTTCAAGAAGCTCACCATGGATGATGCTCGCGAGATCTATCGAATCGCACTGGCCTGACGGCCAGCGCGATCGCCGACGCTGCGGCCGGCCGTGGTGCCCGATCTCGCGGCGATGCCGGAGACTCGCGTAATCCTACCCGGCTTTGCCGTGTAGGATGCGCCGGCTCGGGCGCACAGGCAGGTGGCGAACAAGCCGGGGGCTTGTTCGCCACCTCCGCCATCCCCACGATCTCGGGCACTACGGCAGGCCTTGCTGACTTACTGCGCCAACCAGGACGTTGCCGCTTCAACCTGCTAGCCGCTCTGTTCCTTTGGTGAAACCCCTGGAGTGGATGCCGGGGGGCGGGCGGCCTGCGGTACCATGGCCTCCATGGAAACCATCAAGCGACATGACACCGGTGCTGCCGTCGAGGACGTGCAGCAGCGCCTGGCCACCATCGGCCTGCTCGACCAGGCCGCCGTCGACGGCTCGTTCGGCGAGCAGACCGCCGCCGCCGTGCGGGCGTTCTGCATCCAGGCGGGCCTGCCCGCGGGCGAGGACGTGACCGGCAAGGTGTGGTCGACGCTCGTGGACGCCTCGTACTTCCTGGGCGACCGAACGCTGTACCTGCGCATGCCCCACTTCCACGGCCACGACGTGGAGGAGCTGCAGCAGGCGCTCGGCGCGCTCGGGTTCGCTTGCGGGGCGAACGACGGCATCTTCGGCGCGTACACGGAGCTCGCGCTGCGCAAGTTCCAGCTGAACCTGGGCTTGCCGTCCGACGGCATCGCCGGCGCGTACACGTACGCGGCCATACGCAACCTCCACCATTCCTGGGAGGGCAAGGAAGCCGTGCACGAGGCCGTGCACCTGGGCTTCGCGCGCGCGGCCGACGTGCTGGAGGGCAACGCTCTGTGCCTGTTCGGCACGCACGAGTTCACGCGCAGCGTGGCGTCGCGCATGTCGAACCTCGCGCTGGCCACCAGCCCCGCGTCCAAGATCGTGAGCGCTGACTCGCTGCTGGTGAAGCCCGACCAGGAGATGCTGCTCGTGCACATCGTGCTGGCCGAGGAGGCCACGGCCGAGGCCGTGCCGCGCGTGAGCTTCGACGACGAGGCCACGCTGCCCCTGCGCTTGGAGACGGCCATCGGCGTGGCCGACGCCGCCGCCCCGTCGCGCATCGCCGTGGAGCTGCCCGGCACCATGTGGGAGGACGCCGGCGAGGGCCGTTCCGCCCAGCACTTCGCCATCACCCTGCTCGACGCCCTCTGCTCCGCGCTCTCGTAGGTTCCGTCGGCCTGCCGGCCGCCGGAACTCCTCGACCGGCTCGGCAGCGCTTCCGCGCGCTCCTACACCAGATGGAGTAGTCAACGTGTCAGTTCGATGACGGATTTGCCGGTCGAAGCGGGGGTGCGCTAGGGGCCTTTTATACTTGCTGGCAAGCAACTTCGATGAAAGCAGGTTCATTATGGCCGACGATACGAACAACACCGAGCAGGGCATCCCCACGCCTCCTTCGTGCGACGCCCCGGAAGCCCCGTCCCAACCCGTTCCTCCCGCGCAGCCGCAGCAGCCGCCGATGGGCCAGCAGATGCCGCCGCAGCAGCCCTACCAGGCTCCGCAGCCCGGGTATCAGCCACAGCCGCAGCCGATGTACATGCCGGCGCCGCTCATGCAGCTTACTGGTGGCATGAAGTTCGGCTGGTTCGTGGTGGGCGCCCTCATGGGCATCCCGGGCATCGTCATCTCGTGGCTCGTGAACGTGGACAAGCTGCCGCAGGTAAAGAGCGAGGCCCTGAAGTGGACCATCATCGGCTTCGTGGTGTGGATCGTGCTGGGCATCCTCATCAGCCTGGCGATCGGCGGCATGATCACGGCGCTGGTTGCGGGGGCCATGGGCTCGGCCGGTTCCTACGGCTACGATTACGGCTACCACGGCTCCTGGTAAGCCGGCCTGAAAGGGCGCCGTTCCGGCGAAACATGAAAAATCGCTTCACAACGAAGGGCCCTTCGGGGCTCTTCTCTTTTGCACGCTAAAGCGAGTGCTACAATGGTGGGCGTTTTCCACCTGCCCGCCCCGCGCGGGCTCGCACGGCCCACCGCAAACCAAGGAGCAACCCATGCCACGTCCCATGACCATGGCGGAGAAGATCCTCGCCGCCCATGCGGGGCTCGACGAAGTGGAGCCGGGTCAGCTGATCGAATGCGATCTCGACCTCGTGCTGTCCAACGACGTTACCGCCCCCATCGCCGTCAAAGAATTCCGCAAGATTGGCGTTGAGAAGGTGTTCGATCCCACGAAGATCGCGCTCGTGCCCGACCATTACGTCCCCAACAAGGACATCAAGAGCGCCGAGCAGGCCAAGATCGTGCGCGACTTCGCGCGCGAGCAGGGCATCACCCACTACTACGAGGTGGGCTGCATGGGCGTCGAGCATGCGCTGCTTCCCGAGCAGGGCGTCGTCGGCGCGGGCGACCTCATCATCGGCGCCGACAGCCACACCTGCACCTACGGCGCGCTGGGCGCGTTCGCCACGGGCGTGGGCTCCACCGACGCCGGCGTGGGCTACGCCACCGGCAAGGCGTGGTTCAAGGTTCCCGAGTCGCTGCTGTTCAAGATCGAGGGCGAGCTCGCCCCCGGCGTCACCGGCAAGGACGTCATCCTGCACATCATCGGCATGATCGGCGTGGACGGCGCGCTCTACCAGGCCATGGAGTTCACCGGCAGCGCCATTCGGAACATGGGCATGGACGAGCGCATGAGCATCTCGAACATGGCCATCGAGGCGGGCGGCAAGGCCGGCCTCATCGAGGTCGACGACGTGACGCGCGCCTACCTGGACGGCCGCACCGAGCGCCCCTACACCGAGTACCACTCCGACCCGGACGCCCAGTACGCGAAGGTGTACGAGATCGACGCCGCCTCCATCGTGCCCACCGTGTCGTTCCCGCACCTGCCGTCGAACACGCGCCCGGCCGCCGAGGCGCGCGACGTACGTATCGACCAGGCCGTCATCGGCAGCTGCACGAACGGCCGCATCGTCGACATGCGCCAGGCCGCCGATGTGCTGCGCGGGCGCACCGTCCATCCCGACGTGCGCTGCATCGTGATCCCCGCCACGCAGGCCGTGTACCGCCAGTGCATGGAGGAAGGCCTCATGGACGTGTTCCTCGACGCGAACTGCGCCGTGTCCACGCCCACGTGCGGCCCCTGCTTGGGCGGCTACATGGGCATCCTCGCCGCCGGCGAGCGTGCCATCGCCACGACGAACCGCAACTTCGTCGGCCGCATGGGCGATCCCACGAGCGAGGTCTACCTGTCCTCGCCGGCCATCGCTGCGGCGAGCGCGGTGCTCGGCCACATCGGCCTGCCGGAAGATTTGGACTAGGAGGGACTGCGACCATGCAATTCAAAGGAACCGCGCACCGCTATGGGCGCGACATCGACACCGACGTCATCATCCCTGCTCGCTATCTGACCACGTCCGATCCGGCCGAGCTCGCGAAGCACTGCCTCGAGGACCTCGACACGTCGTTCATCGAGCGCGTGCAACCCGGCGACATCATCGTGGCCGACGAGAACTTCGGCTGCGGCTCGTCGCGCGAGCACGCGCCCATCGCCATCAAGGCGGCCGGCGTCGACGTGGTCATCGCCAAGAGCTTCGCGCGCATCTTCTACCGCAACTCCATCAACACGGGCCTCGCCATCATGGAGTGCCCCGAAGCGGTGGACGCCATCAGCCAGGGCGACGTGGTGAACGTGGACGCCGACGCGGGCGTCATCGTGAACGAGACGACGGGCCAGACCTTCGAGGCCCAGCCGTTCCCCCCGTTCATCCGCGAGATCATCGAAGCCGGCGGCCTGATCAACCGCACGAAGGCGAAGCTGGGGAAGTAGATTCGCATGCAATGCCCGTTCGCTTTGCTTTGCGTAAGGAGAATGGCGGATATTTGAGCAGAAATCACCAGATTGTTGCACATTTTTGCATCTGACGGTGTTTCTTCTCAGCCACTCGCCAAAGATGAGAGCATTTTCGCAGGTCGCTACAAGCTGATTGTGCGAGATGCTCTCGAAGCTGCAACAAACTGGTGATTTTTGTGCAATCGCGGCCCCTTTGCCATGCCCTAAGGGGTCACCGAGGTGCTTTTGCTGAAAACCTATATCCGAAAGAAGATGTCATGACCAAGAACTACCAAATTTGCCTGCTTCCCGGCGACGGCATCGGCCCCGAGATCATCGCCGAGGGCGTCAAGGTGCTCGACGCGGTGGGCGCGAAGTACGATACGGCGTTCGCCTACACCGAGGCGCTGCTGGGCGGGTGCGCCATCGATGCGACAGGCACCGCGCTGCCGGACGAGACGCTGCGCGCGGCCGAAGCCTCCGACGCCGTGCTGCTGGCGGCTGTCGGCGGCCCGAAGTGGGACACCACGGATCCGGCGAAGCCGCGTCCTGAGCAGGGTCTGCTGGGCATCCGCAAGGCGCTGGGCCTGTACACGAACCTGCGCCCCGTGCAGATCTTCGCCGCGCTGGCCGATGCATCCACGCTCAAGCCCGAGATCGTGGACGGCGTGGACATGATGATCGTGCGCGAGCTGACCGGCGGGTTGTACTTCGGCCGCCGCGAGCGCTTCTACGACGAGGAGTGCTGCGGAACGGACGGCACCGCCGGCCAGCGCGCCTACGACACGCTCGAGTACCGCGAGTACGAGGTGGAGCGCATCGCGCGCCAAGCCTTCGAGGCCGCGCGCAAACGCCGCAACAAGGTGACGAGCGTCGACAAGGCGAACGTGCTGGAGACGAGCCGCATGTGGCGCGAGATCGTGCACCGCATCGGCGCGGAGGAGTACCCCGACGTGGAGTTGGAGGACCTGCTCGTGGACAACACGGCCATGCAGCTCATCAACCGCCCGGCCGACTTCGACGTGGTGGTGACCGAGAACATGTTCGGCGACATCCTCTCCGACGAAGCCGCGCAGATCACCGGCTCGCTCGGCATGCTGGCCAGCGCCAGCCTCGGCGACGGCACCGCGCTCTACGAGCCCAGCCACGGCAGCGCGCCCGACATCGCGGGGAAGGGCATCGCGAACCCGCTCGCGCAGATTTTGTCCGTCGAGATGATGCTGCGCTACAGCTTCGACATGGGCGAGGCCGCCGACGACATCCGCCGCGCGGTGACCGCCGTGCTCGACGAGGGCTGGCGCACCGGCGACATCAAGGGACCCGACACACCGGCCGACAAGATGGTCGGCACCGTCGCCATGGGCGACCTCGTGGTGGAGCGCCTGTAGACGGAACGCGGCCCGGCAGATCGGCAGGTTTGGCGGTGCAGCAGGCATGGACAGGGCGGGGCCCGATCTGGCGGCAGATCGGGCCCCGTTTTTCGTTATGCCAGGGTCGGATGTTTCACGTAAAACATCCGTTCGTGTGCTAGCCGTTGGGCTACGCCTTAGGAGCGCGAGCCAGGTCGGCCTTCGTCACGTCATCGGGCAGTCCCGCCTTCGGCATGTCGAGCGTGCCCTCCTTTTCGCGACGATGCAGGTCGCGCAGCATGAAGGCCGCCACGACGACGAAGGCGCTGCCGCCGATGATGCCGACGGGCAGGGGGCCGACGAAGGGGTTGCCGCCCGTCACCGAGAACAACAGCGCCGCGCTCACGAAGCCGTTGATTGCTCCGTGGCCGATGGCCGCCGCCAGGCAGCTGCCCGTGCGCACGGTGACGTACGTGAGGAAGATGCCGACGACGATGCAGAACAGGCACATGGCCGCTATGCCGCCGATGGGCCAGGTGGGATAGCCGGTGCCGTAGTTATGCCCGATGATGGTGAGCGGTGCGTGCCAGAGCCCCCAGATGACGCCCGTGACCAGCAGCGTGGGGACGATGCGCAGATGCGTGGACACCTTCGGCACGAGGTAGCCGCGCCATCCCCATTCCTCGCCGAACGTCGTGAAGATGTTGAGCACGGGCGCCAGGAAGATGGCGAATGGCAGCTGAGCGAGCAGCATCATGGTGACGGTGTCGGCAGGCAGCTCGGCGCCGGTCGCCGCTGCCTGTTGCTGCGTCGAGGCGACGAAGGCGCCCATGGAGGGGTCGAAATCCTGCGGGAACACGAGGAAGTACACGGCTGCGCCGATGACGGACAAAATGGCCGGCCCGAACCAGGCGACGGCGAACCATGGTAGCGACTTCTTGAACCCGCGCGGTTTGACGACGCTGTTCTTGAACCCCTCCCGTGTGACGAGGCGCGTTACGAGCACACCGATGGCGGGGAAGAACATGGCCGCCCCGGTGACGAACTGCGCCGCGACTGGCGGGATGCCGGTGAGCGCCCCCGACGACGCCGGGTACACCACCCCGAACTCGTACGCCCACGTCAAGGCGAAGGTGACCGCCAGAAAAATCGCTATGCGCCTCATGGTCGTGCTCCTCTTCTCTCTTCATCGCCGGGTGCTTCACGCGAAATATCAGTTCGGGCAAACGGATTTCGCGTGAAGCACCCGGCGTGCGAGCGCCTGCTTCCGTGCAATCGATCGCAAATACGTCCCTTGCATCTTTGTTCCATCTGTTATAGCATAAATATAACAAGCAGGCAAGGGAAGGAAAATCGGCATGGCATCTCCGGTATTGTCAGTCAACCATGTGGTGAAGAAGTTCGGTGCGAAGCGCGCGGTGGACGACGTGACCCTCGACGTCATGCCGGGGGACATCTTCGGCTTCGTCGGTCACAACGGCGCAGGCAAAACCACGCTCATCCGCGCCATCGTGGGCGTCACGGGCTTCGACGAGGGCGACATCCGCATTGCCGGGCAATCGGTGCGCACCGACGCGCTCGCTTGCAAGCGCGTCACGGCCTATGTGCCCGACAACCCCGACATCTACGAGTTCCTCACGGGCATCCAGTACCTGAACTATATCTCGGACATCTTCCAGGTGCCCGCCGACGTGCGCGAGGCCCGCATTCGGCAGTGTGCCGATCGCCTGGGCCTCACCTCCGCATTGGGCGACCTTGTGTCCTCGTACTCGCACGGCATGCGCCAGAAGCTCGTGCTCATCGGCGCACTCGTGCACGAGCCGACGCTGCTTGTGCTGGACGAACCGTTCGTCGGCCTCGATCCCGAGGCGTCCTTCCAGGTGAAGGAGATGCTCCGCGAGCTGGCCGACGGAGGCGCGGCCGTGTTCTTCTCGAGCCACGTGCTGGAAGTGGTGGAGAAGCTCTGCGACAAGGTGGCCATCATCAAGCAGGGGCAGTTGCGGGCGTGCGGTCGCACGGCCGAGGTCGTGGGCGATGAGAGCCTGGAAGACGTGTTCCTCGACATGGTCGACCGCAGTGAGGCCGCTTCGGCCGCCGGCGCGCGGTAGGGGGGCGGTAAGCATGCGCTCGTTCATCCTTCTGCTGAAAATCCAGCTGTTGGGGCTTTTCGGCATCAACAAGACGCTGCACGCCGACCCGGCTAAGGCGAGGCGCACCTTGGCGCTCGCTGCGTTGGCCGTGGCGGCCATCGTGCTATTCGCCGCGGCGTACTCGTCGGGCGTCGCGCAGACGCTCGTGCAGATGGGGCTGCCCGAGGCCATCCCGCTTGTCGCGGTGCTCGTGGGCGCCGTTGCCGGCGCGGTGGCGGCGTTCCTCAAGACGAACGGCGTGCTGTTCAGCTTCAAGGACTACGATCTGGTGATGTCGCTGCCGGTGCCCACCTCGTCGGTGGTGCTCTCGCGCATCGTGTCGCTGTACGCCATGAGCTTGGCGTTCGGTCTGCTTGCGATGGTTCCGGCGTTCGCCGTGTACGCGGCGAACGCAAGCGTGACCGCGGCGGGCGTCGCGTGCATGGCGCTTTCGGTGGTGCTGGCGCCACTGCTTCCGCTGGCCGCGGCCATCGTGCTGGCGGTGCTCATCGCAGCGGTGTCGGCGCACTTCAAGCATGCGAACGTCGTGGTGATCGTGCTTACTCTGGCGGCCACGCTCATCGCGGTGTTCGGATCACTGGCGTTCTCGTCGCAGGCCGACGACATGGCGGCCATGACGGCGCTTGGCACCGAGCTCGTGGCCCAGCTTGCTGCCGCATTTCCTCCGGCGGCATGGGCGACGGCCGGCATCGTGGAGGGCGATCTCGAGCAGTTCCTGGCGTTCGCCGCCGTGAACCTCGTGGCGGCGTGCGCGGTGCTCGCGCTCGTCGTACGCCTGTTCGTGCCGGTAAACTCGATGCTCATGTCGTCGCGCCCTCGCGGGACGTTCTCTTTCGACGGCAAGGGTGCTGCGGCGGCGAAGGCGGGCTCCCCGCTGCGGGCCCTCATGGCGAAGGAGGTGCGCCTTCTCGTGGCCACGCCCATCTACTTCATGAACGCCTGCATCGGCTATGTGCTCGTGCTGGTGGCGGCCATCGCCGTGGCGGCGGGGACGCTCACGGGCGCGCTTTCGCTCGACCTGCTGCCGCCCGAGCTGGCCCCTGTCATCGGGCTCGTGCTCCCGTGGGGCCTGGCGTTCTTCTGCAGCATCTCGTCCACCACGGCCGCGTCGGTGTCGCTTGAGGGCTCTTCGCGCTGGCTCATGCTGACGGCGCCCGTGCCGCCGTCGACCGTGCTGTGGTCGAAAGCGGCGGTGAACCTGGCGATCGGCCTGCCGTTTTTGCTGGTGTCGGCCGTGCTCGTGGCGGTTTCGCTGCCGCTCGACGCGCTGTCCGTCGCCGCGCTGTTCGCGGTGCCGTCGGCATCGTGCCTGCTGGCCACGAGCTTGGGCCTGGCCATGGATGCCCGTCGGCCGCGCTACGACTGGACCACCGTGTACGAGCCGGTGAAGCGCGGCATGCCGGTGTTCGTGGTTGTCTTCGCCGGCATGGGCCTCGTGGCGGTGGGCATGGCGGCGGCGTTGTTCCTGGGCCAGGCGGGATCGCTGCTGGCGGCGTGCGCGGTGGCTGCGGTGTCGGCCGCGCTCTACCGCAGCACGGCGAAACGCGGGCTTTCCGCGTGAATCGGCGCAGGAGGCGGAAGCATCATCGAAGAGAGGGCGAAAGGCGGTATCATGGGAGCAAGGGAAAACGGGACGCGCAATCGGGGCACGGTGCTCGAAGGACGCAGCGGGCTCGTGGCGGCAATCGCGCTGGGAATCGCGGCAGTCGCGTTGGCCGTAGCCCAGTGGGTGCTGCTGCCTGAACAGGTGGCGACGCACTTCGGCATCACGGGAGACGTGAACGGTTGGTCGCCGAAGTGGTTCCCCGTCCTGCTTTCGGCGGGCCTGGGGCTGTTCGGCTCGGTGTGGCTGGGCGTTTCGCGCGAGAAGCTGGGACTGCTGTTGGCCGGCATCGGCGTGCTTATCGGGGTCATCGACCTTGCGGTGAACGGGATGCTGATGTAGCGAAGGAGGGAGCCGTATGATCATCCGCATAGACCAGAAGGCGGAGGAGCCGCTGTACCTGCAGATTCGCAGCCAGATCATCGCGGCCATCGCGCGCGGCGAGCTGGTTCCCGGCGCCGCGCTGCCATCCGTGCGGTCGCTCGCCAGCGACTTGGGAATCAACCTGCACACGGTGAACAAGGCTTACGCCGTGCTGCGCGACGAGGGCTACGTGCTCATGCGCGGCCGCAGCGGCGCCTACATCGCCGACCCCTGCGAGGACGATCGGGCCGACCGCGCGCAGATCGAGCTGGCGAAGATGGAGGACAGCCTGTTCGAGCTCGCGCTCGCACACCGGGCGCGCGGCGGCACGCGCGGCGAGTTCCTGGAATGCGCGAGCGCCCAGGCTGCCCGCGCCTATGCCGCCCTCGAGCGCGCCGATGCCGACCCCGTGCCATCCACCCAGGCTGCGCGGGCGGCCGGAGCCGGCAGGCTCCCCATCGAGGCCGGCTTCGCCCCTGCTTGCGGAAAGGACGCGTGACGCGGCAATGGAGGGAAACGCAACCGAGTTCGCTGCGACGATGCTCGCCTTCACCGTCGCGCTCGTGCCCTTGACGGGCATCATGACCATCGTAACGCCGTTCCTCATGAGGCGCGGCGAGGTGTTCGCCGTCACCGTGCCCGACACGGCGGCGCACGACCCCTACCTGCGTCGGCTCAAGCGGTGCTACGCCCTGATCATGTCCGCTCTTACCGCCGTGCTCACCGCGGTAGGCGCTTTCGGGGCGTTCACGGGCGATGCCGGTTTGGCGTTGGCCGTGCTGTGCGTGGGCATGCTGCTGCTGTGCGTCGGAAGCTATGGCCTCATGCTGTATTTCCGGGCGAAGGTGCAGTCCTACAAGAAGGAGCAGGGCTGGCAGGCCAGCGCACGTGAGTCGGTGGCCGTGGTGGGCGACGCGCCCGTGCCGCGCGCGGTCTCGCTCAAGTGGAATTTGCTGTACCTGCCCGTCATTGCCGTGACGCTGGCCATCGGCGCCGTCGGGTACGCGCAGATGCCCGACTTGATCCCGCAGCACATGAACTTTCAGGGCGAGGTGACGGAGTACATGGAGAAAACCCCGTTCACCATACTGGTTCCTGCGCTCATCGTGGCGTTCGTGGCGGCCTGCATGGCGTTTGCGCACTGGACCATCCTGCGCTCGAAGAGGCCGTCGAACCCGTCCGCACCTGCCACCTCGGCGCTGGCCTACGGCATGTTCGCGCGCGCCCAGAGCATCTTGCTGGTGGCAGGCGGCCTGGCTCTCAGCCTGCTGGGCCCCGTCATGGAGCTTTCGTTCATTGGCGTGATAGGGTTGGGGCAGGCAGGCGTGTTCGTGGTGGCCTTGGCGCTGGTGATAGTGGTGGGCTCCATCGTTATCAGCCTGGTTTACGGCCAGGGGGGCTCTCGCGTGTTCTCGCGCATGGCCGCTTCCGAAAGGCTGCTGGCCGACGACGACGAACACTGGAAGCTGGGCGTGTTCTACTACAATCCCGACGACGCCAGCCTGTTTCTGCCCGAGCGCTTCGGCATCGGTTGGACCATGAACTGGGCCCGTCCTGCTGTCTGGGCTATCATGCTTGCCGGTCTCGTGCTCACGGTGGCTTTCGTGGTGGTCGTGATGATGCTGATGTAAGGAGGCGCGGAAGGTCGGTTGGAAGAGGAAGGTCCTTTCGGACGGGTTGAACCTCGCTCTTGAGGGCGGCAACGCGTCGAATGCGGGAACCAGGCGCCTTGGCTCGAAAAGCGCCGAAAGCCCTCATCGCCGACGACGGCGTTCCCCGCCTGGTATTCCTACAGGTTGTCTTCCAGATCCATCTGCATGAGGGCCACGTTCTCGCGCAAGCGCTTGTACGAGGCGCGGGGTAACGATCCGTCCTCGTACCTCGACTGGATGGCCTCGAGTTCGAGCCGCAGGTTCTCGCGCTTGATGTCCGCCGCTTTGTCCACGGAGGTGGCGATTGCGGTGATGGAAGGGTTCGCGGCACGTGCCGTCTGCACGAGGCGCTGATATAAATGTTCGGGCTCGTTTTTATTGTAACGTAACCGTTCGTTGACGCCGCCGGCGTACGTGCAGTTTTGCGAATGGGAACGCCGTACCCGCGCAGTTTCGCTATCATGGGAGCGAACGTGCGAATGCGAAGGATGGATACATGGCGTTTCTGCTGGGTTGCGAGAAGGTGCGGGTGGAATTCCCCACGAAGACGGTGTTCGACAGCGTGTCGCTGGGCGTGGAGGAGGACGACCGCATTGGCATTGTGGGCCGCAACGGCGACGGGAAGTCCACGCTGCTGAACTTGCTGGCCGGCACGCTGGAGCCCGACGACGGACGCGTGCTGAAGAACGGCACGGTGCACGTGGGCGTGCTGGGGCAGGCCGACGCGCTGTCCGACGACGACACCGTCGAGCGCGCCGTGGTGGGCGACCTGCCGGAGTACCAGTGGGCAGGCGACGCGCGCATTCGCGACATCATCGCGGGGCTGGCCTCCGACATTCCGTGGGACGCGCGCGTGGGCACGCTGTCCGGCGGGCAGCGCCGCCGGGTGGACCTTGCGCGGCTGCTCATCGGCGACTGGGATGTGCTGGCGCTCGACGAGCCCACGAACCACCTGGACGTGCGCGCCATCACGTGGCTGGCCGGACACCTGAAAACGCGTTGGCGCGCGGGGCAGGGTGCACTGCTGGTGGTGACTCACGACCGCTGGTTCCTCGACGAGGTGTGCACGCGCATGTGGGAGGTGCACGACCGCGTGGTCGACCCGTTCGAGGGCGGCTTCTCGGCCTACATCATGCAGCGCGTGGAGCGCGACCGTTTGGCGGCGCTGGCCGAGCAGAAGCGTCAGAACGACCTGCGCCGCGAGCTGGCCTGGCTCTCGCGCGGGGCGCGGGCGCGCGCGACAAAGCCGAAGTTCCACGTGGCCCTGGCCCAGGAGCTCATCGCCGATGTTCCGCCTCTGCGCAACGAGCTGGAGCTCAAGCGCATGGCCATGGCGCGCCTGGGCAAGCAGGTGGTGGACCTGGAGCACGTGACCGTGCGCTTCGACGGCGGGGACGGCTCCGGCCGTACCGTGCTGGACGACGTGGACTGGATCATCGGCCCCGGCGACCGCTACGGCATCGTCGGCGAGAACGGCGCGGGCAAAACAACGCTTCTGCGGGTGGTCCAAGGTTTGCAGAAGCCCAGCGCCGGCCTGGTGAAGATAGGTAAAACGGTGCGCTTCGCCGTGCTGTCGCAGCATTTGGACGACCTGGCGCGCTTCGGCGACGACCGCGTGCGGCAGGTGGTGGGTCGCTACAGCCGCCGCACCATGCTCGACGGCAAGGAGATGACGCCGGGCCAGCTGCTGGAGAAGCTGGGCTTCACGCGCGCCGACCTGAACGAGCCCGTGAGCGATCTGTCGGGCGGCCAGAAGCGCCGGCTGGCGCTCATGCTCATCCTGCTGGACGAGCCGAACGTGCTCATCCTCGACGAGCCGGGCAACGACCTGGACACCGACATGCTGGCCTCGGTGGAGGACCTGCTGGACGGCTGGCCGGGCACGCTGCTGCTGGTCACGCACGACCGCTACCTCATGGAACGCGTGACCGACCACCAGTTCGCCCTGCTGGACGGCAAGCTGCGCCACCTCCCCGGCGGCGTGGACGAGTACCTGCGGCTGACGGAGCGCGCGACCGGTGCCGCCCAGGGTGCCCAAAGCGGCCGCGCATCCGGTGCCCTTTCCTCTCGGGCGGCCGACCGCGCCGCAGGCCAAAGCCCCCATCGCGCCGCCGATCAGGGTGACTCCGAAGTCGAAGGCGCCTCCGGGCCCCGTCTCACCGGCGGCGAGATCCGCACGCTGCGCAAGCTCATGCAGTCGAACGAGCGCAAGATGGAGACGCTCAACGGCAAGATAGAGGACGTGCGCGCCCAGATGGCCGCCGCCGACCCGAGCGACTTCGCTGCCCTCGGCGATTTCCAAGCGCAGATCAACGACTTGCAATCCCAAGTGGACGCCCTTGAGGAAGAGTGGCTCGAAGCCGCCGAGAAGCTGGGCGAGTAGCATGCCCTCGGAAGCCGTGCGCGCCGCCGACGAGCTGGCTGGCAAGCCTGCGGGCGAAGCGGCCGCTTCGCCGTCGCTCGTGCTTCCGGCCGAGCTGGCGTGGGCGGTCTACTTCCTGATCATCCCTCTGGGCGTGGCTGCCATGGCGCATGCCGACGTGGGCCTCGTGCCGGCCGCCGCGCTGCCGTTCGCACTCAACGCCATAGCGCCCCAGGTGAGCTACGGCGTGTGGTACGTCGTATTCCAGATAGGGCTCGTTGCCATCCTGTGCGCCGTTAGGCGAACGCTCGACTGGCGCTACCTCGTGTCGTTTCTGGTCTGCGCCGTGGGCGGGGCGCTCATCGACTTCAACGGGTCGTGGATGAACGACCTGTTCCCGATAGAGTCGCTTGCGCTGTCGTGCCTGTGGTTCGTCGGCGGTTTCGCCGTCGTGGCCGTGACCGTGTACTTCTGCACGCGCTGCCAGCTGCCCGTCATGCCCATCGACACGTTTCCGCGCGACCTGTGCGCGGCCATCGGCCAGCCTTACGCCCGCGTGAAGGTATGGTTCGACGTCGTGACGCTGCTCGCAACCTGCGCTATCGGCCTTGTCGGCGGCGGCGCGCTGTTCGGCATCAACGTGGGCACGGTCGTGTCCGCCCTGCTCATGGGCCGATCGATCGGCCTTGTCCAACGCATCATGGACAAGCGCGTGGCCTATCGCAAGCACCTGCCGCTCTAGGGAGGGGGAGGCGGAAAGGCGCGGGCGGTGCTGCGGGACGGCGCCGCATTCCTTCCGTCCATAACGGCGCTCGCCTTCTAAGGCGGGCGTTACTTCCACGTGGGCTGGTCGGGGGAGCCTTCCGGCTGCTCGGGACCGCGCGCCCAGGGGTCTTCCTTGGCGTCGGCCTGCGCGTACTTCAACCAGGCGTCCTCCTGCTTCGCCTCGGCGATCCAGTCGTCCTGCGACTTGCCCAGCACGCTGCCCACCATCCATACGATGCCGCAGAGGATGCCGCCAACCACGAACGCGATCCAGCTGATGGCGAACCCACCCTGACCGGCGCGGATGGCGTCCTTCAGTGCGTGCTTGTCGATTCCGTCCCAGCCGCCCACCTGGTCGAACAGCGGCACGAAGCCCCACACCAGGAACACGATCAGCGCGAGCAGCATGATACAGCCGCAGATCACGCCCATGACGCGTTCGGCGCGCACCTGCTCGGGCGACTTCACCACGGCGGTGGGCGGCAGATCGGCGCCGAGGTTCTGTCGGTGGGCGATGTAGGTGAGCTCGGACAGCTCGTACTTCGACTTCTGCATCGTAGCCCAGATGAGCGTGCCCACGGCGACGGCAAGGACGAACATGAACGGCGCGACGATCAGTTCGTCCAAACGGACGCCGCGCACGAGATCGAGCGAACTGTCCTCAGGCGAGAGGCCGATGAGCATGATCACGTCGAGCAGGATGAGTCCCACGCCGCCGGCGATGAGCACGGGGAAGCGGCGGCTGAAGCGCTCGAGCACGTCGGCGGCGTAGCGCGGCTCGATGGAGGGGTTGCGGCGCTTGAACTCGCCGTGGTTGAGGCTGCCCACGATGAGGACGACCACGCCCACCACCACGAACGACAGGAACGCGACGGTCGATATGTTGCTCGGCCATCCGAGGGCATCCAGGAGCACCTGCACCCCTACGCCCACGAGGATGCACGCCACGCCGAGCGCGATGGACAGGTCGAAGCGGTTCATGTGGCGGTCGTAGCGCTCGGTGTCGTTCTCCTTGGTCACGTGCACGCTGCCGCGCATGAGGTCGTCGAGGCTGGTGTGGAACAGGTCGCACAGCGCCAGCAGCTTGTCCATCTCGGGGTAGTTCGTTCCGGCCTCCCACTTGGACACGGTCTGGCGCGACACGCCCAGCTGCTCGGCAAGGCCCTCCTGCGTCACGCCGTAATGCTGGCGCAGGTAGACGAGGTTGTCGGCGAAGCTCATGGTAGGTTCCTTTCGTTGTTGGTAGGTATCATACCCGAACGGTGCGGCAGCGAAGCTGTGGTGCGCGATCTCGCCGCCTCGGGCAGCGTGCGAGCGACGGGCCCGTTTGGATTCGTCGTTCGCACGCTGCCCGAGGCGGGCGAATGTGCCAGCCCCTCGTGGCAAAATTGGCTGGCCCGCGTTCCCCCCGCACTCCCTTTCGGTGCTTCTATCATGCGGTTGCAGGGCCGCCCGCTCCACCACTTTGATGGTGCGTTTTGCTTTTTTTCGCGCACGCTGAGGTTGCGGAAGCTATGACCTGGGGTTATACGTAGCTTGTCGTGGCGCTTTCGTTCGGCGGCAAGAGTTCGGCGACGTATTCTGCCGCCACAGGAGGTACCCTATTTGGTATGGTGCGTGAAACGGACGGCAAAAGAGAGCCGCGAAAGGGATGGTCGCATGGCAAAGTCGGAGCCGAGCATGGAGCTGAACGTGGAGCAGGTGCGGAACTTCAGGCTGCACGCGCACCATCTGGACACGTTCTACGCTAAGGCCGACGTGCTTGCAGCGGTCGGCGCCTGCGGCATGCAGAACACGCCGCCCGGTGCGTGGGAGGCTGCGCTCTTCAACCGCGTGCCCGCGTGCAAGGCGGCCGATCGCGACCGCCTGCTGCTGGAGGAGCGCTCGCTCGTACAGGCGTGGAGTTTTCGCGGCACGCCCGTCGTGTTCCCGGCGGCCGACAGCGCCGCGTTCCTGTCGGCGCTTGCGGCGGAGGGCGAAGAACCCTGGATCTACACGCGGGGCATCGGGCTGGCGCTCGACTTTCTGGGCGTGGGGTTCGACGAGCTGCTGGTCTTGCTGGAGCAGGTCATGCCACAGCTGGACGGGCGGACGGTGACCGGCAAGACATCGCTCGACCAAACGCTGGCCGCGTGGATGGAGCCGCTACTGCCCGCGCAGAAACGCTCCTTGTGGAACGAGCTGTCGATGTACGGCAGCCCTGACAAGCAGACGGTGGGCGGCGCAGCGGTGTCGTTCCTGCTGCGGCCCTGCTCCTTCAAGGGCCTGGTGGTGTTCGGCGCGCGCGAGGGGGCCAGCCCCACGTTCACGTCGTACCGCACTTGGCTCGGCCGCCTCTTGGCGCCCGACGCGGACGCGTCCCGCAAACTCGTGCGGAAGTTCGTTCACTGCTACGGGCCGACCACGGCCGACCGGCTGGCCGCGTGGCTGGGATGCTCTGGCGCTCAGGCGCGGCGGCTATGGAAGACGGCCGCCGACGAGATGGAGCCGGTCACGTTTTTGGGCAAGAAGGCTTACGTGCTGTCCGCCGACCGGGAGCGCCTGCTCGCGCCGCAGCCGCTTGAGCGCGAGCTGCTGCTGCTAGCCGCGCACGACCCCTACCTCGACCAGCGCGACCGCGTCGTCCTGCAGTCGGACAAAGCGCTGCAACGTCGGATATGGCGCACGGTGGCCAATCCGGGCGCTATCGTACATTGCGGCGAGGTGGTGGGTACGTGGACCGGCACGAAGAAGGGCGCCGGCCTGGAGGTGGAGGCGAACTGGTGGTCCGACGCCGTCGACGGCCGGCAGGTGCGCGCCCTCGCCGAACAGCACGCCGCCTTCCGCGGTCTGGAGCTCACGGCGTTCGAAGGGTAACCCCCGGCCGTTCATTTGAAAGGGGAGTTTCGTTTACGGTGGATAGCGCAGCTGCACTTTCATAAGAACGGCACCGCGGAAGGATGCTTGAGCGATCTTTGGTGCGGTGCCTCATGTTGCAGAGGGGCTTTTGTCCTTCTAGTTGTCGGCTTGTTCAAAATCCTGCAAAGTCTCGGTGGAGAAACGGTGCCAAGCGGAAGCGGGCCGTACAATGGCCGAGAAAGCGGAAGCGGCGCGGCGTTCATTGGATGGTGGCGGGATGTGCAGCGGGCAGTGGTGGGATTCCGGCGGTGAATTCCTGCGATGGCTCGTTCCGGCGACTGCCGACTCAGGCGGCGGCAACCCTTCGCCCTTCGCATGGCCGCACCTCAACAAAGGAGGTTCCCATGCTCAAGCTCATCGCCAGCGATATGGACGGCACCATGCTCGACGCGAACGAGTGCGTGCCCGACGGCACGTACGAGCTCATCCTGCGCCTGCGGGAGAGGGGCGTGCGGTTCGCGGCCACGTCGGGGCGGCGCTTCGACACGCTGTGCGAGCTGTTCGAGCCCATCGTGGACTGCATGGACTTCGTGGCGTCGAACGGCGCGCAGGTCATCGTGGAGGGCGAGCTGGTGGACCTCGAGGTATTCTCGCATGCGGCCGTGAAGCGGCTGGCGCGCGTGGTGGATATGTTCGACACCATGCACCTGGCGCTGTTCGACGAGACGCGCAGCTACCTCCTGGACGATGAGGCGCGCTTCGAGCGCGAGGTGGACAAGAACCTGCCGAACCCCGTGCGCGTGTATGCGGTGCCGTCGCCCCAGGTGAACATCTTGAAGGCATCGGTGTACTGCGACGAGGACGTTATGGATATGGCCTACATCCTCACGCGCGAGCTGGACGACGACTTCGTGTTCGCGCCGTCTGGCCGCAAGTGGATCGACGTCATGCAGCGCGGCGTGAGCAAGGCCACCGGCGTGAGCCAGGTGCTGGACGCCCACGGTATCCGGGCCGACGAGATGACGGCGTTCGGAGACTCCATGAACGACTACGAGATCCTGCGCATGGCCGGGACGAGCGTGGCCATGGGTAACGCGCGCTACGCCATCAAGCAGATAGCCGATAAGGTCATCGGCACGAACGTGGACCACGGCGTGCAGGCCGAGCTGCGCCGCGTGCTGGAGGGGCTGGGCTAGGCTGCCAGGTTGGACGGCCAGTGCCGCAAGCCGGATCCCCGTTCGATTGAATGTGGCAGAAAATTTGACCTAGGGCAGAGATTCAGGCGATTTGGATGAGGCCAGGGGTTCCTTCGCCGCCATAATCCCAGTTCGGATTTTTCGACGAGAACTTCGTCGTGCCCTACCTCGATATTCTTGCCAAATTCTGCAGTCTGGAGGAAAGCGGGGGCAATCCCCTACATCCCCGCATGCCCCTCGCCGCTCACGCGCGCCTCGGGGTCGCGCAGCACGGCGCGGTCGAGGCCGCCCACCGCGTTCGACGCGGTGACGCCCGCCACCATGGAGTCGCTCACGTTGAGCGCGGTGCGGCCCATGTCGATGAGCGGCTCGACCGAGGCCAGCAGGCCCACGATCTCGATGGGCAGCCCCATGGTGCCCAGCACGATGAGCGAGGCGAACGTCGCGCCGCCGCCCACGCCCGCCACGCCCAGCGAGCTGATCACCACCACGGCCACGAGCCCCGCGACGAACGTGGGCGAGAACACGTCGATGCCCACCGTGGGCGCGATGATGGTGGCCAGCATGGCGGGGTAGATGCCCGCGCACCCGTTCTGCCCGATGGACATGCCGAAGCTGGCGGCGAAGTTTGCCGTGGCCTCGTCCACGCCCAGGGCGCGCGTCTGCGTCTCGATGTTCAGCGGCACGGCGCCTGCGCTCGACCGCGCCACGAACGCGAAGCTGAGCACGGGGAACGCCTTTCGCATGTAGGCGAGCGGGCTCACACGGTTCGCCAGCAGGATGAGGCAGTGCACCAGGAACATGAACGCGAGCGCCCCGTAGGACACGGCCACGAACTTGCCCAGGTCGAGGATGGCCGCGTAGTCGCTCGTGGCCATGACGTGCGCGATGAGCGCCAGCACGCCGTAGGGCGTGAGCGCGAGCACCATGGACACGATACGCATGACGATGCCATACAGGCTGTCGATGAGCTGCCGGAAGAACGCGGCCTGCTCGCACGCGGCGGCGGTGGCGGCAGGGGGGACGTCGGCTGCGCCCTCGCCGCGGGCGCGCAGCTTGAGGTAGGCGATCCCTGTGATGGCGGCGAAGATGACCACGGCGATGGTGGACGTGGCGCGGCTTCCGGCCAGGTCGGCGAACACGTTCACGGGGATGAACGACAGGATCATCTGCGGCAGCGTGAGGTTCGCCACCTGCTGCTGGTCGGCCTGCAGGGCCTCGAGGCTCGCGGCGCTCGAGCCGGCGCCTGCGTCGGTGAAGCTCGCGCCCGCCAGGCCGGAGAGCACGACGGCCGCCCACCCCGTGAGCGCCGCCACGGCCACGGTGCCCAGGAGCACCGCCAGCACCACGGCGCTGATGCGGCCGAGGTTCTCCGTCACCTTGGTGCGGGTGAACGCGCCCACGATGGCCACGAACACGAGCGGCATCACGAGCATCTTCAAAAGCGCGATGTAGCCTTGGCCCACCACGGCCATCCAGTCGAGCGCCATGGAGGCGGCGTCGCTGCCGCGACCGAGCGCCAGCTGGATGCCCGCCCCTAACAGGATGCCTAGTCCCAGCGCCGTGAACACCCGCGGCGTGAAGCCGATGCCGCGCCGCTTCATTAGCCAGAGCGCCCCCAGCAGGACGGTGAACACGGCCAGGACGGCGAGGACGGGAAGCAGGGTTTCGAGCGGCATGGGCGATCAGCTTTCTGGACGGCAGCGCCCTCCAGTATGCCGCGCGCGCGAAGCCGTCCTGCCCTCCGCCGGCAACCGTCTCGCGCCCGTTGCCGAACCGATTGCTCCCCGCCTATTCGGGCCCTTCCGCGTTCGGGGCGCACGCGTGGCGTTCGCCGAAGCGGATCACATGCTGTCGTGCGAGATCGACCAGGCGCTCGCGGGCGGCCGCGTCGGTCGCGCCGTCGGCAGCTTGGATGAGCATCATGAGCGGCGCGAAGAACTCAAGCGCCAGCATTTTCGGGTCGTCGCGCACGAAAGCGCCCGATTCCACCATGGATGCGAACAACGTCTCCTGCCACGCGAGCGGCGCCTCGATGAAGTAGCGGCGGTACAGTGCGCCCAGCTCGGGCGTGCGATATTGCTCTACGGTGAGCATCTGCCGGAACAACGTGGCGAACTCGTCCTCGGTCCAGTAGCGAAACATCCCCTCGCCGAGGTCCGCCATCTGTGCGACCGGGGTAACCGCGTAGTCGCGCACCTGCTCGTCGACGCTGCCCTCCGGGAGCCCGATGGCGGCGGATGCCAGCTCGTATCGCTCGTCCATGCGCCTGACGAGCGCGTCCAGTATGGCCTGCTTGCAGGCGAAGTGCTTGTAGACCGACGCCGGCTGGATGCCGACGGCGGCTGCGATCTCGCGCATCCCGGTCGCCTCGAACCCCGCGCGGGCGAACAGGCGCAGCGATGCCTGCAGGATGTCCTCCTTGGTGTTGCGGCGGGGCGTCATGCGATGTCCTCCCCGGTGCGGAGCGCGTGCCAGCTCGCGGCCGTCTGCAGCACGCCGAGCGCCAGGTAGAATGCGGAGATGCCGTTCGGCATGAAGGCGAGCTCGAACGCGGTCCAGGCGATGAGCAGGACGCCTGCCGCGATTCCCCACCTATACGACGCCGCCCGCTTCCCGCGGAAGCGCAAAGCGAGCGCGACGATATTCGGCGCGCCGTTCACCAGTGCGAGCGCCACTCCCGGCCACAACCACGTGGCGATGAGCGGCTCGGGCAAGGGCAGGACGCCCAGGAACTCGATGGGCATGACGTCGTTCCAGCTGACGGACATGGCGACGAGCCCGCTTACCGCCATGAACCCTCCGCACACGACGGAGCATATCCCGTCGAACCAGTTCATGAACAGCGCGAACCCGCGCGAGACCCTTGCGAGGGGATGCGGCCTTCGATCCTGCCGAGCCGTCGTCGTCATGGTGCTCTCTTTCTCTCGTAAAGCTAACGAACGTTAGCCAATGGAAGCAATTTAGCAAACGATCGTTAGCTTTTCAAGCCCGGAGACGACGCTCTCCTTCCATGCGGTGGACGAAGCCAGGTATCTATGACAACAAATGAAAGAAACAGTTCGCGATAAATCGAGCGGGGGCGGCGTGGCGAAAAGCAGGTAGTCGCTCGAAAGCAAGATGCACGTGTGTCGCGCCACCAAGAGCATGACACAGCAGGAGCTTGCCGACATACTGCAAACTCGCTCAATCATCGTGCTGTTTTTGTCATGCTTCATATATCGCGCAGCACGGTCTTCGCCTGGGCGGCCTCCATCGCGGGGTGGGGGTCGCACGTGGTTGACGCGACCCGGCTGGCGCGGTATGCTGGCCGGCGTTGCAACCACCTCGTTGGGGGAACCAATGATACTTTGCAGGGCTGCCGCTCTGTGCGTGATCGCCGATGAAGCATCGCACGGAGCAGGGACGGACAGGACCATCGGCATCGGGAGGCGCGCTGCCTAAGGGCACGCCTTGTCGTCGATGCCGGGATGCCGGGAACCTTGAGCGCCGCGGATGGCTTCGTCCGCGGCGCTTTTTCATGCGCTGGGCGCATCGCGTGGCTGCGGCCGTCGCGAGCCCCTGCCTCCTTCCGTTTTCGCATTCCGATCCTCCGAGGTGACCTATGGCTTTTTCTTCATCGACCGTTTCCTTCTCCGAGGGGCCGCTGTTCCGGCAGCTGCTCTCGTTTGCCTTGCCGCTCATGGCGGTGAACATCTTGCAGTACGTGTACCAGGCCGTCGACATGGCGGTGGTCGGCCAGGTGGTGGGCGACGTGGGGCTCGTGTCCATGAGCAACGCGGTGAACGCCGTGTTCCTGGTGAACGCGTTCGTCATCGGCCTTTCGGCCGGAGGCGGCGTGGTGGTGGCGCGCGCGGTGGGCGCGGGCGACGTGGGCGCGCAGCGACGGGCCTACGCGGCCACGCTCCTGGTGGCATTGCTGGCATCTGCGGGCATCGCTGCGGCCGGCACGCTGCTCGCGCGGCCGGCGTTCACGGCGAACGCGGTGCCCGCGGCGGCGCTCGACGGGGCCGTGGCCTACACGACCGTGCTCTGTTGCGGCGCGGTCGGGCCGTTCCTCATGAACGCCGCGGCCGCGTTCCTCAAAGCGCAGGGCGACGCGTGGACGCCGCTTCTGCTGGTGGGTGCGGCGACGTTCGTGAACGTGGCGCTCGACCTGGTGCTCGTGGGCCCGGCCGGCCTGGGCGTGCCGGGCGCGGCGGTGGCCACCGTGGCGGCGCAGGGGCTCTCGGCGCTGCTCGCGCTCGCGCTGGTGCGGCGGCGCTTCGCGGCGGGGCGCGTGCTTGGGAGCAACGTTCTCGCGGGCGGCTTCGCTGCCGACGTGCGCGCGGTGCTTTCGGTCGGCGTGCCCTCCGCCGTGCAGATGGCGGTGGTGAACCTGTCGTACGCGCTGGTCACCGGCATGCTCAACCGCTATGGCGTGGACGTTGCCGCAGCGGCGGGCGTGGGGCTGCAAATAAGCACCATCGCGGGGCTGCCCTGCTGGGCCATCGGCCAGGCCATCACCACGGCGTCCGCGCAGTGCGCCGGCGCCGGCGAGCTCGCGCGCGCCCGCGACGTCGCGCGGCTGGGAGCGCGCTTCAACATCGGCGTCACGCTGGGCATCCAGGTGCTCATCCAGCTGCTCGCGCCGGCCATCGTGGGGCTCTACGGCCTCACGCAGGGCGCGCCGTTCGACATCGCCGTGCTCTACCTGCGCATCACGTGCAGTGTGAACGGCCTGTTCTACGCGGCCATGTACAGCTTCGACTCGTTCGCTCTCGGGGCCGGCTCGCCGCGGCTCGTGCTGGCGAACTCGCTCATCGACGCGTTCGCCGTGCGCTTCGGCCTGGCGTTTTTGCTCTCGGGCGCGCTCGGCTTCGGCTACGTGGGCATTTTCGTGGCGCAGGCGGCCTCGCCCGTGATTCCCGCGATCATCGGCGGCGTCTACCTGCGCCGCTGGTCGCGCTCGCGCGGTGTGCTGCGGGAAAGATAGGGGGATGTGGCAAAACGGAACGCATATGCACCCGAAATAGCCCTTCCAAAAGCCTGCGAAGCCGGCTCATCGAAAGAAACGCCTGATGGCGCTATCCAGCGCGTTCGATAACGAGTGCATATGACCGCCAAATTGCCAATCCAGCCAGGAAGTCGCGCACGTGCAGGGCACGGGGACGGCGCGCAGCCTACGCCTTCGTCACCAGCTCTTGCACGGGGATGCGCTCGACCGCGTGACGTTCGGGGCTCTTCCATTCGTCGGCGGCGTGGCCCACGGCCAGTATGTTCACCGGCACGAGCGAGGCGGGCAGGTTGAACGCCTCGCGCACGCCGGCGGGGTCGAACGCGCAGATCCACACGCTGCCGAGGCCCAGGTCTGTGGCCTCGATCATCATGTGGTCGCAGGTGATGGAGGCGTCGATGGCGGTGGAGACCATGCCGTCGACGGGGCGCTTCCAAGCGCGCTCGGCATCTGCGCACACGATGAACGCGAGCGGCGCGCCGTAAAGGTTCGCGTACCTTCCGAGATTCGCGAGCCCTTCCGCGCTTTCCACCTGGATGAGGCGCACGGGCTGGCGATTCGCGGCGCTCGGCGCGACGTGGGCCGCCTCCACGATGGCGGCGATCTTGTCCGGTTCCACGGGGTCGGGATCGTAGGCGCGGATAGAGCAGCGCTTCTTGGCAAGGTTGGTAAACGACATGGGATGCTCCTTCTCTCGGACGGGTTCGTTTCTCCTTTCATGATAGAAGCCGCTACCGGACAAGCAAGTAGGCACTATTTTGGAATATACTACCGAAAAGGAAAGCAAGGGTTTGCCGCCGAAGGCCCGCCGCAAAGGAGCGCTGCCATGAAAACCTGCCCAGATGCCTACCATTGCCCCGTCGAAGCGACCATCGACATCGTGGGCGGCAAGCACAAGGTGCTGATACTCTGGCACCTGAGCAAGCACGGCGTGCTGCGCTTCGGCGAGCTGCAGCGGCTCATGCCCCAGGCCACGCCCAAGATGCTCACCCAGCAGCTTCGCGAGTTGGAAGCCGACGGCATGCTCCACCGCGAGCTGTACCATCAGGTGCCGCCCAAGACGGAGTACTCGCTCACCGAGCGCGGCCGCAGCTTCACTCCGGTGCTGAACGCCATGTGCAAATGGGGTGGCGAGGTGCTCGACGAGATGGGCGTGGAGGCGAGGGGAAAAGGCGTTGAATAGGCAGCTCAAACCATGGGAAAAGATGCGGAATAGCCGAATACTTCTTTGGAAAAGGTGCAGAAGGAGGCGAGCATGACGGATGCGACAGCCAGCGCCACCGTGCTCATAGTGGAGGACGACGCCCACATCAGCGGCATCGTGGCCGACCACTTGGGGCATGCGGGGTACGCCTGCACGCAGGCGTTCTCGGGAACGGAGGCGCGGCTCGTGCTGGAGGCGGCGGACGCGCGCGGCGAGCGGTTCGACGTGGTGGTGTGCGACCTCATGCTGCCCGGCCTTCCCGGCGAGGACATCGTGCGGCTCATCCGCTCTGCCGACGCCCATACGCCCATCGTCGTGACATCGGCGCGCACGAGCGCCACCGACAAGGTGGACCTCCTCAAGCTGGGCGCCGACGACTACCTGGCCAAGCCCTTCGACCTGGACGAGCTGCTCGCACGCATCGAGGTGCAGCTGCGCCACCGCGGCCGCGTCCCTGCGTCGCAGCCCGGCGGCGACGTGCTGCGCGTGGGCGCATGGGCCGTCGACCGCGCCGCGCGCACGCTCGCGGTGGACGGCGCGGACGTGCCCCTCACGCGCACCGAGTTCAACATCGTGGAGCTTCTGGCGCTGCATCCGAAGAAGGTGTACACGAAGCAGGAGCTGTTCGAGCTGGCCTGGGGCGAACCCTACGCCGCCGAGGACAGCACGGTGAGCGTGCACGTGTCCAACATCCGCGCCAAGCTCAAGCCCACCGGTACCGACGGCTACCTCCGCACCGTGTGGGGCCTCGGGTTCAAGCTGGCGGTCGACGAGGGCGCATGACCTGCGCGGAAAGGAGCGTCCCGCATCTTCAAGCTTTCTTAAAGGTTGGTTCATCCTTCCTGAAACCCTGTTCCGTAAGCTGGAAGCATGTTGAGAAGGCGAAGGGAAAGGGGCGTTCATGAACGTCGTTGAGACGCGGGGGCTGACGAAGTCCTACCGCGGCAAGCGCGCGGTCGACCGGCTCGACCTGCATGTGGCGCAGGGGGACATCTACGGGTTCGTCGGGAAGAACGGGGCGGGGAAGTCCACCGTCATGAAGATGGTGTGCGGGCTGGCAGCGCCCACCGAGGGCGAGATCGAGCTGTTCGGCGGGCGCGCCGGCGCCGTCGTTCGCGGCGAAGCCGTGCGGCCTGCGGGAACGTCGCGCGTGGGCGCCCTCATCGAGGCGCCGGGCATCGCCCCCAACCTGACGGCCTACGAGAACCTCATGGCGAAGGCCCTGGCCTTGGGCGTGGTCGACGCGTCGGCGCGCTGCCGCGAGGCGCTTGCGCTCGTGGGCCTCGAGGGCGTGGGCAGGAAGAAGGCGAAGGGCTTCTCGCTCGGCATGAAGCAGCGGCTGGGCCTGGCGCTCGCGCTCGTGGGCTCGCCCGACCTGCTGCTGCTCGACGAGCCGTTCAACGGCCTGGACCCCGAGGGCACGCGCGCCATGCGAAACCTCATCGTGCGGCTGAACCAGACGCTCGGCGTGACCGTGGTCATCAGCTCGCACGTGCTGGACCAGCTCGACCGCGTGGCCACGCGCTTCGGCATCATCGCCGAAGGCCGCATGGTGCGCGAGATGACCGCCGAGCAGGTGCAGGCCGAGTGCGGCGACAGCCTGCGCGTGCGCACGGCCGACCCGGCCCGCGCGCTCGCGTTGATGGAGGAGGCGTTTCCCCAGGCAACGCTGCGCGCACTGCCCGATGAGTCCCTCTCCGTCGCGGGCGACTACGACGCGACGGCCGTGTCGCGCTTTCTCCACGACGCCGACCAGACGGTGCTGGAGATGAGCCCGGTGCGCCGGGATATCGAGGACTACTTCGTGGAGCTCATGGAAGGCGGCGCGCAGGGGGCTGCGCGCGCCGCGTCGTGCGAGGAAGGCGGTGCGCGCCATGTTTAACCTGTTGAAATCCGATGTCTACCGGCTCGTGCACGGCAAGATGCTGTGGGTGGGCCTGGCCTTCCTCGCGCTCGTCGTGGTGGGGGCAGCCGGGCTCGTCTGGTTCGCCACCACGCCCGAGTTCGCCCAGATGGTGAACGAGCAGGCGCAGGAGGAGGCGCGCCAGAGCGGCGCGACCGTCACGCTCACCACGCCCAACGGCGCCGACCTCGACGCAGCCGAAGTGCGGATGCTCAATGAGAAGGTCATCGGCAGCCGCACCTACTCGTACGGCAACACGTTCATGGTGGGATTCCTCGGGCTGATCCTCGCGGTGCTGGCGGCGCTGCTGGCCTCGTCCGACTTCGACACGGGATTCGCGAAGAACGTGCTCGCGGGGCGCGGCGACCGTCGGGCGTACTTTGCGGAGAAGCTCGTGCTGATCGCGGTCTTGTGCGGGGTTTTCCTGTTGGCGGGCATGCTCCTGTCGGATGCGGTGTACGCGGTCCTCGGGTTCTCCTACGAGCGCACGGAGACGGTGGGCGAGTATTGGAGCTGGGCGGTGCTGTCGTGGCTCGTCCTGACGGCGTACGCGTTCCTCGGCGCGCTCATCGCGTGGGCGACGCGCAGCAAGACGGTCGGCGTCGTGTTCGCGGCGCTCGTGCCCACGGGCTTCCTCGAATCGATGGTATTGGGGGCGGCCGCGGTGCTCGCGCCGGCCATGCCGCTGGTGGGCGACGCGGTGCAATGGCTGCCGTTGTCCGTGCAGCAGCGGCTGGCGGCGGGAGGCACGGGCCTGTTCGAGGCGGGCGCGTCCGCCGTGGCCGGGCTTCCCGCGGCGGCGCAGGCGCTTATCGTGTTCGGAGCGATCGCAGCCGTGTGCGCGGCGCTGTCGCTCACGGCGTGCCGGCGCAGGGACGTGTAGGGCAAGGAGGGCGTTCGGATGGCGTATGTGCTGGTGGGGCTTGCGTGCTTGGCCGTCGGGGCGGGCGCGGCGGCGCTCCTCTTCCGCCGGGAGCTGCGCCGCATGGCGCGCTTCCTGCGCGGGCGCGACGCGCGCAGCAACGCGCGCATGACGGTGGAGGCGCCCGGGCGGGCGTTCGCCGAGCTGGCCGAGGCGGTGAACGCCCAGTTGGACGCCGCGCAGCGGGAGCGGCTCGAGGGGCAGCGCCGCCAGCAGGAGTTCCAGCGCGACCTGTCCAGCCTCTCGCACGACATCCGCACGCCGCTCATGGGCGCGAAGGGGTACCTGCGCCTCGCGCAGGACGAGGGCGACGACGCCGGGCGCGCCCGCCGGTTGGCCGCCGCCGAGGCGCGGCTCGACGACATGGGCGCGCTCCTCGACCAGCTGTTCGCGCCTACGCGCAGGCGAACGACCCCGACCTCGCGCTCGACCTGCGTCCCATGGCCGTGCTGCCGGCGCTGGCCGATGTGCTGGTGGGGCAGTTCCCCGCGTTCGAGCGGCGCGGATGGGAGCCGCGCGTGGACTTCGAGGACGAGGGGCTTTCCGTGGATGCCGATGCCGAGGCCCTCGCGCGCATCTTCGAGAACCTCGTGGGCAACGCGCTGCGCCACGGTTCGGGGCCGCTTGCGGTGGAGCAGCGCGGAGCCTGCGTGGCATTCGCGAACGAGGTTCCCGACCCCGCCGCCTTCGATCCCGAGCGCCTGTTCGAGCGCTTCTACCGGGCCGACGCCGCCCGCAGCGAGGTCGGGAGCGGCCTCGGCCTGGCCGTGTCCGCCAGCCTCGCCGCAGCCATGAGCATGCGCCTGTCCGCGCGCCTGGACGGAAACGTGCTGGTCGTGGAGCTGGCGCTGCCGGGTTAGGACTGTCCTTCAGCTATCTCTCGCTGCATCTTCTTCGTCAGCTTGGCGAACACGAGGTTGTAGGAGTGGCCGCACAGCTCGCGCAGAAGGTCTTCGGGCACGTCGCCGTCGAGGTCGACGGAGATCCAATGACGCTTGTCGGCGTAGAAGCCGGGGAGGATGTCGTCGGGATGCTCGGCGCGCAGCTGCTCGGCCCAGGCGGGGTCGCACTTAAGCGACACGAGGCGGCGGCCGGCGTATTCATGGTGCTGCGGGCCCGGCTGCATGGTGGCGGCGAACATCTTGCCGCCCACCTGATAGCGCTGCCATTCCCATTCCACCTTGTAGTCCGTCGTCGCGCCGGGCAGGCCCAGCAGGTAGGCGTCCAGCCATTCGTGCGCGGTCATCGTTGCGCTCCTTCCTCGGTTACGTCGGTTGCGTGCGCGGCTCGCTCGCGAAAGCGGACGTCGGCCGCGTCCATCAGCTCGCGCTCGCCCTCGATCTCGCTCGGGTAGGGGTAGCGCGCCGCTGCGCGGTCGAACTCCTCGCGAATGCGCCGCGCCGCTTCCTCGTCGCAGTTGGCGAGGAGCGCTTGGGCGTAGCGCGTGCGCAACACGGAGGGGAAGCTGCTCATGGCCTTCATGAGCTTGCGGGCGTCGGCGTCGAGGACGCGCTCGGCTTCCTCTGCGCGGCTCTCGCCCATGAGCTCGCAGTACGCGAGGTCCACCTTCAACAGCGAGCGATGCAGGCCGAGCATGCCTGTCTTGCGTTTTAGCAGGTCGCGAATGGCGTCTGCGGACTCGGAGGTGCGGCCCTCGTCCAGCAGCCGGTTGCAGGCGAGCACCGCCACGGACGCGATGAGGGGGTTGCGTAGGCGCTCGGCATCGGCTGGCACGGCGAACCAGGCGGCGGGCATGTCCTTCACGCGCAGGTCGTCCGCCTGGGCCTCGCCCACCTTGAGGATGGTCCAGAACGCCCGCAGCGCATCCGGCGATTCGCCTGCCGAGCGCAGGTTCTTGCCGTCGTTGTTCACGCCGCCGACGGTGAGCGGCAGGCCGTTCGTCAACGCGAACACGAAGCCGACGAGGGCGAGGAACGCGAAGAAGATCGCCGCGAGCCTCTGCGGCAGTGCGAAGGCGAGGGCTGCCGCTACCAAGGAGACCAGGGTGTTCGCCAGCACGCCGCCCAGGTTGTAGAGCCGGTAGGGGATGCGCCCGTCAACGAGGTCGGGCGGCCCCATGAGGCATTGCCCGCCTGTCCCTTGAATGGAGAGCCGCTTGAGGCACAGCCGTCCGTCTTGCTCGACCAGCATGAGGCTGCCCACGCGAAACGAGCGGAACCGGTAGCCGGTCGCCAGCCCGAGCACGAGGTGCCCCGCCTCGTGGACGACGACCTGCAAAATGCAGGCAACGACCAAGAGCGCGACGGCCGCGACGAGCCAGGCGACGGTGCCGAGCGGATCGCCCTCGCCGCTGCTCATGGCGTGCCCGATGAGGTAGCCGCCCACGGCGCCGGCCGCCATGAACAGCACGATGGCAAGCGCCTTCGCTCCCCACTGACGCTTCCGTTCGCTTCGCTTTGCCGTCACGCCCCCTGCCTTCCTTCGCCGCTTGTCCAAAGCCGCCTCCCAGTATCTCACATCGCTGCGAAGTTCGCCCTTGCTCCCTAGGCTCCAGTGTCGTAAGATACATACCGTCGGTATGTTTTAGGAAAACGACGCATTGGTTTTCGGCACGAAGGGAGCGATGCGGCGCGGGTTCCACTCGGATGCTTCACATTGAACATCCGTTCGTTCTATCGAAGAGGAGATATTCATGGCGCGCAACAAGTACCCTGAGGAGACGGTGAGCCGCATCCTCGATGCGGCCATGTGCCTGTTCCGCGAGAAGGGCTTCGAGCACACCACCATCCAAGACATCGTCGATCAGCTCGACGTGACGAAGGGGGCGGTGTACCACCACTTCAAATCGAAGGAGGACATCCTCAACGCCGCCATCGACCGCGAGAGCGAGCCGCTCATGCGGCTGCTGGTGGAGATCCGCGACGATCCGCGCATGACCGGCCTCGAGAAGATGCAGGCGCTGTTCGAGGCCTCGATGGAGGGCCCGCAGCTGCCCCTGAGCGCCGAGGTGGCTATCGCGCCCGACCCGGTGCGCAACAGTCGCTTTTTGGGCATGCAGTACCAGTCGATCATCAACGAGGTGGCTCCGCAATTCGTGGAGCCCATCATCCGCGAGGGCATGGCCGACGGCACCATCCGCACGGAGTATCCGCAGGAGATGGCCGAGGTCATCCTCATGCTGGCGAACCTGTGGGTGAGCCCCGCGTTCCGCCTGACCGACGCCGAGCAGATGCGCCGCCGCATGGACTACTACGTGGAGCTGCTGCACCTCATGGGCCTCGACGTGCAGCCCGGCCGCATCGCCGGCATGCTCGAGGAGTTCCGCGACGGCTACGAGCGCAATTTGCAGGAGAAAGGGGAGCGCGCATGATTGTTTGAGTGCTGGATCGGCCGTGGTGGTTGGGGTGCTCTGTTTTTTCGGCTGCGGTTGCGTCGTGCGTCTCTGCTTGGGTAGCGCCTTGTCGCCCGACTGCGGTTGCACCTCGTCCGCTGCTCGATGTTTCACGTGAAACATTTGTACTGAAAAAGCAGGTGCAGAATGGAGAGGGCTCCCCGCGGCCGCTGCGCGCCGCTGCATACCGTGGTACGCTGCCGCGCGTTTCTCGTCATCGCTGGATCGCTGCCTCGACTCAGCATCTTTTTTAACCAAGATACATACCAACCGAAGGTATGAAAAAAAGGAAAGAACCTGTGGACAAGCTTTTGAACCGGTCGTTCGTCTCGATCGTGATCGTGCAAATAGCCTCGCTGTTCGGCGACGCGGTGCTGCGGTTCGCGCTGCCGCTCTACGTGCTGAACGTGACGGGCTCCGCGGCGCTCATGGGGGCGGTGTCGGCGGCGGCATGGCTGCCGTACCTCGTGCTCACGCCCATCGGGGGCGTGGCGGCCGACCGCGTGAACAAGCGGCGCATCATGGCCGCGCTCGACACGCTGCTGGCGCTCACGTGCGCGGCGTTCCTCGCGCTCGACGGCACCGTGGACCTCGTGGGCCTGTGCATTTGCGCGCTCATCGTGCTGTACGCCGCGCAGAGCGTGTACCAGCCCACGGTGCAGGCGGCGGTTCCCTTCGTGGCGCCGCGCGAGGGCATCGTGCGCGCCACGGCCATCGTGAGCCAGATCAGCGCGCTGTCGGGTTTGGTGGGCCCCGTGATAGGCGGGCTCGTGTTCGGGCTGTTCGGCATCGAGCCGGTGGTGGCGGTGGCGGGAGCGGCCTTCGCCGTGTCGGCCGTGCTCATCGTGTGCGTGGTGCGCATCCCCTTCCAGCGCGCCGAGCGCAGCCAAGGCGTCCTGCGCATGGTGGCGGGCGACATCGCCGAGAGCTTCGCCTTCCTGCGCGGCGAGCGGCCGGTCATCCTCAAGACCATCCTGCTGGTGGCGGGCATCAACCTGACGCTGTCGGCGTTCATCATCATCGGCGCGCCGGTCACCGTGACGCAGATACTCGGGCTGCCGAACCAGTTCATGGGCTTCGCGGAAGGCGCGCTCGCGCTTGGCGGCCTGACCGGCGGCATCCTGGTTGGCGTGCTGGCGAAGCGCCTGACCTTGCGCCAAGCGCCCGTGTTCCTGTTCGTGGCGGCCGTTGCGCTCCTGCCCATCGCCGTGGTGCTGGGCGCTCCGTTGGACCCGCTCGTCGCCTACGGGGTGCTGGTGGCAAGCCTGTTCGTCTGCATGGCCTGCGCTACCATGTTCAGCATCCAGGGCATCTCGTTCATCCAGCTGGAAACGCCCGCGCACCTGGTGGGGAAGGTGATCGCGCTGGCCATGTCCTTGGCGAACTGCGCGCAGCCGGTGGGGCAGCTGGTGTACGGGGGGCTGTTCGACGCGCTTCGGGGCAACCTGGTGCCGGTGGCGCTGGGCACGGTCGCGGCCGCGCTCGTCATCGCGGCGCTCACGAGGCGCGTGCTCAAGCGCGGCTTGCCGGCGGAGGCGGGGGCGGCAAGCGGAGCTCCCGCCCCCGCGTCTGCCTTGGAGGCTCCCGAAGCGGGCGCCTAGGCCTGCTCGAGCGTGACGGCGGTACCGGACGCCGTCACCATGAGCATGTTGCCCTGGCCGAGCACCTCGTAGTCGATGTCCACGCCTACCACGGCGTGCGCGCCCAGGGCGGCGGCGCGCTGCTCCAGCTCGGCGAGCGCCTCGGAGCGCGCCTGCGTGAGCTCCTGCTCGTAGCCCTCGCTGCGACCGCCCACGATGTTGCGGATGCCCGCGCCGAAGTCGCGCAGGAAGTTGACGCCGGTGATGACTTCGCCGAACACGATGCCGTAGTAGCCGCTCACGCGGTAGCCGTCGACGGCGGGGGTGGTGGTGACGATCATGGTGCTTCCTTTCAGGTGGGTGAAACGAAGGGACGGGGTTATTGTCTCATTTCCCAGCAGGCTGCGACCCCCGGAGCGTGCGAGAACGAGAGAATCACCGCACGCTTCCCTTGCCTCACTCGCCGGCCAGCGCGAGCTTGGCCTTCACGATGCGCAAAACCGACTGGTCGATGCGTTCCTCGGAGAGGGAGCCCTCGCTCACGGCGTCGAGCACGCCCTGGTAGGCGGCGGCGAAGTCCTCCGGCATGAGCACGAGGTCCGCGCCGGCCTCGAGCGCCGCGACGCCCGCCTGGTTGGGGGTGCAGAAGTCGCCGACCGCGCCCATGGAGAGCGAGTCGGTGATGACGAGGCCTTGAAAGCCCAGCTCCCCGCGCAGGAGGTCGGTGACGGCCGCGGGGTTGAGCGAGGCGGGCACGTCGCTGCCGAACGCGTTCGGGGCGGTGAGGTGGCCCACCATGACCATCGGCACGCCGGCGTCGATGGCGGCCTTGAAGGGCGCGAGCTCCCAATCGCGCAGCTCGTCGAGCGTCTTCTCGCTGACGATGGCGCCCTCGTGGCTGTCTCCCATCACGCCGCCGATGCCGGGGAAGTGCTTGGCGCTGCAGAGCACGCCCGCCTCCGCAAAGCCCTCCACCTGCGCGGACACCATGCTGCCAACGATCGCGGGGTCGGTCCCGAACGAGCGCAGCGCCATGACGTCCGTGGAGGGGTCGCCGCAGACGTCGGAGTCGGGCGCGAAGTCGAGGTTGAAGCCGAGGTCGCTCAGGTAGCCGCCGATGCGCGCGGCAACGGCCTTGGCCTGCGCCGTGTCGCCCGCCGCGCCCACGTCGGCCATGTTCCCCTCGTTGGGGATGTCGAAGCCGGGGTTGCCGCCGATGCGGCTCACGGTGCCGCCCTCCTCGTCCACGCCGACGAACAGCGGCAGCCCGCACGCGCCCTGCGCGAAGGCCTGGGAGTTCGCGATCATTTCGCGCGTCTGGTCGGCTGAGAGCAGGTTCTTCTGGAAGTACACGAGGCCGCCCACAGGGTAGGCGGCGAGCGCCTGCTGCGTGGCAGATCCGGCCTGCGTGGCGGTGTCCACCCCGGTGATGGCCTCGGGCGTGACCACGAACAGCTGCGCGACCTTCTGCTCGAGCGTGAGGGAAGCCGCATTCTCGGCGGTGCGCTCGTCGAGCGTGGGGACGGCCGCGGGCTTGGGCGCGGACGGCGCGGGCGTGGGCGTGGGCGCAGGCTCGGCGGGCTGCGACTCGCGCTCGTCGCGCACGCCGCCGAACTCGCTCTCCGGCGACTCCGGCGCGTCGGTCGCCGCAGGCGCGGAGCACCCGGCGGCGCAGCAGAGCATCATCAAGGCGAGCGCCGCGGCGGCCGCCTTCTTCCGCATGGTTCCTCGTTCCATCAGGCTCATCACGCCCCTCCTTCGCAATCGGCGAGAGCGCGAACAAGTATAGGCGCGCGACGGGGCCCGCTCGCGCAGGCCCCGCAGCTTCACGTGAAAGTTGAGCGTCCGATCTCCGAGGCCCCGGCTCCTCCGTTGCGCCGGCCGCCGCCTAGCGCCGGTTGAACGGCACGATGGTGGCGGGGATGCCGCCGTCCATCACCACGCGCGGCTCGCCCTTGATGAGCGGGCGGAAGTAGTCCAGCGCCTCCGGCGCGATGCCCTGGTAGTCCGGCAGGATCCACTCGGCGGGGAAGCGCCGCACGAAGTTGGCGAACTCGGAGGCCGGCGCCGCGAAGAACTTCGCGTTGTAGAGCCCCTCCGCAGCCGCCGCCTCGTCGCGGCGCACGCCCACCACCTGGCCGGTGAACGCAGGGTCGGCGCTGCGCATGTGGGCGCTCAGCCCCAGCTCCCATGCCTCGGTGCGGTCGACGATGCTCTGCGCGAAGTTGCTGGAGCGCGCCGCGCGCGAGAGGTCCTGCACGATGCCGCGCGGCACGATGCCCGCGTCCACGATCATCTGCTTGATGGTGGCTGCGGCACCGCCCAGCACGGCGTGCGCGAACCCGTCGTCGGCCGCGTTGCCGGCGGAGAGGTACGCACCGTCCGCGTAGTGAGCGCCCTCGGACGTGACGATGTAGCACTTGCCCGTCTCGTCGAACTTTCGGCGCACCTCTGCCAGGAACGCCTCGCGGTCGAAGTCCACCTCCGGCAGCACGAGCAAATCCACGTCGCCGGTGACGCAGCAGCTCGCGGCGAGCCAGCCCGCGTCGCGGCCCATCACCTCGAGCACGAACACCTCGGGGCGCGTGTACGCGTCGTAATCCAGCCGCGTGGCGTGCGTGATCTCGCAGGCCACCTTCGCCGCGCTCGGAAAGCCGGGGCAGTGGTCCACCGGCACGAGGTCGTTGTCCACCGTCTTGGGGATGCCGATGAACCGCTTGCCCGGCGCGTTGTCGTGCGCCCATTCGGCTAGCGCGTCCACGGTGTCCATGGAGTCGTTGCCGCCGATGTAGAACATCGTCGTGATGTCGTGCGCGTCCATGACCTCAACAAGGCGATGGTAGTCGGCGTCGTTGCCGCGCTTGAGCTTGTAGCGGCACGTGCCGAGCGCCGACGACGGCGTCTGCTGCAAGAGCTCGATGTCGCGGCCGGTGAGGTCGGTGAGGTCGTAGAGCTTCCCGTCCAGCGTGCCCTCGATGCCGTAGAGGCCGCCGAACACGCGGTCGTACAGGGGGTTCAGCTGGTTGGCGCGCACGACGCCGGCCAGGCTGGAGTTGATGACGGCGGTGGGCCCGCCGGATTGCGCGACGAGGCAGTTGGCCATGATGCGCTCCTGTTCTCTTCGGTAGTTGCCGAGTATCGCGCGACGAGGCCAGTTCGTCAACGCCTCGCAACCTTGGCCTCGCGAAAGGCCACGCGAAATCTGCAACGGACTTGATGACTGAACAATATTCATTGACGCTTGTTCAATAAAGCGGTACGATGGCGGGGAGGCGAGCGAAAGGAGGGGCGCGTATGGTGCGCATCGTGAAGGCACCGGACGACCGCAGGCGCGAGATTCTCGACACGGCCATGGACCTGTTCGCGGAGAAGGGGCTCGAGGGCGTGTCCATGCGGGACATCGCCCGGCGCATGGGCACTGCGCCGGGGCTCGTGTACCACTACTTCGACTCGAAGCGGAAGCTGCTCGACGAGGCCATGGAGCGGTACGTGGAGGAGTGCACCGAAGGGCTCGTGAACCTCTTGCGCTCCACCGACCTGGGATTCCGCGAGAAGGTGGACGCGCTCTACGACGACATCGGCGACGAGCGGCTCCAACGCCACAGCGATTTCTTCCACCGGCAGGGCAACGAGGGCTTCCATCGCCAGCTGTCCCTGCGGCTGTGCGAGCACGTGCAACCGCACATGGCGGCGGCTCTCGAGCAGGCGCGCCGCAGCGAGGGCCTCATCGTGCGCGACCCCGAGACGCTGGCGAGCTTCCTTCTGCACGGCCACATCGGCATCCTCTCCGCGCACGGGGACGCGGACGCGCAGACGGTCGCCCGCCTGCGGGAGTACGCGCACGTGCTGATCGACTCGCAGACGGAGCGCCCGGAAGCCTGAAAACCGTACGAATGTTTCAGGTGAACATCGGGGCCGTCGCCCGTGCGACGCAACCCGATCAAGCCCGGTGCAGAGCCGGGCTTCTTTCGACACTGGGATTGAATTTTGTTCAATGAAAGGATGGGGCGCCATGGACCAGCTCAAAGAGAAGTCGCGGAAGGCCTTCGACGCGCAGGCGGCAGACTACGACCGCACCGAAAAGGGAGCCCATGCGCGCCGGCTCTACCCGCATGTGCTCGCGGCGCTCGATGGCGTGCGGGAAGGCGAGCTGCTCGACGTGGGGTGCGGCACGGGCGCGCTCGCGCGGCTCGTGCTGGAGCAGGGGCCGAAGCGCCGGGTGACCGGTGTCGACCTCGCGCCCGGCATGGTGGCGCATGCTCGCGCGAGCTTGGCCGCTTTCGGCGATCGCGCGCGCATCGCGGAAGCCGACAGCGAGCGGCTGCCGTTCCACGAGGAGTCGTTCGACGCAGCGTACTGCAACGACTCATTCCACCACTACCCGGATCCCGGGAAGGCGGTGTTCGAGATCTGGCGGGTGATGCGCCCCGGGGGCCTGCTCGTGGTGGGCGACTGCACCCTGCCCGCGCCGGTGCGGGCCGTCATGAACGCATCGCTGCGCTTCTCGTCCGAGGGCGACGTGCACATCTACTCGAAGGGCGAGTACGAGCGCATCCTCGGGCGGTGGTTCTCCTCCGTGGCGTGGCGGCGCGTCGAAGGCTCGGCGTGTCTCGTGGAGGCGCGCAAGTAGAGCCGCTTCTTCGGCGTCCGCGTCATTCCACGCCTCGCAGCTCGGCTCAGGGGGTGATGGGTCATGGCGGGTCCTTTCGCTGGCACGGAGCGGGGACGGCGGGGACGTTGTGGGGGATGGCGAAGGCGCCGGGACGCCGTTCGAGCGCGCGACCGCGGAAGAACAGCACGAGCGCGTCGACGACGTCCGCGAAGAAGAACGTCTGCAGGACGATGTGCGCCGCGCATTCGCCGGTTGAGATGCGCCTGCTTCCGCGCCATTCTGCCGGCTTCCGCCCGCCGAATTCCACGAGAAACAGATAGCCGCAGGTGGCCTTTTCCGCACCTTGCTCACGGGGTGCGGAGGGAGGTTTGTTCTGTTGCCGCAGGTCGCCTTTCATAGAGCTTACCGGGATGCTCGTATAAAACCCCAGATGGCAAAACATACCATATCTAGTTGGTTCACCTCTTTGGAACTTCAACATATGGGTGACAGAAGTTGACGAGGAGGCGCGACGCTGGTAGGGTGTGGGCTACCGATTCCCGACCGATCGCAAACCCCATCTGCGCCTGCCGGCGCCATGCTGCACGCGGTCGACCAATCGTAGAAGCAACGCGGAAGCAAGCGAAAAAGGAGCGACCATGTACGAGGTTCAGAAGCGCGACGGCAAGATCGCGGAATTCGACATCGCCAAGATTTCAAGCGCCATCGCCAAGGCGTTCGACGCCTTGGGCAAGCAGTACCATCCGTCGACCATCGACCTCCTGGCCCTCAACGTGACCGCCCATTTCGAACCGAAGATCAGGGACGGCATCGTCAGCGTAGAGGACGTGCAGGACAGCGTGGAGGAGGTGCTCTCCACAGCCGGCTACGCCGATGTGGCGAAGTCCTACATCCTGTACCGCAAGCAGCGCGAGAAGGTGCGCAACGCTAACGCGACGCTGCTGGACTACAAGGACCTTGTGGACCAGTACGTCAAAGTGGAGGACTGGCGCGTGAAGGAGAACTCCACGGTCACGTACTCCGTGGGCGGCCTCATCCTGTCGAACTCCGGCGCCATCACGGCGAACTACTGGCTCTCCGAGATCTACGACGACGAGGTGGCGAAGGCGCACCGCGACGCCGACATCCACCTGCACGATCTGTCCATGCTCACGGGCTACTGCGCGGGCTGGTCGCTCAAGCAGCTCATCCAGGAGGGGCTCGGCGGCGTGCCCGGCAAGATCACGTCGAAGCCGGCGAGCCACCTGTCGAGCCTCTGCAACCAGATGGTGAACTTCCTCGGCATCATGCAGAACGAGTGGGCCGGCGCGCAGGCGTTCAGCAGTTTCGACACCTACCTCGCGCCGTTCGTGAAGGCGGACGGCCTGTCCTACGAGGAGACGAAGCAGTGCGTCGAGTCGTTCGTGTTCGGCGTGAACACGCCGTCGCGCTGGGGCACGCAGGCGCCGTTCAGCAACATCACGCTCGACTGGGTGTGCCCGGCCGACCTGCGCGACCAGCCGGCCATCGTGGGCGGACGCGAGCAGGGCTTCACCTACGGCGACTGCCAGGCCGAGATGGACATGGTGAACAAGGCGTTTATCGAGATCATGATCGAGGGCGATGCGAACGGCCGCGGCTTCCAGTACCCCATCCCCACCTATTCCATCACGCGCGACTTCGACTGGAGCGAGACGGAGAACAACCGCTTGCTGTTCGAGATGACCAGCAAGTACGGTACCCCCTACTTCTCCAACTACATCAACTCCGACATGGAGCCCTCCGACGTGCGCTCCATGTGCTGCCGCCTGCGCCTCGACCTGCGCGAGCTGCGCAAGAAGTCGGGCGGGTTCTTCGGAAGCGGCGAGTCCACGGGCTCCATCGGCGTCGTGACCATCAACATGCCGCGCATCGCCTACCAGGCGGTGGACGAGGCCGACTTCTACCGACGCCTCGACCACCTCATGGACGTGTCCGCGCGCTCGCTCCACACGAAGCGCGAGGTCATCACGAAGCTGCTCGACGCGGGCCTCTACCCGTACACGAAGCGCTACCTGGGCACGTTCGAGAACCACTTCTCCACGATCGGTCTCGTGGGCATGAACGAGGCGTGCCTGAACGCCAGCTGGCTGCGCGCCGATATGACGCAGGAGGCGGCGCAGGCGTTCACGAAGGACGTGCTCAACCACATGCGCGCCCGCCTGGCCGACTACCAGGAGGAGTACGGCGACCTGTACAACCTCGAGGCCACGCCGGCCGAGAGCACCACGTACCGCTTCGCCAAGCACGACAAGGAGCAGTTCCCGGACATCATCTCGGCCAACGACCAGGGCAAGCCGTACTACACGAACTCCTCGCATTTGCCGGTGGGCTTCACCGACGACATCTTCAGCGCGCTCGACGTGCAGGACGAGCTGCAGACGCTCTACACGTCCGGCACCGTGTTCCATGCGTTCTTGGGCGAGAAGCTGCCCGACTGGAAGGCGGCCGCCACGCTCGTGCGCAAGATCGCCGAGAACTACAAGCTGCCGTATTACACCATGTCGCCCACGTACTCCGTGTGCAAGAACCACGGCTACATCGCCGGCGAGGTGTACGAGTGCCCGTGCTGCCACGAGGAGACCGAGGTGTACTCGCGCATCACCGGCTACTATCGCCCGGTGAAGAACTGGAACGACGGCAAGTCTCAGGAGTTCGCCGACCGCGTGGAGTACGACCTGGGGCATTCGCATCTGACGCGCGAAGGCGCCGTGGCCGTGACGGCGGCAGCCGAGACCGCCGGCCAGGCCGGCTCGCACGTGACGGTTTCGGGCATCGAAGAGCCGGCGACCGCGCCCGAGCACAGTGCGCTGCCTGCTGGTTTGTACCTGGTAGCAACGCGCACGTGCCCGAACTGCAAGTTCGCGGCGGCCGAGATGGATGCCGCCGGCATCGCCTACGAGGAGCTGTTGGCCGAGGAGAACGTGGAGCTGGCGCAGCGCTATCGCATCATGCAGGCGCCGACGCTGCTCGAGGTGGGTGCGGACGGTACCGTGGAGGTGACGGCCGGCGCGGCGGCGGTGTTCCAGAAGGTCAACGCGATGCGCGCCCAAGTGGTGGCGTAAGGCGCCGAGCAAGCAAGCAGGTTGAGGGCCGGGTCGATGCGATCCGGCCCTTTTTGATGGAGGGAGAAGTTCGCTACACCGTGTGTAGCGAATTCGGAACACGCTGAGTTCCGAATTGTGCGCACAGCGTGCGCACAATTCTCAAACTCGAGGAGAGGGTTCTTTGCATGTTGTGTACCGAATTCGGCACTCAGCGAGGGCTGAATTCTAAATGAACAAAATTAACGTACAAACGTTCCTTTTATGTGGTAGAATAGCTTCAGAAACGAGCCAGTGCAAGCGCATCCCGAATCCGCTCGTCGTCGGGATGCCCATAGATGGCGGTGGGTTCCGCGCCGCCCGTACCACGCTTGCAAGATCCTCGAAGCCAACGGAATGCCCTTCGCGCCGCCGCGCTTGCGCGCGCATGCGCGGCGGCGCGCCGGAAGGGGACGAGAGGAGCGAGGCATGGACGATCCGATGGCGAGGAAAGACGCGGCAGTGTACGACTCGGTGCGCGGCACGCTCGAGGCGGCGCGGAAGAAGGCCGCGGTTGCCGTGAACGATGCTATGGTGGAGGCGTACTGGGAGATCGGCCGTCAGATCGTGGAGGCGCAGGGCGACCGTGCCGAGTACGGCAAGCATCTCATGGAGTACCTGTCCGAACGTCTGACGAAGGAGTTCGGACGGGCGTACACCAAGCGGAACCTTCACTACATGCGGCAGTTTTACTTGGCGTTTCCAATTGTGAACACACTGTGTTCACAATTGAGCTGGTCTCACTACCGCCTGCTCATGCGCGTGGAGGACGAGAGGAAGCGCCTGTTCTACATGCGCGAAGCGGTCGATCAGCGCTGGACGGTGCGCCAGCTCGATCGCGAGATCCACTCCTTCTATTACGAACGCCTCTTGGCGACGCGCGAGGAGGGGCGCGAGTCCGTCCGGCAGGAGGTCAAAGTGCTCGAGCCGCCCACCAAGGCTGACGGCCTGCTCAAGGACCCCTACGTGCTCGATTTCCTCGACATGGGCGGCCGCACCGACTACCGCGAGGACGATTTGGAGCAGGCGCTCATGGACCGGCTGCAGGAGTTCCTCCTAGAGCTCGGCAGGGGCTTCGCATTCGTCGCGCGCCAGCAGCGCATCGCCGCGGAGACGGAGAGCTACTACGTCGACCTCGTGTTCTACCACTGCATCCTGAAATGCTACGTCCTCATAGACCTCAAGACGGGCAAGATCACGCCGCAGGATGTCGGTCAGATGGACTTCTACGTGCGCCTGTACGACGACCGCTGCACGCAACCGGACGACAACCCCACTATCGGCATCATCCTCTGCGCGACGAAGGACGCAACCGTGGCACGCTACTCGGCCCTCGCCGATGACAAAGGCCTGTTCGCGTCGCGCTACACGCTGTGCCTCCCCACCGAGGAGGAGCTAGCGCGTGCCCTCGAGCCCACAAGCGCGTTGTTCCTCGAGTAGGGTGCGGGAGACGGTATGAACGGCCTGCTCCTGCGCCCGGCGCCTTCGCTTCGGCTGTCTAGTTGCCGGTTATTTCGGTGAAGGTAAAGCTGGTCGGGTTGCCCAGGTCGGGGGCTTCTATGAGATACGACTTGGTTTGGGTCGAGCCGTCGGCGAACGTGGCCGTCGCGCTGAGTACCGAGCCTGTCAGCTCGCGTGCGGCCCCTTCTTCGACGGCGGCATCCAGTTGTGCGGAAGCCTCGTATGAGTGACCCTCGGCCATCAGGCGGCGATACGCTTCGAGGCCCGATTCCGAAAGGGGGAACCCAACATATATTTCAACGATGCGCGTGTTGTCGATCGATTCTTGGTGGCTGAAGTCGAACGTGGCGGTCTTAGGATAATGGTATACATGGACGCCCTCCGCTCGCTGCTCCTGCGTGACGGTTGTGTCGATGATCTCGAAATAGCTGCGTTCTCCCTCGATCTCGTAGGTTATGGTCTCGATGTTGTTTCCGGTGCAGCGTATGTTGAAATGATACTTGTACCCGGCCCATTCGTAGCTCCAGAACGAGTCGTCGGCAGGGTTGTACCACGGCCCGCTGTAGCCTCCGCCGCCTTTGAATTGGCTCGTATCGAGCTCCAATGAGTTCTCTTTCGCTACGGGTTCTTTTGCAGCGTTCTCGTCCGGCGACGGGGGCTCTGCCATGAGGTCGTTGACGATGCCGAACCCGCCCGGCGAGTTGAGGGCGAGCGCGGTCGTGCCCGCACCGAGCAGCAAGGCAGCGCAGGCGGCTATGACGAGGATCCTGGTCCGATGATGCCTGAAAAACACAGACGGGCGGCTGGGGCCCTTTCCCGTTGCTGCGGTGCTCGCACCGCCACGACGCGCGCGGGCTTCCTTGAGGACGGCTTCTCTCAACTGCTCGGGAGCACGCAAATCGCTCATCATGGCTTGGTAGTCGTCGAGGGTGGGAGGTTGAGGACGGTTATGCTGTTCGGCCATGGTCCGGCTCCTTTCTCGACACGGTGCTGCCAGCTTGCTCAAGCTGCTCGTCCAGCAACGTTGTCCGAAGGCGCTCGCGCGCCCGGTGGAGGCGGGTGCGGACGGTGCTCGGCTTGCAGCCTGCAATGCGGGCGATCTCCTCGGTCGAATAGCCTTCTGCGTAGTGCAGGTGAACGGTGGTGCGCAGGTCGGGCGGCAACGCGCCGACAACTTCCCAGATATCCGCCCGGAAGGCATCGGGCGCGGGAATGTCGATGTGCTCCTGCTCCAACCCGCCGGTGCGGCGGTTCCAGCTCAGCCGCGCGATATCGTGGCAGCGGTTGATGGTGACGCGCAGCAGCCACGCCTTCAGGTGTTCGTCGCTCTCGAAGGCGGCCGTGTGCTCCAGCAGGCGCATGAACACGTCTTGGTACACGTCGTCGGCGTCGCTCGGCGAACCCGTCTGCGCGAGCGCCACTCGATACACCGTGTCGCCCCACGCATCCATGGCGCGTTTCAGGAACGCGTCCGAACGAAGCGGGCAAGGGTTGTCGGCCGCATCGGTACGGCCCGTTTTGCGCTTAAACGGAATGTGCATGCATTCACCTCTCTGCAGACAATACGGGAGAGGCGTCCCGATTGTTCCGAAGAAAGGCAAAAATTCGTCGCGTGCGCTCTTCTACACGCCGCGCAGCTGGGTGTTGGGGATGGCTTTGCGCAGTTCGGGAAGGAGGGCCTCGAGGTCGTCGGGGTTCCAGGCGTGCAGGGCGCCGGGGCCGGCAAGTACGGTGTCGGCGTCGACGAAGCTCTGCAGGTGCCAGGCATGGGCGCCGGCGATCCAGCGGGAGAGCGCCACAAGGTCGGCCGCCCCGTGCAGCTCGCGCGTGACGGTGGTGCGGAACTCGTAGGGCACCGCGTCGGCGAGCAGGTAATCGACCGATGCGGCGACGGGCGCCGGGTCGAAGCCGGGTACGCCGACGGTTTCCGCGTAGCGCTCGGGCGCGTTCTTCACGTCCAGCGCCACATAGTCCACGAGCCCGCTTTCGACGAGCTCGCGCAGCCGGTCGGGAAAGCTGCCGTTCGTGTCCAGCTTCACCGCGAAGCCCGCGCCTTTGATGCGGGCGCAGAAATCGGCCAGCTCGGGCTGGAGCAGCGGCTCGCCGCCGGTGATGCACACGCCGTCGAGCAGGCCGTGCCGCTTGTCTAGGAACGCGAAGAACTCCTCGACCGGCGTATCGCCGGTTGCATCGCCCGCGCCCAGCACGAGCGCGGCGTTGTGGCAGAAGGGGCAGCGGAAGTTGCATCCCGGGAGGAAAACGGTGGCCGCAGTGTGCTCGGGGAAGTCCAACAATGTCAGCTTCTGCAATCCGGCTATTCTCATGGGTCGGCTCCTTGGACAAGAGAACGGGAGCCCGAACACCGTTCGGGCTCCCGACATCATAGGACGCACGGCCGCATTCCGCAAACGCGGCCCGGTTGGACGCGCCGTCTAACCGGTCACTTCCTCGAGCGTGTAGAGGACGGGACGGTTCGGCTCGGCAGCACCATCGGTGGAGAAGCGGTCTGCAAGGTACGCGGAGTACGCCTGTTCGAAGTCGTCCACGGGGACAAGCCGGTAGGTTTTGGTTGCGGTTGTTCCGTCGTTGAACGTGGCGGTGATGGCGATCTTGGCCTGCGAGATTATCTCGGCATCATGCTGGCCGAGCACAAGCTCGAATTTGTCAGACGCCTCGTTCCATGCGGCGATTTCCTCTTCGGTCATGTTGTCGCGCGGAACCCGAGGCTGGGCGGTGCTGGCTTGGAGCTCGTCCCACGCCTGCCTGTCGCTGCCCTCGAGCACGTAGCTCAGGCAGATTTCATGGTGTACGCGATCGATGGCGCTCATGTCCTGGTCGTGGTAATCGACGGTGAACGTACTGTCTTGGTCTGCGGTTGCCACGGCGCTTCCCACCTCGGGTTCGCCGTTCGATTCAAGGTACTCGCTCGTCAGCTGCCAGTTGTTGAAGGAGACCCCTTCGCCCTGAAGCTCGTAGGTAATGGAGGCGATGTTCTCGCCCGAGCAGGTGAGGTTCAGGTTGTAGGCGCGCGATGCCACGATAGGGCCCGGATACGAACCAGTTTCGGCATCGAAGAGGGGTCCGGTCGACGCGCGCATGAGCATGAAATCCTGGGAGCTCAACGTAACCGGCCCGTTCGCCGGCGTCCCGCCCTCGTCGGCGAAGGCGGCCAGCTGGAACGAGTTGGCGACTGCCGGGACGTCGTCGTTCCCAACCAGGCCGGGCAGTCCCAGCGCGATGGCCGTGCCGCCCAGGCCCAGGGCTAGCACGGTGCAGGCGGCTAGGGCGAAGCCCTTCATGCGGCTGCGCTTCACGGAGAACACGGGAGTTGCAGGCGCCTCGCGTGTCGGAGTGGGAGCGCTCGGCTGCGGCGTGCGGGTTGCGTTGGCCGCACGGGCGCTGCAGCTTGCCGCTGCGGCTGATTCGACCTTATCGGCAGCCAGCCGGGCGCGGGCCTGTTCGAGCACCTGGTCGGGCAGGTGGGCAGGCACATGGGTGTCGTGCATCATGGACTGGTAGCGGTCCAAGGGGTCGGTACTCATAGGGTGCCTCCTTTCAAGGGGAGGATGGAGTGGTCAGTCGGGGGGGGGGCTATTCGGCGGTCAGCGCTGCGGCGTTGGGCGGCCGCGGCAGGGTGGGCGTGCCGCTGGTCGCGGACGCGTTTCCGCTGTTCGGGAGCGTTGCGGGCGCGCCTTCGGCAGCGTCGGCCTCCATCAGCTCCCTGATGCGCGCCCGGGCGCGGAACAGCCAGGTGCGTGCCGTCGCGGGCCGGCAATCCAGTGCGCTCGCTATCTCCTCGGTCGAGTAGCCCTCCACGTAGTGCAGGTGCACGGCCGTGCGCTGCTGCTCGGGCAGCTGGCCCACGGCGTCCCAGACGGCGGCGTCCTCGTCGTCGCGCGCGGGGGAGTCGGGCGCGTCCCATTCGGGGTCGAGCGCGACTGTGCGGCGCTTCCAGCCCGACCGTGCCAGGTCGCGGCACCGGTTCACGGTCACGCGCAGCAGCCATGCCTTCAGATGCTCAGGGCTCTCGAAAGCCGTGCCGCTGTCCAGCAGCCGCAGGAACACGTCTTGGTACACGTCCTCCGCGTCGGCGCGCGATCTGGTCTGGCCGAGCGCCAGCCGGTATACCGCATCGCCCCAATCGGCCATGGCCTGCCTGAGGAACGCCTCGGGATGCGGGTTCGCCCCGCTTTGCCGCAGCGCCGCGGGCTCTCGCAACGCCCCGTCTTCCGCTCGTTCATGATTCGGCATGGTTTCACCTCCTTGAAGAAGCATACGATCAAGAAGGAGGGAATGTTTCAGAGAAAGGAAAAGCCGCACTAAAAAGAACGCCGCACCCCATAACGGGGAGCGGCGTTCGCGAGAAGGGGAGGGGCGAGGCCCCTCCCCATTGAGAACGGCCGGTGCCTATCCGAGTGCTCCGATGCGGAAGGCCAGCACGCCGGGCATGTCTTCGTGGCCGTAGTACACGAACGAGAATCCGGGGTTGGCCAGCATCTCATCGCTGATCACATACAGCACCGATACCTCGCGCGTCTCGCCAGGTTCCATCATCTGGAAGTAGTAGTGCGATTCCCAGGCGGGTCCATCGTGGCCGCTGCGCCAGATCGCCTCGGAGAGCATGTCTCTCCCGGAAGTGTACCGATTGCCGCCGTCCGGCTGGAGCGTGACGAAGAACCCTTGGGTCAGGAACACGTCGGCCTGCTCGCTGGAGTTGTTCGTCACCGTCTTTGTGATCAGCACGTACGAGAAGCCGGGCGACAGCGTTCCGTCGGCCGCGATGGAGAACTTCCCACGCACATCGATGCTGCCGGTCTCCTCGTCGCGCCGGCCGCCGCTGCCTTCGTAGTACAGGATGAGGTCCTCCACCGCCACGCCCTCGGGCAACCCGTCCAGGCGTTCGACGCGCTCGAACGTGGTCGTGGTGTCTGCCTCGTGGTACGGCTGCATGGACGCGAGGTCGGCGACGTTGCCCTTCTCGATGGTCGGGCCCGGCGGCACGTTGGACTTGCTGTTGGATGCATCGCCATCGGGCGAGGTCTCGGGCGGCAGTTCGAGCTCTCGCGGCTGCGTGAGCGGTTCGGTGAGGAAGGGGTACGACGCCTCGCCGCAGGGGAACGGCTCGTCCGTCTCGCTCGCGACCGTGCCGTACAGCGTGTGGATGGAGGCGATGCCCTGGTTGTAGGCCTCCCAGAACTCGTCCGTGGTCTTCTTCGCCTCGGTGGTGATCTGGGGCACCAGCTCCAGCACGTGGTTCACCCCGTCGGCGGTCTCGATGATGTTGGCTTTGAAATCGGCGGCGTGCAGGTCTACCACCTGCGTGGCCGTGCGGCCGTCCGTGAACGTGACGGTGATGGTGAGCTGTGCGCCGTCGAGCGTGTCGAGGGCGGCGTTCATGCTGGCCAGCCCGTCAAGCTCCCCGCGATCGTTCTCAACGGCATCGAACGGCTCGTTCGTCCACAGCCCGAAGCGGTACTCGCTTGCGCTCGCTTCGGGCGCGTCCATGGCGGAGGTGTCGACCGTGGACCCGAGCCGCTGGTAAAGGTTGGACTTGCCCGTTCTGCTGGGGTCATTGCGGTCTTTCCCCACGTTTTCGTCGCCGGGTTCGATGGTGCCGTAATACAGAACGCCGGCCACGTAGTCGTACTTTCCCAGCAGCTCTCCCTGCCCGATCTTATAGGGTTTCCAACTGTTGACTTCCTTTACAAACTCCGGGTCGTTCTCGCGCGACCATACCTTGCTCGTCACCCGGTACAGCTCGCCGCGCGACACGTTCGCCTGGACGCGGGCGATGTTGTCGCCCTCCACGCTGAACACGCAGCCGGTGTAGAAGCCCTCGTTGGCGTACTCGTCGCCTTCGGGCGGGATCATGCGCTGCGTCTCCGTCTCGCAGTTAAAGACGATGGTGCCGTTCGAGCCGGTGGGGAACAGGGTGTCGTCAACCGCGCCGTAGGCCTTCACGGCGAACGCGGTGGGGGATATCCCCGCAGGCAGGGAACCGCTTCCCTGCGGCCACGCGAGCGAGATGCCCACGACCGCCGCGAGTGCGGCCAGGCAGGCGGCCAGGGCGAGCCTGCGGATCGCGGGCCGTTTGGCGCGCGGACGAGCGCTGGGCTTGCGGGCGGATCCGCTGTGCGAAGATGCGCCCGGGCCCGCGCACGGCCGCGCCTCGTTGCAAGCTGCGCCGCTGCCTGCGGGCACCTTCCCGGTTGCGCCTGCGGCCCGTCGTTCGGCCGCCGCCTTCTTCAGCACTTCGTCACGCAGGCGGTCGGAGGTTCTCACCTCCTGCATCTTCGCAGCATAATCGTTGAAGGGGTCCTGGCTCATGGTCGGCCTCCTTTCCGGAAGACGGGGAATCGGTGGTTGCGGGGCGCGCGGGCCGGGTGCTTGCGAACGTGCTGCGGGCGGGGCGCGAAAAAGCGGAGCCGTCGTCCGCGAGCGATGCGCCTGCAGGTTGGCAGGGCGCAGGGCGGCCTGCGAGGTCCGCGGTCTCGAGGGCGGCCTTCAGGTGCTTGCGGGCGCGGTGAAGGCGCGTGCGCGCCGTGGAGGGGCGGCATCCCACGAGGGCGGCCGCCTCGTCGGTGGAATAGCCCTCCACGTAGTGCAGGTGCACCACGGCGCGCAGGTCGGGCGGGAGGGCGCCGATGGCGTTCCAGATGTCGGATTCCAGCAGGTCGGGAGCCTCGACGGCCAGGGCCGCATGGCGTTCTGCAAGCGGCTCGTTGCGGCGTTTCCATCCCGAGCGCCCGATGTCGCGGCAACGGTTGATGGTCACGCGCAGCAGCCACGCCTTCAGGTGCTCGTCGTCGTTGAACGCCGTGCGGTCCTTGAGCAGGCGGACGAACACGTCTTGGAACACGTCCTCGGCATCGGAGGCGTCGCGCAGCTGGCTCAGCGCCAGCCGCAGCACCGTGTCGCCCCAGCGGTGCATGGCATCCTCGAGGAACGCATCGGGGCGCAGGCCGTCGGCGTCCGCCGAGTCGTGGCTGCAGGGGATATGTTCGGGCATGGGTTTCACCTCCTCGACCATAACACGAACGAAGCGCCGCGATTGTTCGCGGTGGGGAAAATCGTGTCGGCGCACCCTCCGCGGGCAGACGCCGATCGTGCAGATGCGGTCGCGACCGCCCGGCGGCAGCGGGGGCACCCTCGGCGAGAACAACCGTCGCCCGTCGGCCGAGGGCGCCCTCTCGAACGCCCTCCGTTTTCTTCTCGTGCACGCTTCGTTCCCTGCGGTGACAGCTCGCGCCGATTGTGGGACAATGGGGCGTGAAATATTACTCTTCGCATGTGAGGTATGAGCGCCATGTCTGCCCAGTTCAACATCAAAGCGGCCGACCCCGCCGCCGTCTCGCGCATCGAGCGCGGGCTGGGGCTTCCGCGTTTCGTGGCCGCGACGCTCGTCGCGCGCGGCATCTCCGAGCCTTCCGAGGTCCGCGCCTTCCTGGAGCCCTCGCTCGATCGCGACTGGCTCGATCCCTACACCATACCCGGCCTGTCCGAGGTGGCGGACGCGTTGGAGCAGGTCATGCGCGCCGACGGCCGCATCCTCGTGTTCGGCGACTTCGACCTCGACGGCATCTCGGCCACGTCCGTGCTCACGCGCGGCCTGCGTGCGCTCGGCGCCCACGCCGACCCGTTCATCCCGCGGCGCTTCGAGGAGGGTTACGGCCTGACCGAGGCCGCCTTCGCGCGCGCCCGCACGCTCAACCCCGACTTCATCGTCACGGTGGACTGCGGCATCGCCTGCAAGGCGGAGGCGGCCGCCATCGTGGCCGCCGGCGTGGGCCTGGCCGTCACCGACCACCACGAGCCGGTCGACCTCGTGCCCGAGGACGTGCCCGTGGCCGACCCGAAGTGCGACGAGAACTGCGAGAGCGCCATCCTGGCCGGCGTGGGCGTGGCCTTGAAGCTCGTGCAGGTGCTGGGCGGCCGCTTCGGCTACCCACACCTGTGGCGAAGCTACACCGACCTGGCCACGCTCGGCACGGTGGCCGACCTCATGCCCATGCGCGGCGAGAACCGCGCGCTCGTGTCCGACGGCATCCGCCGCATGAACAGCGCCCCGCGCCCCTGCATCGCGGCGCTGCTGGGCTCGAGCGGCGCGGCCGACAAGCCCGTCTCCGCCACGAACCTCAGCTTCTCGCTCATTCCGCGCCTCAACGCCGCCGGACGCATGGGCGACGCGCAGCTGGCGCTCGACCTGCTCATGACCGACGACTTCGACGCCGCCTGCCGTCTGGCGGCCGAGCTCGAGGCCGTGAACGACCAGCGCCGCACCATCGAGGCCGAGCTCTCCGAGATAGCGAAGGCCCAGGCTGCCGACGTCTACCGTGGCCAGCGCGCGCTCGTGGTGTCGGGGGACGGCTGGCACGAGGGCGTGAAGGGCATCGTGGCCAGCCGCCTGGTGAACACCTACGGCGTGCCCAGCCTGCTGTTCACCATAACCGGCGACGAGGCGCGCGGCTCGGGCCGCAGCGTGGGCCAGGTGAACCTGTTCAAGGCCGTGGAGGCCGCATCCGACCTGGTCACGCGTTTTGGCGGGCATGAGGCCGCCGTGGGCGTCACCCTGCCCACGGCCAACCTGCCGGAGTTCGAGCGCCGCCTGTGCGCCTACATGGACGAGCTGCCCGAGGGCGCGTTCCACCCGCTCATCGAGATCGACGCCTGCGTCGCGCTCGGCGAGCTCACGCTGGAGAACGTGGAGAAGCTGGACACGCTCGCCCCCTTCGGCCAGGAGAACCCCGTGCCGTGCTTCCTCGCGCGCGACGTCACCCTCGCGAACTGCCGCGCGGTGGGCGCGGAGAAGAACCACTTCTCGTGCGCGCTTTCCGACGGACGCAACACGGTGGCCGGCATCATGTTCCACTGCACGGACATCGAGGCGCTCATGCACACCGACAGCGTGGTCAACGCCGCGTTCGAGGTGCAGATAGACGAATGGCGCGGCCGCCGCTCGGTGAAGGCCATGCTGCAGTCGCTCGCCCCCGCGCGCACATGCTGCGCGCTCGAGGCGTGCCTCGACCCGGTGGAGCGCTCGTTCGTGGCCGACCTGTACGCCACGAGCGATGCGGAGCTCTGCGCCGACGTGGCCCACAACCCCGAGGACATCGAGGCCTACGAGGCGGCCCGCGCCGCGCGGCGCGCCGAGTGGGAGCGCCGTGCGCACGAGGACCCGGCGGGCCTCGAGGCCGACATCGTGCGGGCCATCATCGGGGACGGCTCGCTCCATGCGTCGCAGCGCACCGTGCTCGACTGCCTGGACGCGGGCCGCTCGGTGCTGGCCGTCATGGCCACGGGGCGCGGCAAGTCGCTCCTGTTCCAGGTGCATGCGGCCGAGCGCGCCCTGCGCGAGGGCACGGCCAGCCTGTTCGTGTACCCGCTGCGCGCGCTGATCGCCGACCAGGCGTTCCACCTGAACGAGGCGCTGGAGCCCTTCGGCATCGCCGTGGCGGTGCTCACGGGCGAGAGCACGCCCGAGGAGCGCCGCCAGACGTTCGCGGGGCTTGCGGACGGCTCGGTGGACATCGTGCTCACCACGCCCGAGTTCCTGGGCTACCACGCCGGGGAGTTCGCGCGCCCGGGCCGCGTGGGCTTCGTGGTGGTGGACGAGGCGCACCACATCGGCCTGGCCCGCGCGGGACAGCGCCCCGCCTATGCCGCCATCGGGCAGGCCGTGGAGCAGCTGGCCGCCGGCGTCCGCACGGCGGGCCGCCCCGCGCCCACGGTGCTCGCGCTCACCGCCACGGCCGACGACGGCATAGCCGACGCCATCCGAGGCGCCCTGCCGCTCGACGAGCTCGTGCTCGACGAGACGGAACGCGCGAACCTGGGCGTGGACGACCGGCGCAACCTGAAGAACCGCGACGACTACCTGGCGAACCTCGTGGCCGGCGGCGAGAAGACGGTCGTGTACGTGAACTCGCGCGAGCAGTCGGTGGCCGTGGCGCGCACTCTGCGCAAGCGCGTGCCGCAGATGGCGCCGCTCATCGGCTTCTACAACGCGGGCCTCACGCGTGCCGAGCGCGCACGGGTGGAGCAGCTGTTCCGCACCGATGCGCTCAAGGTGCTCGTGGCCACGTCCGCCTTCGGCGAGGGCGTGAACATACCAAACATCCGGCACGTGGTGCTGTACCACCTGCCGTACAACGAGGTGGAGTTCAACCAGATGAGCGGCCGTGCCGGCCGCGACGGCGCCGCCGCGCAGGTGCACCTGCTGTTCGGTCGCGGCGATGCGTGCGTGAACGAGCAGGTGCTGCGCGACATGACGCCCGACCACGACTGCCTGGCCCAGGTGTACCGCCGCCTGCGCGCGCTGCAGCGCGATCACGGCGACGGGTTCTTCACGCTGGGCAACGTGGATTTGGCCAAGCTCGCCAGCGAGGGCGGGCACGCCGTGAGCTCCCAGTCGGCGGCATGCGGCGTGGCCGTGTTCCGCGAGCTGGGGCTCATCGAAACGCACACGGCCTACGCGTCGGGCGAGATCACCCGCTCCATCCGTGTGGTGGACACCGCCAGCAAGGTGGAGCTCACCGACAGCGTGCGCTACCGCGAGGGCTTGGGCGAGCGCGCTATATTCAGCGCGTTCCGCGACTGGGCGATGGGCACCGACGCAGCCAGCCTGCACGTGCGTGTCTCGCGCCCCATCCTGCCGGGCTCCGCGCCGCGTGGAACGCGCTAGGACGAGGAAAGGAGGCGCACCGTTATGGGCAAAGCCGATCACAAGCGCGAAGAGCTGCTGGGGGAGCCGCTCGAACAGGCGTCGCATAAGCAGACGGTCGAGGACGACCTCTTGGGCCGCCCCCACGTGGCCCAGAAGGCGTTCGCCTCCGAAGGGCGCGCCGACGCGCGCAACCCGCACCGCACGGAGACGCCCGAGGAGCGCTTCGCCGAGCTCCAGCGGCTCACGTCCGCCTACCTCTCCGAGCCCGATCAGGCGCTGCTCGCCAAGGCGTTCCAGTTCGCCAGCGAGGCGCACGAGGGCCAGTGCCGCAAGAGCGGCGAGCCGTTCGTGGCGCACCCCGTGGAGGTGGCCATCATCCTGGCGGACCTGCGCATGGACGTGGAAACGCTCTGCGCGGCGCTCTTGCACGACACCGTCGAGGACACGTGCGTCACCACCGAGCAGGTGGCCGTCGAGTTCAACGAGCAGGTGGCCCAGCTGGTGGAGGGCGTGACGAAGATCACGCGCATCGAGGTGGAGAGCCTGTCCGACGAGCAGGCCGCCACCATCCGCAAGATGTTCGTGGCCATGAGCAAGGACATCCGCGTCATCGTCATCAAGCTGGCCGACCGCCTGCACAACATGCGCACCCTGGGCGCCCTGCGCGAGGACCGCCGCATCTTCAAGGCGCGCGAGACGCTGGAGATCTACGCGCCCATCGCGCACCGGCTGGGCATCAACAACATCAAGTGGGAGCTTGAGGACCTGTCGTTCTACTACCTGGAGCCGAACAAGTACAAGCAGGTCAGCCGCATGGTCACGGAGAGCCGCGCCGAGCGCGAGGGCTACCTGGACCAGATCATCGGCATCCTGCACGACGAGATGGAGAAGGTGGGCATCCAGGCCCAGATCATGGGCCGCCCGAAGCACCTCTACTCCATCTACCAGAAGATGACGCAGAAGGGCAAGGGCTTCTCCGAGATCTACGACCTCATTGCCGTGCGCATCATCGTGCCGTCGGTGAAGGACTGCTACTCGGCCCTCGGCGCGGTCCATACGCTGTGGCACCCGATGCCCGGCCGTTTCAAAGACTACATCGCCATGCCGAAGTACAACATGTACCAGAGCCTGCACACTACGGTCATCGGCCCGGCGGGACGCCCGCTCGAGGTGCAGATCCGCACCGAGGACATGCACCGCCAGAGCGAGTACGGCGTGGCCGCGCACTGGCGCTACAAGGAGAAGGGCGGCAAGAGCGGCGATGCCATCGACCAGCAGCTGGCGTGGCTCCGCCAGATGGTCGACTGGCAGGACGAGACGCAGGACTCGCGCGAGTTCCTGAAAGACCTGAAAGTGGATCTGGCGCCGTCCGAGGTGTTCGTGTTCACGCCGAAGGGCGAGGCCATGAGCCTGCGCGCCGGCTCAACGCCGGTTGATTTCGCCTACGCCATCCACACCGAGGTGGGCAACCACTGCGTGGGCGCGAAGGTGAACGGCGCCATCGTGCCGCTCACCTACGAGCTGCAGCTGGGCGACCGCGTGGAGATCCTCACGCAGAAGAGCGCGAGCCCTTCGCGCGACTGGCTGAACCTGGTGAAGACGCCGAGCGCACGCAGCAAGATACGCTCGTACTTCAGCAAGGTGAGCCGCGGCGACGATCTGCAGAACGGCCGCGACAAGCTCACGCGCGAGATGCGCAAGCATGGCCTGGGCATCTCCAGCGCGCAGTCCATGCGCGCGGTGAAGTCGGTGTCGGAGCATCTGGGCTACAACGATCCCGACGACATGCTCGTGAACATCGGCACGGGTAAGGAGAGCGCCCAGCACGTGGCGAACCGCCTGCTCAAGATACTGGTGGACAAGGGCAACGAGGCGGCCGAGACGGTGGGCCTGGGTGCGGGCGACATGTCCACGGGCAAGCTGCCGCCCATGCTCACCAGCGTGAAGCGCCCGAAAAAGCACGAGGCCCACAGCTCCAACGGCGTGGTGGTGAAGGGCATCGACGACGTGCTGGTGCGCCTGTCCCGGTGCTGCAACCCGGTGCCGGGCGACGAGATCCTCGGGTTCGTCACGCGCGGCCGTGGCGTGTCGGTGCACCGCGCAGACTGCCCGAACGCGCAGGACCTCATGACGGAACCCGAGCGCATCATCGAGGTGTCGTGGGAGAACGAGCCGTCGAAGAGCACGTCGTACCAGATCGAGGTGTTCGTGGAGGCGCTCGACCGCATGAACCTGCTGCGCGACGTGGCCGTGACGCTGTCCGAGGTGGGTGCGAACGTGCTGTCGTCGTCCACCACGTCGCATCGCGACGGCATGGCCGAGATGCGCTTTTTGTTCCAGGTTTCGGACATCAAGCACATCGACCTCATCCTGAGCAAGCTGCGCGGCATCGAGGGCGTGTTCGATGCCCGCCGCATGCTCCCCGGCGAGAGCGGCAAGAAGAAGAAATAGGGAAGGAACACCCCATGGCTTACCAGGCAAAAGGAACGTGCGTGTCGGTGGAGTACCTCGTGCTCGGCATGCTTGAGAACAACGTGTACCTCATCTCGGACGGGGAGTCCACCTTGGTGGTCGACCCCTCCTGCAAGGCGGATGCCATCCTGGAGGCGCTCGACGGCCGCAAGGTGGACGCCATCGTGCTCACGCACCGGCATTTCGACCATGTGGGCGCGGCGCGTGCCCTGCGCGAGAAGACGGGCGCACCCGTCATCGCCTCCGCCGTCGACGCCCCGGTGATCTCGGGCGACGAGGAGCTGCCGCGGGACGACCGGCCTTTCGAGACTTGCCCGGTCGACCTCACCGTGAAGGATGGCGACAAGGTCCAGGTGGGCGGCATGGCGTGGAAGGTCATCGCGACGCCCGGCCATACGAAGGGGGGCATCTGCCTGTACCTCGACCCGGAATGCACCGGGAACCCGGCCGCCGCTCCCGTGCTCGTGTCGGGCGACACGCTGTTCTGCGGTACGGTCGGCCGCACCGATTTCATCGGCGGCAGCATGGACGACATGCGCCGCTCCCTGAAGCGCCTGGCCCAGCTGCCCGACGATACGGTCGTCCTTCCCGGCCACAACGCCCTCACCACCATCGGCGCCGAGCGCGGCCGAGTGTTCAAGCTGTACGCGTAAGGCGGCCGCAAGGCGGCGCCGCGTGGGCGCCTAGCTCGCCTGCGCCCGTTCCTTCCTCCCCATCCAGGCTGCCACACCCAGGCATGCGATGCAGAACGCCGCGAACAGGGCCAGCCCCGGCACGTTCGAGCCGAAGACGGCCGTGCTCGCGGCCAGCACGAGCGGGGGAAAGAAGCCGCCCAGGCCTCCCCACATGGACACCAGGCCGTTCACCGGGCCGGCTTGTCCCAGGAAGTACGTGGGCACCAGCTTGAACACCGCGCCGTTGCCGATGCCGCATGCCGCGCTGATCAGATAGATGCCCGCCAGGTACACGGGCAGGCCAGGTGCCAGCGCCAGCGCCGCGGCGCCCACCGCGAGCGCAGCGAACACGACCGCCAGAAGCCGTAAGCAGTCATACCGGTCGGCCAGCCAGCCGCCCAAGACGCGCAAGGTTGCGGCCGCCACGATGAATGCGCTGGTGAGCATGCCTGCCGTCACGCCGTCCAGCCCATAGTGCGTCACAAGGAAGTTCGGCAGGTACACGGTGAGCGCCACGAACGCCCCGAACGTCACGAAGTAGAACAGCGACAGGGCCCACAGGCGCCCATCGCGCCACACGGTTTTGATCTGGGCCACGATGGGCGTCCTCACGCGCGGCTCGGCGCGGTCGCCCAGCACGAGGTTCACCGCTATGGCCGCCACGAGCAGCACCAGGTACAGCTTCACGGCCACACGCCAGTCCCAGGCCGCCGCCGCGAGGGGTGCGAGCCACGTGGTAAGCGCCGTGCCCATGTTGCCGAACCCGTACACTCCGTTCACGAAACCGTGACGCTCGCGCGGGTAGTATTTCGGCAGCGACGTCACGCCCACGGAGAACACGGAGCCGCCTATGCCCAGGAACACCCCGCCGGTGATGAGCGCCTCGTACGTGGTGGCCTCGCTGATGAGCCACACGGGGAGGAGCAGGCAGACGAAGCTGGCCAGGAACACCGTGCGTGCACCCAGCCGGTTCGTCAGGTAGCCCAACGGCACGCGCAGCACCGAGCCCAGGATCACGGGGACGGCCGTGACGAGCGCCACCCGATCAGGCGGAATGGCAATGTCCTGCAAGATGTACGGCAGCAGCGACGACAGGATCACCCACACCATGAAGCCCACGATGAGGTCGCCCGTCTGCAGCGGCAGCTGTATGCTCTTCTTCATGCGTTTGCTCCCCTCGAGCAAAGATGTCCCCCTCGTGCCGCCGGAGGCATCGGCCTCCCTGCGCGGCCCTCGCCTCCAATCCATAGCGGCATGCTTATATATTAGCAGTCGGCGCACGCGGCCCTTTGCCGAATGCCCGGTATTTTCTTTTCGTATGGGCCCCTTTACGCGAATTTTACCAAACGGTTCGTCCGTCGACGTAAAAAGCAGGTTGCTCCCCTAGCTCTTTGTTAGATTTACGTTAAACTGATGAGCTGCTGGCCTTTTTGCTGTTTTGTCGAGAGGGAACCTGTGACCATAGAGTGGGCTACGTTCATTGCCGAGCTCGCCTCCAACCCGGTGCTGGTGGCCGTGACGCTGCTCAATATCGGCGTCATCGTCGTCAACGGCGCCACCGACGCCCCCAACGCCATTGCCACGGTCGTCTCGACGCGGGCCATGAAGCCCAAGCTAGCCATCCTCATGGCGGCGGTCTGCAACTTCCTGGGCCTGCTGCTCGTCTCGCTCGTCACGTCCGCCGTCGCGCACACCATCTTCAACATGGTGGATTTCGGCGGCAACTCCCAACAGGCGCTCATCGCGCTTACGGCCGCCATGATCGCCATCATCGTGTGGGGTGCGGCGGCCTGGTGGTTCGGCATTCCCACGAGCCAGTCGCATTCGCTCATCGCCGGCCTCACGGGTGCGGCCATCGCGCTGCAGGGCGGCTTCGGCGCCATCAACGGCGGCGAGTGGATGAAGGTGGTGTACGGCATCCTGCTGTCCACGCTGCTGGGGTTCTTCCTGGGTTGGGCCAATTCCAAGATCGTCGGCCGCGTGTGCCGCAACATGGACCGCAAGCGCACGACGAAGGTGTTCCGCTGGGCCCAGGTGGCCTCGGGCGCGGGCGTGGCGTTCATGCACGGCGCCCAGGACGGGCAGAAGTTCATGAGCATCTTCGTGCTGGCCATCACGCTGGCCACGGGCGTGGGCCAGGCCGACCAGATGGTCCTGCCCATTTGGCTCATGTTCTTCTGCGCGCTGAACATGGGCATCGGCACGGCTGTGGGAGGCGAGCGCATCATCAAGAGCGTCGGCCTCGACATGGTGAAGCTGGAGCCGTTCCAAGGGTTCGCGGCCAGCGCCGCCACGTTCTTCTGCCTCATGCTGTCCACGTTCGCCGGCTTGCCGGTTTCCACGACGCACACGAACACCACGGCCATCATGGGCGTGGGCGCCGCCAAGCGCAAGAGCGCCGTGAAATGGGGCATCGCCGTCGATATGATGAAGACGTGGGTGCTCACGTTCCCCGGATGCGGCCTGCTCGGGTTCGCATTCGCCCACTTGTTCCTGTTCTTCTCGTAAAAGGAGAGTTCAATGTCCAAGAAGCACAAGTTCGATTACTTCGACGCCTTTGAAAAGCAGTCCGCGATGGCCGTGAAGGAGGCCGAGCTGCTTATCGAGGCTATCGAGAACTTCACCGAGGCCGAGGACCTGCGCGGTATCATGGAGCGCGCGCACGAGCTCGAGCACGAGGGCGACGAGGTCAACCACGCCATCTTCAAGACGGTGGCCACCGACTTCATCACGCCCATCGAGCGCGAGGACATCATCGAGCTGTCGCAGTACCTCGACAACATCATCGACTACATCGAGGACGTCATGCAGCGCTTCTACATGTACGACGTCCACTTCATGCACCACGATGCCGAAGAGTTCGCCTGCCTTATCAAGAAGAGCTGCGAGGCGCTCGACAAGGCCATGGTGGACTTCCGCAACTTCAAGAAGTCGAAGACGTTCAAGCAGCTCATCGTGGACGTGAACACCTACGAGGAAGAGGCCGACCGGCTGTACCTCAAGGTCATCCGCAAGCTGCACACCGAGGACAACGACAACCCCATGCGCGTGCTGGTGTGGTCGCAGATCTTCGACCGCATGGAGAAGTGCTGCGACGCCTGCGAGCACGTGGCCGACACCATGAGCACCATCCTGCTGAAGAACGTATAGCGTTTCGCGGGCCTTCCGGCCCGCGAAACCCCTGCCGACGCTGCGGAGCCCCCTGGCACCCGAGCTTGTCACGATCCCGTAGGTTCGCGTACCGCAGTACGCTTCACCTCCGCGATCCTGCCAATCTCGGGTGCCAGGGGGCTCCTCGCTGACTTACTACGCCAACCTGGGCGGCTGTTATGCGCCCTCCGGGCGCATGGGCGGGTCGCTTCGCTTCCGCCCGCCAACCTGGGCGGTTGTTCTCGCGCTTCGCGCGAGGCGCAGGTCGCTTCGCCCCTGCGCGGAGGCTCCTCGGCTGACCGCTCCTTACGAGCGCGGCTCGAACGGGTCGCGGGGCTCGTCGTCCTCGCCGCCCATGATGCGGCGCAGCTCCTCGCGGTCCACGTGGATACGGTCGCTCGGGTCGCTGGGCGCGGCGTCGGTCGGAGCTGCCTGCGAGGACGCGGGTGCGTCGGGTCGCTCGTCGTCCTCGGTCCCGCGCATCTCCACCGGCGGCAGGGGCGACGTGCTGCCGGGCGCGCGCCACAGCCAGCGCAGGCGCTCGTAGGCGCGGCGCCGCTCGCGCTCGCGCTCCACCTTGCCCTTGGGCGGGCGCACGCGCCGCGCCACCGATTTCACCGGGCGGGCCACGGCGCTCGTCACCACGTCCGTGTAGTCCTTGGGCGGCGTGGTCTTCCAGCCGAAGAACAGCGACGCGTAGCGCAGCCCCAGCACGATGGCCACGCAGGCGTAGGGCGCGTACTGGTCCAGCACGTGGTTCTGCGCCATGAGCGCGTACACCGTGGAGCCGATGAGCGCGGCCGAGCCGTACATGGCGCCGGCCTGGAACGCCTCCGGCTCGCGGTTCATGAACACGTCGCGCAGGATGCCGCCGCCCACGGCGGTCACGGTGCCCAGGATGATGGAGGGCACGACGTCGAGCCCGGCCGACAGGCCCTTGCCCACGCTGATCACGGCCCACAGCGCTACCGAGAGGTTGTCCAGCAGCGCCACCACCGGGTCCAGGTACGTGGCCAGCTTGCCGAAGTAGAACACGATGACGCCTGCTCCCGCGCAAGCCAGCAGCAGCTCTGGTTTCTGGAATGCGTAGATGCCGTAGTTCTGCATGAGCAGATCGCGCATGATGCCGCCCGCCAGGCCGGCGGTGAGCGCGATGCACACCACGCCGAAGATGTCGTAGCGGGCGCGCACGGCGCTCATGGCGCCCGACAAGCCGCCCGTCAGCGCGGCGGCCAGCTCCAGCCAGAACGGGATGGTGAGGACGACTTCCAGCATGGCGCGCTAGGCGCCGCGGGGGGCGGGGGAGTTCGAGGCGGCCGCGTTGCGGCCAGAGGGCTCCGTTGCGTTCGCCGTCTCGCCCTCTGCGCCGTGCGCCGTGCCGCCGTCCTCCACCGACACGAGCGTGGCCACCACGGGTCGGCCCGAGAAGTCCAGCTCGCCGGTCAGGGCGCGCGCGGCCCCCAGGTCGAAGTCGTCGCGGTCGAAGGCGTCGATGTTCTCCTCGGCCTTCTCGAGCGCCCGGCCGTACAGGTCCCAGAAGCTCGCCGTGCTCACCTCGCCCGTGTACGGGTTCTCCCAGGCCTCGTGGGCGCGGTTGTCGTAGATGCTCTCGGTGAGCGCCACGGGACGATGGCTCATGGACTGGTAGAACGAGTAAGGGCGCACGAGCCCCTCGATGCGTCCCAGCAGCGCACGCTTGGCGCCGGTCTTGGAGTAGAACAGCCGTTGCACGCGGCGGAAGTTGCGCACCGACCGCGCGAACAGGTCGCGCGGCACGATGCGCCCGTACACCGTGAGCGCTGCGTAGGAGTACATCTTCGACACCGCGCCCAGCACGAAGTCGCTGGCCTGCAGGATCTCGCGCCACGGCTGGAACGTTGCCACCGTCTCGCCGCGCTTCTCGAACAGCACGAGCTCGTCCAGCTCGCTTTCGATGACGGCGTGCACCTCATGGGCGTCGTCGCGCGAGAGGCCCGGTTCGCCGGCATCGGTGAGCAGGTACTCGTGGAAGAACACGAGCGGGTGCATGGTGGAATCCAGCGTGTAGTGGCACAGGAAGCCGAACGCGTAGGCGCGCCCGACGGGCAGTTCGTCGTCATCGAGGATGCCGAGGGAGTCTTTGAATGCCTTGATGAGCTCGCTCGGCTTCTCGCTGTGCATCACGTTGCCCAAGCGGTTGTGCTCGTGCAGGCGCGGGTCGGCCACCGCGTAGAACAGGGGGTCCGGACCTTGGTTGCCCAGCAGGAACGCCTCGGCCTCGTCGCGGGTTCCGCCGACGTTGCGGAAGATATGGTCGTAGACGTCTTGGCCGAAGAAGTCGTGCGTGATGAGAGCGGGCATGGCGCGGTACCCCGTTTCTGACGTGAAATTTACCCGTGTCGCTTAGCGCTATCATATACAATGAGGCGGTGCTTGTTAACCGTCGGTTTCCCAGTTGTGAAGAACGTTTCCGGCTGAACGGCGGTGGCGAGGCGCGCGGGGGCGCGCGGGACGAGAGGAAGGCGCACCATGGCGCGAGCGAAGTTGACGAGGCAGGAACGCAGCTGGGTTCTGTACGACGTGGGAAACTCGGCGTTCGTGCTGCTGGCCACGGCCCTTATTCCGGTGTACTTCGCCTCGATCGCCGAGGAAGGCTCATCGGTGGTGGTGGCCTGGGGCTACGCCGAGACGGTGGCGTCGCTCATCCTGGCCCTGCTCATGCCCGTCCTGGGCAGCCTCGCCGATCTCAAGGGCAACAAGAAGAAGTTCTTCGTCGGCACGGTGGGCACGGGCGCCATCGCGCTGGCGGCCCTTGGCATTCCCACGGCTGCCATGGCGTTCCTCGTGCTGTATGTGATCGCGTCCATCATGCTGAACGGCTCCATGGTGTTCTACGACGCGTTCCTTGTAGATGCCACCTGCGACGAGCGCTACGACGAGGTGTCGTCGCAGGGCTACGCATGGGGTTACATCGGCTCGTGCGTGCCGTTCATCGCATGCTTGGCCGTGGTGTTGGGTGGGCCGTCTATCGGCATCCCCATGGATATCGGTATGAAGATAGCGTTTCTCATCACGGCTGCGTGGTGGGTGGCGTTTAGCATCCCGCTCATTCGCGACGTGCACCAGACGCACTACAAGGAGCGCGCCGAGCACCTGATCCGCGACACGTTCGGCGGCCTGTGGAAGACGGTGAAGCGCATCTTCAAGGATCGGCGGCTGCGCTTGTTCATGCTGGCGTTCTTCTGCTACATCGACGGCGTGCACACCATCATCAAGATGTCCACGAGCTACGGCACCGATCTGGGGATCGATGCGACGCAGCTCGTGCTGGCGCTGCTGGTGACGCAGTTCGTGGCGTTCCCGTCGGCCATCGCCTACGGGCGATTGTCCGGCAGGTTCGGTACGAAGCGCATGCTGCTCGTGGCCATCGGCGCGTACTTCTGCATCACGCTGTTCGCGGCGTTCTTCCTGCGCGAGGCGTTCGAGTTCTGGATCCTCGCCATCTGCGTGGGCCTGTTCCAGGGCGGCATCCAGGCGCTCTCGCGCAGCGAGTTCGGCAAGCTCATTCCCAAGGAGCACGCCAACGAGTACTACGGCTTCTTCGACATCTTCGGCAAGTACGCCGCCGTCATGGGCACGTTTCTGGTGAGCGTGTTCACGCAGCTCACCGGCAACTCGTCCATGGGCGTGCTGTCCATTGCCGTGCTGTTCGTGGTGGGCTTCGTGCTGCTGTGGCGGATGCCGGAGAGGGAATAGGGAGGCTGCGGCGCGAGCGCACCGTCGGTCGGGGCGGGGCGCGGATGCCGCTGGCCGGCAGCTCCGTTATCGTCAACCGGGAAAGCAAGGCCTTTTGCCCCCGTTTTGTCCAATGGCACAAAACGGGGGCTTGCGATTGTCCCGCTTGTCCAAAAGAGGGCGGGGGCGTGCAGGATATCCTCTTGGTACGAGAATTCGATCGAGAGGAGCATCCCATGTTGGAGAAGTTGGACGAGCAGGCCACGTCGGCCCTGCTCTCGCTGGATTCTGGAGACTTGGCGTACTGCCTGAAGCTGACGAAGCGCTTCGAGCAAATGGGCGTGAGCCCCCAGCATGCCAGCAACGCGCTCTGCACGCTGGTGGATAACGGCAACTTGGAAGATCTTTACCAGGCTGGATAGACGGTGCTTACCTTGCGGAGCGCTGGCCGGCCTGCAAAATGCCGGCCGGCAACGGTGCCTGCTGGCGCATATGGTTGGCGCGCGGTCCCGCTGCCGTCGGGGTGCATCGCCCTGCCCGTAGGACGGCGCACCCCGACGGCAGCGACGCATTTGGTGTAGTATGGGCCCATCGTCGAGAGGGGTTCAGGTGTGATAACCGTTGCGGACATCATCGCGTTGCCGGCGTTCGAGCGAATCGAGCTGGCGGCTCCGTGCGCGGGGGCGGGTGCGCGCGAGGTGCGCAACGTGGGTATTCTGGATCTCGCACCAGACGAGCAGGCGTATGCCGATTACCTGCCAGGCGAGTTCATCGCGTCGAACCTCGGTTTCGCACGCGACGATGCGGCGCTTGCCGAGGCTTCGCTTCTCACGCTCATAAAGAGAAACGTGGCGGCGGTGGCCGTTAAGAACGGGCACCACCCTCATCTGAGCGAGGCGGTGCGCGCGGCCAGCACGTCGGCTGGCGTTCCGCTGTACCTCTACGACGGAGCCTACCACGAGGTTCTGGCCTATCAAGCGCTCGATCTCATTCGCCGCGACGGCGAGGAGTCGGACAAGGGGCGTTTGGTGGATGCGCTTCTGGCAGCTCGCGATAGCCAGGGCACGCGCGCCAAGCTCTATCAGCTCACCGGAGCCATGGGCGCCACGCTGCAGTGCCTCGCCGTGGCGCCGCGCAACGCCGACGAATGCTCGCTGTACGCCGCGCTCGATGCGCTTGCGGAGGTGCTGCGCGCGTTCAAGGCCGATTGGGCCAGCGTGGACACGGTGTTCGCCTGCCGCTACCACGACCTCCTGCTTGCGTTCGTGTCCTATGCGCAGCCTCCGGCCTCCGTTCGCGCGGCTTCCGAGGCCGACTTGGTGGCGCGCATCCAGGGCATCGGCCCTCTGTGGCTCGGGGTGGGGGAGGAGGGTCCCTTGTCCGACGGCGACCTGAGCGTGCGCGAGGCCCTGGCCGCGCTCAAGACCGCTCGCATCGAGGCCGATGCGGTGGTGTGCTGGGCCGACCTGCATCACGACGCCTTCCGCGCCGCGGCGGCCGCCAGCCGCCTTTTCGGCCGCACCGCCGCGTTTCATCGCGCTCTGCTGGAGGAATACGACGCGGAAAACGATGCCGAGCTGGCCCCCACGGCCGAAGCCCTCGCCCGCGCCTACGGCGACGTGCGCGCGGCCGCCGAGCAGCTGCACCAGCATCCCAACACCGTGCGCTACCGCCTGCGCAAGGCGAAGGCCGTCCTCGGCATGCCCGACGCCCCGGACCGCGAGTTCGCCTTCCTGCTGGGCCTTATCTTCCTCGACCGCACGAATCCGCTGCTCGGGCGCTGACGCCCGACAGGTCGGGCGCATGCATCCCCACCGGATAGCATCTTCGTTCCCAGTTCCGCCTTTCGCTTTCCCCGTGAAAAAACGCCTGCTCGCGGGTGTTCGGTGCGCGTGGAGGCCGGCTCTTTGGTATAGTGGAGAGCCAACTGGGCCAATGACGAGAAAGAACGCCATGTCGCTAATCGTAGCAAAATTCGGGGGAACCTCAGTTGCCTCGCCTGAACGCATCCAGATGGTTGCGAAGAAGGTCATCGCGAAGAAGCAGGCCGGCCACGACGTGGTGGCCGTGGTGTCCGCCATGGGCAAGACCACCGACGAGCTGGTGGGCCTCGCCCGCGCACTCAACCAAGATCCGCCCGCCCGCGAGATGGACCGGCTGCTTTCCACCGGCGAGCAGGTGTCCATGACGCTTCTGGCCATGGCCATCGAGGCGCGCGGCTACAAGTCCATGAGCTTCACGGGCCGCCAGGCCGGCATCGAGACCGACGGCATGCACGCGAAGGCCAAGATCGTGAAGGTGCACAACGAGCGCATCATGGAGGCCATCGCCGCCGGCGCCATCCCCGTGGTGGCAGGTTTCCAGGGCATCGACGCGAACGGCGACATCACCACGCTCGGCCGCGGGGGCTCCGACACGACGGCCGTGGCCGTTGCCTGGGGCATCGGCGCGGACGTATGCGAGATCTACTCCGATGTGGACGGCGTGTACACGGCCGACCCGCGCGTGTGCCCGCGCGCCAAGAAGCTCGACGCCGTGTCCTACGACGACATGCTGGAGCTGTCCGGCTCGGGCGCGGGCGTGCTGCAGATGCGCGCCGTGGAGTTCGCGCGCAAGTACGACGTGGTCATCCATTCCCGCTCGGCGTTCTCCGAGGCCGAGGGCACCTACATCAAGGAGGAAACCGACATGATGGAAGAAGCCGTCATCACCGGCATCGCGCACGACACGTCCGAGGTGAAGGTGACCATCCGCGGCGTGCCCGACATGACGGGCGTGGCGGCGAAGGTGTTCAGCGCGCTGGCCGGGAACAACGTGCGCGTGGACATGATCATCCAGAACATCTCGGAGGACGGCTTCACGGACATCAGCTTCACGTGCGCCGGCGCCGACCTGGCGCTCGCACGCGAGACCATCGAGCGCATCCTGCCCGACATCAGCGCCCGCGAGTTCGACGTAGACGAGGACATCGCGAAGGTGAGCCTCGTGGGCACGGGCATGAAGTCGTCGCCCGGCGTGGCGGCGCGCGCGTTCACGACGCTGGGGGAGAACCAGATCAACATCCTGGCCATCTCCACGTCGCCCATCCGTCTGTCCGTGGTGGTGGACGGCTCGCAGGCCGCCGAGGCCGTGCGCTGCCTGCACACGGCGTTCGACCTGGACAGCGACAGCGTATTCGAGGAGACGCAGCTTTCCGCCGAGGAGATCGCCGCGAAGATGAACAAGGGGAGGTAGGGGAATGGGCGATGCATCCGTAAAGGCATTGTATATCATGCTATGATGGAAAGGGTCAGCGGACGTAAGTCCTGAGCGTCGGGCGGCACCTTCTTTTAGAAAGGAGGTGATTCGCTTGGGTGTCACGCTTGCATTCCTACAGCTTGCAGCTTCGGCTGTTGCGCTGGCGACTGCGGTCGTCGGGCTGCTGCGGGAGGCGATGGCGCTCGCCAAGGCGCTGATGGCGCACCAAAAAGATGACCGCTAGCAGGAACTAGCGGTCATGCTCCCTTAGCGGTGCCGCCTGGTTCCTACCTCAGGCAGTCCGCTGACTTCTGCAGTATAACCGCAACGAGGGTGTTTTTGCAAACGGTTCGGGGCTTGTGCAGCAAAGGAGCAAAAAATGGTTTGGACGAAGGAAATGCCGGCGAATCCGGTGGTGGCGGTGGCGGGAGCTACGGGAGCCGTGGGCAGCGAGTTCCTGAAGGTGCTGCACGACCTGGACTTTCCGGCGAGCGAGGTGCGGGCGCTGGCGTCGGCGCGTTCGGCGGGCAGGAAGTTGCCGTTCGCGGGCTGCGGGCAGGTGCCGGCGGGCGAGCTCACGGTGCAGGAGATGTGCCCGGAGTCGTTCGAGGGCGTTGACATCGCGCTGTTCAGCTGCGGCGCGGGCGTGTCGAAGGAGCTGCGCGAGGCCGTGACGGCCGCCGGCGCGGTCATGATCGACAACTCGAGCGCGTTCCGCATGGACGAGGACGTGCCGCTGGTGGTGCCCGAGGTGAACCCGGGCGACGTGGCCTGGCACAACGGCGTCATCGCGAACCCGAACTGCTCCACCATCCAGATGGTGGTGGCGCTGAAGCCGCTCTACGACCTCTCTCCCATCACGCGCGTGGTGGTGTCCACCTACCAGGCGGCCAGCGGCGGCGGCGCGCCGGCCATGGCCGAGCTGTACGACCAGACCAAGGCGTTCCTCGACGGCACGCCGGAGGACGAGCTGGAGGTGAAGGTGTTCCAGCACCGCATCGCGTTCAACTGCATCCCGCACATCGACGTGTTCCTGGACGACGATTCCACCAAGGAAGAGTGGAAGATGGTCGTGGAGACGAAGAAGATCATGGGCGACCAGGGCATCAAGGTGGCCGCCACCTGCGTGCGCGTGCCCGTGCTGCGCTGCCATGCGGAGTCGGTGAACGTGGAGTTCGCCGGCGACGTGGGCGTGGAGGCCGCGCGGGCCGCCCTCGCGGCGACCGACGGCATCACGGTCATGGACGACTGCGCCACGAACACCTATCCCATGCCGGGCATCCTGGCCGGCACCGACGACACCTACGTCGGCCGCCTGCGCCGCGACGACACGGTGGAGCACGGGCTGGCCATGTGGGTGGTGGCCGACCAGATCCGCAAGGGCGCCGCGCTCAACGCCGTGCAGATCGCCCAGCTGCTGCTGCCGTAGGGCAGCGCTCGCCTGCGTCCGCCCAGCGGAGCCGGCCCGCCATGCGGCCCGGCTCCGTTCTTCGCGGAACCTTCGCGCCCTGGAGGCGCCTTCACCGCTTCCGAACGCACCGCGCGGGGCGGCGACGTTCAACTTAGGCTCGAATCGCACGCACGCCGATCGCATGCAGTCGTGTTCTGCGTGCGCGGCGGGCTATTTTGCGCTACCATATCAGGCAGATGCCGTTTGGCGAAAGACGGGGATTTGACGCATACACCGAGCAACGAACACGGAACCTTGCCCTCGCAGGGCACCGCCTTCCGCGCGGAAGCGCCCGCCGAGACCGGCTCTGCCTTGCCGCTCACGCGCCGCCGCTTCCTGGCCGTGTCGGCTGTCGGATTGGCGACGGCCTTCTCCCCCTTCGCGCTTCCCGGCTGCTCCACCAGCAAGAACATAGTCGTCGGCGAGACGGCCGACGTGGAGGTCGACACCCGGCTCACGTTCTTCGGCTTCAAGTACGAGTCCATCAACGTCATGGCCATCGAGGACATCCTGCGCGACTTCATGGATGCCCATCCGAACGTGTCCGTGTCCTACGAGGGTATCAAGAGCAGGCCTTATTACGAGGCGCTTGTGAAGCGCCTCGATTCCGGCACCGGCGACGACGTGTTCATGATCGACCATGACACGGCGCTGTCGTTCGAGAAGAAGGGCTACCTGGCCGACTTGGCCGGCCTGCCCACCATCTCCACGTTCAGCAGGCTGGCCTTTGACCAGATGGATGCCGAGGGCACTATCCTGTACGTGCCGACGTCCATCTCCGCGTTCGGCCTGTACTGCAACACCGGCCTGCTGGCCGCGCACGGCATCGACGCGCCGCGCACGCTGGCGGAGTTCGAGCGCGCCTGCGACGCGTTCCTCGCCGAAGGCGTCACGCCGCTCGTGGCGAACAACGACATCTCGCTCAAGACGCTCGCCATCGCGCGGGGCATGGCGGAGGTGTACGCCGCCGACAACGTACGCGAGCGCGTCGCCGCCCTGAGCGCCGATCCCGATGCGCTGGCCGCGCAGCTGCGCCCCGGCCTGGAGCTGGTGGAGCGCATCGTTAAGCGCGGCTACGTGGACGCGGGCATGGCCCTGGAAACGGAGAAGACCTCCGACGACCTGGACCAGTTCGCCACCGGCAGCTACCCGTTCATGCTCACGGGCGCCTGGGCCTCGGTGCGCGTGCACGACATGGCGCCGGACCTGGCGTACGAGGTGCATCCCTATCCGGTCCTCGAAGACCGGCCCGTGCTCGTGGTCAACGTCGACACGCGGGTGAGCGTGAACGCGAACGGCGCCCATGTCGAAGAGGCCAAGGGGTTCGCGGCCTTCCTCACCCAGCCGTCCGCCATCGAGCGCTTCGCGAACAGCCAGTGCTCGTTCAGCCCGCTGGAGGGCAACGCCGCCCCCGACGACGCCTCGCTGCAGCCGCTGGCCGGGGCGTTCGCCGCGGGCGCGGTCGTGGGCTCGGACGACAACATCCTCCTGCCCGTCTGGGGCGCGCTGCGCCAGAGCGTGGCGTCCCTGCTCGAAGGCGCGACGGCCGCCCAAGCCGAGGATCAGCTGCGCAGCCTGCTGGCCGAGGGGGCGGATGCGTCCTCATGAAGTCGCGCAAGACGCTCATCTCGATCCTCGTGGCGGCGGCGTCCGTGGCCGTGATCGCCGGCACGGTGCTGTTCGCGCGCTTCGTGCAGGACTCGCTGTGGGAGAAGTCCGTGACCGACGTGCTGGAGGTGACGGCGCAAGGTCAGCATGCGCTCGACACGTTCTTCGAGAAGGACCTGGACACGCTCGACTTGTTCGCCGCCGAGCTTTCCGTGCAGCGCCACGATGACGAGGACCGCTTGATCGAGAAGCTGGCGCTGTTCGGGATGGACGACGACGGCACGGTGTACGTGTGCGTCGACCTGGGCACGGGCGCGGTGTACCGCACGGACAACGCCAACGCGGCGAGGCTCACGGACGAGCAGATGGCCTCGACCGCCGCGGCCGCCGATCGGGGCGTGATGGAGCCGTTTTTGGACGAGCGCACGGGCGGCAACATGATAGGCGTGTACGAGCGCTTCACGTTCTCCGACGGCACGCCGGGCATCGTGCGCAAGGCGCGCCCGCTCGGCGACGTGGAGGAACGGTTCTCGCTGTCGTTCTACAACGACAGCGGCTTCTCGTACGTGGTGAACGACGAGGGCGAAGTGGTCATGCGCTCGCAGCACCGCGATAGCAACCGCACGTTCTCCAGCATCTACGACATCGTGGGCTTCGAGGGCAACGACCAGGCGGACGTGGACTCGTTCCGCGCTGCGCTCAAGCAGAACGCGCGCGGCGTGGCGCTGTTCTCGTACCGGGGCGATGAGTACGTGTTCTGCTACACGCCGCTGGAGGGCACGGACGGCTGGGACGTGGTGTCCATCATCCCGAACGACGTGGTCATGGAGCAGGCCAACGCCATCATCAACGCCACGCTGCTTTTGTGCCTGGTCATCATCGTGGGGCTGGGCATCGTGCTGGCGGTGTACTGGCGCGGCAGCCGCGCGCACCGCAGGGAGATCGAGCACATGGCGTTCTACGACGGCCTCACCGGGCTGTTCAGCGCCGACAAGTTCGCGCTGGAGGGCGACGTGCGGCTGGCGGAGCGCGCGAGGGCCGACAGGGCCGGCGGGGGCGCAGGGGGCGACATGGCCGCGGCGTGCATCGACATAGACAACTTCAAGCTCATCAACGATGTGGACGGGTACGCGCGGGGCGACGAGGTGCTGCGGGAGCTCGCCGCCATCCTGCGCGAGGAGGCGGGGAAGGACGGCATCGCGGCGCGCCTGTCGGCCGACTACTTCCAGCTGCTGGTCCCGTACGCGCGTTGCGAGGACGCGCTGGACGTTTGCAAGCGCATAGCCGAACGGGCGCGTGACATCGTGGGCAACGGGAAGCCGCTTGCCCTGCACATCGGCCTGTGCTGCTCGGAGGACGCGCCCGAGGCGCGCGACGCGAACGAGCTCACCGACCGCGCGCGCATCGCCCAGGTCGAATCGCGCAAGCGCGGCGAGACGCCGTGCGCCTACAGCAAGCCCATGCGCGACGCGCTCCTGCGCCGGGCCGACCTGGAGCGCTCGATGGAGGGCGCGCTGGAGCACGGCGAGTTCTTCCACCTCGTGCAGCCGAAGTACGACGTGACGGGCACGCGCGTGCTGGGCGGAGAGGCGCTCGTGCGCTGGAGCCGCCCCGACGAGGGCATCGTGGGCCCCGACGAGTTCATCCCGCTGTTCGAGCAGAACGGTTTCATCCTGCGGCTCGACGAGTTCGTGTTCGAGAGCGTGTGCCGCGACCTGCGCGCACGCCTGGATGCCGGGCTGCCCGTGGTGCCGATCTCGGTGAACGTGTCCCGCCTGCACCTGCACCGCCCCGACTTCCTGTCCACGTACGTGCGCATCAAGGACGAGCACGGCATCCCCGACGGGCTGTGCGAGCTGGAGCTGACGGAGAGCATCGTCATCGAGGACCTGCACGGCATGTTCGACATCATGGACGGCATGCGCCGCGCCGGGTTCCGCTGCGCCATCGACGACTTCGGCTCGGGCCAGTCGTCGCTCAACGTGCTGAAGGACCTGCCCGCCGACGTGCTGAAGCTCGACCGCGACTTCCTGCTGGAAGGATCGCTTCCCGGCACGGAGGAAACGGTGGTGCGCACGGTCATCACCATGGCCAAGGAGCTGCGCATGGACACGGTCATGGAGGGCGTGGAAACGCCGAAGCAGCTGGCGTTCCTGCGCACGACGGCGTGCGACATGGTGCAGGGCTTCGTGTTCTCGCGCCCCGTGCCCCCCGAGGAGTTCTACCGGCTGCTGGACACGGTCGCACCGGACGAGGGTGCGCCCCGAGACTGACCGTCGACAAGCTTCCCCGTGCTCTTCGGCGGTGAAAGGGTGCTACTTCCGCAGCATGCGGTAGCCGATGCCCACATGGGTTTGGAGGTAGGCGGGGTGGGCCGGGTCGCGCTCTATCTTCTTGCGCAGGGTGGCCATGAACACGCGCAGCGACGGCAGGTCGCTGGCCAGGGCGTTGCCCCACACCTCCTTCAGGATGGCGTTGTGCGTGAGCACCTTGCCGGTGTTGCGGGCCAAAAGCGCCAGCAGCTTGTACTCGATGGGGGTGAGATGAACCTCTTCGCCGGCGAGGGTGACGGTGCGGGCGGCGTAGTCGATGCGCAGGTCGCCGTTCTCGTAGACGGGGCCGTCCCGGTCGGCGCCGGCATCCGCCGCCAAGCGCCGCGTGGCCACGCGCAGCCGCGCCAGCAGCTCCTCCACCGAGAACGGCTTGATGAGGTAGTCGTCGGCGCCGGCGTCCAGCGCGGCCACCTTGTCGGCGTCCTCGGTGCGTGCGGACACCACGATGATGGGGGTGTGCGACCACGTGCGCACCTGGCGGATGAGGTCGATGCCGTCGGCGTCTGGCAGCCCCAGGTCGAGGATGATCACGTCGGGGTTCTTCGTGGTGGCCTCCAGCAGGGCCGCTCCTCCCGTGCTCGCTTCGAGCAGGCGGTAGCCCTGCACCTTGAGCGCCGTGGCGATGAGGCTCTTCACGGCGCTGTCATCCTCCACTATGAGGATGGTGAAGGCTCCGCGGCCTTCGGCTGCGTCGGTCATGCGCCTCCTCCTTCGTCGTCCGGGGTGCGGGTCGTCTCGGGCGGCCTCGCGGCATCCGCTGCGGGACGGCCCTCTGTCGCGGCCGTCGCACGTTGCTCGGCCTCCGCGTGGTTCGCCTCGTATTCTACCGCAGGCAGCGTGAACGTGATGACGGTGCCCGGACGGTCGGGAGAGGTGCGCTCGCTCTCGGGGAGCGCGTCGACGGCGATGGTGCCCCCGTGTATCTCCACGATGGACTTGCACAGGGCCAGGCCGAGGCCCATGCCGCGTCGCGCGTCGCTGCCCACGTTCTTCCCCTTGTAGAACATCGTGAATATCTCGGTGCGGTCGGCCGGCGCGATGCCGGGGCCGTCGTCGGCCACGGACACGGCCACGAGCCCCGCAGTGCCCGGGCGCTGCCCGCGGCCTGCGCGCCGCGCCGATACGGTGATGCGCGAGCCTTCCGGCGTGTAGGTGACGGCGTTGTTCACCAGGTTGATGATGACCTGCATGATAAGGCGCCCGTCCATCTGGGCCATGAGCAGCGGGTCGTCCACCTGCACGCGCAATTCGTGCAGCGCGGCCTTGCGGTTCAGGTGGTGAAACGCCTCGCGGATCACGTCCTCCACCAGCTCCGGCTCGGTTTTGAGCGCCATGGTGCCGTTGTCCAGCCGCGTGACCACCAGCAGGTTCTCCACGAGGTTCACGAGCCACAGCGCATCCTCGTAGATGTCGGTGTAGATGGCGCGCTTCTTGTCGTCCGTGAGCGCATCGGCACTCGACAGCAAAATAGACGCATCGCCGGAGATGCTGGTGAGCGGCGTGCGCAGGTCGTGCGAGATGCTGCGCAGCAGGTTCGCGCGCAGGCTCTCCTGCTCGGCCTGCAGGCGGATGCGGTGCGCGTCCTCGGCCGAGCGCTCGCGCTCCACGGCCTGGCCGCACTCGTCCAGCATGACCAGCAGCAGGTTCTTCTCGAACGCGTCCAGGTCCTCGTCGGCCAGCACGATACCGGCCACGCCCACCACGGTGTCCTTGCCGCGTATGGGCAGGTAGAGGCATCGCGCGTTCATGAGCGTGCCCGTTCCCGTGCCGGCGCGCTTGTTGTTGCCGGCCACCCAGGCGGCCACGGCGCGCTCGTCGTCGCTCACCAGCGACGTCATGGTCACGTCCTCGTCGGGGTTGCCCGAGGAGAACAGGCTGGGGTCGAGCAGCCGGCCGCTGGGGGATACCTGGTAGATGACGACGGTGGTGCGCAGCAGCTTGATGACCTGCTCGGCCGTGGTGGACAGGATGCTGTCCACGCCGTTGGCCTCCTGCAGGCGGTGTTCCGTTTCCAGCAGCACCTCGGTGCGGTAGGCCTTGCGGGCGTTCACCAGGGCTTCGCGGCGCGTGCGGATGGTGAGCGACGACACCACCATGGACGTGACGAACAAAAACGCGAATGTGAACGGGTAGTTCAGGCCGTAAGCTGTCAGGGTGAAGCGCGGCGTTTGGAAGAAGTAGTTGAACAGGATGACGGCCAGCGGCGAGGCCAGGATACTGTAGAAGAAGCTGTCGGCCTTGAGCGAACCCAGCAGCACCGCCACCAGGTAGACGGCCAGGATGGTGCTGCCGGCGAGCCCGGCCTCGTGGAACGCGAGCCCGAGCACCGTGGCGCCCAGCAGGGCCAGGAACGCGGCGGCGAAGTCGGTGCGCGTGGGCTTGAAGCGCGTGGCCAGGCGCGGGCCGGACGTGGGGCGGGCCTCGTGGCGGTCGGCGATGACCACGACGTCGGCCGTGCAGGACAGCTTCGCCAGGCGACTTCCCACGGACTCGCGCGGGAATAGGTTGGGCAGTGCGCGCTTGCGCTGGTTCTCGGACGAGCCGATGACGATTTTCGAGATGGTGCCCGAGAGCGCGTACTGGGCGATCTGGAGAGCCAGATCACCGCCGTAAACAGTCACGACGTGCGCGCCCAGCTCCTCGGCCAGCTCCACGTTCGCATGCAGCGCCCGGGCGTCTTCCTCGGAGAGCTTCTGGTCGTCGGCGGGCTCCATCACCAGCGCCGTGAGCGTGCCGCGGTAGGCGGCGGCCAGGCGCGCCGCGGCGCGAATGACGGTGGCATTGCCGGCAGAGGGGCTCACGTGCACGAGCACGTCGTCTCCGGCGTCGCCCGCTGCGCGCCCCAGACCGCGCTCGAGGTTGCGGTTCAGGCGGTCGGCCGTGCGGCGCAGCGCCAGCTCGCGCAGGTAGGCGAGGTTCTTCTTTGAGAAGAAGTTCGCGAGCGCCGTCTCGGCGCGCTCGGCGCCGTAGATCTTGCCGCCCTCCAGACGTTCAAGGAGGTCGTCGGGATCCAGGTCCACCAGCTCCACCGACGAGGCGTAGTCGAAGATGCGGTCGGGGATGCGCTCCTGCACCACCACCTCGGTGGTGGCGGACACCTTGTCGTTCAGGCTTTCCAGGTGCTGCACGTTCACGGTGGTGAACACGTCGATGCCCGCGTGCAACAGCTCCTCTACGTCGCGGTAGCGTTTGGCGTGGCGGCTGCCGGGGGCGTTCGTGTGGGCCAGCTCGTCCACGAGGATGAGGCCGGGCTTGCGCGCGAGCGCTGCGTCCACGTCGAACTCGCGCAGCGAGATGCCCTTGTACGGCATCTTGCGTACGGGCAGTTGCTCGAGGCCGTCCAGCAGGGCGAGCGTGTCGGGGCGCGTATGCGGCTCGATGTAGCCCACCACCACGTCGCGTCCGTGGTCCTTCGCCACATGGGCCGCCTCCAACATGGCGTAGGTCTTGCCCACGCCGGCTGCGTAGCCGAAGAATATCTTGAGGCGACCGCGCTGCTCGTTATCGCATGCATATGCGCCCGCATCTGCCGAGATGGCCCGCAGCAGTTTGTCGGGGTTCGGCCGAATCGGTTCTGTCGAGGATGTCTCCATAGCGGGCCCATCATACGACAGTGCCTATGAGCGCGGCATTAAGGTCATGGTTCTGGCATTAAGAAAGCATGAAGATCGTGCGGTAGCGCGCTTCGGGCGGCGCGCCGCTCTGCTGCAGCACGCCGCCCGCTACCAGGGAAGCCTGATGCGCCATGTGCGGCCGGCGCGCTCGACCAACAGCAGGAACGAGACGAACGCTCCCGCTCCCGCAAGCGCTGCAATGCCCAGCAGCGCGAAGAGCAGATCCAGTGCCGACATCGCGAACTCCTTTCCCCAGTGCGCGCGTACAGCTTAGCCAAGGGGGCGTTAAGGCGCGTTGAAGAAGCTGGCGCCGGCGATTAAGATCGCGTTAAGGAGCGCTGTGTGCCCGTCCGCGACGGGGCGGCCGCATGCGCTATACTGATGCCCATGAAGAAGACGAGACTCGATACGCTGCTCGTTGAGCAGGGCTATTTCCCCGATGCGGATGCCGCGCTGCGCGCTGTGCTGGCGCACGAGGTGAAGGTGGACGACGTGTACGCCTCGAGCGCTGCCCTGAAGGTGGCGCCCGATGCCGAGATCGTGGTGCGAGGGCGGCGGCGGTTCGTGTCGCGTGGCGGCCACAAGCTGCAGGGCGCGCTCGACGCGTACGGGCAGGATGTGTCCGGCTTGCGCTGCATCGACATCGGCTCGTCCACGGGCGGCTTCACCGACTGCCTGCTGCAGGCCGGGGCGGCCAGCGTGGCCTGCGTCGACGTTAACTACGGACAGCTGGCGTGGTCGCTTAGGCAGGATGCGCGCGTGACCGTGTTCGAGCGCACGAACATCAAGCTGGCCGACCCCGCCGCGCTCGGCGCGCCGTTCGACGTGCTCGTGGCCGACTTGAGCTTCATCGGCCTGGCGCAGCTCGCGCCCGTGTTCGCGCGGCTCTCCCGGGAGGGGAGCGTGTTCTTGGGACTGGTGAAGCCGCAGTTCGAGTCGCGCCCCGGCGAGACGGAGGGCGGCGTGGTGCGCGACGAGGCCGTGCGCGGGCGCGTGGTCGAGGAGGTGCGCGCGGCCCTGGAGGACGCCGGTTTCCGCACGACCGGCGTGGTGGAGTCGCCCATCACCGGCCCCGAGGGCAACGTGGAGTACCTTGTGCGCGCAGTGTACAAGAGGAGCGCCTGACCGCCCCGCACCCCCGCACCCCCGCACCCCGCACCCCGCACCCCGCACCCCGCACCCCGCACCCCGCACCCCGCACCCCGCACCCCGCACCCCGCACCCCGCACCCCGCACCCCGCACCCTCGTGCTCATTGCTTATGAAGCGGTAACGGTTTCCCCTTCGGGCGCCCTGGTGTGCCATACTCGCTGGACGACAGGGGGAAAGGACAAGATATGAGCGTGCTCGGCAATATACTGTGGTTCGTCTTCGCGGGGTTTTGGCAGGGTGTGAGCTGGATCCTCGTCGGCGCACTGTGGTGCATCACCATCGTGGGTATCCCGGTGGGCACGCAGTGCTTCAAGATGGCCGGGCTCGCGTTCTTCCCGTTCGGCAAGGAGGTCGAGTACGGCGGCGGAGCCGGCTCCGCCATCCTCAACGTGCTCTGGTTCGTTTTCGGCGGCGTCTTCCTCGCCCTCGAGGCCCTGATCAACGGCGTGCTGCTCTGTATCACCATCATCGGCATCCCCTTCGGCCTCCAATGCTTCAAGCAGGCGAAGCTCGCGCTGCTGCCCTTCGGCGCCGTCGTGCGGGGAAAGTAGCGCGCCCGCTCATCGTCCCCGCTCCTCTTCCCCTCTTGCTTTTTGGCACTGCGTCTTTGCTCTCTGCCGTCCGCTCCCTGCTTTCTTTCCGCCGGCTTCTTGCGCTGCCGCATTGATTCCGAAATTGTCTTGCCTGCATTCCTGCCGTCCGTTATAATGTTGTACGTACAACAAAGGAGGTAGCATGGCCGACGCAATGGTGACGGCGCGCATGTCGTCGGAGAAAAAAGAGGCGGGCAACCGCATACTCGAGCAGATGGGCACGAACGCCTCGCAAGCGGTGAACCGTCTGTACGACTACGTGATAGAGAAGCGCGAGCTGCCGTTTTTCGATCGGGAAGAAAGGAGGCACTATACGCAGGAGGAAATCGCCGAAGCGATCGCCTGGGTCGACGGCCTTTCCCAGAAAAGGACCACGGGACGCTTTTCAGATATGACCGTTAAGGAGGCAAAACGGGAGCGCTTGATTGCCAAGGGGCTCATGCAGCCAGGTGGCGATCGATGAGGCTTTTCGTCGACACGAATATTGTCTTAGACTACCTCGACGAACGCCCCGGATACGTCGGGCCCGCCCGCAAGCTCATGATTCTGGGCTTCTTGCATGAGTTCGATCTGTGGATGAGCGCCTCCCAAACAACGGATCTGTTCTATTTGCTCACAAACGGAGGTCGAGCTTCCGAGGCAACGGAAGTAAAGAGAACCATGCAACGCGCCCGACAATTCATCCGAGTTTGTTCTCTCAACGAGGCCGATGTCGATGCTGCGCTCGACTCGACGTGGAACGACTTCGAGGATGCGTGCGTTTACCAGTGCGCGCTCAAGCTGAAGGCGGACGCCATCATCACGCGCAATCGGAAAGACTTCGAGAAATCATCCATCAGGGTATTAGATTGCGAGGAGCTGTTCGATTACCTAGCGGAAGAGAAAGGGCTCGTCTACGAAGAAATACCGTTCTGAAGGCTCCGCTCCTGGGCCGTGCACCTAAGGGTTGTCATACCGCAATGGTCATGGTGCAATGCTGGGAGGCGATCCGCGGTTGTCGCCTCCCAAGAAACAGGGAACCGGTTACGCCCTAGTTCTTCAGCGAGTTGAGCGGCGCGGGCATGCGGCCGCCGCGGTGGGCGAACACGCTGCCGGCGTATTGGTTGACCGGCATGACCGGCGCGTAGCCCAGCAGGCCGCCGAAGTCGAGGCGGTCGCCCACGGTCTTGCCGATGGCGGGGATGAGGCGCACGGCGGTGGTCTTGCAGTTGATCATGCCGATGGCGCACTCGTCGGCGATGATGCCGAAGATGGTCTCCACGGACGTGTCGCCGGGCACGGCGATCATGTCCAGGCCCACCGAGCACACGCAGGTCATGGCCTCCAGCTTCTCGAGCGACAGGGCGCCGTCCTCGGCCGCGCGGATCATGCCGGCGTCCTCGGACACGGGGATGAACGCGCCCGACAATCCGCCGACGGACGACGACGCCATGACGCCGCCCTTCTTCACCGCGTCGTTGAGCATGGCGAGCGCCGCCGTGGTGCCGGGGCCGCCGCACTGGCCCACGCCGATGGCCTCGAGGATCTCGGCCACCGAGTCGCCCTCGGCCGGCGTCGGCGCGAGCGACAGGTCGAGGATGCCCTGCTGCACGCCCAGGCGCCTCGACGCCTCGCGGGCCATGAGCTCGCCGGCGCGCGTGATCTTGAACGCCGTGGCCTTGATGGCCTCGGCCACGCTCGTGAGGTCGGCGTCCTTCGGCAGGTCGGCCAGCACGGCGCGCACCACACCGGGGCCCGACACGCCCACGTTCACCACCGCATCGGCCTCGCCCGAGCCGTGGAACGCGCCGGCCATGAAGGGGTTGTCCTCCACGGCGTTGCAGAACACCACCAGCTTGCCCGCGCCGATGCACTGGCGGTCGGCCGTGGCCTCGGCCGTCGCCTTGACGATGCCCGCCATCTTGAGCACGGCGTCCATGTTGATGCCCGCGCGCGTGGAGCCCACGTTCACACTCGAGCACACGTTGTCGGTGACGGAGAGCGCGTGAGGGATGGAGTCCATGAGCTTGTGGTCGGCGGCTGACGCACCTTTGTGCACGAGCGCGCTGAAGCCGCCCACGAAGTCCACGCCCACCTCCTTCCCGGCGCGGTCCATAGCCACGGCGATAGGCGTGAGGTCGGTCGCGTCGGTGGCGGCGCAGATCTCGGCGATGGGCGTGACGGAGATGCGCTTGTTCACGATGGGGATGCCGTACTCGCGCTCCAGCTGCTCGGCCGTGGGCACGAGGCGCTCGGCGGCCGTGGTCATGCGGTCGTACACCTTGCGCGCCATGACGTCGATATCGGAGTCCGTGCAACCTCGCAGGTTCAGCCCCAGCGTGATGGTGCGGATGTCGAGGTGCTGCTTGCTCACCATGGCAAGCGTTTCGGCGATTTCGGCAGGCGTGATCTGCATGGCCCCGTCCTTCTCTTTGGCGTGCTCGGAATGCGTGTCGAACCAGTCTAGCAAACCGCGCGTGCGGCGGCGGCACCGTTCGTTCGATTCCGAGGTTTCTTCTCACGAGGAATGCGAAAAAAGAACGGACGTCTCATATGGAACTTCGCAGCGAGATTGCAGGAGCCGGTGATGGGGCGGCGAAGGCGCAACGGGCGCGCGTCGGCTCGACGCGAGAGAGGGGGTCGGGGGCGGGTGCGAAAAGAGGGGAAGGCTGGGCGGAAGGAGGCTAGGCGGGGCCGGTGCTCACCTCGCCGTAGGGCAGCTCGCGGCGCGTCTTGTCGGGCAGCTCCACCACCAGCTTGAAGTCCTCGGTCAGGTCGACGGCGCGGGCACGCACGCGCGAGCCGTTGCGCGCCACGACGATGGGCTGGCCCAGAAGGAAGCACCGACGGCGGTACTCGTCGTAGAACGAGCGGTGGGGAAGGCTCTCGTAGAGGCTCCAAAAGCGCGCCAGCATCTCGGCGGCCAGCCGGCTGCGCAGCGCGCCGACGGCCTCTTCGCACACGGCACCGGCCACGTCGGCGATCTCGCTGGGGAAACCGGAGGCAGGCACCCGCACGTTCACGCCCATGCCGAGCACGGCGTGCTCGAAGCGTCCCGACTCCATGTCCACTACGCCCTCGGTGAGGATGCCTGCCACCTTGCGGCCACGGCAGAAGATGTCGTTCACCCACTTGATGAGGGCCTCCTCGCCGGTGACGGCCTCGATGGCCTGCGCGCACGCCACGGCAGCCGCGCAGGTGAGGTACTGGGCGGCGTCGGCCTGCAGCCGGGGGCGCAGCACCACGCTCAGGTACACGCCCGCGCCGGCGGGGGAGTAGAACGTCTTGCCCAGCCGCCCCCGTCCGGCCGTCTGTTCCTCGGCCACCACGACCACGCCCTCGGGCGCGCCCTCGAGCGCCCGGCGCCGCGCTTCGGCGTTTGTGGAGTCCACGCTCTTGCGCACCGTTATATCGAACGGATGCCCGTCCGGGAGGAACCGCTCGATGCTGGCCGGCGACAGCAGGTCGTTCTCCTGCGCCAAGCGATATCCCCGGTTCGTGGCCGCCTCAACAACGTACCCTTCCGCCCGCAGCACCTCAACGGCCTTCCATACCGCGTTGCGGGTCACCCCCAGCTCCTCTGCCAGCCATGCTCCCGACACATGCCGGTCCCGCTGGCACTCCAGCATCCGCAGTACGAGCTCTTTGGTTCCCATCGCGCGCCTCCCTCGTTCGTCCGCTTCCATCCTAGAAGTGCGGTTCCCTCGCTGTCAACGTGAATGATAAAGAAAGGTGACAATGAGAAGCGCGCAACCGCTCTTTTATGAGATACGAATCGAAAAATGGAACGGATGTTTCACGTGAAACATCAGGCTTATGCTCTGCGCAATGAAAGATTCGCGCGGAGTCCGGCCTTCTATTCGTGGGATGAAGCGTTTATGCGGAACGAAAAATTCATGTCCCGAAAAAGCAGATGCAGAAGCAGATGCATAAGCAGATGCAGAAGGGGAGGGGGCTCTGCGCATCGGCTTCGCCGGCGGTCTTTTCCAGCAGCTTTTTCCGGTTGATTTTTCGTCTGCCGGCTTGGGGTCTCCGGCTACGGTCGGATTTGGGTGGGGAAAGTCCGGGAATCGGGGAGCGGCGTTGAAATTCTGCGGTTATCCTCGTACAATGGACGCTATTGAACAAGTTGTCTATTATTGGCCGAAATGTTCAAAAGCGTGTAATTCGCCTGTTCGACCTGCCGGTATCGGTAAAAACGAAGGGAGCCGCATGACGACGGCTGTTGCTGGAAAAATGGCTCGGGGCACCGCGAAATCGCTTGTACCGGTCGCGGTCGCACCCGTTCCCGCTGATGCGAAGTCGGACGATGGCGCCCGTTCCGTTCCCGCGTGCTGCGAGGACCGGCGGATCACGCGGTCGAAGCGGGCGCTGCGCGACGCGCTCATCGAGCTCATGGAGGAGCGCGGCTTCGACGGCTTCACGGTGAACGACCTGTGCGTCCGGGCCGACCTGAACCGCGGGACGTTCTACAACCATTACCACGACAAGGAGGCGCTGCTCGCCGCGTTCGAGGGCGAGATCATGCACGACCTCGAGCGCTTCCAAGTCCAGATGCAGGACCTTACGGTGCGCAGCCTTATGACGTACCGTGCGCGCAAAAAGCCACTGCCATTCCTCGTGGAGCTATTCGACTACCTGCGCGAGCAGGGCGACTTCCTGCACGCGGTGCTCGGCCCCGGTGGCGATGTGCGCTTCGGCCCGCGCCTGCGCGACTCGGTGTGCACCAACCTCGTGCAGTCCATCCTGCACGAGCGCTACCGCAATGATCCCTCGCCGTTCGTCGGCTACTACGTGGCGTTCTTCGCCTCGGCGTACCTGGGCGTGATCGAGCGGTGGATCGAGACGGGTATGCAGGAGAGCTCGGAGGAGATGGCGTTGATCGCCATGCGGCTGTTCTTCATCAAGCCGGGCGAATCGATCAAACTGTAGCGCCTCGAAGCGCAAGCCGAGGAGGCGGACTCTGTGAAGGAACCTATGAAGGAGAGCGTCATGGCGAACGAGCCCATGGACACCAACGAAGAGCGGGCAGGGCGCGTGGAGGCCCGGAACGAGGCTGCCGGCCAAGGGTTGGCGGGTGGAGACGGCGCGGAAGGGCCGGCTGTGACGGCGGCTGAAGGCGCTGCCGTGGAGCCCGTCCCGCTGCATATCGGCATCGACGTGGGGTCCACCACGGTGAAGCTGGCCATCCTCGATGCGGCGAACGACGTGAAGTTCTCCGTCTATCGCCGCCATCACGCCGACGTGCGCGCCACCATCGTGGAAGTGCTCTCGGAGGCCGCAGCCGACTTCGGCGACAAGCGCATGACCATCGCCATCACGGGCTCGGGCGGCCTGCTGCTCGCCCAGTGGCTGGGCATCGAGTTCGTGCAGGAGGTCATCGCCAGCAAGACGGCGGTGGAAACCTTCATCCCCGCCACCGACGTGGCCATCGAGCTGGGCGGCGAGGATGCGAAGATCATCTACTTCGACCAGGGCATCGAACAGCGCATGAACGGCACGTGCGCCGGCGGCACGGGCGCCTTCATCGACCAGATGGCCGCGCTCTTGAACACCGACGCCGGCGGCCTGAACGTGCTGGCGCAGGGCGCGACCACGTTGTATCCCATCGCCAGCCGTTGCGGCGTGTTCGCGAAGACCGACGTGCAGCCGCTCATCAACGAGGGCGCGCGCAAGGAGGACATCGCCGCGTCCATCTTCCAGTCGGTGGTGACGCAGACCATCAGCGGCCTGGCGTGCGGCCGCCCCATCCGCGGCCACGTGGCCTTCCTCGGCGGCCCGCTGCAGTACCTCCCCGAGCTGCGCAAGCGCTTCTACGAGACGCTGGAGCTGGACGACGAGCACATCGTCGTGCCCGACAACGCCCACCTGTTCGTGGCCAGCGGCTGCGCCATCGCGGGCGCGGCCAGCGAGACGACGCGTGCCGAGCTTCTGGGCGACGTGCTCGACCGCCTGAAGAGCCTCGGCGACATCCAAGGCTCCGAGGTGGTGCGCCTGCCCCCGCTGTTCGCCAGCGATGAGGAGTACGCCCAGTTCAAAGCTCGCCACGACGGCGAATGCGTGCGTCGCGGCAGCCTCATGGACTACGAGGGCACGGCCTACCTTGGCATCGACGCCGGCTCCACCACGTTCAAGGCCGCGCTCATCGGCGAGGACGGCGCGCTTCTGTGGTCGCATTACGCCAGCAACAAGGGCGACGTGCTGGGCTGCGCCCGCACGGCGCTCACGAACCTATACAACGCCATGCCGGTGAACGCAGACACCGGCGAGCCGCTCGTGCGCATCGGCCACGCCACGGTGACGGGCTACGGCGAGCACCTGCTGCTCGAGGCGCTGCGCGTGGACTCCGGCGAGATCGAGACGGTGGCGCACCTGCGCGGTGCGCAGGAGATGCTGCCGGGCGTGGAGTTCATCCTGGACATCGGCGGCCAGGACATGAAGTGCCTGCGCGTGAAGGACGGCGTCATCGACCACATCATGCTCAACGAGGCGTGCAGCTCGGGCTGCGGCAGCTTCATCGAGAGCTTCGCCACGGGCCTCAACCTGGACGTGGCCGAGTTCGCGCAGACGGCCGTGAGCGCCGAGCGCCCTGTCGACCTGGGCAGCCGCTGCACCGTGTTCATGAACAGCCGCGTGAAGCAGGCGCAGAAGGAAGGCGCCACCGTGGGCGACATCGCCGCGGGCCTTGCCATCTCCGTCATCAAGAACGCGCTGTTCAAGGTCATAAAGATCCGCGACCCGCACGACGTGGGCACGAAGGTCATCGTGCAGGGCGGCACGTTCCTGAACGACGCCGTGCTGCGCGCGTTCGAGCAGCTGTCCGAGGTCCAGGCCGTGCGCCCCGACATCGCCGGCAACATGGGCGCGTTCGGCGCCGCGTTGCTCGCCCGCGACCGCTGCCACGAGGCCATGGCGCTCGAGGCGCGCAAGGCAAAGGCGGGGGCGGCGTGGAGCTCCGAGAACGACGAGCTGGCCGCGCCCGCCGCGGTGTGCTCGACCCTGCTCTCGCTCGAGCAGCTGGCGGCCCTCTCTCCCACGCACAAGACCGTGCGCTGCAAGGCGTGCGAGAACCACTGCCTGCTCACCGTCAACGACTTCGGCGTGGACGAGGCCACGGGCAAGCACCGCCGCTTCATCACGGGCAACCGCTGCGAGAAGGGCGCGGGCACGTTCGACGAGGCCAAGGCCGCCGTGCCGAACCTCTACGAGTACAAGAGCCAGCGCCTGTTCGGCTACGAGCCGCTGCCCGCCGACCGGGCGACGCGCGGCAGCGTGGGCATCCCGCGCGCGCTCAACCAGTACGAGAACTACCCGTTCTGGTTCACGTTCTTCACGAAGCTGGGCTTCCGCGTGGTGCTGTCCGACCCGTCCACGAAGAAGACCTACGAGGCCGGCATCGAGTCCATGCCGTCCGAGAGCGTGTGCTACCCGGCCAAGCTTTCCCATGGCCACATCATGAACCTGCTGGACAAGCATCCCGACTTCATCTGGTTCCCGTGCAGCAAGTGGGAGCGCCAGGAGGACGAGGGCGCGGGCAACCACTTCAACTGTCCCATCGTGGCCAGCTACCCCGAGGCGCTGCGCCTCAACATCGACGAGCTGCGCACGTCCGATGTGAAGCTGCTCACCCCATGGCTGCCCTACGACCAGAAGGAGCACCTCAAGAAGCGCCTGTTCGTGGAGCTGGTGGAGGCGCACCCCGAGCTCATGGGCACGGCGGGCGCGCCGACGCAGGCCGAGGTGGACGCCGCCGTGGATGCCGCGTGGGCCGAGGACGAGGCCTTCAAGCGCGACATCCGCGCGAAGGGCGAGGAGACGCTCGCCTGGATGGAGGCCACGGGCACGCACGGCATCGTGCTGGCGGGCCGTCCCTACCACAACGACCCGGAGATCAACCACGCCATTCCCGAGCTCTTGACCAGCTTCGGCCTGGCCGTGCTCACCGAGGACTCCATCGCGCACCTCGGCACGCTCGAGCGCCCCATCCGCCTCGTGGACCAGTGGATGTACCATACGCGGCTGTACGCGGCGGCGAAGGTGGCCACCGAGCGGCGCGACCTCGACCTCGTGCAGCTGAACAGCTTCGGCTGCGGGCTCGACGCGCTCACCACCGACCAGGTGCAGGAGATCCTCGAGCGCGCGGGCAAGGTGTACACCGTGCTGAAGATCGACGAGGTGTCGAACCTGGGAGCGGCGCGCATCCGCGTGCGCTCGCTCTTGGCGGCGCTCAAGGACCAGGCCGACGAGCGGGCCGACGCCGAGCGCATGCCGCGCGGCTGCCCGGCGCTCAGCATCGACCCCGAGAAGTTTGCCGCCACGCGCGAAGCTGCCGTCCAGGCAAAGTCCGGCCAGGCCGAGGCCGTAATCGCACGCGAGCTGACCGGCGCAACCCCCGAGACGTTCACCCAAAAGGCGGCGCCCGAGGTCATCGCGCGCTTCAGGCAGCGCGAGGGCGCCACCACCGAGTTCCCGCGCGCGGTGTTCACCGAGGAGATGAAGGAGGCCGGCTACACCATCCTGTGCCCGCAGATGGCGCCCATCCACTTCGAGCTGCTGGTGAAGATCTTCCACCGCAACGGCTACAACCTGGAGCTGCTGCCGTCGGTGGACCACGGCGCGGTGGACGCGGGCCTCAAGTACGTGAACAACGACATATGCTACCCGTCCATCCTGGTCACCGGCCAGATCATGGAGGCCGTCATGTCGGGGCGCTACGACACCGACAAGCTGGCCGTCATCATCACGCAGACGGGCGGCGGTTGCCGCGCCACGAACTACATCTCGCTCATCCGCAAGGCGCTCGCGGCCGTGGGCCTGCCGCACATTCCGGTGATCGCGCTGTCGTTCAAGGACCTGGGCGAGAGCAACCCGGGCTTCAAGGTGACGCCGAGCATGCTCCTGCAGGCCGCGTACTCCATCTTCTACGGCGACCTGCTCATGATGGCGCTGTACCGCACGCGCCCCTACGAGGCGGAGCCGGGCAGCGCGAACCGCCTGTTCGACCACTGGATGTCCGTGTGCCAGGGTCAGCTCATGCGCGGACTCAAGCGCCGCGAGTTCAAGGACACGGTGCGCCGCATCGTGGAGGACTTCGACACGCTGCCGCTGGTCGGCGAGGGCACGAAGCCGCGCGTGGGCGTGGTGGGCGAGATCCTCGTGAAGTTCCACCCCACGGCGAACAACCAGATCGTGGACGTCATCGAGCGCGAGGGCTGCGAGGCCGTGGTGCCGGGGCTGGCCGAGTTCTTCCTGTTCGGCATCGCGGGCGGCATCTTCCAGAAAGATCCGCTCGGGCGTTCGGCGAAGGGGGCGCTGGGAAGCCGCATCGGGCTCTGGGCCATCGCGAAGCTGCGCGCGCCCGTGACGAAGGCGCTTGCGGCTTCGAGCCGCTTCGAGCCGCCGGCCGACATCTACGAGCTGGCCGAGTACGCCAGCGAGATCCTCAGCCTGTGCAACTCGATGGGCGAGGGGTGGCTGCTCACGGCCGAGATGGTGGAGCTCATCCGCACCGGCGCGCCCAACGTGGTGTGCACGCAGCCGTTCGCGTGCCTGCCGAACCACGTGGTGGGCAAGGCCGTCATCAAGGAGCTGCGCCGCCGCTACCCGGACAGCAACATCGTTGCGGTTGACTACGATCCCGGCGCGTCGGAGGTGAACCAGCTCAACCGCATCAAGCTCATGATCAGCGTGGCGAAGGCGAACCTGGCCGACAAGGAGGCCGAGGCGAAGGCGGCGCGCGACCGGTTCGTGGACGCCGCCCGCCCGCATGCAACCCAAGAGGACGCCGGCGAGCTGGAGATCGAGACCGAGAAAGCGTAGCGCCGAGGGGCCGCCGCCGAAACGCCGCGGCCCATTCGCCGAATTCGGGGGGGGGGGGCTTCATGCACCGAATCCTGTATACTCGGGAGAAAAGCTTCGCGAGGAAGGCGGCGCGTATGCGGAGGATCGAAGCGTTGGCGGCCATGGCAGCATGCGCATGCCTGTGCGCGGCGCTTTCTGGATGCGCCGTGAAGGAGCCTGCGGCCCAGGAGGAGGCGGATCCGGCTCCGCAGGCGGCCGTTCAGCCGACCCCCGATTTCAAGGAGTCCGCGTCCGGCGACCCTCGGCTGCGCGAGGGCAAGGAGGAGGTTACTGTGCTCGTGCTCAACGCGAGCAGCGCGGAGGGAGCGGCGCGCAAGGCTGCCGAGAAAATCGAGGCGCTCGGCTTCGAGCACGTCACGACTGGCAACGCCTCGTACTATCAGACCGGGAACCGGGTTTCGTATCACCACGAGGAGCATCGCGCGGAGGTGGACGAGGTCGCGGCGCTGTTCGACTCGCTTCCGCCCTACGATCCCTATTGCTACGAAGATGCGAAGAGCGGCGGCTGGAGCATGGACTACGACATTCTCGTCATGGTGGGTTGACCGTCAGCTGCGGACGACACGGTCAACTGTTCTCAGGGAAGAGAACCGTCGGCGCAAAGCGTCACTATTGTCGCCGTGCGGGCGCGCAGCCGGTGCGGAGGGACTTCGCGGATTCGCAGGCTTCCAGTCACCGTTTTGACAGCTGTGAAGCTTTTCGGCGGGAAGCAGGCGTTTGGCGCTCTTCACGACCTGCGTAAACGCGGAGAAGACGACTGCCTGGCTGCCGAAATCGAGCTCCAAGTGAACGAAAAGACTTCAGAGCGGTTAAAACGGTGACTTCGAGCCCCGCTTTTCGCGTAGCGACTTTGTCAGCTGTGGCGAACAACTCCGTCTACTAGCCCCATGAACGTGTCGGCCATCGTCTCGGGCGATTCCTTCGCGCCGCTCTCGAGCCAGCAGAGCAACACGTTGTAGAACGCGCCCGCGTAGAAGTACACCTCGTAGCGCGCGGGCGAGCTCAGGGGCATGTCGCCCCACGCGGCTATCTCGCAGTCGGTGACGAGGTCGAGCAGCGACGTGGCGGCCTTCGCGCGGTGGAAGGCCAGCACGAGCTTCGCGTTCTCCCGGTAGAAGCGGAACTTGTACTCCACGAGCGCGCGGTCGCGGAAGCCCTCGCGGCCCTCCGGCTTGCCCGCATGGTAGCGCTCGGTGACCTGGCGGATACCGTAGTCCACCAGCTCCTCCACCGAGGAGAAGTTGCGGTAGAACGAAGCGCGCGCCACGCCGGCCTGCTCCACGAGCTCGGTGACCGTCACCTTCGACCAGTCCTTGCGGCCGGCGAACTCCACGAGCGCGGCCAGCAGCCGGTCCTTCACCTGCTGGTTCGCGAGCTTCCGCTTGTCCATGAGGCACATCCCCCCGTTTTGTCCCGTCGCGGCAGTTGACGGCATCGCACAACATGATACAAAATGTATCACATCAGGTAGAGCGGGGCAATGGTTCTTCCCGATGCGCGTTGTCGCCCGAAAAACGCGGTTTTCGTTTCAAAATCGTGCTTTTCGGGCGACAACAGGGCTTAGCGAGCCGCATGCGAAGAACCGGTCAAAAGAAGGGGAAGACGCCATGATCCTGTACTTCAGCGGCACGGGCAACAGCCGGTGGGCGGCGCGGCGGCTCGCCGACGCCTTGGGCGACGCCGAGGTCGTGTCCATCAACGACGCCTTGAAAGCGGGCGAGGCGCCCGCGCTGCGCTCGGAGCGTCCGATAGCGGTGGTGGCGCCGACGTACGCGTGGCGCCTGCCGCGCGTGGTGGACGCGTGGCTGCGCCGCGTGAGCTTCGAGGACAACCGCGACGTCTACTTCGTGTTGACCTGCGGCGGCGGCGTGGGCAACGCGGCGAAGTACGCGCGAAGGCTCTGCCGGGTGGCGGGCCTGCGCTTTCGCGGCTTGGCCGAGGTGGTCATGCCGGAGAACTACGTCGCGCTCTACGACGTGCCCGACGAGGAGGAATGCCGCAAGCTGTTGGCGCGGACGGGGGAGCGCCTCGACCAGCTCGCGGCGCTCGTGCAGGCGGGCGTGCCGTTTCCCGAGGCGCCCCCGAACATGAAGGCGCGCTTCCGCAGCGGCCCGGTGAACGCCGCGTTCTACCCGGCGCTCGTGCACGACAAGGCGTTCGCCGCCTCGGACGCGTGCACGTCGTGCGGCCTGTGCGCCGCGCGCTGCCCGCTGAACAACATCGTGCTCGAAGGGGGCCGGCCCGTCTGGAAGGGCGAGTGCACGCACTGCATGGCCTGCATCGGCGGCTGCCCGACCGAGGCCATCGAGTACGGCGAGAAGTCGAAGGGCCGCCGCCGCTACTACCTGGAAGAGGGCGCGGTCGCCTCGTAGGGCAAGAGTCTGCCCTTGCCGTTCAACAGGTAAGACGTTTCCGGTCGACGGCAAGGGCAGAGCCCATGCCCTACGGGCTAGCCTGCCGATCCAGAAAGGAGCCCCCATGCGCTTCCCTCACGAGATAGCGATCGATCCTGCACGCTGCATCGGCTGCGGGCTGTGCCGCGACGACTGCCCGGCGAGCAACCTCTCCGTCACGGGTGGGAAGGCGGCGCCGCTCACGCAGGCCTGCATCATGTGCGCGCACTGCGTGGCCGTCTGCCCGACGAATGCGGTTTCCATCAGCGGCTTCGACGAGGAGCCGCGCCCGCTCGACGGAGCGGAGGCGCTCGAGCCCGCCCGGCTGCTCGCTGCCATCGGCGCGCGTCGCAGCATGAGGCGCTTCGCCGAAGGGCCCGTGTCCGACGAGGCGATCGCCGACATCGTGGAGGCCGGCCGCCTCACGCCCACGGGCAAAAACGCCCAGGACGTCTCCTACATCGTGCTGCGCGAGCGCCTCGACCGCTGCGAGCAGCTGGCCGTGCGTCTGTTCCGCCGCATCCTGCCTCTCGCCCGCCTCGTGGACGCCACGGCGCGCCGCACGGAGGTTGACGAGCATTTCTTCTTCAAAGGCGCGCCGGCCGTGATCGTGGTGGTGGCGAAGGACCAGGTGAACGGCGCGCTCGCCGCTTCTAACATGGAGCTTGCGGCCCAGGCGCACGGCCTTGGCGTGCTCTACAGCGGCTTCTTCGCCTTGGCGGCCAAGCTCTCGCCCGCGCTGCGCCGCGAGCTCGGACTCGCGCGCGGACAGAAGGTGGTCGCGGCGCTCGTGGTGGGCCACCCCGCCGTGACGTACCGCCGCACCGCCCCGAAGGAGCCTGCGGACGTGCGCTTCCTGTGAGAGCGTGCCGCATGCGGCGGTTCCGTGTCCGTTCCGTAAATTGTTATCAAAAAAGTATCATTTTGCGGTAGCATGAGGCCCGAACAAAAGCCGCCGTCTGAAAGAAGGAACCATGGCCTCCCTCTACGATTTCACCGTCAAGAACCAGCAGGGCGAGGACGTCTCGCTCGCCGACTACCAGGGGCGCGTGCTGCTCATCGTGAACACCGCCACGGAATGCGGGTTCACGCCCACCTACGCCCAGCTCGAGGAGCTGTACCGCAGCCTGCACGAGCGCGGCCTCGACATCCTCGACTTCCCGTGCGACCAGTTCGGCCACCAGGCGCCGGGCACGGACGAGGAGATCGCGCAGTTCTGCACCTCGCGCTTCGGCGTGACGTTCCCGCAGTTCTCGAAGATCGAGGTCAACGGCCAGGACGCCGACCCGCTGTTCGCCTACTTGCAGCAGCAGAAAGGCTTCGAGGGCTTCGACGAGGGCCACGAGCTCACCCCGATCCTCGAGGACCTGCTGGCAAAGGCCGACCCCGACTACGCCTCCAAGCCCGATATCAAGTGGAACTTCACGAAGTTCCTCGTCGACCGCGCGGGCAACGTCGTTCGCCGCTTCGAGCCCACGGCCAGTACCCCCGACGTCGTGTCCCCCGCCGTGGAGGAGCTGCTGTAGCCTCCGCCGCCAACGCCTGCGCCAACTTCGCTGCCGCATCGCATTCGATGCGGCAGTTTTTATCCGAACGAATATTCTAACTCCCCCTTTGACGCACAGCTCGGCAGCTTGCCGATGGAGGCTTCCGCGTCGATCGGCCCGGATCCGCATGCGGCCCGCTGCCCGGTCGGCCGCCGGCGCCCCTCTTCGCGTTTTCTGCCCCTCCGAGTCACAGTTTTGACCGCTCTGAAGCCCGCGCGGGCGGCCTGGCGGGAGCCCGCTTCGCGCCACCTGGGCGAACGGCCTCGGCCGGCCGCCGCTCGGGCGTCCAGGCGGCCCGCAGGGCGTCAAAAGGCTTCAGAGCGGTCAAAACTGTGACTCGGAGGGCCCGAAACCCGAAGGGCCCCTCCCCTTTGGCGCACGGCCCGCCCGTCCGGGCGCCCGATTCGCGCGCGGCGCCTTCCGAATCGGGCGATTGCACGCCAAAGGGGGAGTCGGAACGGATGGTTCACGTGAAACATCGAGGCTCGATGCGGCCCCTGCAACCTCTTCGCGACAAACCGCGTGCGATCTGCCATCATCGGGTGGTGGAAAGGCGGCGGCATCAGGCGTATCGTGTTGTGGCGAGGAGTAGGAAAAACATGATCGGTTCGAACATTCAGAGCAGGCGCAAAATGACGGGCCTCACGCAGGAGCAGCTGGCCGAGCGCTTGGGCGTGGCGCGGCAGACCGTGGCGAAGTGGGAGGCGGGCGATTCCGTTCCCGATCTCGCGCACGCGGGCGCGCTGGTCGAGGCGCTCGACGTGTCGCTCGACGCGCTCGTGGGCTTTGACCCGCAGGGCACGATGCTGCCCATGCCGCCGCGCAGCACTCCTACCTGTTCGGCCTGTTCGGCGGCTTGCAGTCCAAGATCGCGGAGTGGACGGCGGCCGAGCGCGCCGCGAACCCCGACGCGCACCTCACGCTGGCCTGGGTGCCGCACGACTGGGTGCGCGGCCTGTACTTCTACGACGACTTCGACGTGCGGTTCGCCGAGACGTTCCACGACGGCTCGTGGTTCGCAGGCGTCGACCAGGCCGACCTGCTCTCCCGCATCGCCTGTCCCACCGTCTACCTCAAGGCGAAGACGAACTACGGCGAGGACGGCCTTTTGCTGGCAGCCAATTCCGACGAGGACGCCGCGCGCGTGCAAGAGCTCGTCGGCGCCTGCGAGACGATCGTCGTCGAGTCGGGCCACGACATCCACTACGATCAACCAGAGGCGTTTGTGGAGGCCATGGACAGAGTGGCCGGAAATAACTGATCGAACGGCGCCGCGTGGCGGGAGCCTGTGGGCGCGAGGCTACGCGGGGCAAGCGCCCGGCTCCGACAGCAGTTCGAGGAAGCAGGCGAGGGCGGTGGCATGCGAGGCTCCGCCGCTGCCGGCAGCGGCGGGCCGCGCGCCGGCATCCGGGCGTCGGCCTGCGACGCGCGCCTGCGCGGGGTCGCGAACGGGGCCTTCGTCCCGGTAGAGCGCGTGCCAGCTCAGCTGCAACCCGTCGGCGGCAGCCGAGGGCACGAGGGCCATACGCTCTTCCAGCCGGTGTGCGAGGGAATCGTCCGATGCAAGGTCGTCCTCGGACAATAGGTGGATGCCGTCGCCGTGGCCCATCAGGTAGAGCTCCTCGTAGCGGGAGCAGGGCAGCAGCTTGACGGCCGGCCGGAAGCCGCGGCTTCGGCAGGCGGCGGCGAACGTGTCCCTCAACGGCTTGCAGGCCTTGTGCGCGAACAGGAGGAACGTCTCGTGGCGCAGGGATGCGAGCTCCGCTTCCGGCAGTCCCGCCGCCTCTCGCGGCAGGCCGAACACCAACCGGCTCCCCGGTCGCGAGATCGCCGCCATTCCCACGCCGGCAGGGGGCTTGAAGGCCGGGGCACCTGCGTCCGGCGTGGCCACCCGGCCGTCCTGCCCGTCCTCGCTGACGCTTCCCGCCCCGCAAGGACGAGCCTCTTTCACCAACTGCACGAACGCCACGTCGCAAAGGTCCTCGGCCACCGCCTCTCCCGGCGTCTTTCCCGCGGGCGGTGCCACGTACTCCACGATGGTGCGCGGATGTGCGCGTACCGTTCCGTCCGCTGCGGCCGCGAGTCGTGCGGACAGCGGCCTGAGCGCGGGCGTGTCGTGGATGCGGATGCGCGCGGGCGCCACACGGCGCAATTCTGCCAGCTCGTCCTGCATGCCGGTGTAGAGGTCGTCCATGCGCAGGGCGGTTTGGAGCACCGTGTCGCCTGCCGGCGTCAGCCTCACGGGCAAGATGTCGGCCACCAGCTTCACGTTCAGCTCCTTCTCCAGCGCACCCACGTGGCGGCTTAGCGTGGGCTGTGACAGGTTGAGGGCCTTGGCCGCGGCAGAGTAGCTGCCTTGCAGCACGACTTCGGCGAACTCGCGAAAGACGTTGATGTCCATGCTCCCCTCCTGTGGCACGGGGTTCCACTCGTCCTTTCCATCGTACCACGAATTGACGCTTATAGCGGTCATTCCGACGGCGAACATGCTTTGCCGGAGGGGAAGGCCGCCGCCCGGCCATCTTGCCGCCGAAGCCCCGCCCGTGCCCTTGCGTTTTCCGCATACCGGTATGCAGGTTTTACCCGCATGTGGGCCGAAGCGCATGGCCCCATCCGATACTCGCATTTTATCTATGCAGGTCAGCCCTCGTATACTGCAATCGCAGACTCCTTTTGCGGAGCATAGCGCGCAACTTCACGGGGAGTCGCATGCTCGAGACGAAACGGAGGAAGGGGAGCATCATGGCGCAGGAAAAGGGCGTTTCACGTCGGGACTTCTTCAAGGGGGCCGGCGTCGCCGCGGCGGGGGCCGCCATGGCGACGGCGGGCTTGGGCCTCGCGGGGTGCGCGGGCGGCGGGGGAGCATCGGCCGACGCGGAGCAGTGGGACCAGGAGGCAGAGGTCGTCATCGTCGGCTACGGCGGAGCGGGTGCGTGCGCGGCCATCGCGGCGGCCGACGCGGGCGCCAAGGTGCTCGTGCTGGAGAAGAACGCCGAGGACAAGCACCTGTGCAACACCGTCATGTCGGGCGGCATCTACCACTCTCCGGACCCCGACGGCGACAAGGAGGCCCTGAAACAGTACCTCAAGGCCATGTTCAGCGGCGAGAACCTGGACACGAAGGCCGAGGGCGAGCAGTCGCCCCTGTTCGTCGATGACATCGTGGAGAAGTTCGCCGAGTACTCGCCGAAGAACGTCGAGTTCATGCAGAGCCTCGACCCCGACTACAAGGTCATCGAGCGCGGTGGCGCGGCGTTCCCCGACTTCCCCGGCGCGAAGGAGAGCGGCTACAAGAGCTACAACTCCACGTACGGCAAGTCGGCCACCGGGCCGGACTATCCCACGCTCGACCTGCCCAAGGAGGACACGGCCGCCGGCCTGGCGTTCTTCAACTGCCTGAAGACCGGCATCGCCGCCCGCGCCGACAACATCACCATAGCCTACGAGACGCCGGGCAAGAGCCTGATCATGGACGACGAGGGCGCCGTCATCGGCGTGGTTGCCACGCAGGGCGACAAGGACATCCGCGTGAAGGCCGGCAAGGGCGTTATCCTGACCACCGGCGGCTACGAGTACAACGAGGAGATGCGCCGCGCGTTTTTAGAGGGCCAGGGCATCACGGGCTGGGCGTTCTACGGCACGCTGTCGAACACGGGCGACGGCATCCGCATGGGCTGCGAGGCGGGCGCTCAGCTGGCGAAGGTGGGCAAGGCCGCGTCGCGCCTGATCTGGTCGTGCCCGGACGTGCAGGTGGGCTCCATGAACGTGGGCTCGATCACGGACTCCGTGGGCGGAGCCGGCACCATCGTCGTGAACTCCGAGGGCAGGCGCTTCATGGACGAGACGCTCATCACGAAGGACCCGAGCCGCTACTTCTCGTACAAGAACGCCGTGCACATGGACATCGTCACGCTGGAGTTCCCGAACACCCCGGCCTACATGATTATCGACGAGACGAAGCGCAAGGCGGGCCCGCTGGTGAACACCACGCTCTCCACCTGCGGATTCGGCATCATCGATTGGGATAAGGACAATCAGAACGCCATCGACAACGGCTGGCTCATCAAGGCGGATTCCATCGAGGAGCTGGCGCAGAAGATTCGCGACACGCACGAGCTGAACGAGGGCCGCATGGATCCGGCCGTGCTCGCCGCCACCATGGAGCAGTACCAGAAGATGGTGGACACGGGCATCGACGAGGAGTTCGGCCGCACGAGCGCCACGAAGAACGCGCTCACCGGCGAGGTGGTCGACCCCGGCTTCCAGGCCATCAGCACACCGCCGTTCTACGCCATGCCGCTCGTGGCGGGCGGCCCGAACACGAAGGGCGGCCTGCAGGCCGACGGCGACCGGCGCGTCATCGACTGGAACAACGAGCCCATCCCGCGCCTGTACACGGCCGGCGAGATTTCCTCGTGCTTCAAGTTCGTGTACCAGGGCGGCGGCAACGTGACCGAGTGCATCGTGTGCGGCCGTATTGCCGGCGAGAACGCGGCGGCCGAAACGGCTTGGGACGCGAAGTAGCCTGAAGCGCCCGCGGCGCGGCGGGTCGGCCTGCGGGCGGGCCGTGCCAGCGCCCGCCCGGCGCCGTTTGGCGCCGGGCTTCCGTACCGGATCCATGCCACCGGCGGGGATACCCTCCCTCCCCATTCCCCGCCGCGTGGCTGGCTCACCATCGAGGGAGATAACCCATGAGAAACGTGAAGGCCGGCATCGCGTCGGCCGTGTGCGCTGTGTGCCTGCTGGCGGCCGTTGCGGCCGGGGCGGGCTGCGCGCCGAAGGCCCACGAGGGCCCGCTGGCGAAGGATGCCTCCATAACCGTCGACTTCACGTGGTCGGCCGACGCCAACTGCGCGACCTGCCATGCGACGGAGGACGGGTCGCTGGAGGGCATGCCGTGCTACGGGGCCCTTTCCGCCGCCGGAGGGAACACCTGCTCCGTGTGCCATGCCGACGAGGCCGGCCTGGAGAAGGCCCACGAGGGCGCCACGCCCGACCGCGCGAAGGAGCGCGCCACGAGGTTGCGCGACACCGCCATCGACGAGCAGGCATGCTTCGCCTGCCACGGCAGCTACGAGGAGCTGGCGGCCAAGACGGCCGACTCGGCCGTGCTGACCGATGCCAAGGGCACCGTCGTGAACCCGCACGCCCGCCCCGCGGGCGAGGGCCATGCCGGCCAGACGTGCGCCGACTGCCACGCGCTACACTCCGGCGAGCCCGTGCAGGAGACGGCGCCCGAGTTCTGCATCAGCTGCCACCATACGAACGACTACCAGTGCCACACCTGCCACCAATAGGAAAGCGAGCCTTCCGCATGCGCCTCTGCGCGGCTGCGGGCGCAGCAAGCCCCATTTTTGACTGCGGCGCTCGATGGCGCTAGAAACGTCGCGGTGCCCGATGGGCCGAATGCACGCCGGCGTCCGGCCGCGCTCTGGTACCGGCAACGGTTCTATGGCCGTTTCGCAAAACGTTAGCAAAACGGTATTATTTGGGGGCACGATGGATACCGACTTGAAAAGGGCCGGCCGCGCGACTTCCTTGCGGCGTTCGTCGAGGTCTTGGACGGGCGGTCGTAAGGTGCGGTCGGCAGACGCCGCAACGCCGCCGTCAGCGGGCGGCGAGCAGCGTGCCCACGATGGCGTCAATGTCGAGCACTGGCAAAGTCTCGGCATCGAAGCCCTGCGGGAAGCGCGTCTTCAGCGGCGCGTGCTTCGTCTCGTCCAGGTTCACCACGCACGGCGTGCCGACGAACCTCAGCCCGAGCAGGTTATCGCCGCTCCGCACGATCACGATGTAGGACGATTCCTCGTCGGCGGCGCCACCGGTGTCGAGCACCGGCACAAGCTCGTAGCCGCGTGGGAGCACGCCGCTGAACTCATGGGGAAGGAAGGCCAGGGATCTGATCTCGCTGGCTGGCACCACCTCTTCGATTGAGGTGAACGCGATGGCCATGTTGCCGCTCTCCGTGGGAATGACGAGCGCGTTCGAACGTCGGAGATCCTGCTCGTTCCCGCTGATAAGCTTCTCTATCCATCGCAGGCGCTGCTCACGATCGCGCACGGGAGCCCTCCTCCTTAAAAACCGCGTTCAACAGGCGGCGAATGCTTATCACGGCGCAGGGTGCGCCGTCTTTGAGGCGCGAGTAGCCGAAGCAGCCCGCCCTGCGCAGGGTGCCGTGGTCGAGCAGCGGGGGCAGCTTGCTTACGGAGATGCGCTCGTAGCCGTCCACGGCGTCCACGGCAAGACAGCGCAGCTCTCCCAGTGCTTCGAGGAACAAGGCGAATGCGGGACTTTCCGCCTCCAACGGCGAACCTGAATCGGGCCCGTTCAGCAAATCCGCGCGTCTGCCGTCTTCGCCTATATAGAAGACGGAGCTTGCTCGCATACGGCTTTCAGATCGAGCCTCCCGCCCGTCCTCGTCCCTCCCGATCCGCTCGGCGCGATATGCCTCGAAGTGCCCGATCTGCTGGGCGGGCAAGGCGAAGCGCATCGACCCTGTGCGCAGAAGGGCCGCCTCCATGATGGTGAACGGCACGGGGAAGTGAAGCGCTATCTCCAGCGTGCCGTGGTCGGTGTTGCGCACCTCGCCGCGGCCGCCTATGTGCTGCAGGGTAGAACCGATTTCATTGAACTGGGAAAACATACTCGAAACAGGGTTTTCGACAGCCGCGACGAAGCCGGGGAGCAACAGAAGGGCGCCTATCTCCTCCTCGGTGTAGGTTTCGAGCGGTCGCGTCAGCAGCCCACGCTCCAAAGCCTGCTTGCCGATGATGCGAGAGTCGAACGGCCTTCCGTCGTGCTCGATCCGGCAGACCACTTCCGAGCCATCGCTTTCCAAGCGCAGGCGCAGCGTTGCGCGCGGGGGCTTGCCTGCCGCCATGCGGTGCTCGGGCTGCTCGATGCCGTCACGGAGGCACGACCGTATGACGCGCTTGATAATCTCCTTCATCGAGGCCAGTACCGATCGATCGAGCGCTATATGGCCGTCTACGATATCGAGGTCGACAAGCACGCCGAAACGGCGGCCGTAGTCGGCGACGAGGGTTTTGAGCGACGGGGCCATACGATCGAAGGGCTCGATGCGGGAACGCGCGACGGCTGTTCTCAGTTCGTCCACCACCTGGGCATGCGAGAAGACAATGCTGCTCAGCTCGCGGTCTTGCGGCTGGTTCTCGGCATGTTCGTGCAGCTTGCGGTGCACTTCCTCGAACTTTGCGAGGAGGTTCGTGAGATCGCCGCCTCCTCCGTCCAGCTTGCCTTCGTCGGCAAAGGTGGAAGGCGATGCGAACGCGGAATCCTCTATTCCGTCGGCTTCCAGGTCCTCCTTCTCGTAAGCCGGCAGGGAAGCGTGGTCCTCGACAAGGGTGCAGTGATCCACGAAGAACGAGCTTTTTATGGTCAGCAGCACCTGCTCCGGGGTGGGCGAGCTGAAGCGCAGGTACAGCCCATGGTCTCGCGGGAAAGCAATGGTGGACCGGTCGCTTTTCACGGAATGCGGATGGCAGGAGAGATTGTCGCAGAGCGGCGCGATGCGGCGCATAACCAGCGACGCGCGCGTGTTCTCAAGCCCGCAATTGGGTTTGAGAACGACCCGCACCGTGAGCTCCTCGTGCCTAACCGCCTTCATCTCTGCTCGCTTGACGCTTCGGGCTGCGCGAATGTGCAGCGGTTCTTCCCGGTTTCCTTGCCGTGGTATAGCGCGCGGTCGACGAGCACGAAGTTCTCGGCGAACGTGAGATCCGGATCGAAAGAGCTCAGGCCGAACGTGAGCGTGCAGGAGAATTCGCCTGCACCGTCGTCGATGCGGTATGCGGCCACTTCCTCGCGCATGCGGTTGCATAGGCGCAGCGCTTCGTGCTCGGGCATCGAGGACAGGACGATGAGCAGCTCCTCACCGCCCCAGCGGATGACGGGGTGGTTGCCGGCCAGGTCGTCGAGGATGTCGGCGATGCACACGATGGCGATGTCGCCCGACTGGTGGCCGCGCACGTCGTTGATGGCTTTGAAGTCGTCGATGTCGCAGAGGGCGAGCACGATATTGGACTCGTCCCCGGTTTCCCGCATCTTCTGCTCAAGATAGTCCGTGAGGTAATGGCGGCTGAACAGGCCGGTCAGCTGATCGCGGAAGGCCAGGCCGCGCATGGTGTCCAGCTGCTCCCGCAGCGCAGCGTTCGCCGCACGCAGGCTCAGGAACTCGGCGCGCTCCGGTTCCGCGAAAAAACTCGGCAAGGGGCTTTTGGCGGCTTGGTTGGTCACCGCGCATCGCCGTCTTCCCTGTTTGCGGTTTCCTCGAGCGTGAAGCGGTTGATGAGGTGCTTGAGGTTGCGAGCTTGCTCGGCCAGTTCCTCGCCGATGACGGCGCTCTCCTCCGAGGCCGCAGAGTTCTCCTGTACCACGTCGGACAGGCTGTCCATGCTCTCCTGTATCTGGGATACGGCTTCCAGCTGCTGTGCGGATGCTCGCGCGATAGCGGACATCATCTCTTTGACGCCTTCCGTGGCGGCTACGGCGCTCTCCATGCTCGTCGAGGTCACCCTGATGAGCGCGCTGCCGTTTTCCACGCTCGAGGTGGCGCGCACGGCCAGCTCGTCGGCTGCGCGCGATGCCTCGCTTACCTGGGTGGCCAAGCGACGGATCTCCTCGGCCACGATGGAGAACCCGCGGCCGGCTTCGCCTGCGCGCGCCGCCTCTACCGAGGCGTTGAGGGCGAGGATGTTCGTCTGGAACGAGATGTCTTCAATGGTGTTCGCCAGTTGCGAGATGCTGCGGGTGCTCACTTTGATGTCGGCGATGACTTCCACGGCTCGGGATATCTGGTCGTTGCTGTGCTCGACGGCGGACAGTACGTCTGCCGTGTTCTCGTTGGCTATGAGCACGCTCTCGTTGTTCTCCTCCACCACCTGGGTGATGTCCTGCACGCTGGTGGCCAGCTCCTCAATGCTCATAGCCTGCTCGGCCGATCCCTGCGCGACCGTTTGCGAGCCGTCGGACATCTGGGACGACGAGCGCTCCACCTGCTCCACCGTTTCCTTCAACTGCTCGACCATCAGGCGCAGCGCCGCCACCGTCTTGTTCATGGACGCGGCGAGCGCCCCCAGCTCGTTGTTGGAGCTCGGGTTGACGTGCACCGAGAGGTCGCCCTCGGCCACGCGCTTCGCCATGCCCTCGATCTCTTCCACCGGCACGGCGATGGCATGGGAGATGCGGCGCCAGAGAACGACGACCAGTCCGATTGTGATAAGGCCGATCAGCACGATGATGGCCGAAGTTGCGATTTCCACATAGGTGGTTTCCTGGGAATAGTCGACCGCCTTCTGCTCGGCGGCGTCGACGATATCGTCGGCCAGGCCGAGGGTGGCATTCTTCTGGGGCAGGTAGCTCTGCTGGAAGAGCGTGTTGGCCTGGTCGATGTCGCCCGCACGTATCTCGTCCACCACCTTGTTGCGCACGGACAAGAGGCTCTCGCTTGCCATGGCGAACTGGTTGAGCACGTCCAGGTCCGTTTTGAAGTTCGTCGCGACGGCGTTGTACTCGGCCTCGCGCTCGATGGCCAGCTGCTCGATGTCGGCGATCAGTTGCTCCCTTTCCATGGGATCCTCCGAGACGAGGCACTGTTTGAGGTAGATCGATATCTGCTCGATGGTGTTGCGCAGCGATATGGCGCTCTTGGACACCTGATAGGGTTGCTCGTAGAATGCGGTGGTCATTGCCGAGTTCTGGTGGACACCGAAGATCGACACGCAGATGGAGACCGCGAACAGCGCGATGATGGTGACGTACGACATCATGAGGATGCGGCCGATGCTCGCGTTTTTGAAGGACTGCTTCATGAGATGATCGCTTCCGGTTGCTTTTGGTATACGGAGTCTTTTTGATAGGCGAACTTGGCTCGGCTGCGGATGATTTCCGAATGGCCGAGGATGAGGTAACCTGAAACGGCGAGGTGGCGGTGCAGGTTGTCGAGCACCTTCTCGCGCGTTTCCCTGTCGAAGTAGATGATGACGTTGCGGCACATGATGAGGTCGTAACGGCGTCGCAGCGCGTCGGGGTCGTTGAGATTCGCCTGGGCGAACGTCACGCGACGGCGTACGGGGCCGGTTACCGTGTAGTTGCCGTCGTTGTGCGTGAAGTAGGACGACAGCCAGCGTGGTGGAACTTTCTCCACGTGGGCAGGTTGGTAGGTTGCCCGACGCGCCTTCTCGATGGCTTTCCCGGAGATGTCGATGCCGGTTATGCGCACAGGGGGCAGGTTGCGTCCGCGGCCGTAGTCCTCCGCGATCATGGAGGTGGTGTAGCATTCCTCGCCGGTGGAGCAGCCCGCGCATAGGATGTTCCAGGTGCGGCGCGGTCGCGAGGCTTCCAGCTCGGGAAACGCCGTGGTGCGCAGGAAGTCGAACTGCCTGCTCTCGCGCAGGAAGTAGGTGTAGTGGGTCGTGACGAGGTCGATGAAGCGGGCGTTGACTTCGTTGTCGGTTCCCGCTTCCACTGCGTCGAGGTACGAGGAGAACGTGGAAAACCCAAAACGCTCCCGCTCGCGCGAGAGCCGGCAATCGAGCAGCACCCGTTTTGATCGCATGTTCAGTCCGATGGTGCAGGACAGGTACGTGCAAACTCGATCGAACTCTTTGTCGGTTAAGTGGTCCAAGTGCCATTCCGTTGGGTGGATACGTGCTCTTACAGCTTAGCATGCGATGTAAAGGGGTGCTAGGATTAACCAACGGCGATGGCGAAATAACGCCCGGAATACTGGAAAAGCCCGGTCACCCTGCAAGGTGGCCGGGCTGGGAGGATTGGATCAGAACGGGTAGGGATGCGGGGCGTGCTGAACGCTCGTCCAGTGGGTCCTCGTCATCTCCTCCAAGATCCAGCGGCCGTTGAAGCGGCCCAGGCCGGAGTTCTTCTCGCCGCCGAAGGGCACGTGCTGCTCGTCGGCCACGGTCATGTCGTTCACGTGCGTCATGCCCGCGTCGATCTTCAGGGCGAACGCGGTGGCGCGCTCCACGTCGCGACCGACGACGGCGGACGACAGGCCGTAGTCGCTCATGTTGGCGAACCGGAGCGCCTCGTCCTCGCCGTGCGCCACGATGATGGGCGCCAGCGGCCCGAAGCTCTCCTGCATCGCGATGTCCCAGGTGGGATCGACATCCCCGAACACGACGGGCGGCATGACCAGGCCTTCGGGCTCGCCGTCAAGCAGCACGCGGGCGCCCTGGTCCTTAGCGCGCTGCACCTTCCTCACCAAGCCCGCAAGCTGGGACTGGTTGATAATGGGGCCGATATCGGTGGCCGGGTCCAACGGGTCGCCGCACACGAGCTTGGACGCGCGGTCGACGAAGCGCTCGGTGAACTCGTCGGCCAGGCTCGCGTCCACGATGATGCGGTTCGTGCTCATGCAAATCTGCCCCTGGTGCAGGAAGCGGCCGATGATGGCAATGTCCACGGCCTGCTGCACGTCGGCGTCGTCCAGCACGACGAGCGGGCAGTTGCCTCCCAGTTCCAGCGCCACGCGCTTGAGCAGCTTGCCGCCGGCCGTCTTCGCGCCGATGCCGCGCCCCACGGCGGTGGAGCCGGTGAACGAGATGAGCTTCGGCACGGGATGCTCCACGAAGTAGTCGCCTATCTCGCTTCCGCGCCCGATGAGCACCGACAGCAGGCCCTCGGGCAGCCCCGCCTCCTCGTAGATCTTCGCCAACAGGATGCCGCCCGTGACGGGCGTGTCGCTGGCCGGCTTCAAAACGACGGCGTTTCCGCAGGCCAGTGCCGTGGCGACGGAGCGGTTGGACAGGTTCATGGGGAAGTTCCACGGGCTGATGACGCCCACCACGCCCAGCGGTTGGCGGTACACGCGGTTCTCCTTGCGCGGCGTGTCGGAGGGGAAGATATCGCCGTGCATGCGGTAGGGGAAGCTCGCGGCCTCCTCGGTAATGTTGCGCGCGGCGCCCACCTCGAACTCCGCCTTGGCGCGGATGCTGCCGGACTCGCGCTGGATCCAGCCGATCAGCTCGTCGTGGCGCGCGTCGAAGATGTCCACGGCGCGGCGCAGCACGGCGGCGCGCTCGGCGGGCAAGGCGGCGGCCCATTCGCGTTGGGCGCGCTCGGCGGCGGCGTAGGCCTCGTCCACGTCGGCGCGGTTCGCCAGCACGTGGGTGGAGAGTACCTCCTGGCTGTAGGGGTTCACGTCTTGGGCGGACTCGCCGCTCGCGCCGTCGCGCCAGGCTCCGGCTATGTAGAGCCGGTCGAGGCCATCGTAGGGCTGGGGGATTGCGGGGGACGATGCGTTCGGGGAAGGTGCCATGGCGTTCTCCTGTTCTCGGAGCGCGGCGGGATCGGGTTGTGCCGTCGCGCGCGGGCCAATCCGTTCAGTATAGGAGCCTGCGAGCAGGAGGCATCTATCTGCGGCGAACGGTTGATTGGCGGAAAACCGGTGATCACCGGTGAGAGAGGTTATGCTTGCGTGGTCGCAGGGCCTGGCGAGCGGGCCGTGACGGCGGGGTACGGCGTGCCGGCTGTTGCCGCAGGGGATTAGGGAGGGCGCGCGGGCACGCGGGCGAGCGCGATCGCGCGGCGAGCGGACATGCGGGGCTTGCAGCCCAGCGGCCCCCGTGCCCCACCGTTTCGGGCCGCCTGCGCGGCCGTGGTCGTGGTGGTTTGGCGGACGTGGCCGCTGGGCGGCGGACGCATGCTGGGCGCGCGGACCGAAGTGTGCGATTATGAAAGCACACAGCGGCGCAGCTGCGCGGACGACGCGGCGGAAAGGAGCGGACGGCATGGGATGCATGGGGAGCTTGGCCTGCACAGGGGACGGCCCGCTGCCGTTCATCGTGGCCGGCGTGGTGCTGGTGGCGGCGGCGGTGCTGGTGGTGGCGTTCGTGCTCATGCGGCGCAACCGCTAGCGGGGGCGGGGAGCAACCATGGACGGGAAGCTGGTCATCTGCCCCACACCGCTTGGGAACCTTGGCGACATGACCGAGCGCGCGCTGGCGGCGCTGCGCGCGGCCGACGTCGTGTGCGCCGAGGACACGCGCGTGACGGGGCGGTTGCTGGCGGCGTACGGCATAGAAAAGCGGCTGGAGCGTTTGGACGAGGCCCTGATCGGCGGGCGCGGCGCGGGCATCGTGCAGCGCGTGCTAGACGGCGAGACCGTCGCTTACTGCTCTGACGCGGGCATGCCCGGCGTGTCGGACCCGGGGCTGCGCCTCGTGCGCGCGGCCCGCGAGGCGGGCGCTGCCGTGGAGGTGCTGCCGGGTCCCACGGCCGCCGCGACGGCCTACGTGGCCAGTGGCTGCGACAATCCCCGCTTCTACTTCGGCGGCTTCTTCCCGCGCAAGGACGCCGAGAGGGCCGCGCTGCTGGACGGCCTGCGCGCGCTCGATGCGGCGCTCGTGTTCTACGAGAGCCCGAACCGCCTTGCCTCGGCGCTCGCCGCGCTGGCCGCCGCGCTGCCGCAGCGCGAGGCCGCCGTGTGCCGCGAGCTCACGAAGCTGCACGAGGAGGTGGTGCGCGGGCCGCTGCCCGATTTGCGCGACGAGTTCGCGGAACGAACGGGCGCGGGAGGGCGCGGCGTGAAGGGCGAGATCGTCATCGTGGTGGATGGCCCGAACGCCGCCGAGGGCGCGGCTGCCGCCGAGGGTGCCCAGCAGGCCGCCGCCGTGCGCGCCGCCGAGCTGAAGGCGGCAGGCGCCCGCAACAAGGACATCGCCCGCGCGCTGGCCGACGAGTTCGGCATCGCGCGCAACGCGGCGTATGACCTGGCTCTCAAGGCGTGAGCGGCATGGCAGGGCGCGGTGCGGGCCGCACGGGGGCGCAGGCTCCCGCGCGTTCGGGACGGGCGGCGGCCAAGCGCCGGGGTGCGACCGCGGCGCCGGCGCCGACGGTCCTTGTGGTGGACGGGCTGCCCGTGCGGCTCGCGCGCAAGCGCATCAAGAACGTGAACCTGCGCGTGAAGGCCGACGGCCAGGTGGAGGTATCGGCCCCGCTGCATGCCACCGACGCGTTCGTGGCGTCGTTCGTGCGCGAGAAGCGCCCCTGGATCGAGGCGAAGCGTGCCGAGATGGCCGCCTCGCCGCGGGCGGAGGCCGCGGCGGCATCGCCCGAGGAGGTGGCCGCATGGCGCGCCGTGGTGGAGGCATGCGTGCCGCCGCTCGTGGCCGCTTGGGAGCCCATCATGGGCGTGAGGGCGGGGCGGCTCGCCTACCGCAACATGACCAGCCGCTGGGGCAGCTGCCAGCCGGCTACCGGGCGCATCTGCATCAATGTCCGTCTGGCGCTCTACCCGCCCGAGTGCCTGGAGTACGTGGTGGTTCACGAGCTGTGTCACCTGCGGGAGCGCGGCCACGGCCAGCGTTTCAAGGATCTCATGGACACCTATATGCCCGATTGGCGCGAGCGCCGCGCGAAGCTGCGCTAGGCCCGCTGCGTGAACGAGAGCGCCCGTGCATCGACCGCCTGCATCCAGGCGATGTACGTGTCGGGGCAATGGGACGTGAACGCCAGCCCCAGGTCCACCTCCAGCAGCTCCCGCACGGCCGTGAAAATGCCGAAGGGGTTCAGCAGGCTCTCCAACGTGGGGAGGCTTTGCGAAGCCTGGGCGTCGAACGAGTCGAGCCGTTCCAGCGCGTCGGGGCTGTAGGAGTCCAGCAGTCCCGTGTTCGCCTGGTACGCCTGCTGCATGAGGGCGAGCGACGACGCGAAGCGGGTGCTGGCATAGCCCGGCAGCTCAACAGTGGTGCCGTAGCGCCCGTAGCCCCAGGCGGGGAGCGGCAGTTGCGGCACGAGGTCCGAGGGGTTCACGATGTTGAAGATGCCCGCGTACGCGTCGTCGCCCCGGTTTGCGGACTTCGTGGGGCACGGTGCGGCGAACGTGTAGGCGTAGATGGCGTCGGCCGACGCCAGGGCACCGGGTCCGTCCGCCCGGTCGATGAGGTCGGCAGCCAGCAGGTTGGCGATGGCACCGCCGCGGCTGTGGCCGGTCACGAGGATGCGCGTACGTGCCGGGTCTGCGCCGATTTCATCCAGGTAGCGCTCGAGCGCCTGCGCGACCTCCTGTTCGGCCGTCTTGAAACCGCGATGGTCGGCGTCGGGCGATGCCGCATCCGGCAGGTTGAAGTTGCTGACCCATTCCGCGCCGTAGCTTCCGCGTATGCCCACGAACACGAGGGTTTCAGGCGAGCTGCCCGTCACCGGGCTGCTTGAGGAGGAGCCGCCCGCAGCGGCGTCGCCGTGGCGGGCGGTCTCGATCCTGCGGTTGGCGAACGTGTAGGCGGCCACGTCGTGCGAGCCGTTGACAAGCGCGGCCAACTGGTCGAGCACGGCGCTGCGCAACTCGTAGGAATCGGTGCGCACCTGGGAGAACCCGAGCGCGCTCAGGGCCCGCTCGGCATAGGGGATGCGGTCGCCGCTGCCGGAATAGAAGTGCGATTCGGAGTTGCATACGGCGCTGAGCACCGCGCAGTTCGTGGCAATGCCGTGGTGGTAGCGGCGGGAATCGCCGGCGAACCAGGCGTCGTCCAGCTCGACGCTCGTGGACGTGCGGCCCGACGGGTTGCCCGGATCGTGCGCGGCCACGGCCTCGCTGCAGTAGTCCACCATGATCGGGCCGTCAGGCACGTCCGCCGCCGCGAAGGCCGGCATCTCCGCATGCGCGGCGGGCATCAGGCCCACGGCCCCGCCCACGAAGTAGGCTTGGACGACGAACAGGCCGACCAGCGCCAGCGCGGTGAGCGATGCGTTGATGACGGATGCGATAGGGCGGCGCGGCCTCGCCATGGGATTCCTTCGGACGGTCGGCTCGGGTACGTTCGAATCAGTATAGGAACGGGCACCCGGACGATACCTATTCGTTGACAAAGCGAAACAAAGCTGAAGCTTGCGTGCCGAAGGTGTGGAGGGCGGACAAGTACCGGACGGTGCGTTGCAGACGTCCCTCTGGCGGGAGGAGCATAGGGTGACATCGGACGGCGTCGGGAAGAGCTGGGCGAGCGTCGGGCGGGGACGAAGTCGAATGCGCGACGAAGGAGAAGCAGGGCGCACGCTTGATCGGCAAACCAGGTGCTCAGGCGGCCTCGGGCAGCGCGGCGGTCGCTTGGCGGCGCGCCTTGACGTACGCGTCGATGGCGTCGGCGGTCTGCCCCTGCTGCTCTTCGGCCGAGACCGTGGCCTTGCCGTCGCCTTCCTGGGGGCCGTAGGCGCCGAAGCCCGCGTGGTTGCCGCCGGCGATCTCGATCGTCCGCGCGTCCCCTGGCATGAGCGCGGCGCTGTCGGCGAGTTTCCCGCGGTTGAGCACCTGGTCCTCCGAGCCGTACACGACGAGGGCGCCCAGGTCGCTGGCGGAAAGGTCGCTCGCGGTGTACGCGCCCAGCAGCACGAGGCCCGCGAGTGCGCCGTCTTCGGCGTGGTCGGCCGCGTAATGAGCCGCCATGGAGCCGCCGAGCGAATGCCCGCCGACCCACCACTCGCTCACCTGGGGAAAAGCTGCACGCACCTCGTCGGCCGCATCGATGCCGAAGAATGCGAAGTTGAAGGGCATCTCAACGACCACAGCCAGGTAGCCGCGTTCGGCCAAATCGCGCATGAGCGGGGCGTATGCCGTGTACTCCACCTTCGCGCCCGGGTAAAACACCAGCCCCGTCTCGGCCGCAGGGTCGCCGAAGGCCACGTAGTGTGCTCCCTGCTCGACGGGAAGCTGCGCCGTGGACGCAAGGTTCTCGTGCCCGGCGTCCGCGTCGCGGTAGTAGTCGCTCGCATACACGAGGAACGCCGCCACCGCCAGCACCGCCGCTACGACGAGCGCCACGAGCACGATGGCCACCCGCCGCGGCCAACGTCGGCGCGGCGCGACGGCGCCGGCCGTCGAAGCCGCAGCCGCATTTCCCGCCGCGTCCGAGGCGCTGGATTCGGCGACGGCCTTTCGGCCCTCGAAGTTGTTCTCGTTGCGTTCCATGCCCCCGATGATAGCAGGTTCCCGCCGCAAGTGCTTCCCCGGCTCCCGCACTTGCCGTACCGTCGACGTTCCGCACCCCTTGCGTTCCTTCGTTTTGCCAAGTATACTTAGCACTATGACAAGAAAACTTGTCATAGTGCGCAAACGAATGCTTAGTTTGAAACATTTGAGCGATAAGACTAGATAGCTCGGGAGGTGCGGCATGGGCAAAGAGGAGATCCTGAAGAAGAGCCGCGAGGAATGGGGCATCGCCGTCGAGCGCAAGTGCCGTGACGACCACTCTGCCGCAACGGCGCTGCTCTTCTTCGTCGCCTTCGTGAGTGTGCTTCTGTTCGCGTGGGACTTCGCTCACGGCCTCGATATAAGCGGTTGGGGCTCCATCTTGCTTTCCTTCGGGGCTGCCGGAGGTTTCTTCGCATGGCGAACAACCAGGTTCGGCGGCTATTTGTTCTGCGCTGCGCTCACAGGTCTTGGAGCACTCTCGATGCTGGCGGCGCACATCATGGGCACGTGGTAAGGAGGCATGGTCATGGACAAGAACGAGATCTTGGAGAAGAACCGCGAGGACAACCGCGGGGCTGACGAGCGGTTCCGCATCCTGAACCAGCGTCAAAGCTCGGTCATGGTCGGCGCCATGCTTGTGGTGTGGGCAGCGCTGTTCCTGTGGGATTTCGCTCACGGGCAGGATACGAGCGCGCCTGCCGCCATCATGCTGTCAGGCGTTGCGGCCATGGGCTTCTTCCAGTTCTACCAGATGCGCATGAAACTCAGCCTCGTGTGCGGTTTGCTGGCAGCGTTCGGCGTCGTCTCGTTCGCAGCAAAGCACATCATGCTGACGATGTAGGCGCAGGTTGCTATGATAAAGCTGCCTTCCTTCGGAATAGAAAAGGTGCATGACAACGACGGCGAACTGGAGCTGCGCAATCGCCTGAAAGCGGCGCGCGCCGAAGCGGGGCTGTCCCAGACCGACCTCGCACGTCTCGTCGGCGTGTCGCGCCAAACCATCTCTTCCATCGAAACGGGCCTGTTCAACCCTACCGCCAAGCTGGCGCTCGTCCTGTGCATCGCGCTCGACAAGAAGTTCGAGGACCTGTTCTATTTCGATTAACCGCATCAATTGAGGTGATTATCCTGGACATCAACTCGCTTATCATGTAGAGTAATAACATCAATTGAGGTGATTTTAAGCGAGGATCGATGTCGGGCAAGGTAGCCGAAAGATGGAAGGTCGAAGCCGTGCTGGCCTTGGTGCGGGCTGTACCTTATGAACGATTCGTCATCGCCGGATTGGGGAACCCGCAAGGAAAAACGAGGCGGTTCATGCAGCTTGTCGGATTCAGCGGTCGGCAGGTTCATGAGACCGTTTGCGACTTGCGCGTTTCCAATTACTCAACCGGTCCTCTTCCTGACGATAAGGGACGTCCTCATGACGTGTGAGGTGTACGTTAAGCTGGCTGCTTTCTTCTCGTCGGGATGCGTGCAAGCGGTGTGCGTCTCGTTTCATGAAGCCGAGCGCCGATTGTCGTATCCGTACCGAAGGGAGGGTTCCGAACTTGTCTGAAACCGTGAGAACCGTCTGCGATGCCTGCTACAACGAGGTCGATGCCCCGGTGGTTGCGGTTTGCGAGACGATCGATGTCAGGGGCGTCTCCGTAACCGACGAGTTCTGGTATCCTATTTGCCCCTTGTGCGGCAACCGCATCGGTTATGCGGCAACCATGGATCGCAATTTCGAGAAGATGTATGCGGCCTACCGCGAGGCCCGGGACGTTCCCCGGCCCGACGAGATCGTGGCCTTGCGGCGGCGCTACGGGTTCTCGCAGCGCGTTTTCGCAGCTATCCTCGGCATCGGGGTGGCCAGCGTGCAGCGCTACGAGGGCGGCGCCCTTCCCTCGGAGTCGCATGCCGAGCTGCTCCGCCAGGCGCGCGACCCCCAGATACTGCGCGAGCGCCTGCGCGGCGGCGCCCCGCGCCTCGGCGAGCGGGACCGGGAGCGCGCGCTGCGGGCCGTCGAGCAGCAGGCGGCCAGCAGGATAGACTATGCCGTGGTGCGCCTCGACCTGCTGGATTGCCTGCCGCGCACGGCCTCGCCGGAAACGGGCTTGCGCGCCTTCGACGCCGACCGTCTGCGAGAGGCGGTGGTCTACCTCGCGGCGCACGTGGGGAACCTGTTCGTGACGAAGCTCAACAAGGTGTTGTTCTATCTGGACTTCTCGGCCTACCGCGACGAGGGCGCCGGCTTCACGGGGCTGCGCTACGCCCGTGCCGACTATGGCCCGGTCCCCGATCAGTACGACCTCGTCATGGCCGCGCTCGTGGACGGGGCGGCGCTTGCGTACCGCGAGCAGGGCGACGGGCGCGTTATCGTCGCGCGCCGAGGCGCCGACCTCTCCGCCTTCTCCCCCCAGGAAGTCGCCCGCCTCGACGCTGTGGCCGCCTTCGCGAACGGCTTCGCCACCACCGCGGAGCTGTCCGCGTACTCGCACGAGGAACGCGCCTGGCTCGAAACTCCCTCGGGGGAGGTGATCGGCTACGACCTCGCCCAATACCTGCGCCTGCCCGAACCGTTGCCCGCCGAAGGCGCCCGCGCATAGGGCGCTTCCGCCTCCTGGATTCGCCCGCAGGCGTTCCCGTTTCGTGTGCACGGGGCGAGATGCGGTTCTTCGCGCGGGGCCCTCGTGCTAGAATAACTGGACGATGCGGCATCATGAGTCGCACGCAGACCGAAGGAAGAGGAAAGCACCATGTCAAAGGGAACCTACTCGTTCACCACCCCCATCTACTACGTCAACGCGGCCCCGCACCTCGGCACGGCGTACACCACCATCGCCGCCGACACCGTGGCGCGCTACCAGCGCATGAACGGTTACGACGTCGCGTTCGTCACGGGCATGGACGAGCACGGCCAGAAGGTGGCCGACACGGCCGCCGCCAAGGGCATGACCCCGCAGGCCTGGTGCGACTCCATGGAGCCTGCGTTCCGCGAGGCGTGGGACCTGCTGGGCATCACGTACACCGACTTCGTGCGCACCACCGAGCCCCGTCACGCGAAGAGCGTGCAGAAGTTCTGGCAGGACCTCTACGACAAGGGCTGGTGCTACAAGGGCAGCTACGAGGGCTGGTACTGCGTGCACGAGGAGACGTACTACGCCGAGAGCGACCTCGAGAAGAACGAGGAGGGGCAGCTCGTGTGCCCCGACTGCAAGCGCCCCGTGCAGAAGGCGGGCGGCGAGGAGAACTGGTTCTTCAAGCTGTCCGAGTTCGGCGACAAGCTGCTCGCGTTCTACGAGGAGAACCCCGACTTCATCCGTCCCGAGACGCGCAAGAACGAGATCGTCTCGTTCGTGAAGAGCGGCCTGAAGGACCTCTCCATCAGCCGCTCCACGTTCGACTGGGGCGTGCCGCTGCCGTTCGACGAGGGGCACGTGGCCTACGTGTGGGCCGACGCGCTGCTGGCCTACCTCACCGGCATCGGCTACGGCGACGAGGGCGAGCGCGCCGGCGAGTTCGACCGCCGCTGGCCCATGCAGTACCACTTCGTGGGCAAGGACATCACGCGCTTCCACTGCGTCATCTGGCCGGCCATGCTCATGGCGGCCGGGATGCCCATCACCCACACGGTGTTCGGCCACGGCTTCTTGCTCACGAAGGGCGAGAAGATGTCCAAGTCGAAGGGCAACGGGCTCATGCCGGCCGACCTGTGCCGCGTGTTCGGCGTGGACGCGTACCGCTACTACTTCATGAGCGACGTGCAGTTCGGCGCCGACGGCTCCATCTCGCTCGAGCGCATGGTGCAGGTGTACAACGCCGATCTGGCGAACACCTGGGGCAACCTCTGCAGCCGCGTGTTCAACATGACGAAGAAGTACTTCGACGGGCAGGTGCCGGAGGTGCCGGCGTCCGCCGCGGCGCTCGTGGAGGCCAACCCGCTGCGCGAGATATCGGACGAGCTCTACGCCGAGTACGACCGCGCCCTCGGCGACGTGGACTTCACGGCTGCGGCCGCCGCGGTGCAGAAGCTCGCGGGCCGCGTGAACCTGTACGTGGAGGAGTCCGCCCCGTGGAACCTGGCGAAGAGCGAGGAGACCGCCGACCAGCTGGCGGCCGTCATCTACAACGCGCTGGAGGCCATCCGCATCATCGCGCTGTACCTGGCGCCGTTTATGCCGAACACGTCGGCCGAGGTCTTCCGCCGCCTGAGCCTGGGCGACGTCACCGCCGTGACCGACATCGAGGCGGCGACCGCTTGGGGCCAGCTGCCCGCCGGCAACGCGGTGGAGATTGGCGACCCCCTGTTCCCGCGCCTGGACATGGACGCCGTCGACCTGGACATGGAGTAGCCTTCCGTGGCCGACGAAACGCAAACTGACCCCGTGTTCTTCGATACGCTGTTCCACCGCAAGCGCAAGCACGGCAAGTGGGACACCGTCGACGCGCCCCAGCTGGAGGGCCTTGTGGCCGACACGCATGCGCACCTGCAGCTGTTGGACGACCCGGCGCTTGCCTTGGCGCGCTGTGCCGCGCACGGCGTCGGTTTCCTCTGCACCATAACCGATGTGTACGAGGACGGCCCCGTCACGTACGACCGCCTCGATGCCTGGAGGCACGAGGCGGCGGTCGACGTGGCCAAGCTCGTCCACCGCTGTTGAGGCGACCCTTGCCCGCGCGTGCCGCGGGTGCGCATCGCAACCGGCTGCCATCCCCATAACGCGAAGCACTACGACGACGCGCTGGAGGCCGTCCTGCGCGAACGGCTGGCCGACCCGCGCACGGCTGCGGTGGGGGAGATCGGCCTGGACTCCCACTACGATTTCTCGCCGCGCGACGACCAGCGCTCGGCGTTCCGCCGCCAGCTGCGCGTGGCGAAGGAGTGCGGCCTGCCCGTCATCCTGCATGTGCGCGAGGCTCACGACGAGGCGCTGGCCATCATGCGCGACGAGGGCTTCCCCGAGGCGGGAACGCTGCTGCACTGCTTCAACTTGGATTGGGACGTGCTCGAGCCATGGGTCGAGGCAGGTTGCTACGTGGCATTCGGCGGACCGCTCACGTTCAAGAAGGGCGACGACACCCGCGAGGCTGCCGCCCGTGTGCCGGCAGACCGCCTGCTCACCGAAACGGACGCGCCCTACATGACGCCCGAGCCCCTGCGCGGAACCGTCTGCGGGCCCGAGCACGTCATCTTCACGGCCGAGCGTCTGGCCGAAGTGCGCGGCTGCGCGCCCGGCGAGGAACGCGCGGCGCTGCTGCGCCGGCTTTTGGAGAACGCCCGGAGCCTGCTCGACCGCGAGCCGACGGCTTGGCAGCAGCAGGCCGCCCGCCAGTTCTACGCCAACGCCTTCGCAACGCTGGGCGGAGCGGCCCCGGCCGCCGCCGACGGACAATAAGGAGCTGCCCTATGAACCGCCTGATCATCGTAGGTTCGCCCCGCATCGACGGCCGGAGCGCGCACCTTGCCGACCTGCTGTTCGAGTCGTGCATCGACGAGTGCCCCGACGACGAGCTGGCGCTCGCACCGGTGTCGACGCTTGCCATTGAGCCCTGTCAGGGGTGCGATGCGTGCAAGGCGCTCGCCGCGCGCGCCGCAGGCGGCGAGGCGGCGGAGGACGGGCAGACGGACGAGGCGCCCCGCCGCTGCGTCATCGACGACGACATGGCGGAGGTGTACGAGCTGATCGACGCCGCCGACGAGCTGGTCGTGGTGTCGCCCGTGTACTTCGCCGGCGCCCCCGCCCAGCTGAAAGCCCTGCTCGACCGCCTGCAGCCCTACTTCTGGACCGACGAGCGCCATCGGGAGAAGCGTCCGGCCACGCTGCACGTGGTGGGCGAGGGCGGCGACCCGCACGGTTTCGAGCCGCTGGTCGGCGTGGTGCGCTCGTCGCTGTCGTGCGCCGGCTTCGCCCTCGAGCGCGTATTGGACTGGGTGGGCAGGATCGACGAGGAAGGCGAGATCACGGCCGAGGCCGTCGAGCATCCGCTGGCGCCCCTGCCAGGGCGTTCCGCATCCGCCCCCGCGGCGTCCACGCCGCTCGGCGATGCCGAATCGGCCGATGACGGCAAGGATTACGCCCCCGCCTCCGTATCCGACGCCCCGTCCCGTCCCGCGCTGCGCCTCTCGCCGGAAGGCAAATCCTCCCCAGCGGCCGGCAACCCGCCTGCGAAGAACGCCTCCCGCGGCAAGCAGCACGCCTCCGGCACCGCTTCGCAGGGCACGAAGCGCCCCAAGCAGGGATCGGGCAAGCAAGGCTCCCGCAAGCCAGCCGCCGGCAAGCAGGGCCCCGGCAAGCAGGCCGACCGCCCGAAGCAGGGCGGCAAGCGCCGTGGGTAAGCTATCGCCGCTCGCAAGCGCTTCCGCCACGCGCGCCGTGCTGGAGGCCCACGGCCTGACCGCGAAGTACTCGCTCGGGCAGAACTTCCTCGTGAACGACGCCATCCTGCAGAAGATCGTCGCGCTGGCCGAGGTTGCGCCCGTCGACACGGTGCTGGAGGTGGGCCCCGGCATCGGTACGCTCACCATGGCTCTCCTGCAGCATGCGGGCCGCGTGGTGTCCGTGGAGCGCGATCCCGACCTGCCCGCTGTGCTCGCCGAGACGCTCGCGCCCTGGGCCGACCGCTTCGCCCTCGTGCAGAAAGACGCCCTCGACTTGACCGTTGACGACCTGCGCGACGCGCTCGGTCGGCTCGACCCTCCCGAGACCGCCCCCGGCAAGCTCGTGGCCAACCTGCCCTACGCGGTGGCCGCCACCGTCGTGCTCGACTACTTCGAGCGGTTCCCCTCGCTGGGAAGCGCCACCGTCATGGTGCAGAAAGAGGTGGCCGACCGCATGGCCGCGGTTCCCGGCACCAAGAACTACGGCGCCTATACCGTGAAGCTGCGCCTGTACGCCGAGCCGGCCGGCCGTTTCGGCGTGGGCCCCGGCAACTTCTTCCCGCCGCCGCGCGTGGAGAGCGCCGTGCTGCGCCTGGATCGCCGTCCGCTCCACGGTGAGGACGGGGCCCCGCTCGCCGCATCCACGCTCAAGGCGGCAGCAACCATGGCCGATGCGGCCTTCGCGAATCGCCGCAAGACGCTCTCGAACTCCTGCAAAACCTACTTCGCCTCCCGGGGGGTGCAAGGGGCACGCATCGCCGCCGCCCTCCCGCAGCTCCTCGAGCAAGCTGCCGTCGATCCGAAAATTCGCGGAGAGGCATTGGCTTTGGAGGATTTCATTCGCTTGGGAACGGCGCTGGAGGCATTGGGCGCATAAGGGGCGCGGGAGACGTAGAAAGGCTCCCCGTGTGCCGAAGGCGCCTGAATGCCGAATGGAGCCGAAAAGGTCATAGCCGATTCAGCCGAAAATAGTTCCTGAACGGCCGGCCGTCAACTTATGGTTTGCGAAAAGTAACATATCCGTGCAGATTCTGTAGAGTATTGACCAAGGTGGTATAATCTCGCTTTGTGATTTCTGCATAACGGCACACGCGAGAAAGAGTGAGCATGGATTTAGCTAAACAGGCCAAAATCGTCGACTCCATTCATGATACGTTACATGACTTCGTCGGTCAACGCCTGAAAGTGCGCGCCAATATGGGTCGCTCGAAGATCGTCGAGAGCGAAGGCGTGCTCATGCAGGTGCATCCCCAGCTGTTCATCTTGGAGGTCGACCGCAAGCGCGGGCGCACGGCACGGCAGTCCTACCAGTACGTGGACGTCCTCACCGGCATGGTGGAGCTCTCCCAGAACGGCGAGCCGCTGTTCGAGCCCTTCGTCCCGGAGAACCCGCTGGCCGACGCCTCGACGGCAGTCGACGAGCGTGAAGAGGAGACGGTGCTCTCCTAGCGCTCCTCTCACGAAAGACGCCTTTCGGAAGGCGTCGCAAGCTGCTCTCAAGACGGGCGCCGCATTGCGCGGTGCCCGTCTTGCATGCGGTGCCCGCAACTCGCTGACGGGAAGAGGGGGCGAGGCCGGTGGGGGACCTTCCCTACGCTGAATGCACCTTGCCCTCCGCGTCTACGAAGTGCGCCTCCATGATGGCCGGATGCGACTGCGCGAATGCCCGCCCGCGTTCGATGCCCAGCGCCAGCAGCGTGGTGGAGTACCCCTCGGCGTCCAGCGAGCGGCGCGCGATCACGGTGGCTCCCGCGGCATCCGTTTCTACCGGCAAGCCGGTTTCGGGGCAGAGTATATGGTGGTAGAAGGCGCCGTCGCGCTCGAAGCAGCGTTCGTACACCCCGCTCGTGACGGCCGAGGCGTCGCGCACCGCCACGGTGCCCACCACGCCCTCCTTGTCGCGCGGGTCCTGCAGCCCTATGCGCCAGGGCATCCCGCCCGGCTTCTCGCCATGCGCCACCACGTTGCCGCCGAGGTTCACGATGAACGCCTCCAGCCCGTGATCGGCCAGCAGGTCGGCCACGGCGTCGGCGATCCATCCTTTCGCGATGCCTCCCACATCCACCGCAGCCAAAGGGTCTTCCAGCTGCGCGAACGCCTGTCCGCCTGATCCGGTGACTCTATGTGTTTTCCCGCCCTCCGCGGCCGTCGCGGTCGGCTCGTCCCACACCCGCAGCGTGCGCCAGTCGACGTGCGCAAGCGCCTCGTCGATACGCTTGCGTTCGGGAACCGTTCCTTCGTGGAAGTTCCAGAGCCGCACGACGGCACCCATGGTGATGTCGAACCGTCCCTCGCTGTCCGCGCAATAGCCTTGGGCCGCGCGCAGCAGTGCGGCCGTGTCGGTCGCGATGGGCACGGGACGCCCCTTCGCGGCGTTCAGCCGGGCGATATCGGAGTGCGGCAGCGTGCGCGAGAGGCGCCGCTCGAACGAGCGACATGCGGCGCGTGCGGCAGCGTATGCCGTGCGACACTGCTCGGGAGTGCCGAATGCCTGCAGGGTGACGACGGTGTTGAACGCGTAGAACAGCTCCGTTGTCATTCCTCGCTCGTCGGGACCCGTCGTTTGGACGAATTCCTCCAAGGGGATGGGGTCGGATGTTTCCTCGAAGCTCATGCTCCCAGTATAGGCCAAAGGCCCCCTGCTGGAAGGCTGATCCGGATCGGTGTGCAACGCTGCAGCAGGCAAGCACGAAGCCTCGGCTGGAAAAAGGGGAAGGGCCGCTGCCTTAGCGGGCCCTTCCGCATGCGGTGTCGAGCTTAACCTTCGTGCGATGTGCGCTCGGATTCTGCGATGCTCTGGCGGGTGGCAGCGGCGCATTCGGCTATCCGGCGCAGCACCTCGTCGCGCATAGCGGCTACTTCTTCGGGAGTGTCCGCCGTGGAGAACAGCGCTTTTGCGGCTTCGCCGAAGGCGGTCAAGTCGGCGGCGCCGATCTCGGGATTCGTCTGAACGGGCATGATGGTGGCTTCTCTTTCCATAACGTGGTTGGACACAAGGGCTCGCAGGTTAGCGAGCCGAGGACCCGGCCGGGTGCGGGGGGGGGGGGGTTCTTTGCATGATCTCATTTTGATCGCCCCTTTCCGATGCGGGAGGCCGAACGCGCTGTCGCGGTGCGACAACGAGTCGCCTCGATAGCGTTGCTGGGGTAATGTATCATACTACATTAATCATTAAACGATAAATAGCGAACGGAAGCCGAGTTGTAGCGAACGGCATCGGCTTGTTCGGCTCGATTCCCCTTTTGAGCAACTGCGCTTTTCGCCTGAACTGATCGACAAGGCATAATCGAACCTATAGAATAACGGTTGACAACGGGTGCGTATCTGCCGCTTGCTCCTGGAGACGGCAAGCGGCTGGGGGAAGGCGCGAGGAGGCTCCATGAGGTTCAGAGACCAGGTGGTCGCGTTTGATTTCGCTGGCATTCCCATGGTCGGCAACATGAATACGGGATACGCCATCGGCCTGACCGCCGAAGGGGCTGACGTGTGCGAGCGCCTGCTTCGGGAAGAGGTCGCGGAAACCGAGGTAGCCGCCGTCGATGCGGCTCTGCTCGAGCATCTGGTGCGCGGCGGGTTCTTCAGCGACGAGAAACCGGCCGATGCCGTGGTGTCCGCCTACCTGCACGTCACGCAGCGCTGCAACTTGAACTGTGTGGGCTGCTACTCGTATGACGACCAGCGCAACTGCCTGCCCGATGCCCCGCTCGACGCCATCGAGCGCGCGCTCGACGAGCTGACGGCCGCCGGCCTGGCCACGCTCATCATCTCGGGTGGCGAGCCGTTCCTGCGCGACGACCTGCCCGACATTGTGGCCTATGCGAAGCGCACCTGCGGCATCAAGGCCGTCACCGTGCTTTCGAACGGCACCTGCCTTGCCGAAGGGGCCCTGGCTGCGCTCGCGCCGAACGTCGACTGCGTCTCCATCTCGTTCGACGGCTGCTCGGCGTCCGCCCCCGCCTACATTCGGGAAGAGCAGCGCTTCGACGAGCTGGTGGCCGCGGTCAAGGCCGTTCAAGCCGCCGGCATCCAGGCCCACATCATTCCCACGGTGCATGCCAGGAACATCGACGATTTGGCCGAATACGTTCGCCTGTCGAAAGACCTGGGCGCTACTTTGAACTTCAGCCTGCTCACGTGCGCGCCCGACGACGAGCTGGCCGCCCTGTTGCCCGACGAGGAGGCCCTGCGTAAGCTGGGCGCGAGCATCCTCACGCTGGACGGCGGAAAGCCGCTCGCCCTCATGGACGCCCCCGTCGGCCTGAACCTCACGGTGAAGAGGAGCTGCGGCGCCGGCTACCGTGGCGTGAGCATCGCCGCCGACGGCACCGTCTACCCGTGCCATATGCTTCACCGCACCGAGCTGGCGATGGGCAACGTCTTTGACGGCACGCTTGCCGAGGCGCTGGAGAGCGAGGTTTCCGCACGGTGCCGCGCCCTGGATGCCGCCAACTTCGAGGGCTGTGCCACATGCCGTTACGAGCGAATCTGCGGGGGAGGCTGTCGAGCCCGCTCGCTGTTCGCATCGGGCAGTCTGGAGTCGCCCGACTCCTACTGCGCGATGACCCTAGAGTTCTACGACCGTTTAGGAGCGGCCATGAACGCCGCAATAGAAAACAAGAAAGGAGGTGTGTGATATGCTGTTTTACAGTGAGGTTGAGCCGCGAGGGGCTTGTCCTGTCGTAGGGTTTGGTGGTATTTGTTTTGCGCCAGGCATTTAGTAATATTTTCGCCTATTACAGCAGAAAGGCTCTCGTTTCGCAGAGCCTTTTTTGTTTTTAGACATGAACCAGCAGGACGGTGAAATGATAGTATTCTCTTCGTCGCCCTACATAATTGAGAGGACCATAATGCTAAATGAGGATGCGCTCGAAACCCAAGAGTCAATCTCTAGAATAAATAAAGTATGCAAATTGATCAATGTGGTCTTCAAAGTTATTCTTGTCATCTTTTGTGCTTATTGGGTTGTCGCTATTGTGGGAATGATTTTTGGGGCCGCAAATAATGACTCGTCCCAACAGTTAGCGGGGACGATTTTTTTCCAGATACTCTTGTTTTCTACGCATGGTGTAGTCATAGCTTTTCTAATCGGGGTCTTGATAGCCATATTTTCTGACGCCTCCAAAGGAGAATCACCGTTCACTTTTATTCAGGTAAAGAGACTTCGGTGGATAGCGGGCCTCCTTTTGATTTATGCGGTTTTGGATTTCTTGATTACTCAAAACAATGCTTTGCTTAGTTACAGTGGTATGGATTCTGGTTATATATCGACAAGCGATATTTCGATTATTCAAGTAAATCTTGGTCCATTAATTGCAGCCGGAGCCGTTTACGCTTTTTCTTTCGTGTTCAAATACGGTGTCCTCCTACAAGAATTCTCGGACGAAACCCTTTAGGCGCCAACGATGTCCATCATCCTTCATCTGGATCGCATCATGGCCGATCGCAAGATGTCGCTCAACGACCTTGCGGATAAAGTCGGCATCACCAACGTGAACATGTCGCGCATAAAGACCGGCAAGATCAAGGCCATCCGCTTTTCCACGCTCAACGCCATATGCAAAGTCCTCGAATGCGAACCAGGCGACATCCTAAAATACCTCGACGACGATGACGATCCCGATCCCTCCGAAGAGGGCGAGGGCATCTAGCGCCTGCCAACACCCGCACGTTCTATGAACATTTCAAATCCCCATTTGACAAACGCCCCCAATACCGGCAAAATAAGTCCTCGCGCGAGAGCGCACATAACCCGTGGGGATGTAGCTCAGCTGGGAGAGCATCACGTTCGCAACGTGGGGGTCGTGGGTTCGAATCCCATCATCTCCACCACGGAAACTAGATCGGGTCGGAAGCTTGCTTCCGGCCCGATTTTCGTATGGAAGCTCTTTCTTGTCCGAGGGATGTACCTATTGGAATGCCTCCCAAAATGTGGTATAAGAATAGTGGTGGTTCCGAAAGGAGCTACTTCCAAGAGCCGGGGGAAGTCCCCCGGCAATTTCTTTTATGGGGGCCAATTGAGAGAGCTGTCGATCTTCGTTGACGAGTCAGGCGAGTTTGGTCCGGTCTCGAAATACTACCTGATAACTCTAGTCTTTCATGACCAAAGTGCAGCCATAGACTCTCACCTGGACAAATATCGACGCGTTCTGAACGATTGCGGAATGATGGACATAGCGTTTCACCTGTCGCCGCTCATGAACGGCCATTGCGAATATGCGGATCTCGGTTTGGGGGTCAGGAAAAGACATCTCTCGAAGTTCTTAGTTTTCACGCAGAGTCTTCCTTTCACGTATCAAACATTCGCATTCAAGAAGACGGGGTTTGACGGAGCGGACAAGCTGCTTGTTCGCATGAAACGGGATATCACCTCGTTTTTGTTCGATCACCTTGAATTCTTCCAAGCGTTCGATAAAGTTAAAGTATATTACGATGACGGCCAGCAGGCTGTCAGCGAAGTGATCCACGAAGCAATCCGCTATACGCTGTCGAAAGATGCGTACATGTTTAAGGACGCACATCCCTGCGATTATTGCTTATCTCAAGTTGCGGATTTCGCTTGCGGGATAGAGCTGACCGCTTTGAAGTATGATGCTTCTGAAGCCACTGCTACTGATGCAATATTTTTCGGCGGCTCAAATTCGTTCAAAAAGAACTACTTGAAAAAGATCCGCAAAAAGAGAATGGGATAGCTCGTATTCGGAGCAGGCCGTATGCGAGCGACAAGCAAAGGACGCGTCACCACTTTAGTTACTAAGGCAATTGTGATGGTGTGCGTACCTTCTGGGAGAGCATCACGTTCGCAACGTGGGGGTCGTGCGTTCGAATCCTGCCATCTCTACAGCGGAGACTCGATCCGCCTGGAAGCTTGCTTTCGGGCGGATTTCTGTAAACGAGTTGGTATTCCACACTTGATCGAGCCTCCCGTCCTCACTCGTCTTTGTAGAACTTGTTCAGGTTGATCGTCTCGCCTTGGAACTTGATCATCGTCCAAATCGCATAGGACTGCACGACCAAGATGATCCCGACGGTTGCGGAGACGAAAGACAAGAGGGCCTCCATGCTTGGATTGGGGGAGTTGGCGGCGAATGCGGCGGCGTATCCAAGGATCAGGATGACGGCGCTTGCCTTTTTGCTTGCTATCTCGGACGCCTTGATGCGCACCAGCTCGGTGGGCACCGAGTCTTCGGAAACCTCCCTCAAGAGCACCGGGGTCCCGAGCGTTCTGCGAAGCTGTTTTTCCTCGGACTCGCCGAAAACCTCGAGCACGAGGACCAGCGCTCCCGCGCATTGGGCGGCTATGGCAAAGATGTGCGCCACGTTCTCGGTGTTGCCCAACTGAGAATACGAGTACCAGATGCTCAGCAGCAGCACGACAACCGCCACCAGGCTGAATATGATGCAAACGACCTTCTCGTTAAACGAGGTCGAGAACAACTTCGCCCGAAGCGACCCTAGTTTCGTGACGTCGTCTTCCTGCATCTGCTCTCCTTAGCCAGGGGACCGGCGGTTTCGCTTCGCAAGTTGTGCCGCAAGAATGCAAGCGCGCCTTAAGGAGCCAGTTGCCTCCGCTCGGCATTATAGCCTGATCCCCGATGCGGGTCGGACGGCGAGCCGCCGTTGCATACGATTCCCACCGACAAAGCCGTGGGCGTCCATGCGGAAGCGGCGTACGCGCATCAATGTGAGGTCTTGCCGACGTGGCACCCGTTCCGTCGATCCGCCGCCCCAAGTTGGACCTCTTCGGAGGCGTTGCGCCCATGGCCTGCAAAGGGCCGAGGCGGGTTTTTCCCTATCCCGCCCGTGGGAATTCCCGACGTGGGTGCGGCGGCTCAGTATTCCCCGTTCGAAAAGTGTATATTTCGTGAAGGAGAGATCTATTGAAGGTCGAAGGGAGGAGATGCTTGATGAAAGCCATCTTTGCGAGCAAGAAGACGAGATTAGGGCTTTCCCTCACCTGCATCTGCGTTCTGGTCATGGGGTTGGCAGCGTGTGCGCCCCAGCAGCCCAGCAGCGAAGAAGCGAACAAGGGAGCCGAATCCGTGGTGGACTTCAAAATCCCCGCGGCGAACGAGAACGGCATCATCACTGCCGATGCGTGGCAAGAAGTGTACCCCGACGAGTACGCCACGTACAAGCAGAACGAAGAGAACAAGGATCCGGGCGATTACACGCAGATCTACCCGCAGATCCAAACCATTTGGGCGGGCTCGGCTTTCTCGAAGTTCTACGCCGAGCCGAACGGGCACGTCTACTCGCTGACCGACATCAGCGAGACGGGGCGCAACCCCAAGACGGCGAACTGCCTGACGTGCAAGTCGTCTGAGTTCATCCTGAAGCAGAACGCCGACCCCACGCTGAACACCTCGGACATCCACGAGATGGAGGCCCAGGTCACCGAGCCTATCAGCTGCTACGACTGCCATGAGAACAGCCCGGCCGAGGGCTCCAAGGCCATCCGCCAGTTCTTCGTGAACGCGGTGGGCGACGACGCGAGCAAGGTGCCCGAGGGCGCCATGTCCTGCGGCCAGTGCCACAACGAGTACCTGTTCCCGAACGAGAACAAGTCGGCCGAGAACCCGTGGAAGGGCCTGGCCGAGGCCACGCCGGAGAAGGTGCTGGCGTACGAGAACTCCATCAACTACGTCGACCACACGAACCCGACGAACGGCACGAAGCAGATCAAGGTGCAGCACCCCGAGTTCGAGACGATGTACGGTGGCGACATGGCCCCCATGGCCAAGCAGGGCTACAGCTGCTCCGACTGCCACATGGGCACGACGAAGAACGCTGACGGCAAGGAGTTCGACAACCACAACTGGTCGAGCCCGCTCGACAACGAGGAGCTCATCGCCAACGACTGCTCGCAGTGCCATGCCGACATCAAGGCCGAGGTCGCCGCGAAGCAGAAGGTTGCCATCGACCGCGTCAACAGCATCGGCAACAAGCTGGTCACGCTGAACAACAAGCTCTCCGAGATCGTTGCGAACGGCTCGATGGGCGAGGATCAGCTGAACAAGCTCCGCGACCTCAACCGCACGGCCCAGTTCTACTGGGATTGGGTCATGGTAGAGAACAGCGATGGCGCTCACAACTCCGCGCTCGCCCAGGACACGCTCAACAAGTCCGAGGCGGCGGTGGATCAAGCTCTGGCACAGATCTAAACGAAACGCGACCGGTCTCTCCGCCGCGCTGGAGAAGGGAAGGCCCTCCGCTTTCCCTTCCCGGCGTATTGCACCAAAACTCGGCCGCAACGGGCGTGCCTCACACGAAATTGGGGGCAAAACGGGCTAATTCCCCCCAAATGGGTGATAGGCGCATCGCCGGTCGAGGGCTAGTATGCATGAGGTAACGTGCCTGTGTCGAAGGTCGGGCGGGAAACCCGCGAGCCAGCCGGAACGCACGGGCAATCGAGGATGCAAGAAAGGGGGTTATGGAGATGAGCGAAGAGGAAACCAAAGTGGAAGCCGCCACCGAGACAGCCGCGACCAAGGACTCCACGACCGATGTGGAAACCACGGATGAAGCCGTGAAGGCGGAAGGCGCCGAAGCCGGCGAGGCCGCTCCCAAGAAGAAGGGGAAGAAGTGGCCGATCGTTGTCGGCGTCGTGGCGGTTGTTCTGATTGCAGCCGGTGCCGGCTTCTGGGTTTGGCATGAGCAGCCGAGCTTCTGCAATGCCATTTGCCACACGCCGATGGATCCGTATCTGCCGACGTACGAGGCGGAGCCGGGCCAGGCGGCTGTGGACAAGTGGGGCAACGACGTTGAGGACGCCAGCGGCATGATGGCCGCGGTGCACCGCGTCTCGAAGGATCAGGGCGGCGCCGAGGCCACGTGCATGAGCTGCCACGTTCCGACGATCGGCGAGCAGGTGTCCGAGGGCATGGCATGGATCACGGGCAACTACTACTACCCGCTCGAGGAGCGCGACGTCGACCAGCTGGTAGAGGCGCGCGGCTTGGAGAGCGGCGACGAGTTCTGCCTGAACGAGTCCTGCCACAATCTCACGCGCGAAGACCTGAAGCAGGCTACGTCCGAGCTGGGGCAGTACAACCCGCACCAGCCGCAGCACGGCGAACAGGAGTGCAGCAGCTGCCACAAGGCGCACCGCGCATCGGTGAACGCCTGCACGCAGTGCCACAGCGAGTCCTACGTGCCGGAAGGCTGGCTGACATACCAGCAGGCCAGCAAGCTTACCGCGTAAGGTTCGCCAGCGCCGAATAGCGTCCTCGGACGCAAACCGCATAACGAAGAGGGAGCCCGCCTCAAGCGTCTTGCTTGGACGGGCTCCCTCTTCAAAGGCTCGACGAACGGAAACGGCAAACCGGGCCGCATGGTCGGCGGGGGTTTGCACCGTGCCGAACGGGGAAAACCCGCGGCAACATGGTGAATCTTTGAATTCACCGTGCTTCCGTTCCTCGGAACTTTGGGGTACGTGACAATTGATCGTAAGACTCTTGAGGAGGAGGCGAGCGTGAACACGAAAACGAAGCGGCGGCTCGTGGTGGTCACCGGCATCATCGTCATCGTGCTGGTCGTTGTCCTGGCCGTCGTCGGGGGCAGTTCGTCGGCGAAGTCGGTGACGATTGCCGACATGGCGAACGGGCAGTATGCCGACCAGAAGGTCCAGGTGTCGGGCAACGTGGTGGAGAACTCCTTCTCCACGGAGGACAACGTGCTCACGTTCGATATGTACGACCCTGCGGGCGATCAGACGCAGTACCTGCGCGTCAAGTACGAGGGAGGCGTGGCGGCCACCTTCGGCAACGACGTCACGGCCATCTGCACGGGCAAGGTGGGCGCCGACGGCGTGCTGCATGCGACCGAGCTCGTGACGAAGTGCCCGTCAAAGTACGAGAATTCCAGCAACGCGCTCGGCGTGGCGCAGCTTGCGGATTACGGGGACAGCGTTCTGGACAAGCCCGTGAAGGTTACCGGCACGGTGAAGGACGGTACGCTTGCCGCGGCGGGACAGGGCGACCGCTTCGTCCTCGTGGACGCGGAGGGCGCGCCCGAGCTGTCCGTGCTGTTCGACGACGCGCTGTCCGACGAGGTGAGGGACGGCTCCACGCTCGTGCTCACCGGCTCGCTCAACGAAGACGGGAAGTTCCATGCCACCGAGGTCTCGCTCGCTGGATAGCATGAGCGGCCCGGCCATCTCGTAAGCTTGGCGGCCGCGCGCGCGGCCGCAACGAAGGGAAACCTACATGTCAACATTCGGTCTGATTGGACTGCTCATCTCGTTTGCGGCTGTCGTCGTGTCGATCGTCTGCCTCGTGGCGGGCGCGATTGCAGGGCACAAGCGTGCGAGCGGCGTGGCGGAGACGCTCACCTGGGGCGGCCATGTGGCGGCCCTCGTGTCCGCGGTGGGGCTCACGGCGTGCTGCGGCATCCTCGTGTACTGCTTCATGACGGGCGACACGTCCATCGAGTACGTGGTGCGCTACCACAGCAATGCGGCAGGCGCCGATGCATGGCTCTACCAGCTGGCGGGCCTGTGGGCCGGCCGCGAGGGCTCGCTTCTGTTCTGGGCCTGGCTCATCTCGCTGTTCAACTCCGTGGTGGCCGTGCGCAACCTGAAGCGGCAGGAGAAGCTGGATTCCATGGCGCTGCTCGTGGCGCAGATCGTGCTGGCGGCGTTCGTGGGCGTCACGCTGTTCTCCGAGAGCAACATGCCGTTCACGGCCCTGGCCGCCCAGTACCTCGACGCATCGGGCAACCTGCGCGGCGAGGCGGCGCTCTGGGGCATGAACACGCTCTTGGAGCACTGGGCCATGGCCATCCACCCGCCCACGCTGTTCGTGGGCTACGCCGGCCTCACCATCCCGTTCGCCTATGCCATCGCGGCCGTCATCGTGAACGATTCCTCGAAGGCATGGGTCGTGCGCTCGCAACGTTACGCGCTGTTCTCCTGGCTGTTCCTGGGCATCGGCATCGGCCTGGGCGCCGTATGGGCCTACGTGGTGCTCGGCTGGGGCGGCTACTGGGGCTGGGACCCCGTCGAGAACGCGAGCCTGCTGTCGTGGCTCGTGGGCGTGGCGCTCATCCACAGCTTCACCGTGTACCGCCAGCGCGGCGCGTTCAAGCGCTGGTCGGTCATGTGCGCGTGCCTCACCTTCGCGTTCGTTATCGTGGGCACGTTCATCTCGCGTTCGGGCCTCGTGCAGTCCGTGCACGCGTTCGAGGGCGACAACGTGTCGCTCGTGCTGTTCGGCGGCCTGATTGCCGCGTCGGTGCTGGCCGGCATCGTGGGCCTCATCGTGCGCTGGAAGTCGTTCGGGCCTGCCAAGGCGGGCGGCGACGATATCTCCAGCATGATGTCGAAGGACGCGGCCTACTACTTCAACAACCTCATCATGATCGTGTTCACCCTCATGCTCACGTTCATGACCATCGCGCCGGCGCTGCCGTTCAACCTGAAGTTCTCCACGGGAACCTACGACGCCATCGCGCGGCCCTTGGGCGTCCTGTACCTCATCGTACTCACGGTGTGCCCGCTGCTGTCGTGGGGCAAGACCGAGGGCAGGCAGTTCTGGAAGCGCGCCCGCATCCCCGGCGCCTGCGCGCTCGTGCTGTTCGCGGTGCTCATGTTCTACTTCGCCACGTACCTGCTTCCCAGCTACCAGGCGAACGTCGCGTACTACCAGGAGCTGGCGGCGCAGGGCAGCGTCTCTGCCTCCGATATGCTGTCGACGTTGAGCCCTGCCTGGTACTATAACGGCCTTGCGGTCGTGGGCCTGCTCGTTGCCAGCCTGCTGCTGTTCAACTCGCTGTTCATGCTGGGCCGCGGCATCCGCGCCTACCGCGAGAAGCACGGCGGCAACGTGTTCGGCGCCGCGTTCGGCATGCTGGCGAACCGCGCCGCCTCGTTCGGAGGCTTCGTGTCGCACCTGGCCATGGCCGTGATCCTGGTGGGCTTGATCGGCTCTTCCATGTACGTGACCGAGCGCGTGGGCTACGTGGGCTACGACGAGGCCACGGATTCGACCACCGAGGACTTCACCATCCAGGACTTCACGCTGAAATACACGTCGAACACCATCGAGGAGATGGCGAACGGCGACGACATCCTGTACACCGTGAACTACGACGTGTTCAAGGATGGCGAGTTCGTGGGCTCCGTGTCGCCGGCCGTGCAGCTGGTGCAGTCCACGCAGCAGCAGAAGCTCGTGGCGGGCGTGATCTCGTTTCCCACGGAGGACCTGTTCGTGGTGTACAAGGGCGTGAACACCAACGGCGACTTCTCCATGGACGTGCGCGTGAACCCGCTCATCACGCCCGTGTGGGTGGGCTTCGGCCTGCTGATGGTGGGCGTTCTGATAGCCACCGCTGGGCGCCGTGGCGCGAAGCGCAAGTTTGACGAGGAGCCTTCCGGCGACGATCTGCCGCACGAGGCTTCGGCCGCGAAGGTCGAGGGTTCGAGCGTGGCTTTCGAAACCGTTGCCGACGTGGTTACGGCCGACGGTGTGGTCGAGGCGGTGGTCAAGGGGGCCGTTGACGTCGCTCTGGGTTCCGCGTCGGTTGCGGCCGCATCGAAGGCCGACGAGAAGAAGAGGGAAGAGGCGTAACGCGCCATGGAAGCTGCGGTTGAGCCTGCGATCAGGACGAAGAAGCTCTCGAAGGTGTTCGGCAACCGCAAGGCGGTCGACAACGTGACCATCGAGGTGCCGCAAGGGGCGTTCCTGTCCATCTTCGGCCCGAACGGGGCGGGGAAGACGACGCTTCTGCGCGTGCTGTCGACGCTGTCCCGCGCCACGTCCGGCATGGCCACGCTGATGGGCGTGGATTTGAAGGACGAACCCGACAAGGCGCGCGACCACATCGGGCTCATCTCGCACAACTCGATGCTCTACCCGGATCTCACGGCGGAGCAGAACCTCATGATCTACGCGCGCCTCTACGGGGTGGCGAACCCCGAGGCGCGCGTCATGGAGCTCTTGGAGGCGGTGGAGCTGAAGCACCGCCGCCTCGACGTGGTGCGCACGTTCTCGCGCGGCATGACGCAGCGCCTCTCCATCGCCCGCGCGCTCATCCACGACCCCGGCGTGGTGTTCCTGGACGAGCCGTACTCGGGCCTCGACCCGCATGCGGTGGAGATATTCGACGAGCTCATCGAGCAGCAGCGCGAGGGGCGCACGTTCGTCATGGTGAGCCACGATCTGCAGAAGGGCTTCGCCATGTGCACGCACGCGCTCGTGCTGGCGCGCGGCCGCGTGGTGGCCTTCGACGAGAAGGGCTCGTTCGACTTCGACGAGTTCTCGGCGCTGTACCGCTCGACCGTTGGCATGGGGGTGGCTTGAGATGGCGGCCGAGAAGGGGGCGCCCGTGCGCACGGCGGGCGGCGTGGCGCTGAAGAAGCCCTCCACGTTCCAGCAGTACAAGACGCTTCTGCGCAAGGATTTGGAGCAGGAGTTCCGCACGAAGGAGATGCTCACGTCCATGGGCATCTACGCGCTGCTCGTGATCATCGTGTACGGCGCGGCGCTCGCGCAGACCTCGCAGACCACCGACGTGCTGCAGATGAGCGGCGGCCTCCTGTGGGCGCTCATCGTGTTCACGTCGCTGCTGGGCCTCAACCGCTCGTTCGCGCACGAGAAGGAGCAGGGCTGCCTGGAGGGCATCCTGCTCGTGCCCATGGACCGCTCGGTGGTGTTCCTGGCGAAGGCGACGTCGAACCTGCTGTTCCTGCTGGTGGTGGAAGTGATAGCCGTGCCGCTGTTCTACTTCTTCTTCCTGACCACCACCACGCCCTCGGAGAGCTTCTGGCTGCTGGTGGTGCCGCTGCTCGTGGGCACCGTGGGCGTGGCGGGCATCGGCACGCTCCTGTCCACCATCACCATCAACACGCGCGGCAAGGACGTCATGCTGGCCGTGCTGTTCATCCCGCTGATCTTCCCGCTGCTCTACGCCTGCGTGTCGGCGACGACCGCGGCCATCGTGGGCGCGGAGGGGTACGCGGACGTGATGCTGACGTCGCTGGTGCTCGCGGGCGGCTACGACGTGATCATGATCCTCGCATCGTGGGTTCTGTACGATTTTGTAATCAGCGCTTAGCGTTCCGGCGGCCTAACGGCCGTCGGAACTGCCCGACGCTGCGAGGCGCCGAGGCACCCCGCCTTGCCGCTTCTTCGCTTGCCCTCACGTGCGAAAGCACGCTCGGCCGCGAAGCACGGCAATTCGGGGCACCTCAACGCCTCTCGCTGACAGGGCAGGACCTATAATAGTTGGACGAGTAGAGAGAAGGGGTGTTCATGTCCGAAAAGAAAAAGGCGCCCAAGCTTCCGGAGGCGGGGCAGTGGCCCGACCGGATTGCGCCGGCGGTGCTCGTGGCGGGCATCGTGCTGTCGACGGTGGGCTTGCTGCTGGCGTTTTTCTGGGCCTCGCCCGTGAACGGCGCCGCGGTGAACGGCGTCGAGATGATCGGCGGGCAGATGGTCACCAACGTGCTGCTGCTGTCGCAGAAGATCTTCTACTTCCACATGCCGGTGGCCATCACGTCGTTCGTGGCGCTGGCGTTCGCAGGCTACTACGCGGTGCGCTTCCTCATGACGAAGAACCGCCGCTTCGACACCTGCTCGAAGATAGCGATGGAGGTCGCGCTTTTGTTCGTGGCGTGCACGATGATCACGGGAGACTTGTGGACGAGGTTCGAGTGGGGCGTGTGGTGGACGTGGGATCCGCGCCTGACCACGTACCTCATCCTCATGCTCATCATCATCGCGTACTTCATCCTGCGCAACGCCATCGACGAGCCCGAGCGCCGCGCCACCTACGGCGCCGTGCTCGCCATCATCGCGCTTATCGACGTGCCGATCTGCTTCATGGTGACGCGCCTCATCCCCTCGAGCATCCACCCGGTGGTCGTGCGCGAGGGCGGCATGTCGGGCGACATGGGCATCACGCTCATGTTCTGCCTGGCCGGCATTGCCATGGTGGGCTTCGCGCTGTACCGCCTCCGCTTCCGCCAGGTGCGCTTGGCCGAGCGCGTGGAGGCCCTGAAGGAGCAGTTGGAGGACTGATTGGTTCCCCCGTTCTGCCGAACGGCAGAACGGCTCGACGCTGCGGCGCTCCGCAGCACCCCGCCTCGCCGACGTTGAAACGACCTATGAGTTGAGAAGGAGATTGACCTATGAATCCGGTTCTCGTTGAGATTTACAGCACCGTTGCCCCGTCCATGCCGTTCATCATCGGCGCGTACGCGCTCATGTGGGTGGCCATCCTGGTGTACGTGCTCATCATCATGTTCGGCTTCAAGAAGGCCGAGAAGCAGATGGCCGTGCTGGAGGAGGCCCTGGCCGAGCAGCAGGGCAGGTAGCCGTCTGATGACGGCCTGTCCGCTCGTGCTACAATAGCCCAAGCGATTTTCACGAGGCGCCGCAGGATCGCGGCGCCTCTTCTGTTGTCGGAGAAGAAAGGTTTCCATCCATGAAGGCTCTCATTCCCGCGGCCGGCCTCGGCACGCGCTTCCTGCCCGCCACGAAGGCCCAGCCCAAGGAGATGCTGCTCGTCGTGGACCGTCCGGCCATCCAGTACGTGGTGGAGGAGGGCCTGGCGTCGGCCGCCGACGAGGTGGTCATCATCAACAGCCGCGAGAAGAAGGCCATCGAGGAGCACTTCTCGCCGAACCCGGAGCTCGTGGCCACGCTGCGCGCCCGCGGCAAGGACGCCTACGCCGACCTCGTGGAGCGGGTGGGCGCCTACAACGTGAGCTACGTGTACCAGGACGAGGCCCTGGGCCTGGGCCATGCCGTGCGCTGCGCGGCCGAGAAGACGGGCGACGAGCCGTTCTACGTGCTTTTGGGCGACGTGCTGGTGCCCGACAACCAGATGCTGCCGCGCATGCAGGAGGTGTCCGACGCGCACGGCGGCGCGAGCGTTATCGCGGTCATGCCGGTGCCCGACGACCAGGTGAGCCGCTTCGGCGTCATCGCGGGTGCGGCCGTGTCCGACGACGTGTGGAAGGTCGACGCGCTGGTGGAGAAGCCGGCGCTCGAGGACGCGCCGTCGAACCTGGCCGTGTTCGGCCGCTACCTTTTGAGCGCGCGCGTGATGGAACTTCTGGCCGACGTGGAGCCCGGCGTGGGCGGCGAGATCCAGCTGACCGACGCGCTCGACGCCGTGCTGCGCGAGGAGGAGATGTACGCGCTGGTCATCGATCCCGCCGACGGCTTCGACACCGGCACCGTGGAGAGCTGGCTCGAAACCAACAACGTGCTGTTCGCCCGCAAGAACGGATAGCGGGCGATCGGGCGGTCGAGCAGAGCATTTTACATGGAATGAACGCAGATCGTTATCGTGTTGTGACAACTGCTGTACAATAAACCAGTTTGAGTGTTGCCCGCCGCCCCGCGCGGCGGGTTTTCGATAGCGGCGCCAAGGAGCAAGGAACCACCACTATGACGGACTTCATGAACGAATACTGCATGCACACCGCCACGTGCGGCGAGCTGCGCAAAAGCGACGTGGGGCGCGAGGTCGTGCTGACCGGCTGGGCCTGGCACAACCGCGACCACGGCGGCCTCATCTTCATCGACCTGCGCGACCGCGCGGGCTACACGCAGGTGGTCGTCGACCCCGACTGCGTGAGCGCCGACGACTTCGCGAAAGCCGAGCACCTGGGCCGCGAGTACGTGCTGAAGATCGCGGGCACGGTGCGCGATCGCGGCGCGGAGGCCGTGAACCCCAACATGGCTACGGGCGAGATCGAGGTGCTGGCGAAGTCCGTCGAGGTCCTGAACACGAGCGTCACCCCGCCGTTTGCCATTGAAGACGGCATCGAGACGGACGAGACCACGCGCATGAAGTGGCGCTACCTGGACATCCGCCGCCCGGAGATGTTCGAGGCCCTGCACCTGCGCCACAAGGTGGCCCAGGCCATGCGCGGCGCGCTGAACGAGCGCGGCTTCCTCGAGGTGGAGACGCCCATCCTGGCGAACTCCACGCCCGAGGGCGCGCGCGACTACATCGTGCCGAGCCGCCCGAACCCGGGCCGCTTCTACGCGCTGCCGCAGAGCCCGCAGCAGTTCAAGCAGATGCTCATGGTGGGCGGCATCGAGCGCTACTACCAGATCGCCCGATGCTTCCGCGACGAGGATCTGCGCGCCGACCGTCAGCCCGAGTTCACGCAGGTGGACATCGAGATGGGCTTCGTGCAGGGCGAGGACGTGATGAACCTCATGGAGGACGTCATGGCCGAGACGCTGCAAGCCGTGGGCGTCGACCACGAGTTCCCGCTGCAGCGCATGCAGTACCGCGAGTCCATGGACCGCTTCGGCAACGACCGTCCCGACACGCGCTTCGGCATGGAGCTCGTCGACATCACCGACATCGTGAAGAACACGGGCTTCAAGGTGTTCTCGAGCGTGGCGCAGTCCGGCGGCGTGGTGAAGGCCATCAACGCGAAGGGCGCGGGCGACTGGAGCCGCGGCGATGTGGAGAAGCTGGCCGACATCGCGGCCGAGAACGGCGCGAAGGGCATGGCCTGGATCGCGTTCACGACCGACGGCAAGGAGAAGAGCCCCATCATCAAGTTCTTCAGCGACGAGGAGTTCGCCGCGCTGAAGGAGGCCATGGACGTGGAGCCGGGCGACCTGCTGCTGTTCGCCGCCGACACTTACGAGGTGGCGAGCGCCGTGCTCTCCGCCCTGCGCCTGCACATGGCCGAGGCGCTGAACGTGCCGCGCGAGGGCCATCAGCTCTTGTGGGTGGTGAACTTCCCCATGTTCCGCTACGACGAGGACGAGAAGAAGTACGCCGCCGAGCACCATCCGTTCACCCATGTGCTGGACGAGGACGTGGACAAGATCGAGAGCGACCCGCTGGCGTGCGGCAGCTACAGCTACGACCTGGTGATGGACGGCTTCGAAGTGGGCGGCGGCACCATCCGTATCCACAATGCCGACGAGCAGCGTGCGGTGCTGCGCATGTGCGGCCTCACCGACGAGGAGATCGAGGAGAAGTTCGGCCACCTCATCCATGCGCTCGAGCTGGGCGCTCCGCCGCACGGCGGCATCGCGCTGGGCCTCGACCGCCTGGTCATGCTGCTGGGCGGCAAGGCGTCCATCCGCGACGTCATCGCCTTCCCGAAGACGAGCTCCGCGAGCGACCCGATGACGGGCGCCCCGAGCGCCGTGACGGGCCGCCAGCTCAAGGAAGTGAACCTGCGCACGCTGTAGCGCTTGCACGCTCGGCGGGAACGCGGTACAATCCTGCCAACGGCAGCGCCCGCCAGCGCGGGTGGTGCGTGTTATCTAGTTAAGCCGGTCGTCCTTGGTGTGGGGGCCGGCTTTACTATTTCCATCGTCACCATTTTCAAATCGCCTTACTGCAAAGAGTGTCTTCAACACGATCAGCCAGAACCAGAGGTCAACCTGATCGACAACGAGTGTTGCGTGGATATCGAGCATGCCCATAGCGGCACCGTCCTTTCCGGCACCACCCAGCAGGCGAACACTGCCGCCAAGGAAAGTATAGCATGATAGCATTATTGTCTGGCACATGAAGGCTATGTGCTTTTGGTTGCGCGCGAGGCCGGGAGAGGGCGCTCGCCCCCGCTTTCGACTATACTTAAGCACCGTATGAACCGAGTACCTCGGATGGGCCGGGCGGCGCCATGTTCCGAACCTGGTCAGGTCCGGGAGGAAGCAGCCATAAGGGACCGCTGACGAGCGCCCTGCCTATCCGGGTTACTCGGTTCCGTCAGTCTGACGACCGACGGAACGGCTCGACGCTGCGAAGGGCTGTGGTACCGGAATTGCCCCTTTCACGCTTGCCCTCACGTGCCAAAGCACGCTCGGCCGCATGACGGGGCAATTCCGGTACCACAGCCCTTCTCGCTGGCATGTCCGGGCTGGTGGTTTGGCAACCTGTGGCACTGAAGGGCGTACATGGACATCATCAATTTCTTCGTCGACCTGCTCAGCGATCCGCGCGGGGCCATTGCAGGCTGGATTATCGCGCTGGGCCCGGTGTGGGTGTACTCGCCGCTGTTCCTCATCGTGTTCGTGGAGACAGGGCTCGTGTTCTTCCCGTTCCTGCCGGGCGACTCGCTGCTGTTCGCGGCCGGCGTGTTCTCGGCCGACGGCGGGGGCTTGAACGTATGGGCCACGCTCATCGTGTTCTACGTGGCGGCCATCCTGGGCAACACGTCGAACTACTGGATCGCGCGGTTCTTCGGCACTCGCATCATCGACTCCGGCAAGGTGAAGGCGCTCACGCCCGAGCGCATGGCCAAGCTCGACCACTTCTTCGCGAAGTACGGCGGCCTGACCATCGTCATCACGCGCTTCATGCCGTTCTTCCGCACGTTCGCCCCGTTCATTGCCGGTACCGGCCACATGAATTTCGCGAAGTTCACGCTGTTCAACGTCATCGGCGGCGTGTCGTGGGTGAGCTTGTTCGTGCTGGTGGGGTACTTCTTCGGCGGCATCCCGATCGTGCAGGAGCACTTCGAGGTCATCGTGCTGGGCATCGTGGCCGTGTCGGTGGCACCGGCCATCATCGGCGCGGTTAAGGCCGCCCTGGGCTCGCGCAAGAAGAAGGCGGACGACGGACGCACGCAGGTCCAGGCCGAGATCGACGCCGACGTGGCCGAGGAGCGGGAGCTGCGCGCCGCGCATGCGGCCGTGGCCGAGGAGGCGGTTGCCGGCAAGCATGCGGCCCCTGCAGCGGCAGGCGCGGAGGCGCCGCGCGGCGCGCATGCCAGGGCGGATTCGAAGACGGAGTAGCAGGGAAGCGAGCATACGCGATGGCAGAGGCACTTTACCGCAAATACCGGCCGCAGATCTTCGAGGACGTCGTCGGCCAAGAGCACATCGAGCGCACCATCAAGAACGCCATCGAGCAGGACAAGGTGAGCCACGCCTACCTGTTCACGGGCCCGCGCGGCACCGGCAAGACCACCACCGCGCGCCTGCTGGCGAAGGCGCTCTTGTGCGAGAGGGGCCCCACGCCCGAGCCCGACGGCACGTGCGACGACTGCGTGATGATCGCGAACGGCGAGCATCCGGACGTCTACGAGCTGGACGCCGCGAGCCGCACCGGCGTGGAGAACGTGCGCGAGGAGATCATCGGGCGCGTGCAGTTCGCCCCCACGCGCGGACGCTACAAGATCTATATCATCGACGAGGTCCACATGCTGTCGACGGCGGCGTTCAACGCGCTGCTGAAGACGCTCGAGGAGCCGCCGAGCCATGTGGTGTTCATCCTGGCCACCACCGACCCGCAGAAGGTACCCGAGACCATCCACTCGCGCTGCCAGCGCTTCGACTTCCGCCGCATCTCGTCGGAGTCCATCGTGTCGCGCCTCGGCGCCATCTGCGTGGCGGAGGACGTGGAGTTCGAGGGGGAGGCGCTCGACCTTATCGCGCATCGCGCCGAAGGCGGCATGCGCAACGCGCTCACCTCGCTCGAGCAGCTCATCGCGTTCGGCGAGGGCAAGGTCACGCTGGAGGTGGCCGAGCGCATGCTGGGCGGCGTGGACACGAGCGACGTGGCCGAGATCGTGCGAGCCATCGGCACGCGCGATGTGGCCGCCTGCTTCCGCTGGACGGCCGACTACGTGGAGACGGGCGCCGACCTCGCGCAGTTCGTGCGCGACCTGGCCGAGCACGTGCGCAACATGTACGTGCTGACGCTGGCAGGCGCCGACGTGGCGCTGGAGGTGAGCGACGCCACGCGCCGCGAGCTGGCCCACGAGATGCAGTGGTTCGGCCCCGATAGGCTCTCTCGGCTGCTCGGCGTGCTGGGCGACCTCTCGGCCGAGCTCAAAACGTCCACGAATCCGCGCCTGTCGTTCGAGATCGCGCTCACGCGCATGGTGCGCCCGGATTCCGACCTGACGCTCGAGGCCCTTGCCGAGCGCATCGAGGCGCTGGAGAGCGGCCATTCGGCCGTTGCGCACGTGGTGTCCGCCGCAGCGAGCCAGGCCCAGCCGGCGATGCCGGCGGGCACGCAGGGGGCGTCATCTGCCGATGCGCGCGCGGGCTTTTCTGCGGGTGCGGGTACCGCTGCCTCCGGGGCACCGGGCGCGGCCTCCCTCGGCGCGCACGAAAGCGCCCGAGCAGGGCAACCTGATCGCGCGCGCGCGGGCGGGGAGTCCCCGGCCGCGCAGGCGTCTCCCGCCTCGCACATGCCGGAGCCTTCCTTCCCCGCAAGCGCGCAGGGGTCCGCCCCGGTGCCGTCCGGAGCATCCGCGCCCGCAGGCGTTGCCGTTGCTGCCGATGCGGCCCAGAGCGCCCCGCCCGCGCAGGCCGATTCCGCTGCCGTGCCGGCAGCGAGCGGCGCCGCGCCCTCTGCCGAGCTCGCCGCAAGCCTCCAGAACCCGGCGGCGCTCCAGCGCATCTGGCAGGCGACGCTGTCCACGCTCAAGAAGAACAAGGCGGCGTACGGCGTGCTGTTCCTGAACACGAAGGCCCTCTACCGGGCCGACAAGGGCCTGTTCGTCATCGAGTTTCCCGCTGAGAACTCGTTCGCCTTCAAAGCCGTGCAGAAACCCGACGTGCAGGACGCCGTCCTGACGGCGCTCACGCAGGCGTGTGGCGCGGCGCTGCCGTTCACGTACACCCAAGGGTCCGACGGCGCGGGGGCTGCAGCCTCGGTCGCCGTCGCAATGCCGTCGGCTGCGCCCGCAGCGTCCTCGGCGCCTGCAGCTTCTGCGTCCCAGCCGGCCGCGTCGGCCCCCGCGCAGGCGGTCGCTTCGAATCCGGCAGCCGCCGCGCTCGCACGGGCCGCGGCCTCTTCCGTGCCGGAACAGGCCGCTTCCAAGACGTCGGCCGCAGCGGCCTCCTCGGGCGCCCGGCATGCCGCATCGTCGGCTTACGCGGTTCCGGAGCCCGATCCGGCCCCTGTCGATGCCTACGACTTCCCCCCGTACGAGGACGAAATGGTTCCCTACGACGATTACGGCACCGTCGCCTCGCCGGGCGTCCCGTCGCCCGGCGGCACGGCGGCTCCCGCGGCCACCCCGGGTGCCCGGCCAGCCGTCTCGGAGCCCCGGCCGGTCGCGACGTCCACGACGCCCGACGTCGTCCCGGCGTCTGCCGCGACGCCCGCGCCGCGCCCGGACCTGCCGCCGGAGCCCGATACGCGCACCTCGCCTTCCGTGGACATGACGGCTCCCGCGCAGTCGCCCGGAGAGCTGGAGGCCATTTTGGCGGCGGGTTTCGGCGATGGCGTGATCGTCGAAGAAGTGAGAGAATAGCGCGAGGCAACGAAGCAACAGGCGGCATTCGATAAACGACGACCGATACCGACGAGCAAAGAGCAGATAGGAGAGCACGATGGCGAAACGAGGCGGGTTCCCCGGAGGCGGCGGCATGGGCAACATGGGCGCCATGATGAAGCAGGCCCAGAAGATGCAGGCCGAGCTGGCGAAGGCCCAGGACGAGATCAAGGACATGGAGTACGAGGCCACGGCCGGCGGCGGCATGGTGAAAGTGGTGGCCACCGGCGACATGGCCATCAAGAGCATCGTCATCGACCCCGAGGCCGTGGACCCCGAGGACGTGGACATGCTCCAGGACATGGTGCTGGCGGCGGTGAACGAGGCCCTGCGCGGCATGTCCGAGGTGAGCGCCCAGCGCCTGAACTCCGTGACCGGCGGCATGAACATCCCCGGCCTGATGTAGGCGCGGTCGGCAGCCATGTACGCAGCGCCGTCCATCCAGAAGCTCCTCGACGAGCTTGAGCGCCTGCCCGGCATCGGCCCGAAGTCGGCGCAGCGCATCGCCTACTGGATACTCAATACCGACAAGGCCACGGCGCTGCGCCTGTCCGAGGCCATCGCGGAAGTGAAGGACCAGGTCCACTTCTGCCGGCAGTGCTTCAACTACGCCGAGGACGACCTGTGCGAGATCTGCCGGTCGTCCCGGCGCGACGCGAGCATCATCTGCGTGGTCAGCGAGCCCCGCGACATCCCGCCCATCGAGCGCACGGCCGTGTTCTCGGGCGTGTACCACGTGCTGGGCGGCGCCCTGTCGCCCATGGAGGGCATCGGCCCGGACAACCTGCGCATCGCCGAGCTCATGAAGCGCCTGGCGTCGGGCGAGGTGCAGGAAGTGGTGCTGGCCACGAACCCGAACGTGGAGGGCGAGACGACGGCGGCCTACCTGGCGCGCCTCATCAAGCCGCTCGGGGTGAGCGTGACGCGTCCCGCCAGCGGCCTGCCGGTGGGCGGCGACCTGGAGTTCGCCGACGAGGTGACGCTCGGCCGCGCCATCGAGGCGCGCCGGCCGCTGTAGCTCGGACGCGCGACCGAGTTTCCGAGCGACCGAGCGCGGGTTTTCTGCTCGGGGCATGAGGAAGGCCAGGGCGCGCGTCGTCGAATCGAACGGGATGGACGCGCCGAGTCCGAACAGGCAAGAGGCCGCCGCGCTCTCGCGCGGCGGCCTCTTCGCACCCAAGAAAAGACGAAGGGTTCTGCCCCCTCCAAAAAACAGAACCCCTATCTTTACCGAAGCAACAAAGCCTCTGTAAATGCAGGACTCAGTATACCACCCTCCTTCACAAAATAACAACACTTTTTTTCGGCGAAAGAACGTCCCGTGGTCGGAGGCGCGCGAAGGTCCCGGGCAATGGCCCGGTAACCGTGTCGTTGCGGCCTTGCAACGAAAAGGGCGACGACTGCCCGGTTCGTGGCATGCTGGATGCGATGACGGCTGCGCGCATGATTCTGCCGAGGTAGCGCTAAAGGGATCCTCCTCTGCCTGCGGGGGGGGCTCGCCCGTCGCACCTGCCGCCAACAAGCCCCGACCCGAAGGAAGCGAAGCCATGGAACGTTCCCGCACCAGCCTGCTCGCCCCGCTCCTCGTCATGCTGGCGCTCGCCGTGGCGGCATGCTGCGTCGCGCTCGTTCCGTGCTCCGCCTTCGCCGCCGTGCCGACGAAGGTGCTCGGCAACGGCGTTGACCTGGTAGCCCATCCTGGGCAACCCGGCGATCCCCTGTACTACGACGGTGCGGGCACGCTCTGCCTGACGGGCGCGACGATCGACCGGACCACGTCCGTCACCACGCCCGACGGCGACGAGGTGGCCTGCGCCCTGTACGCCGACGACGATCTGAACGTGGTGCTGGCAGGCGCGAGCACGCTGGCGTTCCACGACTCGCAGGACTCGCCGGACGATCCCACCACCGGCCTCTACGTCCAGGGTGCGGCCACGCTCTCGGGTGGCGGCTCTCTGCGTGCCGACAACGGCTATCGCGTGTTCAAAGGCATCGTTGCGAGTCGGGGCATCGAGGCGTCGGGCGTCATGCTTGTGCTCGATTGCGTGGCGAACTGCCTGGTGGTGGATGACGAGGGGGGAGATGTCGTGCTCTCCGGCTGCACCGTGGCTCTCGATTGCAGCTACGAGGCCAAGGACTCGCCCTTCGGCGCGAACGCCATTCTCGTGACGGAGGGAACGTGCAACGTCGATGGCTGCGACCTCGCCGTCGTGGCGAACGGGCGGCTGGGCAACGCCATGCGCGCGAACGAAGGGCTCGCCCTCTCGTCCTCTCGGGTGGAGGCGCAGGGGCAGGTGGGGGCGCTGTACTCGGAGGGCCCGGTGCGACTTGCGGATGTGACGGGCTCGCTGAGCGGCCTCGTGCAGGGCGGGATCTACGCTGCGCAGGACCTCTCGTTCACAGGGGCATGTGCGTTGGAGGTGTCGAACCTGCTGGAGGGCCCGGGGGAGACGTCGGCGGCCATCCAGGCGGCGCGTCATCTGTCTTTCGACCTGGCGCCCGGCGGCTTCGTCACCGCTCGCGGGTCGGCAGAGGGCTACACGAACGACTTCGAGCACGTGCCCGCCATCATGTCGTACGGCCTGGACGGCCCCTCGTTCACGCTCGCCGCGAGCAACGTTGTGACGGAGCCGGCTGGCGGGAAGGTCGTCTCCGCCACGTTCGATCCGTTCGAAGCCTTCTTCACCACGGCGGCGGACGGGTCGTTCGCCCGCACCGTCACCATCGCCTACCGGGCGAAGCCCGTGCCCACGCCCGTGGACTACGCGGTGCCCGCCGTACGCAAGGCCCTCGCCGGCGACGAGCCCGCCGCAACGCCCGTGTTCACGTTCGCCCTTGAGGCTGCAGCCTCCGGCCAGCCCCTGCCGGACACGATACGTGCCAGCGTGCGCGGTGCGGGCGTGGCCTCCTTCGGCACCATTACGTTCGCGCAGGCCGGCGTCTACCGCTATACCATTGCCGAGGTGCAGGACGCGCAGCGCGGGTGGACGTACAGCACCGCGGTGTACGAGCTGTCCGTGACCGTGGAGGAGACTGACGAGGGGCCGCTAAGGGCCGTGGGCGCGCTCACGCTCCGAGGGCAGCCCGTCTCCGAGCCCCTGTTCCAGAACGCCTACCGCAAGCCCGGCGTGCTTGCCGACACCGGCGACCCGTTGGCGGGCGCGTCGGTTGGAGCGGCGGCAGCGGCGGCGGCGATAGCGTTTGCAGCAAGTCGTATCGCGGAAAAGGGCGCCGAAAGGAGATAGGGGAATGCCGGGACGGGCGCTGCGCCATGCTATACTTATGCGCCGAAAGGACGGGTGCATGAACATGGTGAACATCCCCAGCCCGGCCCTCGCTATCGTGGGCCGCCATAACTCGGGCAAGACGACGCTTATCGAGCAGCTCATAGCCGAGCTGGTCGCGCGCGGTTACGACGTGGGCAGCGTGAAGCACCACAGCCACGTGGGCTTCGACATCGACTATCCCGGTAAGGACTCGTACCGCCACCGCGCCGCCGGGGCGAGCGAGACGGTGATCGCCGCGCCGGGGCAGATGGCGCGCATCAAGACGGTGGAGGGCGAGATGGAGTGCTCCGACATCGTGCGCAGCATGCACGGGCACGACATCGTCATCGTGGAAGGCTACCGCAAGAGCGGGCTGCCCACCGTGGAGATCATGCGCTCGGGCAACGAGGCGGACGCGCGGGTGGCCGACGTGTTCGCGGAAGGAGCCCGTCGCGGCTGGCCGCTGGGCACCGACTTCACCCAGTTCTCGCGCGGCACCGTGCCGCCCGCGGACGACGAGGACGCGCGCGAGGCGCTGCGCCGCGTCATGGAGGGCGACGACGTGCCGGCCGACGCTTCGGCGGTGAGCGCCCACTTCAAGACGCAGCACCCCGACCACGTGGACATCTCCAACAAGCTGCCCACGTCGGACACGGTGGCCGTGGTCACCGACATCGCCGAGGCCGTGCATGCCGCCAAACTGTACAACGTGCCGTCGTTCGACCTGTGCGACGTGGCCAGCCTCGCCGACTTCGTGGAGGAGCACTACGTGCGCCCGCGTGTGACCGTGGTCATCCAGGCGGGCGGCGAGAGCCGGCGCATGGGGCGCAGCAAGGCCACCGTGCCCTTCGCGGGGCGCCCGCTCATCTGCCGCCTCGTGGAGCGTTTGGCGCCGGTGTCCGACGACCTGGTCATCACCACGAACGAGCCGGACAACCTGGCGTTCCTGCACGCAGAGTTCCCGCAGTACCGCATCCAGCTCGTGTGCGACGCGTTCGACTACCGCGGCGCGCTGCCCGGCCTCTACACGGCCATGCAGGCCGCCCGCAACCCCTACGTGGCCGTGGTGGCGTGCGACATGGTGTTCGCCTCGGGGTCGCTCGTGGTGGCCGAGGCTCTGGCCATGAACGAGTCGGGCGCCGACGTGGTGGTGCCCGTGAACAAGCACGGCTACGAGCCGTTCCACGCCCTGTACCGCCGCATGGCCTGCCTGCCCGCCGTGCGCCGCGCGCTCGACCGGGGCGAGAAGCGCGCCCAGGCGTTCTTCGACGACGTGAAGGTGCTCGAGTTCCCGCAGAGCAAGGTGTTGGAGGCGGAGCCCATGGGCGGCTGCTTCATCAACGCGAACACGCCCGACGAGCTGCACGCGCTCGAGGAGTCGTTCCTGGAAGGATAGGCATGCCCAACCTCATCGACATCGTGGAAGTTGCCGAGGCCCTGGAGAGCAAGGCCGTGTTCTTGGCGCCCGACCGCTGCACGGTGGTGCGCAACCGCCATTCCTCGTGCCGGAAGTGCACCGACGCGTGCCCGACGGATGCCGTGGGTGCGAAGGACAACGTGCTCGCCCTCGACAACGAACGGTGCGTGGCGTGCGGAGCCTGCACGACCGTGTGCCCCACCGAGGCGCTCATCCCGCTCGCACCCCTCGACGAGGACCTGGCCGCAGCGGTGGCCGACGCCGTGGTGGCCTCGGGCGGGCGCGCCGTGTTCGCGTGCGCCCGCATCGCCTCGAAGCGCAAGGGCGACCCGACGAAGTTCGCCGAGGTGCCGTGCCTTGCGCGCATGGAGGAGAGCGTGCTGTTGGAGCTGGCGGCCCGCGGCGTGGAGGACATCCTGCTGGTGGACGGCACCTGCGCGACCTGCAAGTTCCGTGCCTGCGTGCCGGGCATCGACGCCACGGTGGCCTCGGCGAACCAGCTGCTTGCCGCCCAGGGGTCGGGCATCTGCGTGGAGCGCGCCTCGGCGTTTCCGGACGACGTGCTGCTGGAGGACGCGCGCAGCCTGCTGGGCGCCTCGCGCCGCGGCTTCTTCTCGCAGGCCAAGGGCACGGCGCTGGACGCGGCCGGAAAGACGGTGGAGGTTGCCTTCAAGAAGACCGGCATGGCGAACGCGCCGTCGCTGCGCGATAGGCTGCGCATGTCCGATGCGGGCACGTTGCCCCAGTTCAATCCTGTACGGCGCATGCACGTGCTGGATGCCATGGACAGCCTGGGCCCGTCGGTGGTGCCCGAGATAGACACGCGCCTGTTCGGCAGCGTGCACGTGGACGGCGAGGCGTGCTCGTCGTGCGGCATGTGCGCGGTGTTCTGCCCCACCGGCGCGCTCAAGAAGAGCGACCTCGTGCCCGAGGAAGGGGAGGGCAGCTTCCTGGAGTTCTCGGCAGCCGACTGCGTGCAGTGCAACCTGTGCGCCGACGCCTGCCTGAAGGGTTGCCTGACCGTGAGCCCCATCGTGTCGACCGACGAGCTGTTCGACTTCGAGCCGCGGCTGATCCACCTGCCGAATCCGCCTGCGCGCCCGGGCATCCTGTCGAGCTTGAAGCGGTAAGCCGCGCAGGGTCGCCGACGGAGAATTCGTGCCTTTCATGAACTGTACCTTCTCTTTGTACAGAACATACTGTATAAGTTAGGTGAACAGTTAAGCAAACCTTCGGCGCAGGCGCCGAGTGCGAATGAAGGCGGGCGGGTCTACATGAACAGCGATTTCATCGTGGCGGTACATGCGCTGGTGTTCCTGAACCACAAGAAGAGCGTCGTGTCGAGCGAGGCCTTGGCGGAGAACGTGTGCACGAACGCCGCCCGGGTTCGCAAGGTCATGGCGCCGCTCAAGCGGGCAGGGCTCGTGGAGACGCGAGAGGGCAACGAGGGAGGCTACCGGTTCGCGGCCGACCCGGCCGGAACCGATCTGGCGTCCATCGCCGAGGCCCTGGGCGTGCGCTTCGTCGAGGCGCGCTGGCATAGCGGCGATGCCGACAAGGAGTGCCTCGTGGCTTCCGGCATGGGCGGCATCATGGATGACGTCTTCGCCGACTTGGACGAGTGCTGCCGTGAGCGCCTGAAACGAGTGACGGTGGCGTCTATCGACGGCCGCATCTTCGGCGGGGCGTCTGCGGCAAAGTCCGCGTAGGGTCGCCCCCCCCCCTTTTTTTTTTCGCGTTCGGCTTCGTGCCGACGACGACCGATGAGGAGCAATCATGGGTTTCTCGCTTGAAACGAGCGTTCCGGCGCTCACCGTGTTCATCCAGGGCCTGTTGAGCTTCTTCTCGCCCTGCGTGCTACCGCTCATCCCGCTGTACGTGGGCTACCTCGCCGGCGGCGCGGCAAAGGAGGGCGACGACGGCACCATCGAGTACCCGCGCAAGAAGGTGCTGGTGAACACGCTGTTCTTCGTCGTCGGCGTCAGCTTCGCCTTCTTCCTGCTGGGCTTCGGGTTCACGGCGCTCGGCCAGTTCTTCACGGGCAACCAGCGCGTGTTCTCGGTGGTTGCGGGCATCGTCATGGCGGCGTTCGGCTTGTACATGCTGGGCGCCTTCGGCAAGACGCGCGTCATCGAGACGGAGCACCGCCTGCCGTTCAACTTGGGGCGCTTCGCCATGAACCCGCTGGTGGCGCTCGTGCTGGGCTTCACGTTCAGCTTCGCGTGGACGCCGTGCGTGGGCCCGGTGCTGGCCAGCGTGCTGCTCATGGCGTCGTCCAGCGCGTCGGCTGCGACGGGCTTCGCGCTCGTGGGCGTGTACACGGTCGGGTTCGTGCTGCCGTTCTTGGCGGTGGGCCTGTTCACGGGCGAGGTGCTGCGGTTCTTCCGCACGCACGGCAACGTGGTGAAGTACACGGTGAAAGTGGGCGGCGCGCTGCTCATCGTCATGGGCGTGATGACCGTGACCGGGTGGATGAACGGCGTGACCAGCTACCTGTCGAGCTTCGGCGCCGCGCCGGCGGCCCAGGAGCAGCCGGCCGACCAGGGCGCGGCCGACGCCGAGAACGGCGGCGGCCCCGATGGGGGCGGCCCCTCCGATGGCGCTTCCGGGTCGGACAGGCCGTCCGGGGGCGGTTCGGCCGACGCGGGCGCGGCCTCCAAGGACGGCATGAGGATGGCCCCGAACGCCGACCTCGTGCTGGTCGACCAGGACGGGACGGAGCACCGGCTGTCCGACTACCGCGGCAAGACAGTGTTCCTGAATTTCTTCGCCACCTGGTGCGGGCCGTGCCAGCGCGAGATACCCGACATCGAGGCGCTGTACCGCGACCGCGGCGAGAACGCGAGTGAGGTGGTGGTGCTGGGCGTGGCGAACCCCAAGACGTCCGAGCATCCGCAGAACAGCGACGTGGGCGTGGACGAGGTCGAGGCGTTCATCGACGAGTACGGCATCACGTATCCCGTGCTCATGGACACCACGGGGCAGCTGTTCTCGTCGTTCGGCGTGAGCTCGTTCCCCACCACGTTCATGATCGACAAGGACGGCTACGTGTTCGGCTACGCGGCAGGAATGCTCACCGCCGACGTCATGGACAATATCGTCGACCAGACCATTTCCGGCGTGCGGAAGTAGCGTTCGCGCGCCGCCCGCCGGGTTGGCGCGACGCATTCCCGCGCATTCCCATTCTCGGGCTCTTCCCCTTCCCGGGAGCTGTGCTATACTGCCTGCAACGCTTTAGCGCAGTAAAGTAGAAAAGCGGTCGAGGGGCGCGCAGCCAGGGGAGGCGTGCGTCGGGCCGCAGGGACATGGGAGGAACGACCTATGAAGAAGAAACTCAAGGGCATCGTCGTTGCCGCGGCGACGCTTGCACTGGCTGCCGTCATGCTGGCCGGCTGTTCGGGCGGCGGCGACGCGCAGAAGAGCGACGAGGGCAACGCGGGCGACGCCCCGTTCACGCTCACGGTGGGCTTCGACCAGAGCTACCCGCCCTACGGCTACGTGGGCGATGACGGCCAGTTCACCGGTTTCGATCTGGACCTGGCGAAGGCCGTGTGCGAGAAGATGGGCTGGGAGCTGAAGCTGGAGCCTATCGATTGGGATGCGAAGGACGCGCTGCTGGGCAGCGGCTCCATCAACTGCATCTGGAACGGCTTCACCATGGAGGGTCGCGAGGACGGCTACACGTTCTCCGAGCCGTACATGCTGAACGAGCAGGTGGTGGTTGCGAAGGCCGACAGCGGCATCAAGACGCTCGAAGACCTGAACGGCAAGGTGGTCATGACGCAGGTTGACTCCGCGGCGCTCGACGTGCTGGAGAACGAGGAAGAGGGCGGCCAGGCCGCGCTCGCCGCTACGTTCAAGGAGCTGCAGACCATCGGCGACTACAACAACGCGTTCATGCAGCTCGAATCCGGCATGGTGGACGCCGTGGCGTGCGACCTGTCCATCGCGGCGTTCCAGATGGCTGCCAAGTCCGGCGCCTACGTGCAGATGGACGAGCCGCTGTCCACCGAGCACTACGCCGTGGGCTTCAAGAAGGGCGACTCCGACCTGGCCAAGCAGGTTACCGATGCTCTCAAGGCTCTCGACGAGGATGGCACCGTCAAGCAGCTGTGCGAGAAGTACGCCGACCAGGGCATCACCTACGACAACTGGGTTCTGTAGCGTTTCGGCGGCCCGCCGGCCGCCGAAACTGCTCGACGCTGCGAAGCGCTGACGCACCCCGCCTTGCCCCTTTTTCGCTTGCCCTCACGTGCACAAGCACGCTCGGCCGCGAAACGGGGCAATCCGGGGCACGTCAGCGCTTCTCGCTGACTTTGATGGACCTGTGATGATTGAGAAAGGCCGGACATGGAATTCGCAACCATGTTGGAACTGCTGGGATCGGGGCTGGTGTTCACGATCCAGATATTCCTGACCACGCTCGTGGGAGCGCTGCCCCTCGGCATCGTGGTGGCGTTCTGCCGTATGAGCAGGTTCAAGCCGCTTGCGCTCGTCACCCGCTTCTACATCTCGGTCATGCGCGGCACGCCGCTCATGCTGCAGCTCATGGCGCTCATGTTCGGGCCGTACTACCTTTTCGGCATGCAGATGGGCAACGACTGGAAGTACATCGCTTGCAGCGTGGGCTTCATCGTGAACTATGCGGCCTATTTCGGCGAGATCTACCGCGGCGGCATCCAGTCCATCCCGCGCGGGCAGTACGAGGCGGCCGAGGTGCTGGGCTACTCGAAGTTCCAGACGTTCATGAAGATCGTGCTTCCCCAGGTGGTCAAGCGTATCCTGCCTGCCATGAGCAACGAGATCATCACGCTGGTGAAGGATACGTCGCTCGCGTTCGTGCTCGGCATCATGGAGATGTTCAGCCAGGCGAAGGCCATCGCCGCCTCGCAGGTGAGCATGCTTCCCTACGTGATTGCCGGCGTGATCTACTGGGTGTTCAACTTCGTTGTGGAGATCGTGCTCACGCGCATCGAGAAGAAGCTGAACTACTACCATGACTGATGGTCCCGCCGCTCTGACGAACAGCGGAACGGCCGACGCTGCGGAAGCCCTCGCTGACTTTGGCGGACCTGGAAGGAGCTGGAAGTTGTGACAAGCGAACAGCCGCTCGTGCTCTTGGAGCACGCGAGGAAGAGCTTCGGCGGCACGCCGGTGCTGAAGGATATCTCGCTCTCGGTGCGCCGGGGCGAGGTCGTGGCCGTGATCGGGCCGTCGGGCGGCGGCAAGTCCACGCTTCTGCGCTGCTGCACGCTGCTGGAGACGCTGGACGGCGGGCGCCTGGCCTACGGCGACCTGGTGGTGGCCGAGGAGGACGCGGACGGCCGCGCCGTCTACGCGGGCAAGGCCGCGCTCAAGGAGGCCAAGACGCGCTTCGGCCTGGTGTTCCAGAACTTCAACCTGTTCCCGCACTACACGGTGCTGAAGAACGTGACCGACGCGCCGCTGCACGTGCAGCGGCGCCCGAAAGACGAGGTCATGGAGCATGCGCGCGCCCTGCTGGCGAAGATGGGGCTGGCGGGCACGGAGAACAAGGTGCCCTGCGAGCTGTCGGGCGGCATGCAGCAGCGCGTGGCCATCGCCCGCGCGCTCGCGCTCGACCCCGACGTCCTGTTCTTCGACGAGCCCACGAGCGCGCTCGACCCGGAGCTCACCAAGGACGTGCTGAAGGTCATCCGCGATTTGGCCGCCGAGCGCATGACCATGGTGATCGTGACGCACGAGATGAGCTTCGCGCGCGACGTAGCCGACCACATCGTGTTCATGGACGGCGGCGTGATAGTGGAGGAGGGTCCCGCCGAGCAGGTCATCAACAGCCCTCGGCACCAGCGCACCCGTGCGTTCCTGGCGAAGTACGAAGGGGAGTAGGGGCTCTCTCGCCCCGTGGCGCGACGGCGGCTTCGAGGTTCGAGCGTCGGGAGATGAGGCTCCCCGCTTATTGCCTATGATTGAAAGGGTCATGGGCAGAAACGGGGAGTATTCTCAAGATTTCGGACGGGAATCGGGGAAGCGCGCGTTCAGCGTCTGCATAACACCTGATGATAAACTTGGCGGATCGATCATCTACGCATCAGGATAAAGAAAACTCGGGCTTTTTGTCCACAGCGCGAAACGAGGGCAGAGTAGAGGCGATTGGGCACCGGCGGAGCGGCGCGCTGCCGATTCACGGGCGCGCCCTTCGCCGCATTGCGGGATGCCGCGCTATACTGGTGGCGTAACCTATCCGGAAAGCGGGGAGAGACGATGGCTATCGACAGGGTGAAGGCGTATTTGCGCGAGCGGGGCATGGAGGCACGCGTGCTCGAGTTCGAGACGTCGAGCGCCACCGTCGAGCTGGCCGCGCAGGCCGTGGGGTGCGAGCCGGCGCGCATCGCGAAGACGCTGTCGTTCCATGTGGGCGACCGCGTCGCGCTCGTGGTGGCCGCGGGCGACGCGCGCATCGACAACCCCAAGTACAAGGCGCAGTTCGGGTGCAAGGCGAAGATGCTCGCCGCCGACGAGGCCGAGCCGCTCATCGGCCACGGCGTGGGCGGGGTGTGCCCGTTCGCGGTGAACGAGGGCGTGGACGTGTTCTTGGATGAGTCGCTGCGCCGCTTCGACACGGTGTACCCGGCGGCCGGCAGCGCGGCGAGCGCCGTGCGCCTCTCGCCCGACGAGCTCGAGCGCTGCGCCGAGCCCTGCACGTGGGTCGACGTGTGCAAGCTGCCATGACGGGACAGGACGGTGCCGCGCGTGCCGACGAGCGGCATGCGGAAGGCGCCGCCGGGAGATCTGCGCCCCGTGCGGCCGGCCTGCTTCCTGCGGCCCGCTTCGGCGCGGACGGGGCGCCCGTGACGTTCTACGTGGTGCGCCACGGCCAGACGTTGTTCAATGTCATGGGCAAGGTGCAGGGTTGGTGCGACACGCCGCTCACGGACGAGGGCGTGCGCGCCGCCGAGGCACTCGGCCGCGGTCTGGCCGGCGTCGACTTCACCGCCGCGTTCTCCAGCGACAGCGGGCGGGCCGTGCAGACGCTCGATGCGCTGCTGGGCGCGCGGGCCGCGCAGCGCGGCGAGTCGTACGCACCGCCCGAGACCTTCCCGCCCACCTGCGTCCCGAACGGCCCCTCGTCGGCCATCGAGTACGGCGCGCTGCATCCCCTGCTCTGCGTCGAGACGCCGTTTCCCCTGGCACACGATCCGCGCCTGCGCGAGTGGTGCTACGGCGACCTGGAGGGAGAGCCGGGCGAGCAGCTGCGGGCGGCGCTTGCCGGCGGGTTCGGCGCGGAATTGAGCTTCGAGGAGCATAACCGCCGCCTGCCCGAGGTGGCCGACGTACTCGCGCGCGCCGACACGTCGGGGCGCGCCGAGCGCTTCGACGCCATCGAGCGCCGCCTGTCCGGCTTCTTCGCCGAGGCCGGCGAGGCCGTGCGCTTGGCCGGCGGCGGCAACGCGCTCGTGGTCACGCACTCGTTCGTGGTGCGCACGCTGGTGTACCTGCTGGATCCTGCCCGCGTGAACGACCCGGCGAAGATCCCCAACGCCAGCGTCACGCGCATCGGCTACGACGGCCATGCGTTCTCCCTGGCCGAGATAGGCTCCACGGACTGGCAGCGGTGAGGCAGGGGGACGGGGATGACGTCTCATTCGCTCGCGAATGAGACGTCATCCCCGTCCCCCTGCCTCACCCCGTGCCCCTTACAGCTTGGCCTCCACCATGTCGATCAATTCCTGCTGCGAATGCACGTCCAGCTTCTTGTAGATATGGTAGGTGTGGGTCTTTATGGTGTGCGGCGATATGACCAGCTCTTCCGCAATATAGTGCTGGTTTCGCCCGCGCGCCAGCATCGTGTGGATCCGCGTCTCCTGGTTGGTCAGCTCGTACGCCTCCGCAATCTCGGCGCACGCTGCCTTCCACTTGTCCAAAAACGCGTCCGCCTGCGGCTCGCCGGACTCCTCCTTGCGGCTTTTCACGAGGTCCCACACCAGCAGCATGACCAGGGCGATCACGATGATGATAGAGAAGATGGCGTACCCGGTGTCGAACCCCGCCTTTCCCAGCCCGGCGTACAGCAGCGCCCCGACCGACCACCCGATGAAGATACCCGCGAAATTGCCGATGGTGGGAGGCGCGTACGACGCGTACACGGGCAGCTGGCGGTCGCTTATCTCGTCGGCCAAATCGCCCCAGGTAATGGCATCGTAGCAGGTGAACCCGAAGATGATCAGCGCCAGGAAGAAGACCTTCAGCATCTCCGGCACGTAGGGAAACGGCAGCACCGCCAGGGCGATGAGCGGAAGCAGGAGCATGCGGTACAGGTCGGAGTCGGCCTCCACCTTCTTCGACAGCACGTACACCGCGAACGCCAAAGACGATACGGCGATCGAGGCGGCAATCACCACCACCAGCCCGTTCCCCACGGCAAGGCTGAGCACGGTATAGGAGGTCACGCCGAATACGAGCGTGTACAGGAGGGTGCGCGGCAACGTGGGGACGAACTCCCGGAACCGATCGAGTACCGCCTCGAGGTAGGCTCGGTAGGACGCGGCATCTTCGAGCCGTTTAGGGCCGATGCCCTTGCCCGCCAAGTGCGAGCACGCGACGGAGACGGCAGGGAAGGAGGCTATCATGACGATGCCCACGACGGGGTCCATGAACAGCGGCAGAACATACAAAAGCGAGGCCAGCAGGAATGCGAGCGCAATGCTGCGCATGAGCTTGGCGCGCCGCAGCCATACGAAGAAGGGACCGGTCTTCAGATAGACGAACGAGGACGCAAGCCCCCCGAGGGCGAAGAGCATGCCTGCCTGCAGGAAACCGAGCTCGCTTCCCATCTGCCCCAGAAATGCCGGAACCTCCGCCAAAATCGACAGCAGGGCGACGCCGATTCCGAACCAAAGGCGGTCGACCACGTGCTGCAGGTACCAGCCGGCCAAAGCGAAGACGACCATGCTGAGCGCAGAGGCACCCGCAACGATCACGCAGAGCAGAAGGTAGGCGCTGAAATCCGCCGTGGCGAACGGGTTCAGCACGTTCGCGTGGAATATCGAGAAGATCCAGGCCCAGTAGGCGGCCAGCGCGACGATGCCCAAGATCACGCGTCTCGAGCTGTTGCCGATGAGCAGGTCGCGGGCGTCGCCCTCGGCCGGCGCGGCGCTCTTGGTAGCGGGGAGCAGTTGCCTCTCTTGAGCAGTCAACGGTCTTCTCCTGTGGTCTCGGCTAAACCTCGTCATGCTGCGCAGTGCGGCGAAGGCTGCCCAAGCCTCCTTTCACCCCCGGCGGTTCGGGGAATACGAAGCCGCAGATTTCGCAGGTCTTCGCACCGCTCCTGCTCATGCCCAGGCAAACAGGGCACAACCCCTGGCGGTAAGGGGGATGGCATTTCCCGCAGTTACGGCACGGAAAGCAATGTTCCCTCACAACGGTACCCCATCTCGAATCCTCGAGGTGGGCGCCGGCCGAAACCGACGCCCACCGTTTTAACGTGCGTATGCGGCCTGTCGCTATTCGCGCGTGCTGCGGATGCTCTTATTGTAGATGCGGCGGAACACGAGAAGGCAGATCGCGCATGCCGCAAGGGACAGCGCGCCCATGGTCATAGCCGCCGCTCCGTAGCCGGCGCTGTCGAGGATCATGCCGACGATCGCGGGTACCGCCAGCGTGCCGCCGTTCTGTCCAAGCACCACGACGGCGGTTGCGGCGCCCACCGTCTTCGGCGAGCGCGCGACTTCGGGGGCCATTGCGAAGAAGACGGTCGGGGCCGCCCCGAGGAAGCACCCGAGGACGAAGGCGATGACGTACGTTCCCACCACGCCGATGTCCAGGTTGAACCACAGGAAGAGGCCGATTGCGCACACCAGCATGTCAACGAACAGCAGCAGGCCCTTGTCCTTCGTCCGTGCGAGGACCAGGCCCATGGCCGTGCCGCCGACCAGCATGCCGGCGGCCGCGATGGTCGCGCACAGGTTCGCCGCGCCCTCGGTCCAGCCGTTCTCGACGCTCAGGAACGGGATGGTGAAGGAGTTGAACGCGTCGGTCGAACCGCCGACGAGGAAGAACATGACGGCGCTTAGGAGGGACAGCGGTGCAAGGTAGCCCCACAGGACCCCGTGCTTCTCGGGATCTTCCTTGACGCCGGCAGACTCCTCCAGATCCTTGCGCTCGGATTCGGCGGGGGCCTTCACGCATACGACCACCAGCAGGAATGCCAGCACGGCGCCGATGAGGCCGAACACCCACATGCCGGTCCAGTTGCCGTTCTCCATGATGGGGGTGGCGGAAAGCGTTACGATCATCATGGCGAAGCCGACGTTCGCGCCCCACACGCCGTTGGCGAGGCCGCGCTTCTTCGGCTCGTACCACATGGCGATGATGCCCGGCCCGGCGGTCATGGCCGCTCCGTACCCGCAGCCCTCGAGCGCACGGGTTACGAGAATTCCCAAGTCGCTGGTCCAGAACAGGCCTGCGACGTTGCCCACGATGGAGACGAGCAGGGCGATGCTCACCACCTTGCGCGCGCCGAAGCGGTCCATGAGCGCGCCGCCGAACAGCGCCATGACCACGGCCGCGATGGAGAACATCGTCATCATGAGGCCCTGGGTGGTGTAGGAGATGCCGAGCACCTCCATCATGTTGGGTGCGGCGGGCGGCACCTTGCCGTACTCGAACGCGATGAGCACGCTGGCTATGATGATGGCCCATACGGGAATCCATGCCCGGTTTTTCTTACTCATTGTGTCCCCTTTCTTGATGGTGCCGGCGCCTCGCGGTCGTTTCCCCTCGTGTCGGGCGCCGGCACGAGCATCGTTGGTTTAGTTCTCCGCCTCGCAGGAGAACAGGGTCTGCTTCGGCTTGCGGGCAAGCTCCTTTGCCAAGTCCTCGAGGTCCCCGTACTTCAGAACCTGCGCCTGGCAATGCTTCACGCAGGTGGGCTCATGCCCCTTCGCAACGCGGCCGGCGCACAGGTCGCACTGGTCGGTGGGCGCGGGCAGATAGCTGTACTGCCACGTCTTCGGGGCGTATTCCCACGGGCCCACCTCGTGCACCTTGATGCCCCACTGGTCGCTCGGGTAGCCATGCTCAAGCTGGCAGGCCACCTCGCAGGTGTGGCAGCCCGAGCACCACTCGTAATCGACGAGCAATCCTTTTGCTCCCATTGCCTATTCTCCTTCCCCTGCCGGATACATCTTGCAGATGGTGTTCTTGTAGTTCGCGCCGAAGCCGGAGGTGCCGCAGTCGTAGGGCAGGAGGTTCTCCACGGTGAGGTCCCACAGGTCGTAGAGCCCCTCGTCCAGCTCGCAGGGCGCCTCCGGGCGCCACCAGGCGTGGTCGGTGCTCACGGTGCGCTCGTTCACGATGGGGGTCCCGCAGACCTGGCGCTTGCAGCGTCCGTGCTGGTTCTCCAGCCACACCCAGTCCCCGTCTTTCACGCCGTGCCGCGCAGCCGTGTTCGGGTTGACGTACACGAGCGGCTCGGGATGAAGGGCGCGCAGGCGCGGTATCTGGCGGTGCTCCGAGTGGAACATGCTCCAAACGCGGGCGCCCGTGGTGAGCACGAGCGGGTATTCCTCGGCGAGCTCCGGTGTCGACCGGGGGCTGGGAACGGGCTCCTCGTACGAGGGGAGCGGGTCGAGGCCCAGGGAGTTGTACAGGGTGCTCCACAGCTCGATGCGCCCGGTTGCGGTCTGGAAACCGGGGTTGCCGTCGGTGCGCAGCAGGCCCTTCTCGTGCATGCGGTAGTCGAACGGCGGGTAGCCGGGTGCCAGCTCCTGCATCTCCTCGAAGGAATGCCCCGTCTCCTCCAGGATATCGGAGTACATATCCTCCACGGTTTCCCATGGCCAGGCTTCAGGCGAGATGCGCTTGCCGATGTCCAGGGTGATCTGCATGTCGGACCTCGACTCGCCCAGGGGCTCTATGGCCTTGTTGATGGTCTCGGCGCGCTGCGCCCCATCGCCGATGCGCAGGCCGTTGCGCTCCGCGTACGTGCAGGCGGGCAGAAAGTAGTCGGCCAGCGCCATGGCCGTCGGCGTCATGAACAGGTCGACGCACACGATGGTGTCGATGTTCATATGCGCGGCGAGGGTGCGCTTCGCATCGACGCCGGTGCAGGCCAGCGGGTTGGTGGTCTGCATCCAGGCGACCTTGATGGGATAGGGTTCGCCCGTTTCCAGGCACCTGATGTAGTCGTCGGTCACGCATTCCTGGAAGCCCATCTTGATGAGCGGGTGGGCCTCCTGTCCGATGCGCTTCGCCTCCTGCTCCGGCGTGAGGAACTCGGAGCCCCAGCCGGCGGCGTAGTTGAGGATGCTCGCAGGCTGCTGCATCGTGCCGGGCTTGCCGATGTTGCCGGTAATCTCGAACAGGGAGAGCACGGCCTGCGCCGTGGGGATGGTTTCCTTGATCTGGTCGATGGCCACGCCCCACTGGAGGATGGCCCGCTCGGCCGCTCCGATGCGACGGGCTGCGGCGGCTATCTCCTCTGCCGGGATCTCCGTGATCTCGGCGACCTCGTCAAGCGGGTAGTCCCGCGCGCGTTCCGCCAGCTCCTCGAAGCCGTAGCACCACAGGTCCACGAACTCGCGGTCGTACAGGTTGTTCTCCACAAGGTAGTTCACCATGCCGAGGGCCAGCGCGCCGTCGGTGCCGGGACGGATCTGCAGGAAGAGCTCGGCCCGCGCGGCGAGCCAGGTGAGGCGAGGATCGACGACGATGGCCTTCGTGCCCCGCTTCATGCAGTCCACGACCCAGTGCCCGTACAGGCCGTCGGAATTCGAGACGACGGGATTGTTGCCCCATATGACGATGAGGTCGGGACGCTCCCACTGCGGGTTGTCGTAGCGGTCGGGGAACTGCTGCGCGTAGTCGCCGACCCAAAACGACCCCGAGGTGGAGAAGCAGCCGGCGACGCGGGGCGAATAGCACGACTGCCCCGACATCATGAACACGAAGTTGGGGCTGTTGAACCCCCAGCACAAACGCGTGATGTACTGCCCGATGTCACGGCCGGTGCCGGAGTAGAACGCCACGGATTCCGGGCCGTATTCCTCCTTGGCGGCAAGGATCTTCCCGGCGATCTCGTCGAGCGCCTCGTCCCAGCCTATTTGCTCCCACTGGTTCTTGCCGCGATTCTCGGGGTCGCGCTTCAGGGGATGCAGGATGCGGTCCGGGGAATAGACGACCTCGGGCAGGTCGAGACAGCGGACGCACAGGCGTCCCTGGTTGAAGGGGTTCTCCGGATCTCCCTCCACTTTGACGAGCTTGCCGTCGTCATCGGTGTACAGCAGGACCCCGCACCCCAGGTGGCATCCCGGTGCCGACCAGCCGCACCCCCTGGTCACGTGGAGCCCGTCTTCTTCGTAGCGATAAGGCTTCTTGTGCTCGACGGTGGTGTAGTCTTTTTTCTCTGCCATCACACTCCCTCTCCTTCCGTCTCCCCATGCCTGCGGCTTCGGGCTCGGCGTCCGCCCGAGGCGGGATGCGCCAGGCCGAAGCCTTCGGGCACACCATCCCACAGCGGCGCGTGGCGGAAAATCGGGTGCGGGGCGTAAAGAGGGGTTTCGAGAGGTGATTTATGTATGTCTGCCCTCCTCATACCATCGGTATGAGGAGGGCAGATGTTCTTGAACGTGCAGGTCAGATGCGTCTACTTGGCGAAGGGGCCGTGCCAGGCGAAGCGGCCGAGGCTCGCGGGCAGCCCGTCGCGGGTGGGGCCGTGGTGGTGTCCGGAGGCGGGATGGAAGCCCTTGCCGCGCGCCTGCCCGCGCTGCGGGTCCTGCGCCTGCTGAGCCTCTTGGCGGCCTTGGCGCGCTTGCGCTCCCTGCCCGTTTTGCTCGCGCCGCCCATCCGATGCTCCGTGGGCTGCGGACGAGCCGTGCTGGCGGAACATCGCGCACCCGAGCGTGGCCGCGCGCCAGCCGCGGCCTCCTCCGCAGGGATCCTGCGGGCGCGCCGTCTCGGGCCATGGCTCGGGCTCGTGGTCGGTTCCGGAATCGCCGCCGCGGTAGAAGCCGCGCTTGCCGTCGCGTCCGAGCGGGTGCTTGCGCTCGTAGCGCTTGCCGCCCTTTCCGGATGCGCCGCCTTCCCGCTGCTCCGCCTTCTTCTTGCCGTCGCTTCCATCGCGGCCGTCCTTGCCTTCGCCCTGCTCCTTGCCCTTGCCGTTGCGTGTGCCGGAAGCCTCGGTTCCCTCGTGGTCAAGCGGGTGCTTCCGCTTGCCCATGAGCCATTCGCCGGCGGAGAGCTGCACGCCCATGGGCATGAAGCGCACGGAGACGGCCCCCACCTTGTTGTACCAGCCGGTCACGGCGCACAGCTCGCCGCGCATGAGCGCACGGTACACGCGGATGGCCGTCTCGTCGGCGTCCATGGAGAAGTACTTCCAAGCGGGCGCGTTCTGGATCCCGGCGTTCTTCGCGAAGTTCGTGCGCGTGGCGCCGGGGCAGGCGGTGGTCACGCTCACGCCCGTGCCGCGCAGCTCGCGGGCGAGCGCGGTGGAGAACGACAGCACGAACACCTTGGCGGCGCCGTAGAGCGCGTTGTAGGGGCAGGGGGTCTTCGCCATCATGGAGCTCATGTTGAGGATGCGGCCGTGGCCGCGTTCGAGCATGGGCTGCAGGAACACGCGCGTGAGCTCGGCCAGGCTCGTGACGCTCACCTGGATCATGGCGCGGATGTCCGCGACTGGCAGGTCCGAGAACTGGCCGGCGGGGCTGTACCCCGCGTCGTTCACAAGGATGTCGATATCCTTGCCCGCCTTGCATACGCGCTTGAAGATGGTGCGCGCGGAATCCGGGTCGGACAGGTCGCAGGCTACGGGCAGCACGTCGACGCCGAGGATGCGCAGCTCCTCGGCCTGCTTCTCGAGAGCCTCCTCGTCGCGGGCTACGGTTACGAGATCGTATCCGTCGCTGGCGAACAGCAGGCACAGGGATTCGCCGATGCCGCTCGTCGCGCCGGTTACCAAAGCGGTTTGGGACATAGTGGTGCTCCTTTCGATCAGGGCGGCGGGAGCCGCATGCCGCGGCCTGCCCGGCGTCCGGACGTTTGCCCTCGCATCATAAAAGCGCCCAGCCGGTCCGTTCCGGACGTCGGCTGGGCGTTGCGAAGGCGCGACGCGCGCGCCACCGCCGCGAAATGCTCGGTGCGCGGGTCAGGCTTGCGCGCTGGGCGCCTCTGCCTCGGCTGCGGAAGGGGACGCCTCGTCGAGGCGCCGCATGCCCTTCGCGCCCACGGCGAGCACGGTGATGACGAACCAGCACGCCACCAGGCCGTAAGCGGCCGGCGCCTCGCCGAAGGCCGTCACAGCTGCCGAGGTGGCGAACACGGCCATGGGCGCCGCCACCACCACGAGCGAGTTCTGCGTGCCGAGCGCGCTGCCGCGGTCCTGCTCGGGGATGCGGTCGAGCATGAAGAACCCGAGGAGCGCCGAGGCGGGCCCGGCGCTCACGCCCAGGAGCACCGCGCCGAGCAGCATGACGGGGAAGTCGGGCAGCGTGCCGAGCACCGCCACGCCGGCCGCCATGCCCGCGAGCGAGAGCAGGTACCACGTGCGGCGCGCGAGGCGCGGCGCGAGGGCGGCGTAGCCGAGCGAGCTGGCCAAGAGGCCCAGCGACATGGCCGACAGCACGTAGCCCAGAAGCTCCGGCCGGCCGAGCTCGGTGAAGTGCACCGGCAGCACGAGCCCCTGGAACGATCCCATCACCATGATGATGCCGAAGGAGAGCAGCGTGGAGGCCGTGAGCACGCCGTCGGTGCGGAAGAGCACGCGCGCGCCGGTGCGCAGGGCGTCGAGCGCGGACGCCACGGCGCTGCGGCCCTCCGACGCACCTCCGTCCCGACGCAGGCCCTCCGCGCCCACCGAGCGCGGCACCGTGCAGGTGACGACGGCGGCTGCGAACGACAGTGCGGCCGTGAACCACAGCGACGTCACGCCGCCCACCGTGCCGATGAGGAACGCCGCGACGGCCGGCCCCACGATGGTGGTGAGCGAGTCGAGCGACTGGGTGAGGCCCATGAAACGCTGCAGGTCGGCCTTGTCGCGGGCCACCACGGCGGGCAGCAGGGCGTCGCGCGCCGTCATGCCGGGGATGTCGCCGATGGCTCCCAGCAGGCCGAGCGCCACGAACCAGCCGAAGTCGAGGCCCCACAGCATATCGACCACGGGGATGAGCGCGACGCTCGCCGCAGAGACGAGGTCGGACAGGATGGAGATGTCGCGACGGTTGAAGCGATCGAGGGCCGCGCCGCCCACGATACCGATGACCATCTGCGGCACGGCGCAGATGAGCGCGAGCGTGCCGGCGGCCAGCGCGTCGCCGGTGGTGGCCAGCAGGATGAGCGGCAGCGCCACCGCGGCGATGGAGTTGCCGAGGAGCGAGAGCGCGTTCGATGCCAAAAAGCGCGGCGCGATGCGGGTCGGGTGCGGGTTCGTGTGCATGGGAGGTTCCTTTCCGTTTCCGTCAGAAAGGAAGTAAAAACTACGACGTTGCGTCGGGGTCAAGCGAGCTGTGGTGGAATTATGAGGGAGGTCCGCGCTTGCGAGCGAACGAAGACTCGCCTACGGGGAACACCTTGAGGCTGTCGTTAGCGAATCGAAAGATCCCGTGCGGCTTCGCCATCTTCGCCCGTGGGATGACGCCCGCTCCCCCGATGACGATCGCCGAGGACGGCCCTTCGTCGAAAGCCCCTCTCCGAGTCACAGTAATCACCGCTGTGAAGCGTTTTGGCGGGTTTCAGTGCTCCCGCGCGTGCACTCGCGGCTTTCGCAAGAGCGTTTCCCCTGGTCGGGAAAGGCAAGGATGGGCAAACGCTCCTTGCGAGCTTCACCGCGGTGATTTCTGTGCATCCGAGACCCCGAAAACGCGAAGAACCGCGTCCGGCCGGAGTCCAATTGTGGGTAGGCGCCCTTTGCCGTTAAAGCGACCCTTTACAGTAAAGGGTCGCTTTTCAGCACGTGGGACCGTTGGCCTTCTTTGCGGGCGAGGATGCGGGATTTCATCTCCTCTTCCAGGCGATCTTCCGCATAGAGTTGAGCGGGGTTCAGACCCTTGCGCATAAGCTCGTCGACGAAGCGTTCCAGCTCGATGTCTTCCGGATTGGTCACGTCTTCCCAGTTGGCGGAATCGAGGCAGTCGATGAACGGGCCGATCATATCCAGCGCTTCCTCGACGAGCTGGTCGAGCTCCTCGCGTGGCGTATCGGCGGGCAGCTTGTCGAACCGATCGCTCATCGCCTTCATCTCCCCGAACAAGCCGAGTTGGTGGATTTTCTCCATCACGCGCTCGAGCTCGGCGGTGTCGGACTCGGTGTAGAGATGCCCCGTGATGAGCAGGGCTTCGCGCTCGCCGCTGGTGATGGCTCCCTCTTTGTAGTCGATGAGCGTCCGCACCGCTTGCGCGAACCGCACCGGTAGGTCGGGGTCGAGCCGCTCGGCCTTCAGCAGCGCGATCGTGCGGCGCTGCTCCTCTAGGCGCTCGATCTGGGCGGCCAGCTCGCGGTCGAGCTCGTCGAGGGCGTCGTCGGCACCCGCGCCGGCCGCGTGGGCGGGGCTCGCGTCCATCTGCTCGAGCACCTCGCCGATGCGGTCGAGCGAGAACCCGAGCGACGCGAGCCGTTTCACGCGCAGCACGCGCGCGAGGTCCTCCGCGCCGTAGTCGCGGTAGCCGTTCTGACCGCGCGGCGGCTCGGGCAGAAGGCCGATGGCGTGGTAGTGGCGCAGCGTGCGCACCGTGCAACCGGCCAGCTTCGCAATCTCGCTCGACTTCACAGGACGCCCCCCCCCGGCTATGGGCGCGGCGCGCGCACCATGCAGCGCTCCACCAGGTCGAATCCCGGCGCGCCTCGGCGCTCGACCGTCTCGAAGCCGAAGTGGCCGTAGATCTGCTCGAGGCGGTCGGTGTAGCAATCGAGGTAGCAGCGCAAGCCGCGCCGATCGGCCTCGTCCAGAAACGGCGTGAACAGGCGGCGGAACGCGCCCGTGCCGCGGCGGGCAGGATCGACGCCGGCCGAGATGAAGTAGATGAAATCCTCGTCGGCCCGTGCGCGCTCGAGCGGCCAGCTGGTGGAGGAGGCGAGGTCCATCGCTTCGGCGCGCGGCCCGAGGACCGCACCTTCCTCAGGCGTGAGCGTGGCGGCCATGAGCAGCGCCGACTTCCCCTCCAGCCGCTCCCAGCCGCCTTCGGGAAGCTCGCTGCGCAGGTAGACGTTCGCGGCCCCTGCATGGTCGGGCAGCGCATAGACGCACTGGTACGGCGCGGTGACGGCATAGTCCGACCGGATGGCGGCTTGCGTGACGGCCAGCTTGCGCTCATCGCTCATGCCGGGCACGTCGAGCCAGGTGACGTACCACATCTCCTCGAGGAAGCACGTGCCCACCATCTGGGCGAGGGCGTCAAGCTCGTCGGTTTGCTCGGGGCGCAGGGTGTCGAGTCCGGGCAGGTTCATGATCGATCCTTTGTCGCGATTCGGTTTCGGTTCGCCCTCGATTCTCGCATGACTTCCCGTCCCTGTCGAGCCGCGCTGCACAGCGCCTCCATACCGACACCCATGGCGCGGCCGTGCTGCAATCCGGCAGCACCGCTTCTTTTGTCGGACCGACCGCCCATCCGACGTCGCGCTTTGCGCGCGTTCCCGCCTGCGCAACGGTTGGTTGATTGCGCGGCAACGGCGGTGTTGCAAACGGGGCTGGCTCCCCGGGAGGCGGTGCGCCGTCCGGCAGAATCGTTCCCGTTCTCTCTAGACCATTCGGCTTGAAGGAGGCCCGTCGCTATGACTGCCAAAGATTTTCTCGACACCAACGATTTCACCAAGGACCAGCTGCTCGACATGATAGAGCTTTCCCGCGTGCTCAAGCGCTGCGTGAAGGCCGGCTACTTTCCCGAACTGTTGAGGCACAAGGCGCTCGGCATGATCTTCCAGCAGGTGTCAACCCGCACGCGCCTGTCGTTCGAGGGCGCCATGGCCGACCTCGGCGGCGATGCGCAGTTCTACGCGCCCGGCACCATCCAGCTGGGCGGCCACGAGACCATCGAGGACTCCGCGCGCGTGATGGGGCGCCTCCTCGACGTCATCATGGCGCGTGTCGACCGTCACGAGGACCTCGTCGAGCTGGCGAAGTACTCGCAGGTGCCTGTGATCAACGGCATGTCCGACTACAACCACCCCACACAGGAGATGGGCGACCTCCTCACCATGATCGAGCACTTGCCCGAGGGCAAGCGCATCGAGAACTGCAAGATGGTGTTCGTGGGCGACGCCACCCAGGTGTGCGTGTCCGAGATGTTCATCTGCTCGAAGATGGGCATGGACTTCGTGCAGTACGGCCCCGAGGGGCACCAGATCCGCGAGGACCTGCTTGAGATCGGCCGCAAGAACTGCGAGGAGTCCGGCGGCAGCGTCACCGTCACCGACAACCGCGAGGAGGCCATGAAGGACGCCGACTTCGTGTACACCGACGTGTGGTACGGCCTGTACGACAAGGAGCTGTCGAAGGACGAGCGCATGGCCATCTTCTACCCGACGTACCAGGTGACCGAAGAGCTCATGGCGATGGCCGCCCCGGACGCCAAGTTCATGCACTGCCTGCCCGCCTCGCGCGGCGAGGAGGTCACCGACGAGGTCATCGACGGTGCGCAGTCCATCTGCTGGGACGAGGCCGAGAACCGCAAGCACTCCATCCGCGGCCTGCTGGCGTGGTTCTGCCCGCAGGCGAAGGTCGACGAACCCGAGGCCGATGACGCTCGCGAGCAGCTGAACTACCTGCTGGAGGGCCTTGGGAAGCAAGGGGTTCCGACGGCCTGACGGCCCTCGGAACGAGTCGATGCTGCGGGCAGCCGCGGCGCCCGATCCTCGCGCGATGACGCGGGCTCGCGTACCGAAGCACGCGCCGCCCGCGCCATTCCACGAATCTGAAGCATCGCGGCTGCCCTCGCTGACTGACTACGCAAACCTGTGCGTGAAAGAAGGAAACCTATGGCAAAGAACAAGAAATTCCGCCTTATCGACGCGATCCTGTCGGTCATCACGGTCGTGTTCGTGGCGGAGGCGGCGGCGCCGGCCGCCGCTATCGGCAACTCGCAGTTCTTCTGGTGGATATTCCTCATTGTCGCATTCCTGCTGCCGTACGGCCTGGTGGTGAGCGAGCTCGGCACCACCTACGACGACGAGGGCGGTCTGTACGACTGGGTGCGCCGTGCGTTCGGCGACAAATGGGGCAGCCGCGTGAGCTGGTACTACTGGATCAACTTCCCGCTGTGGATGGCCTCGCTCGCGTTCCTCTTCCCCGAGACCATCGCCATGATCACGGGCATGGAGATAGGGCTGGTGCCGTCGCTCGTCATAGAGCTGGCGTTCATCTGGATCGTCGTGTTCCTCAGCTTCTCGAAGGTGTCGGACTCGGCGTGGATCCTCAACCTGGCGGCCGTGCTCAAGGTGGGCATCGCCGTGGTGGTGGGCGGCTTGGGCATCTGGTACGCCGTGAACTACGGCTTCGCGAACGACATGGCGCCGGCCACGTTCCTGCCGTCGCTCGACTCGAACAGCCTCACGTACCTGTCCATCATCCTGTTCAACTTCATGGGCTTCGAGGTCATAACCACCTACGTGGGCTCCATGGAGAACCCCAGCAAGCAGATTCCGAAGGCCATCATCGCCGGCGGCATTGCCATCGCGGCGCTGTACCTGTTCAGCTCGTTCGGCATCGCGGCGGCCATCCCGGCGCTCGACATCTCGCTCGACTCCGGCATCATGGACGCGGTGGGCATCATGGCCGGCGTGGGCAGCGTGCTGTTCGTCGTGGTGGGCATCGTGTTCCTCATCACGCTGTTCGGCAACATGGTCAGCTGGTCGTTCGGCGTGAACTTCGTGGCCGAGCACGCCGCACGCAAGCAGAACATGCCGCATGTGTTCGCGCACGAGAGCAAGAAGAACCAGATGCCCACCGGCGCGGCCATCGTCAACGGCATCGTGGCCAGCGTGCTCGTGCTGCTGTCGCCCGTGATGGAGCTGGCCGGCTTCGACGGCTTCTTCTGGATCTTCTTCTCCATGAACATCGTGTTCCTGCTGATCAGCTACATTCCCATGTTCCCGGCGTTTTTGAAGCTGCGCTCGGTCGATCCGGCCGCGAACCGCGTGTTCAAGGTGCCGGGCGGGCGCGGCGTGCTGCTGGTGGTAACGTGGCTGCCCGTGGTGCTGCTCGTGCTGTCCATCATCGCCACCATCGTGCCGCTGAACGGCTCCGAGGCCGAGATGTCGAAGATACCCATGCTCATCGGCGTGATAGCGTTCGTCATCCTCGGCGAGATCGTGCGCGTGTGGTCGGCCCGCGGGCGCGACGACCACTACGGCGGCATGGGCACGCACGGCGATCCGTTCGCCTACGACGTGGCGCACAGCTTCGAGGAGGAGCCCCCCTCCGAGGAGGTCGCCATGGAGGAGGACATGCTCATCGGCCGCGAGCCGCGCGATCTGGTGTAGCGCGCCGGCCTTGCGGGGCGCTCCGCCGCGCAGGCGCACGCCACTCGCGCGGGCGCCCTGCCTCGGCGAGGGACGCGGCTCCCAAGGCGCGGCTCTCGCCTGGGTGTGGCGCCCCGCCCCGCACCTGCTATGTTGTAACGACGTTCGAAAGGACCTGACCTATGGAAACCATTTACGAAGAGCAGTCCACCCCGAGGCAGGACGGCTACCGCATGCCCGGCGAGTTCGAGCCGCAGGAGCGCATCTGGATGCTCTGGCCGCACCGTCCCGACAACTGGCGCGACGGCGCAAAGCCCGCGCAGAAGGCGTTCGCCGAGGTGGCGCGCGCCATCGCCCGCTTCGAGCCCGTGATCATCGGTGCGAAGCCCGAGGACTACGAGGCCGCCCGCTTCGAGATGTCCGAGGATGACAACGTCATGGTCATCGAGATGACCTCGGACGACTCGTGGATCCGCGACTGCGGCCCCACGTTCGTGAAAAACGACGACGGCGACGTGCGCGCGGTGCACTGGCACTTCAATGCCTGGGGCGGCCTGTACGACGGCCTTTACTTCCCCTGGGACCAGGACGCGCTGGTGGGCGTGAAGGTGGCCGACCTCGCGCGCGCCGTGCGCTACCGCCCCGACACGTTCGTGCTGGAGGGCGGCTCCATCCACGTGGACGGCGAGGGCACCGTCATGACCACGGAGATGTGCCTGCTGTCGCCGGGCCGCAACCCGGAGCTCTCGAAGGAGGACATCGAGGGCTATCTGCGCGAGTACCTGAACGTGGAGAAGATCATCTGGATCAAGGACGGCATCGACCCCGACGAGACGAACGGCCACATCGACGACGTGGCGTGCTTCGTCCGCCCCGGCGAGGTGGCCTGCATCTGGACCGACGACGAGGACAACCCGTTCTACGAGGCCGCCCATGCCGCCTACGACACGCTGTCGCAGGCCACCGACGCGAAGGGCCGCCAGCTGAAGGTGCACAAGCTCACCATGCCGAAGGTTCCCACCTATATGTCGCAGGAGGAGGTGGACGCCATCGACGTGGTGGAGGGCACGCTGCCGCGCACGACCGACGATTACGCCATCGCCTCGTACATGAACTTCCTCATCGTGAACGGCGCCATCATCTTCCCGCAGTACGGCGACGAGTACGATGAGTTGGCCCGCGAGCAGGTGCAGGCCATGTTCCCCGACCGCGAGATCGTGGGGGTGCCCACCCGCGAGATAGCCTACGGCGGCGGCAACATCCACTGCATCACCCAGCAGGAGCCCGCCCGCAGGTAGGTTCCGCAGCTAGAAGCGCCCGGCCGACCCCGTCTGACTCGTACAGGCGGGGTCGGCGCCTTTACCGCAGCACCACGGCCTGCGCGCCCAGGGCGTAGTAGCGGGCGGCGAACGTGGCCAGGGGATAGGAAACCTGGCCGGCCAGGGAGTCGCTGACCAGCACGGTGCCGGCGTCCAGGTCGTAGCCGCGCACCACCACGCAATGGCTGTTCGTGACAAGGCGGTACGTGCGGCCTTCTTCCTGCGCGGTGCGGTAGCACGCGCCGGGCTCGTCCAGGCCAATGGTGCACCATACGACGACGGGGTTGCCGGCGGCCGCCTGGGCGAGCACGTCGCGGAAGGCCGCACCTGTCAGGTCGGTTGCCTCGAGGCTGGACCCGTGGGCGGCCAGGTAGGCCGACGCCGCGTCCGCGATGGCGGGGGCCATGCAGGAGTGCCCGTTGGGGGAGGAGGGATCGCCCATGAAGGCGTGCACGAAGTCGTCGGCGCTCGTGGGCAGCCACTCCTGGGCCATCTCGGTCTTCTGAAGGACGAAGCCGCAGGCCAGAAGCGCGTTCGTGAGCGCTACCGACTCGCAGCCGGTGGGGAGCTCGGGGTACTGCTGCAGGGCCGGCACGTCAAGGGACGCGCTGCGCGGGAGCTCGGCGGCGGCCTGCAGCTGGGCGGCTTCGGCGGCGGCCCGCGCCTCGAGGTCCACGTCGGCCGCCGCCGAAGGCGAGGTCGTGGGCGGCAGGGCGAGCGCAAGGGCCAGCACGAGAGCCGCAGCGCCGAAGCAGGCGAGGGCCGCCTTGCAACGTGCCAGGACGCTTCCCGCCCGCGCCACGCGGCTCTGCGCGAACAGCGGCCGGGAACGGCGGGCGCCTTCGACGCAGGGGCGGCGCCGGTACGGCGTGGTGCCGGGGAAGGTATTCTGGCGACGGGTCGGTCGGTACGGCATAGGTGCCCCTTCGAGCGGTTTCCTTTGGTGCCGAGGTTAGCGCCCGAACTTGAAAGCAAGCTGAAAGAACGGGCGAACCTGCATGCGCACCATCACGGCTCCTCGGTTACCGAGCCGTTACCAAGAACACGCGCGAGGAAGCCGAACTGTTTCGCCGGCCGCGGAATCTCCTCAATTTCGTGGATCAGGCGCGGGCGCGCCCCGAGGAGCGGCCCGAGCCGCCCTGCATGTGCGCCCTAGGTGCAGCCCGCCCTGCGCACGCGCTTTGGGCAGCCCGCGCTATCTTGCACTCCCCCCCGGCGTCGTTTCTCTGCTTGCCGCATAACCTCCAGATTTTCGATAGGCCCGCGCAAGAAGGGAGGTGCGTTTGCTACCCTTGCGTTGTCGCATCGGGACTGCTGCTTCGCATCCTGTGCGAGATTTTTTGAAAACACCCCTTGACCCTCCCCGTGCAGGAGGCTGTTGAATGCGATGAGAAGGAGGTGAGAACCATGTTCTACATCGGAGAGTTCTCGAAGATGGGCAAGACCACCATCAAGACGCTGCACCACTACGACCGCATCGGGCTTCTGCGCCCGGCTGCCGTGGACGGCGCGACGGGCTACCGCCTGTACACCACGTCCCAGCTCGTCGACCTGCACCGCATCCAGGCGCTGCGGCAGGCGGGCCTGTCGGTGGACGAGGTAGCCGCCATCGAGGGCGGCGCCGACCCGCGTCCCATCCTCGCACGACGCCGTGAGCTCGTCGAGCGGGAACTCGCCGCGCGCCAGGAACGCCTCGCGCGTATCGCATTCATGCTCTCAGACGAAGGAAAGGGGTTTTCCATGAACTATCAAGCCACCATCAAGGACCTGCCCAGCTGCATCGTGTTCTCCAAGACCATGACCGTGCCCGACTTCTCCGCGTACTTCGAGGTGATTCCCGCCCTCGGCCGCGCCGTGAAGGAGGCCAACCCGAACCTCAAGTGCGCCACGCCCGAGTACTGCTTCATCACGTACCTCGACGGCGAGTACAAGGAGCGCGACATCACCATCAAGTACAGCGAGGCCGTGGAGGAGTACGGCGTGGAGTCGGACGGCATCGTGTTCGAGGAGGCGCCGGCGGTCACCGTTGCGTCCGTGATGCACCGCGGTTCCTACGCCGACCTGCCGCGCGCCTACGCGTTCGCCATGGACTGGATCGAGCAGAACGGCTACCGCGCGTCCGGCCTCGCCCGCGAGAGTTACATCGACGGCATATGGAACTGCGCCGACGAGTCCCAGTGGCTCACCGAGATCCAGGTTCCCATCGAGAAGAGGTAGCGTGTGGCCGGGGCGCGGAACGGCCGCCGCGCCCCGGCTTGCGCTCTAGTCGTCGAGCAGCTCGAACCCGTAGCAGTCGGTGTCCTGCGTCGTGTGGAAGATGCGGCGCACAGTGAGCGTGTCGTCCGTGCACGTGTAGTACACCCAGTAGCGCTTCACGAGCTTGCGCCGGTAGGCCGGATGCTCGAGGTCCTCGTCGAAGAACGGCTGGCCGAGCTCCGGCATCTCGGTCGCGCGCTCGATGGCGGCGAAGATCGCGTTGGCGGTGTCGCGCGCAGCTTGCGGCGACTTCAACGTGAGCGCGATGTAAGCGAGAATGCCGTCGAGGTCGGCGCTTGCGCGCGGCCTGAACTCAATCTCGCGCATGAAGTTGCTCCGCCGATTCGATGAGCTTGTCAACGCGCGTCTTCACTTCGTCGAAGGGAATGGCGGCCGGCCGATATTTCTCCTCGATCTCCGCTTCGCGTAGCTTGCGCACGGCGCGCTCATGGCGCAAGTGCTCGTCGTAGGCCTCGCTGTCGATGACGACGAGCGAGGCCGCGCCGTTTTTCGTCATGATGATGGGCTCGCGCGTCTCGCGCGCCAGACTCTCGATATCGTTCAACCGTGTTCGCAAGTCGCTGATGGGCCGTATCTGAGGCAGTGCAGCCTGCATGCTCATGGACGTCCTCCTTGTTATAAATAAGTAACTTATTTATAACATAATAAAAGACTGCCAGCAAGCACGCATCGTCTTACCGGTGGACCCCCCACCCGAACAGCCCGCAACCCGCTCCCCAGTGACGCAGAGCACGCAGCTTGACCCCCTGCGAAAGAGTCCACCACCCTGCCGGTCGGCGCCCCGCCCGTGCAGCACGCCGAGCTTTCGCGAAGTGTGCGAGAAGCGCTGCACGGGCGGGGCGCCGACCGGCAGGGTGCCCACGCCCCCTATTTCATCAGCATCTTCAGCAGCTTCATCTTCGTATCGTCAAAAGGCGGGTTGCGGATGGGCATCTCCAGCCACGTGCCCTTCTTGAGCGTGGACTTGTAGTGGGTGAAGCAGTCGAAGCCCACCTTGCCGTGGTAGGCGCCCATGCCGGAGTTGCCCACGCCGCCGAAGCCCATGTGGTTGTTCGCCAGGTGGATCACCACGTCGTTCACCGTGGCGCCGCCGAAGGGCAGGCGCGTGAGCACGCGGTGCTGCACCTGCTTGTCGTCGGAGAACACGTAGCAGGCGAGCGGTTTCTCGAAGGCGCGCACGATGTCGAAGGCCTGGTCGAGCGAGCGGTACGTGAGCACGGGCAGCACCGGCCCGAATATCTCCTCGCCCATGATGGGGTCGTCGAGCGTCACGCCCCGCAGGCACGTGGGCTCGATGCGCAGCGTCTCGGGGTCGCCGTGGCCGCCGAACGCCACCGTCGCGTTCGGATTGCGTCGCTCGATGAGTCCCATAACGCGCTCGAAGTGGCGCTGCGAGATCATGTGCGGCCACTGCTCGCACGCCAGGATGTCCTGCCCGTAGTACTGATGGAAGCACGCGTCGAGCTGCGACACGAAATCGTCCACGACGTTCTCGTGCACGAGGAGGTAGTCGGGCGCCACGCACGTCTGCCCTGAGTTGATGCCCTTGCCCCAGGCCACGCGTTGGGCTGCGCGCTTCACGTTGGCGGTCTCGTCCACGATGCAGGGGCTCTTCCCGCCCAGTTCCAGCACCACGGGCGTGAGGTGCTTCGCCGCCGCCTCCATGATGGTGCGGCCCACGCCCGGGCTGCCGGTGAAGAAGATCTGGTCCCAGCGCACGTCCAGCAGCCAGTCGTTCATGGCGCCGGAACCGGGGAAGCCGCATACGAATTCGGGCGGGAACACGTTCGCCAGGATATCGATCAGAAGCTCGCTCGTGGCCTTCGAGGTGCGCGAGGGCTTGAGCGCCACGCAGTTGCCGGCCGCGATGGCGTCCACCATCGGCACGAGCGCCAGCTGCACGGGGTAGTTCCACGGCGAGAGCACCAGCACGACGCCCAGCGGGCTCGGGTACACCTTCGACGTAGAGTGGAAGTGCACGAGCGGCGTGGGCACCCGGCGCGGGCGCGCCCACTTGGACAGGTGCCTCACGCACGTGTTGATCTCGTCGTAGACGAGGCCGAGCTCGGTAGCGTAGCCCTCGAACGCGGCTTTTCCCAGATCGGCGTGCAGCGCCTCCAGGATGCGCGCCTCGTTGGCCTTGAGGTAGGCCTTCAGCTTCACGAGCGCCTCGCGGCGGTAGTCAACCTGCAGCGTGGCGCCCGTCTGGAAGAAGGCGCGCATCCGCTGCGCGGCGGCTTCCACGTCGGCGAGGCTTGCGAAGGTGGGGATGTTGGTCATGCTCGTGCCTTTCTCGTTACCTTCGTAGGGCAAGGGCTCTGTCCTTGCCGCTCGACCTGCGATGGCGTCCCCTATTGACTGCAAGGGCAGAGCCTTTGCCCTACGGGGGAACCTGCCTAGTACGTTGCTTCCAGGATCTCGAGGGCGTCGTCCAGCGTGATCTCGGCCTCGTTGTACAGGGCGGCGCCGTCGTAGCGGGCCTGCCTCGCCACGGCGGGAAGCTGGTCGTGCGCCACGCCCAGCTCCGACAGCTTGAGCGGCACGCCGTACTGCTCGTGGCAGTGCTCGTTCATGGCGAACAGCGCATCGCAGAAGGCCAGGTCGCGCTCGGCTGGCATCGCCTGCGGCCCCAGCTCGGCCGCGCGCGCGGGCGCCAGGTGGGACAGCAGCTCGCCGTAAAGCCCGGCGTGCACGCCATGGTAGAGGTTGAAGCGCACGCAGTGGGGAAGGAGCATCATCATGGCCTGGCCGTGCGGGATGTGGCAGAGGCCGCCGAGCGAGTGCCCGAGCGCGTGCACGATGCCCACCATGGCGTTGCTGAACGCCGCCCCCGCCATGAGCGATCCGAGTGCCAGGCTCGTGCGCGCATCGACGTTCGCGCCGTCGCGGCAGGCCGTGGGCAGGTTGGCCGCGATGAGCTCGATGGCCTTCACCGCGAACGCGTCGGACACGGGGTTCTTCTGGATGGACGTGTACGCCTCCACGGCGTGCGTGAGCGCGTCCATGCCGGTGGTGGCCGTGAGCTTCGGCGGCAGCGACGCCGTGAGCGCCGGGTCGAGGATGGCCGCGTGCGGCACCAGCTTGTAGGACGTGAACGAGAGCTTCGCATGCTTCTTCGTGTCGGCCACCACGGCCACGAGCGTTACCTCGCTGCCGGTGCCGGCGGTAGTTGGCACGGCGATGAACGGCGGCAGGTCGGCGTGCAGGATCTCCGAGCCCTGCAACGTGGCGAAGTCCACGCCCTCGCAGGCGAGCGAGGCGGCCGCGCCCTTCGTGGTGTCGATGACCGAGCCTCCGCCGATGGCCACGAACCCGTCGCAGCCGCGCTCGGCGTAGAGGCGCGCCACCTCGTTCACCACGTCCATGGACGAGTCGGGCGGCACCTGGTCGAACACCTCGTAGGCCACGCCGGCCGCGTCCAGCACGTCGGTGAGCTTGGCGGCCACGCCCAGCTTCACCAAGCCCGCGTCCGTCATGACCAGCGGATGCACCACGCCGCGGTCGGCCAGCTCATCGGGCAGCTTGTCCAGCGCGTGCGACCCCGCGATGATCTTGGTGGGGCAGCAGAATTCGAATGCTTTCACGGCTTCTCCTTCGCCTTCTCGGGAAAACTTGCCACAGCCTCCGTTCTTGTCCAGCGCCATGAGCAGGTCATATGCTGCATCTACGCAGGTCGAACGCTTGCGAAGGTGCGGCCGAAAACAGAGGCTGTGGCATGTTCCGGGGCACCGTCTCCCTTTCTCCTACGGCGTTGCCGCCGTCGGTCTGCGATACGCGCGCCGCCAGCCGAAGAACATCTTCAGCAGCGCCGTGAACAGATAGGTGAGGGCCACGCCCGTGTCGTTGGGACCGCGCGTGGAGAACGCGCGCTGCGCGAGGGCGTCCTTCAGCGTCAGGCCGCCCGAAAAGCAGCCGAACGCATAGGCCGGCGAGCGGAAGTCGATGACGTAGTCCACAGCCACGGCGTCCGCATCGGCGCTGGCCAGCCCGCTTCCCGGCTCGACGTCGCGGGCAACGCGCGCGGGCGGAATGCGCTCGAACGAGCCGCGGCCGGTGCGGCGGCATGTGCAGGCCAGGTCGGTGCCGCGCACAGACAGCATGAACGTATAGCCCGGCGCCAGGTAGGCCACCTCGGCGCGGATCTTCGGCGAAACGTGCCGGAGCAGCGTTATCAGGTGCGGCAGCAGGCGCAGCAGCACGCGTACGTACAGCGCTTGGAGGCGTTGGGCGGCGGTTCGCCGCGGAGGCGTTTGGTCGGACATGGGCGCTCCTTGCACATCCTCGATGACGATGCCTCTCATGATAGCACGCCCCTTCTCGCATCTCTTGCGCGGCCCGCCCCGCGGCCTGCGTCAGCCGATGTACGCCCTGTACACCAAACGGTGTAATTCCATGACGCGAAGATGACAATTGCGTTGAAGGAAACCTGATCAGGAACCACGCGTGATATGGTAGGCCCATCACCTACCTAAGCGAAGCGATCATCGACCATAACGATACCCAAGGAGCGTGAACCACATGACCGATATGCACGGCAACACCCCCGCCGGCGGCTCCGTCCCGCCGACTCCGGGCGACGAGCATGCCCAGCATTCAGCCCAAACGGGGCAGCAGCCTTACTACCAGCAAACCTACAAGCCGCAGCACACGCCTGGCCAGGTGACGGTTGAGAAGAAGTCGCACGGCCTGCGCACGTTCCTGCTCGCGTTCGCGGGCGCGGCTCTCGCCTGCGTGATCGGTTTGGGCGGCTTCGGCATCTGGCAGGCCGCTACCGGTGCCGACAAGGGCGGCGGCTCCGACTCCGGCTCGTCCACGCAGCTGGGCTCGCAGAGCTCCGGCAGCATCAACGCCACCGACGCCGAATCCGACCAGACGCTGGCCGAGGCCGTGGCCCAGAAAGCGCTGCCCTCCGTGGCCGCCATCGACGTGTACGCGAACCAGTCCAACATGGGCGGCATGTACGGCTTCGGCGGCGGTTCCAACTCCGGTTCCGGCAGCACGCTCACGCAGGCCTCGCTCGGCAGCGGCGTCGTGCTCACCGACGACGGCTACATCATCACGAACTACCACGTCATTGCGGGCGGCGACGCCTACAAGGTCACCATCGAGGGCGAGACCTACGACGCCGAGGTCGTGGGCAGCGATCCCAGCTCCGACATCGCGGTCATCAAGGCCAAGGACGCCAGCGGCCTCAAGGCCATCGAGATCGGCAACTCCGACGACCTTATCATCGGCGAGTGGGTCATGACCATCGGCAGCCCGTTCGGCCTCGAGCAGTCCGTCGCCACCGGCATCGTGTCGGCCACGAGCCGCTCGCAGATCATGGACGCCGGCACCGACCAGTACGGCCAGAGCTCCGGCGAGACCACCATCTACCCGAACATGATCCAGACCGACGCGGCCATCAACCCCGGCAACTCCGGCGGCGCGCTCGTCGATGCCGACGGCAAGCTCATCGGCATCAACACGCTGATCACGTCCTACTCGGGCAACTACTCCGGCGTCGGCTTCGCCATCCCGGTGAACTACGCGGTGAACCTGGCGCAGCAGATCATCGACGGCAAGACCCCGACCCATGCGCAGCTCGGCGTGTCGCTGTCCACGGTTAACGCCCAGAACGCCCAGCGCTACGGCCTGTCGGTTGACGAGGGCGCCTACGTGGCCGCCGTCAGCGCGGGCTCCGGCGCTTCCGAGGCCGGCCTGCAGGAGGGCGACATCATCACGAAGTTCGACGGCCAGAAGGTGGAGTCCGCGAGCGACCTCATGCTGGACGTCCGCTCCAAGAACCCCGGCGACAAGGTGAAGCTGGAGGTCAACCGCAACGGCGAGACGAAGGAGGTCGAGGTCACGCTCGGCTCCGACGAGAGCTCGCAGAGCGCCTCCACCCAGCAGAACAACGCTCAGGAATCCCTGCTCGAGCGCCTGTTCGGCGGTGGCAGCGGGTCCAGCGAGAACGCGGCGTAAGGGTTGCGGGCGGATACCCGCCGCCCGTCTGCTCATTGCGTGAACTGCCTGGAAAAGGCCGTGCGAGCTGCGCGGCCTTTTCCATTTTCGGGTAAGATTGATGCAACGTATGCACATATGACGGTCATCGAAGGGGTTGGTCATGGCTGAGGACAGGGCGAAGGCGGAGGAGAACGTCGAGGAGCTTGAGAAGTGGGCGCGCGTGCGCGAGCGCGGGTATGCGTACCCGCGCGTGCTGCTGAAGCTCTCGGGCGAGGCGCTGGCGGGCGACGTGGGATACGGCATCGACCCGAAGGTCGTCGACGCGCTGGCCGACGAGATCGCCGACATCGTCGAGGACGAGGTGGAGGTGGCCGTGGTCGTGGGCGGCGGCAACATCTTCCGCGGCTTGGCGGGAAGCGCCGAGGGCATGGACCGCGCCCAGGCCGACTACATCGGCATGCTGGCCACCGTCATGAACGCATTGGCCCTGCAGGACGCCTTCGAGCGCCACGGGATCTTCTCCCGGGTGCAGAGCGCCATCACCATGCAGGAGGTTTCCGAGCCCTACATCCGCCGCCGCGCCGTGCGCCACCTGGAGAAGGGCCGCGTGGTCATCCTGGCCGCCGGCACGGGCAACCCCTACTTCACCACCGACACCACGGCCGCCCTGCGCGCCTGCGAGCTCAACGTGGACTGCCTCATGAAGGCCACGAAGGTGGACGGCGTCTACGACAGCGACCCGTCCAAAAACCCGGACGCCAAGCGCTTCGACCGCATCAGCTACATGGACGTGCTGTCGAAGGGCCTCAACGTCATGGACTCCACGGCCACCTCGCTGTGCATGGACAACCACATGCCCATGATCGTGTTCGATCTGACGGTCGAGGGCAACATTTCGCGCGCTTTGAAGGGCGAAAACGTTGGAACCACGGTAGAATAGAGATGCATCCGCGCCCCGGCGCGGCGATCGGTGCGCGCCGCCGCACCGCAGGGAGTTGGGTGAAAGGAGCCGATCATGGTTGATGATATTATGTTGCAGGCCGAGGAGCGCATGGAGCGTGCGCTCGCGTCGCTGGGCGAGGCGTTCGGCTCCGTGCGCACGGGGCGGGCGAACGCCCTGCTGCTCGACCGCATCAAGGTGGACTACTACGGCGTGCCCACGCCGGTGAACCAGATGGCCGGCATCAAGACGCCCGACGCGCATATGCTGGTCATCGAGCCGTGGGACAAAGGCGTGCTGGGCGCCATCGAGCATGCCATCATGGAGAGCGACCTGGGCGTCACGCCGTCGAACGACGGCTCGTGCATCCGCCTGCCGTTCCCCTCGCTCACCGAGGAACGCCGCCGCGAGCTGGTGAAGCAGTGCAAGGGCTATGCCGAGGAGGCCCGCGTCGCGGTGCGCAAGGCGCGCCAGGACGCCAACGCCGCCCTCGATCGCTGCGTGAAAGACGACAACCTCCCCGAGGACGACGAGCGCCGCGCCCAGGCCGAGGTGCAGAAGCTCACCGACAAGTACGTGGCCCAGGTGGACGAGGCCTTCAAGAAGAAGGAAGCCGAAGTGATGGAAATCTAGGGGTTCCGCGGGCCTCCGGCCCGCGGAACTGCTCGACGCTGCGAAGCGTCGATGCGCCCGATCTCGCGGCGAAGCCGATGACTCGCGTACCGAAGTACGCTTCGCCATCGCCTTCCCCACGATCTCGAACACCTCGACGCTTCTCGCTGACTTACTACGCCAACCTGTGGGATTTGAATCAACCTGCGCGGTTGGCGTGCGACTTGAAAGCAGTGCTTCCTTGAACAAACCGCTCGACTACATATTCCCGAACCCTCCCGCCGACCTCGATCCGACGCGGCTCGACCCTGCGGCGGTGCCCGAGCACGTGGCCGTCATCATGGATGGCAACGGCCGCTGGGCCAAGGAGCGCGGCAAGAACCGCCTGTTCGGCCACAAGGCCGGCATCGAGGCGGTGCGCGAGACCATCCGCTGCGCGTCGGACGTGGGCGTGCGCTACCTCACCATCTACTCGTTCTCGTCCGAGAACTGGAAGCGGCCGCAGGACGAGGTCATCGGCCTCATGAACCTGTTCGCCACCACGATGCTTGCCGAGGTGGACGGCCTGCACGAGGAGCACGTGCGCGTGATGACCATCGGGCGCACCGACGAGCTGCCGAAGAAGACGCGCGACGCGTTCGCGAAGGCGTGGGAGAAGACGAAGGACAACGACGGCATGACGCTCGTGGTGGCCGTGAACTACGGCGGCCGCGTGGAGATGCTGGACGCCATGCGATCGCTCATGGACGAGGCCCATGCCGCGGCGCGCGCCGGCCGCGCGCCCGAGGAGCTCACCGAGGAGTCGTTCGCCCGGCACTTGTACACGGCGGACATCCCCGACCCCGACCTGCTCATCCGCACGAGCGGCGAGATGCGCGTGTCGAACTTCCTGCTGTGGCAGATCGCCTATTCCGAGTTCGTGTGCACCGACGTGCTGTGGCCCGACTTCGACCGCTACGAGCTCCTGCGGGCGCTCTTGGAGTTCCAGGGGCGCGACCGCCGGTTCGGGGCGGTGAAGTAGGATGGAGCCGCGGCGGGCCGACGAGGCGGTTCCGGAAGAGGACGACCGCACGCGCAAGGAGCGGCTCAAGGACTTCGCACAGGACAAGACGCCGAAGAAGCTGAAGAACCCCACGAACTTCCAGGTGCGTTTCCGCACCGGGTTCGTCTACATCGTCGTGTCCGTGGTGTGCGTGCTGGCCAGCGAGTGGACCACGCTCGCGCTGCTCGTGGCCATGGCCGGCATCACGGCCGGGGAGTTCTACTACATGCTGCGCCAGGACGCGAAGCTGCCGAACGAGATGCTGGGCATCATCGCCGCCATGCTGTATCCCGTGAGCGTGTTCTTCCTCGGGTTGGACGGGGCGCTGTACGTGAGCCTGGCGCTGCTCTTGGCGCTTATCGTGTGGTACGTGTTCTGGATGCGGGCGCGCGTGCCCGACGTGGGCGTGAGCTTCTTCGGCGCCGCGTACTGCGGCATGCTGCTATCGGGCATCATCGTGGTGCGCGAGGCGCTGCCGGCGCCATGGGGCGGCGTGCTGGTGCTGGGCATCCTCTTGAGCGTATGGGCCAACGACTCGTTCGCCTACTTGGTGGGAAGCAAGTTCGGCAAGCACAAGCTGGCCCCGCGCACCTCCCCGAAGAAGAGCTGGGAGGGCTTCTTCGCCGGGCTCGCGGGCTCCGCGGTTTTCTGGTGCCTGATGACGCTCGTGCCCGGTGTGACCATGTCCATCCCGCAGGCCATCCTGTTCGGCTTGGCGAGCGGTCTCATGGGCGTGCTCGGCGATCTGGCCGAGAGCCGCATCAAGCGCAACTCCGGCTTCAAGGACTCCGGCACCATCATGCCGGGGCACGGCGGCCTGCTCGACCGTTGCGACTCGCTGTTCCTGGTGGCCGTGACTTCGGCCATCTTGCTGGTGGCAGGAGGCTGCATACCGTATTAGGCTCCGCTGCTCTAGGAGGCACGTATGAAACGCATCGTCGTACTGGGGTCGACCGGCTCCATCGGCACGCAGACGCTCGACGTGGCGCGCCGCCATGCCGACAAGCTGGAGGTGGTGGCGCTCGCCGCGGGCACGCGCGCGGAGGAGCTGCTGGCGCAGGCACGGGAGTTCGGCGTGCGCCACCTGGCCGTGGGAGACGGACGCCTGGCAGGCGAGCCGGTGGCCGACGAGCTGGCCGCGCAGGCGCGCGGCGGCGCGCTGCCGGCGGCGGATGCGCCGTCGTCGCTTGCCGAGGCCGTGGCGCGCCGCAGCGCGGGCGGCGAGGGCTCGCTCGGGTTCGGTGCGCAGGCCGTGGCCGACCTCGTGCGGCTGCCGGAGGCCGACATCGTGGTGAACGCGCTCGTGGGCGCGGCCGGGTTGCGTGCCAGCTACGAGACGCTGCGCGCCGGCAAGGTGCTCGCGCTGGCCAACAAGGAGTCGCTTGTGGTGGGCGGCGACCTCATCATGCCGCTGGCCGCGCAGGTGGACGCGCAGCGCCGCGCAGCCGGCGCGGCGCCCGCCGTCGGGCCCGCCGGAGCGCTCATGCCCATCGACTCGGAGCACGGCGCTATCTACCAATGCCTCTTGGGCGAGGACGCGCGCGAGGTGGCGCGCCTGTGGGTGACGGCGTCGGGCGGCCCGTTCCGCGGCCGCACGCGCGCCGAGCTCGCCGCCATCACGCCCGCCCAGGCGCTCGCGCACCCCACGTGGAACATGGGAGCGAAGATATCCATCGACTCGTCCACGCTCATGAACAAGGGGCTCGAGGTCATCGAGGCGCACCACCTGTTCGCCATGCCCTACGACCGCATCAGCGTGGTGGTGCAGCCGCAGAGCGCCATCCATTCCATGGTGGAGTACTCCGACGGCAGCGTGAAGGCGCACCTCGGCACCACCGACATGCGCATTCCCATCCAGTTCGCGTTGAGCTACCCCGAGCGCTGGGACGCGCCGGTTGAGCCGCTCGACTTCACGAAGCTGGGCTCGCTCGAGTTCGCCGCGCCCGACACCGGCACGTTCCGCTGCCTGGCGCTCGCGCGCGCGGCCGGCGAGCGCGGCGGCACGCTGCCGTGCGCCATGAACGCTGCGAACGAGGTGGCCGTGGCGGCGTTCTTGGCCGAGGAGGGCACGTACTTGGGGATAGCCGCCTGCGTGGAGGCCGTCATGGACGCCCACGACGTGCAGCCCGTGGAGAGCCTGGAGCAGCTGGAGGCCGTGGACGCCTGGGCCCGCGCAAGGGCCCGGGAGTGGATCGCGGCGCAGTAAGGGGCGGCCGCGCTCTTGCGGGGACGAAGGGGAAGGGGCTCGGCATGGAAGAAGCCGGAGAAGGGCGTGGGACCAGGCGGGATCCTTTCCGCCTGGTGATCTGTGCGGCCGTCGCCGTCTCGCTCGGCCTTCTTGCGGTGGCAGGGGGCGTCCCGGCGCCCGAGCCGTCGGGAGAGCCCCTCGTGCAGGTGGTGAAAAGCGCGAAGCAGTTCCCCAACCGGGTAACGGAAGGCCGCGCGTCACTCGGGTATCCTGACGGCCTGTGGGTGATCGCGGAGATGGAGCCCGGGACTTCGAACATGATGGGCAGGGAGATCGCCGGTTCGCAGAAGGTGGTGGGCGATGACAGCTTCTCCCACGGGTTCTACGTGGGGGAGTTCACAGGGATGAGCTTCGACGATCTGCGGGGCTATACCGAGAAGGCGCAGGAGGAGGCGCGCAAGGCGGCCGATGCGCTGGAAGAGAGATTGCGTGATCCGAAAACCTCGGATGCGCAGGCTGCCATGTGGTCTTCGTTTCTGGAGAACCTTCGAAAACGCGTCTACCTCGAGCCGCAGCTTGTGGTCTTGGACGGGTGCCGCGGCTTGATCTGGGATACCGTCGTGCCCTACGAAAACGATGGGTTCGTCACGAGATCCTGCTTTGCAGAAATCGACGGGGACACGGTGGGTTTCGTATACTGTGGGTTCTACCAGCACGAATACGACGACGACCCCGCGTTTTGGGACGACATCCTCGCCAGCCTCGAGGTACGCTAGAGAAAACGCCGGTCACCGTGCGGCTCGCCGCCGGCCTGCCGCCGCCCGATTCGCCGTCCGGCCTGCTGCAACCTGGCCTGTCGCTGCCCGACCCGCCGTCGTCCGGCCTGCTGCAGCCGGCTTCTCGTGTGCATTTTCCACAGGGCTTGTAGGTTTTTCCCGCACATCGGTTCGGGCGGGTTCCCGTTTCCTATAATGGGCGCAGGCGCGGGAAACCGCGCTGGCTTTCCCAACCTCGCGCTCGAAAGGACTCGAGTTCATGGATATAGTTCTTATGATCGTATACGCCACGATCCTGCTCGGGTTCCTCGTGTTCATCCACGAGGGCGGGCACTATCTGGCTGCGCGCGCGTTCGGCGTGCGAGTGACTGAGTTCATGCTGGGCCTGCCGGGACCGAGCATCGGCTTCACGCGGGGCGGCACGCGGTTCGGCGTGACGGCCGTGCCGCTCGGCGGGTACGCGAAGGTGTGCGGCATGGAGGCGGGCGAGATGAGCCCGCATCTCCAGCAGGTGCTCGCCGCGCTCTACCGCCGCGGCACCGCCAACATGGAGGATATCGCGCGCGACTGCGGCATCTCCGACGACGAGGCGTACGACGCGCTCGAGGAGCTGGTAGAATGGGGCAGCATCAAGGGCCCCACGAAGAAGGACCAGTACAACACGTACCGCACCGTCGAAACGAGGCCTACGAGGAAACAGCTCAAGGCCGCGGCGGCAGGGGAGGCGGCCCCGGTGTCCTATGCGCTCGGAGAGGCGCGCCCGGTGGACGACGCGCACGCGCTGTATCAGAGCGAGTACCGCCAGCAGTACCGCGCGCTGCCGTTCTGGAAGCGCTCCGTCATCCTCGTGGCCGGCGTGTTCGTGAACCTGCTGTTCGCCATGTTGCTTTTCGTGCTCATGTACTCGGTGATCGGCTTCGAGGCCCAGAGCCCGAACACCGGCGTGTTCTACCATGCAGTGCTCACGCCGCTGCAGTCCGTGCAGGCCGGCTTCGCCTATATCGGCCAGGTGGTGGCGCTGGTGGCCAGCCTGTTCAACCCGGCGACGGCCGCGGACACCATGTCGAACACCACCTCCATCATCGGCATCGCCGTGATGTCGAAGGACGCGGTGGACATGGGCCTCATGGGCATCTTGAGCTTCACGGCCATGATCTCGGTGTCGCTCGGCATCATGAACCTGCTGCCCATCCCGCCGCTCGATGGCGGGCGCTTCGTGGTGGAGGTATTCCAGAAGGTGTCGCGGCGCGTGGTCTCAACGCGGGCGCTCAACTACATCTCCGCGGCCGGCATGCTGCTGTTCCTGGGATTCTTCCTGATCATGGCGAACCAGGACATCCAGCGGTTCGTGTTCGGGAATTGGTGAGCGGCGGTCTGGGGGCCGCCGGAACCCGCTGATCGCCCAGCTTGCTTTTGGCACCTGGTCTTCGCTTGCAAAGCCGGGTGCCTGCGTGGCCGTAGCAGGCCGCATGCGTGGCTTCATCTTGTCCCTGCGGCGATTGGGCCCGGCTTCGCCGAGTCTTCCAGCATCCTTCGAGTCTTCCGGCATTCCCTCGGTTCTTCCGGCATCCCCTCGAGTCTTCCAGCGCAGCGATGGGCCGGCCTTCGGGTCCCGGCTTGCCCCGTCGCGCCGGAGGCGCCCTCCGTGCATCCTTGGGATGGGGCCGCAAAGGCACAGTAATCACCGGTTTTCGACGGGCTGTTCCTCTCCCGGGATTACGCCGCTTTCATCATCACCTCGCGAGCAGGGAAAACGTCCGAAGTCCCGGACGAAGCGCGTTCGCGCAGGCAGTCCCTGCCTCGAATCGGTAGAAAATCGGTGATTACTGTGCAACGGAGCCTCGGCTTCGGTTCTCGCTTCGCACGGTCCGTGCAAGGCCCGGGCCGGTACGGTGCACCTCGAACCTGCTTTGGGCACCTGTCGGTTGCTTGCCGGCCGCTTCCGGCCGGTTTTTGCGGCAGACTTCGTGAAGGGACCTCGGGCGGGCCGCTTTCGGCGGTACAATAGCCCGACATGCGGTTTGAGGCGCTTGAGGAAACGGAGGGGCGGATGCCCGGCACAGCGAAGCCGAACGAGGGGACCCGGCGGGTCATGGTGGGCGGCGTGCCGCTCGGCGGCGGCGCGCCCGTCGTCGTGCAGTCCATGCTGAACGCCCCGGCCGGCGACGTGGCGGCGAACCTCGCGCAGATCGAGGCGCTGGCGGCGGCCGGCTGCGAGGTCGTGCGCATGGCCATCCCGCACAAGACCGACCTCGACGCGTTCGAGGCCGTGTGCGCCGCCTCGCCGCTGCCCGTGGTGGCCGACATCCACTTCTCGGCCGATATCGCGGTTGAGGCCGCGCGCCGCGGCGCGGCGAAGCTGCGCATCAACCCCGGCAACATCGGGGGCCTCGCCAAGTCGGACGCCGTGCTCGACGCGGCGGGGGAGGCCGGCATCCCTATCCGCATCGGGGTCAACGCCGGCTCGCTCGACGCCGAGCTGGCCGCGCGTACTGACCTCACGCTCGCGCAGAAGCTCGCGCGCTCGGCCGCCGACTACGTGCGCTACTGCGAGGGCCGCGGCTTCCGCGATTTGGTGGTCAGCGCGAAGGCCCACGACGTCATGGCCACGGTGGCCACGTACCGCCAGCTCGCCCGCGAGCTGCCAACGTGCCCGCTGCACATCGGCGTGACGGAGGCCGGCACCCTGTTCCAGGGCGTCATCAAAAGCGCCTGTGGCCTGGGTATCTTGCTGGAAGAGGGCATCGGCGACACGCTGCGCATCTCGCTCACCGACGACCCCGTGCAGGAGGTCCGTGCCTGCTGGACGCTGCTCGCGGCGCTCGATTTGCGCCGCCGCGCGCCGGAGCTCGTGAGCTGCCCCACGTGCGGGCGCTGCCAGGTGGACCTCATCGGGCTGGCGCAGCAGGTGGAGGAGCGCATCGCGAACCTGGGCAAGCCGCTCAAGGTGGCCGTCATGGGCTGCGTGGTGAACGGCCCGGGCGAGGCTGCCGACGCCGACATCGGCGTGGCGTGCGGAGCAGGGATGGGCGTGGTGTTTTCCAAGGGAGACGTCGTCCGCAAGGTGGAGGAGAAGGCCATCGTGGACGCTTTGATGGAGGAGATAGGAAAGCTATGACGAACGCGAATATCATGCGCATGAGCGAGCTGTACGTGCCCACGCTCAAAGAGGATCCGACCGATGCGGAGATCGCCAGCCACAAGCTGCTTCTGCGCGCCGGCATGATCCGCAAGACGGCCTCGGGCGTGTACACGTTCCTGCCGCTCGGCAAGCGGGTGCTGGCGAAGGTGGAGCGCATCGTGCGCGAGGAGATGGACGCCATCGGCTCCCAGGAGATCATGATGCCGGCGCTGCAGCCCGGCGAGCTCTGGCACGAGAGCGGCCGTTGGAACGACTACGGCCCCGAGCTCATGCGCCTGGTGGACCGCCACGACCGCGAGTTCTGCCTCGGGCCCACCCACGAGGAGCTTATCACGGCCCTCGTGCGCAACGAGCTGCGCTCCTACAAGGAGCTGCCGCTCACGCTGTACCAGATCCAGGTGAAGTTCCGCGACGAGATCCGCCCGCGCTTCGGCCTTCTGCGCAGCCGCGAGTTCATCATGAAGGACGCTTACAGCTTCCACGCGAGCCAGGAGTCGCTGCAGAAGACCTACGACGACATGAGCGCCGCCTACGGGCGCATCTGCGAGCGCATGGACATGGACTACCGTCCCGTGGAGGCGGATTCCGGCCAGATCGGCGGCAGCGTGACCTGCGAGTTCATGGCGCTCGCCGAGGCAGGCGAGGCCGAGCTCGTGCACTGCGCGTGCGGCTGGGCGGCCAACGCCGAGGCGGGCGACTGCCTGGCGCGCCCGACCGTCTACGACGTGCCGGCCATGGAGAAGGTGGCCACGCCGGGCGTGCACACCATCGCCGAGCTGGCGGCGTTCCTGGACATCCCCGAGTCCTCCACCGTGAAGGCGCTGTCGGGCAAGAACGACGCAGGCGACCTGGTGGTGCTGTTCATCCCCGGCGACCACGAGCTGAACGAGCTGAAGGCCGAGCGCGTGGCCGGCGGCTTCACGCTGCTCACCGACGAGGACATGGAGGCCTTCGGCCTGCACAAGGGCTCCATGGGCCCGGTCGGCCTGCCCGAGGGCGCGCGCGTCATCGCGGCGCGCAGTCTGCAGGCCGTGCCGAAGTGGGTCGTGGGCGCGAACGAGGACGGCTACCACTACGTGGGCGCCCAGCTGGGCGTGGACTTCAAGGTGGACGAGTGGGCCGACCTCTGCATCGTGCAGCCCGGAGACAGCTGCCCGAAGTGCGGCCTGCCGCTGGAGGGCGCGCGCGGCATCGAGGTGTCGCAGGTGTTCCAGCTGGGCGACAAGTACTCGAAGGCCATGGGCGCCACGTTCATGGCGGAAGACGGTTCCGAGCAGCCGTTCCTCATGGGCTGCTACGGCGTGGGCGTGTCGCGCACCATGGCGGCCATCGTGGAGCAGCACAACGACGAGAACGGCATCGCGTGGCCCTTCTCGGTGGCGCCGGCGCACGTGTGCGTGCTGCCGCTAACCGTGGGTGACGACGAGGTGCAGCCAGCGGCCGAGAAGCTGGCCGGCGACCTGGCGAAGCTCGGCCTGGAAGTGGTCATCGACGACCGCAAGGAGCGTGCCGGCGTGAAGTTCGCCGACGCCGACCTCGTGGGCTGGCCGCTGCAGGTCGTGGTGGGCAAGCGCGGCCTCGCCGAGGGCAAGGTGGAGATCAAGCACCGCAAGACGGGCGCGCGCCGCGACATCTCGCTCATGGCGCTCACCGACGCGGTGGCGTTCGCGCAGCGCAACACGAAGGTGTGGGGCTCCGAGGTCGACCTGTTCGGCGGATTGTTCGCCTGATGAGCTCCTTCCCGGACGTACGCGGGGTGCTGTTCGACCTGGACGGCACCCTGCTCGATACCCAACGCCTGATTTTGGTTTCGTTCCGCCATGCCGTGGAGACGGTGCTGGGGAAGAGCATGCCCGACGAGCTGCTCATGGCCAAGGTGGGCCAGCCGCTCACAGTGCAGATGTGGGACTTCACGGACGACCAGGAGGTGCACGACGAGCTGCTCGCCGTCTACCGCGACTACAACGCCCGCGTGCACGACGACCTCATCCGCATCTTCCCCGGCGTGCCCGAGCTGCTGGCTGACCTGCGGGAGACGGGGCTGCCCTTCGGCGTGGTGACCTCGAAGCGCCACGAGGCTGCCGTGCGCGGCCTGGCCACGTTCGGCTTGGACGGCGCGTTCGACCTGCTCATAGGCTCCGACGACTGCGCTGCCCACAAGCCCGATCCCGGCCCGGTCCTCCAGGGCTGCCGCCAGCTGGGCCTGCGCCCCGAGGAGTGCGCGTACGTGGGCGACAGTCCCTTCGACCTCCAGGCTGGGCGCGGCGCCGGCTGCCCCACCGCCGCGGTCCTGTGGGGCATGTTCCCCGAAGAGGTGCTGCTGGCGGAAAAGCCGGAGGTCGCATGCCGCAACGTGGAAGAGCTCCGCGGGTGCCTGCTCTAGGCCAGGCTGGGCTGCGGGGCTAGCCCCTCTCGTTCTCGCCCAGGGAATGGAGGGCTCCTCCGGGGGTCAAAAGGGCGTCGAGGGGGCGCTCGAAGGCCCGCGCGAACTTCACGACCTTCGAGAAGTCGGCGTCTATCAAGCCGTCCTCGATGTCGGTGATGTGGCTTCGGCTGGACCCTACCATGTCCGCCAGCTCCTTTTTCGTCAGGTGCTGGCTTTCGCGCAGGACGCGCACGTTCTCGCCGAACGTGCGCGCGAGGAGTTGGACAAGGGGGTCCTTGCCCAGCATCTTGGCCTGTCGTGACTTCTCCGGCATGATCGAAATCGTAGGCGAGCCTCCAAAGTTGAAAGTATTCAGCTGAATACACTTTGCCTGCGCCGGACAACAAAGCCGCTCATTTCGGGATGCAGGCGGTTGGCCCGCCACCCGCCTGCGCGAAGCACGGCCGATCGCGCCCCTCATCCCCCTATTCTGTTGCTTAGCAGTGAATTTCCCCCGGCATCTACGCCGCGACCTCAACCTTCCTCTATAATCGGTTATTCGATCTTTGACTAACTGCAAATCGAAGGGGGTGTGAGTTCATGCCGAGACTTCAAATCATGGATACCACGATCCGCGACGGCCAGCAGAGCCTCTGGGCCACGCGCATGCAGATCGGGGACATGCTGCCGATCCTGCCGAAGATGGACCGGGTCGGGTACTGGGCCATCGAGGCGTGGGGCGGTGCGACGTTCGACACGTGCCTGCGCTTTCTCGACGAGAACCCGTGGGAGCGTCTGCGATCTATCAAGGCGAACACGCCGAACACGCCGCTCGCCATGCTGTCCCGCGGCCAGAACCTCGTGGGGTACAAGCACTACTCGCGCGAGATCTGCAACCGTTTCATCAAGGCTTCCAAGCGCAACGGCATCCACGTGTTCCGCGTGTTCGACGCCCTCAACGACATCCGCAACGTCGTGGACAACGCCGAGGCCATCAAGGAATGCGGCGGCCACTTCGAGGGCGCCATCTCCTACACCATGTCGCCGGTCCACACGCTGGACAGCTACTTGGAGTACGGCCAGAAGATGAAGGATCTGGGCGCCGACTCCATTGCCATCAAGGACATGGCCGGCATGCTCACGCCCTACCGCACCGAGCGCATGGTGAAGGCGTTCAACGCCGAGATCGGCCTGCCGCTGCACATCCACTGCCACTACGTGGGCGGCATGGCGCCCGCCAACATCATCAAGGCTGCCGAGGCCGGTGCCGCCATCGCGGACACGGCCCACGCGCCGCTCGCGTTCGGCAACTCGCATCCCGCCGTGGAGATGATCGTGGCCGCCCTCCAGGAGAGCCGCTACGACACGGGGCTCGACCTCGACCTGCTGTTCGAGATCGCCGAGTACTGGGAGGAGGTGCGCAAGCGCGGCCACTACAAGCGCGGCGTGTCCTCGCTCACGCACATGAAGGTGTACTCGCACCAGGTGCCCGGCGGCATGATGTCCAACCTCGTGTCGCAGCTGGAGATCCAGAACGCCGGCGACCGTCTGCCCGAGGTCATGCAGGAGATCCCGAAGGTGCGCGCGGAGGTGGGCTACCCGCCGCTCGTCACGCCCCTGTCGCAGATCGTGGGCACGCAGGCCGTGTTCAACGTGCTCACCGGCAAGCGCTGGAGCGTGGTGTCCAAGGAGATGAAGGACTATATCTGCGGCTACTACGGCAAGGCGCCGGGTCGCATGGACAAGGACATCGTGGCGAAGGTGGTGGGCAACTCCGAGATGCTGCCGCCCGATATTGCCCCCGGCTCGCTCGTGACCACTACGTATTCCCAGGTGGAAGACGAGATCGGCGACCTCGCGAAGAGCGAGGAGGACGTGCTCATGTACGCCCTGTTCCCGAACGAGGCCCGCACGTACCTGAGCAAGCACCGCACATCGGAGAAGGTCGACTTCCTCATGGAGCAGGAGTCGAGCCACACCAAGGAGGACGATTACGTGGACATCAATCAGATTCGCGAGCTGGTTCGCGTCGCCGAGGAAAGCGGCGTCGGCGAGATCGTAGTCGAGGAGGAGGGCACCCGCATCGCCGTGCGCATGCCGGGCACGCTGTCCTCCGACGCCGTGGCGGCCGCAGCCGCGGCGGCCCCGGTGGCCGCCGTCGCCCCCGCCCCCGCGGCCGAGGCCCCCGCTTCCGCCGACGACGGCGTCGAGCGCCCCTCGAACTGGTACTGCGTGACGGCCCCCATGGTGGGCACGTTCTACACGTCCCCCGCGCCCGGCGAGCCGCCGTTCGTGCAGGTGGGTGATGAGGTGGCTGCCAACCAGACGCTCTGCATCGTGGAGGCCATGAAGCTCATGAACGAGATCACGGCCGAGGAGATGGGCACGGTGCGCGAGGTGTGCCTCGAGGACGCCATGCCCGTCGAGTTCGGCACGCCGCTGTTCTACGTCGAGCCCCACGGCGCCCCGGCCCCGGCTCCGGAGACGGCGTAATGTTTAGCAAGATACTGGTAGCGAACCGCGGCGAGGTGGCGTTGCGCATCATGCGCGCAGCCAAGGAGCTGGGCGTGAAGACGGTGGCGGTGTACTCCACGGAGGACGCGGACACCTATCCCGTGCAGTACGCCGACGAGGCCGTGTGCATCGGCCCCGCCCAGGCGAACAAGAGCTACCTCGTCATGCCCAGCATCATAGCCGCAGCCAAGAACGCCGGCGCCGAGGCCATCCACCCCGGCTACGGCTTCCTGGCCGAGAACGCCGACTTCGCCCGCGCCTGCGTGGACAACGACCTGGTGTTCATCGGCCCCGCGGCCGACTGCATCGAGCGCATGGGCGACAAGAGCATGGCGCGCGAGACCATGAAGTCCTGCGGCGTGCCCACGGTGCCCGGCTCCGACGGCTGCATCGACACGGCCGCCGAGGCCAAGGCGTTCGCGGACAGCGTGGGCTATCCCGTGCTCATCAAGGCCACGGCGGGCGGCGGCGGCAAGGGCATGCGCGAGGTGCACGACCCAGCCGATCTTGAGGCCCAGTACCAGGCCGCGCGCACCGAGGCCGGCGCCGCCTTCGGCAACGACGGCGTGTACCTGGAAAAGCTCGTGCTGCGCCCGCGCCACGTGGAGGTGCAGGTGCTGGCCGACGACTTCGGCAACAACCTGGCGCTCTGCGAGCGCGACTGCTCCGTGCAGCGCCGCCACCAGAAGCTCATCGAGGAGGCGCCCTCGCCGGCGCTCACCGAGGACCTGCGCCGCGCCATGGGCGTGGCGGCCATCAAGGCCGTGCGCGCCGTGAACTACAAGAACGCCGGCACGATAGAGTTTTTGCTCGACGAGCGCGGCAACTTCTACTTCATGGAGATGAACACGCGCGTGCAGGTGGAGCACCCCGTGACCGAGCAGATCACCGGTACCGACATCATCAAGGAGCAGCTGCGCATCGCCTCCGGCGAGCCCATCAGCTGCGCCTCCCGTGCGCCGTTCGCCCCGTTCGGCCATGCGATGGAATTCCGCATCAACGCGGAGGACCCCGCGCACGGCTTCCGGCCCTGCCCGGGCACCATCACCAAGTTCGAGCCCCCGGCGGGTCCCGGCGTGCGCGTGGAGAGCTATGTGCGCACCGGCTCGCGCATCTCGCCCTACTACGACTCGCTCGTGGCGAAGCTCGTGGTGTACGGCCAGGACCGCGAGGAGGCGCTGCAGCGCGGCCGCCGCGCCCTTGACGAGTTCGTCATCGAGGGCATCGAGACCACCATCTCGTTCCACCGCCGCGTGCTGGACAACGCCGTGTTCTGCGCGGGCGAAGCGACGACCGACTTCATTGAGACCCAGATGGGAGACGTGTTATGAACGAGCTGAACCTTGACGGCATGGCGCTTGCGCCGGGTGTCGTCGAGACGATCGTGTCCATTGCAGCCAACGAGGTGGAGGGCGTGGCCTCCGTGGGCTCCGCCGCCGCGGGCGGACTGCGCTCCGTGTTCGGCGCCAAGCCGTCCACCCAGGGCATCGATATCGCCGTGGACGAGGACGACAAGCTGGTCATATCGGTGCGCGTGGACGTGTACTACGGTTATGTGCTGCCCGAATTGGCCGCCAACCTGCGCCAGGCCGTGGCCGATGCCGTGGCGAGCCAGGTGGGGGCGCAGGTCTCCTCGGTCGACGTGTACATCGACGGCATCCAGTTTGCCGGTTAGCCGGAGGTTTGCTGAGCTCCTATGGCTGCTAAACGACATGAACGAACGCGTGCGCGCCGCTCGGCGCTCGCGCTGCTCTACACGAGCGAGATCACGGACGAGGGCGCTACCAAGATCGCCGAGGAAGGCCGCTACCTGGCCGAGGACGGCCCGCTGCCCGACTACGCCACAGCGCTCGTGCGCGGCGTGGAGGCGCACCGCATGGCCATCGACAAGCATTTGGCGGCCACGTCGGAGAACTGGGCGCTTGCGCGCATGCCCATCGTCGACCGCTCCATCCTGCGCCTGGCCACCTACGAGATGATGTACGTGGACGACGTGCCCACCTCGGTCACGATCAACGAGGCCGTTGAGCTGGCGAAGGACTTCGGCGGAGAGGACGAGTCGCCGCGTTTCGTCAACGGCGTGCTGGGCCGCATCGCGAAGATCCTGGACGAGGAGAAGGCCGAGGAGAAGGCGGCGTCGGCGTCCGCTGCGGCGCGGGAGGGCGAGCTGCCCGAAGGAGCCCCTTCCCATGGCGCATGAGTCATATGAAAGCTTTGACCAGGTGAAGGCCCGCCTCGACGAGATCGTCGACGCCGTTGGCTCGAGCGAGATGCCCCTCGACGAGGCGCTCTCCCTGTATGAGGAGGCTGTGGGATTGGGCCTGCGGGCGAGCGAGCTGCTCGAAGAGAACATCGAGGCCCGCGATGCCGAAGACGAGGCCGAAGACGGCGCGGGCAAGGCCGTCTGCGAGGCCGCCGCGGGAACCGAGGTTGAAATCGAAGCCGCAGCTTCGGACGCGGAGGCGTCCGCGGCGGCTGCGGCTCAAGCGTAACGGGGGGCGTGACTATGGACCATCGCATTCTCGACGTGATCTCGTCGCCGGCCGACCTCAAGCTGCTGACCAACGAAGAGCTCTCCATCCTCGCCCGCGAGATACGCGAGGAGATCGTGTCCGTAACGTCGGAGACGGGCGGTCACGTGGGCTCGTCGCTCGGTGCCGTGGAGATCATCCTGGCCGTGCACAGCATGCTGGACTGCCCGCGCGACCGGTTCATCTTCGACGTGGGCCACCAGGCCTATGCGCACAAGCTGGTCACGGGCCGCCTCGAGGAGTTCAAGTCGCTGCGCACCTACGGCGGCCTCTCCGGCTTCCCGAAGCCCGGCGAGAGCCCCTACGACGTGCATCCCTCGGGCCATGCCTCCGACTCGCTTTCGGTGGCGCTCGGCCTGGCGAAGGCGCGCGACCTCTCGGGCGGCGACAACAAGGTGGTAGCCCTGATAGGCGATGCGGCGCTCTCGGGCGGCATGGCGTTCGAGGCGCTCAACCACATCGGACAGGCGCAGACCCCGATGGTGGTCGTCCTCAACGACAACGAGATGTCCATCTCGCGCAACGTGGGCGCGCTCATGAAGCACCTCGGCTACATGCGCGCCTCCTCGCAGTACCGCCAGACGCGCGACTCCGTCCAGGAGAGACTGGAAAGCAGCGGACCCTTCGGGGAGGCACTCGCGAACTTCGGGCGCAACATGAAGGAATCCATGAAGCAGTTCGTGCTCCCGCGTACCATGATCTTCGAGCAGCTGGGTATCCTGTGCACGGCGCCCATCGACGGCCACGACATCGGCGCGCTCAAGGAGACGCTCGCCATGGTGCTGGAGACGGACGCACCCGTGCTCATGCACGTGGTGACGAAGAAGGGAGCCGGCTACGGGCCGGCCGTGCGCAACCCCGAGAAGTTCCACGGCATCGCGCCGTACGACGTGGCTACCGGTGCCGTGAAGAAGAAGCCGTCCGCCGCTCCCTCGTACACGAGCGTGTTCGGCGCGGCGCTTGCGGCCGAGGCGCGCAAGGACGAGCGTATCGTGGCCATCACGGCCGCCATGAAGGACGGCACGGGCCTGGCGGGCTTCGCCGAGGAGTTCCCGAGCCGCTTCGTGGACTCGGGCATAGCCGAGGAGCACGCTGTGGGCCTGGCCTCGGGCCTGGCCATCGGCGGCAAGAAGCCGGTCGTGGCCATCTACTCGACGTTCCTGCAGCGCGCCGTGGACCAGCTGGTCATCAACAACGCGCTGCCGAACCTGGACGTGGTGTTCGCCATCGACCGCGCCGGCGTGGTGGGGGAGGACGGCCCCACGCATCACGGCATGTTCGACCTCGCATACACGCGCATGGTGCCGCATATGCGCGTGCTCGCCCCGTCGAACGAGGCGGAGCTCGTGCATGCGCTGCACACGGCGCTGGCGCTGGGCGGCCCGTTCGCTATCCGCTACCCGCGCGGGGCGGCGGAGGGCGTGCCGCTGCCCGAGGAGCCCCAGGTGCTGGAAGTGGGGAAGTCGCAGGTGGTGCGCGAGGGGGCCGACGTGGCCATCCTCGCGTTCGGCCGCATGGTGGGCCGTGCGCTGGGCGCCGCGGAGCTGCTGGCGGTGCGCGGCATCGACGCGCGCGTCGTGGACATGCGCTGGGCGAAGCCGCTCGACGCCGATGCCATCGCGCGTGCGGCGCAGACGCGCCTCGTGGTCACGGTGGAGGGCGGCATCGTGTCGGGCGGTGCGGGCGAGGGCGTGCTGGGCGAGCTTGCGCGCCAGGGCCTGGCCGTGCCCGCGCTCACGCTGGGCATCCCCGACATGTTCGTGCCGCAGGGCAAGGCCGACTTGCTGCTTCGCGACCTGGGCCTCGATCCCGAGGGGATAGCGGCCTCCATCGAGGAGCGCATGAAATAGGGGCGACTTTACCTAAACTTGATCTTTCCGTTGCCTTGACTTGACAAAGCACCGTTATCATACGATTCCGTGTGCTTTGTCACCGAAGCCGTGAAAGGGACCACAAGTTGAATACTCTTGCCGATCGGCGCCCTTCGTTCGAGGAGGAGTCTGAGTGAGCTACGATTTCGGCTCGTTCGCTGCAGCGTTCGTCAGCGACCCCATACTCGCCCTCATCGTCATCCTGACGCTGGGCGCCACGGTGGTGAACGGGGCGACCGACGCCCCCAACGCCATCGCCACCGTCGTGGGCACGAAGGCCATGAAGCCCACGCCCGCCATCGTTATGGCGGCGATATGCAACTTCGTCGGCCTTGCCGGCATCACCCTGGTCTCGTCGGCCGTGGCCGCCACCATCTTCAACATGGTGGATTTCGGCGGCGACAACCACGCCGCCCTCGTCGCGCTGGCGGCGGCCATGGTGGCCATCATCGTATGGGGCGTGGCGGCCTGGTACTTCGGCATACCCACGTCCCAGAGCCACTCGCTCATCGCCGGCATCACCGGCGCGGCCATCGCCCTGCAGGGAGGCCTGGGGGGCGTGAACGGCGGCGAATGGATGAAGGTGGTATACGGCCTGGTCATCTCCACGGTGCTCGGGTTCGGCACGGGGTGGCTGTTCACGCGCCTCATAAAGAAGGCGTGCCGGCGCGCCGAGCGCTCCAAGGCGAACTCGTTCTTCAAGTGGGCGCAGATCGTGTCGGGCGCCGGCGTGGCCGTGCTGCACGGCGCGCAGGACGGCCAGAAGTTCCTGTCGCTGTGCATGCTGGGCATCATGCTGGCCATGAGCGGCCAGTCGGGCGGCGACGTGTCGTTCCCGTTCTGGCTCATCATCATGGTGTCGGCCGTCATGGCGCTGGGCACCGCCGTGGGCGGCAAGAAGATCATCAAGTCCGTGGGCATGAACATGGTGAAGATGGAGCAGTACCAGGGCTTCGCCGCCTGCCTGTCCGCCTGCTTCTGCATCGGCCTGGCCACGTTCACGGGCCTGCCGGTGTCCACCACGCATACCAAGACCACCGCCATCATGGGCGTGGGCGCCGAGAAGAGCCTGCGCAACGTGAAATGGGGCCTTGCCGGCCGCATGGTGGGCACCTGGGTGCTCACGTTTCCCGGCTGCGGCCTACTGGCGTTTGCGTTCACGCACCTGTTCCTGATGTTCTTCTAGGGGGATCGGGTGGTGCGTCCAACGAGGTCGTAGACGGGTTGGCGTTGTAGATCGGCGCGAGGGGCCCCCGTGCCCAGAATTGCCGTGAGCCGGCGAAGCGCGCTTTTGCACGCGAGGAAGGCTTGGAGCGGCAAGGCTGGGCACGGGGGCCCCTCGCGCCGTCGAGCGTTTCCGCTGGCCGTTAGGCCAGCGGAACGAGCTAATCCTCTTCCACGACTTCTGCGCCGGGGGCGTTCCTCTTCACGCTCTCGATGCCCTTCTTGCAGGATTCCTTGGACTGGTAGTGCTGCGACGTGGCGATGACTTCGCCGTTGTCGGCTTCCAGCACGAAATGGCATCCCGTCTCGGACGTCTTGATGACGAACTTGCCCATGCGACCGCTCCTTCTCTTCGACGATAACGGAATCATATACCCCGGTCAGATAGAAGGGGCGTCACAGCAGGCGGTTTCACCAATGGTTGAACGGCATCCTATGCGCCGATGCGCTTCTCCATGATGAAGTCGTCCATGATGAAGCCCTGCCCGATGTCGGTCTCCACGGAGTCGATGGTCTCGAACCCCTTGCCCCGGTACGCGCGCACGCCCAGGTCGTTGTGCTTGTTCACCGTCAGGTACATGGCCGCGAGTCCGCGTGCGCGGCACAGGTCCTCGTAGAAGCGGATGGTCTGGCTGGCGAACCCGTGCCCACGCTCTTCGGCGCGCAGGTAGATCTTCGAGATGAAGAAGCGGTTCGTCTCGGGCTCGACGCGCCCTCCCGTGTAGCCCACGGTGCGGCCATCCTCGGCGGTGCGCAGGAACCAGTACTCGTAAGCGTGCTCGGCCACGTCGCGCTCGATAGCTTCGAGGCTCTGGAACTGTTCCACCATGTAGTCGGTTTGGGCCTCGCCGATGAGGGCGGGCCAGTACTCGTGCCAGATCTCGCTGGCGAGCGTCGCCAGGGCGGCGCGGTCCTCGGGCGTTTCGACGGGGACGAACTCGATGGTCATGCGGTGGTCCTTTCTCTCGCGTGTCCCTTCCACTATACCGCAACGGTGCGCGCTGCCATCGTTCCCGCAGTCCGATTCCTTCGGGCTCGCGGCCCGGTGCTGCGAGGCGTGTTTCCTTTCGGTAACGGCGATGCTTCCCGTCTGTTAAAAGGCGTTTTTGAGCGCGTTAACAGTTGCAGGTCTCGCTTGGGACGGTCGCGGGGCGGTGGGATCATCGAATGCGTAAACAGGTAGCGCTCGTATTCGAGGGAGGTAGAGGCACATGTTCGACACAGGATCGACGGGTTTCATGCTGGTATGCGCGATGCTCGTCTTGCTGATGACGCCGGGGCTGGCGTTCTTCTACGGAGGTTTGAGCCGTCGCAAGAACGTCGTGAACACGATGCTCATGTCGTTTGCGGTGCTCGGCATCGTGGGCGTCACCTGGACGGTGTGCGGATGGTCGTTCGCGTACGGCGGGGACGGGTCGCTTCCGTTCTTCGGAGGCTTCGACCAGCTCGGCCTCGCGGGGCTGGTGGCCGACATCGTGGGCGAAGCCCCCGAAGCGCTGAGCCACGACGCGTACCCCGCGATGGCCGACGTGGTGTTCCAGATGGCGTTCTGCATGATCACCACGGCCATCGTCACGGGTGCGGTGGCCGGGCGCGTGAAGTTCGGCGCGGTGTGCGCGTTCACGGCGGTGTGGACCGTCGTGGTGTACCCGCCGCTCGCCCACATGGTGTGGGGCGGCGAGGGGAGTCTCGTGGGAGGCATGATCGGCGCGCTCGACTTCGCGGGCGGCGATGTGGTGCACATCTCGTCCGGCCTCACGGGCCTGGTTCTCTGCGTTATCGCGGGCAAGCGAAAGGGGTACGCCGTGATGAGCTACCGCCCCCACAACGTGCCGTTCGTGGCGCTGGGCGCGACGCTCCTGTGGTTCGGATGGTTCGGCTTCAATGCGGGCTCCGAGTTCGCCCCCGACGGCGTTGCCGCGCTCGCGCTCGTGAACACCGCGGCGGCGTCTAGTGCGGCGCTCGTTTCATGGCTGGCCGTCGAGCGCGTGCGGGTCGGCAAGCCCACGCTCGTGGGCGCGGCGACGGGCTTGGTGGCCGGACTCGTGGTCATCACTCCGGCAGCGGGCTTCGTGGAGCCATGGGCAGCGGCGGCGATGGGCGTCATCGTGTCGCCCGTGTGCTACGCCGCCGTCTCGTTCCTCAAACGCACGTTCGGCTACGACGACGCGCTCGACGCATTCGGCATCCATGCGGTCGGTGGCGTGACCGGCGGTATTCTGACCGGGCTGTTCTGCGTGCCCGAGCTGTCGTGGACCGATTTCGGCGGCCTGCTCTATACCGGCGATCCCACGCTGCTGGGCGCGCAGGTGCTCGGCATTCTCGTGACGGCGGCGTTCGTGGGCGTGCTCGACGTGGCGCTCGGTTTCATCGTGAAGGCGTGCTTCAGGGGAAGCCTGCGTGTGGGCGAGGCGGAGGAGGCGCAGGGCCTCGACGTGACCGCGCACGGCGAGAGCGCGTATCCGGCCTATGTGGGACTCGACTAAGGTTCCCCTTCTGCCGAACGGCGGAACGGGCCGGCGACTCTCGCTGGCTTTGACGAACCAGTGATAGCAAAGGAGCTGCTAAATGAAGAAGATCACCGCCATCGTGCGGCCCGAGAAGCTCGAGCCGCTCAAGGAGGCGCTGTTCGCCGCGCAGGTGGGCGGCATGACCGTCAGCCAGGTGCAAGGCTGCGGCAGCCAGCATGGTTGGAAGGAGTACTACCGCGGGACCGAGGTGATGCTCAACATGATACCGAAGGTGAAGTTCGAGCTCGTGGTCGACGATGCAGAGGTGGCGCCTCTCGTCGACCTCGTCCGCGCCACGGCATGCACCGGCGAGGTGGGCGACGGCAAGATCTTCATCTTCCCGGTGGAGGAGGTGGTGCGCATCCGCACCGGCGAGACGGGCGTCGCCGCTGTGTAGCGAGCGCAGAAGGTGCCGGCATGTCCGGACGGCATCGATCCAGCCTGGATCGGTGCCGTCCCGTGTGGAGGTTCGGCGGCGGGGTTTGCAGGTTGTTGTTAATGGGATATAATCCTATTTAAATTACGATAGTGATAAGCAGACCCAAGGAGTTCGCAATGGCCACGGCAACGAAGAAGGGGGCGTCCACGGCGCCCTCGCGCAACACCATACAGCGGGCGCTCGTGCTGGAGGCAGTGCGGTCGCTGCATAACCACCCCACGTCGGCCGACGTGTACGAGGCGGTGCGTCGCACGTACCCGAACATCTCGCGCGCCACGGTGTACCGCAACCTGGGCGTGCTGGCTAGCCGAGGCGACGTGCTGCGCGTCGAGGTGCCCAACGGCGCCGACCGCTATGACTTCTTCAACGAACCGCACTATCACGCGAAGTGCCGCGTGTGCGGCGGCATCGTGGACGTCGATATGCCCTACGAGCCGGACATCGCCTCCCGTATAGCCGATGCACATGGCTTCGCTATCGAGGGCCACGAGATCATCTTCGACGGCGTGTGCGCCGCTTGCCAGAAAGCCTAGGGCCGAGGCCTGCCGCGCGGCGGGCAGAAACGGCCGCGCCTTCGCGCCTCGCGCCCTCCGCCGCCTGCCTCATGGGGTAGAATGGACGCGGGAACACGCCCCGGAAGGCACGGGGTGCAAAGGCGCACGCGGACACCGCCCGTCGTCCGAGACGGGCACGGGCCGAGGGAGATAGCGAGGAGAGGGCCGGCATGGCTAACCCTTACGAGATATTCGACGCGCTGGCGGAATGCGTGTACGTGAGCGATCTCGATACCCACAAGATGCTGTACCTCAACGGATCCGCGGAGCGCCTCGTAGGCGACTGGCGGGGCCGGACGTGCTATGACGTGGTGCTGGGCAAAGACGCCCCCTGCGAGTTCTGCAACAACCACGAGCTTTCCGCGGACGCGTTCGTCACGTGGGCGCACTACAACGAGAAGTTCGGGCGCCACTACCTGCTCAAGGACAAGGTCGTGGACTGGGAGGGCCGCCCGGCCCGTTTCGAGGTGGCGTTCGACATGACCGCCGAGCAGGAGCAGCGCCGGGCGTTGGAGACGAAGCTGGGCCTGGAGACGCTGCTCGTGCGCTGCGCCATGAAGCTGCAGAACATAGACGGGTTCGCGGGCGACATGACGTCCGTGCTCCAGATGATAGGCGAGTTCATGGAGGCCGACCGCGTGTACCTCTTCCAGGTGTCGCCCGACGGCACCTCGTTCAGCAACTCGCACGAGTGGTGCGCCGAGGGCGTGGTGCCCCAGATCGACGAGCTGCAGAACATGGACCTGCATTTCGTGACGCAGTGGATGCCGCTGTTCCTGAAGCGCGAGACCATCGTCGTCAAGAACCTGGAGGATTTGCGCGAGACTTCGCCGAACGAGTACGAGATGCTCGCCCCGCAGGGCATAACCACCCTGGTGGACGCGCCGCTGCTCGTGGAGGGCGAGCTCATCGGCTCCATCGGCGTGGACAATCCGGCCGCTATCCACCTGGACCACTGCGGGGAGTTCTTCAGCAGCCTTTCCTACTTCCTGTCCATGGAGCTGGAGCGCTACCGCACGAAGGAGCGGTTCCGCCAGCTCAGCTTCACGGACACGCTCACCGGCCTGGGGAACCGCAACCGCTTCATCGCCGACGTGGAGGAGCTCGACGCCGCGGGCCCGCGCAACGGGTTCGGCGTGGTGTACGTGGACATGAACGGCCTGAAGGACATCAACGACCGCGACGGCCACGCAAGGGGCGACCGCGCGCTGATCGCGGCGGGCAGCGCGCTCGCAGACGCGCTCCCGGGGGCATACGTGTACCGCATGGGCGGCGACGAGTTCCTCGCCATCGTGAAGGACGTCTCCGCAGACGGCTTCGACGCGCTGGTGGAAACGGTGCGCGCCCGGCTGGCCGACGCCTCGTGCCCCATGGCCATGGGGCTGCACTACGCCGCGGAGCCTTGCCTTGTCGACGAGGCCGTCAGGTGGGCCGACGGTGCCATGTACGAGGACAAGCGGGCCTACTACAGCTCGCATGCCGCCTCCGCGCGCTACCGCGGCTGATGCGAGGCCAAAGGTGGCGGAATGGCGAGAAATAATCGTGGGGCCTTGTGAATAGTGGTTCTGGGGACGTTGCCTGTGTGATATACTAATGCGGCTTATCGGGAATCCTCCCGGAAGCGCACGTAACTGTAGGCCCCCGAGACATGTTTTTGTTGCACAGCTGAGCGAGCAAGCTTTTGCAGAGCGAACATGGTGTAAGCAATCAATCATGACGAAGGGTCCCCGACTTAAGTTTGAAAGGGGTCCGTTTTGACCGACATCAAGAACACGTCCGTCATCGACTTCAGCGACATCTCCGACGAGCAGATGAACGAGATGATCGACGGCACGCTGACCGAGTTCGACGAGGGCGACCTGGTCGACGGCACGGTCGTCAAGATCGAGCACGACGAGGTGCTCGTGGACATCGGCTTCAAGAGCGAGGGCGTCATCCCCTCCCGCGAGCTGTCCATCCGCAAGGACGCCGACCCGTCCGACATCGTGGAGCTGGGCGAGAAGATCGAAGCCCTCGTGCTCCAGAAGGAGGACAAGGACGGCCGCCTGATCCTTTCCAAGAAGCGTGCCGAGTACGAGCGCGCATGGATCCGCGTCGAAGAGAAGTTCAAGGCCGGCGAAGTGGTCACGGGCGAGGTCATCGAAGTCGTCAAGGGCGGCCTGATCCTCGACATCGGCCTGCGCGGCTTCCTGCCGGCGTCGCTGGTCGACCTCCGTCGCGTCAAGGACCTCGACATGTACCTCAACACCGAGATCGAGGCCCGCGTCATCGAGATGGACCGCAACCGCAACAACGTCGTCCTGTCCCGCCGCGTGCTGCTCGAGGAGGGCCGCAAGAACGAGCGCGCCGAGATCCTCGCGAAGCTCTCGAAGGGCATGCGCCTCAAGGGCACCGTCTCCTCGATCGTCGACTTCGGCGCGTTCGTCGACCTCGGCGGCATCGACGGCCTGGTGCACATCTCCGAGCTGTCCTGGAACCATGTCAACCATCCGTCCGAGGTCGTCAAGGTGGGCGACGAGGTCGAGGTGGAGGTCCTGGACGTCGATCTGCAGCGCGAGCGCATCTCGCTCGGCCTCAAGCAGACGACGGAGGATCCGTGGATCAAGCTCGTCGAGAGCTACCCGGTGGGCACCATCGTCGACGGCAAGGTGACGAAGATCGTGCCGTTCGGCGCGTTCATCGAGCTGGGCCAGTCCATCGAGGGCCTCGTGCACATCTCCGAGATGTCGCAGCGCCACATCGACACCCCCGCGCAGGTCGTGAAGGCCGGCGACGAGGTGAAGGTCAAGGTCATGGAGATCAACCCCGAGCGTCGCCGCATCTCCCTGTCCATGAAGGCCGCCGCCGAGGAGCTCGGCTTCGAGATCGAGGTGGACGAGTCCATCCAGGCCGAGGAGAAGCCGGCCAAGAAGAAGGCCGAGAAGAAGGAAGAGGCCGCTCCGGCTGCCGCTCCCGCCGAGGAGCCGGCTGCGGAGTAGCTTCCCCGCCGATTGTACGAGGGCCCCTCGAAAGAGGGGCCCTCTTTGCTTTATGAGGAGTCGTTGGCGCAGCCGGCCCGTTCGGCCCTTGAGCCGGATGTTTAGCGCTCGATCGACCCGAGGAGGTCGCGGGATGCCGCGTCCAGCGCGGAGCGGTAAGCTCCCTCGATTTCAGCGAGAGCCAGGTCGATGGGGGTTTGCACGGCGGGAGCGGCAGCATCTTCGGCATGCTGCGGCAGGTAGCTGGCCACGGCGTCGTGCACGAGGTCGATATAGACGCGCGCGCCCTCCTCGGTCAGGTGGGTGCCGTCGCCGTCGAAGAGCTCGTCGCGTCCGGCGCTTGCGCCGAACCAGTCGATGAGATGGACGTTCCCATAGCGCTCGGCAGCGCCTGCCAGCACGTCGTTCGTGGAGGATACCCAGTCTTGCGGGCTGCGGGTGTTCACGAGCCAGAGCTGTTTGTCGGTTCCCACATCGGCGACGATATCGTCCAGCTGCCCATCGGTAGCCGGGCCGTTCGTGCCCAGCGCCAACACGACGATGCCGCCTACAAGGCCCTGGTCGCGATACGAGTCGTACACTTCCCTTCCCACGTAGATCTGGCGGTTCACGGCGGCGTCGATGGCGCCGTGGGGGAAGCGCTCTTGGAAATAGGGCACGGAGCGCACCGATACCGAGTCGCCTATCATGAGCACATCGAGCTTCGGTTGCTCGTCGGCGACGGGCGCGGAGCCTTCGGGCTCCTGCGGCGACTCCTCCGCCAACGGTTGCCCCGACGGATCTGCCTGGGCCTGGCCCGAGGGGCTCGTCTGGCCCTGCTCGGCCTGCTTCAGCAGGTCGCCGCCCTCCAAGGCCGAGGTGGGCGGCACGAGCGCCAGCCCGCCTGCGGCCACGATCACGAGCGCGCCGGCGCCCACGGCAGGCACGGCGTGCGTGCGCAGCCAGTCCGGCAGCGACGCCTCGCCCGAGCGTACCTTCCTCACCAGACGGCCGAAGGCCCCGTGGCGGAAGGGGTTCTCCACGAAGCGGTACGACAGCGCGGCGCAGCCGAACACGGCCGCCAGCTGCAGCAGGTAGAGCCACCAAGGCGTGTCGCTGATGCCGCCCGGGTCCATGAGCAGCAGCAACGGGTAGTGCCACAGGTAGATGCCGTAGCTGCGCTTGCCTATCCACACGAGCGGCCTCGCGCCCGCAACGCGCCCGATGATGCTGGCCGGATGCACCATGACCGCGATGACCAAGGCGGTGAGCATCGAGCACAGCACGAGCCCGCCCCGGTACAGGAAGGGCGAGAACCCGTTCGAGAACACCACCAGCAGCAGCAAGCCCGCGAGCGCCGCGGCCCCCACGCCGTCGAGCACGGAGCGCTCGCGCTTCGTCAGGCGCACGCCGCTTTTGGCGCCCAATAGGTGCGACGGCCACACGAACGCCAGCCATGCGCCGATGAGCAGCGAAAACGCCCGTGTGTCGGTGCCGTAGTACACGCGGCTCGGGTCGGCGGCGGGGTCGAACAGCAGCGCCATCTCCAGTGCGGAGAGCGCGGCCAGCACGAGCACGACGTTGCGCACCGTGCCCTTCCTCGCTCCCAGCTTCAGCGCGGCGAGCAGAGCCACGGGCCACACGAGGTAGAACTGCTCCTCGATGGCCAGCGACCAGAAGTGCGCAAGCGGCGACGGCGCGCCGAGCGCCTCGAAGTAGGACACGTCGTGGAATATCTGCCACCAGTTGTTGAAGAAGAGCAGAGACGGCAGGACGTCGGGGCGCATCTTCGTGAGCAGGGCGTGGTTGAACAGGGTGCAGAGCACGGCCGTGCAAACGACGACGAGCACGATGGCGGGCACGAGCCGACGGACGCGGCGCAGCCAGAAGCGCGGAAGGTCGATCGTGCCCGATTCGTCGTGCTCGATGAGCAGCAAGCTGGTTATAAGGTAGCCTGACAGCACGAAGAAGACGGTGACGCCCAGCAGGCCGCCGGGTGCCCAGGGCATGCGCATATGGTAGGCGATAACGGCGAGCACGGCGAAAGCTCGCAGGCCGTCGAGCGCCGGTATATAACGGGATTTCGAGCCCGACACGTGCGATCCCCCTTGTTGCGTTTGCGGTCGATGCGCGGGATGCGCAGGATCCAGTATAGCGCTCCGTCAAGCGCCGAGAGCGTATCATACCGCGCTGCGCTCCTTCTGCGTAGGCTCTTCACGTATAGTTGAAGCGCTGCGCTGCACGGGCATCGCTTCCTTTATACTGGCGACGAAAGAAGATGCAAAAGGAGGGAAGATGGCAACGGGCGAGAACGGCGCACGGCGCGTTGCGCTGGGTATGAGCGGCGGGGTGGATAGCGCGGTATCCGCCGCACTGCTTATGCGCGCAGGCTACGAAGTGGTAGGCGTCACCTGCCGCTTCACCGACGATGCGGCGGCCGACCGCGCCGCCGACGACGCGGCGGCGGTGTGCGCCCGGCTGGGCCTGCGCCATGTGGAGCGGGACTGCGCAGCCCTGTTCGAGAGCGCGGTGGTCCAGCCGTTCGTGGATGCCTACGCGGCAGGCCTCACGCCGAGCCCCTGCGTGGGCTGCAACGCCTGCTGCAAGCTGCCCTCCTTGCTGGACGCGGCCGACGAGCTGGGCTGCGACGTCGTGGCCACCGGCCATTACGCCCGCATCGCACAGCTTGCGGACAACGGACGTTACGTGGTGAAGTGCGCGCTCGACGCCCGCAAGGACCAGAGCTACATGCTGGCGCTGCTCTCGCAGGAGCAGCTGGCGCGCCTTGTGCTGCCGCTGGGCGGCACGACGAAGGCGGAGGTGCGCATGCTAGCCGCCGACCTAGGGCTTCCCGTGGCCGAGAAGCCGGAGAGCCAGGATGTGTGCTTCATCGAGGGAGACTATCGTGCGTTTCTGCGCGAGCGGGGCGTAGACGATCCGCCGGGCGCCATCGTGGACTGCGCGGGTGCCGTGCTCGGCCGGCATGACGGGCTGTCAGGTTTCACCGTGGGGCAGCGCAAGGGCATCGGCGTGGCCGCGCGCGAGCCGTACTACGTAGTGGGCAAGCGGTCCGAAACGGGCGAGCTGGTGGTGGGGTTCGCCGACGAGGCCCGCATTGCGAACGTGCTCGTGGGCCCGGTGAGGTGGCAGGCCTTCGTGTGCCTGGACGAGCCGCGTGCCGCCAGCGTGAAACTGCGGTACCGTAGCCGGGCCGTTCCGTGTATCATAGAGCCCGAACCCGAAGGGCGCGTTCGCGCAGTGCTGCGCGAGCCGCAGCCGACCACGGCGCCGGGACAGTTCGCCGTCTTCTCCGTGGGCGACACCGTGCTCGGAGGCGGCATGATCGAGGAGGTAGCATCGGTATGAAGAAGCTGTTCATCATCGGCGGCATGGGCGCCGGGAAGTCGACTGCCCGCAAGGCCCTTGTGGATGCGGGCCTGCCGTACATCGACCTCGACAAGGTGGGCCACGACGTGCTCGCCTGGGACACGGTGAGGGAAGAGCTGGTGGACACGTTCGGCGTCGACATCATGGACGGCGACGAGGTGAACCGCAAGGCGCTCGCCCACAAGGCGTTCGTGAGTCCCGCCGAGACGCGCAAGCTCAACCGCATCACCGTGCCGCGCATCGAGGACGCCTACCGCGACAAGGTGGCCGAGCTGGAGGCCGCGGGCCATCCGGCCGTGGTGGTGGAGCATTCCGTGTTCAAGAACCGCACGTCCTCGCTCGCCTACGATGCCGATGTCGTTATCGCCGTGCTGGCACCGCTGGACGTGCGCATCGAGCGCGCCGTGGCGTCGGGCTTCGACGAGGCCGATGTGCGCCGCCGCATCGCCCGCCAGATCACCGATGCCGACCGCATCGAGGCCGCCGACGTGGTGTTCAACAACGACGGCACCCCCGAGGAACTGCACAACCAGGTGATAGCCTGGTGGGGAGAGTACGAGAAAGGCCTGTAAAGACTAGACGGCGAGGATGCCCCTTGGGCGGGCCCTTCCCGAGCTTTTAGTCGCGTCCGGCGTGGGCCAGCATCATGTTCGAAAAATTATATTAGAACATCCGTTTTATAAGTACGGATGTTCTTTTTTGTGCTACCATGTGATTTGTCGAAAAGAGCCAGTGCAAGCGCCTGCCCGATGCCGCAATGCGGGAGGGCGGCCCATAGATGGCGACGGTGTTCCGCGTCCGCCCGTACCACGCTTGCAAGATCCTCTCCAGCTTTCGGAACCGGAAGAGGGGTCTGCCATGGAAACCTTCATCTGAAAAACGACGAGAGGAAGTGCGGGTCGCTCTCCGTGCCCTGCCTTCCTTGACGCTGCGCCATTTACGTTTTACAATTTCGTTTAACAAAAAGGAATAGGTGATCGCCCGATGGAAGTGCTGGTTGATTTGCACGCGCTCAAGCATGGGTTGACCGAGGAAGAGATCCTGTATGCTTGGAAGAACTACGCGAGGAAGCAACATCGTAGGGCACCGAAAGAGGATCGTGTGGTAGCCCTTGGGTTTTGCAGCGATGGACGCCTCGTCCAGATGGTCGGCGTCGACAAATGGTACGGTGTGCTGATATACCATGCAATGACGCCGCCGACAGCGAGCGTTTTGGCAGAGTTCGGGCTGACAGGGAGGTAGAACGTGAAGACAGCGAAAGAGCTTGAGGAGATGTTCGGGGTCACCGCCGAGCAGCTTGATGAATGGGAGAAGGAAGCAGCGCAGGGCATCTTGCCTGGCGAGCAGGTGGGCGAGATCATTGTGGGGCGACCCCTCAAATTCGGGGAGCCGTTGCAGTTCGTCGGGTTTAAGGACACGCCGCAGAAGGTTGCGGCTATGGACGAGCGGGCGTCGAAGCTGGGCATGAGCCGGTCGGATTACCTGCGCAGCTTGGTTCGCAAGGATTTGGCAAGCGCCTAGGCAGCTCGACATCATCTCGAAAGATGGGGAAGATAACGGTTGAATCACGAACATATGTTCATTTTGCTTCTGCTGTGCTAGACTGAGTGGTCGATGAACCCTCTCGTCGGTGTCCTTCGGCATGCGGCGTTCTCTTCGGGAAGGAGCTTACGTGGCGCATCTTTCGAATATCGAAGGCCTCGAGATGGAGGGCAAGCTGCCGGAGGTGCGGCTGGCAACGACACCTCTCAAGGTGGTGTCGCCCTACGAGCCGTCGGGCGACCAGCCGCAGGCCATCGAGAAGCTGGCCCGCGGGGTCGAGGACGGCCTGCGCTACCAGACGCTCCTGGGTGTGACGGGCTCGGGCAAGACGTTCACCATGGCCAAGACCATCGAGGCCGTGCAGAAGCCCACGCTGGTCATGGCGCCGAACAAGACGCTCGCGGCCCAGCTGGCCAGCGAGCTGAAGGAGTTCTTCCCGAACAACTCCGTGGTGTACTTCGTGTCGTATTACGACTACTACCAGCCCGAGGCCTACGTGCCCTCGTCCGACACGTTCATCGAGAAGGACGCCTCCATCAACGAGGAAGTGGAGAAGCTGCGCCATGCGGCCACTTCGGCCCTGCTCTCGCGGCGCGACTGCATCGTGGTGGCCTCGGTGTCGTGCATCTACGGCATCGGCTCGCCCATGGACTATGCCGGCATGGCGGTGTTCGTGGACAAGCAGAAGGAGATGGACCGCGACGACGTCATCCACGATCTCATCGACATCCAGTACGACCGCAACGACTACGAGCTGAAGCGCGGCACGTTCCGCGTGCGCGGCGACAACCTGGACGTGTTCCCGCCCTATGCGGACAACCCGTTGCGCATCGAGTTCTGGGGCGACGAGATAGAGCGCATTGCGGAAGTGGACAACGTCACGGGCGAGGTGGTGAACGAGTTCGAGGCGCTGCCCATCTGGCCCGCGTCGCACTACGTGGCCACGCGCCCGAAGATGGACCGCGCGCTCGGCACCATCCGCGACGAGCTGCGCGAGCGCCTGCAGCAGTTCAAGGAGGAGGGCAAGCTGCTCGAGGCGCAGCGTTTGGAGATGCGCACGAACTACGATCTGGAGATGATGGAGACGATGGGCTTCTGCTCCGGCATCGAGAACTACTCGCGCCACATCGACGGGCGCTCGCCGGGCGAGCCGCCCTACACGCTCATCGACTACTTCCCGAAGGACTTCCTCTGCATCATCGACGAGAGCCACGTGACGGTGCCGCAGATCCGCGGCATGCACGAGGGCGACCGCTCGCGCAAGATCACGCTGGCCGAGCACGGGTTCCGCCTGCCCAGCTGCCTGGACAACCGCCCCTTGCGCTTCGACGAGTTCGAAGAGCGCATTCCGCAGTTCGTGTACGTGTCGGCCACGCCGGGCGACTACGAGCAGAAGGTGTCGCAGCAGCAGGTGGAGCAGATCATCCGCCCGACCGGCCTGCTGGACCCCGAGATCATCGTGCGCGGGAGCGCCTCCCAGATCGACGACATCATCGACGAGTCCAAGGACCGTGCCGCCCGCGACGAGCGCGTGCTCATTACCACCCTCACGAAGAAGATGGCGGAGGATTTGACCGACCACTTGCTTGACCAGGGCGTGAAGGCGCGTTACATGCACTCGGACATCGCCACGCTCGAACGCGTGGAGATCCTGCGCGAGCTGCGCCAGGGCAAGTTCGACGTGCTCGTGGGCATCAACCTGCTGCGCGAGGGCCTGGATTTGCCCGAGGTCTCGCTCGTGGCCATCCTCGATGCCGACAAGGAGGGGTTCCTGCGCAACCACCGCTCGCTCATCCAGACCATCGGCCGCGCCGCCCGCAACGTGTCGGGCCAGGTCATCATGTACGCCGACAAGATGACCGACTCCATGGCGCTTGCCATCGACGAGACGAAGCGCCGCCGCTCCATACAGATGCAGTACAACGAGGACCACGGCATAGAGCCGCAGACCATCCGCAAGGCCATCAACGACATCATGGACTACGTGACCGACGAGGTGGGCAACACCACGGCCGAGCAGGTGAATGCCGAGCTGGCCGCGCTCTCGCGCGAGGAGGTGCTGCGCATCATAGCCTCCATGGAGGACGAGATGGCCTCGGCGTCCCAGAGCATGGACTACGAGGAGGCGGCCCGCCTGCGCGACCAGGTGGTGAAGCTGCGCGCGAGCGTGGAAGGCGCGAGCGAGGAGGACGTGCTGAAGGACTTGAAGAAGGGCGCCCGCAAGGGCAGCGCCTTCGGCAACCGCAAGAACGCCGCCTACGGGTCGAGCCGCCGCTCGTAGGCGCGGGACCGGCGACGGATGCGGGGGCATCGAAGGCCGGCGAGTAAAGGGGCAGGGGAAATGGGCGGGATATCGGTCATGGTCATGCTGTCGGTGATGGGCGCCGTGGCGTTCGTCATCTTGGGCATGGTGGCGCTTGCGCTGGCGATGTTCGTGGCGGCAACCGTGGTGAGCATCGTGTTCGCGTGCCGCGCGAAGGCACGGCGCGAGCAGGGCAAGCGGCTCAAAGGCCTTGCGGCCGTGCCCATCGTGCTGTACGCGGTGAGCGTCCCCGTGCTCATATGGTTCGCAGTCGTGTGGGTGGTGCCGCTCTCCACCGATAGAGAGGGTGACGAATTCGTCGACTTCTCCCAAGCCGTCACGCGGCACGATCCGGAGGCGTTGCAGGCATGCTTTGACGCCGATGAGTTCGCGTTCCCGGAGGAGGGCCCCGAGTCGCTTGCGGCTCTGCTGAAGATCGCGCGCGACTACGAGGACGAGGAATGCGCGTCCATCGTCATGCGCGAGGCAAGGGCAGAAGGCGTGTTCCTGGCGCATGACGGCCCGGTTTCCCTTGGTCTGCCGGAGTGGTCCGGGCCTGGGCAGGCGCCCGAAAAGGGATCATCGGACGCGGCCTGACCTAGCACCTGGACCGAACCGGGCGATGGGCTCCGCCTGCCCGGGCGCGCAGCACCAGGGCAGGCAAGCGCCGCTAGGCCTCGGCTTCCGCCGTCTGCCCGCCGGCCGTCTCCGGCTGGACGGCCGGCGCATGGTCGAGGGCGCGCACGCTCTTCGGCAGATACACCACGAGGCCCAATACCAGGCAGATGGCGCCGTCTACCACGAAGAACGGGGCAACTCCGATGCTCTCCGCCAACATGCCGCCAAGCGCGATGCCAATGGGCGATGCCAAGCCCATAGCCGCCATGGACAGTCCCAGCGCACGACCCGTCTTCTCCTCGGCCACGTTGCGCTGGATGAGCGTGATGAGCGGCCCGTTGAACCAGGCGCAGGCGATCGCCATGACGGCGCAGAGCGCAACGAACGCCCAGAACATGCTTGGTGCAAGGAAACCGCAGGCCATGGTGGTGGCGCCTACGATAAGGGCCGCCACGCCGATGAGCAGAGCGAGCCTCTTGCCGCCGCCCCAGGCCATGAGCACGATGGAGCCGCACACCATGCCGATGCCGAACGCGGCCTCCACGAGCGAGGCCGCGTAGCCGTCGCCGCCGAAGTGGTCGAACGTCATGAGCGGGAAGATGGCGCCCAGGGGCGCGAACGCCACCATGCCCACCGTCACGCCGGCTATGAGGATAACCAGGCCGCGGTTTGCCGACAGAGCGCGCCAGCCGTCGCGCAGGTTCGCCAGCACGTGCTGGTTCTCGGCCGCCTTGTCGATGACGGTGGGTATCTTCGCCAGGGCGAGGCCCGCCACGGCTGCGAGCGCGCCGAAGAAGTCCAGGAACATGACGGTATGGAAGCCGAGGGTGGTGTACAGGAAGATGCCGAACGCCGGAGCGCCGATGGACGCCACGCTCATGAGCAGCTGGTCGAGCGTGTTGATGCGCAGCAGATGCTTCTCGGGCACGAGCAGCGGCATGGCGGCCATCATGGCCGGCCCGTGGAACGCCTGGCCGATGCTGCGCACGACAACCAGTATCATGAGCAGGGCGAACGATACCTGGCCCAGGAGGATGGCCACGCCCAGCCCGAGCGACACCAAGCCGACTCCCAGGTCTGCCACGATCATGACGGTCTTGCGGTTGTGCTTGTCGGCGATGACGCCGCCGAACGGCGAGAGCAGGCCCTGCGGCAGGTAGGCGCAGATGGCGGCGGCAGACAGCATGAGGGCGCTGCCGGTGGTCTCGGTGATGTACCAGACCACCGCGTAACCTGCGGCATAGCTGGTTATCATGGAAACGGCCTGGCCGATCCAGATGGTGGCGATGACGGCGAGCCAGCGCTTGGGAAGCGGATGGCCCGCGGCGCTCAGGGTCATGGCAGATTCGGTCATGGGAGAGAGCTCCTTCAAGGTCGATGTATTCGTCGGCCGCGCAACGGGTGTTGGGCGGTGTGCATTTCAGTGTGGGGTTGCGAACGCGGCCGCGCCAGCCATTTCGGTTGGCAAAAGGGGTGCAACGGGAAGTTGCGACGAGGTTCGGCGCGCGTGGGCGTGCCGACTACTGAAATACGTAATACATCGAAACAGAGCTCCTTGGTTGGTTCCAGTCCGCACAGTCTACTGGCGCGTCTGGGCCCTGTCAAGTACGAATGTGCGGTTTTGGGGTTCGAAGCCGCGCTCGGCGAGGGCTGCAACCGATCGTTGCGGTTGGGATACGGCCGGCAGGCTTCGGGCGATGCGGCGTCAGCCTGCGGCGGCGAAGCGGATGTTCAGGTCCGCACGGGTGGATATGCCGGCCACCGTGCCGGCGCTCGTGTACTGCCACATGACGAAGTCGAACTGCCCGGTGGGCACGGCCACGTCGTACTCGGCGAACCACACCGGACGGCCGTCGAGGTCATCGCCGCCGAACCGGGCGATGTCGCGCTTGTTGCCGTAAACGAGCGTGTCGTAGCCCGCCTGCTCGATGCGCTCGCAGAACGCGCGGGCGCAGGCGGCCAGCTCGGGGCCCGTGAGGCGGTTCGCGCGTCCGGCGTTGTCGGAGACGGGTTCGTGGTCGAAGGCGACGGGCAGGTCGAGGGGGCGGCCGGCCAAGAGCCCGAGCACGAAGTCGGCCTCCTCGCGGGCTTCGTCAGGCGTGACGGCCTGCGAGAAGAAGTAGACGCCCGTGGCCAGACCTGCCGCCTTGGCGCCATCGACGTTCTCCGCGAAGCGCTCGTCGGCGTACAGCGCGCCCTCGGTGTAGCCGCGGTTGCCCGCGCGCACGATGGCGAAGTCCACGCCATCGGCCGCCACGGCCGGCCAGTCGATGGCGCCCTGATGGCTGGAAACGTCCACGCCAAGGTCAGAACGCAGCACGCCGTCCTCGTAGTAGGCGAGCCGGTCGCCGTTGCGCTCGAGGCCCGTCCAGTCGTAGGGGCTCACGTATGCGGCCGGCGCCGCGGCGTGCGGGGTGCCGGCGCACCGCCCGGCCAAAAGGCCCGCTGCGAGGGCGAGCAGAGCCAGGGCGAACAGCCCGACGACGACGCGCCGCGACGACGCGCGTCTCTGCACCGGCCGCGGCCGGGGTGCATGCGCCCGCGCAGTGTCGCGGCGCGAGGGTCGGGGCGGGAGGGTTTTGTTCGTGTTCATGCCGTCATCCTAGCAAATCGCTGCGCGCTGCCGCCTTCGCCCCCGCGCTTCCCATGCGAATACCAGAAGTCCCCGATTCTCGTCTTGGCGGGTACGCTCGCCGCCTCCCTACGCCCCCGCGCCCTGCGCGCCGATGCGGCGGGCGTCGGCCTCGTCGAGGTAGTCGTAGGCCACGAGCTTCTTAAGCACCTGGTATTGCCGCTGGCGGGCGAGGTCGGGGTTCTCGGAGAGCGCGTAGGCGCTCGGCGCGTTTGGTATGCCGGCCAGCAGCGTGCACTCGCCCGCATCGAGTTCCTGCGGCTCCTTGCCGAAGTAGCCTGCGCTGGCATTGCCGATGCCCTCGTAGCCGTCGCCGAAGTAGATGGAGTTCACGTAAAGCTCCAGTATCTCTCTCTTCGTGAAATGCTGTTCCATGGTCAGCGCCATGAACACCTCGGCCACCTTGCGCTCGATGGTCTGCTCCTGCGTGAAGTACTGGTTCTTCGCCAACTGCTGAGTGATGGTGCTGCCGCCCTCTACGATCGCCCCGGCTTTGAGGTCGTTCACGAGAGCGCGGCCGGTGGCGATGGCATCGAAGCCCGGGTGGGCGTAGAACCGATGGTCCTCCACGGCCACGACCGCCTGCAGATACAGGTCGGGCAGCTCCTGGATGGGCGTGAAGCCGGATGCGCCCTCTATGCGCTGCTCCATCTCGTCCAGCGGGAGTGCGGCCAGGGCCTCGCGGTACTGGTTGAAGCCCCGTGCCACGAAGAACGTGGCGGCAAGCGCCACCAGGATGATAGCGAAGATAAGCAGGCTCCCGACGAGCCGTGCGACCGGCCGGTCCGGGGTGGTGCGCTGCGTGCTCGGTGCCATGGCGGTGCCTTTCCCTAACCTTGTTTCCCTATGCTCTCTGTTATACCAAGCCTTCCTTAACGCAACCTTACCGACCGCTTGCCCGGGCCTTACATTCCTGAAAGGAAGATCGGCGAGGATATGCTACCGATGCGCTATACTTACGGCGGTTGAGCGGCTGCCCTCAGGAGGAGACGGGCGCGACGGAACGGTGAGGATGGTGGCGGACATGATGATTTCGACGAAGGGGCGCTACGCCCTGCGGCTCATGATCGATATTGCCAGCCGCGAGCAGGATGGTTCCCCCGTGACCATGCGCCAGGCGGCCGCGCGCGAGGACTTGTCCGTGAAGTACCTCGAGCAGCTGGGCGGCGCCCTGGTGAAGGCCGGCATCCTGAAGAGCATCAGGGGGGTGAGCGGCGGCTACCTGCTTGCCAAGCCCGCCGAGGACATCACTGCCGGCGACGTGCTGCGCGCCACCGAGGGCAGCTGCGCCCCCGTGGCCTGCCTCGAGGACGGCGCCGAAGCCTGTCCGCGTCGCGGCGAGTGCGTGGCCGTGAACTTCTGGCGCGGCCTGGACCGCACCATCGAAGGCTACGTTGACGGCGTCACCCTGGCCGACCTTGTGAAGATGGGCTGACACCCGTCCGCTTGCGGCAGCGGGCCTCAGAAGTCCCGCTTTTCGCTCAGGCGAAAGGCGAGCCAGGCGGATACCGCGTAGAGCACCCGTTAGCGGAATCCGACCAAGACGGCAGCCGAGGGCGCGTAGAACATCTTGCCTTGCATGGGTGCCTTCTTCCTTGAGGCAGGGCTTTGGGGCCGGCGGCTTTGGCTAGAAGTCGCGCCGTCGGTAGGCGGCGAGGCATGCAGCGCAGGATGCGGCGTACAGCGCGAAGGCGGCTGCTGTCAGGGCACCCGCTGCCACGAGGAAGGTCTCGGGCGACGTGGCGATCGAGACGAGCCCGCCGAGGGCCGCCGGCGCCGCCTCCGGCTTGACGCAGACGTTGACGATCGGGTTGATGCCAAGCACCGACACCATCATGACCAGCGCCATCGCGTAGCGCGGCCCGTTTCCCATGCCGAAGCTGAAGAACGTGGGCAGCATGATTCCCCCGACCACGAACGCGAGCGCAAACGACACGGCAACGGACCAGGCGAGCCCGATCGCGTCGAAGCCGCCCGGGCGGAGCGTAAGCGCCGCATAGGCCGGCACTTCCTGTACGGCCAGCGTGACGACCAGGTAGAGCGCCACGCCCATCAGCGTGCCCGCCACGGCGACGGCTGCGAGGAACGCGTAGCGCCCGAGCACGACGCCCGTGCGGGTGAGCGGCATGGTCAGGCGGAACCGGCTCCAATCGCGCCGATCATCGTAGAACGCGAGCGCCTGCGCGACCGAGATCACGGACAGCTCTCCGAAATACGGGATGATGCCCGGGTGGCTGCCCACCATGAGTGCGGCCAAGCCTCCCATGCCCAGGAGCAACAGCAAGTAGCGCCGCAGCAGCTTCTTAACGGTGACGAAATCCATCAGGAACATCGCTTTCATGGGCAGGGCTTCCTTCTCGTCGGTCGGCGCGCTCTGGCGCCCGGCAGAAGCGCCGCCTGCCTGGTGAGCGGTGCAGGCGGCACGGGGATGCTGCTTAGAACTCCCGCTTTTCGTACAGTTTCACGGAAAGCATGCACGAGAGCACGGTGAGCACGGCCATGAGGGCGATCACCGCGGCAACCAAGGTGATGGTGCCCGCCGGCGTGCTCGCCCAAGTGGCAAGGTCGAGGACGAATGCGGGCGGGGGGCCGGCCTTCTGCACGAGCACCGTGCCGATGGGCAGCAGGATGATGAACGCCAGCGGAAGGTAGCGCACGGCTTTCGTCATGCCGAAGCGCGCGACGAGAGGCAGGGCGACGAGCCAGAGGGCGAGCGAGAACGCGATGGAGGCTGCAACCATGCCCAGCGCTATCTGCCAGTCCATGCCCTCAAAGAGGCCGGCAAACAACTCGGTCTGCGGAAGCGCAAGCGACAACCCGTACACGATGGCGGTGACCGCCATGCCCAACACGAGCCCGACCAGCGTCATGACAACGAATGTGGCGTAGCGGCCCTGCACGACGTTCGCGCGCGAGAGAGGCAGCGTGAGGCGGAAGCGCTCCCAGTCGTTGCGCTCGTCGAAGGCCACCAGCGTGAAGCCCACCGAGTAGGCCAGCATGAGCGCCATGAGGGGCATGATGCACAGGGCGGAGCCGGTGGATACCGTGAGGACCAGGGCCACCACCACACCCAGAAGCAGCTGCGACCGCGCGAGCTTCTTGGCCGTCAGCAGGTCGAACATGAGCATGGTCTTCATCGGACCTCTCCTTTCAGCATGAGTGACATGTACGTTTCGATGTCGGCCCGCTCCAATACGATTTGGGGGAACCTCGCCGCGAACGACTGGCGGTGAGGGACGAGGACGGTGATGCCGTAGGTGTTGCGCTCGTAGTGCATCCCTCCGCGGGGGAAGAAGCCGCTGTCCACAATGGCGTCGAACTCGGCCGCGCGGCACTGGGCCACGCCGGCTAGGTCGGTGATGACATCCTTCTCCACCGAGAACACGATGCGGCCCGCATCGATGCACACGATGTAATCCGCGATTTTCTCCAAGTCGCTGGTGATGTGGCTGGACATGAGGATGCCGCGGCTCTCGCAGTCCATGTACAGGCGAAGCGTATCGAGTGCCTCCTCGCGGGCCATGGGGTCGAGCCCGGCTGTGGCCTCGTCGAGCACGAGCAGGTCGGGGTTGTGGGCCAGCGCGCACGCCAGCGATAGCTTCATGCCCATACCGCGCGACAAGTCCTTCACCGTCTTGTCCTGGGGCAGCTGGAACGCATGGGCGAACGTGCGGAACGCACCAGGGTTCCAGTCCTTGTAGCTTTGAGCCATGAGGCTGCTCACCGTGGACACCGTAAGCTCCTCGGGGAACGAGCACGTATCGAACACCACGCCGATGCGCTGTTTGAGCTGGGCGAGGCGCCTCTCGGGCGCACCGGTCACTTCCTCGCCGAAGAGCGAGATGGAGCCGCCGTCGGGGCGGATGAGCCCGAGTATCGCCTTGATGGTGGTGGTCTTGCCGGCGCCGTTGGAGCCGATGAAGCCCACCACGCTGCCGGCCGGCACGCTTAAGGAGACGCCCTCCAAATCGAAGCCGTCGTAGTGCTTTTCCAGATTCTGTATGCGCAAAAGGTCACTCATCAGTCGTCACTTTCTTCCGTGGTCGAACGGTCTGGGGTGCAGCCCTGCGGGCGCCATCCCCGGTCAGTCCTCCATGAGGAGGTCGAGCATGTCGTGGAGCTCGCCCGGCGCGACGCCCGCGCTGCGGGCCTCTTCCACCGCGCGCGCCATCAGATCCTCGATGTGCTTCAGGCGCTCCTCGCGCAGAAGCTCCATGTTGCCGCCGGCGACGAAGCTCCCCTTGCCCTGCACCGTCTCGATGAACCCTTGGGCCTCGAGGTCGGCGTAGGCGCGCTTCGTGGTGATGACGCTGATGCGCAGGTCGTTCGCCAGCGCGCGCATCGAGGGAAGCTGGGCGCCTTCCGCGAGCGTGCCGTTCAGGATGAGGTTCTTCATCTGGGCGGTGATCTGCTCGTAGATGGGCTTGTCGCTTGCGTTCGAGATGATGATGTCCAACGGTGCTCCTCGTCTTGTCCTTTGAGGGGGCGCCTGGCGTCCCAAGCACTCCCGGTGGCGGAGCCGCGACGTCTCGCCGCTTCGCCCGACGGCTGGGAAACACGTTCTTTCCCCGCCGCCCGAAGGTCCCCTGCCTTGCACCCCGCCTTGCGGCAGTGTGCAAGGTGTATATACCCTCTATGCACACTATAAACACCTTGTGTGCACACTGTCAAGGGAGGCAGGGAGATTTCACGGGTATTGAAAGTACTGCCGCCTTACGTTATAACGAGGTATCGGAGGGGTCTCGTCTGCTCGCGCATGCCGTCCCTGTCTTCAAATGGGCTCTCCAGCTGCTTGGGAAAGGACATCGGACTCGTTTGCGACATTGCCGATCTTGTGGAAATCCGGTAAGGGAAAGAGGTTCTTATATGGCTGACGTGCTGTTCTTGGAGTACCCGAAGTGCTCCACCTGCAAGAAGGCGAAGGCATGGCTCGATGCGCACGGCGTGGCGTATGCCGACCGGCACATCGTGGAGGACAACCCGACGGCCGACGAGCTGGCGGCGTGGCATGCGGCCAGCGGGCTGCCGCTGCGGCGCTTCTTCAACACGAGCGGCATGGTGTACCGCGAGCGCAACGTGAAGGCGCTCCTCGATGCGGGCATGGGCGACGAGGAGGCGTACGCGCTCCTTGCGGAGGACGGCATGTTGGTGAAGCGGCCGCTCGTGGTGGGCGAGGGCTTCGTGCTCGTGGGCTTCAAGGAAGCGGAATGGGAGCAGGTGCTGCTGGGCTAGCGGGTCGTCTGGCGGCTGCGGATTCACACGAAAACATCCGTCTTGGCTCCCCCTTTGACGCATAGTCGATGATCGCGGTCGTGCCGCAAGCGCAAAGCTCCTTGCGCATGCTTGCGGCGATTCAATATATGATTGAAAGGGTAAGGGACAAAAAGGTTCGGTAATCTATAGATTTTGGACGGAAATCAATAGGTTCTGGATGCGACGTTTGCGAAACGCCTGGTAGCAGGCCCGGTGTTTAAACTATCTTTTATCCAGAATAGCGACAACTGCCCCTTTTTGTCCACGGCACCGCATACCCCGCGCGTCGAGCGGCTGCCCCTAGGGCCACAACGCGCGAAGGTCGCCAGATTGCGCTAATCGCTGATTGCGCGTCAAAGGGGGAGTAAGAGCATCCGTTCCGAAATACCCGGTTGTGCTGCGGCGTATCAGAGCTCGTCGGTGTCGAGGCAGAGCGTGAAGGGGCCGTCGTTCACCAAGGACACGTCCATGTACGCGCCGAAGCGGCCTGTTTCCACGCGGGCCACGTCGCGGCGGGCGCGCTCGGCGAACCACTCGTAGAGGCGGTTCGCCTCGTCGGGCGCGCCAGCAGCGGTGAACGAGGGGCGGTTGCCCTTCCTGCAGCTGGCGTACAGCGTGAACTGCGACACCACGAGCACCTCGCCCTCCACGTCGGCCAGCGAGAGGTTCGTCTTGCCGTCGGCGTCCTCGAAGATGCGCAGGCGCGCGATCTTGCTCCATAGGCGCTCGGCTTGCTCCTCGCCGTCGCCGTGGCCCACGCCCAGCAGGATCAGCAGGCCGTGCCCGATGCTGCCTGCCGTCTCGCCGTCGATGTCCACCTGTGCGCTGCTCACGCGCTGAATCACTGCTCGCATGGATGCTTCCCTTCCTTTGCCCGCGATGCACAGGTCGCCCGGAACGCATGCTGGGATGCACGCATCGCTGCGCCGCCTGGCGTGCGTTCCGAGGCGCTTCGCCAGCTTCGCATGCTGATCGCGGTTTTTTACCGTCCGACCCAGTATACCGGGGTTTACAGTGGGAGCGTGCCGGCGTATAACGATCTGCAACCGAGCGAAGGCGCCCTAGTGCCGCCGCCCCCGACGTAAGGAGCGAAACCCATGACGTACGCGATCGTCTACGACAGCAGAACCGGCAACACCGAGGAACTCGCGCGCGCCGTGGCCGGGGCGCTGCCCGCGCAGGGGTGCCTGGCGTTCGGGCGCGTGGACGAAGTGGACGCCGCCTCCATGGCGCAGGCCGACCGCGTATATGCGGGCTTCTGGACGAACCGGGGCGACTGCACCGACGAGATGGGGGAGTTGCTGGCCGGCCTGGCGGGCAAGGAGGTGTTCCTGTTCGGCACGTGCGGGTTCGGCGCCGACGAGACGTACTTCGCCGGCGTGGCGGCCCGCGCGGCCGCTCATCTGCCAGAGTCGGCGCAGCTCATAGGCACGTTCATGTGCCAGGGCCGCATGCCTTCGAGCGTGCGCCGCCGCTACGAGCACACGGCCGCGCAGAACCCGGCGCAAGCCGCCCGCATGGCGCAGCTCATCGCGAACTTCGACGAAGCGGTCGCGCACCCGAACGACGACGACCTTGTGCGCCTGCGGGCCAAGGTGCAAGCCGCGCTTTCGGCTTAAGGCTTGGGGCCGCCGGCCCCCGAGCACGTGCGAACCGCTGCTTCCGCAGCAAGAAACGGAGGACTCCCATGGCGAACCTCACCGATATGCCGAACATCGGCCCCCATGCCGCCGAGCAGCTTGCCCAGGTGGGCATTGCGACGCCCGATGACCTGATGGCCGCAGGGGCCGAGCAGGCATGGCTCAAAGTGCAGGCCATCGACCCCGGCGTGTGCCTGCACATGCTCTACGGCTTGGAGGGCGCGGTGCAGGGCGTCCCGAAGAAGGAGCTCGACCCCGTCCGCAAGCAGGAGCTCAAGGCGTTCATGGATGCGAACAGGCCGGCGTAGGGGACGCGCCGCGGAGGATCTGCCCGCGTCCGCAGGAACGCCGCGTAACGGCAGGAAGCCCCCGCAGTGCCCGGCGCGGCGCGGGAAGGAGCGCGGCCGGCGTGGCGGGGCCTCGGTGGAAACGTCGTGCTGATTGTCGCACGACAAAATGGTATGCTGTGCAGGAGCCTGCGCCGGCGAGTGCGGCAGGCGGCGGAGACGGCGAGAGGGGAGCGGTGGTCTTCGGCGAGCTCATCGTGTGGTACCTGTTCCTCGGCGGCACCGCCGCCGGGAGCTTCGCGGTGCTCTCCGCCATCGACCTGCACATGGCCTTCTCGCGTGCGAACGGCCCGTGCCTCGCCCGCGCGCCCCGCGGGTATCGCGGCCGCCGTGCGCGCTCGATGACGCAGCGGCGCATAGCCCAAACGGGCTACGCCGCCGCTTTCGTCCTGCTGGTGGCGGGCATGCTGTGCCTGCTGGCGGATCTCGGCCGGCCGGAGGCGTTCTACCTGCTGTTCCTCTATCCCACCGGCAGCTTCGTGTCCGTGGGGACGTTCGCCCTCACGCTGTTCGGGGCCTGCCTCGTCGTGGCGCTCGCGGAATCCGTGCTCACGTTGGGCCCTGCGTGGGAAAGGGCGGCGCTTGTCGCGAAGGCGCTCGGGGCGGCGCTGGCCGTCGTCGTGATGGTGTACACGGGGCTGCTCCTGAAGAGCGTCGTTGCCGTGGACCTGTGGCAGTCGGCGTGGCTGCCCGTGCTGTTCCTGTTCTCGGCGCTCTCGTGCGGTTGCGGCGTCGTGCTCTTGTGCACCTGCTTCTGCACGTCCTTCCCGGGCGTGCTCGCGTGGGTCCGGGGGCTGGCCGTCGCGGATGCCGTGTTCATCGTGCTCGAGGCGCTCGCGGCGGCGGCATATGCGGCGACGGCGAATGCCGCGAGCGCCGGCCGGCCGTTCGACGCACTGCTTGCGGGAGATCAGTCCGGCGTGTTTTGGCTCGGCTTCGTAGGATGCGGTATACTGGCGCCCCTGGCTATCGAGGCATCCGCGTTGGCCGCCCGACGCAGCCATCGGAGCAGCGCCGTCGCCGTGTTGGCGGTGCTCGTCCTGGTCGGTGGCCTGAGCCTGCGGTTCGTGCTCGTGAACGCCGGCGTCCAAACCGCAGTGTGAGAAACGACGGGACCGATGGCAACGAAGGACATACCCCCCTTTACCTTGAGCGACCAGAGCGATCTGCCGCTGTGGGTGCAGCTGCGCGACCGCATGGCGTACCTCATAAACTCGGGTTTCTACCAGCCGGGCGAGAAGCTGCCCACCGTGCGCAAGTACGCCGCCGACCTGCACATAGCCTACAACACGGTGAGCAAGGCCTACATGGGCTTGGAGCGCGACGGCTACGTGACCACGGTGCGCGGAAGCGGCGTGTTCGTCAGCGACCCGGGCGCATTCCCCCGTGAGGGCGGCCAGGCGGACCTGCTGGTCGAGGAGTTCGTGAAAAGCTGCCTTGAAGAGGGGATGACCTACGACGACATCCCCAAGCTCGTGTCGAAGCACATACGGAAGATGAAGAGGAACCATGAAGAGAAGCAATAAAGAGCGCATCGCGCCAGACGTGCGGGACTCCTACCGCCGTTCGGAGATGGAGTTCGGCGTCGCTGCCGACGCCTATCGCTCCGATCCCAGCAGGAAGGCCACGCGCAACGGGGCCGTGATGGTGACGGTGGTGCTCGCGCTGGCCGCCTTCCTTGCGGTGCTGGCACTGTGGTACGCGGTTGCGGGGGGCCTGAGCCTCGCTGGCATCGCCGTCGCGCTCGTCGTGGGGCTCGGGGTGCTGTCGTCGGTCCACGTGTGCCTCGAATGGGAGCGCGCGGTGATCATGCGCCTTGGCCGGTTCAACCGCTTGGCGGGCCCGGGCATATTCTTCAGCATCCCGCTCATCGAGTTCAGCACGCTGCGCGTGGACCAGCGCACGACGGCCACCCCTTTCGGGGCCGAGGAGGCGCTGACCAGCGACCTGGTGCCGCTCGACGTGGATGCCGTGCTGTTCTGGATGATATGGGACCCCGAGAAGGCCTGCATGGAGGTGGAGGACTGCCGCTTCGCGGTGGCGCTGACCGCACAGACGGCGCTGCGCGACGCCATCGGCCGCGCGTCGGTGTCCAACGTGGTGATGAGGCGCCACCAGCTGGACCAGGAGCTGCAGGAGGCGGTGGAGGCGAAGGTCACCGATTGGGGCATCGCGGTGCTGTCGGTGGAGATCCGCGACATCATCATCCCGAAGGAGCTGCAGGGGGTCATGTCCCTGGAGGCCCAGGCCGAATGCCGCAAGAACGCGCGCATCACGCTCATGGAGGCCGAGCGCGACGTGTCCGCTATCCTGCAGGAAGTCGCGGAAACCTACTCCCACGACGAGATCGCGCTCTCGCTGCGCAAGATCCACCTGGTGTACGAGGGCATGCAGGACAACGAGGGAACCGTCGTGGTGCCGAGCGCCTACAGCGAGGGTTTCACGCTCGACCCGAGCAAGGACGCCCCGAAGGCTAACGGAAACCCCGCGACTTAGTTATACCTAAAATAGTATAAAGACAGCAAAAATTGTCGTGCGACACTCTTGATTGTCGCACGACAATTTTCCATAATAGGCGACAGAGGGATCGGCCGATTTCCTGCATTGAACGCATCCGCGCGGCCACCGTGCGCGCGCCCCCTTCCTGGGAGGTGCCGCGTGCGCGCTGCGAGGGCGTGGCCTGTGCCATCGTGGCGCGCGCCGCAACAAGAGGCGCCTGCAGAGGGCGGGCGTTATGGGAAGAGGAGGCTTGAGCATGGGGCTTGAATCTTTGTATTTGTTCACTATGCTGGGAGGCTTGGCCGCCGGCGCGTACGCGTTCGATGCCGGCCTGCGCCGCACGCGCGAAGGCAGCCGTCCATGGCTGGTTCCCCTGGTCGTCGTGGCGCTGTTCGCCGTGGGTATGGTTGCGGCCACCACGCACGTGCACAGCATTCCGCGTGCTGTCGAATCGGTGTTCGGCGGTACGGTCAACTTCGGGTCCGGCATGATCCAGGAAGTCGCCGTTGCCGGGTGCTTCTTCGTGCTGGCGGCCATCGACCTGGTGGTGACGCTCGTCCGCAAGAGCAGCCCCTACGCGCTGCGCGTGGTGGGCGCCGTCGTGGGCGTGATCTGCATGGTTATGATGGGCGTGGCCTACATCGACATCTACGGCAACCCCGTGTGGTGCAACGCCCCGGCGACCATCCTCACGTTCGTTGCCGGCGACCTGGCCATGGGCTTGGCGCTGTTCGCCGTGTTGGCTTCGGCGGACTACGCGGGCAAGCTGCTGCGCTTGGCGGCCTTCATCGTGAACGCCGTGCTGGCCGTGGGGCTCGTTCTGGAGGCTGTCGCGTTCTCGGGCGAGGGCTTCAGCCCGATCAGCCAGATCGCGGGACTCGTTATCGCGCCGGTCGTCTCCGTCGCGCTCGTGGCGCTGTCGTCGAAGATCAAGAACAAGAAGGCGCTTGCGATTGCCGTCTGCGTCGCCTCGATCGTCGGCGTCGCCATCGCGCGCTACGCGTTTTACGCAACCTGCACGGTGGCGTAGGGAAGCAAAGGGGGATTCATCGTGAGCATTCAATCCAAGAACATTTCTCGTCGCGGCTTTCTGGGCGCGTCGGCGGCGGTGGTCGCGAGCGCTGCCCTGCTGTCGGCCACGGGCTGCTCCGCGGAGGCGAGCCTCGATGCCGCCGACAAGCACGAGCTGCCCGTCGACCCGGCCGAGGGCGGCGAGTGGGTGGCGGCCGCATGCTGGCACAACTGCGGCGGACGCTGCATGAACAAGGTCATGGTCAAGGACGGTGCCGTCGTGCGCCAGAAGACCGACGACACGCACGAGGACTCGCCGGACTACCCGCAGCAGCGCGGCTGCGTGCGCGGCAAGGCCCAGCAGCAGCAGTGCTTCGGCGCCGACCGCCTGAAATACCCCATGAAGCGCAAGAGCTGGTCGCCCGAGAACCCGAACGGCGAGCTGCGAGGCAAGGACGAGTGGGAGCGCATCAGCTGGGACGAGGCCATCGACTACATCGCCGACCAGTTCAAGACCATCAAGGAGAAGTACGGCAACCAGGCCTTCCTCATCGGCAGCTACGGCTCGCGCTATGCGTTTTCTCCGCTTCTGGCCTATGGCGGGCACACCTCCGTGGCGGACTCCACGTCCCACGGCGCCTACCTGCTGAACACGGCCGATACCATCGGCATCCCGCGGACGGACGCGGGCGTGTGCAACGACCGCACCGACATGCTGAATGCCGAGACCATCGTGTTCTATGCGTCCAACCCTGCCTGGTCGGCCGCCGGCACGCCGAGCTACCACTACATCCGCGCCAAGGAGGCGGGCGTCAAGTTCATCACGGTCGACCCCATCTACACGGCGTCCGCCCAGATCCTCGACGCGTACTGGATTCCCGTACGCACCGGCACGGATACGGCGTTCATGCTGGGCGTGGCCTCCGAGATGCTGCGCCTGGACAAAGAGGAGGGCAACGTCGTAGACTGGGACTTCCTCGACAAGTACACGGTGGGTTTCGATGCCGACCACAAGCCGGCCGACCTCAAGGAGGACGTGAACTTCCTCGACTACCTGAACGGCGTCTACGACGGCGAGCCCAAGACGGCCGAGTGGGCCTCGAATATCTGCGGCGTGCCGGTGGAGAAGATCACCTACTTCGCGCGCGAGATCGGCAAGGAGCATGACGTGTGGATGCTTCACAACTTCGCCGCCGCCCGCTGCAACGGGTCCGAGAACGTGCCCCAGCTGTTCATGACGCTGTCCGCCATGGGCGGTCACTACGGCAAGCCGGGCAACTGCTCCGCCAGCAACTACCATGCCAACGCCGGCAACGGCGGCCCGGCTCTCGTGAAGGCCGGCTCTTCCGGCCTGCCGAGCCTCAAGAACCCCATCGAGGGCGTTATCCCCGGCCCGCAGGTGTGGGAGGCGTGCTTCACGGGCAAATACCGCAACGTGGGCGACTGGTACAGCGGCAAGGGCGCCCAGGCAGGCGTCGACGAGACATGCGACATCCACTGCATCATCCACGACGAGAACGCCTACCTGCAGACCGGGCCCAACATGAAGCGAGGCATCGAGGCGCATCGCAAGATGGACTTCGTGCTGTCCAAGGCCCAGTTCCTCACCACCCAGGCGCTCTACTCCGACATCGTGCTGCCCGTGACGACGCAGTGGGAGGTTCCCGGCGGCCTCGCTTCCTCGAACCGCGAGTTCCTTTACTGCTTCTCCCAGGTCACGGAGCCGTTGTACGAGGCAAAGACCGATGCCCAGATCAACGCGCTTATCATGGAGGCGCTGGGGCTCGACCCGTCCACCGTCTACCCCATCAGCGAGAAGCAGGCGTTCTTCAACCAGATCGCCGGTGCCACGGTGATCAAGGAGGACGGCTCGGGCAAGTACGAGCCGCTCGTCACCATCACCGATGCCGACCTGAAGGAATGGGGCGTTTCCGGCAAGCCGCAGACGGGCCGCGTGGGCCTGCAGGAGTTCGTCGACAACGGCGGCTACCAGGTGGAGCGCAAGCTGGGCGATGCCTACAGCTCGTTCATCGGCTATGCCGACTACATCAAAGACCCCGCCGCCAACCCGCTGAAGACCAAGAGCGGCAAGCTGGAGATCACCTGCCAGGCCAAGGCCGACCTGTTCAACAGCATCGGCCTCATCGACCGGGAGTACCAGCCCTATCCCGAGTACCTCGTGCCCACCGTGGGCTATGAGACCACCTTCAAGGACGGCAAGATCGACGGCGAGGCGGGCGAGTACCCGTTCCTCATGTTCAACCCGCACTACTTCAGGCGCTCCCACAGCGTGTTCAACAACTGCCCGTGGCTGCGCGAGGCATGGGCGAACCCGGTTTTCCTGAATGCGAGCGACGCGGAGGCGAAGGGCATCGCGGACGGCGATACCGTGCGCGTATGGACGAAGTACGGCGAGGTGCTGCGCAAGGCCTGCTGCATGGAGAACATGCGGCCCGGCGAGGTGGGCATCCCCCACGGCGCCTGGGTGCGCGTTGACGAGGAGACGGGCATCGACCACGGCGGCGCGGACAACTACCTCATTGGCAACGATATTTCCGGCGGTGGTTTGACCAGCTACAACAACAATAACTGCAACTTCGAGAAGTACGAGGGCGCACCGCTGGAAGACGACTGCGACACCGACAAGCGCATCATCGAGCTTGGCTAGGGAAGGAGGAGCAACCATGGCTGTTGGATTTTACCTTGATATGACGCGCTGCATTGGCTGCCGCGCGTGCCAGGTGGCCTGCAAGGACAAGAACCGGCTCGAGGTGGGCACGCTGTACCGCGAAGTGCGCAGCTACACGGTGGGGTCGTTCCCCGAGGTGGACGGCTACAGCTACTCGTTCGGCTGCAACCACTGCGAGGAGGCCATCTGCCTGAAGAACTGCCCGACGGGGGCCATCTACAAGGCGCCCGACGGAACGGTTGTGCAGGACCAGAGCAAGTGCATCGGGTGCCGCATGTGCGTCATGTCGTGCCCGTACGGCCAGCCGAAGTACTTCCCGGACGAGGGCGTTTCCGGCAAGTGCGATGGCTGCTACGGCCTGCGCGAGGCCGGCGGCGAGCCGGCGTGCGTGGCGGGATGCCCCAACCGCGCGCTCAAGTTCGGCGAAATGGACGAGCTGCGCGCCGAGTTCGGCTCCGACTTGAACGAGGGCGGCATCGCCGTTCTGCCGTCTCCGGACGAGACGCACCCGAATATCCTCATCAAGGCGAAGGACTGCGCCTTTGACGAGGGATACCGGGAGCTTACCTGGTAACCCACCCCTTTCTTGCCGCGTCGCAGACCCCCTCCCTGCGGCGCGGCAACCTTTTTGCCGGTGCAGCCGCCGACCCGCCCGGCTGCTACGAGAGACGGGAGACCGTTATGCCGAACGAGGAGCGCGAGAGCGCGCTAGCGATGGGGCTGGCCCGTCGCACGTACCTGTACCGCCTGTTCCACGTGGTGTTCGGGAGCCGCCCAACCGGCGAGGGCGTCGCGAAGGCGTTTGGCGGCGAGACGCCGGCCATGCTCGGCTCTGTGGGCGATGCGTTGGCCGGGGACGGCTTCGCGGACCTGGCGGGGCGGACGCTCGGCTCGTCCGGACGCAGCCTTGCCGCGTGCGCCGAAGATGCCCGTGCCTGGGCCGAGCGGGCGCAGGGCGAAGCGGGCGACCCGGAGCGCGCCGAGGCCTTCGCTTCGCGCCTGCGCGCCTCCTACGACCGGCTGTTCCAGGTGCCCGGCGAGCATTACGTGCACCCGTGGGAATCCCCGTATGCGGGCAAGGAGTCCGTGGTGTTCCAGGAGAGCACGCTCGACGTCCGGTCGTTCTACCATGCGGCAGGCTTCAAGCTGCGAGCGGAGAGGCGATTCCCCGACGACCACATCGCTGCTATGATGGACTACCAGGGCGCCTTGAGCCAACGCGCGTACGAGGCGTTCGCCGACGGCCGCGACGGCGAGGCGGTCCGGACGCTCGCGACGCAGCGGCAATTTGCTGATCGGCACCTGCTGAACTGGGTCGACCAGTTCGCAGCCAAGGTCATCGAGAACGATGCCCAGGGGTGCTACGGCGCGCTCGCGGGCGGCATGGCGGCGTTCGTTGCGCTCGACCGCGCGATGGCCGAGCAGGTCGAGGCGGAGCTGGCCGGTTCGGAGTAGGCGGGTCCGGTCGGGCCGGCCGGGCGCGATGCGCCGGCCGCCCGCGCCGCCGAAGGGCAGACGTTTCTACAGGAGGGCACCGTGGATCTTCAGGGCTATAGGCAGGCGTTCGACGAGGCCGAGCGCGATTTCGAGGCCGCGGTAGAGGAGTACGGCCTGCCGTTCGAGCGCGAGGAGACCTCCCTGCGCGAGGCGCGCGTGCGCACGGCGGCAGAGTGCGGGTGCCGCTGCGAGAACGGCGCCTCGTCGCTGTGGCGCAACTGGATATCGCCTGCGTGCCTGGCCTGCCGCACCGGCGACGAGACGGCCACGTTCTTCGTCGACCTGCGGTGCGTGAAGAAGTGCTATTTCTGCTTCAACCCGAATCAGGACCACTACGAGCACTTCCTCTCCCATGAGCGCGACATCGTGGCGGAGCTCGAGCAGGCGCATGCCATGGGCGCGCGGTTCCGCTGCCTGGCCATCACGGGCGGCGAGCCGCTGCTGCATCCCGAGCAGGTGAACGCCTTCCTCCAGCGAGCCGCCCAGCTCTACCCGGACGCCCACACGCGCCTGTACACGTGTGGCGACCTGCTTGACGAGCGCGGCCTGCAGGAGCTTGCCGAAAGCGGCCTGGACGAGATCCGCTTCAGCATCAAGCCGCCCGACGCGGGCGACGGCCGGGACCGCGTGTACGAGCTCATGGAGCAGGCGGTGGGCACGATTCCGGCCGTGGTGGTGGAGGTGCCCGTGATACCGGGCTCGCTCGGGCAGATGAAGGACCTGCTGGTGCGGTCAGACGCCCTCGGCATCAGCGGGGTCAACCTGCTGGAGTTCTGCTTTCCGCTGCACAACGCCGCAGAGTTCGCGAAACGCGGCTTCCAGCTGCGCAAGCATCCCTTCAAGTATCTCTACAACTACTGGTACGGCGGCGGGGTGCCGGTGGCCGGCAGCGAGGCCGAGGCCTTGGAGCTGCTGGCGTTCGCCGAGCGCGAGGGCCTGCGGCTGGGAATCCACTACTGCAGCTCGGACAACAAGAACACCGGCCAGATATACCAGCAGAACAAGGCGTTCTTCGTGGACCCGGCGCTGCGGGACGCGCACCCGTGGATGCGTGCGGACGAGGAAGACCGGTTCCTGAAGTGCGCGAAGGCCTTCGGGGAGGATGCGCGCTGGGCGAGGGAATGGGCCGAGGGAGCTGGCATGGTTTGCGGCTACGACCCGGACGTGCCGAGCCTTGCGCTTGCGGACGACGACGCCGCGGCGCTGGAGGAGGCCTGCCCGTCCATCGTCCTGGCCGAGAGCGTGAACGTGGTGGAGGAGCGCGAGCCGGACGGCGCGCCCAGGGCGGGACGCGCCGGCGCGCGCCCCGCCCTCTACCTGAGGGAGGTGGCCGTCGAGCCTAGAGCTTGATGTGCCCGAACGTGACGATGGAGTAGACGAGCCCGGCGATGCCCAGCGCCACCACCACGGCCACGATGACCTTGTCCGAGGTCTTGGCGAGCAGCTTCGCCTTGGGGTCGTGCTGGCGCACGCCCACGATGTAGAGCGGCAGGCCGACGGCGTACACGATGCACGCCACCATGAGGTAGTTCAGCCCAGCGGCGTAGATGAGCCACAGGCCGTAGAGCGAGCCCGCCGCGCCGGTGAACACGGCCATGTTCCGGCTGGCGAAGATGCCCTCCGGGTATTCTTTCTTGATGGCGATCTTGAACAGGAAGAGCGTGCAGAACAGGTAGCATGGCAGCGCCATGACGCTGGTGATGCTGATCATGGTGGTCCAGGCGTTGCTGCCGATGAAGAACGAGATAACGAGCACGATCTGCACGATGATGGTGGTCCACAGAAGCGCGGTGGAGGGCGAGCCCTTCTTGTTCTCCTTCACGAACGCCTTGGGGAAGATTCCGCTCTTCGAGGCGGCCAGCGGCATCTCGCCCAGCATGAGCATCCACACGAGCCAGGAGCTCAGCACCGACACGATGACGCCGGCGTTCACCAGGATCTCGCCCCATTTCCCGAACTTGTCCAGCATGATGGCGGCCATGGACGGGTCGGCCATGGCGCCGACGTCGGCCTGCGAGTACACGCCGAGCGGCAGCAGGGACACAATGATGTAGAGCGCGAGCGTGACCAGAAAGCCGATGGTCGTGGCCTTGCGCACGGCGGCCTGCGACTTCGCCTTGCCCGACACCACGACGGCGCCCTCGATGCCCAAGAACAGCCACAGCGTGACGAGCATGGTGGCCTGCACCTGCGGCATGACGTTGTCCCAGCTGAACGTCAGGTCGATGGTGCCCTTCATGCCCCAGAAGCCCTCCATGAACACGGAGAACTTGAACACGGTGGCCACCGCGATGATGAAGATGGCCACGGGCAGCAGCTTGCCGATGGTGCCGATGATGTTCAGGAAGCTCGTGGACTTCGCGCCCTGCAGGGCCAGCAGGTACATGATCCACGTGATGATGGAGCCGCCGATGATGGACGGGATGTTGTTGCCGCCCGAGAAGTCGGGCACGAAGTAGTTGAGCGTGGCCATGACCAGCACCGAGTACGCCACGAGGGCGAAACAGTTGCAGATCCAGTAGCCGTAGGCCACGAAGAAGCCGATGAGCTTGCCGAAGCCCTTCTCGGCGTATGTGTACAGGCCGTTCGTGAGCTCCGGGCGCGCGGCCGAGAGGATGCGGAACGTGTTCGCGATGAACCAGATGCCGATGCCCGTGACCACCCAGGCGATGATGATGGCTCCAGCGGAGGCGTCCGCGGCCATGTTCTGGGGGAGGTTGTAGATGCCTCCGCCGATCATGGCGCTGATGACGATGCCGACGAGGCCGATCAGCCCTACCTTCTTCGAGCTGTCGGATGCCTTGGCGGCGCTTCCGCTGGAACCGGTCGAGGTATTGTCTGCCATGATTCCAGTCCTTGTCATGAGAGGCGCGCCCGCTGGGAGGCGGGCGCGCGGCGATCTTCGTTGCGGCGGGGGCAACGGGCGCCCGCCGTCATGCGATAGGGGAGCTCCGCGCTACTTCGCGAGGTTCGTGAGCGACTCGAAGTCCATTTCCTTCAGCCAGTCGGAGAGGTTGAGGTCGTTCAGCGAGGTGAAGCCCGTGGTGGGCACGGCGTTGCGGGCCAGCGTGACGTAGGGGCCCACGGTGATGGCGTTGCCGATCTCGCCCGGCTTCATCATGCGGTGCGCGAATCCCACGTACGTGCGGTCGAACAGCACGTTGGAGTCGCGGCCGCACTCCACCACGGACCAGACGATCTCCTTGCGGTGCTGCTCGAGGAAGGCCATCATGTCGTCCTCGTTGTCGTTTTCGGTCCATACGCCGGCGTCCTCGATGAACAGGTCGGCAGAGAAGTCGCGGTCGGCGGACAGCGAGATGGCGATGAACGACCAGATGCCGTAGGCCTCGCCGGCCTTGAGCGGGCGGTTCTCCTTCGGGCGGTAGGCGGTGACGCCCTTGTTGGCGCAGATGGTGTGCGCGCCGGGGATGGGATGGTAGCGACGGTTGTTCTCGGTGCCGAACAGCTCGACGCCGGCGTTCAGCAGCGGGGCGGCGTCGAACACCTTGAGCTCGGAGCCGTCGAACTGCTTCTCGGTGAACAGCGGCTGGCTCTTGCCCGACGTGATGTCGTCGTGGCGGGCGAGGTCGTAGCCCCACACCTGGCCGGCCATGCCGCAGAACGAGGAAGCCGTGAGCATGTTGATCTGGCCGATGTAGGCATCGGCCGTCTCCGCCTTGTCGTAGGTGACGATGGTGTCGATGAGCGCGTCGTTGGTCTTCTCCACCGTGCCGGCCGACACCTTCAGCACGGACACGTAGCCGTTGCCGTAGGCGCCCGGCATGCCGTAACCGTCGCAGTAATCGTCATAAGGGCTGATGGCCGTCTTGTCGATGTGCGGCGCACGCATGCTCGCGTGGTAGTTCGCCTCGCGGGCGATGGTGCGGTTGCGGCGTTCCTCGATGTTCTTCAAAACAGGTCTCCTTTCGCAGGTGTTCGATTCAGCGCCGATTGTAGGGCCCGAGACTCGCGTTTGATTTCGCATAACGGTTCCGAAAGGGAGCCGTGCCTTTCCCGATGGCGGATCGTTGGGGAGGTGAAACGAGGGCGTTTCCAAAGGGGCCCCGTCCCCCCCCCCGATGGTCGTCCCGCCCCGCCTCTTCCCTTGACCGGCGGGCGCGGGGGTGATATATTACAACTGTCATATAACATATGTTATGTTAAAGGGGGCGGCCATGCCGGAGCAGCGGGTGGGCAGGGAGCAGGTGCTCGACGCGGCGCTTGCCGTCGTGCGCGAGAAGGGCGAGGCGGCGCTGAGCGCGCGGTCGGTGGCACAGCGGGCGGGGTGCTCGGTGCAGCCGATCTACAGCCTGTTCGGCGACATGGGGGAGCTGGTGCGGCAGTTGTACGGCCACGCCCGCGCCTGGGTCGCGGCGTACAACCGCGAGCACGAGCACGACGGGTGCAACGCCTTCGAGTCCAACGGCCTTTCGCACCTGCGGCTTGCGCGCGAGGAGCGGCCGCTGTTCCACTTCCTGTACCTGTCGCCCCATATGGAAGCGACGGGCTTCGAAGGCGTGTACGAGAGCGTCGCCATCGATGGCGTGCAGCAGTGCATCGAGGAGCTGGGGCATCTGTCGCCCGAGGCGGCGCGCGATCTGTACCTCGACATGATCGTCTTCGTGCACGGCATGGCGGCGATGCTGGCCACGGGCGCGCAGTTCTCCGACGAGGAGCTGCACGCGCGCATGGATCGTGCGTTCAAGGGGTTCGTCGCGCTGGTGCGCGCGTGAGGGGCCGGATGCCAAGCAGCCTCGCATGAGGTGCTTGGACATCGAGAAAGGATGTCACGGCTTCCTTTTCCCCGTAAAGCAGGACGCGGCTGCGGCCTGCAGGGGAAGCCGCCACGACCGGGCGATCGAAAAACGTAGAAAGGCTTTGCAATGAGGGAGACGATCTCGCGGGGGCAGAAGCGCCAACGGATACGGCGGCTGATGCTGCTCGCAACGTTCTTGCTGTTCCCCATAATAATCTTCTACTTCTCGCCGGTGCTCATCATCGAGGGTGCGCTCTCGGGCGTCGTGGCGGCCAGCATGCTCGTGTTCGGCCTGCAGTTCTTGACGGCCATCGTGCTGCGCCGCGCATGGTGCGGATGGCTGTGCGCGGCAGGCGGGCTGCAGGAGCTTGCGGCCACCGCCGTGGGCAAACCGTCGAGGCCCGCCTGGCTCAAGCGCGTGAAGTACGCCATCTGGGTGCCGTGGGTGCTCTCCATCGTCGCTTGCGCCTGGGTGGCGGGCGGCTTCACGGTGGTGGACCCGCTGTACGGCATCCCGGGCGGCGTGTCGATGAACAACCCGCTGGGCCTGCCCATCTACTTCGGCATCGTGGCGCTGTTCTTCGTCCCCAACCTCGTTCTGGGACGGCGCGCCATGTGCCACGGCATCTGCTGGATGGCGCCGTTCATGGTGTTGGGCGAGAAGCTGGGGAGCGCGCTGCGCGTCCCGCAGCTGCACGTGAGCGCCGAGGCCGACCGCTGCATCGGCTGCGGGAAGTGCGACCGCGCCTGCCCGATGAGCCTGCCGGTGGAGCAGCTGGCGAAGGGCAGCGCGATCGTTGATGCCGAGTGCATCCAGTGCGCGGCGTGCGCCGACGCCTGCCCGAAGGGCGTGCTCAAGCTGCGGGTGGGGAGGCTGCGATGAGCGGGCTGCTCGCGTAGCAACCAGGCTGCGCGCGGGTTATTCCGGCAGGTCGACGAGGGCGTAGGTGTCAATGTCCTGGCGCTGATGGAGAATGCGGTACACCGTCAGTGCCGTGTCGTCGCAGCGGTAGTACACCGTGTACGGGCTTGCCAGCACCGTTCGATATTCCCGATGGTGAAGCCCGTCTATTGCGAAGCGCCCGCCTGCATCGGGAAATGAGCGCGCATGTTCGATTGCAGCGTCGACGCGCTGGATCGCCGCAAGGGCGGCTTGCGGGTTTTTGCATTCAAGTCCCAGGTAGATGGCGATCGACTCCCGATCGAGGTTGGCGCGCGGTCTCCAAGCGAGTTCGAGCATGATCAGTCCCCGTTCGAAGGGTAGTCGAGGTTCCAGAGCGCGAAGATCTCGCGCATCTTCGCTTCGGAATCGTCGGCGTTTAGGGTTTCGGGACGGTATTTCTCTTCGATTTCTGCCTCGCGGAGCGCTAGGTAAACACGGTTGCGCCGTTCGGTCGTTTCGTACGCGTTGCTGTCCATGAGCACGAAGGAAGCCACGCCGTTCTTCGTGAGCACGATGGGCTCTTGCAGCTCGGTCGCCTGGGTGCACACATCGTTGAGCTGCGTGCGCAGGTCGGTAATAGGCCTGATGACGGGTAGCGGTGCGGCGAGAGCGGACATGATGCTCCTTTCCATGTTCTTTATTCAGTACATAATAGCATATATAATAAGGTATATGAAGGGTTGCAAGAGGACAGAGCATGTTCGCGCTTGACTCTGACGTTGCGTGAGGGTGTAGGCTGTCGATGCGATCGCGAAAGGAAGGAGGCGCCCATGGAGCGCGAGCGGGCGGAGCGCGGCTACACGGTGCACGAGCTGGCGGCGTTGTCGGGGTGCACGGTGCGCACGTTGCACCATTACGACGAGCTGGGGCTGGTGCGGGCCGGGCGCGCGGCGAACGGCTACCGACGCTACGGGCCCGCCGAGGTAGACCGGCTGCAGCAGGTGCTGCTGTACCGCGAGGCCGAGATGCCGCTGGCGGACATCAAGCGGCTGCTGGACGACCCGGCGTTCGACGCGCGCGATGCGCTAGCCGGGCATCTGCGCGAGCTGCACGCGCGCAAGGAGCGCCTTGACGGACTGATCGCGAGCGTGGAGAAGACGCTCGCCAGCATGGAAGGAGATGGCCCGATGAAGGACGAGGAGAAGTTCGAGGCGTTCAAGCAAGGCCTCGTGGACGAGAACGAGAAGAAGTACGGCAAGGAGGTGCGCGAGCGCTGGGGCGACGATGCCGCCGACGCGAGCAACGCGAAGCTCATGGGCATGACCGAGGAACAGTACCGCGCCACGCAGGAGCTGGAGCGGGAGATCAGGGACGTCCTCGTGGCGGCGATGGAGACGGGCGACCCGGCAAGCGAGGAAGCGCGCCATGCGGCCGATCTGCACCGTCAATGGCTGTGCGCTTTCTGGAAGGACGGCACGTACTCCAAGGCCGCGCATCGGGGCCTCGCCGAGATGTACGTTGCCGACGAGCGCTTCAAGGCCTACTACGAGGCATGGGCCCCTGGCGCCGCCGAGTTCCTCCGCGACGCCATCAAGGCTTTCTAAGGCAACCTGCGGCCCATTCGTTGCTTGTGCCTGCAGGCGGGCCATCCTACACTGCTGCCCATGAGCAGAATCGCAACGTCCATGAAGTCCGTGCTGCACACCTCGGCGCGCCGTCTCGCCGCTTGGGTGCGCGCGCCGTTCGCCAGCCTGTACCGGGTTGCGGCGGCGGTCCTCGCCGCGGGGGCGGTGGGCCTCGCGCTGCCGCCCTGGGTCGGTTTGCTGCTGTTCGCCCCGGTGGCGGCGACCGTCGGGACGAAGGTCGCGCATGCCGTGCGCGCCATCGCCTCGCTATGCTACGTGGGCGTGGGGGAGAACCGCGAGGGACACCCGACGCTCGACGTGCGCCGCGATCTGCTGCAGCGCTCCCGGGCGCTCGGCACGGCCTCGCTCGCTGCGGGCGTGGCCGTGCTGCTCGCCGCGCGGGCGGCCCTGACCCTGTTCCCGAGCCTTGCCGAGGACGGCGTGCTCGCCCCCTACCTGGTGTTCACGGCGGTGCTGCTGGGCGGCTTCCTGCTGTTCTACACGCTGGCGCTGCGGTTCGACTCGTCGGTGCTGCGGGGCCTCACCAGCATCGCCGTCACGCTGCCGGTGTTCTTCATCGTGGTGGCGGTGGCCAGCATCCTGCTGTCGTGGGCCATGGGCGTGCTGGCGGGCTTCGGCGTGCCGGCCGAGGGCCTGCTGCAAGGCGGGTTCGCCTGGCTCTACGAGATGCAGCGCCTCCTGGGTGCGGCCGTCGGCTACTTCCTGCGGCAGGATACCCTCATCGTCGGCGTGTCCATCGTGGCAGCCGCGCTGCTGTTGCTGCTGTATGCCTACTCGGTGCCGCTCTACTGGCTGCGCAGCGTGTCGCGCTGGCTCAAGAGCATCGGCGTGGCCGCGGCCGCTTTCGGCGCGGCGGTCATCGTGTTCGCGGGCGTGTGGCTGGCCGACGTGCAGCATCTGGCCGAGCAGGCAGCGGCGGGGCGTCTGGGCACGGGCCTCGACGCCGGGGTGGCCAGCAGCCAGGCGCAGGCCGTCGCGCAATACCGCTCGGACGACCTCGTTGCGCTCATCAAGGCGTTCGTGTTGCCCTACACGGTGGGCGTGTTCGTGGCGAACGGCGTGGTGGCGTGGCGCAAGGGCCGCGCCAAGCAGGCGGCCGACGGCATCCTCGACGACTTCGCCGCCGCGGGCCACGTGGACGAGGCGGCGCTTCCCGAGCAACGCAAGCGCTACCTCTACTGCGGCGGCAGCCCCACGCTCTGGGATATTGCCCTGCGCTCCATCGGCCATGACGTGCCTCTTCCCCATCCCTTCGCCCCGCGCAGGCTCACGCTCAAGGAGCGCCTGACCGGCGTGCTGGAGGATCCGCCGCCCGAGAGGGCGCCCGAGCAGCCGCCCGACCCGCCGGCCGAGCAGCCGGCTTCGTCCGCTTCTGCCGGCTTGCCAGACGAAGTCGGCATGCGCACCGACTCCAAGGCCGGTCATGCCGAGGGCTGCACCAAGAGGAATGAGCCAAGACAGGCTCTGCAATAAGAGGGGAGGGAGGACAAGGGGCCAGGTCCTTGTCTCGTGCGTCGCGACGCCGGGGTTCGTCAGGGAATCCGTGGGCGTGGCGGCCCCTGCTGCTTCGCGCTTGGGCGCGGGCGAGCATCGGTGATGCGGCGAACCGATGGCTATTGTGCGTGCAGAAGCGCCCGGATGCACAGTTTTTACCAGATTATTGCAGAAGGAGGAGTTCGAGGGGCGATTTGTATGCCTCGACGGCATCGCGGTGCCTTTTATCGGCGGTGTTTTCCCTGATCGCGATAAGGCCGTCGATGCAACAGCCCCCGCAAGCGCTCCAAGCATGCAGAAAACTGGTAAAAACTGTGCAGAAAAGTCCGTGGGGGCCCGAACTTGAATAACCTGCGCGGGCTGTCCGCTTCCGGCATGCCGGTGCCGTTTGATGTGTTTCTTGTCTGACGGGACGGCAACGCGCCCGCCTCGCCTCGTGTCCTGCCGTTGCCGTTTTGTATAGTGGCCCCATGAAGAAATCCGAAGCGCTCAAAACCCTGGGGCTGGCCGACGGCGCCACCGACGACGAGGTCAAGCAGGCCCACCGCAAGCTGGTGATCGCGCATCACCCGGACAAGTTCGCCCTGGACTCGCCGGAGCGCGCCGAGGCCGAGGAGCTTGCGAAGCGCATCAACGAGGCCCGCGACGTGCTGCTGAACCGTTCGTGGACCCCCGAGTTCGACCCCCGCCGCGACCCGCGTCCCTACGCGAACAACCCCTACGCGCACCCCGGTCGCCCCGGATCGTCCGCCGCGCCGGGCGGACCGGCCGGCCAGGATCCTTTCGCCGGCTGGCCCTTCGCGGGAGGCCAGGGCTCGCCGTTCGGCCAGGGCCAGGGCACGGGCCCCGCACCAGGCCGCACCACCTACGTGTGGACTTCCTGGGATGGCACCCGCACGGCCGGCGGCGATCCGGGCGTCGGCGGGCCCTTCGACCCGTTCGACCCCTTCGCGCCCTTCCGCGCCGCCGAGCCGCGCAAGACCCCGCAGCAGGTGCTGGCCGAGGCCGTGCGCTCGCTGCGAAGCGAGGCGCTCGCCGTGGCGGGCAAGGCGGCCGTGCTCGCTGTGGCCGCGCTGCTGGGCTCGGTGGCCACCGGCCTGTTCTTCTACGTGATGATATCGCTCGTCTGGGGCCTGTGGAAGCGGCTGGGCAGCTGCCTCATCGGCTTCATCGTGCCCATCGCGCTTCTGGGCGCCCCCTTCGTGTTCCTCATCGCGCCGCGCCAGGGCGCCGTGACCGTCGGCTTGGCCGTCTTCTTCCTCGCGGCCGTGCTGTTCGACGCCGTGAACCTGCGCAACGCCCTGCGCGCCTACCGTGCCGCCAAACGCGCCGCCCGGCCGTAGGGCCTCCCCTCCACGACCTCGTGCTATACTAGCCGCTTTAGGAAACGTTCGCGGGAAGGGTCCGGTTGAAGAAAGCGCTGCTGCTCGTTATCGGCATCGTCGCGGTGTGCTTCCTCATCGCGAACGCCGACTACCTGGCGAGCTTCCTCGCCACCCTCCAGACCGGCGCGCTCGTGCCGCTCGTGGTGGCGTGCGCGCTGATGCTGGCCCGCCACCTGGTGCAAGCGGCCTCCTACGACGCGGCGTTCGAGGCCGTCGGGCATAAAACCGGTTTCTGGCACAACGTCGTGCTCATCTTCTCGCTCGTGTTCATCAATACGTTCTGCCTGTTCTCGGGCGCGACGGGCGTGGCGTTCATCATCGACGACGCGCACCGGAGGGGCTGTGACGCCGGCCAGGCCACCTCGGGCGCCATCCTCTCGCAGATCGGCTACTTCGCCGCCATCCTCGTGATCTCGGTCATCGGTTTCGTCACCATGCTCGTGTCCGGCTCCATGAACACGCTCTTCCTCGTGGGGGGCCTTGCGCTTGCGGCCGTGCTGGCCGTGCTGTCCAGCATGTTCGTGGCGGGCTACCGCAAGCCGCGCATCCTGTTCCGGCTGTTTTTGGGCCTCGAGTCGCTCATCAACAAGCTGCTCGGCCTGCTGAAAAGGCACCTCAAGCCTGGTTGGGGCCGCAAGACGGCCGGCTCGTTCATCTCGTCGGCGTCCATCTTGGCGAAGAACCCGCAGGGCACGCTCGTCACCGTGGCCTATGCGTCGTTCTCGGCCATCCTCAACATGGCGTGCCTCGTGGCCATCGGCTACGCGTTCGGCTTCACCCACGTCACCGCACTCGTGGCGGCGTTCGCGGTGGCGGCCATCTCGGTGATACTGAGCCCCACGCCGCAGGGCGTCGGCGTGGTGGAGGCCGCCATCGCGGCCATCCTCACGGCCCATGGGTGCTCGCTCGCCACGGCCACGGCCATCGCGCTCGTGTACCGCGGCATCATGTTCTGGATGCCCTTCTGCATCGGCGCCGTGCTGCTGTCCCAGTCCGGCTTCTTCGCCGACAAGAAGAACCCCTCCGAGGAGCAGCGTGCGAAGGACCTCGCCTGGATATCCGGCACGCTCGTGCTGGTGGTGGGCCTGGTGAACCTGGGCCTGGCCCTCATCCCCAAGTCGTTCGAGCCGTTCACCGTGCTCACGGAGTGGGTGAACATCGGCGGCGTGCTCATCGGCCCGGCGCTCATCGTGGGAAGCGCGGTGCTCGTCGTGCTGGCGGTGGGCCTCATCCTGCGCTTCCGCACGGCGTGGGCGCTCACCATCGGCGCGCTCGTGCTGCTTGCCGGCGCCGAGTTCCTTTACGTGAACACGTGGCAGGTGGCCGTGGCTGCCGTCGTGCTGGTGGTGTGGCTGTTCTGGAAGCGCTCCGCGTTCGACCGGCCCGTGGTGCTGAAGGGCGACGCGGCGCGCATCGCCCGCGAGTTCGGCGATAACATGACCCGGTTCCGCCGTTGGCGCGCCGAGCGCCGCGCCCGCCGCGACGCCTCGTCCGGCGCGCCGATTGCCGGATCGGACGACCTCGACGAGCTTGCCGGCGCCCGAGCCGGTGCGCCGGCCGGCCCCGGGTCTCGCCTGCGGACCGCTGCCCCCGCCGGGCACCGCGCGCGCGGTGCGAGGGCGGCCGAGCCGCCGCGCAAAACAAGTTGGGAACAGCAGGCCGAAAAGGGCGCGCTGCTCATGCGGCAGGTGGAGCAGGAGGGTATACTGGCAGACGAACCATCTGCGAAGGAGGAGCAACGCCCATGATAGTGCTCGACGAGCCGTACGTGTCCGAACCCCTGGTCGATTGGCTGGAGCAGTCGCAGCAACCCGTGCTGGACAACGATGTGGCCGCCGCGCTCGCCGCGGGGGGCCGCCGTCTCAACCTGGTGGGAGAGGACGAGGCCGCCCGCCGTATCGATGCGGGCGAGCGCGTGTACACGAACTCCGAGAACGCGCTGGCATGGATCGCGGACCATACGGCCAACACGTCCCTCGCGCGTGCCATCGACCTGTTCAAGGACAAGGCGGCCATGCGGCGCGCGCTGGCCGGCCTCGATCCCGACCTGTTCTTCAAGACGTGCTCCATCGACGAGCTGTTCAAGTTGGACTTCTCCCGCCTGCCCGCCCCGTTCGTGCTCAAGCCCTCCGTGGGCTTCTGCAGCGTGGGCGTGTACGCCGTGGCAGACCGCGAGGACTGGGAGCGTGCGCTGGCCGATATCCAGAAGAACGCCGCGAGCTGGCACGACCTCTATCCCGAGAGCGTCATCGGCACGGGATCGTTCATCTTGGAGGGCTACATCGACGGCACGGAATACGCGCTCGACGCCTACTTCGACGAGCAGGGCCGCGCGCGCATCCTGAACGTGCTGCGCCACGACTTCGCCTCGGCCGAGGACACGTCCGACCGCATGTACGTGACGAGCGCCGCCATCGTGCGCGACAACGCCCCGGCGTTCGCCGCCTGGCTCGACCGGGTGAACGCGCTCGTGGGCGCCCGCAACTTCCCCGTGCACGTGGAGGTGCGCGTGGACGAGGGCCACGTGTGCCCCATCGAGTTCAACCCCCTGCGCTTCGCAGGCCTGGGAGGCACGGACGTCAGCTGGTATGCGTACGGCTACCGCACCTACGAGGCGTTCCTCGAGGGCGTCCAGCCCGACTTCGGCGCGGCGTTCGCCGGCAAGGAGGACAAGGTCTACTCCATGTCGCTGCTCAACGCGCCTGCCGGTACGAAAGGCAACGAGCGCTTCGACTACGATGCGCTGCGCAGCCGCTTCTCGCACGTGCTCGAGCTGCGCCCGTTCGACGTGGGCCGCGTGGGCAACTACGGCTTCCTGTTCCTGGAAACGGATGCCGAGACGGCCGGCGAGCTCGATTTCCTTAAAAACACGGACTTGAAAGAGTTCCTCCGCTAGCGGCGGGGGCGTTATGGGACGGAACGGGGGCAGGCCTTGAAGCTGAGCGTGCGCAACCTGCTCATCGGGCTCGTCATCGTCATCGTGCTCGCCGTGGTGCTGCTGCGCGGCGACCAGCTGGTGGAACTCGTGGAGACCATCAAGAAGGGGTCGGTGATCCCGCTCGTCGCCGCCCTGTGCACGCAGCTGGGCAAGTACTTCGCGCAGAGCTTCGCCTACTCGTTCGCGTTCGAGGCCGTGGGCGAGCGCATGGACCCGCGTTCCACGCTGCCGCTCGTGTTCGGCACGTTCTTCATGAACACCATCGCCCCCTCGCTCAACCTCGCCGGCACCACGCTCGTGGTGGACGACGCGCGCCGCCGCGGCATCCCGCCGGGGCGCGCCACGAGCGCAGCCCTGCTCATGCAGATCACCGTGGACTCGGGTTTCGCCACCATCATGCTCGTGGGCTTCGCCATCCTCGCGTTCACCGTGGGGCTCTCGCCGCTGTGGTTCCTCCTGGGCCTGCTGGTCATCGCGCTCGTCACGGTCATGGTGCTCATCCTGGTGCTCGGCCGCAAGCGCCCGGCGCTCGTGCTGCGCGCGCTGCGCCCCATCGAGCGCTTGGTGGACCGCATCCGCGTGCGCTTCAAGAAGCCGCCGCTGGACTCGTGGGTCGAGCGCACGGTGGGCTCGTTCTCCGACGCGGCCGGCCTCATCGCCCACAACCCGAAGGCCACCGCCAAGGCGTTCGGCTGCTCCGTGGTGGCCTCCCTGTGCGAGCTCGCGTGCTTCTCGCTTGTGGGCGTGGGCTTCGGCGTGACCGTGCCCGAGGCGCTTATCTGCGGCTACGTAGTGGCCACGCTGTTCGCCATGATATCGATCACCCCGCAGGGCGTGGGCGTGGTCGAGGCTGCCGTGGTGGTGGCGTTCACGTCGTTCGGCGAGTCGAGCGCGGCGGGCCTGTCCATTGCGCTCGTGTACCGCGGCATCGTGTTCTGGTTCCCGTTCTTGGTGGGCGCCATCCTCATCCAGACCACGAAGTCCTTCAAGCAGGAGGCGAAGAAGACCGTGCGCACCGCCCGCAAGTCCGACCGCATGCGCACCGTCGAAGGACAGGCCAGGCGCCTGGACGAGGCGAAGGCGCAGGGCGCGCCCGTCTCGGGCAAGGCACGGCCCGCCGCCCGCTCGCCGCAGGAGCAGGCCGCTGGCGCGCCGCCCGCTTCCTCCGAGCCGCGCGGCCGCTGACCGTCCGCGGCGCGCTGTACGTTTTCCAACCTCAAAAACTACGACAATCGGGGGTTTACGCCATGCGCGGGTTCGCCATGCTATAGAATAGCGGGATGGTAGCATATCGCGGGCCGCAGGCCCGCTTGCAGAACGGGGGCAGTATGGAACGTGGGAAGCTTTTCGGCGCCGTCGCAACGTTCGCGCTGGCGGGGATCTTGGCCTGTGCCGGATGCGCTGGGGGTGGGCAGGGCGCGGCGGGCGAAGCCGGCAAGGCGTCGGTGCTCGACCCGGCCGACCCCGTGCAGGTGGAGCTCTGGACGTACTACAACGGCACGCAGCAGCAGGCGTTCGAGGATCTGGTCAAGGAGTTCAACGCGGGTCGCGGCAAGGATACGGGCGTCGTGGTAACCAGCTCCAGCCAGGGAGGCGTGAACGACCTGGCCGCCGCCGTCACCGACTCGGCGCAGGAGCTCGTGGGCTCCGAGGCCATGCCCGATGCGTTCCTCTCGTACTCCGATACCGCCTCGGTCATCGACGGGCTCGGCCGCGTGGCCGACCTGTCGGCCTACCTGACCGACGGCGAGTTGGCCCAGTACGTTGACAGCTTCATCGAAGAGGGCGACATCAACGGCGACGGCAGCCTCAAGGTGTTCCCGGTGGGCAAGTCCACCGAGACGCTGCAGGTCAACTTGACCGACTGGCAGAAGTTCGCCGATGCCACCGGCTCGACGCTCGAGGAGCTCTCCACCATCGAGGGCGTCACGACCGTGGCGCAGCGCTACTACGAGTGGACCGACGCCCAGACGCCGGACGTCGCGGGCGACGGACGTCCTTTCTTCGGGCGCGACGCCATGGCGAACTACCTGATCACCGGCTCGCGCCAGCTGGGCCATGACGTGTTCGACATCGACGGCGGCGTGTGCACGCTCGACCTCGATCGCGCCACCATGAAGAAGCTCTGGGACAACTACTACGTGCCCATGGTGCAGGGCTGGTTCTCCGCCGAGGGCAAGTTCCGCTCCGATGCCGTCAAGACGGGCGACCTCGTCTGCTATGTGGGCTCGTCCTCCTCGGTGGTGTACTTCCCGAAGACCGTGACGGTCGACGACAATACGAGCTATCCCATAGAGCTGGCCGCGTTGGCGAACCCCACGTTCAAGGACGGCAAGCCGTGCGCGCCCCAGCAGGGCGCCGGCTTCGTGGTGACGAAGTCCGACGAGAAGAAGGAAGCCGCCTGCGTCGAGTTCCTGAAGTGGTTCACCGACAAGGAGCAGAACACGGCCTTCTCCATCAGCGCCGGCTACGTGCCCGTGAAGAAGGACGCGCTCACGCTCGACAACCTGCAGAAGGCTGCCGAGTCCGTCGAGGGCGCATCCGAGAACTACCTGGTGAACCTGCCGGCCACGCTCGATACCATCGAGGCGGGCGTGTACGCCAACCCGCCGTTCAAGGGCGGTGTGGAGGCGCGCGCCGTGCTGGAGAAGGCGCTGTCCAGCAAGGCCGTGGCCGACCGCGCGGCCGTGACGGCCGCCATCGAGGGCGGCGCGGCGCCCGAGGAGGCCGTGGCGCCGTACCTGGAGGATGCGGTGTTCGACTCCTGGCTGGCCGACCTGACCGCATCGCTCGAAGCGGCAATGGCCTAGCCAGAACGCCTTCGGCGAGGGCCGGGGAAGGGAAAACGACGGCGGCATGGGCCTGGAAACGGGAAAAAGGCGGGGCGCGCGGCGCGGACTGACGTTCAAGGTCCTCGTCGTGGTGCCCTTCTGCATAGCCCTCGCCATCCAGGGCGTCATGTGCGTGGCCGTGCTCGCGGGCAGCGAAACGCTCGAGCAGATGGAGGCAGACGCCTACGACCTGTTCTCCGAGCGCGTTTCCAGCCGGGCAGGCTATCTTGAGAACGACATGATATTCCGCTGGTCGGATTTCGACGTGGTCGTGGACGATGTGGGCGACGACATCGATTCCGCCCTCGCCGCGCACGGTGCGTCGGCGACCGACATCGCCACGGGATCCGACCTCTCGCTTGCCGTCATCGACGCATCGGCCGACGACCTGCTGTCGTTCGCCCGCCGTGCCGAGGTGGACGGCGTTTACCTCGTGCTCGCGGACGGCGCGGTCGACCCCTCCTCCGAGGGGGACGGTCATCCGGCGCTCTACATCCGCGACGCGAACCCCAAAGTGGACGTGGCGAATGGCTCCGACCTTCAGCTGGCGGCGTGCCCCATCAGCGTGGCCCGCCGGCTCGATATCGCGCTCGACAGCCAGTGGTCGGCCGCGTTTCCGCTCGCCGCCGAGGGCGAGGGTCAGAGCGCTTTCTACTATCGTCCCCTGCGTGCCGCCCAACAGTACCCCGATGCCGACACGAGCGACCTGGGTTACTGGGGACGGCCCGTCGACCTGGGATGGACGGGCACGCAGTCCGTCACGTACAGCAAGCCGGTGAGGGACGCCGCAGGCAATGTCGTTGGCGTGCTGGGAGTGGAGGTACGGCTCGACCGCATAGCCTCCTTCTTCCCGTACCTCGACCTCAACGAGGGAGGCAACGGCTCTTATCTGCTGGCCGTCACGGGGGAGGACGGTGGTTTCGCGCGCGACGGCGGCGTGTCGCCGGCAACCGGGCAACCACGCACCTACGAAGTGCTCACGGCCACGGGTGCATCGCAGAGCCTCTACGTGGAGGACGGCTCGTTCGAATCGTCCCTCGACGAGAAGGGGCGCATGACGGTGGAGCCGTCGGAGGCCGCGTCGTCGGCCGCGCGTGCCGCCGCCAGCGCGGCCGAGATCAAGCTCTACGACAGCACGTCGCCGTTCGCCTCCGAGCATTGGGCTCTCGTGGGGCTCGAGCGCGAGGACGACCTGTTCTCCGCCGCGCACCTTCTGTCCGAGAACCTCATGAAGGTGTTCGCGGCCTCCATCGTGGTGGGCATCGTTGTTGCCGTGCTCACGGCATGGCTGTCGTCGTCCCGCCTGCGCCACCTGATGGGGGAGGTGCGTGCCGCAAGTCCCGAACAGCCTATCTCGTTCACGCCCACCGGCATCGTGGAGGTGGACGAGCTGTCCGAGTCCATTGAGCTGCTGGGCTCCGAGGTGGCCTCGGCAGCCTCGCGCCTGTCCCAGATACTCAAGCTGTCCGATCGCTCCATTGCCGCGTTCGAGTGCAATTTCACGTCGTCCGTCGCCACGTATACGGATGGCTTCTTCGATGCGATGGGGCTCGTGCTCCCGTCGGGCTCGGGCGAGCAGGGCTCCGCGCATGAGGGCTCTCTCGGCGGCGCCGTGCCGCTCGGAGCATTCGAACGGCTTTTCCAGTCGCTTCGCCCGCGCTACGAGCAAGAGTCCGACGGTCGCTGGATCGTCTCGGATGTCGACGGCCGGCGCTGGGTTCGCATCGTCACGTTGGAGAGCGATGACGGAACGCGGGTGTTCGGCCTGGTGGAGGATGTGACCGACGAGATAGCCACACGCTGCCGCATAGAGCACGAGCGCGACCACGACGTGCTCACGGGCCTCTTGAACCGCCGTGCTTTCGAGCAGGCCGTCACGGAGCGCCTGGCCGGCATCCCGCCGGCGTTCGGCGCCATGCTCATGCTCGACTTGGACAATCTGAAGTACATCAACGACACGTACGGCCACGATTGGGGCGACCACTACATCAAGGCCGCGGCCAGCGTCATCGAGCGCACGTTCGAGGGCGAGGGCTTCTTCGCGCGCATCTCGGGCGACGAGTTCCTCGTGTTCGTCGACCGCTGCGCTGACGCCGATGGGGCGTACCGCCTGTTCGACTCGTTCATGCGCGCGCTCGACACGAGCGTGCTCGAGGCACCCGACGCCATGGTGCTCAAGGTGCGCGCATCCGTGGGCGTGGCGTTCTATCCCGAGGACGCCGTGGATTTCTCCCACCTGCGCGAATATGCCGACTTCGCCATGTACGAGGCCAAGAACCACCGCAAGGGCGCGCTCCTGCGGTTCGACCGCAAGAGCCACGAGCGGGGGGCGTTCATCCTCAACAACAAGGAGGACCTGAACCGCCTGCTCGACGAGAACCTCATCGACTACCACTTCCAGCCCATCGTGGACGCCCGCATGGGCGAGGCGGTGGCCTACGAGGCGCTCATGCGGCCGCAGCTTCCCTCCATCGCCACGCCGGACCGCGTGCTGCTGCTCGCGCGCTCGCAGTCGAAGCTCTACCGGGTGGAGCATCTCACGTTCTTCGGCGCCCTGGAGGCGTTCGCCAAGCACGGGGACGCCGCTCGCGGGGCCACCTTGTTCGTGAACAGCATTGCCACGCAGCGCCTGTCCTCCGATGACGAGGTGGAGCTGCAGAAGCGGTTCGGGCCCCTGCTCAAGCACCTGGTCATCGAGATCACGGAGAGCGACTACAGCCGCGAGATGTCGCTGTACAAGGAGGGCCTCGCACGGCGCTGGGGTGCGCGGCTCGCTATCGACGATTTCGGCAGCGGCTACAACGGCGAGACGTCGCTGCTCGACTACCACGCCGACTTCGTGAAGCTGGACATGGGCATCGTAAGCGGCATCGACGTTGCGCGCGACCACCAGGACATCGCCCGCAATCTCATAGGCTACGCGCATGACCGCGGCATACGCGTGATAGCCGAGGGCGTGGAGACGCCCTCCGAGCTCAAGGCCGTCATCGGGCTGGGCGTGGACTACCTGCAGGGCTACCTCATAGGCAAGCCCGCTGCCACGCCGCCGGCCGTGCCCGCCGATATCCAGGAGCTCATCCGCACGCTGGCCGGCACGTCCTGCTAGAAGGGAGCACCATGACCCTCACCGACACGCTGCATATCGAGACCGTCTCCGCTGGCAAGCGCCACGTGGAGGCGTTCATGCCCATCACCCCCGACGTGCTCCAGCCGCACGGCTACCTGCATGGCGGCGCAACCATCGCGCTCTTGGAGACGGTGGCCAGCATCGGCGCCGAGCAGGGCACCGATTTCGAACGTGAACGCCCTTTCGGCGTCGATGTGCGGGTGCGCCATCGCAAGGGTGGCAGGAAGGGCATGCTGCGCGGCGTGGCCGACCTCGACCGCGAGGAGGTCTCGGAGCGCACCGGTGCCGTGAAGCAGTACTGGAACGTGGCGGCGTACGACGACGCGGGCGACGTGGTGTCCGACGGCGTGGTCATGACCAAGATCGTGCCCCTCGCGTACCTGGAGGCGAAAGGCGAGGGAGGCGCGTGAGGCGTCGCCTTTCGTCTCCCTCCTTGCCCAAGACGGGTGCGCTTTGTCGCCCAGGGCGCATCCATCGGCCTCTCCTACGGGGGAGGGAGCGGCTTCGAGCGGCCTCGACCACCGGTGAAGAAGACGTGGAGGGGGAAATATTGCCACATTTTCTTTTACCTTCGATTACATTGTGCTATCATAACCGTCGCTGCAACAAGCAGCTTACGGGTTGTGGCTCAGCTTGGTAGAGCGCTGCGTTCGGGACGCAGAGGCCGCAGGTTCAAATCCTGTCAACCCGACCAGGGAGCTAAAGGGATGTAACTTTCAAGGAGCATCCCTTTTTTGCATAGTGTGTGCTACTCTGACGGCGTTGGAGTGGGCGGGGCGCGCTGCGGTGGCGGCCCGTAAGACAAGCTTGGAGGAACGTATGAAAATCCTGGGTATGGGCATGCCGGAGCTGCTGATCATCCTGGCAGTCATCCTGCTGATCTTCGGGCCGAAGAACCTCCCGAAGCTCGGCGGCGCGATCGGCAAGACCGTCAAGAACCTGCGCGAGGGCATGGGCGGCGGCAAGGCCATCGAGGAAGCCGAGGACGAGGACGAGGAAGTCATCGAAGAGGTCGAGGAAGAGAAGCCGGCCCCCAAGAAGGCTACCACGACTGCGAAGAGGACCACGGCGGCGAAGAAGAAGGCCGAATAGCCTGGCGCTAGCGAATCGGTTCGCGGTATGTGCAGACGGCTCGGCCGGGCACATACCGCTTTTTTGTATATCGGCCGACACTCCGTCGGAGCACTCACGTACAGAGATAAAAAGCCGCACGTCCGACAACCGGGCGTGCCTGTTGTAGGTATCGGACAGGTGAGAAGCATGGCAAACGACAACTTCATCCTCACGCAGGAGGGCAAGGAAAAGCTCGAGGAGGAACTGCACTACCTCGAGACCGAGAAGCGCGCCGAGATCGGCGAGCGCATCAAGGTGGCGCGCGAGTTCGGCGATATCTCGGAGAACTCCGAGTACGACGATGCCAAGAACGAGCAGGGCATGATGGAGGCGCGCATCGCCGAGATCAGCCGCATCCTGTCCGAGGCCACCGTCGTGAGCACGCCGAAGCGTTCCAGCAAGGTGAACATCGGCTCCATGGTCACGGTGGACATGGGGGGCAAGGAGCGCGTCTTCACCATCGTGGGCGGTGCCGAGAGCGACGCGGCTGCCGGCAAGATCAGCAACGAGTCGCCGGTGGGTGCAGCGCTCTTGGGCCACAAGAAGGGTGACAAGGTGGAGACTACGGGCCCGACCGGCCGCGACATCTCCATGGTGATTCTGAAGATCGAGCATTAGGAAGTTCCGTCGGCTTGGCGGCCGCCGGAACTCGCCGACGACTGCGGTTCCGGTTCCGTCGGCCTGGCGGCCGCCGGAACCCGCCGACGCTGCGGCCCGCCCTCGCACCCGATCTTCGCGCGATGTCGCGGGCTTGCGTACCGAAGTACGCGGCGCCCGCGCCATCCCCCGAATCTCGGGCACGAGGGCGGGCCTCGCTGACTTACTACGCCAACCTGCGCGGTTGGTTTTCGCGCTTCGCGCGAAGGGCTCGGCCCGTGCGGGCGAGCCCGCTCTGCGAGCTGGACGAGATTGAGGGGCACCGAACTATGAGCGACACCAACGACACGACGGGCAACGGGCAGGTCATCGAGGACGATCCCATCGCGGTGCGCCGCGCGAAGCGCGAGGCGCTCATCGCGGCGGGACGCGACCCGTACGGGCACGCATTCGCGTACTCGCACCACTTGGCCGACCTGGCCGCCCAGTACGAGGGCCTGGAGGACGGCGCATCCACCTCAGACGAGGTGAAGGTCGCTGGCCGCATCATGGCCAAGCGCGACCAGGGCAAGCTCGCCTTCCTCGAGCTGCGCGACTCGACGGGCGACATGCAGCTGTTCTGCCGTATCAACGCGCTGGGCGAGGAATCGTTCGCCGAGCTCAAGGACCTCGACGTAGGCGACTGGATCGGCGTCGTCGGCACCATGATGCGCACGAAGCGCGGCCAGCTCTCCGTGGCGGTCGAGTCCTTCGAACTGCTGTCCAAGAGCCTGCGCCCCCTGCCCGAGAAGTTCCACGGCCTGGCTGACAAGGAGACGCGCTATCGCCAGCGCTACGTCGACCTGGTAATGAACCCCGAGGTCAAGGACACGTTCACGAAGCGCTTCAAGATCGTGGCCGCCATCCGTCGCTTTATGGAGGATCACGGCTACTTCGAGGTGGAGACGCCCATCCTGCACCCCATCCTCGGCGGCGCGAACGCGCGCCCCTTCGTCACGCACCACAACGCGCTCGACAAGGACTTCTACCTGCGCATCGCCACCGAGCTGCACCTCAAGCGCCTCATCGTGGGCGGCTTCGAGAAGGTGTTCGAGATCGGGCGCCAGTTCCGCAACGAGGGCATGGACCCCTACCACAACCCCGAGTTCACTACCATGGAGTTCTACCAGGCGTTCAGCGACCTTGAGGGCATGATGGAGCTCACGCAGGGCGTCGTGCAGGCCGCGGCGCTGGCCGCATGCGGCACCACGCAGGTTGAGTACCAGGGCCAGCAGGTGGACCTGGGCGGCACGTGGCGCCGCGCCACCATGATCGAGCTGGCCAGCGAGGGCGCGGGGGAGGACGTGAGCTTCGCGCGCACCCGCGAGGAGCTGGTGGCCATCCTCGAGCGCAACGGCGGCCATGCCGAGGACGCGTGGGGCAAGGGCAAGCTCATCGCCGAGATCTTCGAGGCCGTGGCCGAGGAGAAGCTCATCCAGCCCACGTTCGTGACGGAGCATCCCCTGGAGGTGTCCCCGCTTGCCAAGAAGAAGGCGGGCGAGCCCGAGCTCACCGAGCGCTTCGAGCTGTTCATCTGCGGCCACGAGTACGCCAACGCCTTCGGCGAGCTGAACGACCCGGTGGACCAGGCCGAGCGCTTCCGCAAGCAGGTGGAGGCGAAGGACCTGGGCGACGACGAGGCCATGGGCTACGACGACGACTACGTGCGCGCGCTCGAGTACGGCATGCCCCCGGCGGGCGGCTGCGGCATCGGCATCGACCGCCTGGTCATGCTGCTCACCGACGCCCCGTCCATCCGCGACGTGCTGCTGTTCCCCCACATGAGGGACGAGGCCCCTGCAGGCGGGCGCTCGCGCGCTGCCGCGCCGGTTGCGGCCGCGCCGACGGCTGTCGCCGACGCTCCTGTGGCCGCGCCCATCGACTTCTCGAAGGTGGTCATCGAGCCGCTGCTCGAGGACGAGGTCGATTTCGACACGTTCAGCAAGTCGGACTTCCGCGCCGTGAAGGTGAAGGAGTGCGCAGCCGTTCCCAAGAGCAAGAAGCTGCTGCAGTTCACGCTCGATGACGGCACGGGCGCCGACCGCGTCATCCTGTCCGGCATCCACGCCTACTACGAGCCGGAGGAGCTGGTGGGCCGCACGCTCATCGCCATCACCAACCTCCCGCCGCGCAAGATGATGGGCGTCGAATCGTGCGGCATGCTGCTCTCCGCCATCCACGAGGAGCCCGGCAAGGACGGCCAGCCCGAGGAGCGCCTGAACCTGCTCATGGTGGACGACCGCATCCCCGCCGGCGCGAAGCTGTACTAGCGTCCCGGCAAAAGCACGCTCCCAACGAAGGCCGCCCTCGCACCCGCTCGGGCGGCCTTCTTGCGTCTAAGACGCCCCAGCGCACGGGAAACCCGGTTTCGTGGCAGGTTTTGACGATAGTTGATCATTCGAGATGCCGGAAGCCGGCTGCTGAAGGCTCCTTCTCGAAGGGCATTCGCAAAGGGCCAGGTCATGTTCATGTCTCTCAAACCGGTGTGCCTGACCGAAAAAGCCGATGATAAACTAGCGCCATTTTCTGCCACGAGCGTGGCGAATCGCCGCGCGCGAGGCGGATTGCGCTCAGCCGAGCAGCTCCCTTCGGAGGGCGAGCTGGCGCGCGGGGTATTCGGAGCAGACGGGCCTGGCCCTCGTGCCGAGGTGCTTCGCCAGCGCCTTGGCGAACCGGTTGTACTCCTGGTAGTTTTCCACCTGTTTCCAGGTGGCGGTCACCACCGTGAATCCGAGTGCCTCGAGCGCATCCTTGCGGGCGGCGTCCTCGGCGATGCGCTCGGCTCCGGTGTGGCAGAGCGTGCTGTCGTACTCCACGGCCACACGCTCATCGGGCCAGATAAGGTCGCAGCGCAAATGCGAGCGGCCGGTGACCCAGCGGCTGCGCTCGGGTATGGGGACGACAGCGTTCATCAAGGGGTGCTTGATGCCGCTTCCTCCGCGCAGACAGGGAAGGGTCACGAGCTCGGCCAGCGTTGATTCGCGCGGCGAGGCCGAGCCCTCCATGATGTGGGGGAGGGCTGTGCGCAGGGCTTTCGCTCCTCGAACGCCGTCGAGTTTTCGCAGGCAGGACGCTATTTTCTCCGGCGAGGTGAGCGGCTTCCTGGCCCCTGATCCGTAGGGGCGGCTCTCGTCGGGCGCGAACGTGCCGCAGAACTCGTATCCGAGGTGGGCGGTTCGTGGGAGGCTCGAGCAGCGGCAGCCGGACATCGCGAGGTGCGCTCCTGCGAAAAACCCCGCACGTGTCAGAACCTCGTCAGAAGTGAGCACTTTTGGAGGCATCGGGGGGCACGGCAGCGCGCAGCCGGAGGTCGTGATAGGATGAACGGGTCGCCGCCGCCTGCGCTTGTGGAGCGAGCGTGTGCGGCCATATGCGGCATTGGCACTCTCAATACAAGAGTGCTAAGATGGCACGGAACCATACGATAGACTCTGCGAGAAGAGAATAGAGGCTAGCATGTCATTTGAGAAGTTTACGGACAAAGCGCGCAAGGTGCTCGTCCTGGCGCAGGACGAGGCCCGCTCGCTCCACCAGCCCTACGTGGGCACCGAGCACATCCTGCTCGGCCTTATACAAGAGAAGGACGGACTGGCCGCCCAGGCCCTCGACCGCAAGGGCGTGAAGTACGACGCCGTGGTGCAGGCTATCCGCCAGGTGGTGGCCATCGACGAGGACACCGACGTGTCCGGGCATCTCTCCTTCACGCCCCGCGTCAAGCGCGTGCTGGAGAACAGCCTGCGCGAGGCCATGCAGATGGGCCAATCCTACATATCCACCGAGCATCTGCTGCTCGGCATCGTGCGCGAGGGCGACGGTACCGCGCTCGAGGTGCTCACGCGCCTGGGCATCTCCGGCGACGACGTGCGCAGCGCGCTGAACGACCTCGTGGGGCAGAGCCCCGTGTACGCCGGGCGCAACGCGTTCGACCCCCAAGGCCAAGGCTCCGACAGCGTGCTCAAGGAGTTCGGCACCGACCTCACGCAGAAGGCGCGCGACGGCAAGCTGGACCCGGTCATCGGCCGCGCGGGCGAGATCGAGCGCGTCATGCAGGTGCTCTCGCGCCGCCAGAAGAACAACCCGCTGCTCATCGGCGAGCCGGGCGTGGGCAAGACCGCCGTGGCCGAGGGCCTGGCGCAGCTCATCGTGTCGAACCAGGTGCCGGACATCCTGCGCGACAAGCGCCTGTTCACGCTCGACGTGAGCGCGCTCGTGGCCGGGTCGAAGTACCGCGGCGAGTTCGAGGAGCGCCTGAAGAAGTGCATCAAGGAGGTCATGGACGCGGGCGACATCATCCTGTTCATCGACGAGATGCACACGCTCATCGGCGCGGGATCGGCCGAGGGCTCCATCGACGCGGCCGCCATCCTGAAGCCGCCGCTGTCGCGCGGCGAGATCCAGGTCATCGGCGCCACCACCATCGACGAGTACCGCAAGCACCTGGAGAAGGACTCCGCGCTGGAGCGCCGCTTCCAGCCCATCACCGTGGGCGAGCCGAACGAGGAGCAGGCGCTGCGCATCATGGAGGGCCTGCGCGACCGCTACGAGGCGCATCACCAGGTACACTTCACCGACGAGGCGCTGCAGGCGGCCGTGACGCTGGCCGACCGCTACATCCAGGACCGCTTCCTGCCCGACAAGGCCATCGACGTGCTCGACGAGGCCGGCGCCCGCATGCGCATCCGCAACATGACGCTGCCGAAGGAGCTGCGCGACCTGGACGAGGACCTGCGCAAGCTCCGCGCCGAGAAGGACGGTGCCATCGCCGCCCAGGACTTCGAGCGCGCCGCCCAGCTGCGCGACGAGGAGGCCCAGCTCAAGGACAAGCGCGCCCAGGCCGAGAAGGACTGGGAGGAGAATGCCCAGAAGACCATCCAGCAGGTGACGGTGGAGGACATCGCCGACGTGGTGTCCATGACCACGGGCGTGCCGGTATCGAACCTCACCGAGGCCGAGACCGAGAAGCTGCTGCGCATGGAGAGCGTGCTGCACGAGCGCGTCGTGGGCCAGGAAGAGGCCGTCACGGCGCTGTCGAAGGCCATCCGCCGCTCGCGCTCGGGCCTCAAGGATCCGAAGCGGCCCGCCGGCTCGTTCATCTTCCTGGGCCCCTCGGGCGTGGGCAAGACGGAGCTCTCGAAGGCGCTGGCCGAGTTCCTGTTCAACTCCGAGGATGCGCTCCTGTCCTTCGACATGTCCGAGTACATGGAGAAGCACAGCGTGTCCCGCCTGGTCGGCAGCCCTCCGGGCTACGTGGGCTTCGACGAGGGCGGCCAGCTGACGAAGGCCGTTCGCCAGCGCCCCTACTCGGTGGTGCTGTTCGACGAGATCGAGAAGGCGCACCCCGACGTGTTCAACATCCTGCTCCAGATCTTGGAGGAGGGCCGCTTGACGGACGCGCAGGGCCGCACGGTCGACTTCCGCAACACGGTCATCATCATGACGTCGAACGTGGGCGCGCGCGAGATCGCGCGGCCGACGACGCTCGGCTTCTCCACCGAGGAGCACGCGGGCCTCTCCGACAAGGAGATAAAGAGCCGCGTCATGTCCGAGATGAAGAAGCTGTTCCGTCCCGAGTTCCTGAACCGCATCGACGAGATCATCGTGTTCAAGAGCCTGAACGACGAGCAGATCGCCGAGATCGTGAAGCTCATGGTGGCCGACCTGCGCGAGCGCCTGATCGCGCAGAACATGTCCATCAACCTGACCGACACGGCGTGCAAGCTCATCGCCAAGGAGGGCACCGATGCCACGTTCGGCGCGCGCCCGCTGCGCCGTGCCATCCAGCGCTTGCTGGAGGACCCGCTGTCCGAGGAGATACTCGAGGGCAAGTGGTCCACGGGGTCGATCATCGACGTGGATGCAGTGGACGGCGAGCTCGTGTTCACCCAGGGCTCGGGCGTTGTCCCGGAGCCGCGGAAGCGCGACAGCATCGCGCGTGATGCCGAGCTGCTGCTGACGAACTACGACCTGGGCCATGCCGGCGTGCGTGGCGGCGGGTCGATGTCGGGCGGCGCGGCAGACTAGCGCTCCCCCTGAAAAAAGCTCCCCTGTTCCCTGGGCTCGCATCTGGCGCCCGGGGAGCAGGGGTTTCTTGCGTTCTGGACCCGCATTTGTCGTATACTGGGGAAACGCTGATTGCTGCATCGTTCGGCCCGTTTGCGGGGCATGGGCTCTGCCCTTGCCGACGACCTGCGACGGGCCGCCTGTTGGGCGGCAAGGGCAGAGCCCATGCCCTGCGGCGCCTATGCGAGCTTCGCTCAACCGACCGACTACAGGAGGTTCTATGTTCGGAGACAACCTCGATCGCATCGTGAAGGGCATCGAGAAGAACTACGAGGCCGACGAGATATTCTTCACGAAACCGGGGCGGCAGTTTCCCAGCCGCTCGGCCGTGAAGGGGGTTCTCAAGGACTTGCGGCGGGTGCTGTTTCCGGGCTATTTCGGCGACGAGATGCTCACGCCGTCCACGAGTCCGGAGTACTTCATCGGCGAGACGCTCATCCAGATCGAGCGGGCGCTGCGCGAGCAGATCGTCCTCGCCCTCGCCTACACGTCCGACGACCGCGACGCCGAGGAGGCCGATCCGGCCCGCTCGCTGTGCGGCGGGACTCCCGAGCGCATCTGCGATCGCGCCTCGGAGGTGTGCACGGTGTTTTTCGACGAGCTTCCCAGCATCCAGCGGGTGCTGCTCACCGATGTTCAGGCGCTCTACGACGGAGATCCGGCCGCCGGCTCGAAGGAGGAGGTCATCTTCTCGTATCCAGGCCTGTACGCCATCTACGTGTACCGTATCGCGCACGTGCTCTACCAGCAGAACGTGCCCATCATCCCGCGCATCATGACCGAGCTCGCGCACAGCGGCACGGGCATCGACATCGGCGCGGGGGCCGAGATCGGCGAGTACTTCTTCATCGACCACGGCACGGGCGTGGTGATAGGCGAGACCACCGTCATCGGCGACCACGTGAAGCTCTACCAAGGCGTGACGCTCGGTGCGCTGTCCACGCGCGGCGGGCAGCGGCTCGCGGGGGTGCGGCGCCATCCCACCATCGAGGACGACGTGACCATCTACTCCAACGCCTCGGTGCTCGGCGGCGAGACGGTGATCGGGAAGGGGTCGGTCATCGCCGGTTCCGCGTTCGTCACCTCGTCGATCCCGCCGCATTCCCGCGTGTCGCTGAAGGCGCAGGAGATCACCGTGCGCCAACCGGGCGAGCGGGACTAAGTCCGCGGGCGCAGCGGGCGGGGCGGAAACGGAACAGCGCAAGGCGGAGAGGAAGATCCCATGACCAAGACAATCGATCCCGTGTTCTCGTCGGAGGTGCTGCGCGCGCCTGAGCTGGCGTGCGACAGCTTGGACATCGACACGATCGCGCAGTCGCTGCACGGGCTGAAGGGCGAGGTCGACAAGAACCCGCAGACCGCGGCCATCATACTGGCCGGCGGCACGGGGGAGCGCTTCGGCAAGGAGGGCGGCAAGCAGCTCGTGGAGATAGCGGGCAAGCCCATCCTCACCTGGTCGGCCGAGGCCTTCGACGCTGTGGGCGACATCGGGCTCATCGTCATCGTGTGCCCCGAGGACCGCTGCGACGAGTACCTCAAGCGCGCCATCGACCCGTTCCCGTTCGTCACGCCCATCGTGGTGGCGCCCTCGGGCCCCAGCCGCCAGGAATCGGCGTTCTCGGGCCTGGAGTTCGTGCCGGACGACTACGAGTACGTCATCCTGCACGACGGCGCCCGCCCGCTCATCTCGCCCGACCTCATCGCGCACACCATCGCCACGCTCAAGGGCAACATCGACTGCGACGGCGCCGTGGTGGCGCACCCGGCGGTGGACACCTTGAAGGTGGTGGAGAACGGCGTGATCGTGGGCACGCCCGATCGCCGCGTGTTCTGGAACGCGCAGACCCCGCAGGTGTTCCGCGCCGGCATCTACCGCCGCGCGCACGCCTCGGCGCTCTCCGACGGCTTCATGGGCACCGACGACTCCTCGCTCATCGAGCGCTTGGGCGGCCGCGTGCTCGTGGTGGAGGGCAAGCGCGACAACATCAAGCTCACCGTGCCCGAGGACTACCTCATGCTGGCCGCCGCCGTGCGCACCAACTACATGAAGGGGGCAGAGGAATGACGAGTGGCTCACCTGGGTTAGGAGGGCTTAATGGAAGGTGCTAACCGAAATATCCGTCAGCGGCTTCTTGAGGTTGTTGAAAAGGACAGCATCCAGGCGCGGCGCGACATAGCCTACGCCGCGCTCACTGAGTTTTCTGCGAAGCGGGCAGCATGGTATCGTGATAGAACGAAGATCAATTTGAAGAAGCTTTTGAGCAAGGATGTTGTTATGTTCGCTGCTCGGGGTGTCGCCACGGCGGAGGAGTTCGTGGAGGAGTCCTTTAGAGCTTGCGAAAGCTCAAGCGAAGAGACCGTCATGGGCACAACGTGGCAAGCGATAATTGCCTCTATATCTTCCGACACGCTCGACACGGGAGACATGATGACCGTTCGAGAGGGAGACCTTTACGTGTGCGAGCTCAAGTCCCAGTCGAACACCACGAATTCATCATCTTTCGTGCAAGAGCTTCGCGAGCTCAAAGACAAGTGCGAGGCGCAAGCAAGATTCCGCCGTGCTAGCAATCAGCGTGTTCTCCCGGCGTTTTGCGTGCTACGGAACAACAGATCCATCGATGAAATGCGTGTCTATCATGCCGATATGCGCGATCAAGCGAATCAGGATATGAACGGATTCGAGTATCGGTATCTCGCTGGATCTGCTTTTTGGACATGGCTTACCGGTTTCGATTCCGTTGAAGGACTTGTCAACGACGTGAACCTCATAGACATCGGCGACATCGTCCAGGCACGCGAGGAGTGCCGTGAAAGGCTGCAGGCGGAGATGACCTCGGCTTTGAGATCCAGCAATCTCGGTACAACCCTTAACGACGTTCTGATGCTGAAGGGCATCGTGTGCTAACGACGGTCTTCAGCATGACCATGTCTCCTCGCTGGTTCGGCGGTAGCGCGAGTATTTAAATTCGGCGAAACGCTTCTGGGGCTTCACGCCGTTCATGTCATCGATGATCGCCCTGCCGATCGCCTCGCCCAGGGCCGTGGGTACTGCATTGCCGATCTGTCGGTACTTGTCCAAGATATTGCCGCATATCGGCCAGTCGTCAGGGAAGCCCTGCACGCGTTTGTACTCCTCCACTGACAGAGGCCTGTCTTTCGTGGGATGACATAAATCGGTGGCAGGCATGGTTGGGGAGGTCACGAGGGTAGGGCAGGGACGGTCGAATGATATTCGTCGATAGAACCCGGTCTTTCCGCCGGAGAGAGTGAACGATTTGCCCATCGCCTCTTCTTGCAGCGACAGTGGCAAATGCCTCCAGCATTGGCCTTCTTTGAGCATCCTAAAATACTTCAGCCGCTTCTCGGGGAACTCTATATGGTGCATGTTTTCTTCGTCAAGGTCGGACACTGCGTCCCCGAAGGTTCTCCATGCGGGCAGGCCCCAGATGCTGTCGTCGGAATGCGTGGGGGCAAGATGCGGTACCTCCTCTGACCCTTGCTTTCCGATGATGACGACGCGCTCTCTGATTTGCGCTGCCCCGAAATTCGCTGCGTTGTACAGATTGAAGCTCACCGCATAGCCAGCCTGCTTCAGCTTTTTCAAGATGAGTGTAAGCGCTCCACCTTTTACAGGGGGGGCATCTTTCTCGACGGGGAACGGAGTGGAGAGCAAACCGCGGACGTTTTCAATTACCACATACGTCGGTTTTATCTCGGCGGCCAGGTCAAGGTATTTCAGGAACACGTTCCCTCGGGCGTCGTCGAAGGCACGTCGTGCGCCGGCGGTGCTGAACGCCTGGCAAGGAGGTCCGCCGAACATGATATCTACTTTGCCACGCTCGAGCCCTGTCAGACTTAGCACGTCGTCTGCGGAATATCTAGTAATATCTCCAATAAGAGCTGCCTCAGGACGGGCCGAATCGATAGTCATTCTGCATTTACGATCGTTTTCGCAAAAGAGAACAGGATGTATCCCCGCTCGCTCCATTCCCAGATCCAATCCGAGGGCTCCCGAGAAAAAACTCAGTGCAGCAATATCGTATCGTCGGGTGGCTTTGCGCGGGTGATCCTTAGGCTCGGGCACGAGATCGTTCTCTTGGAAGTACGACTTGAGCACATTGGCTGGGATGACCCAGGTGCCGCCGATTTTCTGGGCAGCGAGCCGATTCAGCCGAATCAGCCTTGTCACTGTTTGCTTCGTGACGCCGAGTGCGTCGGCTGCGTCGTTCACCGAGAGAAGCTCGTTTGAATAGTGCATGCGAGTATATCCTTTTTCTTATTCGAAAATTTTCAAGTCCCTAGTATACCTATTTCTTGCATGGCTGCAGGGAAGAGCTTATGTGATTTTCCCGGCTAGAAACGGGCTCGGATAGTCTTTGCCTGCAGTTTGTCGGAATCTCTCCTATAATCAGGTCAAAAGGCGGTTTCTTGTGTCGATTTGGAGGTTTCGATCATGTCCAGCGCCAACAACTCTCTTGCGAGTTTGCGCATCGGGCAGGGCTACGATGTGCATGCGTTCGCCGAGGGGCGCCGGCTCGTCTTGGGCGGCGTGGACATACCGCATGCGCGCGGGCTCTTGGGGCACTCGGATGCCGACGTGCTCGCGCACGCCATTGCCGACGCCCTGCTCGGCGGCATCCGCGGGGGCGACATCGGGAAGCTCTTCCCCGACACCGACCCGGCCTTCAAGGATGCGGACTCGCTCAAGCTCTTGGCCGCCGTGGCCGACAAGGTGCGCGAGGAGGGCTACGCCATCCTCGACGTGGATTCCGTCATCGCCGCTCAAGCGCCCAAGCTCTCGCCGCACCGCGATGCCATGCGCGCGAACCTGGCCGCCGCCATGGGCATCCCCGTGGAGAACGTGGGCGTGAAGGCCACCACCACCGAGCACCTGGGCTTCGAGGGCCGCGAGGAGGGCATCTCCGCCACGGCCGCGTGCCTGCTCTGCCGATGTAGCTAGAAGGCCGGTTCCTTCGGGAAGCCGGCCCGCTCGGCCCGCTGTGCTAGAATTTCAGGTTGACGCGCGCCCGCATGGGGCGGCGTTTCGGACAGGCAGGATGCGAGGACACTCTATGATCAGGCTCTACGACACCAAGGTCCGCGAGAAGGTGGACCTCGAGACGCTCGAGCGCGGCAAGGTCGGCATGTACGTGTGCGGCCCCACCGTGTACAACTACATCCATGTGGGCAACGCGCGCACGTTCATCAGCTTCGACAACATCCGCCGCTACCTCATGTGGCGCGGCTTCGACGTGAAATACGTTTGGAACGTCACCGACGTGGACGACAAGATCATTGGCAAGGCCAACGAGGAGGGGCGCAGCGCCGCCGAGGTGGCCGCCGAGTACACGCAGGCGTTCATCGAGGATATGCACAAGGTGAACGTGCTCGACCCCGACGTGCGCCCGAAGGCTACCGAGGAGATCCCCGAGATGATCGAGCTCATCGGCGAGCTCGTGGACGGCGGCCACGCCTACGAGGTGGAGGGCGACGTGTACTTCAGCGTGCGCTCGTTCCCCGGCTACGGGGAGCTCTCGGGCCGCAACGTCGACGAGATGGAGGGAGGCCACCGCGAGCTGCGCGCCGACGGCAAGGGCGTGGAGGACCGCAAGCGCGACCCGCTCGACTTCGCGCTGTGGAAGGCCGCCAAGCCCGGCGAGCCGGCGTGGGAGTCGCCGTGGGGCATGGGTCGTCCGGGCTGGCACATTGAGTGCTCGGCCATGTCGCGCAAGTACCTGGGGCTGCCGTTCGACATCCACGGCGGCGGCGGCGACCTCGTGTTCCCGCACCACGAGAACGAGCGCGCCCAGAGCGAGGCCGCGTGCGGCTGCACGTTCGCGAACCACTGGATGCACGGCGGCATGCTGCAGATCAACTCCGAGAAGATGAGCAAGTCGCTGGGGAACTTCAAGCTGCTGCGCGAAGTGCTGGAGACGACGCGTCCCGAGGTGCTGCGCTTCCTCATGCTGCAGACGCACTACCGCAGCCCCCTCGACTTCTCCGCCGACCGCCTGGACGAGGCAGCCTCGGCGCTCGGCCGCATCGAGAACGCGGTGAAGAACCTGGACTGGCTGCTGGCCAACGCCGAGGACATCCCCTCGCCGCTCGACCTGCGCGCTCTCATGGACCGCACGCGCCAGGCGAAGATGGGCTTCATCCTGGCCATGGACGACGACTTCAACACGTGCAAGGCGCTGGGCGAGGTGTTCGACTTCATCGCCGACGTGAACGCCCAGACGGCGGGCAAGACGCTGTCGCTGTCCGACGTGCCGCCCGTGCGCGACGCCCGCGCGCTCATCGTGGAGCTCATGGGCGTGTTCGGCATCGACGTGGAGGCCGCCGCCGACGCGGCGGACGAGGCGTCGGCGTATCCGGCCGAGGTCGTGGCGCTGGCCGCCGACATCGCCGGCTACGAGGGCTCGGATGCCGCCGAGGCCGTGGATGCGCTCCTGGCCGCCCGCGCCGACGCCCGCGCCGCCAAGGACTGGGCCCGCGCCGACGCCGTCCGCGACGGCTTATGCGGCCTCGGCTTCACCATCGAGGACACCCCCCAGGGCGCCCGCGTGACGTACGAAGGGTAGGGCGGCGTCAAAGGATTCGCATGCGAAGGACGGCTCCGAGGGGCCGTCCTTTTCGTGTCGGAAGTTTTCCGGTTAGGGGACAAGGGGGCGGTTCTCTTGTCCCTCTCCTTGGATTTTCTCAGGGAAGCGGCGCTCCCAGCAGGAAATCGTACAGGTTCACGTGGCGCACGCCGTCGCGGCCGTAGTCGGTGCGGTCTTTCGTGATCAGCACGCGAGGGAATCCATCTGAGAGCTTGGCGAAGGGGGTGAGCTCGCGTTCGAGCGTGGTGGGATCGAGCACGGTCTCGCTCACCTGAACATAGCTAATGCTTCTCCCGTGCTGCACGACGAAATCGATCTCGGCGTTGGGGAGCGTTCCGACGCTCACGTCGTATCCCCGGCGGATGAGCTCGAGGAACACCATGTTCTCCGTCAGATGGCCGCGGTTGCCGGCGCGCAGCCCCAAGACGCGGTTGCGAAGGCCTGGGTCGACGACGTAGTATTTTCCGTTCGTGCGCAGGCGCTCCTTGCCGCGGATGTCGTAGCGGTCGCAGCGGTAGATGAGGTGGGCCTTCTGCATGAGCGAGAGGTAGTTGTCGATCGTCTCGGCGCTCACTCTGTGGCCGCCTGCCCTGAGGGCCTTCTCGATAGCCGAGGCGGAGGTTTGGTTGCCGACGTTGTCGAGCACGAACGAGGCCACGCGCGCGAAAGCCGCCTCGTTGCGAATCCTTCCGCGCAGCAGGATGTCTCGCGTGAACACGGAGTCGTAGATGCCGTCGAGGATGGCGTGCTTGAGGGCGTCGGTGGGGGCGAGCGCCACGGCGGGGAAGCCGCCTTCCCGCACGAGGAGCTCGTAGGCGTCTTCGGCCGCCTGGCGTTCGGAGACGTCGATGCCGACGAACTGGCAGAGCTCCGCTAGGGAAAGCGGCAGGACGTGCAGGCTCACGTAACGGCCGGAGAGGTACGTCATGTCCTCGCCCGAGAACATCCTCGCGTTCGATCCGGTGACGTAGATGTCCAGCCCGAATTCCGCGCGAAGCCCGTTGATCGTCGGTTCCCAGCGATCGAGCTCCTGCACCTCGTCGACGAACAGGTACGTAGGGCCCTCGCGGTTCGCACGCTCGGCGATGTGGGCGATGAACGCGTCCGGATCGGTGAGGCTGCTGTTCGAGGGGAGCTCGAAGTCGACGTAGATGATGGAGTCGGGGGAGGTGCCGCCTTCCACCAGGTCGTTGCGGAGCTGTCTCATGAGGGTCGACTTCCCGCAACGGCGCACGCCGACGATGGCCTTGACGAGCTCGGGGGCCTTCAAGTCTTTGAGCTTGTTCATGTAAAGAGGGCGGCGAATCATAAAGGCTCCTTGCTCTATGGGTGATTTTAGGATAGCAGGTTTTCCGGTTAGCACTTGGAAAATTATCGAAAATGAAAAGTTTTCCAAGTGCTAACCGGAAAACTTCTCTATTTTTAAAGTTATCCGGTTAGCACTTGGAAAACTCGTGATAGTGAAGCCTTCCTCCGCGCTTGAGCTTTTGGCGATGGGTCGCGCCGCCGTCGTCCTGCGCTACAATACGGCGCATGCGAAATCAGACGGCACATATCCCCGAACTCCTCGCGCCGGCCGGCGGGCGGGCGCAGCTGGAGGCGGCGGTGCGCTTCGGGGCGGACGCCGTGTACTTCGCCTGCGATCGCTTCGGGCTGCGTCAGCGCGCCTCGAACTTCGCGCTCGACGACGTGCCGGCTGCGGTGGCCTGTGCTCATGCGGCCGGCGCGAAGGCCTACGTGGCCGTGAACGCGCTCATGGACGCCGACGATGTGGCGGCGCTGCCCGCGTACCTGGAAGCGCTCGACGCGGCGGGCGCTGACGCGCTCATCGTGAGCGACCTCGGCGCGTTCTCGCTCGCGCGCCGGCACGCGCCGCATGCGGACCTGCACGTGAGCACGCAGGCGGGCGTCATGAACGCCGAGGCGGCCCGCATGTGGCACGAGCTGGGGGCGAGCCGCGTGGTGTGCGCCCGCGAGATGAGCGTGGAAGGCATCGCGCGGATGCGCGCCGACGCGCCGCGCGATCTGGAACTGGAGGCGTTCGTGCACGGGGCCATGTGCATGGCCGTGTCGGGGCGCTGCCTCTTGAGCTCGGCCATGGCCGGCCGCTCGGGCAACAGGGGGCACTGCGCCCAGCCCTGCCGGTGGAGCTACGCGCTGGTGGAGGAGCAGCGTCCCGGCGAGTTCTACCCGGTGGAGGAGGACGTGCGCGGCACCTACGTCATGAACGCGCAGGACCTGTGCATGGTGGAGCACCTGGACGATCTGGCCGCCGCCGGCGTGGACTCGCTCAAGATAGAGGGGCGCAACAAGAAGGCGTTCTATGTGGCTTCGGTCGTGCACGCCTACCGCCGCGTGCTCGACGGGGCCGACCCGGCCGAGGGCGCGGCCGAGCTCGCGTGCGTGTCGCACCGTCCGTACTCAACCGGCTTCTACTACGGGGCCGCCGAGCAGTCGCCGGAATGCGACGGCTACGTGAGGGAGTGCCTGCATGCGGCCGACGTGCGCGTATGCGCCCCCGCCGGGCACGGCGCCTGGCGCGTGGAGGCGGTGTGCCGCAACCGCTTCTGCGAGGGCGACGAGCTGGAGGCCGTCGTGCCCGGACGCGCATCCTTCAGCGTGCGGGTGCGCAACCTGGCCTGGCTGCCGCGACCCGATGCGGACGATCCGCACCCCGCGCCCGTCCCCGCAGCTGTGGCGAACCGCTCCGCCGAGGCGTACGCGTTCACGGTCGCCGAAGAGCTCTCCCCGGGAGACTTCCTGCGCATAAGGACACCGTAGGCGATCTCCTCGTCATCCCATCAGCCGGCCGAGAGCTCGTGTGCTAGGGGAGCTGTCCGGCGCATACGGCAATCCCCGAGGTTGACCGCATGCGCCGGGGCGGCCGTCTCTGGTCGCATGGTTTCGGCTGGCTGATATGAGGGGGGGACCTCCGGTTGGTGCGGGAAGGGCGGCATCTTCGTCATCGTTGAGCTTTGCGCCCCTCATCTGCGCCGAAGCGATGGATACCTGCCATGTGGCCGTAACGGCCCGGCCTCGGCGCCGCGCTACACTGGGCTGCACCAATCGAATCGAGGGCGCTCTCGGCGCCCCCTTAGGAAAGCGAGGTGCATCATGCCCAACCATGCCTATCATGCCACGGCGGCACCGGGTGTCGTGCAACGGGCTCGCAGCACGAAGGCCGGCCGCAAGCTTGAGCGCGGCGGCTACCTGACTGCCGAGACGGTGACGATGTGGGTCGTCTACGCGCTCACGCTCGTCGGCAACGCGGTTATCGAGGGAGGCCAGGTAGGGGGCAACACATCGGCCACCGTGGCCTACGGCGTGTTCACCTGGTTCACGCCGGCGGGCTACGTGTTCTCCATCTGGTCGCTCATCTACGTGGCGCTTATCGCGTGGCTCGTGTCCTACACGCGCGAGGCGCCCTTGCGCGCCAAGCGCTTCACCCCCGTGTCCGTGCTGTTCATCGGCAGCTGCGTGCTGAACGTGCTGTGGCTGGCGCTGTGGCACTTCGAGCTGGTGGGCATCTCGTTCATCGTCATCCTGGCCGAGTGGGCGGTGCTCGCAGCCCTGTACCTGAACGTGCGCCGGTCGGCGAAGTCGGGCTGGGGCTGGGTGCCCATCTCCATCTACACCGCCTGGGTCACGGTGGCCGCGCTGGCGAACATGGCCATCCTCGTGACGCGCGCTTTGGACGGCGGCATCGCGTTCTTCAACGGGCTTTCGGTGCTGGCCCTCACGGCGGGCGTGCTGGCCCTCGGCTACGTCATGCGCAAGATGTACGACGACGTGGCGTTCCCCCTAGTGTTCCTGTGGGCCCTCATCGGCGTGGGCATCCACGTGGCCGAGGCGTCGTGGCTCGTGTCCTCCCTCGTGTTCATTCTCGTCATCGCGGGAGCGGTGCTCACGTTCGTGCCGCTGGGCAAGCTGCGCTCTGCCGTGCGGGGGTAGGCGGGCTTCCGGCGCGAGGGCGTTCGTCCGAGGCCTCGCAGGTGCTCCGGCGCCCTTCTTGGCAGATGCCTGCGAAGGCTCGGGGCCGGCGCCGCCGATGGCGCCCCTTCCGGCGCGCCCGGGCCGCGGGGGTTTGCCGCGGCCCGGGCGCTTCCGTATAATGACCCCCATGAGAAGCGTTTCAGACATATACGCGGCCGCCCGCGCGGCGGGCCGCCAGCCGGTCTCGTTCGAGATATTCCCGCCGAAGGGCGATCTCACGCTCGAGACGGCGCACGAGGTGGCGGCCGAGCTGGCCGACCTGCTGCCCGATTTCGTGAGCGTGACGTACTCGGCGGGCGGCAGCGGCAACCGGCAGGCCACGGCCGACGTGGCCGCCATGATCCACGATGATTTCGACATCCCCACGGTGGCGCACCTCACCTGCCTGGGTGCCACGGAAGAGTCCATCTCGCGTGCCATCGACGACCTGAAACGCAAGGGCATTGCCAGCGTCCTCGCGCTGCGCGGCGACCGCACGGCCGACGCATCGGAGGCGGAGGGGCCGTTCCGCTTCGCGAAGGACCTGGTCATGCGCCTGGCAGACGAGGGGTTCTGCGTGGGGGCGGCGGCGTATCCCGAAGGGCACATCGAATGCACGGACTTCCGCGCATCGGTGGCGCACCTCAAGCAGAAGCAGGATGCGGGCGCGTGCTTCTTCGTCACGCAGCTGTTCTTCGACAACGCGTACTTCTACCGTTTCCGCGAGGCGGCCGACGCGGCGGGCATCACCGTGCCTATCGCGTGCGGCGTCATGCCGTTTTTAGGGAAAGCGCAGATCCAGCGCATGGTGTTCATGTGCGGCGCCTCGCTGCCGTCGCCCATCATCAAGCTTCTGGCCAAGTACGAGGACGATGCGGCCGCGCTGCGCGCGGCGGGCATCGAGTACGCGTGCGCCCAGCTGGTGGATTTGCAGGAGCACGGCGCGGACGGGCTGCACGTGTACACCATGAACCAGCCCGACATCGCCCGCGCCTGCGCGGGCGCGCTGCGTGCGACGTGGCGCCCGGCGGGCGAGGCGGCCGTGCGCGGCGCCGGGGAGCCTGTCGGCGGGCGCGCCTGATGGCGACGGAGGGCCTGCGCGTCGACCGCGACGAGGCGCTGCGCTACTTGGGCTACGACGGGCAAAAGCTCGACGCCGACCTCGCGCGCCGCTTCGACGAGGCCGTGGCCGCCTGCGAGCGCCTGCACCTGCGCTGCCTCCATGCCGTGTTTCCCGTGGACCATGCGAGGTCGGATGCCGGGCACGTGGCGTTGGAGGGGTGCGGCCTCGTGCTGGAGGGACGCGACATCGCCCGCCATCTGGACGGTGCCGGCGAGGCAGTGCTCATGGCATGCACGCTGGGCGCCGAGAGCGAGCGGGCGCTGCGCCTGCGCACGGCCACGAGCCCTGTGGACGCGCTCCTGTACGGGGCTGCCGCGTCGGCGCTCGTGGAGGCGGCGGCCGACTTGGAGGAGTCCCGCATCGTGGCCGAGGCCGCCGCGCGCGGCCTGCGCACGAACTTCCGTTTCAGCCCCGGCTTCGGCGACCTGCCGCTTGCCGTGCAGCCCGCGTTCCTTGCGGCGCTCGATGCGCCGCGCCGCATCGGCCTCACGGCCACCGCGGGCAACCTGCTCGTGCCCACGAAGAGCGTCACGGCCGTCGTGGGCCTGTTCGAGGGCGAGCCGTCGAACGCCTCGGCGCGCTCGACGTGCGCTTCCTGCGCGCTGGCCGGACGCTGCGCGCTCAAAGACCAGGGAAGGACCTGCCATGGATGAGAACAAGCCCGCTGCTTCCGCCCCCGCCCGCTCGGGCGCGGGGCGTGCCGCTGGCGCTACCGCCCGCACCGCCGTTTCCGCCCCCGCCGGCCTGCCCGACCCGCTCGCGGGGCTGCGCATTGCCGACGCGCACCTCGGGCGCGTGCTGCGCGGGCAGGACTTCCTCGTGCAGGACGGCGCCATGGGCACGCTCTTGCAGGAGCGCGGCCTCACGGCGCACGGCGAGCTGCCCGACCTGCTGAACTTGCATGACCCGGACGCCGTCGTGGACATCCACGCCGGCTACGTGCGCGCCGGGGCCGAGATGATCACCACGAACACGTTCGGCGCCAACGCGCACAAGCTGGAGGGCCGCGCGACGGTGGCCGACGTCTACCGTGCGGCGGCGGCCAACGCCCGCGCGGCCGGCGCCCGCTACGTGGCGGGCGGCCTCGGCCCCATCGGCGTGCTGCTGGAGCCCCTGGGCACGCTGCCGTTCGAGGCGGCCTACCAGATATTCGCCGAGCAGGTGCGCGCCGTGGTCGAAGCCGGGTGCGACATCGTGCTCATCGAGACCATGACGGACCTGCGCGAGGCGAAGGCGGCGGTGCTGGCGGCGAAGGACTTCTCCGACCTGCCCATCTTCGCCTCCATGACGTTCGGCGAGGACGGGCGCACGTTCCTCGGCACGCCCCCGGGCGTGGCGGCGGCCGTGCTGTCGTCGTTGGGCGCTCATGTGGTGGGCGTGAACTGCTCGCTGGGCCCGAAGGAGCTGGAGCCGGTGGCTCGCGAGCTGGTGCGCTGTGCGCGCTGTCCCGTGGTGGTGCGCCCGAACGCCGGGCTGCCGCACGTCGTGGAGGGGCGCACCGTGTACGACGTGGAGCCTGCGGAGTTCGCAGCCGTCATGGAGCGCATCGTGGAGGCAGGCGCGAGCGTGGTGGGCGGCTGCTGCGGCACGAACCCGGCCTTCACCGCAGAGCTGGCGGCGCTCGTGGCGGGCCGCACGCCGGTGCCGCGCACGCCGCCGTCCGCGTTCACGGTGACGAGCGCCCAGGAGGCCGTGGAGCTGTCGGAAGGGCGCGCGGACGCGGTCGTCATCGGCGAGCGCATCAACCCCACGGGCAAGCCGAAGCTGAAGGCGGCCCTGCGCGCGGGCGATTACGACTACCTGGTGGGCGAGGCCGTGGCCCAGCAGGAGGCGGGCGCCGCCATCCTCGACGTGAACGTGGGTCTGCCGGAGCTGGACGAGCCCGCCGTGCTCGCGGCGGCCGTAGGTCGCCTGCAGGCCACGGTCACGGCGCCTTTGCAGGTGGATTCGAGCGATCCTGCGGCCATCGAGGCGGCCGTGCGCGGGTATGCCGGAAAACCGCTCGTGAACAGCGTGAACGGCAAGCGCGAGAATCTGGATGCCGTGTTGCCCGTGGTGGCGCGCTATGGCTGTGCGGTAGTGGGCCTCACGCTCGACGAGGACGGCATCCCGCCCACGGCAGAAGGGCGGCTCGCCGTGGCCGAGCGCATCGTGGCGGCCGCGGAGGCCCACGGCATCCCGCGCTGCGACGTGGCCATCGACTGCCTGGTCATGGCGGCGGCCACGAACCAGGACGAGGTGCGCGAGATCCTGCGTGCCGTGCGCCTCGTGAAGGAGCGCCTGGGCGTGCGCACGGTGCTCGGCGTGTCGAACGTGAGCTTTGGACTGCCGCAGCGCGGCCTCGTGAACGCCACGTTCCTGGCCGCGGCGCTCGCGGCGGGGCTCGACCTGCCCATCCTGAACCCGTTGAACGCCCGCTGCCGCGACACCGTCGAGGCATGGCGCGTGCTGAACGGCCAGGACCGCGGGGCGGCGGCCTACGTGGAGCGCTACGCCGGGGCGCCCGACCCGTACGCGGTGCGTGGTGCGTACGAGGCACCCGGGGGCGTTGCAGATGCCGGGGCCGCGGCGCCCGAAGGGGGGCGCAGTCCCGTGGCGGGGCCGGACGGAGCGGCAGGCATGCCGGTGCCGCCCGCCCTCGCGGACGCGGCCGAGGAGGTGCGCGCCATGGAGCGCCTCATCCTCACGGGACGCGCGACCCCCATGGCGGCCGCGACCGAGCGGCTGCTGGAGGGCCACGACGCGCTCGACGTCATCGACGGCGTGTTCATCCCGGCGCTCGACGCCGTGGGCGAGCGCTTCGAGCGTGGCGAGTTCTTCCTTCCGCAGCTCATGGCCTCGGCGGAGGCGGTGAAGGCCGGCTTCGACGTGGTGCGCTCGCGCCAGGGGGAGGCTGCCCCGACGGACGACGGCAAGGCCATCGTGCTGGCCACCGTGCAGGGCGACATACACGACATCGGCAAGAACATCGTGCGCATGCTCTTGGAGAACTACGGCTACCGGGTGATCGACCTGGGCCGCGATGTGGCTCCCGAGCGGGTGGTTCAGGCGGTGCGCGAGCACGGCGCGCAGCTCGTGGGCCTCTCGGCGCTCATGACCACCACGGTGAAGGCCATGGAGCAGACCATAGCGCTCTTGCACGAGCAAGTGCCGGGCACGGCCGTGTTCGTGGGCGGCGCCGTGCTCACGGCCGACTACGCGTGCGAGATAGGCGCGGACTACTATGGCAAGGACGCCGCCGAGGCCGCCCGCATCGCGGAGCGGTTCTTCGCCGCGCACCCGGCAATATGAAAACGAGATGCTTTTGCGGGTGCAACCTTCAGGAGTTCTTGCTATGATGTGTGCCAAGGCTTATTCCCGAGGAAAGGGGTCTGCTATGGGTGTGAAATCGGCGGAGGCGCTCGACGTTTCGTTCGACGAGCTGCCGAACTACCTGCACGCCAAGCATTCGGTGTACATGGAGGTCGGCGGCGCAACGTATTACCTGACCGATGTGAACGACCGCTACTGGCGCGCACAGGACACGGCCCAGTTCAACGACAAGGGCCACTACGTGGACACGAGCGAGCTGGTGCCCACGGTGAGCGAGTTCATGACGCTCCCCTTCGTGGACGGCAAGTCGATAGGGGATGTGTTCGAGGAAGCAACCTTCTACGCCTCGGAAAAAACCGAATAGTGAAAACAGGGACGGCCGCGCAAGCGGCCGTCCTCCGTTGAGCGTGACAAGGGGACGGGGATAATGTCACGTCTCCGGGAGTTTTGCGGCCCCGCGCCCAGCGAGGAACGGGACATCATCCCCGTCCCCTTGTCACGCGGCGCATGTCGTGGCGCTCCGATGCGCGCCTATGCCGGGCGGATGACGAGCTCTTTGATAAGGCTGTCGTCCAGGCTGCATACGCCGTCGTTGCAGTTCTCGATCTGCGCGAGGGCGTGGATGATGGTTCCGTTGTAGTCGGCGTAGAAGTTCACTGTGCGCTCGTTCACGATTCTCGGGTCGCGCATGGTGAAGCCGCCGAACATGAACTTGTTGTGGAACGACATCTCGATGGCGTTGCGCCCGTACAGAAACGTGTTCTGCCGCTTCACCATGGAGGGGCAGTAGTCCACGAGGCGGCTGTCCTCGGTGAAGCATGCCGCGAGCCCCTTGTGGTCCTTGCCCTGCATCGCGGTGACGAAATCGTTGATGACCATGTGCGCCTCCTAGTAGACTTTCTCGGAATTGAGCAGGGCGTCGGTGCCGCCGTCCACGAACAGCACCACGCCGTTGATGCCGCTGGCCTCGGGGCTGGCGATGAACGCCATGGCGTTCGCTATTTCGATGGGCTCCATGAGCGGCTCCTCGCCGAAGTGCGTCGGCACGGGGATGGCCTCCATGGCCGCGCGTTGCTCGGGCAGCATGTTCGCGGTCATGGCCGTGCGCACGTTGCCCGGCGCGATGGCGTTCAGGCGCACGCCGCGCGAACCCCAGTCGGGGCTCATGCGCCGCACCCAGCGGGCGAGCGCGTACTTCGTGGAGGCGTAGTACACGTGCCCGACGGCCGGATCAACGTCCTTCACGAGCTCGAGGATGCGGTCCTCGTCGGCCTGGTTGTTCAGCATGCCTGCCACGTCCATGCGCGCCGCGCCCTGGGCGATGGAGTTCGACGACGTGATAACGCAGCTGCCGCCCCTCTTCTCCAGAAGGTCGCGCACGCCTTTGGCCATCTCGGTGGCGCCGAAGTAGTTGAGCGAGATGATGAGCGAGATGGGCACCTTGCCGCCCGATACGCCCGCGTTGCAGATCATGGCGTCGATGCCCTCGGGATAGCGCTCGTGCAGCTCGGCGATGGCGCCGGCACGGCCCTCCTTCGTGGCCAGGTTCGCCTCGATGTCGCCGTCCTTGAGGTCGATGTTGACCACCTCGTGGCCTCGTTCGCGCAGGATCTCGGCCGTCTTCGCGCCGATGCCGCTCGACGCGCCGGTGATGACGTAGATGCCCATGCGTCCTTCCTTTCATGCGGGGCTGCGCGCAGCACAGCCCTTATCGATACGCATTACTATTACGAGGTAAATCATATACCATGGCCCACGGCGTCCTGCCTGCGCCAGGGCCAACGGTAGCCGAGGCGTCATCCGCGGCGGCTCCCTTTCGGCCGGCGGCCTCGGCGGCTGTCGAAACCGTTGGAGGGGCAACAGCTGCGGGGCGGCGGGCACCTCGGGAGCATGGGCGGCGGGCAGGCGATCGGCTGTCGGGCATCGTGGGCGGGCAGAGAAGGGGTTCGAAAGCCTACGGAGACGGGGTGCCTGCCGGGACCCGGCTGCCACCTCGGGCCTGCGAACCGGCCGGGGCGGGGAGCTCTGCTCCTGCGTGTCGTTCAAAATAAGGAACATAAGTTCTTAAATTCCCGATCATAAGCTCTAAATCCATGCTATACTGCCCCTAACCGCCCCATGACTCTTGGAGGATGCCCATGGTTGCCTGGCACGAGCTGTTTCCCGTAGACCGCGAGCCGTCGATGGAGGATATCTCCGCCTTTATCGACAACCCCCTATGGGATGCGTTCACCGTGTTCGTCGACGAGACGTACGGCGCCCAGCCGCGCATCGAGTACAGCCGCTGCGGCGGGGCGCCCGGCTGGAACGTGAAGTACAAGGCGCGCGGGCGGGCGCTCTGCACGGTGTACCCGCACGACGGTTTCTTCATCTGCATGGTGTCGGTGGGATCGAAGGAGAAGCCCGAGGCCGAGGGACTGCTGCCCGCGTGCGACCCGTACGTGCGCGCGCTGTACGAGAGATCGGCCGACAGCAACATGGGCCGCTGGCTCATGATCGAGGTGACGAGCGAGGCCATCCTGCGCGACGCCGAGGCGCTCATGATGCTGCGCGCCGCGCCGAAGAAGGAGGCGCGCTCATGATGCGCGACCCCGAGCAGACCATCGGCAACCTCGTCGACCACCAGAACGCGTCGTTTATCGGCTCGGTGGACGGGGACGGCTTCCCCGAGATCAAGGCGATGCTCCCGCCGCGCCGGCGCGAGGGCATCCGCACGTTCTACTTCACCACGAACACCTCGTCGATGCGGGTGCGACACTATCGCGCGCACCCGCAGGCGTGCCTCTACTTCATGGACCGGCGGTTCTTCCGGGGCGTCATGCTCAAGGGCACGATGGAGGTGCTCGAGGACTCGTGGGCGAAGGAGCTTATCTGGCAGGACGGCGACACGACGTACTATCCGCTGGGCGTGACCGATCCTGACTACTGCGTGCTGCGCTTCACGGCCGATGCGGGGCGGTACTATCAGAACTTCGGGTCGGAGGACTTCGTCGTGCCGGAGCCTGCTGGCGAGGAACCGGGCGCACCGGAGGCGTGACGCGCAGGCCGCTTGACCCACCAGGTTGCGGCCACGCTGAACAGGAGCGTCTGCGCGAGTATCTCGAGCGTTCCTCCGATGCTGATGCCCAGGGGCGCGTCCGTGGGCGCGAGGTAGATGAAACCCTCGATGGAGTCGGGCGAAGGGGCCGGCGTGTTGAAGATGCCAACGATGGCTATGACCGCCCACACGACGAGCCAGCCGTGCTTGCGCTCCATGAACGCGGGGCGAATGAGCCAGAGCACGAGGGCGAACAGAGCGCCGCGCACGATCTGGAACACAGGGGCCAGCCCGACGATGGGGTCGTCCAGGGGGCGCATGCCGATGGCCTCTACCGAGGATTGGTAGTCGAACAGGAACATTGCCGCAAAGCCGCACAGGGTGTAGGTGAGGACGTGCGCGACCGTGACCTTCGTGCCGAAGGCGAGCTTCTCTTTCATGGGTATGCCTTTCTGTTGGGTGATAGACGGGCGGGTGCAGGCGGCCGCGCTCAGCGGCGGTTCTTCTCGCGGTAGCGGGCGAGGGCCTGGTCGTAGCCGCCGGCAGTCTTCTTGAAGTAGACGGTGTAGCCCGCCGTGACGCCCGCGAGGATGAACAGGTACACGATGGCGAAGGCCGCCCAGACGCCGGGATCGTCGAGCGGGAACCACGGGCCCGCCCAGGCGCAGAGTGCCAGCACGGGCAGGCCGCAGGCGCCGAAGCCCGCTATGCGCGCCGGGTAGGCGAGCTTCCTGAACACGGCGCCGGTGAACCAAAGCGCCTGGAGAGCCGCCATCCCGAAGGCGGCGCCGAACACGCTCATGGTGAGGTTGAGCCCGTAGCTCGGCCCGGCGAACAGATAGCCCATGCCCGTGAACCACAGCATGACGATGGTGAACATGATGCACGCGGCGGAGGCGGCTTGGACGATGATCTTCTTCATGACGAACTCCTTCGAAATGAGACACGGGGACGGGGTTGACGTCTCATGCGGTGGCTACAGCCCGAGCTTCCGCTTGATGGCGGGCGCGTATTGGCGCGACACGATGACGGCCTCGCCGTTGTCCAGCATGAGCTGCAGGCGCGCGTTCAGGGCGGGCCGGATTGACGCGACGTGGTCGAAGTTCACGAGCATCTGCTTCGATGCGCGCACGAACTCGGTGCCCGCCAGCCGTTCCTCCAGCTCGTAGAGCTTGAACGGCGCCTGGTACACGGCATCGGCCGTGTAGAGGAACGTTTTGCCGTCCACGGTCTCGGCGTAGCAGACGTCGTCGACGTCGAGCCGGTACGTCGCCCCGTCGCGCTCGCCGACGAGCACGTGGTCGAAGGCGCCGAGCGAGGCCACGATGCGCTGCACGCTCTCGTCGATGCGCGGGCATGCGATGGCGACTTCGACGTCGTCGAGCGCGGGGTTCTCGGTGATGGTCACGTTCATGGTACGCGCCTTCCGTCGTCAGGTTGCGGTGGTTGGCCAACGACGCCAGTATGCCCGACCGCGCGGGGCCCGCGCAAGGCCGTCGGGGCCCAGTTGCATGCGGGGCCGCGCAAGTTGCACGGACGCGTCGTGTGGTATGCTCGGGAAGCAAGGCGAGGCAGGCGAAGGGGAGGGCGCATGGACGTGGAGGCGAACGTGGATATGGGCCGGTTCGAGGCGGCCGTCAAAGTGGTGGACGTGCATGCGGCCGGGGAGCCCTGCCGGGTGGCCGTGGGAGGCTTTCCGGAGCCTGCGGGCGCCACGATGATCGAGAAGCGCCGCTGGATGGAGCGGCACGCCGACGACCTGCGGCGGGCCCTCATGCTGGAGCCGCGCGGCCACCACGACATGTTCGGCGCGTTCCTGTGCCGGCCGGTCGACCCCCGGGCCGACGTGGGCGTGCTGTTCATGGACACGGGCGGCTACCTCAACATGTGCGGGCACGGCGCCATCGCCGTGGTCGCAGCCGTGCTGGAGGCCGGGATCGTGGAGGCGCGCGAGGGTGGGAACGAGGTCGTGCTCGAGGCGCCCGCCGGGCTTATCCGTGCCACGGCCTTGGTGCGCGGCGGTGCGGTGGAGTCCGTGTCGTTCGAGAACGTGCCGTCGTTCGTCTACCGGGACGATGTCGCGGTGCAGGTGGAAGGGCGTACCGTGCCGCTGACCATCGCCTTCGGCGGCAGCTTCTTCGCGCTTGCGGACGCTGACGGCCTGGGTCTCGGCGACATCGGCCCCGAGACGGCTCCCGCCTACGCGCGACTCGGCATGCTCGTGCGCGACGAGGTGAACCGCACGGTGGCCGTGAGCCATCCGGCGCTCGACATCGACACGGTGGACCTCGTGGAGTTCTCGGCATCGGGGGCGCCTGCGGCATCCGATGCTCCGACGGCGCTGCGCCATGTGGTGGTGTTCGGTGCCGGGCAGGTGGACCGCTCGCCGTGCGGCACGGGCCTGAGCGCAAAGCTCGCCGCGCTCCACCGCGCGGGCAAGGTTGCCGTGGGAGAGCCGGTGGTCTGCGAGAGCGTGATCGGGACCCGCTTCACCGGCACCATCGCCCGGACGACGCAGGTTGGCGACCGTGCGGCAATCGTCCCGCGTATAACGGGCAGCGCGTACCTTACCGGCTTCGGCACCTGCCTCGTCGACCCGAACGACCCGCTCGGCCATGGCTTCCTGCTGCCGCGCTGACCTTACCGTACTGTTGCCCGGTCAGAACAGGCTGCCCTGCGTGCCGATGGGCTGGGCGGGCTTGTACGCCTTGATGATGTCGGACATGCGCCACAGAAGTCCGTGCTTTTTGCAGAGGGCGCGGAACAGGGAGCGATTTTCGGTGGCGCGCGGGCTGTTGCAGAAATAGCGATCGCCGAATGTGGCGCGGTAGCGCTCGGGCAGCGCGGGGTCGACGGCGGCCACGCGGTCGAGGAAGTGCTCGCGCTGGCGGTCGCGCATCGTGACGCCCGTCATGTGGAAGACGAACCGCGCACCGGCCGCTGCCGCGCCCTCCACGACGTCGCGAATCGTGGCGTCGTCGTCCGTCACCCAGGGCAGCGTCGGCGTGAACAGCACGCCGCAGAACACGCCGGCGTCCGCCAGCTCGGCCAGCGCTGCGAAGCGCTCGCTCGGCGAAGGCGCGTGCGGCTCGATGATGCGCGCAAGCTCGTCGTCGGCCGTGGTGACGGTGACCTTCGCGATGGCGCCGCCCGCGCGCCCGATGGCGCTCAGCAGGTCGGCATCGCGCGTGACGAGGGTGCTCTTCGTATCCACCGAAACGCCGAAGCCGAACTCCTCCACCAGCTCGAGCGCCCCGCGCGTCACGCGCAGCTCCCGATCGAACGGGTTGTACGTGTCGGACATGGCACCGATGCCCACGATGCCGCGCACACGGCGGCTGCGCAGCTCGCGCCGCAGGATGGCCAGCGCGTCGAACTTGACGCTCACCTGGTCGAAGTCGTCGATGCGGTAGCACTCGCTTCGGCTGTCGCAGTAGATGCACCCGTGGCAGCAGCCTCGGTACAGGTTCATGTTGTAGTCGATGCCGAACCACTCGTCGCCGTGCGCGCGCACCTTCTGGAGGATCGACCGCGCGCGCACGACGGGGCAGGGGCTTGGCGCGGCATCGCTCATGCGGATGCGGGCCTCACGGGGTGGCGCAGCACGGTGCGCAGGTTCTCCGGCTTCGTGCGGCGTGGATCGCCCAGGTAGATTTCATGGTGCAGGCGCACCGAGGGAACTCCGCCGTCCGCGTCGAGCGCGTCCATCAGGGCCTCGGCGCTCGGCGGGTCGGCGATGTCCCCCGCGCGTCCCGTCGTGCGGACGAACTCCTCGAGAGCGGCAACCGTGGCGGGCTCGTCGTCGTAGGGCCCCTTGTGCATGATCTGCGCGCAGGGTCCTTCGGCGAAGCGCACGAGCCGCGCGCGGCCGACGTCGAGCCCGGGCTTCTTCGCCGCGACCTGCTCGCGTGCCCAGCGATATACCTCCGGCCTGACGAAGTCGGGCTGGCAGATCATCGACACCCAGTTGAGCGCGTCCTTGTCCTCGATGCGCCCTCCGTCGAAGCCGCCTCCCCACCACAGCCCTTCGAGCGGCGGCACGACGTAGTCGAAGTAGCCTTCCGGCTGCCAGTCGCCCATCTTCGCCATCTTCACGGTGAACGAGAAGGCGTAGAGCAGCCCGAGCGCTTCGGCGTAGTCGCCGTTCTCCTCGTTGGGGTTGCCCGAGCCGGCTACCGCGATGAACGTCATCGCCGGCACGTCGATGAGCATCGGCTTCGTCTTCGGCAGGTAGAGGTCCTTGTATTCCTTCTTGAAATCGAATGCTGCGGCCATGGGGTCCTCCTTCTTCGTCGTTCAGTCGGCGGCTGCGCCCTTCCAGCGTTCGAGCGTGGGCAGCAGCGATTCCATGCAGGCGCGCGCCTCTTCCTCGTTGAAGGGCGCCTCGGGGCCGGCCATGTTCTCCACGCAGATCTCAACCATGTCCTCCATGGTGCATTCGCCCAGGTAAGCGCCGTTCGCATAGCACCACTTGCAATGATGTTCGCTGGGCGAGCCGTCCGCCTCCGTGCCCAGCAGGCTTGCGTCCGCGAGGGGCATGCCGCAGCTCTGGCACACGGCTTGCAAGGGCATGTCGAGCAGCTTCTCGATGGGCACGTTGAACGTGGTGGCGATCAGTTTGAGCGCGTCGATGCCTGGCTGTGTGTCTCCGCACTCCCAACGCGACACCGCCTGGCGCGTGACGAACAGGCGCTCCGCCATCTCCGCCTGGGTGAGGCCGTTTCGCTCCCTGATCTCGATGAGCGTGTCCTTGATCGCCATGAAGGGCTCCTTTTCCCGGTGTCGATACTCAGGTTCCATGGAACCATGGCGCACGCGGCCCCGTCAAGCAACAGCCGGTTGCCCGACGGGGCCGCGCGTTCGGCGCGGGCGTTATCGCAAGGCCACGTACACGTCGATGTCGGCGCAGGACATGTCCTCGCCCGGAAGGTACGCCTCGAAGTCCACGGTGTACGCGCGCTGCGCCGTCAGCTCCTCGTCGGCCCAGATCTCCTCCCAGGCCTTGGCCACGCTCGCCACGCAGTCGCCGCCGCGGATGGCGATCTTCGCGTAGCGGCCTGCGGCGATGGTCTGGGCTTCCATGCCCTCGGGCGCGTCTGCGGACGTCTCGCAGCCCACGAGCATCGTGTAGCCCATGTCGCTCATATCGTAATCGTAGTACAGCCCGAAGCAGCCGTACGGCTCGACGCGCGTCTCGGGGATGGTGCGGTCCATGCCCTCGCCCATGAAGCGTCCCCACAGCTGGCCGATCGCGGCCACTTCCTCGGGAGAGTTGTTCGAGGTGCGGATGGTGGGGCCCACGATGGTGCGCTCGGGAAGCTCGACGATTTCGTAGTTCATGGTTCGGATCCTTTCGAAGCGGTGAATGTTGACAAGGAACACGATACCGAACATAACCGGACAGGGCGTGTCCGGTTATGCGGGAAAGTTTGGAAATCGTAGAGGATACGAGTTGTCAAATATTTTAGATATTCGATCCATACTATAAATCGTCAATAATATTTGACATACGGTGCTATACTCGATTTATCAAATATTATTGACAAAGGAGCGCGGCGATGGAGTGGAGCAACGTGTATTCCCCTAAGCAGCTCGGTGCGTTTTTGAAGAAGCGGCGCAAGGAGCGCGGCATCAGCCAAGACCAATACGCCGAGATGATAGGCGTTTCCCATGCAACGCTGTCTGCGCTCGAGAACGGCAAGTCAGTCTCTTCGACCACGATGTTCAAGGCGATCGGTTTTTTGGGACTGAACCTCGTGGTGGTTCCGAAAACCGCGCGTACGAAGGTGGTGCTTGCGAAGGATGTAGAGGAGCGAGAGGATGACGGCCATGCGCGGTGACAATCTGCTCGTGTACGTTGGCGACAAGATCGTCGGCCGGCTCGAACCGGTAAGGGACGGTGCGAGGTTCAGGTACGAGCCCTCGTTCGCCGCTTCTCACGCCGGCGAAGCGTTGCTTTCAACCGCGTTGCCCGTGCAGGACGAACCGTTTGATCGGGAAACGACGCGAAGGTGGTTCTCCGGCCTTCTGCCCGAAGCGGCGCGCTTGGGCGAAGTGAGCCGCTTCTTCGGCCTGCATTCGGAATCGTACGTCGACCTTTTGCGCGAAGTTGGATGGGAATGCGCGGGTGCCGTTCGCGTTCTTCCGGTTGGCGCCGAGATTGCGCGTGACGACGATACGGCCTGCAAGCGTCTCGGAGAGGAAGAGCTTGCGCGACGGCTCGCCGCATTGCCCACCCATCCGTTCGACAGTGCCTCGACCATGCGCGTGTCGTTGGGCGGGTACCAAGAAAAGCTCTGCGTCGTTGCATCTGAAGACCCCGAGGTTGTCGACGGTCGGATCGAGCGCCTGGAAGTAGCACTTCCTTTGCGGGGCGCTCCGACGACGCACATCCTCAAGCCCCAACCGCGCGACCGTCTTGAAGGCTTATGCGAGGGCGAGGCGTGGGCGATGGCTGCCGCTCGTTGCGCGACGGCGACGGCCGAGTCGGCGCTGTACTATGCAAGCGACGGTACGCCGGTCCTGATGGTGCGGCGCTACGACCGGGAACGCGTCGACGGCAAGATCGTCCGCATTCATCAGGAAGACGGGGCGCAAGCGCTGGGATTGGGGCCCGAGCAGAAGTACGCGGCCGAGCGCGCCCCGCAGAAAAGCGATCCAACGTTTCAAGGTTTGGCCTCCTTGCTGGCGACATATGCGCTGGATCCGCACGGTCAGATGCTGGTTCTCCTTCGCCAGTTGACGGTGAATCTCGTGCTGGGAAACACCGACGCCCATGCGAAGAACTACTCCCTGTTGCACGATGCTACGGGAGCCGTGTCGCTCAGCCCACTGTACGACGTGGTTCCCGCGCGCGAGATCACGCCGCAGGTGCTGACGCTGGGCATGCGCGTGCATGGGCGTATAAGGTTCGATCGGGTCGCTCGCCAACAGGTGGTGGGCGAAGCGATGTCTTGGGGGCTTTCGGCGCGAGCGGTCGAACGGGAGCTCGACGAAGCTTTGGACGACCTTGAGCGCGGCGTAGAAGCTGCTTCTGCGTTGTATCCCGCAGCGGGAAGCAGGCATGCTGCTGCGGCCCTTGCGCGACTTGCCGAGCTGCGCGAGAGTTGTTAGGCACCGGCACCGGGATCGGCGTCGGGCTCGTCCTCGGCGTAGCGCCGCGCAACGGCTTGCGCCTGCTCGCGCAGCCAGGCGCGCACATCAGCGGGTTCGAGCACTTCGAGCAGCTCGCCGAATGACAGCAGGTAGTAGCGCGTGCGCTCCCCGATGTCGCAGACGAGCGTCACCAGCCAGCTGCCGTCTGCCTCGCGCTCGATCGTCTCCGGAGCGAACTCCTCGCGCACCCGTGCTTCCGCTTCGGGGGCGAAGCGCATGACCAGCCGGTCGCTTCCCCTCATGTGGCCGCCCTCGTCGAACGCGGGCATCGGGCGCGCCTCGAACGTGTCGGGCGTGACGCTGATCGTCTCCCAATCGATGCGGAACAGCTTGAACGTGCGCCATGCCTCGCGTTCGCGGCACCAGGCGCGCAGGTACCACGACGATTCCTTGAACACGAGCTGCGCGGGCTCCACCGTGCGCTCGGTGCGGTTGCCGGCGGCGTCGAAGTACGCAAAAGACAGCGGGTGCCGGCCGATGGTGGCGCTGCGGATGGCATCGAACGCGGCGCGGTAGTTCGGCGGCGCGCCCCAGAACGAGAAGTCCATGTCGAGCCAGTCGACGTTCTCGCGCTGGAACAGCCGTCCGAGGCGCGCAGCCGTCTCGTCGCTCGCCTCGTCTGCCGCGCCGGTGCGGTTGAGCGCCGAGAGCGCCGCCATGATGTCGCTCTGCTCGCGCTCGCTCAGCACCGAGCGGTCCAGCACGTAGCCGTCCATGAGGTGCACGCCGCCGCCCTTGCCGCGCGTCATGTACACGGGCACGCCCGCCGCCGACAGCGCGTCCACGTCGCGACGCACCGTGCGTTCGGACACTTCCAGCTTGGCCGCCAGCTCCGCCGTGGTGGAGGTGCCGCGGTCCATCAGCAGGTAGACGATCTCGAACAGGCGCTGGGGCTGCATGGCGGTTTCCTAAGCGCGCTGACGCTGCGCGGCCGCGGCGTTCGCGCGGGCCAGCACGTCGTCCACGACGGCAGCGTCGCGGCACAGCAGGGCGGGGAAGGGGACGGGCGCCTCCGGTGCGGGGTCGAAGGCCGCCAGGGGCAGGAAGAGCCATGCCACGTCGCGCCAGGCGCCGCAGGTGTAGCCGGCGTTGCGCTGGATGCCCATGAGCTGGAAGCCGAACGCCTCGTGCAGGCGCTCGCTGGCCGCGTTCGGCAACGTGACGCGCGCGTAGGCGCATTTCATGCCCTGCAGGCGCACGAGCTCGATCAGGGCTCCGTAAAGCGCGCTTCCCTGCCCGGCGCCTTGGGCGCCGTGGGCCAGGTACACCGACAGCTCGGCGTTCCAGGCGTAGGCCGCCCGCTCGGCCTGGGCGTGCGCATAGGCAAAGCCCACCACGCGTCCGTCCTGTTCGGACACAAGGTACGGGTAGCCGGCGAGCACGCCTGCGACCCGCTTGCGGAACGCTTCGGCCGAGGGCGCCTCTTCCTCGAACGTGACGGGTGTGTCCAGGAAGGGCGCGTACACGGCGAGGATGGCGTCCGCGTCGTCGGCGGTCGCGAGGCGTATGCGGGTGGGAGCGGGTCTCACGTGACGTCTTTCCGGTCGGGGAGGGGCATTGTCCCGCCCATACTACCACGGAGCCGTCGCCGTCGCCCATGGCAGGGCGGTGCAGGCGTCGGCCAAGAGGGGCGCTCGCTCTCGGAAAACACCGTCCCCGAGGAACGAAAGCGCTGGTGATAACAAGCGTTCAATCCCCTTTCCCCCGCGGGGGGACCATGCGAACAGACCGTGGCGCTGTTGTGTTGTTCGGTTGCGTCGTCTTGTCGTTGCCCGGCTGTTACGGAATACTCGGTGGGGAAAAGGGCAGAACAGCCGCCCCGGAAAGCGCGGCGCGTTAGAAGCACGGCGCAGGGTTGCGGCAGGAAGGAAGCGAAACGGCGAAACCATGGGGAAGGGTTCGGGCATACGGCGGCTGCGCCGACGGATAAGGCACCTGCCGACGTGGTCGAAGGCGGCCGCGCTTGCGCTCGTGGGCGTCGTGGCCTTCTTCGGCGTGGCGATCGGGGCGGGGGCTGCCGCCGAGCGCCCCGAGGAGCCGGCCGTGTCGCTGGGTGCGGCCGACGCCGCTCCGGATATCCCTGTCGCCGTGGCGGACGAAGCGGTCATGCCGCCCGACACGGCGACGGCATCGGCACCCGCGGCGAGCGACGTGGAGCCGACGGTGCTCGACGCGGCATCTGGCACGGCCGACGTCAACCTCTTCGACGCCTCGGGGGCCCAGCGTCCCGTCGACCCGTCCGAGGTCCCCGACGTGGCTACGGCGCTCGAAGCGTTCCGCAGCGCTGGTTGCGACGCCGGCTTCGTCGTATACGATTTCGCCTCCCAGCGCGGCCTTGGCTGCAACGCCGATGCGGCCTTCTCCTCGGCGAGCACCATCAAGGCACCGTTCGTCACGTACGTGGCCCAGGCCCTGGTCGACGAGGGAAGGGCGGCGCTCGACGACGTGGTCTTCGAGGACACGGTCATGGAGGGCACGGGCATCATGGCCTCCGACGGCCAGAGCACCTACGACCTGGCCACGGTGCTCACGGACACCATCGTCTACTCCGACAACACCGGTTACGCGCTGCTCCGCAACCGCTACGGCGAAGGCTTCGAGGCGTGGACGGCGGCGGCCGGCGTGGACGCTGCGGCCTGGGGTGGCGAGTGGTACCCCTCCTACACGCCGCGCGACTTGGCGAAGCTCTGGCTTGGCGTGGGCGGGTACCTCGGGGGCGGGGGCGGCTTGGCCTCCTTCTGCGAAGGGCTGTTCGCGCAGACCGGCACCTCGTTCATCCGCGAGGTGCTCGGATCCGACCATCAGGTGCTCTCGAAGGCCGGCTACGAGATCGACACGCCCCTGTACGACATGGGCGCGCTCAACGACGCCGGCATCGTCGAGTCCGTCGCAGGCGACTACCTGGTGGCCGTCATGTCGGATGCCGACTACGATGACGCGTACTTCACCGACAACGAGCCGCTCATCCTTAACCTGATCGCCGCGCTCGACGAAGCGCACGACCGGCTGCTCGCAGCCTAAGGACTTCTTATGAACCCGAACGCGTACCCGGCCACGAACGTCCCGTCCGCCGAACCCGCCGGTCCGCAGCGCCGGCGCCCCGTTACTCCGTTTGCCGCACGCGCAGTGCTGGGCTGCCTGCTGGCGGCGCTTCTGGCCTGCGGGCTCGTTCCCTTCGCGCCGCGGGCGGCTGGGGCCGACGAGGTTGACGAGGCCGCCGTGGCCGAGGCCGAGCGCTCCGTGGAGGAGGCCCAGAGCGCGCTCGACGGCGCCGAGTCGAGCCGGCAGGGCATCGCCGCCGACCACGAGGCGCTCGTCCAGGAGGTCGCCGAGCTGCAGAAGCGCATCGACGAGACTACGGCCCAGGCTCTGGAGGCCCAGCAGGAGGTCATCGACGGGCGCGCAGCCCTGGCCAAGGCGGCGGTCTACGAGTACCGCGGGGGCTCGGCCCAGTCGCTCGTCATGCTGCTGCTGGAGGCGCAGAGCTTCGACGAGCTCGTGCGCAACCTGGTCTACCTCTCGAGTGTGGTGCAGTACCAGGTGGATGAGGTCGAGGCGCAGAAGGAGCGCTCGGCCCGCTTCGACGCGCTCATGGAAGATCTGAACGCGCAGAAGGACGAGCAGGAAGGGAAGCTGGCCGAGCTCGAGGAGAAGAAGGTTCAGGCCGAGCAGACGGTGTCCGACGCCTCGACGAGGCTGCAGGGGGCGCAGAGCGAATACTCCTCCATGTTGGAGGAGCTGCAGCGCAAGATCGAGGAGGCGGAGGCCCAGGGCTCCGCGCCTACCGAGCCGGTGGCCGTCGACGAGTCGAACACGAACACGTCGCGCCCGGGCGACCAGATGACGGACGTCGCGCCCGACCCGTCGCCCTCTCCGGCACCCGACGGCGGCTCGGGGTCCGATCCGGCGCCGGAACCCGCGCCCGATCCCGGCGTCGGCTGGTCCACGGGAGTCGCCTCGGCGTACGGCGGTTCCACCGACCCCTACACGCCCAATCCCGGCACCACGGCCACGGGCGCCGTCTGCGACGACTGGTCCATGGGCGTGGCCGTGCCGATGGCGTGGCCACGGTACTGGCAGTACTACGGGCGCACCGTCGAGATCTCCTACGGCGGCATGACGGTGCTCGCCACCGTGAACGACTGCGGCTACATGGGCGGCGGCAGCCGCTCCCTCGACCTGCAGCCCGGCGTGTGGAAGGCGTTCGGCTTCTCGTCGTGCAACGACTGGGGCCTGCGCACCGTGAGCTACCGCTTCCTGTAGGGGCGTGGCAAAAGCCCGGGGATGATTTCGCACGGAGACGATGTCGTGTTAGGGGGGGGGCGACGCCATGCTCCCCGACGCCAGGGTTCTGCGAGATTGCCGAGAATGCGACATCGTCTCCGGGGATGACGCAGCAGGATGACGCAGGACGGGGATAATGTCGTCAAATCCGATACCTCGGATTTGACGACATTATCCCCGTCCCCCTGTCTCGTTTGTGCTAAACTGCAACGTTACATGCGATGACGAAGACAGCGCCGTGCGGCGCGGTTGCCATCAGAGACGGGTGCCACCGGCTGAGAGCACCCGGGCGGCCAGTGCGGCGATTCCCTTCCGAGCAGCGCGTTTGAATGCGGATGCGGCCCGGCGGCAGCGGGGCGGCAAGACGTGCAGTAGGACGCGACGGGTGCTCCCGTTACCGAGCGCAAGAGCGGGCGGCTTTAAGCCGCACCCCGTGTCGCCGTAGGGCGGGCGGGTGTGCAGCGAAGGCACGCCAACCGAGGTGGTACCGCGAGAGCCTTCTCTCGTCCTTGGACCGGGGCCGTGCCCCACACGACAAGGACGAGAGAAGGCTCTTTTTCATTGCGCCGGCTGCGGCGGGCGCGGGGAGAGACGGAAAGGAAGCACGAGGACATGGGTATCGTGGACGAAGTGGCGGCGCTGCGCGAGCAGACGCTCGCCCGCATCGCGGAGGCGGCCGACACCGCCGCGCTCGAGCAGGTGCGCATCGGCGTGCTCGGCAAGGCCGGCACGCTGACGGGCTATCTGCGCAGCATGGGACAGGTGCCGAAAGAGGAGCGCGCGGCCGTCGGCAAGACGGTGAACGAGGTGCGCGAGGCGGTGGAGGAGGCGCTGGCCGCACGCAAGGCGGCCCTCGATGCCGCCGAGCTGGCCGCGGCCATCGACGCGGCGGCCGTGGACGTGACGCTGCCGGGCCGCGCCCAGCAGATGGGCACGCGCCACCTCATCAACCGCATCACCGACGAGATCTCCGAGATATTCCTCGGTCTGGGCTACACGGTGGCCGAGGGCCCCGAGGTGGAGACCGACTACTACAACTTCGAGGCGCTCAACGCCCCGGCCGACCATCCCAGCCGCAGCCTGGCCGACACGTTCTACGTGGTGGACCGCTCCGGCGACGAGGCCGCCGTGCGCGGTGAGTCCGACGTGCTGCTGCGCACGCAGACCTCGGGCGTGCAGGTGCACGCGATGGAGGACAACGAGCTGCCCATCTTCGTCATCGCGCCCGGCAAGGTGTACCGTCGCGATGTGGCCGACCCGTCCCACCTGCCCCAGTTCACGCAGATCGAGGGCTTGGTGGTGGACGAGGGCATCACGTTCGGCGACCTCAAGGGCACGCTCGACTACCTGTGCAAGCAGCTGTTCGGCGAAGAGCGCAGGACGCGGTTCCGCGCCCACTACTTCCCGTTCACGGAACCGTCGGCCGAGGTGGACGTGAGCTGCGGTATCTGCCACGGCGAAGGCTGCCGCTTCTGTAAGGGCACCGGCTGGCTGGAGATCCTCGGCTGCGGCATGGTGGATCCGAACGTGCTGTCCATGTCCGGCATCGACCCCGAGAAGTACTCCGGCTTCGCCTTCGGCATGGGGGTGGAGCGCATCGCCTGCCTGAAGTACAACGTGCCGGATCTGCGCATGCTGGTGGAAGGCGACATGCGCTTCCTTCGGCAGTTCTAGGGTTTCTGGCGGCGACGGCGGGGCGGCGCCCAGTCGCTCGAACAGTCCTCGCTGCGCTGCGGAACTCGCTTGGTGGGCGCCGCCCCGCCGTCGCCTTCACATGGTTGACGTTGTTGCGGCTCGCCTGATGACCGGTGTTCGGACTCGGGCCGAAGGGGGTCAGGCAGGCGTGGGCATGGTGAGAGGGGTTGACCTGCGCGTTTTGCTTTCTTGGGAGGCGCGAGGGGCGGGAGTGGTTCGGAATAGTATGCGCGACGCGCATAGACGATAGGAAGAACGATATGAAAGTATCTTTGAAGTGGCTGAGCGAATATGTGGACGTGCCTTCGGACACGAAGGCGTTCTGCGATCGGCTCGATCTGACGGGCACGGGCGTGGAGGCGGTGGAGAGGACCGGCGCGGCGCTCGACGGGGTGGTCGTGGGGCACGTGCTCACCTGCGAGCTGCACCCGGACAGCGACCACCTGCACGTCGTGACGGTTGACGTGGGCGCAGGCGAACCCGTGCAGATCGTGTGCGGCGCGCCGAACATCGCGGCGGGCATCAAGGTGCCGGTGGCCACCGTGGGCGCGGTGCTGCCGGGCGACCTCAAGATCAAGAAATCGAAGCTGCGCGGCGTTCCCAGCTGCGGCATGTGCTGCTCGCAGCGCGAGCTGGGGATGGGCGGCGATCATGCGGGCATCTGGATCCTGCCCGAGGACGCGCCCGTAGGCATGCCCATCGCCGATTTCGCGCAGCTCTCCGACACGGTGCTCGACCTGGAGATCACGCCGAACCGTCCCGACTGCCTTTCCATGGTGGGCATGGCGCGCGAGGTGGGCGCCATGTACCGCACCGACTACGAGAGCCCGCTCGGGCGCATGGCGGGCAAGCTCGTGCTGGACGCCTCCTCGGCGCCCGTCGACGAGACGGTGAGGATCACCATCGAGGACGCGGTGCGCTGCCCGCGTTACACCGCGCGCGTCATCCGCGGGGTCAAGGTCGGGCCGAGCCCCGACTGGATGGTCGAGCGCCTGGCGGCTATCGGCCAGCGCTCCATCAACAACATCGTGGACGTGACGAACTATATCCTGTTCCTGTTCGGCCAGCCGCTGCACGCCTTCGACCTGGACAAGCTCAAGAATGCGGACGGCGTGGCGCATATCGTGGTGCGCGCGGCCGCCGAAGGCGAGCGCCTGACTACGCTCGACGGCGAGGATCGCGCGCTCACGTCCGATATGACGGTCATCTCCACGCCGGAGCTCGGTGCCGTGGCGCTCGCGGGCGTCATGGGCGGCCTGGACACCGAGGTCACGGACGGGACGGTGGACATCCTGCTGGAGGCCGCCACGTTCGAGCCGGGCCGCACGAGCCGCACGAGCCGCAACCTGGGCCTGTTCAGCGAGAGTTCCATGCGCTACGAGCGCGGCGTGGACGACCACGGCATCGAGGAGCGTTCGGCCGCGGCCGCCGCGCTCATGGTGGAGGTGGCCGGGGGCTCGGTGAGCGCCGCCGTCCGCAACGGCGAGGGCATCGTGGACGAGTGGCCGGCGCCCTCGACGGCGCCCGATTTGCGCTTCCGCATCCCGCGCTTCTGCGCCATGATGGGGGCTGACATCCCGCGCGCCGACATCGAGGACATCCTGCGCCGTCTCGGCTGCGCGGTGGCCGACGATCCGGCGGGCAATGCCGACGTTCTGGCCGTGACGGCGCCCACGTTCCGCCCGGACCTCGAGCGCGAGATCGACCTGTACGAGGAGGTGCTGCGCCTGTGGGGCATGGACCGCATCCCTGCCACGCTGCCTGGCGGCCCCGGCCGCGTGGGCACGCGCTCGCAGATGGAGCACGTCATGGACACGGTGAACGCCGTCATGCGCGCGAGCGGCCTCAACGAGACGATGACCTACTCGTTCGCCGAGCCGGGCGACCTCGACCGCCTGCGCATGCCGCACGAGGGCCTGGGCGAGCCGGTCGAGCTCATCAACCCCCTGAACGCCGACCAGTCCGTCATGCGCCAGAGCATCGTGCCGGGCCTTCTGCGCAGCGTGGCCTACAACCAGAGCCGCGGCGTGAAGAACGTCCAGCTTTACGAGGCGGGCGCCGTGTTCTTCGCGGCCGAGGGGCGCAAGCAGCCCAAGGAGCGCCGACGCCTGGCGGGCGTGCTGGCGGGGGCCATGGGCGATACGGGCTGGAACGCCGCGCCGGCCCCGTTCGACTTCTTCGACGGCAAGGGCGTCGTCGAGAGCCTGGCGCGCGAGCTGGCGCTGCCGAAGCTGCGCTTCAAGCCGCTTTCCGCCGAGGAGGCCCCGCACCTGCAGCCCGGGCGGGCCGCCGCGGTGCTGTCGGGCGGAGCCGAACTCGGTTGGGTGGGCGAGCTGCACCCGCTGGCCGTGGAAGCCTTCGAGGCGGACGCGCCGGTGGTGGCGTTCGAGCTGGACGTGGAGGCGCTCGCGAAGGCGTCGCGCCCCGCGCGCGACTACCGCGACGTGCCCACGTTCCCTGCCGTGTCCATGGATGTGGCGTTCGTCGTGGACGAGAGCGTCGCGCACGAGAAGCTCGTGCAGTGCATGACCTCGGCGGGCGGCAAGCTGCTGGAGGACGCGCGCCTGTTCGATGTGTACCGCGATGAGGAGCGTTTGGGCGCGGGCAGGAAGTCGATGGCCTACGCGCTCACGTACCGCGCGGCCGACCGCACGCTCACGAGCGACGAGGTGGACAAGGCTCATGAGCGCTTGGTGAAGAAGGTGTGCACGGCCACCGGTGCCGAGGTGCGCGGCTAGCCGATCGGCCATAATGGTAGGGTAAGCAAGAAGGACGGGATTCGGGGCCGTCTGCATCGGGCGGCGGGGGAATCCCGTCGCCTGCTGTCTGGGAGGGCAACAGGTGGAAAAGAGCATCGCAGTCGCGACGGACACGAACAGCGGCATCATGCAGGAAGAAGCCGAGCAGCTGGGCGTGCACGTGGTACCCATGCCCTTCGTCGTGGACGGGGAGGAGTGCTTCGAAGGCGTGAACCTGGACGCCGAGCGCTTCTATGCGCGCCAGACCGCAGGCGCGGACATCGTCACGTCGCAACCGTCCATCGTCGATCTGGGCAAGCGCTGGGCCGAGCTGCTCGAAGCGTATGACGAAGTCATCTACATCCCCATGTCCAGCGGCCTGTCCGGCTCGTGCGAGACGGCGTGCCAGGTGGCCCGGCACTGCAACGGGCGCGTGCACGTGGTGGACAACCAGCGCATCTCGGTCACGCAGCGCGAGGCGGTGCTCGACGCGCTGCGTTGGATCGGCGAAGGTCGCACGGCGGCCGAGACGTGCGCGCTGCTGGAGCGCACGAAGCTCGACGCCAGCATCTACCTCATGGTGGATACGATGGCCTACCTGCAGAAGAGCGGGCGTATCACGCCGGCTGCCGCGGCCATCGGCTCCGTGCTCAAGATCAAGCCGGTGCTGCAGATCCAAGGCGAGAAGCTCGACGCCTTCTCGGTTGCCAAGTCTTCCAAGGCCGCGAAGCGCACCATGGTCAAGGCGCTCTCGCGCGACGTGCAGGATCGCTTCGGCGGCGCGGGCGGCGTGCACCTCTACGTGGCGCACACGAACCGCGACGAGGACGCCCAGGCGTTCGCCGACGAGGTGCGCGCCCACTTCGGCACGGACGACGTCTACGTCGACCGCCTCCCCCTGAGCATCGCCTGTCACGTGGGCCCCGGCGCCCTGGGCATCGGCTGCGCCAAGAAGCAGTTCGCGTAGGGCTGCAGGTTGCCGAGCTGCCCATCCTAGCGATTTTTCGGCATCGGCGCAGACGAGGATTCCTTTTCTACGGCCTGTCAGCTCGGTGAAGTGTCCATTTTGTCGAAGATGCCGATGGCTTCCAGCAGGCTCTGGTCCTAGGAGGCCAGCACGCCCTCGCGCGTGTAGACGGTGAGCGTGTAGGAGGTGAAGCTGTACGCGGCCGATTCCCCTTGCAATTGCTGGCTCGACACGCTCATGCGCCACAAGACGCCGGCGCTCCCTGCCGGGCAGCTCCCGATGCGGGTGACGGTGCGCCGGTCGAAGCGGTGATTCTCTTCCACGGTGCGGGAAAGCTCGTCTCCGAGGCCGGCCGCCTCCAACAGCGATGCGCATACGGCCTCCGCCTCATCCTCGCCGGCGAGCGGTGCCATGATGCCCATGCCCACGGCCTGCGGGCGCCTTCCCTCCAGCATGAGCTCGGGTGATGTCTCGCCCCCTCCGACGGCGAAGAAAAGGCGCGTCCTGGAGCCCGCGGGCGAGCACGGCGTTTCGGCGGAAATGCTTTCCCAGGCGCCTGTGGGGGCTCCCGTCTCGTATTCGAACCCGAGTCCCTCCAGCGTGGCAGGGATCCGGGCCGGGTTGAGCAAGAGGATAGCTTCAAGATCGTAGGCCGAGCAGACTGGGGCGGAGTTGGGAGAGGGCGCCGCCGCCGGTCCTCCGTCGCAGGCGTCCCCTGATGCGGGGAGGCCTTCTCCAGCATCGGGCTCCTGGTCGCGCGCTTCTTTGCCGAATGCATCGGCTGCGAATGGAACGCTCTCGTCGACGGGCCTTTGCGCAGGGGCGGCGCATCCGGCGATGGCTGCGCAGGCGAGAGCTATCGCCGCGCACCGGGCGATGGTGGTCGGGCGACGCTGGTTCGGCATGGGGCGTCCTTTCCGTTCGGCCTTTCGGCGCGCCATCGGGCGGATGGACGCCTACCCTCTATACACGATCCAGGCGGTCGAATTGTCGGGACTTTCCTTCCGCCCGCTGCCGCTCGCGGCGTTGCGCGGTACAATAGCCCGCGAGCGAAAGGAAACCGCATGTATGACGGAGTGGAGCAGCCCGGTCGCAACGACGTATGCTGGTGCGGCAGCGGGCGCAAGTACAAGAAATGCCACCTGGCCTTCGACGAACGTCTCGAGCAGCTGTACGAGCAGGGGTGCGAGCTGCCTGGGCGCGAGCTGCTGAAGTCGGCGGACGACCTCGAGGGCATCAAGCGCAGCGCGGCCATCAACGTCGGCGTGCTCGACTACGTGGCCGAGCGTATCGACGTGGGCACCACGACGGGCGAGATCGACCGTTGGGTGCACGACTACACGGTTGAGCATGGCGGCATCCCGGCCGATCTGGGCTTCGAGGGGTATCCGAAGAGCGTCTGCACGTCCGTGAACGACGAGGTCTGCCACGGTATCCCCTCCGACGACGTCGTGCTGCGCGAGGGCGACATCGTGAACGTGGACTGCTCGACCATACTGGACGGATACTACTCCGACTCATCGCGCATGTTCTGCCTAGGCGAGGTGTCCAAGGACCGTCGGCGCCTGGTGGAAGAGACGAAGAAGGCGCTGGAGGCGGGCCTGGACGCCGTGAGGCCGTGGGGCTTCCTGGGCGACGTGGGCGCAGCCGTGAACGCTCATGCGCAGTCGTGCGGCTTCTCGGTGGTGCGCGAGTTCGGCGGCCACGGTATCGGCCTCGATTTCCATGAGGATCCGTTCGTGAGCCATGTGGCCGAGGCAGGTACGGGCATGGTGCTGGTTCCGGGACTCGTGTTCACCATCGAGCCCATGGTGAACGCCGGCGGACCCGATATCGACATGGGCGATCCGAACGGCTGGACCGTGCGCACGGCCGATGGTTCCGACACGGCCCAGTGGGAGGTCCAGGTGGCCGTGACCGAGGACGGGTACGAAGTGCTGTCCTGGTAGGAACGGCAAGGGCTGCGTGCGGAATCGTTTTCCGTCCGTTGACGGGCGGCGACCTTTCGCGCTTTCCCGGGGCGCACAATCTGCCCCATGGAAAAGAACACTCCCAAGGACGCGGGACGACGGCGCATAGGGCGCGTTGTCGTAATCGCCGTGATCGCGCTGGCGGCGGCGTCCATCGCCTGGTGGCTGCTCGTGTACGGGCGCGACGTGCTCGCGCTGCTCACCGACGGGCGCCGGGTGCAGGAGCAGGCCGCGCGCCTCGGGCCGCTGGCCCCGGTGGCCCTGGCGGGGCTTGTGGCGGTGCAGCAGCTATCGGCCGTGCTGCCGGCCGAGCCGCTCGAGCTGGCCGCCGGGTACGCCTTCGGCTTCTGGAAGGGCGCGCTCGTCTGCTTCGCGGGCAGCCTCGTGGGCGCCGTAGCCATCATCGTGCTCGTACGCCTCGTGGGCGACCGGGCCCTCGCGCTCTTCCTCTCGCGCAAGCGGCTGGACGACCTGGAGCGCTTCGCGGCCTCGCCGCGCTTCGAGCTCATCCTGTTCGTGTACTTCCTCGTGCCCGGACTGCCTAAGGACCTCATGACGTACGCGGCCGCGCTTGCCCGCGTGAAGCCCCTGTGCATCCTTCTCATCACTTCGGTCGGCCGCGTGCCGTCCATCGCGGCGTCGGTGCTGGCCTCGTCGTTGGCCGCCGACGGGGATTGGCGAGCCGCAGGAGTCGTGCTGGCCGGCATCGTCGTCCTTGTGCTTGCGGGTGCAGCCGTGTATGCACGCGTCAGGATGCGCCATCGCTCCCGTTCGCAAAGTTCCTAGCATTTAAAACAAATGTTCGTAAAAATGTGCTATACTGCTAGCGAAACGAAGGAGCCAGTGCAAGCGCTGTTTCGTCCGCCACGGCAGAAGGCGGGCGCAGCCCATAGATGGCGGCGGTGTTCCGCGCCGCCCGTACCACGCTTGCAAGATCCTCCCAGCCCAGGAACCGAAGGGAAGCGAGGTGTCTTGCCATGTTCGCATGCGCGTCTACGGCAGGGTGCGCGAAGGCGGCCGCGAAAGCCCGCCATGATGACCATCCCTCGAAAGCGGGGCCGCATGTTGCCGTGACTGCATGTTTCGAGGGCAATGCTGGGCCGCGCCGTAGCGAGGGGAGGCTGCCATGAGCGGCGGGAGCCTGTGGGAGCGTGAGCACCTGCGTCCACGCGACCTGCCCAGCCTCCAGGAGGTGCTCGGCGCATGCGACCGGCCCCTTCTGCGGCGCGTGATCATTGAGGATTTCGCCGAAGTCCATGCCTACGCTGACAAGGCTCGTCGCAATGCGATGGCGCAGCGGCTCGATGGCTCGCTCGATGCCATGGCCTCCCTCGAGGTGCGGCGCGGGCCGACGAGAGGCTGGGTGCTGGCCCCGCGGGAGTCGTACGTGCTCGATGCCCGAGGCGGCACGCTGACATGGCGGCTCCACGCCGCGCTCGTCCCGTTGCTCGATGTGGCAGCAGCCGAGCGCCTCGTCCGCGTCGCCCAAATGCCCGCGACGACGTATGCCCAGGCGAGGAAAGTCGACAAGCGCCTGCGGTCCCTTGCGGTGCGCGCGGCGGACGAGAAGGGCGGCGCGGGCGACGTGGACGACTGGGGCGAGCGCTGCTACGCGCTCGCCCCCTGGGAGGAAACGCTCGGATGCAAGGTGTGGCTCGGCGGGGATTGGTGCTGCCGTGAGCGCTACCGCGTGCTCGCAAGCGCGTTCTGGGAACTCACGTTCTACGGATTCGAGTACGACATGGTTCGTGCGCGCACCGCCCGCGAGAAGGCTGCGCGGTTGACGGGCGGGTCCGATCCGGCAGGCGAGGAGGCCGGTGCTCGCATTACGGCGTCCTCCGGAGGCTTGGCGGCCGCTTGCGGCCTGCAGCCGCTCGACCGCTTTACCGGCGAGGCGCTCGGCCGCCTCGCCCAGCGCGTCGCCGTGCTGAACCACCGGGCCCACTGCGCTTTCTTCGAGCAGATGCTCGATTTGGCGCGCCGCATGGAGAGGGGGTGAGTAGCATGGACGTCCTGCAGCTGTCGCACACGGGGAGCGTGCGGACCCTCTGCCGGCTGATCCAGGGGATGGATCGGCCGGTCGTGGTCGCAGACGGGGCCGATGAGGTCATGGTCGTGTTGTCCCCGTCTGCTTTCGAGGGCGTGCTGCTGCGAAGCGGGCAGGGAGGACGGAGAGGCCGCACGTTTGGCGCCGGCTGCGACTTGGAGGGCCGCGAAGAGGACGCCTGCGGATGCGGAGCATGCCGTCTTGCAGAATGACGGGAGGCGCCCTCGGGCGCCTCCCGTGGTCGTTGCCATGTTGGAGGGCAGCGTTAGCCGGCGACCTCCACCAGCGTGATCTCGAAGTTCAGGTCCTTGCCCGCCAGCTCGTGGTTCATGTCGAACGTGACGATGCCGTCCTCGATGGCCTCCACGAACACGGGGAACGACTGGCCGGCCGGGCCGCGCATGTACACGGTCTGGCCCACGGGAAGCTGGTCGCCGTTGGGAATCTGGCTCACGGGCACCTTCTGCACCATTTCCTCACGGCGCTCGCCGTACGCCTCGGCGGCAGGGATGTGCACGGTCTTGGTCTCGCCCTGCTCCATGTCCTTCACCGCTGCGTCGAAGCCGGGGATCATCTGGCCGGCGGCGCAGGTGAACTCGATGGGCTCGCCGCGATCGACCGACGAGTCGAACTTCGTGCCGTCGTCCAGCGTGCCCGTGTAGTGGACCTTGACCTTCTTGCCTTCGTTGCTCATGAACGAGCTCCTCTCGATTTGAAACAAAGTAGACCCAGTCTACCCCACTGCAGAACGCGGCCCCTCCGCTGGACGCAAACCCTCTCCAAGTTGCCATAAGTCCGTAGAGCTTCCTGCTCCCCGGCCGTGATGACAGCGTGGCGCGCCCCGTGACTCCTTTTCGGAGATGCGGCGCAGGCAGCCTCAGCGGCTCGGAAGCTCGGCCACATCTAGCAGCGTCATCTCGAAGTTGAGCGCCTTCGCAATGGCCTCGTGGTTCAGGTCGAACACGGCCTTCTCGTCCGTGAGCTCCACGAGCCTGGCTGGGTAGGTCTGGCCCGTGGGGTCCTCCAGGTTCACCATCTCGCCCACCACGAGCTTCACCGAGGCGGGTATCTTCGCGCGCTCCACCTCCATCACGCGTTCTTCGGTGCGCTCCTCGTAGGCCTCGTTCGCGCCCACGTGCACCCGCCGCGTCTCGCCCACGGCCATGCCCCGCACGGTGTCGATGAACGCCGGCGGCATCCATCCGTCCAGGCAGGGGAACTCGATGGGCTGCTCCGTCTGGTCGATGAACACGGAGCCGTCGTCGAAGAACCCCTTGTACGCCACCTTCACCATCTTGCCCGTGTTGTCCACGTCGGGCCTCCTCTCCTCGTGTATTCCGCTCGCATGCTGGAAGGTCGTCCCTCCATCGCGCTGCTGCGGCTGTTGCGGCTTCGAGATGCGGACGCCGGTTTAACCCTTGCGCTCGGCCAGGTCGGCCAGCGTGACGCGCTGCGCTGCCAGCTGCGCGAGCGGCTCGAGGAAGCCCTGCTCGTCCGCCGCGAGGCCCCGCCGCGCCAGCGTCATCACCTTATCGACCAGCTCGGCCACGGGCCGACCGTACGCCTCGGCCTCGTAGCCCCTGGCCATAAGCGCATCCTTGGCCGCCTCCACGGCCGTGCCGTTCACGCCTTCGAACAACGCGTCGAGCGCGTCGAGGTTCTCCGCATGGTAGAACAGCCCTTTGATCAGCGCCGCGTACGCCACCACGTAGGGCACGGGCATCGCGTCGGCCGGCCTGATCTCGATATAGGTCTTCAGACGCACGTCGTTGAAGAACATGGACACGGCGTGCTCCACCTCGGCGCGCGTCATGGTGCGCTCGGCGTATATCTCGCCGAAGGTGCGCTCGGAGTAGCACCACTGCTCCTTACGGCACGGTATGAGGATAGCAGGCGTGTCCAAAAGGTACTCGGCATAGCGGCGCAGGTCGAAACCCGGGTCCATCACGCCGGGCACCAGGCCGCAGCGGTCGGGGTCGCAGAACCGCCAGATCTCGGTCCGCACCAGCTCGTGGGCGCGCGGCGCGCCCTCGAACACCGGCGAGTTGTCGCAGACGAGCGAGAACAGCGGCACGAGCGCGAACGCCAGCCGCAGCTTCCGCAGGCAGTCCGCCGTCGACCAGTAGTCTATCGACACCTGGGTCGACGCGCTGCCCCGCATCATGCGCGGCCCGAACGGCCCCTTCTCGCCCAGGTACAGGTTCATGAACTTGTAGCGCCGCTTGGGGATGAGCTCCAGGTCGAGCGCCTTGGCGGAGGGGTGGTAGCCCACCGTGAGCGCGCGCTCGCCGTGCGGCGCCAGCGCGTCGTCCAGCGTGCGCTCGAACCGCTCGAACGTCGCCCGCGCGTCCTCGAGGCTCGCGAACGGGCCCGCCGAGAGCTCAACCTGCGCCGCCGGCTCGATGGTCACGGCCTCGCCGGGCCGCGCCACGCCCAAGAGGTCGCCCTCCGGGTCGCGCGTCGTGCGGGGGAACTCGGCTTCCAGCTGGCCCAGCAGCCATTCCACGCCGTAGGGCCCGCTGTACGGCACGGGGCTCATGTCGTCGTGCACGAGGGTGTGCTCCAGCTCGATGCCCAGCTCGCCGGCTGCCCCGGCCGGCGTGATGCCGCTCTCGAAATAGGCTACGATGGCGTCGATGTTGCTTGTGCGTGCAGGCTGGTCGCTGGGGGTTTCCGGTTCCCCGGGGGCTGCGATGGCTGTGCCGGGAACGGCTGTTTTATTCATGTAGCAGGCTCCTGTAAAGCATTGGTCCGTGCAAGGTTACGTTACTTTGTATACAATACCCTTTTGGTTGCCGCGCTTGTCGGCAAAATGGCATCAATTCGCTTTTCCACTCGGGGACGAGGCTGCGCTTGGACGCTCATATCACAAAAAGAACAGCGGTCCTGCTGCTGCTCGACATCGTTGCGACGTACGCCGCCTACTGGCTCGCATCCTTGCTCACCGCCGTCGAGGACGAGGTCTTCGTAAACAACGAGATCTACTTCATGCTGGGCATCCTGGCGCTCATCAACGTGGCGGTGCTCGGCCTGTTCCGCCTCTACAACAACCTGTGGGAGTACGCGAGCGTCGACGAGGCCATCCAGATCATGCTCGCGGTGGTGCTGTCCACGCTCATCGGCGCCGTGTTCCTATGGATCATCGACGTGCGCCTGCCCATACGCGTGTTCTTCGTCTCGTGCTTTCTGCTCATATTCTTCATGGGGGGCATACGCTTGGTATTCCGCGTCATGCGTCAGAAGAAGCGCGTGCTGGGGTCGGCACAGCGCGCCTGTGACCGGCCGCGCACGCTCATCGTGGGCGCGGGGGAGACGGGCTCGCTCGCCATCGGCCGCATGGCCTCGAAGGATCCGCTCATGCCCGGCGTGGCCATCGTGGCCACCGACGACGACGTTTCGAAGCGCGGCAGCCGCATTCACGGCGTGAAGGTGGCCGGCACCACGGACGACATTGTGGAGCTGGTGGACCGCTACGACATCGAGCAGATCGTCGTGGCCATTCCCTCGGCCTCGCTCGAGGAGCGCAAGCGCATCTACGGCGAGTGCACGAAGACCGAATGCAAGCTGCGCACGCTGCCCAACATTCGCGAGCTGTCGCTCGACGAGATAGGCGACGTGCGGCTGCGCGATGTGGACGTGGCCGACCTTCTGGGGCGCGAGGAGATCATCCTGAACACCCGCGCCGTGTCCGGATACATCGCCGGCGAGTGCGTGCTGGTCACGGGCGGCGGCGGCTCCATCGGCAGCGAGCTCTGCCGGCAGCTGTGCCGCGTGGCGCCCGCGCGCATCGTCATCTTCGACATCTACGAGAACGACGCCTACATGCTGCGCAACGAGCTGCTGTCCGAGTACGACGACATCGAGATCGTCATCGAGATCGGCAGCGTGTGCGACGAGGCCCGCGTGGCCGAGGTGTTCGCGAAGTACCGTCCTGGCGCCGTGTTCCATGCCGCGGCGCATAAGCACGTGCCGCTCATGGAGGCGTGCCCGCGCGAGGCGCTGCACAACAACGTGTTCGGCACGCTCAACGTGGTGAAGGCGGCCGACGCGTTCGGCGCCGCGCGCTTCATCTTCATCTCCACCGACAAGGCCGTGAACCCCACGAGCGTCATGGGCGCCACGAAGCGCATGGGCGAGATGGTGATGCAGCTGTACGCGCGCACGTCCAAGACCGTGTTCTCCGCCGTGCGCTTCGGCAACGTGCTGGGCTCGAACGGCAGCGTCATCCCTGTGTTCCAGCGCCAGATTGCCGCCGGCGGCCCCGTCACGGTCACGCACCCCGAGATCGAGCGCTTCTTCATGACCATCCCCGAGGCATCGCGCCTGGTCATCCAGGCAGGCGGCATGGCGCATGGCGGCGAGATATTCATTCTCGACATGGGCGAGCCCGTGAAGATCGTCGAGCTGGCGAAGGGTCTCATCCAGCTGCAGGGCCTCGTGCCCGACGTGGACGTGAAGATCACGTTCACGGGCCTGCGCGACGGCGAGAAGATGTACGAGGAGCTGCTCATGGACGAGGAGAGCACGCTTCCCACCGACAACAAGTCCATCATGATATCCACCGGCCAGGAGATCAGCTACGACGAGGTGGCCGCCAAGCTCGGCGAGCTGGAAGCCGCCATCGGCAAATCGGACGAGGAAGCCGTCCACATCCTGGAATCCGCCGTCCCCACCTACCACCACACGAAGAACTGCGCGTAGGCCGCGCCGCCCGCGAAGCGGTGCGCCCAGTCGCAATAAAAGTGTAGCGCGGCTTCGCCGCTTCTTAAGCTTCCTAATAAAGAAGAACGAGAAAGGCGAGCTCCCAACTTTTCCGATGGCTAGGTCCCGCTTCGAACTCCCCGTCGATCGTTCGCTCCTTCTCAATATCAGCCGGCCGAGACTATGCGCGCAGAAAGAGCCATCCGGCGCACTCGGAAACACCCGAGGTTAATCGAGAGCTCCTCGAACTGTTCCCGCCCCCAGCCCCTCTCGCCTTTAGAAACCTGACCACCCGACTCTCCAATGTTGTCGCTGCGGATTCCCTTGCCGACCCTGCCCTCGGAACGGCCCGGACGGCTTCCGTTCGCGATAATTGCCCCATGCCGACCGGCCGTGCGCCTGCCGGCATCTCTTTTGGCGGCCGATGGCAAAGCGGCCCGGAGGGGGCTCGCTTTGACGGGAACGATGGGGTGAGCGATGGAGCGAGAAGGAATCGTGTACGGGTATGCGCGCGTGTCGGCGAAGGACCAGAAGCTCAGGCGGCAGATCGACGCCCTCACGGGCTTTCCCGTGGCGGAAGAGCGTATCTACGCCGACAAGGCGAGTAGCAAGGACTTCGAGCGGCCGGAGTACCGCAAGCTGGTCAAGCGCCTTCGGCCCGGCGACGTAATGGTGGTGAAGAGCATCGACCGGCTGGGGCGGAACTACGACGAGATCCTCGAGCAGTGGCGCATCCTCACGAAGGTGAAGCGGGCGTTCGTCGTGGTGCTCGACATGCCGCTTCTCGACACGCGCAACGACCAGCACGGCATCACCGGCGTGTTCCTGGCCGACGTGGTGCTGCAGCTGCTCAGCTATGTTGCGCAACTTGAGCGCGAGAACATTCGGCAGCGCCAGGCGGAGGGGATCGCGGCGGCTCGGGCGCGTGGCGTGAGGTTCGGCCGGCCGGCCATCGAGGTGCCGAGCGCTTATCGGCCGATCAAGGCCGCATACCTATCGGGCCAGATCACGCGCAAGGAAGCGGCGGAGCACCTCGGTGTTTGCCCCCGGACGTTCGACCGGTGGCTGAAGAGGGACGCCGAGGGGGAAGTTGCTTAGCGTTTATGGCGACCGGGGTGTTGAATAACCCGCTCGGCATGGTTTTCGTTGCCAAAACGTAGACTTTTTGTCTCACGTAAAACTTGCCCGCCCTCATGCAAGGGCGCCCATCCGATCTGCTGTTTCTCTTTCGAATGAGATTATCGGGCATCTCCGCCAAAAAGTCTACGTTCTTGCGGCCGTCGGTGCGGCAGCAACGTGCACCGACGGCCGCAGCATCCGATTATGCGAGCGAGCGTAGGAGAGGGCGTAATGGCAACGGAGGCACGGCAGCGCGAGGGTTTGCCGACGGGTTTCCTGTCCGAAGGGCCGTCGCGCGACGGCGACCTGCGCTGGTACGCCATTCATGTGCCCGAGGGTCGCGAGGACGCGGTGGCGGGCAAGTGCCGCCAGCTCCTCGGCTCCGACCTCGTGGAAGACTGCTTCGTTCCCAAGTACGAGCGGTACATGAAGCGCGAGGGCGCCTGGCGCATCGTCGTGCACCCCATGTTCAGCGAGTACGTGTTCGTTTCCACGCGCGACGTGCGCGCGCTTGCCAAGGCGCTCGGGCAGCTGTCGTTCCCGGCACCGCTCGTGGGCCGGAGGGGCCGCACCTACGCGCCGCTCTCGCCGAGCGTGCAGGCGTGGCTCGAGTCGGTCCTCGACGAGGCGCACGTGCTGCGTGCGAGCGAGGGCCGCATCGAGGGCGGCGTCCTGCAGGTGGAGCGGGGCCCGCTGCGCGGCTGCGAGGGCCGCGTGCGCAAGATCAACCGCCACAAGCGGATGGCCTACCTCCGCTTCGACGAAGGGGGCGAGGGCGACTGCGTGCTGCAGGCCGCCCTGAACGTCCCGGTGAAGAACTAGCACGACCCCGGTTTCCCGCCGGGAGCCCAAGGCGCAAGGCGTTGGGCTCCCGGCGGGAAACCGCGACGAACATATCCTGAGCAAGCGCAGGCGGTGCCATCGGCGGGCCAAGCGGAACCAGGGGAATGAATACTCTCGATGCCGCGGGCCGGAGGCCCGAATGGCGAAGCTATGTCCGCCTGAGCGAGGAGGCCCTCCATGTGGTATGTGATTCAGGTTCTTTCCGGGCAGGAGGACAAGGCGTGCGAGCTCATCAACCTGCATGCGGCGGGGCAGCGCTCGAAGGACGGCAGACCCGTTCTCAAAGAGTGCTTCGTGCCGCGCTACCAGGTGGAGCGCAAGTTCCACGGCCAGTACCGCACCCTCACGCGCAATCTGTTCCCCGGCTACGTGATAGCCGTCACCAATCGTGTGGACGAGCTGAACGACCGTCTGGTCAGGATCCCAACGTTCACCCGCATGCTCGGCAGCGAGAAATCATTCATCCCCCTCGATCGGTCCGAGAAGGCGTTCATCAACGCCTTCACTACCGAGAAGCACCGCACCATCAGCCTGTCGAAGGCCGTGTACGAAGGTGACAAGGTGGTGGTAACCGAAGGCCCCATGATCAATCGCGAAGGCTGGATCACCGAGGTCAACCGCCGCAAAGGAACCGCCCGCATCGAAGTGGACATGTTCGGAAGAACCATCAACGTAGAGATAGGACTAGCGATTGTCGGCCGCAGGCCTAAAAAGAAATAGCATCTCCCTGCTGCATTGCGGCAGGGATTCGTCGTTGCTTCCCCTGTCGAGCTAGACGAAGTAGCCGTGCTTTGCATGCACGAAACAGTCCGCCAAGCAAAGGCGGCCGCGTGACCATCGAAGAAAGTGCGATGGCGGTCGACGGGGAAGGAGCCCTCGAGGCGTCCGACGTGGCGTTCCTCGCGCCGGAGCTCGTTATCGAGGCCGAGGGGCCCGTGCTAGCCGCCCCGCGCGATGAGGGCCGGCTCGCGTACCGCTTCCTGAAGCGGGCGTTCGATATCGCGTTCTCCCTCTGCGTGATAGTCGTGCTGCTGGTCCCGTCGCTTCTGCTGTGTCTGGCCATTCGCATCGAGAGCCCCGGCAACCCCATCTACTCCCAGAAGCGCGTGGGCCGCATCGGCAAAAGCGGCGAGGTGGAGACGTTCGACATGTACAAGTTCAGGAGCATGCACAAGGACGCCGACGAGCGTCTGGCCGACCTCGAGGACCTGAACGAGGCCGACGGCCCGCTGTTCAAGATTAAGGACGACCCGCGCGTGACGCGAATAGGCAGGTTCATCCGCAGGCACTCCATCGACGAGCTCCCTCAGTTCCTGAACTGCCTGTTCGGCCAGCTCTCCTGCGTCGGGCCTCGCCCACCGCTCCCGAATGAGGTCGCCCAGTACGACGAGCGCGCGATGCGCCGCCTATCCGTCAAGCCCGGCCTCACAGGCTACTGGCAGGTGAGTGGCCGCAGCGACACGACCTTCGACGACATGGTCGACCTCGACCTCAAGTACATCGAGGAGTGCGGCGTTGCGACCGACCTCAAGGTGATCGCCCGCACCGTGGTTGTGATGTTCACTGGCAAGGGGGCGTGCTAGATGCCCTCCATGAAAGCTCGCTACGAGGCGCCGGAGCGCTACCCGATCCTCAACGCGTTCGTGAACGCGCTCTCCCTCGAGGAGACCGTCTCGGAGGTGGAGAAGATCGTCGCCGCAGGGGTCCCCACCCAGCACGTTGTGCTGAACGCCTCCAAAATCAACCTCATGCGCGAGGATCCGAGGCTAGCCGAGATCGTGAACGCCTGCCCCCTCGTCAACGCTGACGGAGCCTCCATCGTGTGGGCTGCGCGGCAGCTGAATGTCCCTTTGAAGGAGCGCGTCGCGGGGATAGACCTGTTTCTGCGCCTCGTCGAGGTTGCGGCTGAGAAGGGCTACGGAATCTATCTCTTGGGGGCGAAGGAGGAGTCGGTGCTCGGCGTGCGGGACGAGCTCAAGAGGAGGCATCCGGGGCTCGGCATCGTGGGCTACCGCAACGGCTACTTCGACGAATCGGACGTGCCCGGCATCGTTGCCGACATTGCGGCTTCGGGAGCGGACATGCTCTTTCTGGGCTTTTCGTCTCCGAAGAAGGAGTACTGGGCGCACGAGCACCTTGAGGCGCTGGGCGTCCCCTTCGTCATGGGCGTTGGCGGGAGCTTCGACGTCGTGGCCGGGGTGACCTCCCGGGCTCCCAAGTGGATGCAGGATCGCGGCCTTGAATGGCTCTACCGCTTCGTCCAGGAGCCCGGCCGCCTTTGGCGCAGGTACGTCGTGGGGAACGTCTCGTTCGTCCGATACGTATGCAAATGCAAGAATAAAAGCAAGAAGGAAGTTGTGCAGTGATCAACGTAATTGGCCTCGGTTACATAGGACTCCCCACGGCGCTCATGTTCGCGGCGCACGGGGTGGAGGTCGTCGGCACGGACTGCGACGCGGAGCTGGTGGCGCTCCATGTTCCGCGCCATCCGGCGCGTGATGGAGGAGCGTCCCGACGTCAAGGCGGTCTATCCCGTTCATATGAACCCTCTTGTGCACGAGGCCGCCCACGCGGAGCTCGACGGCTTCGACCGCCTGCGGATGATCGAGCCCTTGGAGGTTCTCGACTTCCACAACCTGCTCGCGCGCTGCCATCTCGTCCTGACCGACTCGGGCGGCATCCAGGAGGAGGCTCCCTCGCTCGGCAAGCCCGTGCTCGTCATGCGCGATACCACCGAGCGTCCCGAGGGCGTGGAGGCTGGGACTTTGAAGCTTGTAGGTACCCAAGAAGACGCAATTTGCCGCGAATTCGATCGCCTGCTTTCCGACGAGAGGGTTTATTTGGCCATGAGCCATGCGTCTAACCCATACGGAGATGGTCATGCCAGCGCGCGGATAGCGGACGTGCTCGAAGGAAGGCGCGTATGAGGCTCAAGAAACGCTTCATGCTATCCTTGAAGAACAGCCTCAGGTTCCTTCCCGACAGGCAGTACATCAAGATTTACTACTGTGCAAAGTTCGGCGGCTTACCGAATATCGACGAGCCGTCGACGTTCAATGAGAAACTGCAGTGGATGAAGCTCAACTGTCAAGATCCTCGCATGGTTTCTCTTGTGGACAAGTGCAAAGTGCGTGACTTCGTCGAAAAGCGGATCGGTTCGCAGTATTTGGTACCGCTTATTGGCGTCTATAATACTGTTGAAGAGTTCCTCGGTGCCGACTTGCCTAATGAATTTGTCGTCAAGTGTACACACGATTCCCAGAGCGCTCACATCTGCATAGACAAAGCGACCTTCGATTTCGGGGCGGCGGCTCGTGGATTAGAGACGGCGCTCAAGCGCAATTGGTACTGGCAAGGACGCGAATGGGCGTACAAGGGCGTGAAGCCTCGCATCATTGTCGAGGAGTATCTGAGAGATCGAGAACGAGCAACGCCTAATGATTATAAGTTTTATTGCTTTGATGGTGTCTGTAAGATGATCCAGTGCGACGCCGATCGTTTTGAAAACCACAAAGAGCAGTTCTTTTCACCTGCTTGGGAGTCTTACGGCGATTGGCATGTCAGCCATGTGCCAGAAGGCGAGCTGCTTGCTAAGCCGGACGGTTTTGAAGAAATGCTGACGCTGTCGCAAAGTTTATCCGAAAGCTTCCCTCACGTTCGTGTCGATTGGTACTGCATTGAAGGAAAGCCTTTCTTTGGTGAACTCACTTTTTACACAGGCGGGGGGTTTGATCCTTTCCATAGCAAGGAAGATAAGCTTCGCGATCCATTAGATAGATATCTTGGCGATTGCTTGGTACTGCCAGAACAAGTGCGGACTCTTTATGTATAAAATTTTAATGATAGGCCCAGATAGCTCCCGCGCGTCCGGCGGAATGGCGTCGGTTATTCGGTCATTGAGTAAAAGCGAAACCTTAGCTTCCCGCTTCACAATTTTAGAGTTTCCCTCTTGCAGGGACGGAAGTCTTGCATCTCGGCTTTTCTTCACCGGGGTGCAGTATATGCGCTTTATCATTAAGCCTTTGAAAGCTGACATATGCCATATACATATTGCATCATATTCGAGTACCTGGAGAAAACTTTTGTATGGGAAAGCCGCGAAACTCAAGGGATCTCGAGTTGTTTATCATGTACATGGTGCCGAATACAAAAAGTTTTTTGCGTCATTAAGCGAACGGGGGCAGAAACGCCTTCGGCATAGTTTTTCGCAAGCAGACGCGGTGATAGTTCTTTCAAATTCATGGAAATGTTTTTTTGAAAACACTCTCGATCTGAAAAACGTTGTTGTAATAAATAACTCGATAGACTGCGCGAAATCGAACTTTAAGCACGGATTTCCGGCAAGCATCGCTTTTGTAGGACGCCTTGGCGTTCGCAAAGGCGCGTACGACTTAATTAAGGCATTGGGCATGCTACAGAGTAAGGGGATGAGGTTCTTCTGCACGTTTGCGGGTGATGGAGAAATTGAAAAGCTGCAAGAAGCGGCCAAGGTTGCTGGTGTTTCGCAAAGTACGCAATTCACTGGATGGCTTGGCGAGGAAAAAGTCCAGGACATCCTCTCGTCATCCTCCATCATGGTTCTGCCCTCGTACGATGAAGGCTTTCCCGTCTCGATCATTGAGGCGATGGCTGCTGGCAATGCCGTGGTCAGTACCTGTGTTGGGGGTATACCCGAAGAAGTATGCCGTGCGGGTAGTGTGCTGATCGGGCCAGGTGATGTAAGCGCCTTGGCTTGTGCCCTCGAGGAACTGCTTGTTGATCAAGATCGAGCTTATCAGATGGCGGATGCAAACCAAGAGTATGTTTTAGGCAAACTTGACAACAAGGTTGTCCATACGCAGTTAGCTAATTTGTATTTGAGATTGCTGGATGACGATGCTGAGCAGAATACCTAACAAGTTTAAACATGACATGACTTGCATTGAGCTTTTAGCTCTGATTGCCTTTAACTTACTGCTATTCCAGCCGATCATCGAGATAATTCTGCCTCCTTTTTCTTATTATGATGAGATTTTGGCGGTATCCTCGCTCCTTTCTCTGTTCTTTTCCATGGCGATGCGCAAATCTCGTTTTACGAGGGAAATGAAGATCGCGCTGTGCCTGTTATTTGCGATCGTCGTTATTGGGCTTTTTGGAAACTTTCTTTCTGGCATAGTTTCCGATACTTTTTTTATTCTGGTCGATATATTAGCTTGCTCAAAGTTCTTTATCATTTACTTTGCCCTGAAATCTATTCTCGGAAACACTTCTTATTTCGTTAGCTATATGGCCAGAGAGAGCAAGGTCCTTTTAGTATTGATGCTTGCATGCTTGGCGATTAATCAATTCGTAGACATTGGAATGACATATGAGATGCGCTACGGCTTGAAGGCTTTCCAATTTGTATTTATTCATCCTACTCATATGGTCACCCTCTCTCTTGCTTGTATGGCGTTTATTTATTCGGATGCCAGTAACGGGTGGAAAAAATATATCGGTATCGCTTTGATTCTGATGGCGATGTCTCTACGAAGCAGGTGGGTAGCGCTTGCATTGGTGATCGTTCTGATTATTATATTTGTAAGAAAGGGGTCTACGCGCGCTCCCTTTGTCGTAATTGGTGTAGGATCGGTTTCTGCTTTCCTCGTCGGGCAAGCGCAGATGTCCGTGTATTACGGTAGCGCTTCCGAGTCTGCGCGAGGTCACCTGATGACAACTGCTCTTTCAGTGTTTCAAAACTTTTTCCCTTTGGGTGCTGGTTTCGCTTCTTTCGGGTCGGGAGTCACGAAGACAATTTATTCCCCACTTTACTATCAATACGGCTTGCAAAACGTCTACGGATTGGCTCCAAATAATCCTAGCTACTTAACAGATACATTTTGGCCTGTCGTGTTGGCTCAGTTTGGCTTTTTAGGACTGATCATTTGGCTTCTTCTGCTAATCATGCTCGTAGTCGACTTTTATCGTTTAGGGATTGCCTCGGGGATGCTGGTCCTATCGCTTACGATGATCGCGGCGATTCTCATCTCGACTACTGCTTCTGGGTCGATTTTTTCGATGCAGATGATCACATTGCTCGTTGCTTTTATGACCGCTATGAAAGCCAATATAGATAGAGAGGCTTGTGAACGTGCCTAAGCTTGGACTTTGCGCATGCTATAGCAACCATAATTTCGGGAGTATGCTCCAGGCTCTTGCCACATGCAAAGCCATTGATGCTCTGGAAGTTGAGTACGAGCTCATCAGGTACAAAAAGAAAATTTCCCCCCTAAGAGTTGTCCAGATCGCTCATAAGGTTATTACTGCAGATGCTTGGCTGGGCTTAACCGCAGAACTTAAGTGGAGAGCGTATTTAAGCAAACATAGCGCTCAGAAGGCGAAACAAGAACTGAGATCCGAATCCTTTGGAGAATACTGTGATCGTAGATTCACCAAACTAAGCCCCGTATACGAAGGGTACTCTGCCTTGCAAGATGGCTCAAAAAAGTATGATGCAGTCTTGGTTGGCAGCGATCAACTGTGGTTGCCTTCTGGGTATAGCTCTGGTTTTTACACTCTTGAATTCGCTTCTGAGGGGGTCAGGCGAATCTCATATGCGACCAGCTTCGGCATTTCCTCAATGCCGAAGTCTTCTGCCGCTAGGGCCGCGCGATTCATATCCAAAATCGATTATTTGAGTGTTCGGGAAAAAAGTGGGATTGAAATAGTGGCCAGCGTTACGGGCGGCGATGTCAAGCCAAAACTGGTCGTTGATCCCACTCTGCTGTTCGATCAGGCTGGATGGCTCAATATCATTCCCGAAAAAAGGATCGTCGAAGGGGATTATATCCTGTGCTATTTCTTGGGCATCAATCCTGAGTCAAGGCGTATGGCTGCTGAGCTCAAAAAGAGGACGGGACTTCCGGTGGTGATGCTGAAAGATTGGCGTTATCATCTTGACGAAGACGATCTTATCAATGACTTTGATTTTTACTCGGCCAATCCTGACGATTTTGTAAATCTGATACGGCATGCGAATTATGTTCTGACGGACTCTTTTCATGGAACAGTGTTTTCGCTTATTCATCATAAAAAGTTTGCGACCTTCTATCGTGATATCGATGGGGGTAATAGCAGAAACACACGAATAGACAGTCTGTTCTCTCAGCTAGATCTCCGCTGCTGCTTGATGGATCATGCGGATCCGGGGCGTCTTGAAAGCTTGGTGGTTGATTTTGCAACCGTTGATGAGAGTCTAGACAATTGGCGTTGCGATTCTTGGAATTTTTTGAAAGAAGCTGTCGATGGTCTGTAGGTCGAACGTTTCCATTATGGATGAATCAAGTTGCTCGGGGTGCGGGTTGTGCTCGTTCGTCTGTCCGATGCGCTGCGTTGAAATGAAAGAAAACGAAAGAGGCTTTATTCTTCCGGCTGTTGGAAATAATTGCATAGCTTGCGGCAAGTGTTTGGCTGATTGTCCATCAATCAACCCTCCGGTTTCAGATTATCTCGATATTGGGCTTGTTGCACAATCGGGCGTCAGTGAAAACTTGGTCGCATCAACCGGGGGCGGAATGCATCTCCATCTCGCGAATTCGATGATGGCGCTCGGTGGTGTTTCGTACGGCGCTGCTTTTTCTGACGAATGGGCTGTTGAACATATCGAGTGCCATACTGCTGAGGAAGTGATGAGGTGTCGTGGATCTAAGTATGTTCAAAGCAGCTTGACGAACAAGGTGTTCGCCAGTATTAAGAAAAACTTGGAACAAAATATCCCCGTTCTCTTCACCGGCTTGCCGTGCCAGACGGCCGCAGTAAAAACTGCCTTCGGCGACAATGCGAGCCTTTTTCTTGTTGACTTGGTTTGCCACGGGGTCGCTTCGCCTATGGCCTGGCGGCAATATTTGTCAGATATGCAATTTGGGCGAATCGAGTCAATAAGATTTCGCAACAAGACTTACGGGTATCATATGAGCACAATGAGAGTTGTCTATGAGAGCGGAGTTTATAGCAAAAGCGGAAGAATCGACCCGTATTTGCGAGCTTTCTTTTCTGGCATCGCTCACAGGAAATCTTGCAACGAATGTAAGTTCAAGGGAAGGCGACGCTATTCCGACATAACGCTCTTTGATTGCGGGCGGTATTGTGAGCTGACTGGAGACAACGATGATGATCTTGGCCATACAAGTGTTTTAGTTAATACGAAGAAGGGCGAGAAGCTGTTACTTGAGCTTGGAAAAGAAGAGGTCGTTTTTTCGGCAATTGATAGAGGGATGGGCGAGCAGTTAAATGGCAAGATGATAGAGGGCTGCACCCCGAAGCATCCGCGATCGGATTCCTTTTACTCTCAAATTCTTTCAAACTCTTTTTCTTCGGTGGTTCAGAGCTATCTGCCTATTAAGCTTTCGGACTATTGCATCGAAGCCGTCAAGGGGTTGGCATGCAAAACGGGCATCCTCACGTTTCTTCGAAAAGCAAAAGAAAGAAAACTGCTTGTCACCAAGCATTAAAAAGAACTTTGCCTTCAGCCTAGCGTATGAAGTGCTTGCTTTTGCAATTCCTCTAATCACGGCACCCTATCTTTCCCGTATTCTGGGTCCAGACGGAATTGGGGCCTATTCATATTCTTATAATGTTGCATATTACTTTGGAATGTTTGCGACGCTGGGAATGCTGCGCTATGGGACCAGGAGTATTGCCTCAGTCAGGGATCTGCAGGCTACGAAAGATCAGTTGTTTTGGGAGCTCTTTTTTACCCAGCTTCTTACGGCTGGGTTTGCACTCGCCTTGTATTTGGTCTATCTTTTCCTATTTGGTGATTCGCTTAGTGCAATATGGATACTTTACATTTTGTCAACCGCTTTGGATGTAACTTGGCTATTCAGGGGCGAAGAGGATTTCAAGATTACAGTTGTTCGCAATTCAGTAATAAAGTGCTTAACCGCTTTCTGCATCTTTGTATTCATTAAAGGTCGTGACGATGTTTGGTTATATGTCGCGATAATGTCGCTCGGATACTTTATTTCTCAGGTGGTGCTGTGGCCCTATGTGAAGAAGCATATCGCAAGTTTCCACATCCCAAAGTTTTGTAAGCTGATACGGCATTTAAAACCAAGTGTGATTTTGTTCGTTCCCCTGATTGCTACAAGCGTATATAGGGTGTTGGACAAGATTCTCATCGGCTTGCTTTCAAGCAGCGCCCAACTCGGTTTTTTCGATTGCGCGGACAAAATCATCATGGTTCCTCTAGGCGTGATTTCCGCGCTTGGGGCGGTGGTACTTCCGAGGATGTCGTATTTAATATCGACGGGCGAAGAACGAAAGGGGGTCAAGTTCATCCGCTCGACCATGTCCTTTTCGATGATTATTGCGATTTGTCTCATGTTCGGCTTGATTGCTACAGGCGATCTATTTGCAGTGGTCTATTTTGGCGACAATTATACAGAGACGGGATATCTGCTCGTTGTTATGAGCGTGACCGTGCCGATGATTGCTTGGGCCTCAGTGATCAGGGAACAATACTTAATTCCGAAAAGATTAGACAAACAGTATATTTCCTCGGTTGCGGTGGGCGCGGTCTTCAACATCATGCTAAATCTATGGGCGATTCCGAGGTGGAATGCGCGGGGCGCTGCATTGGTGACTATAGCAACAGAATTGCTCGTTTGCGTAATGCTTACTGCTTCAGCTAGAAAGTATTTGGATATAAAACAATATGTTTCCGATTCTCTCCCGTACCTTGGGATCGGGGTTTTGATGTGCATCTCGGTGAAGGTCTTAGCTCGGGTTCTGTCGATTGGCAAGGTGAGCCCCCCGCTTCTTTTAGTTCTTGAAATCATCTTTGGGCTGATAGTTTTTGGAGCGCTTCTCGCTGTATTAGCGAGGCATAGCACGAGCCATAGAGCGATTATAGGATCACTAATAAAAAAGTAGGCTTGCATGTTCTCAGTTTCTGCCCTCGTGCGTCTTTATCGGTATCCCATTATTGGGCATCTTGCTCAACGAATGGTATTGCGAAGAGGCGCCGATATTCCGCGCAGCGTTAAAATCGGCCATAGGGTTTCGTTCCCGCACAACGCTTTGGGGACCGTTTTGCATCCAGACACAACCCTCGAAGACTACGTCAAGGTCTATCAAAACGTGACTATTGGTAGAGGGAATATTTGGCTCGACTATCATGCTGAATCGCGCTTGCGCTTTACGGTTAAAATGGGAGCAATCTTGTGTGCTGGATGCAAGATTATTTGCAGCGAAGATGAACTCGTCGTTGGAAAAAACACGGTGATTGCCGCAAATGCCGTGCTAACCCGCTCAACAGGGGACAACGAGATATGGGCGGGAATCCCTGCAAGAAAAATTCGTGATCTGGGAGTTGGTTCTGAACAAACTACGATAATCAACTCGCCATCAGGCAAAACTTTTGAAATTGATTGATTCTTTGACAACCAAAACCCCTGTTCAAATCCAAATCTGGCACAACGATTTGCGCCTTTGACAAGGCAGTTTTTTGCAAGCATTATTTTCAGTGCCTTCGGGGCGCGTCTAGGCCATACGCATCAGCTTCCCTTGGCGCAGAAGCGCAGTTTTGCTCAAGAGCCTCACCTCCTGGTTTGCAAGGATGATTTGCTAGAGTCTTAGATCCTCGAACTTCACCCCGTTGAGCCTTATGCCGCGCTTGATGATGCGCATGTAGCCAAGCGAGAGCAGGCAGCACCTCCTCATGCGTTTGAAGGTCTTGATCCGTGGCTCATCCGCTTCATCGCCTTGATGGGGCTGTTGAGCCCCCCGGCGGTGACGTTGGTTTTGTTGAGCTTATAACTGTTCGGCACACCTTCGCGGTTGCGCTTCAGGGTCTTGGCTGCCGCTTCATCTCGAAGACGCCGCTTCTTTGGGCGAGGCTTATCCAATTGGCGAGCGAGTCGCGCTTGTCTGCGCACCACGGCATGTCCGGCCAGCCGCGGAACAGGTGCATGAGCTCATGGACGTTGAGGTCGGGGTCGGCTTCAAACAATCAACTCTCACAACCACGCTCCCGGTCTTCATGTAACTATTTCATTTCCCACCTTGTCAAACCGGTGGTTCTTTCTTACGATGATCCGTAATGATGTCGTGGCGCGTTTTTGTGCAGGTGCACGAAAGTAGCTTCGCGCCCGGCAGGTTGGACAACACGTCCGGCGCAACAAGCAAGCGAGGGATCGACATGGCCATCAAGACGGGTATCGTGGGTGCGGCGGGGTTTGCGGGCATCGAGCTGGTGCGCCTCGTGCTGCGCCATCCCGACCTCGAACTCGTGGTCGCCACGTCCAACGAGCTGGCCGGCACGCGCGTGACCGACGAGTACCCCGGCTTCGCCGGCGCCACCGACCTCGCCTTCGCCACGCACGACGACCCGGCGCTCGACTCATGCGAGCTCGTGTTCCTGGCCGTGCCGCACACGGCGGCGCTCGCCATGGCGCCGCGCCTCGTGGCAGGCGGCGCGACCGTCGTCGACCTCTCGGCCGACTTTCGCCTCAAGGACCCCGCCGTCTACGAGCAATGGTACAACACCCCGCACACGGCAACCGAGCTTCTGGCCCGCGCGGCATTCGGCCTGCCCGAGCTTTTCCCCGATGACTTGGCGCGCGCAGCCCGCGCCCGCGCCAACGGCGAGCCCGCGTTCGTCGCCTGCGCCGGCTGCTATCCCACGGCAACCTCGCTCGCGGCGGCGCCCGCAATCCGCGCCGGCCTCGCGGCTCCAGGCGGCACCATCGTCGTCGATGCCATCTCGGGCGTCACGGGCGCGGGCAAGAAGGCCACGGCGCGCACGCACTTCTGCTTCGCCGACGAGAACCTGGAGGCCTACGGCGTGGGCACGCACCGCCACACGCCCGAGATCGAGCAGATCCTCGGCATCGCAGGGCAGGGGCGCCTCGTGTTCACGCCGCACCTCGCCCCGCTGAACCGCGGGCTGCTCTCCACGGCGAACATCCCGCTCGCGCCCGACGCGCCCGATGACGCGGCCTTCTACATCGACCAGTACCGCGCCTTCTACCGCGAGAGCCCCTTCGTGCACGTGCTCGACGCCGGCTCCCTGCCGAAGACGTCCTCGGTCGCCGGCACGAACAACGCCCATATCGGCCTTGCCGTGAACGCGCCGGCGCGCATGCTCGTCGCCGTGTGCGCCATCGATAACCTGGGAAAAGGCGCGGCCGCTCAGGCCGTGCAGTGCGCGAACATCGTCTGCGGCCTGCCCGAGCGACGAGGCTTCGACGCCGTCGCCGTACCCGTCTGATCGAAGGAACCCGCTAGCGAACAGCCTAAGCAACGCAACCAGAAAGAAGCCGCCATGACCGACACGCATGCCGCATCCGCCCCGTCATCCACCAGCAGCGTAACGCCGCTGCGCGCGGAAACCGCCGCGCAGCTTCCCGACGCCCTCGCGGTTGTCGAGGGCGGCGGCGTCACCTCGGCGCGCGGATTCCGCGCGGCCGGCGTCCATGCAGGCTTCCGCAAAGATCCCAACCGCCTCGACCTTGCGCTCGTGGCCGCTGACAAGCCGTGCGCATGCGCGGCCGTGTTCACCCAGAACGTGTTCTGCGCGGCGCCCGTCGCGGTGTCCCGCGAGCATTTGGAGGACTGCGGCTACGGCATCGCGCAGGCCGTGGTCGTGAACTCCGGCAACGCGAACGCCGCCACGGGGGAGCGCGGGCTCGCGGCCGCCCGCGAAACCGCTGATATCGCTAGCGACGTCCTCGGCTGCGCGCCCGCCGAGGTGATGGTGGCCTCCACCGGCGTGATCGGCGAGCATCTGCCGCTCGAGCCGTTCGCCGCGGGCATCCCCCTCGCCGCCCTCGAGCTCTCGGTGGTCAGCGGCGGCGCCAACGCGGCGCGCGCCATCATGACCACCGACACACGCCCGAAGGAGGCGGCGGTCACGTTCTCGGGCGACGGCATCGGCTACGACGGCTGCACGTTCACGGTGGGCGGCATGGCGAAGGGCTCGGGCATGATCATGCCGAACATGGCCACCATGATAGCCGTGCTCACCACCGATGCGCCGGTGCGCCCCGACGCGCTGCACGCCGCCCTCTCCCGCGCGGTGGGCGTGAGCTTCAACAAGGTCACGGTCGATTCCGACACGTCCACGAACGACTCGTGCTTCCTGTTCTCCAATGGCGGCGCCACGTCGAGCACTGTTCCCTTCCACCCGGATTCCCCGGCGCTCGCCCGCTTCGAGCAGGCGCTCGACGCCGTGTGCCAGAACCTCGCGCGCCAGATGGCCGCCGACGGCGAGGGCGCCACGCGCCTCGTCACCGTGAACGTGACGGGCGCCGCCACGCCGGCCGACGCCGACGCCGCCGCGCGCGCCGTCGCGAACTCCCCGCTGGTCAAGACGGCCGTGTACGGCCATGACGCCAACTGGGGCCGCGTGGCCATGGCCATCGGCAAGTCGGGCGCCGCCTTCCGCCAAGAGGACGCCGCCATCGACATCATGGGCCTGCCCGTGTGCCGCGGCGGGCTCACTGTCCCCTTCGACGAGGATGAGGCGCTCCGCCGCTTCGAGAACCCCGAAATCGCAATCGACGTCGACCTCGGCGCCGGCGATGCCGCCACCACGGTTTGGACCTGCGATTTCAGTCACGATTACGTCACGATCAACGGAGATTACCGCTCATGAAGTACGCAAAGGACACGCGCCCGAAAGGCGTATCTCACAAAGCCGCGGAAGTGCTCGTCGAGGCCCTTCCCTGGATCAAGAACATCACCGGCAAGACCGTCGTCATCAAGTACGGCGGCTCCGCCATGGTCGACGCGCAGCTGCGCGCCGACGTCATGAACGACATCGTGCTGCTGAAGATCGTTGGCGTGAACCCCGTCATCGTGCACGGCGGCGGCAAGGCCATCACCGAGGCCATGGAGTTCGTGAACCTGCCCGTGGAGTTCAAGGACGGCCAGCGCGTCACCACGCCCGAGGCCATGGACCTCGTGCGCACCGTGCTCATGGGCAAGGTGAACCAGGAGCTCGTGGAGGCCCTGAACGAGCACGGCAACTTCGCCGTGGGCGTGTCCGGCGCCGACGCGGGCGTCATCGTGGCCGAGCAGGCCAGCCCCGACCTGGGCCGCGTGGGCCACATCACGCGCATCAACCGCCCGCTGCTCGACGACCTCGTGAACGCCGACTACATCCCCGTGGTCGCGTCGGTCGCGCTCGGCGAGGACGGCGGCTTCTACAACGTGAACGCCGACATGGTGGCGGGCCACATCGCGGCCGCCATCGGCGCGCACAAGGTGGTGTTCCTCACCGACGTGGACGGCCTTTACGAGAACTTCGAGAACAAGGACTCGCTCATCTCTAACCTCACGCTCTTCGAGGCCCAGTACATGATCGAGAACAACGTGGTGTCCACCGGCATGATACCCAAGCTGAAGTCGTGCGTCACCGCGCTCGACGCCGGCGTGTTCCGCGCGCACATCCTGAACGGCACCACGCCGCACTCGCTGCTGCTCGAGCTCCTGACCAGCACCGGCGTGGGCACCACCATGCACTCCACGGAGGAGGCGTGCAAGTTCGACTCCCACCCCCTGGGCAACTTTGCCTCCAAGCTGCTGGAGAACCGCGAGCAGGCGGCCGCGCAGGCAGCCGCTGCCGAGCGCTTCGCCGGCTGACCGCCCGCCATCGCCGACCGTCGAAGGGGTCGGCCCTTCCCCCTGCTTTGCGCGCGCGGGGGGGGGGGGGATTCTGCAGCAACCGAACGGAAGGACCGTCATGAGCCTCGAGGAACAGCAGGAACTGGAAGAGAGCTACGTCATGCACACGTTTGGGCGCAAGCCCGTCGAGTTCGTGCGCGGCAGCGGCATGGTGCTCGAGGACGACAAGGGCCGCGAGTACCTGGACTTCATCGCCGGCATCGGCGTCATTAGCCTGGGGCATTGCCATCCGGCCGTCGTCCGCGCGCTGCAGCAGCAGGCGGAAAAGCTCATCCATGTGAGCAACTACTACTACATCGAAGGCCGCGGGGAAGTGGCGCGCCGCCTTTCCGACCTGCTCAACTACGGCGCTCCTGCCGGTGCGGAGCCCTGGCAGAGCTTTTTCGCGAACTCGGGCGCCGAGGCTAACGAGTGCGCCATCAAGCTGGCGCGCCTGCATGCCCGCAAGCGCGCGGAGGCGCAGGCGCTCGCCGACGGGGCGGGGGAGGACGAGGCCCGCGCCGCCGCGTCCGCCGCGCCGCGCGTCATCGTCACGCTCGACCGCAGCTTCCACGGGCGCACCATGGCCACGCTGGCCGCCACGGCCCAGCCCGCCAAGCAGGAGGCCTTCCAGCCGCTGCCCGACGGCTTCGCCCATACGCCGCTGAACGACGTGGCCGCGCTCGAGGCCCTGTTCGCCGAGCGCGGCCACGAGATCTGCGCCGTCATGGTGGAATGCGTGCAGGGCGAGGGCGGCGTGCACCCGTGCACGCCCGAGTTCCTGCAGGCGGCGCGCCGCCTCACCGAGGAGCGCGGCACGCTGCTCATGTGCGACGAGGTGCAGACGGGCGTCTTCCGCTGCGGCACGCCGTTCGCGTTCCAGCGCTTCGGCATCGTGCCCGACGTCGTGACCATCGCCAAGGGCGTGGCCTCGGGCATGCCCGCGGGCATGTGCGCGGCCCGCGCCGACGTGGCCGCCTCGTTCGCTCCCGGCGACCACGGCTCCACGTTCGGCGGCAGCAACCTGGCAGTCGTCGCCGCCCAGGCCACGTTGTGCACGCTCGCGGACGAGGGCTTCGGCGAGCGCGTCGAGCGCGTAGGCGCCTACCTGCGCGTGCGCCTGGCCGAATTGACCCACGTCGTGGAGGTGCGCGGGCTGGGGCTCATGGTGGCTGCCGACCTGGCCGAGGGCGTCGATGCGAACGACGTCGTCCTGCGCGCACTGGGCGAGGGCCTCGTCATCAACGCCACCGGCCCGCATACGCTGCGCTTCCTGCCCCCGCTCGTCTGCGAGGAGCAGCACGTGGACCAACTCGTCGAGCGCCTGTCCCGTTTGCTGGGCGCATAGGCCGCGCGCGGCGGAGCGCACGGCCCGGGTGTGCCTGCTGGCTCCCAGCCCGTGTGCGTCCCGCCCGTACCGCCGTTCCACCGGCCAGCAACGACCGCTTCACCGAATTTTTCGTACTTTTGGAAATTCATACTTCGCAAACGCAGTGTCATGAGGTACTATTTACTGCATAAATTTTGCCGGTCTTGCGCTTTTCTGCATAACCGTGCGAATGGCTGTGAAACTGTATGTGATAGTGCTCCGCAAGGAGAGTCGAGGGCATGAGGAAACGTCAGCAACGGCATGACATCATCCGCGATATCATTCGCGAGCATAATGTCAAGACGCAGCGCGATCTCGCCGATCAGCTGCAAGCCGCAGGCTACGATTGCACCCAGGCCACCATCTCTCGGGACATCATGGACATGGGCCTGGTGAAGTCGCGCGAAGGCTATTACGTGCTGCCGGAGGAAATGCGCCTCCAGCGCATGGTTTCCGAACTGGTTGAAGAGGTACACGTGGCAGGCAATCTCATCGTGGTCAAGACGTTCTCCGGCGGAGCCGCCGGCGTCTCCGCTGCGCTCGATAAAGCGAGCTTGCGCGGCGCGCTCGGCACCGTTGCCGGCGACAACACGATCATGATCGCTGCCGAGAGCCCCGAGGCCGCTCTTGAAGTTGAGCGTGCCATCGACCGACTGCGACGACGTTAGTCGTCTACTTTAGCGCGAGGGACGCTTTTCTCCCTCCTTTCCCCCAAGGCTGCCCAGCAGCATGAAGTCGTGAGAGCCGCCCGGCGCTCACGCCACCGCGAAAAGCCGCGATGCACACGGGACCCCGTGTATCCGCACGCCGAGAACGGCAGGGCGGAGCCAAGGCCAACCCGTACCCGCATCGGAGACCCGGGCACGAACCAGCTAAAACAAAAAGAAAAAGCAAACGCAGGAAAGGGATTCATCATGGCAGATCAGAAGGAAAAAGCGGTACTGGCATACTCGGGTGGCCTCGACACGTCGTGCTGCATCAAGTGGCTCCAGGAGAACAAGGGCGTCGACGTCATCGCCGTCGTGGGCGACGTGGGACAGGAGCACGAGGGCCTCGAGAAGATCAAGCAGAAGGCGCTCAAATCCGGCGCGCTCGACTGCCTGGTGGTGGACATGCGGGAGACGTTCGCCAAGGAGTACCTGGCCAAGGCGCTCGCTGCCAACGCCATGTACGAGAACAAGTACCCGCTGGTCTCGGCGCTGTCGCGGCCGCTCATCTCCAAGCACCTCGTGGATGCCGCCCACAAGTTCGGCGCGAAGTACATCGCGCACGGCTGCACGGGTAAGGGCAACGACCAGGTGCGCTTCGAGTCGAGCATCACGATGCTGGACCCCGACATCGAGATCCTCGCCCCGGTGCGCGAGTGGGAGCTCAAGACCCGGCCCGAGGAGATGGAGTGGGCGCAGGCCCACGGCATCGAGGTGCCCACCACCAAGAAGTCGCCGTACTCCATCGACGACAACCTGTGGGGCCGGGCCATCGAGTGCGGCGTGCTGGAGGACCCGTGGACCGAGCCGCCGGCGGACATCTACACCATGACGAGCGATCCGATGCAGGCTCCCGACCAGCCCGAATACGTTGAGCTCACGTTCGCGCGCGGCCTGCCCTACATGATCAACGGCGACCAGAAGAGCTTCCTCGGCATCATCTACGCGCTGAACGAGATCGCCGGCAAGCACGGCTACGGCCGCATCGACATGATCGAGAACCGGCTCGTGGGCGTGAAGAGCCGCGAGTGCTACGAGGTGCCGGCGGGCCTCGCGCTCATCCAGGCGCACAAGGCGCTCGAGGACCTCGTGCTCGAGCGGGAAGTGCTGCATTACAAGCTGGGCATGGAGCAGGCTTGGGCCACCGCCGTGTACAACGGCCAGTGGTTCTCGCCGCTCAAGGAGGCCATCGACGCGTTCATGGCGTCCACCCAGCGCTGCCTGTCCGGCACGGTGAGGCTCAAGTTCTACAAGGGCTCCTGCACGGTGGTCGGCCGGAAGAGCGCCTACTCGCTCTACGACTACGCGCTGGCCACCTACGATAAGGACGACGCGTTCGACCATACGGCCGCCAAGGGCTTCATCAAGCTGCAGACGCTCTCCGGCAAGACGTGGGCCTCGAACCGTCGGCAGGAGGGCGCCCCGGCCGAGCTCTTCGATGCCGAGAAGCAGCAGGGCCCTCTCAAGAAGGGCAAGTACGAGGACGTCACCCCGCTCGGCCAGCAAGTGGTCGAAGAAGCAGAAGCCGTCTTGGCGTAAGCGAAAGGAAACCCATGGCACTCTGGTCAGGCAGGTTCACGGAGAACGTGAGCGAGTTCACGCAGCGCTTCGGCGCCTCGCTTCCGGTTGACAAGGCGCTCTATGCGCAGGACATCGCCGGCTCGAAGGCGCACGCGGCTATGTTGGCGAAGGCGGGCGTCATCGCGCAGGCCGACGCCGACGCCATCGCGGGCGGGCTCGGGCGCGTGCAGGAGCGCATCGAGGCGGGGGAGTTCGCCTTCGACGTCAACGACGAGGACATCCACATGTCGGTGGAGCGCGCGCTGATCGCGGACGTCGGCGACGCCGGCGCGCGCCTGCACACGGGCCGCAGCCGCAACGACCAGGTGGCCACCGACACGCGCCTGTTCGCCAAGCAGCGCTGCGAGGACCTCATGGCGGCCAACGTCGCTCTGCGCCAGGCGCTCGTCAAGCAGGCCGAGGCGCATCCGGACGTCATCATGCCGGGCTACACGCACCTGCAGCACGCCCAGCCCGTGCTGTTCGCGCACCACATGCTCGCCTACGTGTGGATGCTCGCGCGCGACTTCGAGCGCCTGGCCGCCGCCCATCGTGCCGCCGACGCGAGCCCGCTGGGAGCGGCGGCCCTCGCCGGCACCACGTACCCGCTCGATCGCCAGATGACGGCGGAGTCGCTCGGCTTCTCGCGCGTGATCCCCAACTCGCTCGATGCCGTGTCCGACCGCGACTTCCTGCTCGACCTGTCCTACGCGTGCAGCGTGTCGTGCATGCACCTGTCGCGTCTGTGCGAGGAGATCGTGCTGTGGTCCACGGCCGAGTTCGACTTCATCGAGCTCTCCGACGCGTTCTCCACGGGATCGTCCATCATGCCGCAGAAGAAGAACCCCGACTTCGCCGAGCTCATCCGCGGAAAGACCGGGCGTGTGGTGGGCGACCTCGTGGCGCTGCTCGTCACCATGAAGGCGCTGCCGCTCGCGTACAACAAGGACCTGCAGGAGGACAAGGAGGGAGCCATCGACGCCGCCAAGACGCTCGAGGACTGCCTCGTGTGCGCCGCCGGCATGATCGAGACGATGGCCGTGAAGCCCGAGAGCATGCGCGCCCAGGCGAAGAAGGGCTACCTGGCCGCCACCGACGTGGCCGACTACCTGGCGAAGAAGGGCATGCCGTTCCGCCGCGCCCACGAGGTGGTGGGGCACCTCGTGCTGTTGTGCGAGCAACGCGGCTGCGACCTGGACGACCTCGCGCTCGCGGACTTCCAGGCCGAGAGCAGCCTTTTCGAGGCCGACATCACCTCCGCACTCGACCTCGACGCCATCGTGGCCGCCCGCACCACCGAGGGCGGCACGGGCCATGCCGTCGTGGCCGAGCAGCTGGCGCTCGCGAAGCAGGTTCTCGCCGCCGATGAGGCCGCGCTCTAGCCAGCTAGGGCGTGACAGGGGGACGGGGATAATGTCACGCCCCCGTATCTGCCTGAAGGTTGTGAGAGCCCCGTGGGCGTGACATTATCCCCGTCCCCCTGTCACGCACCTTCAACCTCGCGTTCATGCCGCCGGATTATCCGGCGGCATTTTTATGCCTCTCATCGGCCCTTTTGCCTTGTGACCATTTTCCAACAAACTTGTGTTGATTCAAGAGGGCCTGTCCCCCGATGATACAATGGCGAAAGTTTTTTGGAGGTGTTCACGTGGCTTCACGTTCAATGAAGAACCGGCCCAGTGCCAAGAAGAAGCATCCCAAGATCGGGCTGCTCGTCGTCGTCAGCGTGCTGGCGGCCGTAATCGTCGCCGGCGGCGTGGGCGTCTACGCCCTCGGCATGTCCTGGATCGGCGATCTGACGGAGTACGATGTCTCGAATACGGACAATCTCAATACCTCGCTCCCGAGCGAGGCGTGGGACAGCACCAAGACCGTCCAGCTTGCCAAATTCCAGCTGGACAACCGCGAGCCGGTTGAGCTGAACCAGATCAGCCAGTATGTTCTCGACGGAACGGTGGCAACCGAGGACGAGCGCTTCTACGAGCACGGCGGCTTCGACCTGGCCGGCATCGCCCGTGCACTCGTGGTGAACATCACCGGATCGGGTCGCGAGGGTGCCTCGACCATCACGCAGCAGTTCGTGCGCAACACCATCCTCTCCGACGAGATGGATGAGATCTCCATCAAGCGCAAGGTGCGCGAGATGTACCTTTCCGTCAAGCTCGAGGAAGTGTACTCGAAAGACGAGATACTGCGCATGTACCTCAACACCATCAACTACGGCAATGCCACGTACGGCATCCAGGCCGCCTCGCAGCGCTACTTCTCGAAGGACGCGACCGACCTGACGCTGGCCGAGGCTGCCGCCCTCGTGGGCATTCCCCAGTCGCCGTCTTACAACAACCCGCTTGTCGACGGCGGCAAGAACTGCATAGAGCGACGCAATCTCGTGCTCGACCGGATGCTGTCGAATGGCTATATCACCCAGGAGGAGCACGACGCGGCGCAGCAGGCTCCCCTCGAGGTCAACGAGACCATCCCCACGAACGACGGCATCCTCGCCTACCCGTACTTCACCAGCTACATGCGCCAAGAGCTCAAGGAAGAGCTGGGAATGTCGGAGGCGGAGATACTCAAGGGCGGGTTCACCATCGTCACGACGCTCGACGTCACCGCCCAGGAGGCGGCGGAGCAGGCGGCGAGGGACAAGGCCGCCCAGGCAAATGGGACTGCCGGCCTTGACAACGTGTTCGAGTCTGCCATGGCGGCCGTCGACCCCGAGACGGGCCACATCAAGGCGCTCGTCGGGGGCAGGGATTACTCTGAGAGCCAGGTGAACCTCGCAACGGGCACCGGCGGGGCCGGCCGTCAGTCGGGTTCCTCGTTCAAGACGTTCACCCTGGTGGCGGCTATCAAGGCGGGTATCGATCCGCAGACCCTCATCAACTGCTCGGCCACGGCGAAGTTCCCCGGGTGGTCCGTCGAGAACATCAACAAGACGGAGTACGGCACCCGCAGCATCGCGCGTGCATTCGCCGTGTCCTCGAATACCGGTTTCGCGCGCCTCTGTCTGTCGCTCGGGCCCGACGCCGTGGCTTCGGTTGCGAAGGAGATGGGCATCCATTCCAATCTGTCGAGCACCGGTTCCATCACGTTGGGCGTCGATGCGGTGACGCCCCTCGAGATGGCCGAGGCCTACGCCACGCTTGCCAGCGGGGGCGTCCACCACAACACCACCCCCGTCCTGCAAGTTTACAATCGCGATGACGAGCTGGTCGTGGATAATACCACCACCGAGGGAGAGCGGGTGCTCGAGCCCGAGGTCGCCCATGCGGCCCTCAAGGTTATGGAGGGCGTCGTGCAGAGCTCCGAGGGCACCGGCACCGATGCCGCCTTGGCGAACGGGCAAGTTGTCGCAGGCAAGACGGGCACCTCGGACGATTACAAGGACAGTTGGTTCTGCGGCGTGACGCCCCAGATGTCGGTGGCTTTCTGGCTTGGCGACCGTCGCGATTACTTTGGAGACAACTCCTGCGAATCAATCCCGCCGTCGGTGACGGTGGCAAGCGCCTTTGCCAGCTTCATGAACGTGGTGCTCGAAGGGCAGCCTGCGGTCGATTTCGCCAATGCCGCCAATCCGCCGTATAAGGCCTATACCGATGCGAAGTACGGCATCGGGGGCACCGCCGGCTCTTCGGGCGAGGATACTTCGAAAGACTCGGACAAGAAGGACAAAGACACCGATTCCAACAGCGCGAACGGGACCAACAACGGCTCGAACTCGGGTGGCACTAACGGATCCAACACGCCGGGAGGGCCATCCGGCGGTGGGACCGACAAGCCCGATCCGGCTCCAACCCCGGACCCCGAGCCCACCCCGGACCCCGAGCCCACGCCCGATCCGGAACCGGAGCCGACCCCCGATCCTGAGCCCACGCCCGATCCGACGACCCCGTCTGCGGCAAGTTTCTCTCTGCCAACGATTTGGTCGCGCACACTTCAAATGCTCGCCGCATAACAGGTACACTGTTTGCAGGTTGTTTTCACGCGCCGCATCCAAGCGGCGCTTTACTCGAAAGGGAAGTAGGTTGTACATGAAACGTTCCATGCTCATCAAAGCCGTCGGCGTCATGTGCGCGGCCTTCGTGGCGGTTGCCGCGCTCGCCGGCTGCGCATCGCAGGAAAGCGCCGCGACGAAGCAGCAGTCCGAGAACCGACAGTACATGACGCAGGTCAACCAGACGATGGAAGATCTGCAGAGCCGGCTCGACGGCTTCACCGACGCCGTGTCGCGCGGCGACCTGGTAGGCATGCGGACACAGGCCGACAACGCCTACAAGGCGCTCGACGAGCTGGGCAAGCTGAACGTCCCCGACGATCTCAAGGACATCCAGCAGGAGTACGTCGACGGCACGAACAAGCTGAAGGACGCCCTGAACGCCTACATCGAGCTCTACACGGAAATCGACAGCGCCACCGAGGCGCAGCCTTTCGACTATTCGACGTACGACCAGCGTATAGCCGATATCAAGAGCCAGTACGACGAGGGCATCGGCAAGCTCCAGTCGGGCGACAACAAGGCCTCCGAGAAGAACTAGCGGCAGCCTGTTCTTCCAACCAAAACGCCCCCCTTCCTCAAGTTCGTGGAAGGGGGGCGTTTCTATGCAAGGGCAAAACGTCGAATCATCCCGTGCTGTCAGGCGGAGGGTCGGGGGTTGGGTCCGGGTCGGGAGGTGGATCCGGGTCGGGCGTCGGGGTAGGTGTAGGCGTGGGTGTTGGGTCAACCGGCTTCGGTCCCTTCGATACCACGAGCACGATCTTGCCGTTCTGCACGCTCTGGCTGATGACGATGCCCGCTGCGACGCTGCTCGAATACTCTTCGGTATAGGTGACGTCGTACCCGTTCAGCAGGGAGGCGGCATCGCTTAGGGAAAGCCCCACGGCACCCGCCGCCTTCGCGGCGAGCTCCTTGTCCTTCTCTTCCTGCGTTTGCTTCGCGTACTTCTCCTTCTGCTCCGTGTTGAAGGGGTTCTTGTACTCGGGATCCTTCGTCTCGGGGAATTGCACGATCTCCGTACCCGCGAGGGCCCTCGACATGAAGTCCCTCCACAGATAGTTGGCAGTGAGGTCCTCGTCGGTCTGTTCGTAATTGCGGCTGCCGATCCAAGCGGCGCACGAGAGTTGCGGCGAGTATCCTACGAGCCAGTGTCCGCGAAATTCCTGCACGGTGCCCGTCTTGCCCGCCACCGGTTGCCCGTTCGTCGGCATCATGCCGTAGGCGGTGCCGTCAGAAGATTCGAAAACCGTGCGAAGCACCTTGGTCACGGCACCCGCCACCTCTTCGGAGATCACACGCTCTCCCTCGTCGCTGGTCGGTGCCTCGTAGACCACGTTGCCGTTCTTGTCCACGATCTTCGTCACGGCTACCGCCTCGTGTCGCATCCCTCCGGTAGCAAAGGTGGCGTAGGCTTTCGCCATATCGAGGGGCGTGACGTTCTCCGTGCCCAGCGTGGCAATAGGCAGGTTCTGCGTTTCGAAGTTCGCCCCGAGGCGTTGCGCCATCTCGTTCATGGCGGCAGGGGTCACTTTTTCGGCAAGTCGGTAGTAGCCGGTATTCGACGACACGGTGGTGGCGCTTGCGATGCTGCGTATCCCGTAGTTGGTATTGCCGAAGTTCCAAAGCTCTTTGCCGCCCGTTATGGTCATCGGGTTCGTGCAGTCGATCATCGTTGCGGGATTGATGCCCTGCTCGATGGCTGCCGCCAAGGTGAACGGCTTGAACGACGATCCTGTCGGCTGGCCTCCCTGCGTGGCGACGTTCCATTGGTTAGAGAAATAGTCCTTGCCGCCCACGAGGGCTTTTATGTAGCCCGTACTTGGTTCGACGGCCACGATGGAGGACTCGAGATTATCGGCAATGACCTCGTTTTGGGCGGCGCAGGCCGCTTCAGCCTTCTCCTGCATGGCCGGGTCGAGCGACGTGTAGATGGTGTAGCCGCCCTCGAACAGGTCGGCATAGGAGAGGCCGAAGGGGTTGTTCTCGGCCGTCAGAAGGTCACGGACATAGCTGGTAAAGTAAGGATAGGCGTAGATTCCCTGGCTGGGCGGATCGCCGGCCAGGTTCAGATCCTCCTCCAGCGGCACCGCTTGGGCTGCATCGTGCTCCTCCTGCGTGATGTCGCCGGCCGTGAGCATGCGGTCGAGCACCACGTTGCGGCGCTCCTGGCAGGCCTCCGGGTTCTCCTTTGGGTTGAGGTACGTCGGCGACTGGGGGATGCCCACAAGGGCGGCAGCCTGCGACAGCGTCAAGTCGAGCGCCGACACCTGGAAGTAGTTCTGCGCCGCCGCCTCTATGCCGTAGCAGCCGTCGCCGTAGTTGATGGTGTTAAGGTACATGAGGAGTATCTCGTCTTTGGAGTACATCTTCTCCATGTCCACCGCCAGCTGCGCTTCGCGGATCTTGCGCTCGAACGAGATGTCGTTGGCCTCCTCGGACAGCACGGTGTTGCGCACGAGCTGCTGCGTGATGGTGGAGGCGCCCTCGAGCGCCCCGCCGCCCAGGTTGACGAGCACGGCGCGTGCGATGCCGGGAAGGTCCACGCCGGTATGCTCGTAGAAGCGCACGTCCTCGGTGTCCACCGTGCCCTTGAGCACGTAGGGGCTCACCTGGTCGGCCGAGGCGAGCGGGTCGCGCTTCTCAAGCTGGAACTCGGCCAAAAGCGTGCTCTGGTCGCCCGCGTACATCGTCGACTCCTGCGCGTAGTTGAACGCGTCGGTGCTCGACAGGCTGGGGAGGTCGCTCGTCCAATCGTCTATGACGTGAAGCACGCCCTGGACGCCTTGATACGCCACGAAGCAGAAAGCCGCTGCTGCGACAAGCAGGAGCCATTTCGCGGCATGGGTGCGCGTTTCGCGCTGTTTTCGCCGTATTTTCATGGTTCGACTATACTACCATACTGCCGTTGCCGAACCGTTACAACGCGGGCCGGCGCACAGAAAAGAGCATAAAGCGGCTGCTCGCACGCATAATGCACGTGCGGTCGCATGAGATACGCAGTTAGGAAGCAACTATGTCGAACCAGCAAGGCACGGCGCTGCCGTCCGTGGAACTGCTTGCCCCGGCGGGGGGCGCAGAGGCGCTGCACGCGGCGGTGGCAGGTGGGGCGGATGCCGTCTACCTGGGATTGGACGCGTTCAACGCACGGCGCAACGCCGACAACTTCACGCTTGAGACCCTTGGCGAGGCCTGCGACTACGCGCATCTGCGCGGCGTGCGCGTGTACGTGACGCTGAACACCGCCATCTTGCCCTCGGAGGTCGACCGCGCCCTGGAGTGCGCGCGGCAGGCGTACCGGGCCGGCGCCGATGCCTTCATCGTGCAGGACGTGGGCGTGGCCGCCGAGCTCGCCCGGTCGCTTCCCCAGGCGCGCCTGCATATCTCCACGCAGATGAACACCCACAACGCAGCCGGCATCGAGGCGGCCGCCAAGCTGGGCGCGCGCCGCGTGACGCTCGCGCGCGAGCTGTCCCTGGCAGAAGTTGAGCACCTGGCCGGCGTTGCGTCCGACTTCGGCCTGGAAGTCGAGGCGTTCGCCCACGGTGCCCTGTGCGTGTGCTATTCGGGCCAGTGCTTCATGTCCTCGATGATCGGCGGCCGCTCGGCGAACCGGGGCCTGTGCGCCCAGGCGTGCCGGCTTCCCTACGAGCTGCGCAACCGCGCACAGCGCAAGGAGCTGCCGTCGCCGGGCGAGCACCTGCTCTCGCCTCAGGACCTCTGCGCCATCGACCTCATGCCCGAGCTGGTGGCGGCCGGTGCCGCCTCGCTCAAGATAGAGGGGCGCATGAAGTCCGCCGACTACGTGTTCGCGGTGACGTCCGCCTACCGGGCGGTGCTCGACCGCGTGCTGGCCGCGTGCGCGATGGGCGCGATAGGGGAGGATGCCCCCGTGCGCGCCACCGGCGACGAGCGCCGCGCGCTCGAGGAGGCATTCTCGCGCGGCTTCACCACCGCGTACCTCACGGGCCAGCGCGGCAACGACATCATGAGCTACGGGCGCCCCAACAACCGCGGCGTCTTCGTAGGCCGCGTGGCCTACGCGCGCGACGGGGTGGCGGCTATCGCCGCCGAGGAGGAGCTGCACGAGGGTGACGTGCTGGAATTCTGGACGAACAAGGGTCACTTCGCCCACACGCTCGGCCCCCTCGAGGCCGACAAGGCGGGCAACGTGCGCACGGCTCCGCAGCGGGCGGTGGGCAAGGGCGACCGTGTGTTCCGCGTGCGCAACGCCGCCACCGGCTTCGCCGACGACCCGTTGGCGCCGAGCATGCGCGTGGTCGGTTCGGCGCGGCTGCGCATCGGCGAGCCGCTGCGCATCGAGTTTCGGCTCGCCGGCGCGGAGGCCGATGCCGCCGGCGCCATCGGCGTGGCGGAGGGCGACGTCGTGGAGGCAGCGCGTACGAAGGCCGTGGCCGCGACGGACGTCCGGGCGCATATCGACCGGCTCGGGCAGACGCCGTTCCAGCTCGATGCGCTCGATATCGACCTCGACGAGAACGTGGGCATCGGCTTCTCCCAGCTGCACCGCGTGCGTGCCGACGCGCTCGACAACCTAAGCGCGAGCCTGTTGGCCCCCTATCGCAACCGCGCCCTGCCGCGCGTGCAGGAGCGGCCCCGCCGGGTTCCGGCCGAGCGCCGGGGCTGCACGGTTGCCGCATGGGTGACGAACCCCGCCTGCGCGCGCGCCGCCAAGCGCGCCGGCGCCGATACGGTCTACGTTCCGGCCCTCAACTACAAGCGCGGCGAGGCGGTCATCGCCGGCCAGCGCACGGGCACGGCAGAGCAGGCCGGCTACCCGAAGCAGTGCGTCACGGCGCTGCCCGTGGTCGACCATGACCCGGTGGCCGGCACCCGCGAGGATCTGCTCGGCTTCGACCCCTGGCGCTACGTGAAGCCCGGGAAGCCCGTGCTCGCAGAGAGCCTGGGCGCGGTGCAGCGCGCCGCCGAGCTGGGCGCCGTCGTGGAGGCGGGCCCGCATCTGCCGCTTGTGAACCGCCTCTCGCTCGAAACGATGGCCGACTGGGGGGTCGAGCGCGTGTGGCTCTCGCCCGAGCTCACGCTCGGCCAGGTGGCCGACCTAGCCGAGAACGCGCCCGTCGCGCTCGGCCTGACCATCATGGGGGCGCAGGAGCTCATGGTGTGCGAGCACTGCCTGCTCATGAGCCAGGGACCGTGCAACGAGCGATGCGACGAGTGCGCGCGCCGCAAGAGCCCGCACTACCTCAAGGACCGCAAGGACTACGAGTTCCCCGTCGTCACCGATGCGCTGGGACGCAGCCACGTGTACAACGGCGTGGTGCTCGACGTGGCCCAGGTGGTCCCCGACCTCATTGCAACCGGCCTCTCGGGGCTCATGGTGGATGCCACGCTCATGAACGTCGAGGAGACGGCCGCCGCCGTGGCCCGCGCCGTCCGCGCCCGCGACGTGGCCCAGCGCGACGGCAATGCGCTCGCCAAGACTCCCGGCACCACCAGCGGCCACCTCTACCGAGGGGTTTCGTAAGGGGGAAGCACCACGATCAGGGGGTGACAGAGGGACGGGGATAATGTCACCCCCGCAAGCCGGCCCCGCAATCCCGGGCATGTGAAACGCCCCTTGTCGACCACCGATGTGCTAGAATCTCCAACACTATATATGGTAAGGAGAGAGATCGATGCTATCCGCTGAAGAACAACTGCACACCATCGCCTCCGGCGCGGCGCAGATCGTGCCGGAAAGCGCGCTGCTCGAGAAGCTCAAGCGCGGCAAGCCCCTCAACATCAAGCTGGGCGTGGACCCCACGGCACCCGACATCCACCTCGGGCATGCCGTGCCACTGCGGAAGCTCCGCCAGTTCCAGGATCTCGGCCATGGCGTCACGCTCATCATCGGCGACGGCACCGCGCTCATCGGCGACCCGTCGGGCCGTAACTCCACGCGCCCGCAGCTCACGTCAGAGCAGATCAAGGCCAACGCTCAAACCTATGTGGACCAAGCCTTCAAGATCCTCGATCCCGAGAAGACCACGCTGCGCTACAACTCCGAGTGGCTGCTGTCCCTCAACATGGAGGGCCTCTTGAAGCTGGCCAGCAACTTCACGGTGGCCCGCATCCTCGAGCGCGACGACTTCCACAACCGCTACACGTCGAACCAGTCCATCAGCCTGCACGAGTTCCTTTACCCGCTCATGCAGGCCTACGACTCGGTGGTCATCGAGGCCGACGTGGAGCTCGGCGGCACCGACCAGCTGTTCAACCTGCTGGCCGGCCGCGAGCTCATGGAGAAGATGGGCATGGAGCCGCAGGTGTGCCTGACGCTGCCCCTGCTCGAAGGCACCGACGGCGTACAGAAGATGTCCAAGAGCTACGGCAACTACATCGGCCTCACCGACGAGCCGGCCGACATGTTCGGCAAGGTCATGTCCATCCCCGACGAGCTCATGGTGAAGTACTACCGCCTGGCCTCCGCGCTGCCGGTGGGCGAGATCGACGAGATCGAGCGCGGCCTGGCAGCCGACGAGCTGCATCCCAACAAGGTGAAGCGCGCGCTGGCGCGCAACATCGTGGCGGCCTACTACGACGAGGCCGCGGCGCAGGCGGCCGAGGAGCAGTTCGACCTCGTGTTCAAGCAGCACGCCGTGCCCGACGACATCCCCGAGTTCGCGGCCGACCTCGCCCCCAACGACGAGGGCACCGTCTACCTGGCCAAGCTCCTCGCCGATGCGGGCCTGGCCGCCAGCGCCGGCGAGGCCCGGCGCCTCATCGACGGCGGCGGCGTGAAGGTGAACGGCGAGCCCGTTCCCGCCAAGTCCTACAACGTGGACCCGGCGATGCTGGCGGGTGCCACGCTCCAGGTAGGCAAGCGCAAGTTCGTGCGCCTGGTCTAGGAAATCTGCCGACGAAGGCCCGTTCCGCCCTTGGCGGGGCGGGCTTTTTCGCATCAAGGGAAAGAATTTGGAAAACGTTGCAAGGATTCGCCTCGCCCGCTCGTGTTAGCGGTGAAGGAAGAAGCGAACCGAACCAACCAGGAGGACCGAAGCATGAAGAAGAGAACCGTCGCCATCGCCCTTGTCGCGTTGCTGGCAGTTGCCGCCGTGCCCACCATCGCCTTCGCCAGCGCCCAGGGCGGCGCCACGACGACGGAGCCTGTCGTCGTGCGGGGGATTGCCGATTCGGCGCCGGCGGCGCAGAAGGCCGTCGAGGCGGCATCGACCGCCGCGCCCGCGTGTCCGGGCTATGTCGATGCCGATAACGATGGCGTTTGCGACAACTACGCAGCCGGCACGTGCGCGCAGGGCGGACACCATCGCGGCTATGTCGACGCCGACAACGACGGTGTCTGCGACAACTACGCCAGCGGCGCGTGCGCCGGTCAAGGCAACGGCTGTGGCCAGGGTGCCGGCTACGTCGATGCGGACGGCAACGGCACGTGCGACAACTACGAGGCAGGCACCTGCCCGGGCAACGGCGCCGGCCACGGTCACGGCCAGGGGGCCGGCGCGGGCCGCGGCCATCACGGCCGCGGCTGCTAGCGCCGTCGTCGCACCGGGCAGGGCATGAGGCCGCACGAGGACATAGAGCAGGCGATGGACGCTCACGGCTCCACGGTGTGGCGTGTGTGCGTCCTCTACTTTCGTGCTTCGGCCGATGCCCAGGATGCGTTCCAGGACACCATGGTCAAATACGCCCTTGCCGACACCGTCTCGTTCAACGACGACGAGCATCGCAAGGCCTGGCTCATTCGCGTGGCTGCCAACACCTGCAAGGACATGCTCAAGGCATCCAGCCGCGCGAACGTTCCCCTTGACGAAGGCGCCTGCGGCGACAAGCTCGTGTCCTGCGACGAGGCGATGCAGCCCGCATCGTTTTCGAGCGAGGTCGTGGACGCCCTGCGCGGACTGACCGACCCGCCGCGCACGCCCCTCTACCTTTCTCTCTATGAAGGCTACACCGCCCCGGAAATCGCGACGATGGTCGACGCGCCCGTCAACACCGTGTACTCGTGGATTGCACGTGGCAAGATGCTTCTGAAGGAGGCCCTCTCATGAACGATTTGGAGCAACGCGTTCGCGAGGCCTTCGATGAGGTGTCGCTTCCTCCCGAAGTGAGGGCGCGCACGCTTGCCGCCATCGACGATCTGGTACAGCCCAGGGAAGCTTTGCCTTCGAAGCCCCCTGCGCCGCGCATTGTGAAGTGGCGCCGTGCCGCCATCGCCCTTGCAGCGTGCTTGGCGCTGACGGCCGTGGGCCTCATAGGCTCCCGCCTGTACTTCGAGGAGACGGCATTCGTGGGCATCGATGTGAATCCGTCTATCGAGCTTGGCATCAACCGCTTTGACATCGTTGTCTCGGCGAAGGCCTACAACGAGGACGGCGAGGCTCTGCTCCGTGACGTATCGGTTACGGGAAAGCCCTACGACAGCGCCGTGGCAACGCTCACCTCGAGCACCGCCTTCGCGCCTTACCTGGAAAGCGATGCCTACATTGCGATAAGCGTGGCTTCCAACGATGCAGGCCAGTCCGACACGCTGCGCACGCAAAGCGACGCCTGCCTGCGCAGCCTGCCTTGCGAGGGCTCCTGTCATACGGTTGACGCGGAGACGCGCGCGGCCGCTTCGGCTGCCGGCATGGGTGCAGGCCGCTATCAGGCGGCACTCCGCCTGCTGGAGCTGGACAGCAGCTTGACGCTCGAAGACTGTGCCTCCATGAGCATGCATGAGCTGCGCAGCCGTATCGCCGCCCTCGAAGGCGGCGAGCCAGAGGGGGAGGGCGGCCAGCAAGGCGGCGCAGGCTGGGGATCCGGTCACGACGGCCCCTCTGGCAACGGCCACGGGCAGGGGGTAGGCCAGGGAAAGGGCGCTTCGGGCAAGGGTCACCACGCCGAATAAGCGCAAGTTTGAAGGATATGTGGCGCCATCCACGATAAGCTTGAAGCTTAATAGTGCTTCATCAGGCGTTTTACCAAAAGGTGTCGAAAAGTTTTCAAAAACTTGCATTTTCCCATTGCGTTGGTAATAGCTTACCGGTATTATACAAAACCCGCGCTTGAGGAGAGCGTGGGTCGTTCCTTCTGAAGAGAGCTTTTAGGAGCACGAAGATTGCGAGTCCGTTTCAACGGCATCTCGAAAATCTTCGAAAGTTCTTGAAAAAAGTTCTTGACAGGATGGCAACGGGAAGGTAAAGTATCTCCTTGCGCCGCTCGCCCGGAAGGGAGGCGGCGAGGCCCCCCGGAAGGGGAGGCGGGAACCTTGAAAACCGGATATTGCGAGATGAAT